>CAVTXS010000027.1:0-55332 GCA_963738705.1 uncultured Alphaproteobacteria bacterium
TCGTTTCCGGCGGCAACAGGAGGATTTCGGACAATCTCGGCATCGGGATCCCGACGATGGTGGCGAACTTCGCCCGGGCTGACATTGCGGCGTTCTTTCAGTCGGAGAACGGCCTGATCGGAAGCAGGCCAATCCCGAGGAGATCGACGCACCCGGCCCTCACGGACGCCGGCGGGCGACCGGTAACCGCGCTACCGGCGCCTGCACGTTACCAGGTCCATCGCGCCGTCCATTCCCGGCACCTTGGCCAGCAGACGGCAGGAGCGGCCATGACACTGGCCCACGAGTCACATGTGAAGTTGCATGGAGGGGCCAATGAACGATCAGGATCCGGCTTCGAGTACCTGACAAGCTTTTCGCAGACCAGCCAGGCAATGATGCAGCAGCTTGCGACCGGCCTGCTGGCGAGCGGCGGCGCAACGGACTTCACGCGCTACACCGAGCTCGCGTCGGTCCAGCAGAATTATTTGCAGCAGATGGGTGCGTTGTGGGTGAACAGCGCCATCGGTTCCGGCCTCGCGCAGCCGGCGAAGGGTGATCGGCGGTTCGCAGGCGAGGAGTGGAAGAAAAGCCCCTATCACGAGTTTCTCAAACAGTCGTATCTCGTGAACGCCCGCTACGTGAACGATCTGATCGAGCGTGCGCCTCTCGACGACAAGACGCGGGCAAGAACACGTTTCTTCGCACGGCAAATTCTGGATGCGCTGAGCCCGTCGACTCCTTCGCCACCAATCCGCAGGCGATGCGACGTGCGATGGAGACCGGCGGCGACAGCCTGGCGAAGGGCGTGGGTTCTTCGTCGAGGATCTCGGCAAAGGCCGCATCTCGATGACCGACGAGCAGGCTTTCGAGGTCGGCCGCAATCTCGCGATCACGCCCGGTTCCGTGGTCTTCGAAAACGAGCTGCTTCAATTGATCCAGTACCAGCCGCTCACCGAGACGGTGGGCGAGCGGCCGCTGGTCTTGATTCCCGCAGCATCAACAAATTCTACGTGCTGGATTTGCAGCCGGCGAATTCGTTCGTGCGCTATGCCGTCGAGCAGGGCAACACCGTCTTCATGGTGTCCTGGCGCAACGTCACGGCCGAGCAGGGCCATCTGACGTGGGACGACTATCTCACGGAAGGGATCATGCGGGCGATCGACGTCGCGCTCGAAATCACCGGCGCCGACAAGGTCAACACACTCGGCTTCGTCGGCGGGACCATGCTCGGTTGCGCCACTTCCGTGATGGCGGCACGCAACGAGGACAAAATCGAAAGCCTGACGTTTCTCACGACCATGCTCGACTTCACGCACGCCGGCGAGATCGCGCTGCTGATCGACGAGCAGAGCGTGGCGAGGCGCGCGGACAAACGATCGGCAGCGGCGGCGTTTTTCCGGCAGGGAGCTCGCGTTCGTCTTTTCCACGCTGCGCGGAAACGATCTCATCTGGCCCTACGTGGTCGGTAACTATCTCGAAGGGCGTCAGCCGGACGCGTTCGACATCCTCTACTGGAACGCCGACAGCACAGAATCTCCCCGGTCCCATGTACAGCTGGTATGTCCGCAACACCTACCTGGAGAACAATCTTCGCAGCCCCGGGCAAACGACACAATGCGGGTCAAGGTCGACCTCTCGGCGATCGAAGTGCCCGCATATGTACTGGCAAGTCGCGAAGACCACATCGTGCCCTGGCAAACGGCCTACCAGACCACGCAACTCGTGTCCGGCGACGTGCGCTTCGTACTCGGAGCAAGTGGCCACATCGCGGGTGTGATCAACCCGGCAGCGCGCAACAGGCGCAATTACTGGGTCGAAGGCGAGCAGGGAAAGGGACACGAAGGCTGGCTGGAGACCGCGCGCGAGCTGCCCGGAAGCTGGTGGTCGGATTGGAGCACCTGGCTTCGTTCTCACTCCCGGCGCGCCGGTGCAGGCACGCACGCGCCTGGGCACCTCCGCGTTTCCCGAAATCGAGCCTGCGCCCGGCCGCTACGTCAAGGTGCGGGCCGCCTGAACCAGATCTGGAGGCCAGCTGGGTACTAGAAGTCACTTCCAATGGAGCGACGCGCAACGTCGGCGCAAAGGATACGGGTTGTTGGACACTTCCAACACCAGGGGCCGCCAACCGGCTGCAATCCACCGGCACCGACGCAGGTCAGGCCGCTTGCGTCGATCCAGCAGCCGGACAGCATAGTCACAACCGTGGGCGAACTGTGAGGCGCCTCTCTGCGACCACACTGCCGTCCGAGTTGTCCGTTCTCTCCCTTCTTGCCTCAAGGGTAACCTCAACGTGGTGGAATAAAGTGATAGGGCGTGATTCAGATCAACGAGTGTTTCCATGACATCCACGAAGAACAACCGGCTAGACCAGCGAAGGAGGAGCATATGTCATCCAGAGAAGGCTTTGCTGACCAGGTGAAGGCTCAGAGCGATATCTGGCGGTCGTAAATCAAGGACTACCAAAAGGAGCTCGAGCGAGCCGGCGACAAAGCTCGTGCCGACTACAAGAAGGCAGTGGAGCAAATGGAGCTTAAGGCAGACGAGGCGCGGAAACTTGCGGAACAGGTGCAAGCTGCATCCGAAGGCGCATGGCAGGATTTACAGACAGCGAACCAAAAGGCGTTAGCAGAACTGCAACAGGGTTGGGGAGACGCAGTTTCGCAATTCAAATGAGTGAGATAATCTCAAGGCGAGCACGCTCCTGGTCTTCCGGTCCCTGTCGGTGACCAGCGCCCACCAGCGCGCGAATTGCGTCTCGCGCTCCGTCGGCTTCCGTTGCTTCACGTGTCCATCGTCGCCCGTGCGTGAACTGCTCGCCGATGGACCGCCTGCGCCATAGGTCGCGCGCAAATACAGCTCCCGTCCCCACTCGGTCTCGAGAAGGCTCGAGGAATACGAGATACCACCGCACGAGCGCTTTCGGGCCAGCGTTCAGTGCGAGGTGTAGGAAGCGCGATTTGGTAGGATGGGGCGTAGTGAGAGGGCTTGAGCCGCAATGCAGTTCGCTTTGGTGAACGGCTTCGGAGGCCTGCCGTTCTTTTTCAACCTGACGAGGCCAGTCGGTCGGGGATATCCCCACGCGCCCGTCGACGATGTGTCGTTCGTGCAATTCTGCTTCGTGGTCGCCGCAGCGGGAAAACCACAGCCGCCCCCGCAGGAGGTCCAGAAGGAGTGGTCACAAGTGAAGCTCACCGGGATAACCGACGACGCGACGCTGGCCGCGATCGACGCCTGGCAGCGCTTTCGCCGTAAGGGGTTGGCGCACGCGTGGAGACCGACGGGATCATCAGTGTGGTGCCCGGCACATCGGCTTTCTATACGCCGGACACAGCTTATGACATCGTGCACCTAAATCTTGTCCTGCTGCTGTCCACGGCGTCGATCTGGCCGCGCATCGACCTCGATGCGCGCTGTACGAAGCCACTCGCCGATGGGGTCCGCGCCTCGCTAAGTAATCTGCTGAAGCCCTGACCTGTCGTCTGCTTTTCGCCCGATTGCCGACTGTGGTTATGCGGCAGCGAAGTGCCATGTGGACGGCTCCGAGTTGGCAAGGACAAACTCGACGTTGGCGAGGATCGTGCCAGCCATGTGTTCGACCTATTAGCGGAAGCTCGGACGTAAGCTTCGGCTTGGCCGCGAGGAGTGCCGTCATGTGCTTGGCGATCTCCGCCGCCTTGCTCGCCGAAAACATGCCGAACAAGACGGCCGCGATGTGCTCAGCCTTTGTCAGACGGCTTGAAGCGGTCGCCGTTCTCTCGTGCCGCCTCAAGCTCGGGGATGTGCTCCTCAAGCTCGACGATGCGCCGATCCCAGAAAATCGCTACTATCCGCCTCAAATTCAGGTTCATCGGGGGAATTCCGGCTAAGATCGCGGCCGCGGGGGAGCAGCCGCAAACGTCGCGGCCAACACGCAGAGGAGACGATCATGCAGAAAGGGCCGATGGGAACGTTCGAGATCCCCCCTGAAATGCGCAGTGTCGCAGAGCGAAGCGTGGTGCAGGCGCGGCAGGCATTCGAGAGCTTCATGGATGCCGCCCAGAGGGCGGCCGCAAAGGTGGAGGAACAGGCTGCTGCGGTGCAGGCGGGTGCCAAGGGCACCAGCGAGAAGATCATGGGGTACGCCGAGCGCGACATCGCTGCGTCGTTCGATTTCGCGCAACGGCTCGCTCGCGCCAAGGACGTGCAGGAGATCGCCAAACTGCAGCAGGAATTCATCCAGGCCCAGATGAAGGCCATGACCGAGCAGACGCAGGATCTCGGGCAAAGGGTGGCGCAATCGGCGAAAGGGGCAGCGCCCCGCAAGCGCTGGGCGCGGCGGATCTGGTTCGACGGGCAGATCGTCGAACTGGCGCGATGAAACTAAAGCTGCTCCGAAACTGCCCTACCGCTCCGACCGCTCTCTGGAACGGCGGCGCCGCGCTGCCTCCAACACATTAGGCGCACTCTGCCGCGTGTTGTACAATCGCGAACCCACGGCGCACCACAATGCAGTGGCGCTAAATATCGGGCAAGCGAAAATCATCTCGAAGGACATAGGCGGGGTTGATCGTGCGGAGTTATCCAAGTTGGATTGCGGGTCTTCGATACAAAGGGCCGGACGGAACAAAGCGTGGGAGCCATTGCCTTGGGCTGCGGCAAGGCGACCGGCTCGATTTAGTACCTGAGCCGGAGAACAAGCACGAGCAAAACGCAATCGCAATCAAACACAACGGCCGCCACCTTGGTTACGTGCCAATGCGCCATCACTGGGTTGCGGAGGCGATTCCGCGAAGGCGACCGGCTTTCGTGTACGGTGACTAAAATGGAGGCAGAGGGCTGGCTGTTTCGGCGCGCGTCATTCGTCGGGGTGCGTATCGCGGTCGAGGAGGACGGCAATGCGAGCGCGGGATATAGAGCGTCCTGAACCGCAAATTTGACCGCGCTTATGACTTGACGCACGGTGGGCGGCTGCCGACACCGGCAGCGGAGAGCGCGAGGCTCGCGGCGGGGCGCCGCCCTCGATCCTGGTCGGGGTGTTGGAGCACCGAGGTGTCTGCCCACGATCGATGCGTGCATTAGACCATACTGCATTAGACCGTCCGTGCATTAGACTTGCCTAAAAGTGCATGCGCTCTCGACCCGCGCATGGCCGACTGCTGCACCGGGGCGGTACGCGCGCGACGCGATGCCCTGAACGGATCCCTAAAAGGGGGGCGTCCACGGCACCTTTGCCAGCATTATCCGGTCGACCGCAACCAGCGCCAGGTGTGGCGCAATCGTGATGGGGGCGGTGCATCGGCTGCCGGCGTTTCCGCCGGTTTCGGAGCGGGCAGGGCGAGCCGTTGCGCGTTGGTGCTTGGGGCTGGCAGGGCGCGTTGCGTTTGTTCACGCTCAAAGGCTGCGCGCCACGTTTCGGCATTGGCCGTTGCTGTTGCGAGTGCATGCCGCATGTCCTCGAGGCGGGCGCGCAATTCTGCAATCAGTTCGTCGGTGCGCGACGTTTCGGCGGCTTGTACGGGATAGACACGGCGCAGCTCGGCGGGCTCGATCTGCCCTCCATTATTTTCGTCACGGGTGGCGGAAATCTTTCCCCATTGACGGCACGTAGGATGGATGACCGCGCCATGCCGACTGCATCGGCAGCTCGTGCGAGTGAGTAGGCCATGGGTGGAGCAGCTCCGTCGCGTTTGGGCGTGTGCGTGGAGCGTGCGCCGGGTTTGGTTAATAATTTGGAAACTGTACCGGCCCGCAACATTTTGGTCGGGGTGACGGGACGATGCGCAATAGACGGTAGATGAGGCGAGTGCAGGCGTGCACAGTGCGTGCGTATCGGACCGAGGGCTGTTGCGGACGGCTTGGCCGGTCAGCTTCGGCCGGCTATTTGTGTGGCGAAATGGTGTTGCGTGCCTCTCCCCGGCTTCATCGAGCCCTGCCTGCCATCCCCTGGCGAGCGACCGCCGATCGGGCCGGACTGGGTGCATGAGATCAAGCACGACGGCTATCGGCTGATGGCGCGGCGCGATCCCGTGTCGGTCGGCATCCGGCTGCTGACCAGGAACGGGCATGACTGGGCGTCCCGCTACCCGCTCATCGTCCAGGCCGTGAACAAGCTGAAGGCGCGCAGCTGCCTGATCGATGGCGAGGCGGTGTGCTGCGATGAGAACGGGGTGCCGAGCTTTGAGGTGCTGAGGCATCGCAGCAACGACCAGGACGTCGTTCTCGTCGCCTTCGATCTCTTGGAGCTCGACGGCAACGACTTGCGGCGCGAGCCGCTCGAGGTGCGCAAGACAGACGCTGGCCAGCCTGCTGCGCGGATCTCTGCCGGGGGTGCAGTTCAACCAGCATCTCACGCATCGCGGCGACGTCGTGTTCGCGCACGCCTGCAAGATGGGGCTTGAGGGCATCGTGTCGAAGCGGCTGGGCTCGCGCTACCGCTCCGGTCGCACCAGCGACTGGCTCAAGTTCAAGAACCCGGACGCGCCGGCGGTGCAGCGGGAGGCGGAAGAGGACTGGGGCAGGAGGCGGTGGCGCTGGACTCATCTAAGTTGCGTTCGAGGTTCAGAGAGCACCCTGCGGATCGGCGCATCGGTGCCGTGCCTGGAGGTCGCCAGGCACCGCCCGGCTGTTTCATTGGTCGTTTATTTCAAATTCTGGCACTCGATATAACTTGCTGATTAACCAATACTATTCGTCCCCTCGGGGATAAGAGGGCGTTAGCCGCGCGGCGTTTTACGCCTGGCCGCCGTCATAGACGAGCAGGCCGCGACGAAGCCGCCCCCCCTCTTCGACCGGCAAAGCCGGGGACGGGGCCTCCGCGGGCGGGCCAAGATACCGATGCGAGCCGAGCGCGATTGCATGCACCGGGCTTGAGCCGAGCCAGTAGGGCACGGCCAACGGCGCCAGCGTCCCGATCAGGCGGACATGCGTTCGCCCGCAATGCTTGAGCGGCAGCAACAGCAGCTCCAAGTCGACCGAGAATCCCTCGACCGTCCAGCCGACCGCGCCGGCCACGATCCCAAACTGCTCGTCGGCCACGATGGCGGCGAGATCGTTGATCTGGCGCTGCTTCGGCCGGTCCCAAAGCTCGACAAAGCCCTGGCCCTTGAGCTCCCGGCCGAAGAGTGCGCATACGCGCGTGCCCGCAAGACGAAATGGATGGTTTGTCAATTGGTTGAAAGAAAGAATGAAACTGTCGGCCAAAGCCACTTTGATGGCGCTCGGATCGATCTCGCCGCGCTCCGGAGCCGGCCGGTTGCCGCGCCGGTCGTTCCAATGGGCAAACAGCGTTCTGACGAGAGATGCTTCATGCCGCGGCTCCGAGTGTCGTACTCTTCCGCCGTCCCTAAGCGGGACGCCTGGGCGGAATTGCAACGTTTCGAAGCAGCACTCATGCCGGGCTGAGGTCTCAAACGGGCACGGGCTCGGAACGTGCCCCGGCGAGGCTTGGTTGATGACGATTGCCGGCTCGGAACAATTGTGGCGATTGTGGCGTAGTCTGCGCGGCATTGATCCCGACGCAACGCATGCGGGGTAGGCGGGGAACGGATCGGTCGGCAGCCGGCAGGAGGCGAACAGGAGCGGATAATGCGTCGGATGATAGGGTTACTGGCCGCGGCGCTCGCCGCGGTGACGGGGGAAGCGAGCGCACAGGACGCGCTCTCGGTCGGGCCGACGATCTACAAGAAAGTGCTCGAAAACGACCGCATGCGGGTGCTGGAGGGGAATTTCCGCAAGGGCGCCAGGATCGGCGTCCACTCGCATCCCGATCATCTCTTGTACGTGCTGACCGACGGCGCCCTGGTGTTCAAGCCCGGCGGCCGCACGCCCTACGAGATGACGTTCAAGGCCGGCGAGGCGTTTTCGCTGCCGGCGCAAAGCCGCGCGCTCGAGAACGACAGCGAGAAGGATATCCGTGTGCTGGTGGTCGAGCTCAAACAGCCGGTGCGCACCGCCAGCGCCTCCCCGCGCGGCAAACGCGTTTCGTCCCGAGGCAAGCGCAAGCCACGCGCCGCAGTCCAGAAGAAGCGGTGAGTTCGACACCGCACGCGGGCGCCACCCGCAGCTCGCGACCGTTGCTGCCGACAAGGGGCGGCGACTTGCCGCCTCCACCTGACCGGCCTATCTGAGCGGTGCCGTGCACGGACCCTCCCCTTGAGTTTATCCCGCGAGCCGATGCTGAACGTGCCGTCGGTCGTCACCGTGACGATTGCGGTGATGGCGCTCGTCCACGCTTTGCGCGCGCTCGTGCTGACGCCACGCAGCGATATCCAGTTCCTGCTCTTGTTCTCTTTCATCCCCACCCGCTATGACGCGGCCCTCGCGGCCCAGATCGGCTTGCCGGACGGCTGGGGCCCCCAGATCTGGACGTTCGTGACCTATGCGTTGATCCATGGCGACCTCACGCATCTCGGGCTCAACACGGTATGGCTGCTGGCGTTCGGCAGCGCGGTGGCGCGGCGGTTCGGGCCTTTGCGATTCCTCGCCTTCTCCACGGTGACTGCGGCGGCCGGTGCGGCCATGCACCTCGCCACCCATCCGGTAGATTTCTGGCCGATGGTCGGCGCGTCCGCCGCCATATCGGGCTTCATGGCGGCGGCGATCCGGTTCGTGTTCCAGGCCGGAGGCCCGCTTGGATTGCTCGGCGGAACCCGCGGTCGGGCCTACGCGATTCCCGCCGCGCCGCTGCTGGTGACCTTGCGCGATCCGCGCGTGATCGTCTTCCTGGCGGTGTGGTTCGGCCTCAACATTCTGTTCGGCCTGGGCTCGTTCTCGCTTGGCGACGATCAGCAGTCGGTCGCTTGGCAAGCGCATATCGGCGGCTTCGTGGCGGGGCTGGTGCTGTTTCCCCTGTTCGATCCGGTTGCCCGCGGCTCGGCGCAGGTCACGATGACGGGGCGGGGCCCGGTCACGAGATTGCGCCGCGCTGAGCAGGTTCCCGCTCGGCGCCCTTGCGGTCGTCGCCAGATCGTCCGATGATTTTGCCTTGACCGCCCGGCAAGGCAGCGACGGGCCGGCAACTGTGCGGCGTCTGTTGCGTTCCGATTGCGGCTCTCGTTGCAATTCCGCGCACCGGGCGGTGCGATCGGCGGAGCGTGCCGCCGGAATGGAGGAGCGCCCATGACAGTCAAGGCGATTCTGTCGAGCAAGGGCTCTACGGTCGTGACCATCGCGCCGGCCGCTTCGCTGGCGGAGGCGGCGAAACTCTTGAGCACCCACCGCATCGGCGCGGTGATCGTGACCGGCCCCGATGCGCGGGTGATCGGTGTGCTGTCGGAGCGCGACATCGTCCGTGCGCTGGCGGATCGCGGCGCCGCAGCGCTCGACCTGCGGGTCGAACAGGCCATGACACGCCGGGTCGTCACCACCCGCGAAGCCGATACGGTCGGCGACATCATGGAGCGCATGACCACCGGCAAGTTCCGCCACATTCCGGTGGTCGAAAGCGACCGGCTGGTCGGCGTCGTTTCGATTGGCGACGTGGTCAAGTATCGGCTGGAGGAGATGGAGCGCGAATCGAATGCGATGCGCGACTATATCCTGACCGCTTGAGGCAGCGCGGCGACCGTCACGCGAGCGCGGCGAGCGCCTGCTCGATCGATTCCAGCGCGCGCTCGGCCGCTTCGGCCCCGAGGTCGATGCTCTCGCCCGCGCGATGGAAGTCGAACAGACCGATCGACCCAAGCCGGGGGTTCACCATCACGTCCGGAGGGTCGCCGGCCAGCCGCGCCCGGGTGATCCGGTCCTGCATGATGTTGAAGGCTTCGATCATGACGGTGGTGATGCCCGGGCGCCCCGCGCTTCCCAGCATCTGACGCTTCACGATCCGCGCCGCGCCCGCCGGAGCATCGAGCCGGTGAGTCATCTGCTCGAGCCAGCGGCCGTCGGGCTCGTCGGTTCCATGGCTGGCGATCGTGGTTCCCCGCCCGAACAGGTCGGCGTTGAGGTTGACGGCGATGACCACGCGGGCGCCGAGCGCGCGCGCCGCCGACACCGGCACCGGATTGACCAGCGCGCCATCGACCAGCCACCGCTGCCCGATCAGCACCGGCGCAAACACGCCCGGCAGCGCGTAGGCCGCCCGCAAGGCGTCGACCAGCCGGCCGCGCGTCAACCAGATTTCGTGACCGGTGCCGACCTCGGTGGCGATGGCGGCGAACCGCAACGGCAGCTGGTCGATCGTGACCGCGCCCAGCTCGCGGTCCAGAAGCTCGGCCAGCCGGTCGCCGCGGATCAGGCCGGATCCCCACAGATTGAAATCGAGATAGCCGAACAGGCTGCGCCGGGTCAGCGCCCGCGCCCAGGTCTCGAGCGCGTCGAGGCGGCTGGCGGCATGGAGGCCGCCGGCGAGCGCGCCGATCGAGGTTCCCGCGATGACGTCCGGGACAATGCCTTTCGCCAGCAAGGTTTTGATCAAGCCGATATGGGCAAATCCGCGGGCGGCGCCGCCGCCCAAGGCCAAGCCGATCGTTGGCCGCGCGCGCACCGGCGGCGCAGTGTCTTCACCCGCGGTCGCGGCGCGGTCGCCGTTCTTGTCGCGGCCTAGCAGGAAATCGAACACCGACGCGGGTCCATCAGGAAGGCGAGCGTCCCAATTCCGAAGTTCGCCTAATCATTGCGGCGCCTTCTGCGGCGAACTTCGGAATTGATGGACACTCGCAAGCTCAAGTCCTCGTGAGGTTCTGGATTTGAAAAGCTCCTCAACGGGATCGCCGCAAGAGTTGAAGGAACTTCAAATCCACCACACGCGCGCGATGATCGATCGGATGTCCGCGCCGGACAAGGCATTCGGTGAGGTATGGTGAAGATCGGCCAGGGCTTTCGCTCATGGCGGCCGCACGATCGAGAACACCGAATCCACCACCGCATAGTCGTTGTAGCCGCAGCGGGCGATCGGTTTCATCGCCGCGGTGTCGAGCATGCCGTCCTTGATGAATCGGTCGTCGATGTGGACGCCGACCACGCGCCCGACCACCAGGTAGCGATCCAGTTCCCGTCCATCGAGATCGCGGAACCGGATCGTCTGCAGCCAGCGGCACTCGAGCGCGCAGGGCGAGGCGGCGACCCGCGGCGGCTTCACCAGCCGCGACGGCGCGGGCTCGAGCCCAGCTTCCTTCATCTCGTTGATGCCGCGCGGGAAGGAGGCCGAGGTCTCGTTCATGGCGTGGCGAAGGTCCCAGGTCGCGAGGTTGCAGACGAACTCGCCGGTTGCCTCGGTGAATTCCACCGAGTCCTTGCGGCTCTCGCTGGAGAATCCGACGATCGGGGGCCGCGTCGAGAATGCGTTGAAAAACGAGTACGGAGCGAGGTTGATCTCGCCCTGTCGCGCTCATCGAAGTGATCCAGCCGATCGGCCGCGGCGCGATGATCGCCTTGAACGGATCGTAGCGCAGGCCATGGTCGCTCTTGGCGGTCTCGTAGAACATCGCGGATGGTCCCGTGGAGGCGCCGGGTTGGCAGGCGGCGATTGCGAAGGTAACAAAGCCTTTTCCGGGCTACGAGGAAAGAGCCGAACGGCTCGCCTCGCCGGGCCGACGATCATCGGGGCATTGTGGGAACAGCGATGGCAGAGCGCAAACAGGCCGTCGTCGTCGGCGCCCTCGGGGTGATCGGGCGCTATATCGTCGAGCGGCTTCTCGAACAGGACGACTGGGCGGTGATCGGCCTGTCGCGCCGGGCGGTCGAGTCGGGCCGCGCTATCGGCACATCAGCGTCGACCTTCTCGACCGACAGGCAACGGCCGAGAACCTCGGCTCCTTGTCGGAGACGACCCACGTCTTCTATGCGGCATTCCAGGCTGCGGCCGGCGCCGCCGCGGGCTATGCCTCGAACATCGCCCCCAACCGCGACATGCTGGTCAACGCCGTCAGCGCGATCGAGCAGGCGTCGCGGTCGTTGCGCCGCGTCGTGCTGGTGACCGGGACCAAGTACTACGGCTCGCATCTCGGACCGTTCAAGACGCCGGCGCGCGAGAGCGATCCCCGCCATATGCCGCCCGACTACTATTTCGATCAGATCGACTGGCTCACCGCCTTCCAGCGCGACAAGGGGTGGGACTGGGTGGAGCTGCGGCCGCAGACGCTGTGCGGTTTTGCGCCCGGCACGCCGATGAGCCTCGCGCCTGCGATCGCGGTCTATGCGGCGATCAGCAAGGAGCTCGGTCTGCCGCTGCGCTTTCCGGGAAAGCCCGGTGCCTATGCTGCGATCTATCAGGTCACCGAATTCGACGCACTTCGCCAATGCCGCGCTGTGGGCGGCGACCGAGCCGCGCTGCTCGCCTCGAGGCTTTCAACATCACCAACGGCGACTATTTCCGCTGGCGGAATCTGTGGCCGAAACTCGCCGCCGCGTTCGACATGCCGGCGGGGGATCCGCAGACGATCAGCCTCACCGCACACATGGCCGACAAGGGGACGTTATGGCAGGCGATGACCGAGAAATACCGGCTGCAGCGGTTTGCCTATGACCAGCTGGTAGCTTGGCCGTTTGCCGACTACGTCTTCGGCTGCGACTGGGATGTGATGTCGGACGTCAGCAAATCCCGGCGCTTCGGGTTTCACGACGTGGTCGACTCGGAAGAGATGTTCGTGCGGCTGTTGCGCCGGTTTCGCGCCGAGCGGATCGTCCCTTAGAGACCGTTTGAGAGTGCGCTCAAGCGTGGAAAGCCGGTTGCCCGTGCTTCGAGACGCGCGCGTTCCGCGCGCTCCTCAGCATGAGGAGGTTTGTGTATGCCACGCACCACATGCCTCATCCTGAGGAGCGGTCCGAAGGACCGCGTCTCGAAGGACGCAATGAGCGATTTGCAAGCCGATCCTCTTAAGCCTCGTAGCGCGTCACGGTCGCGTCGAGGGACGGACGGGGGCGGTCTTCAGGTTTTTGGACCGGCGTGCCGATGTGGACGAACCCGGCGATCCGCTCGTTGGCCGCGATGCCGAGCGCGTCGAGAACACGCCGGTCGTACGCATACCACTCCGTGATCCAGTTGGCCGCGAACCCGAGCGCGTGTGCGGCCAGCACCAGGCTCATCGCCGAAGCGCCGGCGGACAGCACCTGTTCCCATTCGGGGATCTTCACGTGCGGGCCGGCGCGGCTGACGACCGCGACGACGATCGGGGCGCGGGCCAGGCGATTGCGTTCGAACTCGATCTGGTCGGCGCTCGCCCCCGGATTGGCGTTGCGGAAGACCGCGGCGATCTTCTCGCCCGCCGCGCGTCGGGCCGCGCCTTCGAACACGACGAATCGCCAGGGCGTGAGCTTGCCGTGATCCGGAACGCGCGACGCAATCGTCAGCATGGTGGCGAGGTGCTCGCCGGTCGGGCCCGGCGCGGTGAGCTCCATCGGCTTGACCGAACGGCGGGTCTTGAGCAGATCGAGAGCATCCGGCATCCGCGCTCCTCCAAGGGGCGCGTGCGCCTAGCACAGGCGATGGAGGGTGACAAACTCGCGCGAACACGGCTTGAATTCGCCGTGATTTCGGCACAAAACCAGCGTCCGATGGCTTGAAACAGGGGGTTCTCGTGGTCAGAGGCGGTCCGTGCCTGTCCGTCGTCGCGGCAGTCGCTGCGTTGGCCATGGCACCGATCGAGGCGACGGCGCAGTTCGGAAATCTGTTTTCGCGGTCGCCAGCGCCGGCGGGATTGGCGCCCGGTGCACCCTCGCCGCCGGGTGCGAACATAGCCTCGCCCGAGGGAAACATCCTCAGACCCCCGGGATCCATTCCGCTGCCTCCGGTGACGCTGACTGCTCCGCCGCCCCCCTCCAGCGGTTCCGCCGTCACCCCGACGGCTGGCGGTCCTGGAGCGAATATTTCCGGAGCGACGGCGCCGTCGCCCAGGGGCTTTCCGCCCACCGTCAGCGCACTTGCGGTATCGGCACGCTTCGGTCGCGATGCTCCGACGATCGGCGCCGGGTTGCACTGGCGGGTCTATGCCGACAAACCGGATCATACCGGCGCCTTCAAGCTGCTCAAGGAGGACAAGAGCGCGTCGCCGGTGATCTCGCTGCCGACGGGCGGCTACATCGTGCACGCCGCCTTCGGGCTTGCGACCGCGGTGAAACGCGTCACCGTGCGCAACGAGACGGTGCGCGAGGTGTTCGAGATTCCGGCGGGCGGGGTGCGCTTCGAAGGCCGCGTCGCCGACGCCCGGATACCGGCCGGGCAGATCACGTTCGATGTCTACAAGGGCGGTCAGTTCGAGGTCGGCGACAAGCGGCCGATCGCGTCCGAGGTGCCGACCGGCGACCTCGTGCTGCTGCCGGAGGGGACCTACCACGTGGTGTCGAACTACGGCGACGGCAATGCGGTCATCCGCTCCGATTTCCGCGTGCAGGCCGGCAAGCTGACCGACGCGCGGATCAATCATCGCGCCGCGCTGATCACTCTGAAGCTCGTCGGCGAGCGGGGGGGCGAAGCGCTCGCCAATACGGCCTGGTCGGTCCTCACCCCGGGCGGCGACGTGATCAAGGAATTGATCGGCGCATTCCCCACGGTGATTCTGGCCGAGGGCGACTACGTCGCGATCGCGCGCCACGAGGGCAAGGTGTTCAACCGCGAGTTCAAGGTCGAGCCCGGGTTCGACCGCGAAATTGAATTGCTGACGCGGTAAGCGGCAATTCCTATCGCCCATGAATGCGTTGGAAAGCAGGGCGAGCGAAAGCGGCCACGCCCGTCCCGGGCATCCCAATCCGGCAACGATTGCGGTCCTGCTCGATATCGACGGGACGCTGATCGAGATTGCGTCGACGCCGCAAGAGGTGCGGGTGCCGGCGAGCCTGAAGCATGTGCTCGGAACCCTGCGAAATCGCATGGGCGGCGCGCTCGCGTTGGTGAGCGGCCGGCCGCTCGCCGAGATCGATCGGCTGTTCGACCCGCTGCGAGTGGCCGCGGTAGGTGGCCATGGCGCCGAGAACCGCCTGACCGCGGACGGCGAGATCGATCGCAGCCGCGTCAAGCCGCTTGATCCGGAACTGCGGCAGCGGCTCCTCGCCATCGCCTCGGCGACGCCCGGCGTGCTGGCCGAAGACAAAGGCTATTCGATCGCGCTGCACTACCGTCTCGCGCCCGACCAGGAGCAGCGCATACGCGATGAGATCGGCGCCCTGTGTTCCGAACTGCCGCACCTCAAGCTCGAAATCCTGCCCGGCAAGTCTCTGTTCGAGGTGAAGCCGCCGACGTTCAACAAGGGCATCGCGGTTCGACAGTTGATGAAGCGCCCGCCCTTCCGCGGGCGGCGACCGATCTTCTTCGGCGACGACGTCACCGACGAAAGCGTGTTCAAGGCCATGCCCGAGTTCGACGGCCTGGCCTTCTCGGTGGGCAGACGTTTTCCGGGCACCAATGGCTATTTCGCGACGCCGCGCGAGGTGCGTCACTGGCTCTACGGTTTCCTCGGGTCAGGCGAGCGGCAGGATCGGTAGGGTGGACAAGGCGCCGCGAAGCGGCGGCGCATGCCACGCTCACAGGATTCCGTAGCGCGCAAATACGTCGGCGAGCCTTTCGCCCCGCGCGAGCGCCTCCTCGGTGCGCGTCTCGCCGGCGAGCTTCTCCATCGCCTGGGTGAGCGTTTCGCGCTCGATCGCGCGCGGGATAACGATCGCGCCGTCGGCATCGCCGAACACGAGATCGCCGGGCGCAACGTGCACGCCGGCGACCTCGACCGCCACGTCGATCTCGACGATCTCGCCGCGCCCCTTGGAATTGAGCGGCGAGATGCCGCCGTGGAACACCGCAAAGCCGCTGCTGCGGATGGCGCGGATGTCCCGCACGCAGCCGTCGGTGAGGCAGCCGGCAGCGCCGCGCGCGCGTGCAGCGGTGGTGAGCAGCCCGCCCCAGGGCGCGATGCGTCCCGACGTTCCGCATGCCAGCACCGCGACGTCCCCGGGTTTGAGGTCGTCGATCAGCGCGATTTCGAGCGCATAAGGGTTGCGGCCGATCGGAACTTCATAGACCTCGCGATAGAGCCCGGTGCGCGCACGCCCGAACAAGACCGCGCCTTCGTCGAGCGGCCGGATGCGCGCCGGCAGCGCCTGGTCGCGAAATCCGAGGCCATCGAGCACGTCGGAGATCAGCGCGACGAACAGGGTTTCGCGCGCCTGGGCGGCGAGCGCCGCAAGGTCGTCGAAGGGCAGAGCTGGAGGCATGGCGGGACCCATCGCGCAGCGTTAAGCGGAATAGGGAGGATCGTAGTCGGCCGTATGGAAAGAGCGCAATACGCTTGGGTATTGCGCCCTACGACATTGCCCGCGCCGGACGGCGCGGGGCATCCGCGCAGCAGCGCTGCGCGAAGCAGCGCGCGCGGGACACGATCGGGCTCTGAAGCGTCACGCCGCCTCGCGCAGCCGCCTCGCATCCGGCGTCACCGCCTCGTCGGCCAGCATGGCGAGCGCGCGCTCGAGCGGCATCACGGTCTGTTCCTGGTGTCCCAGCCGGCGGATGGAGACGGTTCGCTCGGCCGCCTCCTTCTTGCCGACCACCAGCAGCACCGGCACCTTGGCGAGCGAGTGCTCGCGGACCTTGTAGTTGATCTTCTCGTTGCGCAGGTCAGTCTCTACCCGCAGCCCCAGGCGCTGCGCCTGCGCGAGCGCGTCCCGCGCGTATTCGTCGGCGTCCGAGGTGATGGTGGCGATCACCGCCTGCACCGGCGCGAGCCACAGCGGAAAGTGCCCGGCAAAATGCTCGATCAGAATGCCGAGGAACCGCTCCATCGATCCGCAGATCGCGCGATGCACCATCACCGGCATTTTCTTGCTGCCGTCGTGGTCGATGTAGAAGGCGCCGAACCGTTCCGGCAGGTTGAAGTCGACCTGGGTGGTGCCGCACTGCCATTCGCGGCCGATCGTGTCGCGCAGCACGTACTCGAACTTCGGCCCGTAGAAGGTCCCTTCGCCCGGATTGATCCCGGTCTTGATGCGCCCGGCCGATTCCTTGGCCATGCGCTCGAGCAGCTGGCGCAGCACGTCTTCGGCGTGGTCCCACATCTCGTCGGTGCCGACGCGCTTGTCCGGCCGGGTCGCGAGCTTCACCAGCACGTCGCTGAAACCGAAGTCGGCATAGACCGAGAGGATCAGCTCGTTGATCTTCAGGCACTCCTCGGCGAGTTGCTCCTCGGTGCAGAACACGTGTGCGTCGTCCTGCGTGAACGCGCGCACGCGCATAAGCCCGTGCAGCGCGCCCGACGGCTCGTAGCGGTGCACCGCGCCGAATTCGGCCAGCCGGATCGGCAGGTCGCGGTACGATTTGAGGCCGTGCTTGAAGATCTGCACGTGGCCGGGGCAGTTCATCGGCTTGAGCGCGAACACGCGTTCGTCGTCGGTCTCGTCGCCGGCCGACTGCACCTTGAACATGTTCTCCTTGTACCAGCCCCAGTGGCCGGACGTTTCCCACAGCGACTTGTCGAGCACCTGCGGCGCGTTCACCTCGTCGTAGGTGCCGGCAAGACGGCGGCGCATATAGGCGACGAGCTGCTGAAACATCGCCCAGCCCTTCGGGTGCCAGAACACGACGCCCGGCCCTTCCTCCTGAAAGTGGAACAGGTCCATCTCGCGGCCGAGCCGGCGGTGGTCGCGCTTCTCGGCTTCTTCGAGCTGCTTCCGGTAGGCGTCGAGCTCCTCCTGCTTCGCGAAAGCCGTGCCGTAGATGCGCGAGAGCATCGGCTTGTTGACGTCGCCGCGCCAATAGGCGCCGGCGACCTTCATCAGCCGGAACGCCGCCCCGACCTTGCCGGTCGAAGTCATGTGCGGGCCGCGGCAGAGGTCGAACCAGTCGCCCTGCCGGTAGATGTTGATCTCCTGATCCTCGGGGATGGCGTCGATCAGCTCGACCTTGAACAACTCGCCCTTGTCGCGAAAGACGCGCTTCGCCTGCTCGCGGTCCCACACCTCCTTGGTGAACGGCCGGTCGCGCGCGATGATCTCGCGCATCTTCGTTTCGATCGCCGGGAAATCCTCCGGCGTGAACGGCTCGTTGCGGAAGAAGTCGTAGTAGAAGCCGTTCTCGATCACCGGCCCGATGGTCACCTGCGTGCCCGGCCACAGCGCCTGCACGGCCTCGGCCAAAACGTGCGCGGCATCGTGGCGGATCAATTCCAGCGCGCGCGGATCCTCGCGCGTGAGGAACTCGATGCGCGGCGTCGCGCCGGATCGGATCGGAAAGGTCGGCGAGCGCGCCGTCGAGCGCCATCGCGACCGTGCGCTTGGCGAGCGAAGGCGAGATGCCCTTGGCGATCTCGAGACCGGTGATGTTGGCGGGATAGTCCCGACGCGCCCCGTCGGGAAAGGTCAGCGCGACCATGGCGGCTCCTTCAAGGCTCACTCCTGCGAACGAGCGCAGGTAAGCGGACTGGTCGGGCTATGTAGCGCAGGCGGGCAGAGGAGGGAATGGGGATCGGACAAGCGGCCGAGCGCCGTTACGGCTCCGCCCGCGTCCCCCGCCAGCGGCCATAGCGCCACGGCAGGAACCACCGCGACCGTGCCGGCGCTGCGCCTGGGACGAAGTCCAAGCCGGACGTGCCCAACGGATGGCAGCGGCAGAGCCGCGCGAGGGTCATCCAGCCGCCGGCCCACAGCCCGAAGCGGCCGAGCGCCTGGTCAGCATAGTCCGAACAGGTTGGGAGGTGCCGGCAGTTGAGCCCGATCAGCGGCGCCAGCGTGTAGCGATAGGCCGCCACCAGGCCGCGGCCGGCCAGGGCCGGAAGCCGGCCGGCGCCGGCGACCAGGGTCCGAACCGAGGACGACGAAGCGACTCGCATGCAGGCATTCCAGGCGGCGACGCGGACCGCTTGCTCAAGAAATAGCCGCCGTTGCACTGAAATGACACGCAAAATCGTGCCCAAATGGTAACGGGGTATGTAGTTGTACGGCTTCATACCAATCGACGTGCCGAAACGGTGTGGCACCATGTGCGGTACGCCGATGTGGCCGACGTGGCACAGAAATTGATAAGTCACATCTAGCCACGAAGGTTCCACGAAAAATGCTTTTTTCTTAGCCATGAATCACTCAGTATCAGCAGACCGAACAAGAAACGGGGCTGGAGACTGACATGCCAAGCCGCCCACTTGGCGGCAGCACTCTTGGTTTGTGCGTGGGGGTCGGCCGCTGGCCAGCCCGCCGCGCAAGCGGCGTCGGACGACCCCCCGTCGATGCGATTCGAATGGGTCCGCGAGGGACCGGCCGACGTTTGCGGCGACCACTGCCGCGAATGGATTGCCGCGACCGGCCCGATCACCCCCGATACCGCGCGTGACTTCGACTTCTTCACCGAGGTGCGGGACGTGCGCGGCGCGACCCTTGTGCTCGACTCCGGCGGCGGCTCGGTGCTCGCGAGCCTCGACCTCGGCCGCAAAGTGCGCAAGCTCGGCCTGATCACGACCGTCGGGCGGACCATGAAGCTTCCGGCGCCCGCTGGCGACGCGCAACGCGCCAAGCTGTCGCCGCGCGGGGAATGCGCCTCGATGTGCGTGTTCGTTCTGCTCGGCGGGGTGCAGCGCACAGGTGCCGGCGGAGGCGCGCATCCTGGTCCACCAGATCTGGCCGGGCGGCAAGCGCTACGACGCCAGCGCCGAGACCTATACGGCCGAGGAGATGGTGCGCATCCAGCGCGACGTCGGCCGCATCGCCCGCTACACCGTCGACATGGGCGGCGACATCGAGCTGTTCGAGCTCGCGATGCGCATCCCGCCGTGGGAGAAGCTGCGCGCGCTGACGGCACCGGAGCTTCGGCGCATGCGGTTGCAGACCAGCGACGCCGTCGCGGAGGCGCCGACGTCGGGGGTGGCGGCGACCGGTCGGCCGGCCCAGCCGGCCCCTCCGGGCCAGCCGGCCCGGGCGGCCGAGCGCGGCTGGATGGTGGCGGGTCCCAGTCCCGGCGATGGGCGGCTAGCCGCGCTGCTGCGCAGCCATGCGCTCACCATCGAAGGCGATGAAGTCGGCCGGTTCGAACTCGCGCTCGCCTGCGCGGACAATCCGGCGGCCTACCGGCTCAGCCTACCGGGAGACCCGCATCATCGGCGACGCCGAGGATTCGGGCGAACGCCTGAAGGACGTGTACGTGTGGATTGCGGGCGAGCGCACGGCGCTCGAAGTGGAATTGTCGCTGCCGCACGGGAGCGATCGAGCTGCAGTCGATCGCGAGCGGCGTGATCACCGCAGCCATGGTGGAGAAGCTGCGTGGAGATTCCGACCATCACCCTGGTCATCGGCACCAAGACCACCGACGACGTGCGCACCAGCACCCGCCTCGGCGCCACCGGGTTTGCGCAGAGCTTCCCGAAGGTCGCGGCCGACTGTCGGCCGCAGGCGCACGCGCCCGCCGCGCCCGCGAAATGACGCAGGCTCCAGCGGGCGTCCCGTGACCCCTGACCTTCGCGAGCTTCTGAAGCCGGTGATTACTGCGTCCCCGCTTTCGCGGGGATGACGGTTCGAGCATCGCTGTCGGCGCCGCGCCGCTTGGCGTCGATCGCGTCGATGGCGGATACCACCGCGTCGAAGGTGAGCAAGCGTCGAGGCGTGGCGCGCCTTGTAGTCGCGCACCGGCTCCAAAACCCTGATGTCGTCCCACTTGCCCGCCGGCGGGCTGCCGTTCTCCTTGAGCATGCGCCGCACGGTCTCGCGCAGCGTCGCGCAGCTCCTCGGCGCGCGAGCCGACGACGTTGCGCGCCATGATCGACGAGGATGCCTGGCCCGAGCGCGCACGCCTTCACCTCGTGCGCGAAGTCGGTGACGGTGTCGCCCTCCATCTTGAGGTCGACGGTCACGGTCGAGCCGCACAGTTTGGAATGGGCGGTGGCGCTGGCGTCCGGCGCCGACAGGCGGCCGATGCGCGGGATATTGCCGGCCAGTTCGAGGATTCGCGTGTTGTAGACGTCGTTCAGCATCGAGGAGTGCGTGGGCGACGGTTGCCCGACGACCGAAGTCATTGATTGAAAGGCGCCATGCCGCCAATATATAGGGACGACGGCGCGAGGCGCAAAGGGCCTTACGGCCACGGATGCCCCATGCGCACGACGAGAATGGGAATGCGGCGTCCGCCCGCGCGGCAGGCCCGGTCGGCGCGGCCCCCGGTGACACCCCCGGCGCTCGGTCATCCTCGGCCGCGGCGCCGGTCGAACGGAGAGACCGTCATGGACGCTGTCGATCAAGCCTTTCGTGCGGACCACCTTGCCGGAAAACGTCGCGCGCCGCGCCCGCGCCTGCGGTGCCGCGGCCATCGCGCGACGAGGCGGAGGCCGCCGTCCGCACGCTGATCGCCTATGCGGGCGACGATCCCGGCGCGCGAAGGCCTGCTCGACACGCCCCGGCGCGTGGTCAAGGCCTATGACGAGCTCTATCGCGGCTACCGCGAATGTCCCGGCCGACGTGCTCGACCGCACCTTCTCGGAGATCGGCGCCTACGACGACCTCGTGCTGGTGCGCGACATCCCGTTCCACTCGCATTGCGAGCATCACATGATGCCGTTCTTCGGCAAGGCGCATCTCGCCTATGTGCCGGTGAACGAGGTGGTGGGCCTCTCCAAGCTCGCGCGCCTGATCGATGTCTATGCCCATCGGCTGCAGACGCAGGAGCACCTCACCTCGCAGATCGCGACCGCGGTCGCAGGACATCCTGCAGCCGCGCGGCGTCGCCGTCATGCTGGAGGCCGAGCACATGTGCATGTCGCTGCGCGGCGTGGCGAAGGCCGGCGCCTCGACCGTGACGACGCAGTTCACCGGCATGTTCCGCGACGACCCGACCGAGCAGGTGCGCTTCATGACGCTGGTGCGCGGCAACCAACGCTGACGCGTCATGCCCGGACTTGCGCGACTTGCGCCGGGCATCCACGTCTGTACGCATCTCGACTGCGCCCGAAGCAAATCGTGGGTGGCCGGGCAACCCTCGCCGCCGGGCGCGCCGGCGGCTCGCCCGGCCATGACGATGCGGAGTTACCGTTGTCGCCAGTAAGGCATTGTCGTGGCAGACTCCGACACCCGCTTTTTCCACGCCCCGGCTCCTCCGACGCGCTCGAGGAAGGCCTCGCGCTCGCGCCCAAATTCGACGCCGACGGGCTCGTCACCTGCGTCGCCACCGACGCCGAGAGCGGCGAGGTGCTGATGGTCGCGCACATGAACGCGCGAGGCGCTGGCGGCGCACCATCGCGACCGGCGAGGCCTGGTACTACAGCCGCTCGCGCCGGCGAGCTGTGGCGCAAGGGCGAGACCTCCGGCCACACGCAGCGCGTGATCGAGATGCGCGTCGACTGCGACCAGGACGCGGTGTGGATCAAGGTCGAGCAGGCGGGCGCCGGCGCCTGCCACACCGGGCGGCGCTCGTGCTTCTACCGCGCGGTGCCGCTCGGCGGCGGCCGACGGCTCGATCGCGCTCGAGTTCCAGGACGCGGCGCGCACGTTCGATCCCGGCGAAGGTCTACGGCGGGCCGAGTAAGCCTAGCGGTCCAGCATGAGTGAACCGAGCGCCCACGGTGACGCCGGACGCAATTGCCTGCCTGCCGCCGGTGTGAGACGCGGTAGATGGCGCGCAACGGGGACGATGGGAGTGAGTGGCCACGATCCGGCACGGCCGCGACGCGGTTCTGCCTCGTGCTGGTCAAGCCGTCGCATTACGACGACGACGGCTACGTCATCCAGTGGTTCCGCTCGGCCATCCCGTCGAACTCGCTCGCCGCGCTCTACGGCCTCGCCCAGGAATGCGCCGAGCGAACGGTGCTCGGCGACGACGTCGACGATCGAGATCCACGCCTTCGACGAGACCAACACGCGCATCCGCCCGGACCGCATCGCCGGCCTGATCGAGGCGGCCGACGCCGGCATGGTGATGCTGGTCGGCGTGCAGTCGAACCAGTTTCCGCGCGCGCTCGATCTCGCGCGGCCGCTGCGCGCGCGCGGCATCCAGGTCGCGATCGGCGGCTTCCACGTCTCCGGCACGATCTCGATGCTCGACGGCGACGACCCGGACGCTCGACCGCGCGCAAGGCGATGGGCATCTCGCTGTTCGCCGGCGAGGCCGAGGGCCGGCTCGGCGAGGTGCTGCGCGACGCCGACGCCGGCACGCTCAAGCCGCTCTACAATTTCATGAACGACCTGCCGAACATCGAGGGCGCGCCGATGCCCGCTGCTGCCGGCGCGAGCGGGTGCAAGCGCACCGCCGGCGCGGTGACGAGCTTCGACGCCGGCCGCGGCTGCCCGTACCAGTGCTCGTTCTGCACCATCATCAACGTGCAGGGCCGCAAGTCGCGCCGCCGCTCGCCCGACGACATCGAGCAGATCGTGCGCGTGAACGTCGCGCAGGGCCTGCACCGCTTCTTCATCACCGACGACAATTTCGCCCGCAACAAGGATTGGGAAGCCGATCCTCGACCGGCTGATCCAGCTGCGCGAGGTGGAGAAGCTCAAGTTCAGCTTCATCATCCAGGTCGACACGCTCTGCCACAAGCTCCCGAACTTCATCGAGAAGTGCGCGCGCGCCGGCGTGCGGCGCGTCTTCATCGGGCTCGAGAACATCAATCCCGGACAGCCTGCGTCGGCGCCAAGAAGCGGCAGAACAAGATCACCGAGTACCGCAAGATGCTGCTGGCCTGGAAGAAGGCCGGCATCATCACCTATGCGGCTACATCCTCGGCTTCCCCAACGACACGCCGGAATCGATCGCTCCACGACATCGAGATCATCAAGAAGGAGCTGCCGGTCGATCTGCTGGAGTTCTTCTATCTCACGCCGCTGCCGGGCTCGGAGGATCACCAGAAGCTGTTCACGCGCCGGCGTCGCCGATGGACCCCGACATGAACAAGTACGACCTCAACCACGTCACCACCGCGCATCCGCGCATGTCGCACGAGGAATGGGAGCGCGCCTATCAGCTGGCGTGGGAGACCTACTACACGCTCGAGCACGTCGAGACCGTGCTGCGCCGCGCGGTCGCGACCGGCGCGAGCGCCGGCAAGACGCTGTTCCTGATCACCTGGTTCAAGGGCTGCATCGACATCGAGGACATGCATCCGCTCGAAGGCGGCTTCCTTCCGCATGAAGTATCCGCCGCGACCGCCGGTCCGGCATGCCGATCGAGCCGGTCTGGCGCTTCTATCCGCGCTACTGGTGGCGAGACGGTCTCGAAGCAGGTGCGCTGGGTCGCGCTGTATGTGCGGCTGCGGCGGATCTATCGCCGGATCAAGCAGGATCCGAATCGGCGTCGAATACACCGACCTGGCGCTGACGCCGGTCGCGGACGACGAGACCGAGACGCACGAGCTGTTCGACTCCGCCGGCGCCCAGGCCTATGTCGAGCAGGAGCAGCGGCTGGAGCGGCTCCGGCACGGTGAGGTGGCGTAGGGCGTGATCGAGACTAAGGCTCGACGCGTCATTGCCGCGCGGGCAATCGCCACGGAGATTGCGAAGGTTGGCCCGACAAACCACCCCTCAAAAAATCTCGAAGAGAAGGTGATGCCCGGGCGGGACCGGGCATGACTATCCCACTTCGGACGATCGGGCGCCAGATTTTGATCGTCCGCGCGCACCCCGCAGAAAAGGGCTATTGCGCGTAACCCGAATACGTATTGGGAGCCCCGCATGGGATTCCCGACCGGGTAACCGCTTTCCGATTTTGTGAGTGGTCGGGGTTCACGCTATTCGATCACGCCGCCTTCTTGCGGCGGCCGCCCCTGCGCTTTTTTTTCGCAGCCCCCGCGGGTCTCCCCGGCCTCGCGATCGCAAACTCCTCGATCTTACGCCCGTCCTTGAGGGCGGCCTGCAGCCACCGCGGCCGTACTCCGCGCCCGGCCCAGGTCTCCGATTTGTTCGCAGGGTTGCGGTACTTCGGCGCCACCTTGCGGCCCTTCAAGGAGCTGCCCCTACTCTTGCGCCCGGGCTTGGCGCCGATCCCGACATACCCGCTTAGGCGGGAGAGCTGCTTTTCAAGCGCCTTGCGCTCGGATTTCGCCCGCGTTCTTATGATGCGGTCGGCGTTATCGCGAAGCGCAATCAACGCGTCGATGGTCATGCTAGTCAGGCTGGATTTTTTCACCACAGAACCTCCCGTGATTTGATCAGCATCCGCACCGTAATCCTCGATTTCAAAACATTCCAGGTTTCTCAACAGTTAAATAGCCGAGTTTTTCCACCGGCCCGATTGCGGGGGTCCGAGGGCAGCGTCCCATCCAGCGGTCCAACCGGGTTCAATTCTCCGCAGGGTTTTTGACGATAGCCCGCATTAAAGCCTCGGCGAAATGCGCGGCATTGAACAAGCTTCAATCCAACGACGACCGCTACGGCTGCTGCCGCCGACAGCGGCTGCCACCGGGCGCTGCAAACTTTCACTCGACTACCCCACGCAGTTGCGGCACAATTGTGCCATAGGGAGGTCGCCATGCCGGATTGGTCGGTCATGATCGTGCCTGCCAGCGGCACGCTTGGCGTGGACGCGGCTTTCCAGCCGGACATCGACGGAGCGAAGCCGGGCCAGCCGCTGCGGGTGGTGCAATTCGACATTGTCAGCTGGAACAACACGACCGACAAGGACCGTTGGCCCTGGCTGCTGTCAGGTCCTGACGCGGCGCCGGTCGATCCGCCGCCGGGCGGCCAGTTTCTGACGAGCGCGCCTATCAAGCCGAATTCGTCGTCGCCCGCCTACAACGTCACGCAAACCACGGGGACGACGATTTTCTACTGCGACAAGCTCAATCCGGCAGTGCGCGGCCAAATGGTTGTGGTGCCTTTCGGCACGTGAGGCGGCGGCAAGAACACGGCCGGCACCGGCCGTGCTCGAGGCTACGGTTCGCGGTGCGCCGATGCGGCACCGCGGAAAAGTTTTCCCGAGGTCGAACGATTTCGAGCGAGCCAGGCGAGACGAGGATCTCATGACCCATCACGCGAACAGCCACCCCGCCATCGAACGCTGCCGAACTCCCGCGATGCGAAAAGCATGGGCGTTCGCGGCACCGCGCAGGCGCGTGCAGCAAGGGTTGGCAGCCCTATCGGGCACCACGGCCCTGCTCTTGTTGCAGGCCGCCGCGGCGCACGCGGCGCCATGTCTGCCGATCAGCCAACCGCTGATCAAAGTGCCGGAGCTCGTCTCCAAGAACGGCGTGCTGCGCGGCACAATCCTGCTGACGGACGAACAGCGGCGGCTGATCTTCCGTTCGCCGGGGGCGAAGCCCGGACAACCCGGCTCGTTCTTCGACTGCCAGCCGCAGCGCGTACGCGCCTTTTACGGTGTGGAAGCGGTCCCGAAAGTTCCGCCCAGCCCCGGCGGCATCATCGATCCTGTGCCTGGCCCGACGCTGCGCGCGCGCGTCGGCGACATCGTGCAGCTCACCTTCCTCAACCACATCGACGCCAACCGCTTCCCCTATTCTATCGACCAGGGCGAGAAGCGCACCAGCGCAATCGTCGACCCGTTTACGGGTTGCGACGTCAGTAGCCCGGGCAACCCGCAACAAGGCTATCCGCAAGGCGGCGGCGACACCTTTCCCGACTGCTTCCATGGATCGAGCACTGGCAACATCCATTTCCACGGAACGCACACCAATCCGGACAGCACCGGCGACAACGTTCTGTTGGAAATCCGGCCATCGCCGCGCGACAAGCCGCGCGACGGCAAGCCGGTGATCACCGCCGGCACGGTCAGGAAGCCGTTCGAGGCCTTCTTCAAGACCTGCGAAGCGATGCTCAAGGGCGACGTGTTCTCGACCTACCCGAAAACCTGGGACGACGCTCCGCTTGGGCCCTGGACCACGGCGGGTACGTGGACCGCCGAGCAGGCGAAACTGCTCATGGCCTACGACGCAAAGACGAACCAGGATCTTTGGGACTCCAACAAGAAGGTCATCGACAAGAAGCGGTGGCCGCAATACTACATTGGCGCATACCCCTACTGCTTCCAGGTGCCGCTCTACAAGGAAGCCAACTTTCCGCCGTCTCCCGGCGGCCTCCGCATGGGGCAGGCGCCGGGCACGCACTGGTATCACGCCCACAAGCACGGCTCGACCGCGATCAACGTCGCCAACGGCATGACCGGCGTCTTCATCATCGAAGGCTCGTACGACGACGACCTGAACAAGTTCTACGGAGCGGGTTGGGCGCGGACGCAGCCGGTGATGGTGATCAACCAGCTCGGCGTTTCTCCCAACCTGCTGCGCGCCGGCGGATTGACCGACAAGGGGCCGGACTTCACCGTCAACGGCCGGTTCCAGCCGATCGTCGACATGGCGCCGGGCGAGGTGCAGCTCTGGCGCATCGCCAACACGTCGGGGCGCAGCGGCGCCTACTTCGGCGGCTTCGCCCCCGGGATCCAATGGAAGCAGATCGCGCAGGACGGCGTGCAGTTCCACAACGACAACTACCAGGCCAGCCTCAACAAGCCGTTCCTGCTGGCGACCGGCAACCGGGCGGACATTCTGGTGAAGGCGCCGCCGTCCCGGCATCTACCCGGTCCTTGTGCAGCACGACGTGGATCCGTCCGATCTGCCATCGGCCTCGCCGGTCGTGCTGCTGCAAGTCCGCGTGCGAAGCGACGTTCCGCGGCGACCGGCCCGCGCTCGCAGTTCATTCCCACCGCACCGAAGCAGCCGGCGTTCCTGACCAACATCACCAACCAGGAAGTGGGCGACACGCTCAACAAACCGCGAGAGATCACCTTCAAGACCACGCCCGGCAGCGGCTACACGATGCACTTTATCAACAACCAGAAGTTCAGTGAGAACAATGATCCGATCGCGGTCGACCTGAACGCGGTCGAGGAATGGAAGATCATCAACGAGACTTTCGGCCCCCCGATCTCGCATCCGTTCCACATCCACATCAATCCGTTCCAGATCGTGGAGGTGTTCGATCCGAATGCGACGGCCGTCAACTCTAGGGGCAGGACGGTTCCGAAATACATCCTCGCCAAGCCGGATCCGGTGAACGAATCGGTGCAGTGCCAGATCGTCCTGGACGACAAGACGACGTGGAAGGATTGCCACGCCGATACGTCGGACAAGCCGCGCGTCTGGTGGGACGTGTTCCCGATCCCGACCGGACGAACGATACAGAACGTCAATATCCCCGGCCACTTCCGCATGCGCAGCCGCTTCGTCGACTTCGGCGGCCGCTACGTTCTGCACTGTCACATCCTGGCGCACGAGGACCGGGGCATGATGGCGATTGTCCACGTCAAGCGGCCGAGCGAGGCCGCCGAGCCGGGCCTGTTCAAGCACCACTAGCACACGACCGTCCGCCGTCGAATCGTCACGCCCGTGCGCGCAATCGCTGTGGCGATTACTCGCTCGGGCATGGCGCGTCCGTTGTTTCCAGGCGAGCCGATCATGCTCCGCGGCGTGCGCCCGCGCGCGCCAACAGCCGCTCCGCGCGTTGCAGGTGCGGGCGATCGTACATCACGCCGTCGATGCCGATGGTGCCGGCGTCGGGCTGCGCCGCGAACGCCGCCACGATCGACTGCGCCTGCGCGATCGCCGCGGGGGAGGGGGTGAACACGTCGTTTATCACCGGCACCTGCGCCGGATGAATGGCGAATTTGGCCGTGAAGCCGTCGCGGCGCGCCTCCTCGGCTTCGCGGCGCAAGCCGGCCTCGTTGCGGAAGTCGACATAGACCGTGTCCATCGCCGGCACGCCGGCGGCCGCCGCGGCGGCGAGGCAGAGCGTGCGCGCGAACTGGAACGGTTCGGTGAAGCGGCCGTCGGCGTCGCGATTGGTCTCGGCGCCGAGCGCGGCGGAGAGGTCCTCGGCGCCCCAGGTGAGGCCGGCAAGCCGCGCGCTCACGCCGCCATAGGTGCCGGCGCGGAACAGCGCCGCCGCCGTCTCGGTCGTCAGCGCCAGAATGGCGGTGCTGCCGTCGTCGAGCCCGTTGAGCGCCTCGCGGGCCGCAAGCTTGGCGTCGAGATGCACGATCGACGCGCCGCCCTCCGCCTTCGGCAGCAGGATTCCATCGGGCCGGCCGGGCACCACCGCGTCGAGGTCGCCGTCGGTGAGCCCGGTGTCGAGTCCGTTGACGCGCACGTAAAGCCGCGGGCGCTCGGCGAGCGCGGCGGCGTCGCGTAGGAACGAGAGCGCGATGCCGCGGGCCTCCGCTTTGCGATCGGGCGCGATCGAATCCTCGAGGTCGATGATCAGCGCGTCGGCGCCGCACCCGAGCCCTTTCTCGAATTTTCTCGCGCTATCGCCGGGAACGAACAGCAAGGAGCGCATGGGTCTCAGCGCGGGCGCATGCGCATGAAGGCCTGGCGCTGGCATTCCGCCACCAGCTTGCCGTGCTGGTTGTAGGCGCGGTGATGGAACTCGACGATGCCGGCGCCCGGGCGCGAGGTCGACTCGCGCTTGCCGAGGATCTCGCTCGTGCAGTGCACGGTGTCGCCCTCGAACAGCGGATGCGGGAAGCGCACCTCCTTCATGCCGAGATTGGCGATGGTGGTGCCGACAGTGGTGTCGTTGACCGAGATACCGATCAAAAGCCCGAGCGTGAACAGCGAATTCATCAGTGGCTGCCCCCATTCGGTCTCGGTCTCGCAAAAATGACGGTCGATGTGCAGCGGCTGCGGGTTGAGCGTCATGTTGGAGAACAGCATGTTGTCCATCTGCGTGACCGTGCGGGTGAGCCGGTGCTCGATCAAGCTGCCGATGACGAAATCCTCGAAATACAGGCCACCGCGCGGATGGCGGGCCACTGTCTGTTCCACCGTCACCTCCCAGGGCGAATGGTAAGCGGCGAATAGAGGCCACCATTCGCCATTCGCTACTACCCGCGTTAATCCGTACCATACTTGCCGATGCTGCGTTTGAGCAGGAATCGGACAAGCGGGCCGGTTCCGCGGAAAGCGCGCGCCCGATGCTGATCGAAGCGACCAGCGACCTTGCCACCCGCATCACTGGGGCCATTCGGGACGCCGCCAGAGCCACCGGCGCCAGTTTCGATTATCTCCTGAAAACGACCCTGCGCGAATCGAATCTCAATCCCGGCGCCAAGGCGCCGACCTCCTCGGCCACCGGCCTGGTCCAGTTCATCGACCAGACCTGGCTTGGGACGCTGAAGCGCTCCGGCGCGGAGCTTGGCTACGGCAACTTTGCCGACCCGGAGCCCGTCCCGCTGCCGCGCCCAAGGCTGCGCGGGTCGCGCACAGCGCACCAGGCCTGGCGCCCGTTAAAGCTGCCGGCGCGAGTGATCAGCCGCTCAACCTGTTCGAGTTCTTGCGGCCGGAAATGGGGCGAAGGCCGCGCGCCCGGTTTAACCAGCGTTAACAAATCCTAAATAACCGCAAAGAGTTATGGTGAACGCTTTGTTAAGCCCGCGGCCCTAGAGTGGACTCATCGTCACCGGCCGGGAGACGGATCTCCCGGTCAACCGCGCAGCCATTCGCGTAGCGTCGGTTTCCCTCATGATCGTGCGGCATTTCCTGCAATGGGTGCGAACCGCTTCGGCCGCGGCGCGCGCCGACGCGACCAGCGCGCTTGCCCGCGCCTACCTCTACTCCGACCTGTCGCCTGACGACCGCGCCGCCGCCGAAGGTGCGCTGATCATGTTGCTGGACGACCCGTCGCCGCTGGTGCGGCGCGCCATGGCGGAGGTTCTCGCCGGCAGCGCCGAGGCGCCCGGGTCGGTGGTTCTGGCGCTGGCGGGCGATCAGCCGGACATCGCCGCGCTGGTGCTCGCCCGCTCGCCGCTTCTGCTCGACGCCGACCTGGTGGACTTCGTGGGTGGGGGCGAGCCGGCCGCACAGGTCGCGATCGCCGGCAGGGCGGCGCTGCCTTGCGCCGTGGCCGCCGCCATCGCCGAGGTCGGTCGTGCGGAAGCCTGCCTCGTTCTGGTCGAGAATGCGGACACGCTCATCGCGCCGTTTTCGCTCGAGCGCATCCTCATGCGGCACGGCCATCTGGGGGTAATCCGCGAGGCGCTGCTCGCGCGCGACGACTTGCCGGCGCCGGCGCGGCAACGCCTCCTCGTCATGCTCTCGGACACCTTGGCCAGCTTCGTCGCTGAGCGGCACTGGCTGAAGGAGAAGCGCGCAAAGGATGTCGCCCGCGAAGCCCGCGAGAAGGCCACCGTCACGCTCGCCGCAAACGTGGCGGAACCGGAGCTGGAGCCCCTCATCCGTCATTTGCGCCAGAGCGGCCAGCTCACGGCCGGACTGGTGCTGCGCGCGCTGCTCTCGGGCAACATGCTGTTGTTCGAACAGGCGCTCGCCGAGCTGTCGGATCTGCCGTTGAGCCGCGTCGCCGACCTGGTTCATGACCGCAGCGGGCGTGGCTTGCGCGCGCTGTTCGAGCGTGCGGGCTTTCCGGCGTCGACATACCCGGCCGCACGCGCCGCGATCGAGGCGCTGCGCGAGATCGGATATGCCGGCGAGTTCGGTGGCGCGATCCGGCTCAAGCGCCGCATGGTTGAGCGCGTCCTGACCCAATGCGAGGAGGATCGCGGCGCCGAGGTCGAGCCGCTTCTGATCCTGCTGCGGCGCTTCGCGCTGGAAGCCGCGCGCGAGGAAGCCCGACTGTTTTGCGACGAGCTGGCGGCCGCCTGATTGGGGCGTTCACTGCCTTTTCCTCAGGGCGTCGTCTCCGTAGAAGCAGGACCCAGTAACCGCCGACCTCGCGAAATTCTCTCGGACGTGAGCTGGGGCGCGGAAGTGGGGCACAGAAACCGGGGCTGAGGTGCTTACTGGATGCCCGCCCGCGCGGGCATGACAGCAAAGGGGTGTTCGCCAATCACCGGCCGGGCGCGAGCGGGGCGACGATGCCGTCAAGATAGCCTGGCCGGTCGCAATTCTCCTGGACCAAGGATTAGTCGGCGCTCGAGCAACCCGGCAGAGGCCGTCGGCCGCTTCGGCGGCAAGCGGATAGCGAAGGTCGCAGCTTAGCCCTTGATGTCGTGCGCCGCGCGGAACAGTTCCTCGCACGCATTGCCGATCAGTCCGGTCTCCTTCACGCGGACGCGCGCCGCCGTTGAGGTCGAACAACCGATAGTGATCGTGCACCCAAGCCCCGCCGCCCTTGGCATAGAGCAGGGTCTGGCCAAACGCCCAGCCGATGCGCGCGGTCGCGGTCGCGATCCACTCGGCTTCGGCATTGAGGCGGGAGATCCCGCCGGTAAACAGGTCGTTCCCGCTGCCGCTGATGCTGGCCCAGCTGGCGCTGCCTTCGAGGCCGAACACGAAGGCGCCGGTCTGGAAGTCGCAGCCCGCCTGGCCGCCGGCGAGGCCGCCGGAAGTATCGAAAGCGAAGATCGGGGCGCCGCTCGGGGGGGCGATGAATGCGCGCTTGTCTCCCCACGCGCCGCCGCCGTGCACACCGACGTAGCAACCGCTCCAGTTGAAGTACGGCGCAGGAGCGACGACCGGAGCTTTCACCGGCATTCTGAGATCGGCAGCAAGAGCGGGCGCGGCAAGCATTGTGGTCGAAGCCGCGACGACGAGCGCAAGCGTTTTCATGGGGGGCCTCCCCGGTCCTGGGTCCAGACCCCAGTTTAGCGGAAGCCGAACGCTCCACTATTGCAACCAGGACACACCGTCGCGGGAACTGGCTCGCGAACCGCGGCGTGCGAATCAGCGGCCTACGGCGGTGAGCGCGACATGCCATCGCCATCGGGGATGGGGCGGTTGCCTTGGGATCCCGCTGCGCGCCCCGCATCCGAGAATGACGCGCTGAAGGGCCGTTGCGTTCTCACATGCGAGCCGGCTCGGCCCGCGCGATCGAGCCTGAGCCGTGTGAAGGGTCCGACCGGTTGAAACCGGCGAGGCCCGGGCTACGGCGCGGAGCTTCCTTCGTTACCTTGGCTTCTCAAGCGCGTGCGCTGTTTCGAGGTGCTTGCGCAACGTCGGCAAGGTCTCGCTGGCGAAGCTCTTGGCCGGATCCTGGGCGCTCTTCACGGCCTTCTCGAACGCCAATCGGCCCACGCCTTCGATCCTGAGACGATTCAGGTTCTCTCCGCTGCATTCGAAGAATGCGTGGCAGTCGGTCGCCCAGGACGGAATCGACCTCGGGCCGCATACCGACGCCGCGCGCGACACGCTCGCCAAAGGCATCATTCATGCGGCGCAGCGTGGCGAGCGCGATAGACGGAACCTCCGAGACTCCGCGCTGGTCTATCTGGCGGAAGCCAGCGTGCGAAAAGCAGCGGAATAGGCCGCCTCCAGGTAGTGCCTTGCGGCTTTTCCGAAAGAGTTAAACTGACCCACTACCGGGCCGCCTTTACCTCGTGCGCGCGTCGCGAGATTGCCGCTCAGAGGCACGCACAAATATTGCGATTGCTTGTGGGCGAGAGTGCGGGGAATACAGGCACGGCCAATCTGGTTGTATTGGAGTAGTGCAGGGCATCGTCCCGCGGCGGGCGCGCTTTATTGATTTTGACTGGTCGACGAGCGCGCGCGTCTCTCGGGGCTGTCGCGCGCATGAGGAGCTGAAGATGGCCCAACCCAAACCGTCCACGCCCGCTTCACTGCCCGCGCTGCACCACGTGCACTTTCCGGCGAGAGCGCCAAGTATCGCGCGGCGCGCAACGCTTTGCTGAACGAAGAGATCGAGCTGCGCCGTCACATCGACCGTGTGGCCCCCAACGCCGGAAACGGGCGCAGGCGCACGATCCCCGAGGTCTGACCGGTTCGAGGACGATCGCGGGGCGATCCGTGTGTAGCTGTTCGCGCCCGGCGGACACGCTGGCGATCTACAGCTTCATGATCGGCCGAGAGGGAGCGGCCGTGCCCCGGCTGCCGCACTTCTCGATGGTCTCGACGGCGCCGTCGAGCACATCGGCCAGCGCATCAACCTCGCCGTGGTGGCGAAATCGCCGCTGCCGCGCATTCTCGGCTTCGCGAAAGAGCGTGGCTGGCGCCGACTGCGTCTCCTGTCGACGGCCGGCAACACTTATGACCGCGACTACTACGGCGACTTCTGACGGGTTCGCCGGTTGCCGTGCGGGAACAGCAAGAGTTCAAGCCGGGTGAGGAATGGGACATGTCGATCATGAACGTGTTCCGCCGAGATGGCGAAGCGATCCGGCATTTCTGGGGTTCGGAACTCCTGTACGTGCCGCCCGAGGCCGGGCAGGAGTATCGCCACAACGACCTCCTCGATCCGCTTTGGAACACGCTTGATCTCACGCCCGAGGGACGCGGCGACTTTCACCCGCAGCTGCGCTACGCTGGCCGCTCGAGCGGGCACCTTCGACAAGGCGAGACCGGCAACGTTTCTCGGAGGCATGGCGATGCACCTGGGGCTTATCGGCGGTATCGGGCCGGCCGCAACTGAGTACTACTATCGAGGCCTGATCGACAGGCACGCCCCGCGATGGCACGCAGTTGGAGCTGACGATCGTCCATGCGGACGTGCGCGAGTTCTCCCAGAATGTCTCCGACCGCGCCGTCCAAAAGCAGGCAGACACCTTTGTGCGCCTGGTTCGACGATTGGCCGCGGCAGGTGCTGAGATCGCCGCCGTCACCTCAATGGCTGGACATTTCTGCATCGGCGAGCTCGAAGCGATGTCGCCTCTGCCCATTTTCAACGCCGTCCCCGAAGTTGATGCCGCGATTAGACGGAGGGGTCTGAAGACGGTCGGCATTATCGGGACCCGCACGGTCATGGAGAGCAGGCTCTATGGCGGAATCTCCTCGGCGGCGATCGTGCTGCCCGAAGGTGATGCGCTCGAGCAAGTTCACAAGACCTACGTCGAGATGGCGATCGCGGGTCGCGTCACGGACGCGCAGCGGCGCACCTTCTTCTCGATTGGGCACCAGCTTATGCCGGGTCCATGGCGCCGAGGCGGTCGTCCTCGGGGGCACGGATCTTTGTCTTGCCTTTGAGGGACAGGATTGCGGATTTCCGGTGATCGACTGCGCTGACGTCCACATCGAAGCGCTCTATCAACGGTCGATTAGTCAGACATAGAGATGCGACAGGCGAAGCGCCCGATCCGAGGCCTCAATCCGGGCCCATAGCCGCGACGGACTGAGAGCGGGCAACCGCTGCTGAATCTGGTTGGCCTCTGGTTGTTCGCGTTCACCGGCTGGCCGGGTGCCGACAGCCGCCAGGCTTCCTCCCCCTCGAAAGAGCGTAAGGCAGGCGGGGCTTCCGTTTTCGAAAGTATGGGCTCAGCCGCAAGCCGGGCTCTCAGTAGCCGAACTGCTCGCTCAGAATCCGTTCGTCCAGGCTATGGCCGGGGTCGAATAGCAGCGGCATCGAGGTCTTGTGATCCATGGCCACGTCGACCGAGCGGACGCCGCGCACCTCGTCGTGGTCGGCAACGGCCGCGACCGGACGCTTGTCGGCTTCCTGCACCTCGATGGTGATGCGCGCGGTATCGGGCAGCAGCGCCCCGTGCCAGCGGCGGGGGCGGAACGGGCTGATCGGCGTCAATGCCAGCAGCGGCGCGTTGATCGGGATGATCGGGCCTTGGGCGGAAAGGTTGTAGGCGGTCGAACCGGCAGGGGTCGACACCAGCACGCCGTCCGCCACCAGCTCCGGCAGCCGCTCCTTGCCGTCGACCAGAACCCGCAGCTTGGCGGCCTGATGCCCCTGGCGGAACAGCGACACCTCGTTGAAGGCGCGCCGGTCCTCTGAGCGGCCCTGCCGGTCGCGCGTGCGCATGACGAGCGGATGGATCAGGGTGGTCTGCGCGGCAGCGAGACGGTCGTTGAGATCGGCTTCCGAGAAATCGTTCATCAAGAATCCGACGGTTCCGCGATGCATGCCGTAGATCGGTTTGCCTGCTCCGATGAATTTGTGCAGGGTCTGCAACATGAGGCCATCGCCGCCGAGCGCGACGATGACATCGGCGTCGGCCGGGGCATTGTCGCCGTAGCGCGCGCTCAGGCGCCGGAGCGCCTCTTCCGCCTCGGGCGTCTGGCTTGCCACGAAGGCGATCCGGTCGTAGCGGGTCTTGGGGCGGTTCATGACAGCTGGTTGGAGCGCGGATCCGGCCGAAGGACACTAGCAAGTTTATAGGTCTGGTGTCGGTTTGGATTTGAAGTTCCTCGACGCGGTCGCCGCAAGGATTGCAGGAACTTCAAATCCACCACACCAGACACTCGGATCGTTGCCACGGACAGAGGGCGGAAACCAGATGGAGCGCGCCGTTTTCGTCTATACGACGTATCCCTCCCTTGTCGAGGCGGAGCGCGCCGGCCGCGGCATCGTCGAGCGGCGTCTTGCGGCCTGCGTCAACATCTTGCCGGGCATGATCTCGCATTATTGGTGGGACGGAAAAGTCGAGCGCGGCGAGGAAGTGGTGATGATCTTCAAGACCCGCGCCTCGCTGGCAGAGGCCGTACGGGTCGCCGTGAAGGAGATTCACTCCTATACGACGCCCGCCATCACCGTGCTTGCGGTTGAAGGCGGCGATCCGGCGTATCTGGAATGGGTGATGGCTGAAACAGCGGCGGCGGACAACACAGCCTGAGCGACCAAGCCTGAGCCGGCCACGAACGCATGCGCCCCCGGCCAACGCCGAGGGCGAATGTCAGCTCGAAACAGAAGCGGCGATCAGTAGATGATGTTGCCGTTCAGCGCCTCCTGCAGCGACACATATTCCTTGCAGGTCGTGCCGCACATCGCGCGGATCTTTTCCAAGTGCTCTTTGGCCTTGAGCGCGTTGCCCTGCTCGAGGTGCCACATGCCGTAGTACTGCAGGGTGCGGGTGTGGTTCGGATCGGCCGCCAGCGCCTTGTCGTACCAGTACTTGGCGTCGTCGTAGCGCCCGAGCTTGCGGCTGGCAAAGCCGATGTAGTTGGCGACGTCCGGATGATCGTTGTGCCCGAGCGCATGCAAGGCAGCGATGCCTTCGACATATTTGCCGCTTTGGATCAGGTCGTAGGCGACGCGATAGCCGTCGAGGAATTTCTGCTCGGACCTCTTCTCCTTCTTGCTCTTCGTCTTCGTGGCCTTGCCGCTGCCCGGCTTCTGGTCACTGGAAGACGGGGGAGGTGAGGGCGCAGGGTTCGGCTCCGGCAATGCCGGACCGACGCTGACGGCGAAAGCAAACAGCACGGTCGTGGCAATCAAGCTTGCACGCGCTTTCATGGATTGTCTCCCTCCTGGTGTGGCGTGAGCCCATCCTAACCCAACTTCGGGTTATGGGTCATCAGGTCCCCGGCGCCGAGCATTCAAATTTCTGCGGCGGTTTGCAGGCGGCGACCGCTGCCGCCGCCTGCAAAGGCGCCGGTCCAGTTCAACTCGCCGTGATCGGACGGCGTCGGCGTCGAGCGTATCGCGCCGCCTGCATGCGGGGTCAGTTCACCGGGTCGAAGCGGATGCGCAGCCCCGCATAGGCGGCAAACGGGGGCGCGCGGTAGGAAAAGACCTCCTCGTATTTGACGTCGAGGACATTGTCGGCACGGACGTACACAGTCGCCCACGGCGTCACGTCATAGGAGACGATGCCGCTCACCAGCGTATAGGCCTGCAGCGTCACCGGCACCAACGGGAACTTGAACCAGGTGTCGGGCATGGCGCCGTTGTAGACCAGGTTCACGGTTGCCCGCGCGCGGCCGTCGGCGAAGCGCGCGGTCGCCGAGGCCGTCGCGGTATGCCGCGGGCGCCGGATCTCGGGCGTGCCGTCGGCAAGTCGGGCGTCGGTGTAGGTGTAGCCGCCCGTCAGGGTGAGCCAATCGACGGGCGTCGCCGTCACCTTCGTTTCGACGCCGCGTCGCGGGCTGATGCCCGGGCACGTTGACGGGGGTCGAGATGAAACCGCCGCCGGCGGAGACCAGCGTGATCTTGTCCTCGAAGTCGGACGAGAAATAGGTCACGTCGGTGACCAGGCGGCCGCCGAGCCAGGTTTGCTCGACCCCCGCATCCCAGCCGAACGACTGCTCCGGCCGCAGGTTCGGATTGCCGATGAAGCTGCCGAGGAAGAAGCCGAATTGCTCGATGAAGGTCGGATTGGTGACGCCGGTGCCGGCACTGCGCGTGCAGCCGCGTTCCGATCGGAAGGCGCTGCGACGCGGTCGTGCGCCAGGTGGTGACGTCCTGGAAGCCGCTGTTCCAGTCGTGCCGGAGCGCGCCCGTCACCGTCAAGCCGATCGGGAGGTCGAGCGCGTATTCGCCCGCGAGCGCCATCGCGCGTGCGGCTTGCGCCTCTCGCCCAGAATGCCTGACCGGGCGGGTCGAAGGCCAAGCGATGCCGAGTTGATGGTCAGGAATTCTTCCTGACGGTCGACCGCGATCGTCAGCGTGTGGCCTTCGCCTCCGAAAACATTCGTCTGCCCTTTGAACGTGGCCTTGTAGTCGAAGTTGTCGCGTATCCCAAAGGAACGGAAGAACCCGAACACGATGTCGTCGTCGTTGCGCCGCTGTTCGAAACGGCTCGCGCGCCAAACGCTGGACCAGGGCGCCGTCGAGCAAGCGTCCAGGTGGCGGCGATCCGGCTGGCCGTGCTTTCGAACTTGTTGAAGTCGACCGGCGAATCCGACGGCCATCCCCTCGAACGGCCCGAAGAACGGCTGCGAGTCGATGGCCGTATGCCGCTTCACGTAGCGGATCGAGCCCTCGACGTTGAAGGCTCGGCGTGAGGTCGACGTCCGACCTTGGCCGTGGCGGTCAGCGCACGGCTGCCGTCGCGTTCGTTGCCGTTGAGGGCGACGTTGTAGCCGTTGGTGTTGTACTGATCGAGGCTGAACGATCCGTAGGCGGGGCCGAGCGCGCCGCGCACCGTGGTACCGAGCGTGCCGGTCTGGCGCGACCCGCCTTCGACACGGAAGCTGGCCTCCGGCTTCGCCAGGCCGCGTCCGCTCTTGGTGACGATCGAGATCACGCCGGACATGGGCGTTGGCGCCGTAGAGGCCGGATTGCGGCCCGCGGATCACCTCGATGCGGTCGATGTCCTCGACCGCGAAATCGGCGAAGTTGAAATCGCCGTCGAGATGTCGTTCACCGGGACGTCGTCGACCAGCACCAGCGCGTGGTTGGCCTCGGCCCCGCGGATGCGCACCTGGGTCATCGCTGCCGCGACTGCCAGACTGGCTGATGGCGACGCCGGGAACGGTGCGCAAGGCGTCCGCGACCGTGGTGAAGCCCTGGTTGCGCAATTCCTCGCCGGTGATCACCGTCACCGCCGAGCCGACCTTGCTGGCTTCGGTCGGCGCCTGGTTGGCGTAGATCACGAGTTCCGGAAGCGCGGTGGGCTGCGCGAGCGCGGTGCGAACTCAGGCAGAGGAAGGCAGAAGAAGCGCGAGCCGGCTTTGCCGGATGCGATGAGGGACATGACATGCCTCCGAGACGTTCGGTTGAACGGATCGCGGAGGCGCGGGCGCTGGTCGCGCCGCACTTCGATCGATAGTGGTCCGGACAGGCCATGGCCGATCCCCCGCGACGGTTGCGCATGTCACCGCTGCGGAAAACCGCCCCGTGCGCGCGCCCCGCACGCCGGAAGGGTGACCGGCGCAGGCAGGTCTCCTGGCTCGCGGGTCGTCACCCTCGTTCCGCCTTCCCGGGCTCGCGCCCCAGTGGCGTCTGGAGGAGGGCTCGCCGCTGACAGTTGCGGGGGCAGCTCCGGATTGGGCCCGTTGGAAGGGCCGCACCGGATTCCCTCTTGGCCGGCCCGAGAGCCGGCACACCTACACCGAGCATCGAGTGAACCGCCGCGCCGAAGAGCTTGTCAATTCACGAACCGCACTCCGCCGCAAGCGATGCGCGCTTTCGGGTGCTATGTTGCCGAATCGTCACTTTCGCGGGCTCCGATGCTGACTGCTCGCGCCGCGCTACCGCTTGCATTCATCGCCGGTCCGGCGTTGCCGGCATTGGCCGCCGACGATGCGCTCGATGCCATCGACCAGGCGCGCAAGGCCTATCAGTCGGGCGACCTCGCCAATGCCAAGCAGTCGCTCGATCTCGCCTCGCGGCTGATCGGGCAGAAGAATGCCGAGGCTTTCGCGGCTCTGCTGCCGAACGCCGCTCGCCGGCTGGAAGGCCGAGGACGCGCAGACGACCGCAGTCGGCTCGACCGGGTTCGGCGCCTCGATGGCGACCCGCACCTACACGCAACGCCAAGGGTGAGAACGTCGAGGTGCAGATCACCGGCGATTCCGCGATGGTCGCGCAGCTCGCGCCGATGCTGGCCAACCCGCAGATCGCCGGCGCGATGGGCAAGATCGTGCGGGTCGGCAACCTGCGCGCAATCGAGAACCGCGCAGGGCGACGTGCAACATGGTGGTCGCCAACAAGTTCCTGGTGGCCGTCACGGCTCAGCTCCGGCCGACGCCAAGCTCGCCTACGCGCAGGCCGTCGACGTCGTCAAGCTGGCGAAGATGTAGCGCCGCAGCGGTGCGTGCGCACGTTCGGCCGGGCTCGCGCGTGCGCGCGGCGCCTCCGCGCACCCTACAGCACCGGCTGCCACGGCACCGGAACGAACTCGTAGCCCTTGCCTTCTTTGGCGATGTGGCCGGAGGCGGGGAACGGGAAGTGATAGCCCTGCACCAGCATCCGGTCGGCGGCGACGCGGTCGAGCAGGCGCTTGCGGGTCTCCACTGCCAGCGGGCCGTCCATGTCGAAGATCGGCTGCCAGTCCGGATTGCGCGCGAACAGCTCCGGATGGTTGGTGGTGTCACCCAGCACCAGCATCGACTGCATTGCCCGACGCGACCGCGTACACGACGTGGCCGGGCGTGTGGCCGTAGGCCGCGATCGAGGTGATGCCCGGGCGCGATCTCCTTGCCCGGCTCGAACGGCGTCACGTCCTTGGCGATGTTCTTGATCATGCGGCGCGCGTTGAGGAAAACGCCGCGCACGCCGTCGGAGGCGCGGCTCAAATTGCCATCGTCCATGCAGAAGGCCAGCTCGGGCGCCGGCACCATGATCTCGGCGTTGGGGAAGGCGAGCGGCGTCGTCCTTGGTCTTGATGCCGTTGATGTGGTCGGGATGGAAGTGCGAGATCGCGATCGTGTCGATCGCCTTCGGATCGATGCCGGCGGCCGCGAGGTTGGCGGGCAGCGAGCCGGCGGTGTCGGCCATCTGCCCGCCGGTGCCGGTGTCGATGAGCACGAGCTTCGATCCGGTGTTCACGACCAGCGGCGTGAACGGGATCGAGAGCTTGCCGGGGTGCGGCATGTAGGCGTCGGCCATCGCTTTTTGCACGTCGGCGAAAGCGGCGTTGCGCACGAAGTGTCGCATCGATCGGCCGGTGCCACACGCCGTCGTGGACCGCGGTCAGCTCATAGTCGCCAAGCCGGGTGCGGTAGAAGGCTGGGGCTTGGCGGCCCGAAAGCGGCGCCGCGGCGTGCGAAGGTGGCGGGGCGAGTGCATGCAGCCCGGCGGCAGTCGCAGTTGTTACCGAGGCGGCTAGAAACGCACGTCGAGAGAAGTCGGCATGTCGGCAGCTTTCTCTTTTTTTTGAAAAAATCATCCAGCCATTGCACGCCGCGTTCGTGGCAACACTCGGGCGACCGTGGCAGTGAGGCCGCGGCGAGGCCGGCCGAAGCTCAACGCGCGAGAATGTGCCCACGCGCGGTCGGAGATTGCCAACCGCTATCGCGGCGTAGGTCGGAAACCGTGTGCCCGGTGCAGAAGCCACTGGCAGCCGGAAGTTGATTCCTACTACAATCCGCCTTCGGCAGGTTTTCGTGGAGGGGATCATGGACTTCGTCGGATTGGGCAAACCCTTAACGCAAAACGCGCTCGACGCCGCCGGCGCCATTGTCGACATCCCGAATGCCGCCATGTGGGCAGTTATCCACGTAGAGAGCTCAGGTGCGGGCTACCTGCCGGACCGCCGCCCGAAGATCCTATTCGAGCGGCACAAATTCCACCGCGCCACGGGCGGCCGTTTCGACGCAAATCATCCCGGCATCTCGAACCCGCGCGCGGGTGGCTACGGTCCCGGCGGAGCGCACCAATACGACCGCCTCGCGGAGGCGCTCGCGCTCGACCGCAAGGCGGCGCTCGCCAGTGCTTCGTGGGGGCTTGGCCAAGTGCTCGGATCGAATTTCGCCGTCGCGGGGTTCACTGACACCGAGGACATGGTCGCCAAGATGCTGCGCTCGGAGCGGAACCAGCTCCTCGGCATGTTCAACTTTATCGACGCCAACGGCCTAGGCCCGCAGCTGAGAAACAGAAACTGGTTGAGTTTCGCCCTCGGATACAACGGTCAGAGTGCCGAGGAGAACGGCTACCCGCACAAGCTGGAGAAGGCTTTCGCCGCCTTCGACGATGGGGCCCCGCCGGACATCCGGGTGCGGATCGCGCAACTCGCCTTGACGTTTCTCGGTCACGGGCCGGGAGGCGTCGATGGGATCTTCGGCAACAATACGCGCAGGGCCTTGCAGCGCTTTCAGACCGCCGAAGGCATGCCGCAAACGTCCGCGTTGACGGATGCCGATTTCGACGTGCTGGTCACCAAGGCCTTCGCCGGGGATCTCGACGGCTGAACCGCCGAGCAAGGTGTCCTCATGGAGCGCGACGGAACACCCAAGTCCGCCGGGTCGAAGTGTAAGCCGCCGTTCGGCAACGGCGGCTTACCCTGTCGCTAATCCCCCGCGGCGCTACAGCCCGGTCTGGGTGATGAACTTGAAGTTCAGGTAGGACTCCAGCGCGTCCGCGCCACCCTCGGAGCCGTAGCCGGAATCCTTCACGCCGCCGAACGGCACCTCGGGCAGCGCCAGGCCGTGGTGGTTGATCGACACCATGCCGCTCTCGATCGCCGCGCCGATCGCCGCCGCGGTTTTTGCCGACTTGGTGTAGGCATAGGCCGCGAGACCGTAGTCGAGGCGGTTCGCCTCCTTGACGACGTTGTCGAAGGTGTCGAACGGCCGGATCGCGGCGACCGGGCCGAACGGCTCCTCGTTCATGATCCTGGCTTCGAGCGGCACGTCGGTGAGCACCGTCGGCTCGAAGAAATAGCCCTTGTTGCCGATGCGGTTGCCGCCAGTCTCGAGCTTGGCGCCCTTGGCTACCGCGTCGCCGACGAACGACTTCGATCGCATCGATGCGCCGGCTGTGCGCCAGCGGCCCCATGCGGGTCTCCTTGTCGAGGCCGTCGCCGACTTTGAGCGCCTTCGCCGCGCGTGGTGAACTTGTCGACGAAGGCGTCGTAGACCTTTTCCTGCACCAGGAAGCGGGTCGGCGCGACGCACACCTGGCCGGCATTGCGGTACTTGTTGGCGGAGAGAAGCTTCACCGCCACGTCGACGTCGGCATCCTCGAACACGATCGCCGGCGCGTGCCCGCCGAGCTCCATGGTGATGCGCTTCATGTGCGCGCCGGCGAGGCTGGCGAGATGCTTGCCGACCGCGGTCGAGCCGGTGAACGAGATTTTGCGAATGACCGGGCTCGGGATCAGGTACTCGGAGACCTCGGCCGGAATGCCGTAGACGAGGTTGATCACGCCTGGCGGGACGCCGGCGTCGGCGAAGGCCTTCACCAGCGCGGCGCAGGAGGCCGGCGTCTCCTCCGGGCCCTTGATGATGATCGAGCAGCCGGCCGCGAGCGCGCAGGAAATCTTGCGCACCGCCTGATTGATCGGGAAGTTCCACGGCGTGAAGGCGGCGACCGGCCCGACCGGCTCCTTGAACACCAGCTGATGGATGCCGTCGGCGCGCGCCGGAATGGTGCGGCCGTAGGTGCGGCGGCCCTCCTCGGCGAACCAGTCGATCAGGTCGGGCGCCAGCATGGTCTCGCCCTTGGCCTCGGCGAGCGGCTTGCCCTGCTCGGTGGTCAGGATCGCCGCGATCTCGTCGATGCGCCCGCGCAGGTTGTCGGCCGCCTTGCGCATGATCTTGTAGCGGTCATAGGCCGACAGCTTGCGCCAGGCCTGGAAACCCTTGGCGGCGGCGGCGAGCGCGCGGTCGAGATCGGCGCGATCCGCGTGCGCCACGGCGCCGACGGGGTCGCCGGTCGCCGGGTTCAACACCGGGATCGTTTTGCCGCTCGCCGCAGTGCTCCAGGCGCCGTCGATGAAAAGCGAAGTGTCGGGATACATACGTCCTCCTTGTCACGCGGAGCCGGAGCCGGCCAGCGTCATTCCCTGCTGTCGTGAAATGCCCGATCGATGAGGCCAGACCGCCATAGCACGGCGAACGCAAGGTGCGCAAAGCCAAGGGTGCGCAGCATCGCCGCATGGGCGAGCCGCCACGGCGGCGAGGGCCGGCGCGCTTTCGAGCGCCGCTGCCCGCGGCGTGCAGCCGGGAGGCGTAGCCTCCCGGCTCTTACGGCATCACGTCGACAACTGATCGCCGATCGGCAGCCGCCGGATGCGCTTGCCGGTCGCCGCGAAGATCGCGTTGCAGAGCGCCGGCGCGAACGGCGGCACCCCGGGCTCGCCGACGCCGCTCGACGGTACGTCGATCGTCGCCGGCACGATGTGGACGTGGGTGGCAGTCGGCGAATCGTCGATGCGCACCAGCGGGAAGTCGTTGAAGTTTCCTTGCTCGACACGCCCGTTCTTGAACGTGACCTCGCTGTACTTCGCCAGCGTGAGCCCCATGACCGCTGCGCCCTCGATCTGCGAGCGGATACGCTCGGGATTGACGACGAAGCCGCAGTCGATCGCGGTGTCGACGCGCGGCACCGACAGGTTCCCCTTGGCGTCGACCGCCACCTCGACGACACTCGCGATGTAGCTCACGAAGCTGCGCCACACCGCGATGCCGAGGCCGCGCCCGCTTGGCATCTGCCGTCCCCATCCGGATTTCTCGGCGGCGAGCTCGACCACGCGCCGCAGACGGGCGGTGTCGATCGGATAGGATTCGAACGGCTCGCCGTAGTTCCACCACTCGGTCGTCACCGACTTGCGCGGATCGACGATGCGCGGCGGCCCGATGAGCTCCAAGAGGAAGTCCTTCGGGTCGCGTTTGAGCTCGTGCGCGAGCTCCGCGACGAACGACTGCACCGCGAACGCATGCGGCACGTTGTTGACCGCGCGGAACCAGCCTATGCGGGCGTGCGCGGCGGCTTCCCCGCTCTCCAGCCGAAGGTTCGGCACGTCGAACGGCAGATCGACGAAGCCTAAGCCCAGCTCGATCGCGAAGGGATGCTTCGGATCCGGAGCAAAGGTGGACAGGATGCTCGGCGCCGCGCTGCGCTGCCGCCACGCGATCACCTTGTTGTTGGCGTCGAGGCCGGCCTCGATGCGGTCGACGTTGACCGTGTGATAGAAGCTGTGCCGGATGTCGTCCTCGCGCGTCCACACCACCTTCACTGGCGCGCCGCCGACCTCGCGCGACAGCCAGGCCGCTTCGATCGCGAAATCGCACTTCGATTTCCGTCCGAAGCCCCCGCCGAGCAGCGTGCAATGCACGGTGACGTCGTCGGGCTGGACGCCGAGCGCCTTGGCGATATCGTCGCGTGCGCCGCCCGGGCTTTGCACCGGCGCCCAGACCTCCCATTTCCCGCCGCTCATGCGCGCCAGCGCCGCCGGGGGCTCCATGGGCGCATGGGCCCAGTGCGGGACGTAGTATTCCTGCGCGAACACCTTGGCGGCGGAGGCCAACGCCTTGTCGGCGTCGCCGTCGTTGCGCTCGAGCTTGCCGGGTTTGCGGACGTTGGCTTCCAGCATCGTCTTGTAGGCGGCCGAGTTGTACGACTTGTTCGCACCGTCGTCCCAGACGATCTTGAGCGCCTCGCGCCCCTGCAGCGCGGCCCAGGTATTCTTGGCGATGACGGCGACCCCGCCGAGCGGGTTGAATTTGGCAGGAGCGGGCGTGCCTTGGATTGCCACCACCTTCTCGACGCCGGCGACTGCCAGCGCCGCTGTCGCGTCGAAGGATGCCGCCTTGCCCCCCACCACCGGGGGTCTCGCCACGACCGCGAACTTCATGCCCGGAAGCATCGCGTCCTGGCCGTAGATCGCGCGGCCCGTGGTCATGTCGAACAGATCGACCATCCCGATATTGCCCTTCCCGATGTAGCGGAAGGCGCTCGGATCCTTCAGGCGCACCTGGTCCGCGGCAGGCACCGGCTGGGCTGCCGCCGCTTCGGCGAGCTCGCCGTAGCCGAGTTTTCGGCCCGAGGCCTTGTGCACGACCTCGTGGTTTTGCGCGCTCACCTCGGCCACCTCGACGCCCCATTGCTTGGCCGCCGCGGCTTCGAGCATGTGGCGCGCCGAGGCGCCGCATTGGCGCATCGGCTGGATCCAATGACGGACGCTGCGCGAACCGTCAGTGTCCTGGTTGCCATACTTCGTCTCGTTGCCGGGGGCCTGCACGATGCGCACGCGCGCCCAATCGGCCTCCAGCTCGTCGGCGAGGATCATCGGCAAAGTGGTGCGCGCGGCGCCCGTTCCCATTTCGGCGCGGGCTGCGACGATGCTGACGGTGCCGTTCTTGTCGATCGAAACGAACAGGTTCGGATCCGTCCTCACGCCGTTCGGCATCTTGTCGGCGCCGGTCGGGTAGGCGAACGCAGCCCTCGCCAGCGGAAACTGCGCCGCGAGGACCAGCGAGCCGGTCGCGGCCACGCCCTTGAGCACGTCGCGGCGGCTGACATTGCTGATGACGGCATTCTCGTGGGTGCGATGGAAGGTCATGTCATGCCCCCCTGGCTGCGGCGCGAACGGCCGCGTGGATGCGCTGATAGCAGCCGCAGCGGCAAAGGTTCCCCGACATCGCGTCGGTGATCTCGGCGTCGGTCGGCGCCGGCTTGCGCTTGAGGAACGCGGCGGCGTGCATGATCTGGCCGGTCTGGCAGTAGCCGCATTGCGGCACGCCGAGATTCCGCCAGGCGACCTGAACCGGATGGTTGCCGTTGGGATCCAGGCCCTCGATCGTCACGACCGACTTGTTGGCGACGTCCGACATCGGGACGCCGCAGGCGCGGACCGGCTCGCCGTCGAGATGCACCGTGCACGCGCCGCACAGCGCGACGCCGCAGCCGAACTTGGTGCCGGTGAGACCGAGCTCGTCGCGCAGGTACCACATCAGCGGCATCGACGGGTCGCCGTCGAACGACCGCGCTTGGCCATTCACTTGTACGCTGACCATTGGGTGACCTCCCTTTCATGCGGCCTGCGCATGCAAACGACGGAGGCCGCAGTTCGTGCGGTTTAGTGTCGTGCCGAGGTGGAATGCCTTGGCGGCATTGTACTCCGCTTTGGAATTTTTCCAATCACAGAGTCGCGACCGGGTAGACGGCAGACAAGATTACTCGCCGGCGCCGCTAACCGGGATCCTGCGTCTGCAGCGCAGCACCAACGTGCTGCGCTGCGCCCGGTCAGGACCAGGCTCACTGCCTCAGCGCGAACACCCACACGACGCCACCCTGCGGCACGTCGGGCAGGACCCCGATGTTCAGCTTGGCAAGCGAATCCTGGATGCGTTGCCCGTCCACCCCCCAGCCGGACTGAACGGCAATGTACTGCACGCCATCGACTTCGAAGGCGACCGGGTTGCCCATGATGCCGGAGTTGGTCTTGTGCTGCCACAACAGCTCACCGGTCTTGGCGTTGAACGCCCGGAAGTAGCGATCGCTGGTGCCGCCCACGAAGACGAGATCGCCGGCGGTCGAGAGCACCGACGCGAACAGCTGCTGCGGGAACTTGTGCGACCACACCTTCTTGCCGGCCGCGACGTCCCATGCCTGCAGTTCCCCGAGATGCGGCACCGGGCGCGGCACGCTCAGGTCAAGCTTGTCGATGTCGGCGCCGAGCCACAGCTGGCCCTCGATCAAAGGCTTCTTCTCGCCGGTGAGCGAGCCGCACATGTTGTCGATCGCGGGAATGTAGAGCAGTCCCGTGCTCGAGCTGTAGGACGCCGACGGCCAGTCCTTGCCGCCCCACAGCGAAGGACAGAAGCGTCACCGTCTTGCCCACCGCCGGAACCTTGGCGGGATCGTATTCCGGCCGGCCGGTCTTCGGATCAATGCTCTTGAAGACATCTTGATGGACGAACGGCACGGCGCTGACGAACTTGATGGCGTCGGCCCCGCGTTCGAGAGTCCACAGATAGCCGTTGCGGCCCGGGTGCACGAGGCTCTTCACCGTGCGCCCGCCGATCTGAAGGTCTACGAGGATTGGCGGATCGACCTCGTCCCAATCCCAGGCATCGTTCCAGTGATACTGGAAGTGCTGCTTGATCTTGCCGGTGTCGGGATCGAGCCCAAGCACCGAGGTCGTGTAGAGATTATCTCCGGGATGCGCATCGCCGGGCCACGGCGCGGCGTTGCCCGTGCCCCAATACGCGATCTTCAACGCCGGGTCGTAGTTGCCGCTCAGCCAGACCGAGCCACCGCCGGTCTTCCAATCATCGCCTCTCCACGTCTCGTGTCCTGGCTCGCCAGGACCGGGGATCGTATAGGTGCGCCACAGCTCGTTGCCGCTGTTGCCGTCGAACGCCACGATGTAACCACGGATGCCGAACTCACCGCCCGAGGCACCGACCAGGATCTTGCCGTCGATCACCTGGGGGGCGAGCGTCATGTAGTGGCCCTTCTTGTAGTCCTGGACCTTCTTCGCCCACAGTTCCTTGCCGGTGTTGGCGTCGAGCGCCACGAGGAAGCAATCGGTGGTGGCGAGATAGACCTTGTCTTGCCAGAGCGCGACGCCGCGGTTGGTCGGATGCAGCTGGAACAGATCTTCGGGCAGTTTGCGCTTGTAGCGCCAGAACAGGTCGCCCGTCTTGGCGTCGAGCGCGAGCACCTGCCCCTGCGGGGTCGCGACGAACATCACGCCGTTGTTGACGATCGGCGGCGCCTCGTGTCCCTCGGTCACGCCGGTCGAGAACGTCCACACCGGCGTCAGGTCTTTTGCATTGCCCACATTGATCTTGTTGAGCGGGCTGTAGTTCGCACCATCGTAGGTGCGCCGATACATCAGCCAGTTGCCTGGCTCCGGATTCGCCAGCCGCTGGTCAGTGACCGGCGAATAGCTTTTGACCTCTCTCGTTGCAGCCTCGCCGGACAGCAGCAACACGGGCAATGCCAGAACGCACCATCCCAGTCGTAGTTTTTCCATGGAACCCTCCTCCTATTATGGATTGAGCGTTCCCCTCCAGCGGGCATTTTTTTGCCTCAGGTGGTATGCCCGACCCTCCCGAGGAAGGTGCCGGCGGCAGTGAGGGCGCCGTCGGCAATCTTGAGCGGCAGCGCCGGCAGCGGCCGCGGCGCTGGCCCGAACACCACGTCAGCGCCGTTGCGCGGATCGAACTCCGAGTTGTGGCACGGACACCAAAGCAGTTGCCGCTCGGCTTTCCATCCGGTGACCGGACAGAGGGCGTGCGTGCAGTTTGCCGAATAAGCAACGACGCCATCGGCCGAGCGCTCGCGCGTCTTGTCGTCGAACGCGTCGGCGTCGAGACGGACCAGCAGAATCTGATTGAGCCGCGATCCGTCGCGTACCGTCTTGCTGGACGGCTCCATAGGCCAGGCGAAAACCGGGACGCCCCCTGCCGGCACGTCCGCCGTTGCGATCACGGTTCCTGCCTTGTCGCCTCGCACGAAGACGAACAGATCGCCTTGCTGCGGCCGCGCGGCCTTCGGATCGTCGGGAAGCGCTGTTTCGGTGAACGGCAGAGAGAGGCCCGCAGCCAGCGCGCCCTTGAGCAGCGCGCGGCGCGCCAGCGACTCCGGTCGATGAAAATTCGCTGCTTCGGCAGATGCCGCGCAGTGGCATGGTCGAGAAATCGGGAGTCGTTCCGGCATACTCGGCTCTCTTGCGAAGCCGTGCGCTTGTCGACCCCTCCCCCTGCGCCGCGAAGTCTACCGCGATGTCAGGCGGCGGAGCAAGACCGCGCCGGTTAGTTCGGCGTGCGACATTGCGGAATGGGGGACGGACTTGGTTCTGTGGCATATTTCCCTGCGAGATCGATCTTCCTTTGCTGTTGATGGCAGAGGTGGCATGCGACGAAGAGTCGGCAAGGGCACTCATGGCTTTCAGGCACTCGTCGTGGGCGCCGCATGCCTGTTTGCCCAAACGGCTCTCGCGGCCGATACCATCCGACTAGCCGTTCAGAAGACCGGGACTCTGGCGTGGGAGATCGCGGTCATCCGGGCTCATGGCCTGGACCGGAAGGCTGGCTTGACCATCAGAGCAGTTGAGCTCGCAATGCCGGAAGCTGGCAAGATTGCATTGCGCGGCGGTTCCGCCGACGTCATCGTTTCGGATTGGCTATGGGTCTCGCGGGAGCGCCATCTCGGCGCCAAGCTCGTGTTCCATCCCTATTCCAGCGCCGTCGGCGCGGTCATGGTGCCGGCTGCCTCCTCGATCAGGACGCTCGCCGATCTCAAAGGCAAGAAGCTGGCCGTTGCAGGAGGCCCCCTCGACAAGAACTGGCTTCTTCTGCAAGGCGGGATGAGACAGGAGGGTATCGACCTCAAGGCGCAAGCCAGCATCGTGTATGGCGCGCCAGCACTGCTTGCCGAGAAGACCTTGCAGGGCGAGATGGATGCCACACTCAATTACTGGAACTTCTGCGCGACGCTCGAGGCCAAGGGCTTGCGGCGCGTGGCCGGTATCGAAGAGGTGTTGCCGAAGCTCGGTGCCAAGGGCCGCTCAGCCATGATCGGCTACGTGTTCGACGAGAGGTGGGCCGCGAAGAACAGCGATGCGCTCGCGCGCTTCCTGGCAATGGCGCGCGAGGCGAAGGAGATTCTCGCACAGTCGGATGCGGAATGGGACCGCATCGCTTCACTTGTCGGCGCCAATGATACCGCGACGTTGAAAGTCTTTCGTGAGCGCTACCGTGAAGGCATTCCGCGCCGTCCGCTCGCCGACGAGCAAGCCGACGCCGAAGCTCTCTATCATGTTCTCGCCAAGCTAGGAGGTGCGGAGTTGGTCGGGCCGGGCGGCGGGCTTGCGCCGGGCACCTTCTATTCGGCACCGTCCGGGAACTGACCCGGCGATGCTCCGCTTCGCTTCGCTCGCGCTGTTCCTCGGAGTCTGGTGGCTGGGCGCGCTGTACGCCGGGGGCCAAATGCTGCCGGGACCCGCAACGGTGCTCGATGCCATTGTGGCCGAGGCCCGCTCAGGCGAGCTGTTCCTGCATCTGGGGGCGACGCTCCTGCGCGTCGCGCTCGCATTTGCGTTGGCGATGGCGGCCGGCACGGCGATTGGCCTCCTGATGGGGCGGGTGGCGTTCGCCGACCGCATCGGTGACCCGTGGCTCGTTGTGCTGCTCAATCTGCCCGCGTTGGTCATCATCGTCTTGGCCTACGTGTGGGGGGGATTGACCGAAACTGCAGCGATCGCCGCCGTTGCCGTCAACAAACTGCCGAACGCGATCGTCACGGTGCGGGAGGGTGCACGTGCTCTCGACTCCGGGCTCGACGAAATGGCGCGTGTTTTTGCCATGCCGCGCACAACCGTACTCCGCCACGTGGTGCTCCCTCAGCTTGCGCCCTTTCTTGCCGCCGCCGCGCGCTCCGGCCTGGCGTTGGTGTGGAAGATCGTGCTGGTCGTCGAACTGCTGGGCCGGCCGAATGGAGTGGGATTTCAGATCGGCGTTGCGTTCCAGCTCTTCGACGTGACACGTATTCTCGCCTATGCGCTGGCGTTCGTCGGCGTGATGTTGTCGATCGAGAACCTGTTGGTGCAACCGCTTGAACGACGTGTCTCCCGTTGGCGCAGCCGCGCTACTTGAGGTCCGCATCGCGCACAAGGCCTTCACGGCGGCCTCCGGCGCGCGTCTCGACGTACTTCGTGACGTCGTGTTCACGCTCAATCCAGGCGAATTGGGCGCATTCGTCGGTCCGTCCGGCTGCGGCAAGACGACCATGCTCAAGATTGTTGCCGGCCTCGATGCCGACTATCGCGGACGAGTGGTGCTCCCCGCCGCCGCCAAGCTGGGCATGGTTTTTCAAGAGCCGCGGCTGCTTCACTGGAGGACGGTCGAACAGAATGTACGGCTGGTCGCTGCGGCTGCAACTGGCGACAGGCTTGCGGAGCTCTTTCACATGCTCGGGCTTTGGGAGCACCGCGCACATTATCCGGGTGAGCTATCGGTTGGGCTTGCGCGACGCGTTGCGCTCGCACGGGCCCTCGCGATCGAGCCGGATCTTCTCATTCTCGACGAGCCGTTTACGTCTCTCGATGCGGCCTTGGCAAGGCGCCTGCGTGACGAGCTGGCGACCTTGGTCGATCGCCTGAACATTACGACGATACTGGTCACACACGATGTGGACGAGGCGATTGGGCTGGCGGATCGGCTGTTCCTGCTTTCGGCACGCCCTGCGCACATCCTCGCCGAGATACCAATTCGGACGCGCCGCGCCGACCGGTCCGCGAACGACATCGCGTCGATCAAAAACGAAATTGCTGGGCAACTGCGGCCTCACGCCACCTGACTCTTCTAAGGTGGCGTGGGGGCGGATAGGAGGCGGTGAAATGCTGTCGATGTCGAAGGCGAAACACGTCCTCGACGCGCCGGACCGGGTTCATTCTTCTTCGGCCCACGCGGGCGACGTTTGGAGAAATGCAGGACACCCGCAGCTCGTACCAGCGCAATCACTTCCGCCGGCGTCCGATCGCGAGCGCGATTCGGAGAGGCTGTCCCGATCTTGAACGTGCCAGCGACACGGGAACTGCGTCTGGGCCCCTGTTGTCGCTTTTTGGGTGCGTTGGGGCGCAACCGAATTTCTAAACTAGGAGTGCGGTTTCCAGCGGCGGCAAAATCTGATGGAGTGGCTGTCGATCGTTTTTCCTGCGAACGGAAACGCCATGACCGTATGCCGCCTTGCTCTGCTCGCCTTTCTCTGTGCCGCGAACGGGCCGTGGGCTCTCGCCCAACCCGGAAGGGCCGAGGAGAAAACGGCCGCCTACTATCCGGACGCCACATGGCAGCGAAGGACGCCCGAAGAGGCGGGCATCGATGCGCAGCTCTTGAAATCGGCAATCGACTTCGCCGTAGAGAACGAGAGCAAGACTCCGCGCGACCTCGCCCTGCACCACTACCAGACGTTCGGCCGCGAGCCGTTCGGATATGCCATCGGCCCCCTAAAAGATCGTGGCGAGGCGACGGGGCTCATCATTCATCGCGGTTACATCGTTGCGGAGTGGGGCGATCCTTCGCGCATCGACATGACGCATAGCGTGACCAAGAGCCTGCTATCGAGCGTTGTCGGCGTCGCCTTCGATAAAGGGCTTATCAAGAGCATCAACGATCCAGTGCGCGACTACGTCCCGCCGATCCAGCTCTACAATCCATTGCCGACCGCCAACAAATCCGACCGCCTCGGCGGGTCCGATCTGCTCAACCTGTTCGACACGCCTCACAACCGCACCATCAGCTGGGATCACTTGTTGCGGCAGACCAGCGATTGGGAAGGAACGCTGTGGGGCAAGCCCGATTGGGCGGACCGGCCAGATCAGAACACGTCGCAATGGACGACGCGGCCGCGCAACAAGCCCGGCACCGCCTACAAATACAACGACACGCGCGTCAACGTGCTGGCGCTCGCGGCGCTCAACGTCTGGCGGCGTCCATTGCCGCAGGTGTTGAAGGAACACATCATGGACCCGATCGGCGCCTCCAATTCGTGGCGCTGGTTCGGCTATGAAAACTCCTGGATCGTCCTGGACGGAAGCCTGGTGCAGTCAGTGACCGGCGGCGGGCACTGGGGCGGCGGCGCGTTCATCAACGCCTACGACATGGGGCGCTTCGGCTATCTCACGCTGCGTCGCGGCAAATGGAAGGACCGTCAGCTCATCTCCAGCCAATGGATCGATTGGGCGTTGACGCCGACGGCGGTTCAGCCGACTTACGGGATGATGAATTTCTTCGTCAACACGGACAAAAAATACCTGCCGAGCGCCCCCGCGAGCGCGTTCGCGCATATCGGCGCCGGAGCTAACATGGTCTTCGTCGATCCCGAGCACGATCTCGTAGCCGTGGCGCGCTGGATCGACAACAGGGCACTCGACGGTTTCGCGCAGCGCCTCATCGCGGCGGTCGAGAAGAAGTAGCCGCGTAGAGACTTAGAGCAAAATTGCTTGATATTGTCCCGGGCACAGCGCAGCACAGGAGAAGTGCAGTGATGCGGCTCACAGCCCCGGGGCCGTTTGCTGCTATGTCAGGGTTGCCGCCGCGGCTTGCGCCTCCGGGACTACGTCGTGGTCGTAGAGCCGCCTGCGGAACGCCGCGTGGGCGGTGATCTCGGCGTCCCGGACGCCGAGGTCGGAATAGGCGGAGTCGTAGCGCAATCCGTTCTCGCGCGCGCCACGCTGGACCTGCGCCACGCGCTCGCGGCGCAGCCGCTCGTAGGCGAGGAGGGCTGCGGGGGCAGTCTTCCGGTCCGAGCGCGCCAGGATCGTCGCGAGCGCCATTCCATCCTCGATCGATTGGTTGGCGCCTTGCCCGAGATGCGGAAGCATCGGGTGGGCGGCATCGCCGAGCAGGCTCAGCCTTCCCTTGGTCCAGGTCGGCAGCGGCTCGCGGTCATAGAGCGCCCATCGGAACGTCATTTGAACTTCCTTCAGCAGCGACTGGATGCGCGGGTCCCAGCCCGCGAACTCCCGCCGCAGAACCTCGGGATCGCCGGGGGCCGACCAGGATTCCTTCATCTCCTCGTCCGCCGGCACGAAGCCGACATAGTTGATGATCTGTCCGGCGCGCACCGGGAAGGCCAGGAAGTGCCTTCCCGTACCGAGCCACATTTGCCAGCGCTCGGTCGGCCAATGCGGAATGCGCTCATGCGGCACCAGGCCCCGGTAGGCGACGGCGCCTGAGAACACCGGACGAGACGGAGGAAACACATAGGGCCGCAGCTCGGAGTGGATACCGTCCGCGGCGATGACGATATCGGCTTCGGCGGAGGCGCCATTCGCGAACGATACCCGGGCCACGCTGCCGTTCTGCTCAAAGCCCGAGCACCGGTGTCCGGTGTGAACAATCCGGGCCGGCAGCGCGTTGGCTAACATCTCGACCAGGTCGGCGCGGTGCATCCCGAACGTAGCGTTCCAGCCCGCGGAGGAAGTACTCGAAACAGAGAGACCCAGCAGCCCTTCCGGCCGACCACGCCCAGTAGCGCGCAAGGTGCCAGCGCGACGGGTCAAGCCCGGTCTCCCAATTGAGATAGCCGGCATGAGTCCAGTACGCGGGCAGCGCCCGCCGCGCCCAGGCGCGCAGCGTCTGCTGCTGCACGCCGGCGAGCGGCTTCATGCCGGCGCGCAGCGCATCCTCGTAACGCATCAGGTTCTCGAGCACGATGCACGCGTATTCGTTGGACTCGACGTTCTGCGGGTTGGTGACGAGCGCGAACAGGTCGCGGTGGAAGCTGTAGCTGGGGCTGAGTTCGGAGATCGCCAGGGAGACGTCTGCTTGCGCGCTCCGCGCAGGAAGCGGCTGAGCTGGCGCACGGTAGTCGTTGTGGAGCAGGTCCTTGCGCCCGGTCACCGCGGCCGCATACACGTACAGCTCGGTCGGGAAGTTGAACTGGTTCAGGCGGATGTTGGGATACCGGAAGAAGCGCCCGCGCGCGGTCTTGTCGATGCGGTCGACGATCGCGCTGACGGTCGAGCTCGGCAGGGCGAGCTGGTTGCGCGCTCCAGGCGAAGTACAG
>CAVTXS010000028.1:0-263936 GCA_963738705.1 uncultured Alphaproteobacteria bacterium
CACAACGCGGACTTCTAGTGGCTCTGCACGCCTTGATGACGCAGAGACGATTCGTACAATGATTCGCCATGAGAATGATTTGGTGAACCACCGCTCGACTTGGCTGCTAACCGTCGAGGGATTGCTTCTTGCCGGAATCAGCTTCGCATGGGACAAACATCTCGCAAACGAACTTGTTTTTCTTCGCAGTCATTGGCATGATCGCTGCTGGGTCAGCCCTCATCGTCCTCGACGCGGCGCATTACGCCATTATGCATCTCGGAGCGTGGTGGGACCAGAACAAACCGACGGCGTATGCTGGTCCCGATGTCCTTGGGTTTCGTGGTCATCATTCTTCGTCTCGGATTCCTTGCAGCTTGGCGTCTAATTCCTCCGGCGTTCACAGTTGTTTGGCTCCTTCTTCTTGGTGAAGGTAAAGTGAAGCTAGATGAAAAAGTGATGAGAAAATAGTATGGTAGGTCTGCTGGTTACCAAGCTCCAGCTTGGGAACCCGGGCGTGAAGCTCCTGCTTCACGTCTAGGCAGGGGGCACTCGGTTGACCATATTGGCTCTTGACTTATGAGTTTCCAATTCCAACGTGGGAATAAATTCCGGGAAGCTGGAGCTTGGGAACCAGCAATCAGCGGCCTCATTTATTACTCTGTTATTAATCCGTTTGGGCCAGTGGAGCTGAGTTATGTTCACAAAAGCAATGACGATCGCGGGATTCGATGATGATCTGTCTCGGGCCATGGAAGGAGAGCGCCAGCGCCGAGAAGACCACATCGAGCTCATCGCCTCGGAAAACCACGTGTCAGCCGCCGTGATGCAGGCCCAGGGATCTGTCTTCACCAACAAATACGCGGAAGGCTATCCCGGCAAGCGATATTACGGCGGCTGTGAAAACATGGACGGCGTCGAGGAACTCGCCCGTCAGAGAATCAAGAAGCTGTTCGGCTGCGATCACGCCAACGTCCAACCGCACTCCGGCAGTCAGGCCAACGCCGCCGTGTACCTGGCCGTGCTCAAGCCCGGCGACACCATCCTGTCGCTCGACCTGGCTCACGGAGGCCACCTTTCCCACGGCCTCAAAGCCAACATCAGCGGCCTGCTCTACAACATCGTGAGCTACGGGCGTCCATCGAAAGACCGAGCAGTTCGACTTCGCGGAAATCCGCCGCCTGGCCCGCGAGCACAAGCCCAGGCTCATCATCTCCGGGGCGTCGGCCTATCCGCGAACCATCGCCTTTGACACCTTCAGCGAAATCGCACGTGAGGTCGGGGCCTATTTCATGGCCGACATCGCCCACATTGCCGGAATGGTGGCCGGGGATTGCACCCTTCGCCGGTGCCAACCGCAGCATTCGTGACTTCAACAACGCATAAGACCCTTCGCGGCCCGCGCGGCGGACTCATCATGTGCAAAGCAGAGCACGCACGAAAACGAATCGACTCGCGAATTTTCCCCGGCACACAGGGCGGGCCGCTCATGCACGTCATCGCCGCCAAGGCCGTGTCATTCGCGGAAGCACTCCGACCGGACTTCAAGCAGTATCAACAACAGATTCTCTTAAACGCCAAGGCCCTCGCCGGCCGAGCGCTGATCGCCAAGGGAAACAGGCTCGTCTCCGGCGGCACCGACAATCACCTGTTCCTCGTGGATCTCGTCAAGCAGGGGCTGACCGGCAAGGCACTCGACGCCGCCTTGGGGCGCGCCGACATCACGGTCAACAAGAACGCGGTGCCCAACGACCCACAGCCGCCGTTCGTGACCAGCGGCATCCGGATCGGCTCGCCGGCCGCCACCACGCGCGGCTTCAAAGAACCCGAGTGCCGCCAGATCGCCGGCTGGATCTGCGACATCATCGCGAACATCGAGGACGAACGTCTCAACGAACGCATCCGCGGCGAGGTCGCCGAGCTGTGCCGGAGATTCCCGGTCTACGGTCTCTGAGACGGAGCCGCACGGTTCCCGCCGGGCGCCTCGCGCCTGATCCGGCCCCCGCTTTGGTCAGTTCCGGAAGCATAGTTGACGCGCCGATGCGCTGTCCCTTCTGCTCGGAGCCCGACACGCGCGTTATCGACTCGCGTCTGGCCGAGGACGGCGAACGGGTGCGCCGCCGGCGTGAGTGCACGGGCTGCCAGGAACGCTTCACGACCTACGAGGCCGCGAAGTTGTTCCGCGGGTGATCAAGTCCGACGGCCGGCGTGAGCCCTTCATCGAAGACAAGCTGCGCGCCGGCATGCTCAGGGCCCTCGAGAAACGCCCGGTCGCCCTCGAGGCGCTGTCGAAGCATCGATCGCCGACATCAAACGCCACCTGCGCGCCTTGGGCGAACGCGAGGTGCGCTCGCGGTTGGTGGGCAATCTGGTGATGGCGGCGCTCCGGCGGCTCGACGCCGTGGCCTACGTGCGCTTCGCCTCGGTGTACCGCCGCTTCGAGGACGTCCAAGCCTTCGTCGAGGAGATCGAACGCCTGGGCGGGACGCCTGAGAGTTTGTGAAAAAACCTACTGCGCTCGGGATCTCGCGCTGCGGCTGGTCCAATGCCGACCCCCTGTACCTCGATTACCACGATCGGAGTGGGGCGTGCCGGTCCACGACGACCGGCGGCAATTCGAGTTCCTGGTGCTGGAGGGCGCGCAGGCCGGCCTGAGCTGGTGACGGTGTTCGGCACCGGCCGGAAGGCTATCGCAAGGCTTTCGCGGATTTCGACGCGAAAAGGTGGCCCGTGCGTCAGCGGAAGGTGTCGAGCTCTTCAAGGACCCCGGGATCATTCGCAATCGGCACAAGGTGCGAGTCGGCGGTCAGAACGCCCGGCGTTCCTGGCTAGGTCCAGGAGGAGTTCGGGAGCTTCTCGACGCCTATCTCTGGCACTTCATCGACGGGGTACCGATTCAGAACCGTTGGCGGCACGATACGGACGTGCCGGCCATCGCCCGAATCCGAGGCCATGAGCCAAGGATCTCAGGACAGCGCGGTTTCCGCTTCGTCGGCAGCGACCATCGTCTACGCCCACATGCAGGCCACCGGGCTGGTCAACGATCACCTCGTGGGGTGCTTCCGATATGCCGAGTTGGCGAGGCGCGGGTGACCATGACAGGGATGGTGTGAGTGGGACAAGATCTCCAATGAAGGAGAATCGAACGCCCTCTTTCCCTCCTCGCCCTAGCCTACCGTACCACTCGACCAAGGCCCGCGCACGCTCGCCGGCGGCCGCGCCGCCGCGGTTGCCTTGCGATATCGCGTTGAATTGCCTATCCTCTCCTCGTGACTCTGGTTTTCGCCGCACTGGTTTGGATCGCTGCAACTGCCGCCACCGCCGTGGGCGCGGAGCCCGAGGTGTATGATCCGCGACAAGGTCGAGGCCTTGGTGAGGGGCGAACGCGTCGAGATCGATGGGGCGACGATAGCGGCCAAGACCTTCCTGTCCGATCTGTACCGCCGGCGGGACTTCCGCGCCCTGTGGTCGGCGGCAGCAACGGTCGAGTTGCTGGAGTCGATCCGCGCCATCGAAGAGGATGGCCTCAACCCCGCCGACTACCACCTCATACCCCTCGAAGTCCTGCTCGCCAAAGCACAGCCTGATTCGAAAGACCCGTGCGGCAGCGTCCGCCGAGGCCACGGTGGCGATGCGCGCCATTCGCGGGCGTGCCTCGTTCCTGGGCGAGCGCTCCATCGGCCATATGGATCCGGGCGCCCGGTCGTCATCGCTGATGATCGCGGCGGTTTGCGACGTGCTGGGAGGTTGACCCTTGGCGAACGTAGGAATCGTCATCGTTTCGCACTCCGCCAAGGTCGCGGAAGGCGCGGCCGACATGGTGCGGCAAATGGTCGGGAACTCGGTGCGGGTCGCCCATACGGGGGGCAATTCGGATGGCGGGCTCGGCACCGACGTGGCCGCGATCATCGCGGCGATTGACCACGCATGGTCGGACGCGGGCGTCGCGATTCTGGTCGATCTCGGCGGCGCGGAGACCAACAGCGAAATGGCGATCGAGATGCTTGGCGACGACCGGCGTGACCGGGTCGTAATGTGCAACGCCCCGATCGTCGAGGGTTCCGTCATCGCCGCGACTGAGGCGTCGGGCGGTGCGCCGCTTGAGATGGTCAAGCGTGCGGCCGAAGAGCTCTCTCCGGAATCTTGAGGAAAATACGAATGTCGGACAGTTTCGTGATCGCCAGCGCCGCACTGACCAACGCCGTCGGCCTGCATGCCCGGCCGTCGGTGAAATTGACGCAACTCGCCAAGTCGTTTGCGTCCCATCTCGAGGTGGCGCTCGCGCCGGATGGGCCTTGGGTCGACGCCAAGAGCCCAGTCAAGATCATGCGCGTCAAGGCTTCGAAAGGGACGGTCTTGCACTTCCGCGCCCGCGGCAGCGATGCGGCCGCAGCGGTGGCGTCGGTCGTTGATCTCGTCGAGCGGCGCTTCGATGAGGAAGAAGAGGCTTCGCTAGAGGAAGCGCGTGGCTGACATCCGCATCAAGGGACGCCGTGCCTCACCGGGATTTGCGGCCGGGGAGGTCGTCGTGCTCGCCGCAAACGTGGCGCCCCGGGCTTCCACTGGGGATCCGGCGCGGGAAGCGCAGGCGCTCGAGGCCGCGTTGAAAGCGGCATCTCGCGAGCTCGCCGAGCTCGCAGCTGCCGCGAAGGGCGAGGACGCGGACATCATCGGTTTTCAGATCGCGCTTCTCGGCGACGCCGCGCTCGTCGAACCGGCATTGGCGGCAATTGCGAACGGCGAGGCGGGGGACAGTGCCTGGTCGTCGGCGCTCGACCGGGAGATCGCGGATTACGAGGGCGCCGAGGACGAGTATTTTCGTGCCCGCGCGAGTGATCTCAAGGATATCCGCGACCGGGTCCTCGGACATTTGACAGGGGCGCAAGTGGCGCTCCCGCGTGCGGGCGCGATCCTCGTCGCTGACGACCTTGCGCCGTCCCGCTTCCTCGCAATCGACTGGTCGCGCGGCGGTGCCATCCTTCTGACCGGCGGCAGCGCGTCGAGCCACGTCGCGATGCTGGCACGCTCCCGCGGCATTCCGATGATCGTCGGCCTCGGCCGCGAAGCTACGGGTCTTACCGGTGAGGTCCTCGTCGACGCCGGAGCCGGCGAAGTCGTGGTCGCCCCCGGTGATGAGGAGCGCCGCCATTTCGAGGCCAAGCGGCAACTGGATCTCATCGCAGCGAGCAAAGCCGCGACGGTCCGGGACAAGCCAGCCGTCACCCGAGACGGCGCTTCGATCGCGGTGCATCTCAACGTGAGCGACCCCAACGAGCTGACGTCGCTTGATCCGGTCGTCTGCGACGGCGTCGGTCTGGTGCGCACCGAGTTCCTGTTCCACGGTCGCCGCGGCTTGCCCGATGAAGAAATGCAGTACCGCGTCTATCGCCGCATCGCCGCGTGGGCCGCGGGCAAGCCGGTGACCATCCGGACGCTCGATGCCGGCGCCGACAAGCCGATCGAGGGCCTGACGCTTGGGGGCGAAAGCAATCCGTTCCTGGGTGTTCGCGGCATCAGGCTATCGCTTGCCCGGCCGGAGGTCTTTCGTGTTCAGCTGCGCGCGCTCGCACGCGCCGCAGTGCACGGCAACCTCAGGATCATGTTGCCGATGATTACCGTACCCGGCGAGATCGCGGCGGCACGTGCCATGCTCGATGAAGAAGTCCGCTCGCTCATTGCCGCCGGCGCGCCGGCGCGCCGACCGCCGCTCGGCATCATGGTCGAGGTTCCCGCAGTCGCGATCGCGATCGACATCTACGAAGCCGCGTTCTATTCGATCGGCTCCAACGATCTCACGCAATACGTCATGGCGGCCGGGCGCGACATCGATGGCGTGGGCGATCTCGCCGACGCCTCGCATCCCGCCGTGATGCGGCTGATCGAGAGGGTCGCGTGGCATGGTCGCGAACGCCAACGCGAGGTGTGTCTATGCGGGGATATCGGCGGCGATCCCGATATCATTCCGAGCCTGCTTCGCGTCGGCTTGCGGTCCCTTTCGGTGCCGCCCGCCATGATTGCTCGGGCCAAGGCAGCGATCGGCACGGTCGATCTCGGCGGCCGGCAGTCTGCGATCGCGTCCTTCAACCCTTGCGTGGGGTCGCGATGACCGAGCAGCCAAACGTTCGCGCCTCCGCTTCGGCCGTCTCCGATTACAAGGAGATCCTCAAGCGCGTACTTGACAATCGCCCATCAGGAACGCGTCAGCGCCTCGCATCCGCCCTGCGTAAGAACCGTTCGTTCATTTCGCAGATCGCCAGTCCCGCCTATTCGATCCCAATACCGGCCCAGCACCTCGATACGATCTTTCATGTCTGTCATTTCACTGTCGACGAAAAGCGCGCGTTTCTGGACGTCTATCACCGCGCCCATCCCAATCGTCGCCAGCGCTTGTCCGAGGTTCCGCGCACGCGAACGCTGACCGTCACGGTTCCTGACCTCGGCGACAAGCGCAAGAACCGCGCCGTCGACGATGCCGTCGCCGACTTTGCGCATCGTCTGGGCCGTCTGTCCGACGACCTCCTGTCATAGGGTATGGCGAGGAGCAGCCCATGAAGAAGCTCATCAACTCACCCGAAACGATACTGAGCGAAAGCCTTGCCGGGTTTGCTGCAGCGCATGCCGACATCGTCGCACTCGATCCGGCGTGCAGATTCGTGCGACGACGCACCGTGCGAGCCGGCAAGGTGGCGCTGATCTCGGGTGGCGGTTCCGGTCACGAACCGCTGCATGTCGGCTTCGTCGGGCAAGGAATGCTGGACGCAGCCTGCCCTGGCCAGGTCTTCACGTCGCCCACACCGGATCAGATGATCGCCGCGGCCGAGGCCGTCGATGGTGGAGCCGGATGCCTATTCTTGGTGAAGAACTACGAAGGCGACGTCATGAACTTTGCTATGGCGGCCGAAATGGCTGGTCGCGAGATCATGACAATCGTGACCAACGACGACGTTGCCGTGGAGGCTTCCACACACTCGACAGGCCGCCGTGGCGTCGCCGGCACCCTCGTAGTCGAGAAAATCGTCGGCGCTGCGGCAGAAGAGGGAAGAGATCTGGCCGCCCTGCAGGCTCTCGGGACGCGAGTGAACGATCGAACGCGGTCAATGGGAATCGCACTCACCTCTTGCACCGTTCCCGCGGTTGGCAAGCCGACGTTTACGCTCGGTGATGACGAAATGGAGATGGGCGTCGGGATCCATGGCGAACCGGGGCGTCGACGGGTCAAAGCAATGTCCGCCGACGCGATCGCGGGCGAGATCCTTTCGGCTATTCTGAAGGATCTGTCGCCGCAATCCGGAAGCGAGTGTCTGCTTTTGGTCAATGGCATGGGCGGCACACCGGCCATGGAGCTGTACCTCATGGTCAATGCTGCCAAGCGACTTCTCGACGAGGCGGCGCTCAGGACGGTGCGTTTTCTGACTGGAGCTTACGTCACTTCGCTTGAGATGGCAGGCTGCTCAATCACGGTGACGCTCCTCGACGACGAGCTGACGCGGCTGTGGGATGCGCCGGTGCACACCGCCGCACTTCGGTGGGGCGCTTAACCAGGCGCAAAGGAGTCGGGTAAATCCTATTCGCTTAGCGCACTAATTTAGCGCGCCTCGTCACCGAATGGATCGCGGGGCATTCGCTTGATCCCTGCTCCAAATGTCCGCCTTGGGTGTGCGCCGTGAACAGGCGGCGTTCTCCAGTGGGTGCAAGTCCCACCCGGCGACCGCTCCAGCCGGAAGCAACCGGAGCAGTCATGGAGGTAACGAAGTGGCTGAAGCCTCTGGTTAGCGTGTCACGACATACGGTGACAGCGCGAGTGTGCAGGCCGCAACGCGAGTGAACGCCGAGCAATCTGCGCGGTCGGGCATGGAATCCGGCTTCCAGAGGAGCGCGACGAGACTGACACCCGGCACTACCTGCTTGAGCAATTCCAGCCACTTGCCAATCAGATCATTGGTGACGTTGGACAACCCTGTGACATTGCCGTCCGGCCGCGCCAAGCTGGCGACAAGCCCCTCCGCTATTGGATCGCCAACAACACCGAAAACAATAGGGAGGGTCGTCGTCGCTTGTTTGGCGGCAAGGGCGGCGAGTGTACCTCCGGCGGTCAGGATGACATCGACCTTGAGCGCAACCAGTTCGGCCGCGAGGACGGGGAACTGCTCGGGCTTCCCTTCTGCCCAGCGATACTCGATCAGGATGTTTCGGCCCTCAACGTACCCGAGCCCAGCCAATCCCTGACGAAAAGCGCTTACATTCGGCTCGTTCACGTCGGGTGGGCCGATGCCAAGGAAGCCAACCACCGGCATCGACTTCTGTTGCGCGCGTGCCGCGAACGGAAGAGTAGCCGCACCGCCAATAAACGTGATGAACTCGCGTCGCTTCATTGCCCCTTCAGAGGAAACGCCTCATCGACGTCCAGAGCCTAGCACTTTGCGAACGGGCCGCGAGTGAGAAATGGCACCCAACCGGCCTCAGACATTGATCAGGCTCGATGTCTCAGTGGGGTCAATCGCGACTGGGACGAGACCAGCAACAGCTCCCGTCATGTCGGTTATGCCCCTGAAAGCGGAAGTGAAATCAGGGTATTGGCATCTGCCACGACGGGCCTTTGTGGGTTGATGGCGTCGCCCGGCGCGTGATTCAAGCTCCCAAACTGGAGCCTCGAATGATGCGCTACGAACTCACCGACTATGAATGGGCGGTCATCAAGCCGTTCCTGCCGAACAAGCCGCGCGGCGTGCCGCGTGTAAATGACCGGCGCGTGCTCAACGGCATCTCTTGGGTGTTGCGGTCAGGTGCGCCGTGGCGCGACTTGCGCGACAGCTTTGGGCCATACACGACTCGCTACAATCGCTTCGTTCGCTGGCGCAGGGCTACACCACCGCCCGGGCCCTGACCGCGACCACCGCGACCATCCCGTTCGCTCGTCGCGCAGCAAAGCTCCCTTTCGGCTGCGTGACCCCCACCCACCTGGACTTCAGCGGCTGATGGATATGCTCGTCTTTTCCTGGCAGCGGATAGAAAGCTGTCGAAATATTCATCCTTTGGAGATCCGCGTGGCCGCCTTCATTGGAAGACGTCCAATGCGATCCCGCACGAGCGGCAGTCGACGTCGTCATTGACGACCGGTAGGACATTACATGCCGCGTCGATAGACTGAAATCGATCATTGATAGTCGGATGATCAAACACCCAATCCGTCGCGTAACGTGCCGCGTACAATATCTCCGATCCGTCCAATATTGGAATGATCCACGATCGTGATGCCGGATAAATTCGCCGTCTTGAGCCCCGCCGGCTCGACCGATCCGTTTGTCACGAGCACGAATGCGGGATTGTTGATGGGGTAGCGGCCGTTGGCGCGGAGTGCATCTACGACCTCGTGTTCCGTCACGACGCCCATTTTCCCCCGTGACCGATGCTTGACCTGGATGATGGCTCCCCGACTTTGATCCGTAGGCAGGCGGACGATCGTGTCTGCTCCGGCATCACCGCTGGCTGGGGTTCGGCTTGCAACGAGTCCCGCATCCCGTAGCTGGTCCATCGTCCAGTCTTCGAAACTCTTCCAGTCCATCCCGGCGAGATCTGTATGAAATTGCGTTTCGCCAAAAACCGTCGAGTGAAAGCCTGCAATCTCGGCCGGAGCAAATTGGACGGGGACGATGATATCGCCGCTCACTTTCCGCTTTTCCTCTAGCAATTGGTTTAGGACCACGTCGTAGGATTTTTCGGCGTGCACCGGGTGCTTAGCGATGGGGATCCAAACAGTTACGTCCTTTAGCTGGCCTAAGCGGTGGGCTCGGTCGGTACACTGATCTTCAACGGCCGGATTCCACCATCGGTTCAAATGAATCACGTGATTTGCCGCATGCAGGGTCAGCCCGAAGCCAGCCGCCCTCGGTGCCAGTATCAGGACTTCGAATTCTTGCTGCCGCTTCTGAAATCCCTTTCGGATGGTATCCCGGCTCTCGGCTGACGTCTCTCCGTTGATAACGCGCGGTCTATGGTTCAGCTTGTAGCGATGCATGATTAGGTCGGCGATCACTGCCTGCGCCCTACGCAGATCAACAAACACCAGTGCCTTCTCATCCTTTGATTTAATAACGTCCAGAATCCGAAAGAGTTGAATTAGCCTCGCCGACATGGCGATAAACGTATCTCTTGACCGAGCGTCTCTGTAATCGATAGGTTTCTGCAAGTCGGGGTGTAGCGAGATGTTGCGAATAGCCTGTAGAGCGCCGAGCGCGGGAAGGCTGCCTTGTGATTGGGCCTCAACCACTTTCGCGTAGGCTTCCGCCTGTTCCGCTGGCATCGTCTCTGGGCACGGCTCGAAGTGCTTCGGCCGCAGGTCCGTGACCGCATCTTTCATGCGCCGGAGCATCAGTTGAGGAACGATGAGATCGTTATCATTCACCGGTTCGGTCAGGAGCTTCTTGATGGTGGTGAGGTCAGCGCCTTTGTCCTTGACGAATCGCTTCTTAAACTCTGCGCCGCTGTAGCCAAGTCGTCCGGGCCAGGCGACGTCCATAAGGGTCCAAAGGTCCATCAGGCCATTCTCAACGGGTGTTCCCGTCATCAGAATGCGGAGCGCGGCGGCTTTTTGTGAGCGCGCGGCCTCAGTGACCATCGCGCTACTTTCCTTGATTTTCTGTGCCTCGTCGAAGACGACCACTTCGAAACCGACCTTTGCGAACGAGAATCTGGTAGTCGCGGAGAGGTCTCGTAAGTCGTGAGGACCCAATCGAAGGTCTTGAGCCTCTTACGGTCGAGCGTTTCTTCTCCTGTCTCGATGTCACGGCGTGCCCCTTGCTTGCGGAAACCCTTTAGGTGTCCGCCGTACACCAGCGCTGGCCTGCCGATGCCATCCCTGCCGAGGTGGATATCCACTTCCTCAATCCAGTTACCCAGAAGCGTCTTTGGGGCGACCACCATGAACAGCGGATCGTTTCCGGGGCTGCGGTCCTTCTTGCGTAGTCGGAGCCATTTCAGAAATGCCAACACCTGGAAGGTCTTCCCAAGGCCCATGTCGTCGGCCAGTAGAATCCCGCGCATCCCCACAAGATAGCCCTGCTGCATCCATGAGATGCCCTCGGACTGGTGTTTCTGTGGTTGGTTCAGGAGACCGATCTCCGCCGGGAGGTCACGCCCCCTGATGTCGGCCCGACCTTCGATGTGTGTCAGTTCGTCAACGTTTCCCCTAGGCTTAACGAACCAGTAGCGCCGCTCCTCTGGTTGCACCGCATTCGGCCCGGAGGTCGGTCGTTCCAGCGTCGGGATACGCGCCAACTCGTCGAGCACACTCTCGTTGAGGTGATACTCTTGGCCTTCGATCGAGATCGTCGCCTGCCCGGCGGCGAAGGCCTCCCTGATCTGTCTGACTCTCTCGTCCGCTTTTTCACGCGGGATGTGGATTTCCTCGCCCCGCGCGTCCCTAACGACGTAGGTCGTCGCGTCAGCGTCTGGAAACCACTCCTGGCCGCGATCGCCGCCGCCCAAGTTCCTGCCGCCTTCCCACCGGAAGACACCGAGCACCCGGTCCGAGAACTCAACGACAGATCCGTCCGAGCCGGCTTCTCTTAAGGCAGGGAGCAAGAAGGAGTATTTGTCGTTGAAGAAGGCCTGTCGGGTCTGCCTGTCGCTTCGCGAGACCTGTCGGACGACCTTGAGGGCCGCCCTGACTCCGGGATCGAGCACAACATACGTGTTCGATGTCAGAACGTAACTCGGACGGGCTTCCTCAAGCCCGTCCGCGTGAGCCTTGTCCAGTCGCAATTGAAAGCGCTGCCGCTCCGTTCGGTTCAGCAGCGCCACACGCCGCGGCTCCTCGTCCTCTGTGTCCGGCGGTATGTCCCCAAGGAGCTCGGGGAAGAAAACGTATCCATCTGGCCCGATATCCGTCTCGATCTTCAACGCCGTGGCCTGGTAGATGATCATGTTTTTCAAGTTGTCGGGGGCTACGACCTCATTAGTCATGTCCATCAAGAGGCGGCGAACCTCGGCGAAGCGCCTCATGCGCTCGTCAACGTCCTGCGCTGCATTGGTCGTTTCGACGGCGTCTGCGAGGTTACGGAGAGGGTCGCGCAGTAGGAATTGTTTATTACCCGTCTTCACCCAAGTGCCGCTTCTTGTCACGCCCGGCACCGCGAGGTAGTCGGCTCCAAGCCATGACAGTTGTATCTGCCCGCTTAAATCCGTGATCGGCCTCGCAGAGGAGATGTTCAACCGGAACGGGCACACCGGTGGGAGGCCTATGTCCGCCAGCTCACCGGCCGTAATCTCCCACGACGCAATGATGCCCTCGGGGGCGACCAATTCCTCGTCGGTCGTCTGAACCCCTTCGCGGTCCAGCAGTCCACACAGGAGCCTGACCGCCTCCGCTTCCTCGCCGGTTGCCGTTTTCCAGATGTCAGGCGGCACGGTCGTACCTGAACCGAGTCCGAACGTCGGCGCCTTCGTGCATCGGAAACGCCATGCACCGTCATGGTGCGTGGCTGAGATCGTGTACTTCCTAGCCACGCCATTCTCCCTTGGTGGTACGTCGAATTCCAGTCTCGCTCTCGATCAGCTGTGCGAACGCTTCCTGCCACGAGCCCATGTGGTACTTGCGGTGATCACAATCGTCCAGCATGAGCTTGCGGTGGTATTCGCTGCCATTAAACTCGGGCGCATTGGACGAACCTGGACTCCAGAACAGTGCAGAGGCATTCTTGTTGACCTCCAGCACGGTGAGTTTGTCGCCCTGCGGGCCAACGATCTGCATGAGAATGCCGCAGTGTCGTTGCTCGGTACTCCTCAGAAGTCCGTGGCGCTCCTTGAGCCGCTCCGCGATCGGCCTCGCCATTGGCGCACACAGCAGATAAGCCCGCTTGATGTGCGGCAGGTAACCCCGCCAAAAGGCCTGTCTCTCCTGCCACATGTCTGGGCGGTCCGTCTTCAGCTCGTCGATCACCCGGAACAAATTCTCCAGCGTCCGTGCCGTAAGCCACGCCTCGACAGTGTCGCGCGTGTCTTCGGGAATGTCCCGCCATCGTGACAGGGAAATGCGTGGGTCATCGGCAAGAGACAGTACGATCTGGAGCGCGATGTCGATCGACGCTACAGCAAACGATTGCGAGGCCCAGTCCACAATGCCGGTTACCATCGCGATGCGCGCTTCGTCCCGCATCGCCTGCGATCCACGCGCACCAGACAGGCCGTGTTCGCCGAGGAAGCCCAAGAGAGTGTTCGTAACAGTTTCGGCTTCCCGCAGTTGTCTCTCTGAGCACAGTCGTCCGAAAGCCGAGACCACGGCCACGAGAAAGCCAGAACCGCGCGTAACAGCACCGCAGCGGATATCGCTATCCGCATCCTGGAAAAAGCTCTGGTCTCCGCTGGCAAGCGAACGGGCGACGTTTTCAGCCGCAGCCGATCCCTCGGGCAGGACGTGTGTCTGGACGAACTTGCCGAAGCGTCCCGACAGCTCGTGGGTGCGCGACACCAGCCAGCTGCAGACCTCGCGCGTCGCCTCGCTCGATGGATCGAAATTGCGGACGAAGCTCATCGCAACGCGCGTAACGCCGATGCGTGAACCCCATTCCGAGGATACCCAGGCAAGCCATCGCCTTCTGTCAGCGAGACCCGGCACCCAACCATGCATTCCCGACCAAAACAGCTCGATTGCTGCCTTCCGTTCACGCTGCGTGAGGGCTTCGAGGTCACCGCCTGTCTCCGCCAGCTTTTGCGCTGCGCTGGCGAGGATTGCAGATGGCTGACCCGCCCTATCCCTCGGTGGACCGTATCTTTTTGCCAAATCAGCGGCGAGCCGTTGCAGCTTTGGGCGCGCGTTGACGCTCAGGAGACGCGGAAGCCGGATCGGGAGGCCATCCTCAGCGAAGGTCGACATCCAATCTCTCCAGGCGGTTATTGATCTCTCGCAGCTTCGAAAGGACCTCCTGCCGGTCGACCGCCATGATGAGGCGCACCTCGATACGCCGATCGAAGTCCTTCACCGCCTCCTCCAATCGTTGCTCGGGAAGCATTCCCTGACGGGCGGGACGCGTGTCTGCGTAGCCGCTCACGCCGACCAACGCCTGACCTTCTGCATTCCGCAGCGCCACGATCCTGGGGTCCGACTCGTTCACGATGTGGAACGCCGAGATCGCGCGCGCGGCCGACAGGTCCCAATTGTTGCGGAATCGGTCGACCGCGTTCCTGAACGGCACCGCGTCAGTATGGCCCTCGATGTAGATCGCACTCAGTACGCCCGCCCCCCCGATGTCACGGCAGCTAGCAGGCCTTTCTGTGGTGGCGAGATAACACGGGACAATGTCGGCGATTGCGATCCCTAGCGACTTAATGACCGCGGCGCCCTGGGGCGTCGGATCCGCCTTGGCCGATTCAAACAGCTTTGCGCTGGGGAGGCGTAGCGTGCCGTTCTCAGGGTGGATGTCGACCTTGATGTCGCTCGCGAGAAGTCGTTCCTTCAGCTTTTCGAGAATTTCGGTCCGGCGCTTGTCGGCCTCCGCTAGCCTGCTGAGCACGGGGACAATGCCCAGGTCTCGCACATAACGCACAAACTCAGCGAGCCGCCCCCGCGCAGCCTCCTCGCGATCCGCGCGCTTGCCCTCGATTCGCGCCGTCTCCCTCGCCACGTCGCGGTCAGTTTCGGCCTTTGCAAGCGCGCCCTGCGCACGGTCCGCGCGCTGGCCCTCGATTCGCGCCGTCTCCCTCGCCGCGTCGCGGTCAGTTTCGGCCGTTGCAAGCGCGCCCTGCGTGGCCTCGAGTTCCAACACTTTCTGGTCGTACATAGACCTCGGAACGGCATTCTCGATGTCGTCCATCATCAGCAGGGAGAGTGCGAGGACCATTACGATGAAGATGAACACGACGCCGACCATGAGGTCAGCCACTGGGGCGAAGACATCCTTCCTCTCCTCCGGCTCCGCCGTTCCGAGGTAGGAAGCAAAGATGGTCATCAGCGCACCGGGTGCCCGTTAGGGGCAGGGCGCCTGTGGTCCACAATGTCCCCGACGTCGAGCATCGCAGCCTCAAGGCTGCCGATGGATTTGGCGATCTCGGAGTCGTACATCTCCACGCATTCGGAGATGCTTTTTCCAAGCTCCGTCACGCCGCGCATCAGTTCTCCCATTGTGCCGTGAACGCCGGCATGAAGGTCGGTAAAGCGGTCGGCCTGCTCGGTGACGAGGATTTGCGCTTTGTCCGCGGCGGCGGTGAGGACCTCGGCCATCCGTAGGCCCGAGGTCGTTACGGCGCCTACCTGCTCGGTCGCGCGACCGACCTGTTCGAGGGCGGTATTCATGTTCCTGACGACGCCGGAGAGCGGCAAGGTCGCGGTTTCGACATTCCCGGCGGCCTTCGAAAGCGTCGACGACGCTCCGGAAACGAGTTCGCCCGCTCGCGCGAGGTGACCCTGCTGCGCCTCGAGCAGCTCGGTGGTCTGGCCGAGGCGCAAACTGAGGCCGTTCACAACAGCGGCGAGAGCGCCGACCGTCTCGAACAATTTCGCGCTTGCATCCGCGGCTGTGTCTGCAATCACCCTGATCCCGTCCCGCACGCCCATTTCCAGCTCGCCACGCGCGTTCCGAAGTCCCTCCGCCGAATGGTCGCCCGCGGCACGAAGGGTCTCGGCTGACGCGGTGAGCGAGGCCGCGATCTTCCCGACCTCGGTAGCGAGCTTTTCAGCGCTGGCCTCTCCTGCCTTCGCCGTGATCGTCGCTACGCCACCAAGCGATGCCTCGACCGAACGTCCTACGGTCGCTGCCGAACTCGCGGGAAGCCTGTTCGAGAATTCCAGGGATACCTGAAATTCGTTCGTTGAAGCTTTCGAGTGCGGTCGTCACAGATCGCTGCTGCTGGTCGAACGTGGCGCTCAACCTGCTCGCCGTCTCGGCGAGCTTTTCCGCGGCGCGCCCGATCTCGCCACCAAGAGCCGTCTCGGTCTGTTGCACCTTATCGGGGAGTGACTCCAGGGATGCGATCGTCTTTGCCATCTGCTCGCCAAACATCGCCATGTGGTTGCCGACGCCGTCTTGCCAGACGCGCGAGAAGACGTCGCCTGCACCGTCAGCAAGCGCACCTCCGGCCTGGCCGATCTGCGATCCAATCGCGAGGAGATCATCGCGGACGGGAGCGATAGCACCCGCCACTGCGCGGCCTACATTTTCAGCGACGGCCTGGGGAAGGGCATCTAGCCGAGTTTTGAGGGCCAATTCGATCTGATTGCCAATGGCAACCGCAAGATCGGTGCCGAAGGTCTGGAACTGCTGGTGTTGTGCCCCTCGATTGCTTTCAGCTGTTTACGCAAAACCATCTCGGGCGAGACATACGTCGAAAGTTGCCGGATCTCGGCCACCAGGCGTTCAACCACCTTTTCCTGCCGATCGGCCTGAATGCGCGCCACGATGCTCCAGCCGATGTAGGCGAGGATGCCGGCGATTGAGGTGATGAATTTCACCGAACTGACGCCGAGGATGCCCTCGACTGCGCGACGGAGTTGTTCCGGCTTCATCGCGCCTTGGCCGTCGCCGCCAACCTGGAGGAGTGCGGCCGAAAGACCGACGAAAGTGAAAAACAGACCCACCGTCAGAAAGACGCCGCCTAGAAGTTGATGACCACTTGGCGTAGTTGTGGTGTGGGATCCGGTCCGCAGACAAAAATGGAGCTGGATCGGTATAGCTGAACACGTCACCGTTAGAGAACTCGAGAGACGATCGGTACTGCCGCCAGCCGGGCGCGTGCGCGGTACGATCGAAATCGTCGGTTACGCGGGCAAGGCTCTCTTCATTGCTGGCCGACCCTTCCTTAGCCTTCCTTACGGCGCGGATAAGCCTCCTGTATTGGTCAAGAAATTTTCGTTCCCATACCAAGGTAATGAGTAGCCACAGCGCGAAGGCACTGCCGAGAATGCACAGCGCTATCCCCACAGCCAGCGGCTTGCCCGAGAACATGCCAATGGGCGCAAGAACGAAATCGACGATACTGTCCATGATCTGTGAAAAAGTCCCTACGACACTCGCGCGAGAAGAGGTTTGATCGGCCAATTCAAGCCAGGCGCGCCAATGTAAATAAGCGATGAGAATTTTCGCTTATTTGCATTGGCGCGTGAGCTGTGCTGCACCTATCGACATACAAAGTGAATTTTCGAGGGCATCTTGTTATTTTTTGCCAAACACTGTTCGCCGGCGCCAGCCGCCTTCATTCCGATCAACACAAAAAGGACATTCCTATGAAAACACTTGCCCGTACCTTGCTTGTCGCGCTCGCGCTTGCCTATCCGACCCATGCTTTCCCACAGGAGGCGACAGTCGGCGACTGGGTCATCGTTACGACCGACGAGGTGCCTTTTCCCTATGGATGCACCTCCTGCCCAGAGTTGGTTGCGCTGTGATTGGAGCGTGTCATGGCCCGGCCTTATCGCGATCGGACGAAGTGCGGGGGGCAAATCGTCCAGTAGCATTCAGGTCCCACCTGCGCGTCGGGTATCGGGCCGGGGATTAGCATAAGGTCAAATTTCTCGGGCTCCAAGCACCACCAATGCCAAGAAGACTTCATCGCTAGAAGCTCGCGCAGCCGGCGCCGCCGAGCCCTTCGATCACTCGATCCGCAAATCGTTCGAATACCCCATGTCAGCCTCCGCCAAGCCGGAGACCACGAAATCCTATTCGCGTCGCCGGGCCGGAGGCTTTGCAGCCCTTTCATGCGGACGAGCACAATGCTCAAGTTGACCAGCAGTCAAACCTGACAAGCACGCCACAGCGCGAGAAAGTCCGCCAAGAAAATTACCGTTCATGGCGGCGATGAACAAATGTTTGGCGCGGAAGAACAAATTCTTGGACGGGGGTAGAGCGTACTAAGAACCGTCCCCACAGAAGTCTGTCATGTAGGGCTTTCGTAGCGCGCAACTGCTTAACCCCAGCGTGCGAGGATAAAATGGATTTGGAATACACGCTAATCGACTGCGCGACGGGCCTGATCTATGGCCCGTATGAGACATTTCTCCAAGCGCGCGAGCGCGCCGAAGGCTTCGAACGATGGGAAATCATCAATCGCGTGGGCGATCTTATCGATTGGAGCCCCACACCATCGACCGTCCTGACCGCAACCGAGCAGGCGGCGTAACTCTTGGAGCGTTCGACATGACGCGTCCCTCGACGTCGTCAGTCTGCCGTCGCCTCCTAGCCCGGATGGTGCGTCCCAGACCGCCAAGCTCGAGGCCTCTGGGCAGTGCTTCAGTGAGATGGCTTCAAGAAAGGGTCAGCTGCATAGCCCCTGCCAGCCGTTGCCGCGGTGAGCCACCGGCGGCATAGTTGGGGGCATGCCAACCCGGCGGCCTGCGGAGACAACACCAGACCTATTTTCGGCTCCACCGACCGTGACGGCGGCCGGGCCTTCGGCTGTTCCAAAGGGCAAAGCCGGACCGGACAGCCTGGCCTCGCAGCAGCGCCATTTCTTGCCGAAGGACTTGGCCGGAGCACTGAAGCGGTTGGATGATGTGGAAATCGATGCGCTGCTTGCGGCTGTCACCACCGAGGCCGAGCGTCGCGGTCGACGGCCGCCCAGCCCGGCGAAAGAGAAGCCAGTAGCTGATGCAAAGCCGCAGCGACGCCAGGAGGCTGCCGAGGATGGCGCGGGTTCATTGACCACTGGCAAGCTGAATGCAGTGCGTGCCGCCTTCAAAGCAGGCGTCAAGCCGTCCGCAATCGCAAGGCAATTTGGAATTTCGCAATCCGATGTCAGGAAGGCACTGGCGCAGGGCACGCGTCGAGAAGCCTGATCTGGTTAACAGCGGGGGCAATCTCGCGAGGTAATGATCCGATGGTGGTGGGGTGTGATGGTGGGCGGGGTATGGGCGGCGTCCGACCTCGAAATGACGCCAAACCTCGTTGATCACGGGCATAGTCCCGCACTCGATCCCGGAAGCCACCCTGCCTCAGGCCTCTTGCCTCGACGGGGGGCAAACCTAAGCTTTCGCAAGCAATGGTCACGAGCGCCCTCGCTGTTCGCCAAGTTTCTGAATTTTTGAAAACTGGGCAAAGACCCATAGGCCGTGACCGCGATCCGGCAGATCCCTCCAAAGGGGCGTCCGGACCGCACCCCGTTTGTGGGGAGAGGGTCGGCCGGCGCGATGGCCGTAAATCGCAATAATTTGGCATGCTACAACAATCCCTCGTCGAATTGTTATGCTTAAATGACGCCTCGCAACATTGACTGAGCGTGCTGCAAACATTTCTCGATCTCCATCCGGCCGGGCATTGTCGAGGCTCGGGCAAGTGGGAGAGCGGGCCGATCGGTCAGGTGCTTGAAAGGCGAACATTGCATGATTGGGCAAGCGACATTGATCGTGGGCGCATTGGCTTCATGTATTGCCGCGCTATTTGCAATCCTTTGCTATCTACGTTCGGGCCAAGCCCGGGATGTGCTTACGTCAACCACCGCAGCGCAATTGTTGCGATCAGAAACTGAACTCGTTAGGGCTGCGATCTACGATAATGGTCGCGAGCTTCGTCAAGAATTGGTGCAGTCGTTCGGTAGCTTGCGGGATGGTATCGACACTCAAGTCCGCGGATTCGGTGAACGACTGAGTATCGGCATCACCGCCATTGACGACAGAGCGGCAGCAATCGCGAAAAAACTTAACGAAGATATGGGGCAAATGCGGATCGAGTTCAGGCGCTAATCGCGAAACGCTTCGTACCCTCATTGAAAGCAAGCTTGACGCGAGCATTGCCCAGCAAGTTGAAGGTTCGAAAGTGCTACGAGAGGAACTGGGCGGCAATTTTCAGCGGCTCGGCAGCCGTGTTTCTGAGTCGCTGGTTGAGTTGAGCGGATTGCAGAAGGATCGTTTGGACGCCGTAACAACCGGGCTAAGTGACCTAAGTGGGAAATTGGAGAGAGCGCAGGAAGGCCTCCGTGCCACGGTTGAGGCCGGGCTTGATAAGTTGCGTGGCGAAAATTCCGAGAAGCTTGAACAAATGCGTGTCACGGTAGATGAGAAGTTGCAGGGCACGCTGGAACCACGGTTGGGGGCTAGTTTCAAGCAGGTGAGCGATCAGCTTGAGCAGGTGTTCCGAGGCGTTGGCGAAATGCAAACGTTAGCAACTGGCGTAGGTGATTTGAAACGAGTGCTATCTAATGTCAAGTTGCGAGGCGTCTGGGGCGAAGTGAGTTTAGGTAGCATTCTCGATCAAGTCTTAGCTCCTGAGCAGTTTGAACGAAATGTTGAAGTTAAGCCCGGAAGCAATCAGCGTGTTGAGTTTGCAATCAAGCTCCCTGGTGATGCAGAGGAGCCAATATGGCTTCCTATTGACGCGAAATTTCCGACTGAAGATTACGAACGGCTTCTGGATGCGTCCCAGCACGATGATTTGAAAGCGGTAGAGGCTGCATCTAAGGCTTTGGAGTTGCGAATTCGGGAGGCAGCAAGAAATATTTGCGACAAATATGTCCATCCCCCTCACAGTACCGATTTTGGCGTCCTCTTCCTTCCTACCGAAGGTCTTTTCGCCGAAGTTATTAGACGCCCTGGCCTAATTGATGCCTTGCAGCGCGACTGCCGAATAGTCGTGACTGGGCCGACCACACTGATGGCTCTGTTGAACAGCCTTCGGATGGGCTTTCGAACGCTTGCTATTCAAAAGCGGTCGAGCGAGGTCTGGCAGGTGTTGGCAGCCGTCAAGACTGAATTCGGAACGTACAGTACCGCTATGAAAAAGGTTCAGGCCAAACTTCAAGAGGCATCCAGGACAATCGATAAAGTTGCTGTGAGGCATCGCGCCATTGATCGGAAGTTGCGCGATGTTGAAATGCTGCCGGAGAGTCAAGCGGAAAAGCTCTTGGAATTCACCAACGAAGTAGTTGAAGAGGGTAGCGTTTCGTCGCTTGCATTTGCGGATCAAAGCATAATAGCCCCAGCTAAGTAGTGTGAGAAAATCGCGAATCCACGGCGCACCACAATGCAGTGGCGCTAAATATCGGGCAAGCGAAAGTCATCTCGAAGGACATAGGCGGGGTTGTGCGGAGTTATCCAAGTTGGATTGCGGGTCTTCGATACAAAGGGCCGGACGGAACAAAGCGTGGGAGCTATTGCCTTGGGCTGCGGCAAGGCGACCGGCTCGATTTAGTACCTGAGCCGGAGAACAAGCACGAGCAAAACGCAATCGCAATCAAACATAACGGCCGCCACCTTGGTTACGTGCCAATGCGCCATCACTGGGTTGCGGAGGCAATTGCCGAAGGCGACCGGCTTTCGTGTACGATGACTAAAATGGAGACAGAGGGCTGGCTGTTTCGGCGCGCGTCATTCGTCGGGGTGCGTATCGCAGTCGAGGAGGACGGCAATGCGAGCGCGCGGGATATAGAGCGCCCTGAACCGCAAATTTGACCGCGCTTATGACTTGACGCACGGGCAGCGCGACACCGGCAGTGGAGAGCGCGAGGCTCGCGGCGGGGCGCCGCCCTCGATCCTGGTCGGGGTGTTGGAGCACCCCGGGTGTCTGCCCCACGATCCATGCGTGCATTAGACTAAAAGTGTTGCGCTCTCGCCCCGCGCATGGCCGACTGCTGCACCGGGGCGGTACGCGCCCGACGCGATGCCCTGAACGGATCCCTAAAAAGGGGGGCGTCCACGGCACCTTTGCCAGCATTATCCGGTCGACCGCAACCAGCGCCAGGTGTGGCGCAATCGTGATGGGAGCGGTGCATCGGCTGCCGGCGTCTCCGCCGGTTTCGGAGCCGGCAGGGCGAGCCGTTGCGCATTGGTGCTTGGGGCTGGCAGGGCGCGTTGCGTTTGTTCACGCTCAAAGGCTGCGCGCCACGTTTCGGCATTGGCCGTTGCTGTTGCGAGTGCATGTCGCATGTCCTCGAGGCGGGCGCGCAATTCTGCAATCAGTTCGTCGGTGCGCGACGTGTCGGCGGCTGGTACGGGATAGACACGACGCAGCTCGGCGGGCTCGATCTGCCCTTCATTATTTTCGTCACGGGTGGCGGAAATCTTTCCCCCATTGACGGCACGTAGGATTGATGACCGCGCCATGCCGACTGCATCGGCAGCTCGTGCGAGTGAGTAGGCCATGGGTGGAGTGCTCCGTCGCGTTTGGGCGTGTGCGTGGAGCGTGCGCCGGGTTTGGTTAATAATTTGGAAACTGTACCGGCTCGCAACTTTTGGGTCGGGGTGACGGGACGATGCGCAATAGACGGTAGATGAGGCGAGTGCAGGCGTGCATATCGGACCGCGGGCTGTTGCGGGCGGCTTGGCTGGTCCGCTTCGGCTGCCTATTTTGTGCGGCGAAATGGTGTTGCCTGCCTCTGCCCGCTTCATCGAGCCCTGCCTGCCATCGCCTGGCGAGCAACCGCCGACCGGGCCGGACTGGGTGCACGAGATCAAGCACGACGGCTATCGGCTGATGGCGCGGCGCGATCCCGTGTCGGTCGGCATCAGGCTGCTGACCCGGAACGGGCATGACTGGGCGTCCCGCTACCCGCTCATCGTCCAGGCTGTGAACAAACTGAAGGCGCGCAGCTGCCTGATCGATGGCGAGGCGGTGTGCTGCAACGAGAACGGGGTGCCGGCTTTTGAGCAAGCTAAGGTATCGCAGCAACGACCAGGACGTCATTCTCATTGCCTTCGATCTGCTGGAGCTCGACGGCAACGACTTGCGGCGCGAGCCGCTCGAGGTGCGCAAGCAGACGCTGGCCAGCCTGCTGCGCGGATCTCTGCCGGGGGTGCAGTTCAACCGGCATTTCACGCATCGCGGCGACGTCGTGTTCGAGCACGTCTGCAAGATGGGGCTCGAGGGCATCGTGTCGAAGCGGCTGGGCTCGCGCTACCGCTCCGGCCGCACCAGCGACTGGCTCAAGTTCAAGAACCCGGAGGCGCCGGCGGTGCAGCGGGAGGCGGAGGAGGACTGGGGAAGGGGGTGACAACGGGCACCGGGCGGTGGCGGGCACTGATGGGTCCAGTTAGCCCAGTAGCCCAGTCGCCCAGTAGCCAGACAGCCCAAGCAGCCCAAGCAGCCAGACAGCCCAAGCAGCCAGACAGCCCAAGCAGCCAGACAGCCCAAGCAGCCGGACAGCCTAGTCGAGCGTTTCCAAAATTCGAATCATTTGCGGCGCCTCGAACAGGCCCATTTTCCGATCCAAAGGCGCAACGTCCAAGCGAGCAGTTTCATGGAATTGGTCGTCTAGTAGCCTAGTAGCCGATCAGTGAGTTGCGTTCTAGGCTCAGAGAGCGTCCCGCGAATCAGTACCGGCCCCCTGCCTGGAGGGCTCCAGGCACCGCCTGGCTGTTCATCGGCGGTTCATTTCACTTATGGCACTCTATATTAACCTACTGATTAACAAATATTATTTGTAACCATGGGTTTAACTGTGTCTTAAGTGACAACGTGATTGAATTGCGTCATGAAATGGTTACATTTCGCACCGCAGCAAAGCGGGGCCAGGGGGCTTGCTCCACATGACTGCCGGACGGCGGCTGCAGCGCGCGACCCGTAACGGGTCGTCGGGCGGACGGTCGTCGTTGTGCTTGGAGAGGTGACGGTCGCAAATGGAAAGCCTGCCTCTCTATCATCTTTACGAGCTGCAGCATGCGGCCTTGAGCCCGTTCCGGGCCGCCGCCGACGCCACCCGTCTGTTCTTCCAGAATCCGGTCAATCCGTTGGCCCACACCGTGCTCGGCAAGTCGCTCGCCGCCGGCTGCGAGATGTTCGAGCGCGCCACGCGCCGCTACGGCAAGCCGGAATGGGGCATCCACTCGACGCTGGTGGGCGGCGAGCGCATCCCGGTGCACCCGCAGGTCGTGTGGCAACGCCCGTTCTGCAAGCTCGTCCATTTCGAGCGCGTGACGCTGCGGCCGCGGCGCGACCCGAAAGTCCTGATCGTGGCGCCGATGTCCGGCCACTACGCGACGCTGCTGCGCGGCACGGTCGAGGCGCTTTTGCCCGATCACGACGTCTACATCACCGACTGGGTCGATGCGCGCATGGTGCCGCTCACCGAGGGCGGCTTCGATCTCGACGACTACATCGACTACGTCATCTCCATGCTGCACATCTTGGGCGGCGACACCCATGTGATCGCGGTGTGCCAGCCGTCGGTGCCGGTGCTCGCGGCGGTGTCGCTGATGGCGGCGCGAAGACGATCCCTACACGCCGCCCGCCGATGGTGCTGATGGGCGGCCCGATCGACACGCGCTCGAATCCGACCGCGGTCAACAAGCTGGCGCGAGCAGCGCGGCATCGACTGGTTCCGGCACGAACGTCATCACCAAGGTGCCGTTCCCGAATCCCGGCATGCTGCGCGACGTCTACCCGGGCTTTCTGCAGCTCTCCGGGTTCATGACCATGAACCTCGACCGCCACGTCGACGCGCATCACGACATGTTCGTGCACCTGGTGCGCGGCGACGGCGATTTGGCGCAGAAGCACCGCGAGTTCTATGACGAGTATCTGGCCGTCATGGACCTCACCGCCGAGTTCTACCTGCAGACCGTCGACACCGTGTTCGTTCGTCACGCGCTGCCGAAGGGCGAGATGACGCACCGCGGCATCGCCGGTCGATCCCGGCCGGATCCGCAACACCGCGCTGCTGACGATCGAAGGCGAGAACGACGACATTTCCGGCGTCGGGCAGACGCAGGCCGCGCATCGCCTGTGCTCAGGAATTCCGGCCGAGAACAAGGCGCACTATCTGCAGCTCGAGGTCGGGCACTACGGCGTGTTCAACGGCTCGCGCTACCGGGCCGAGATCGCGCCGCGCATCCGCGACTTCATCCGCGCCTTTGACGTCAGCGGCGCGCGCGGCGTGCGCAAGAACGGCGCCGGCCGCAACGGCTTCGCCTCGGCCCCAACGCTCGTCGCCGCTTCGGCCTCGAAGCGAGGATAGTCACGCCCGCTGCCGCTATGGCAGAATTGCTGGCGATTCCTCGCTGCGAAGTGCCGCTCGATGTCGCTCCGATCTCTGCTCTTTCGCCGGCCCGCTGAACCGCGCACGATCGAGGTGCCGTTCGACGGCGCCGTCTATCGGGTGCGGCTGCGGCGGCATCGCCAGGCGCGCCGCTACACGCTGCGCATCCAGGCCGCAACCCGCGAAGTCGGTCCTCACCCTGCCGTCGCGCGGCAGCATCAAGGAGGCCACGGCCTTCGCCGGCAAGCACGGCGCCTGGATCGCGGCCCGCCTCGGACGCCTCCCGGCGCCGGTGTCGCTCGAACATGGCACGGTCGTGCCGCTGCGCGGCGTGCCGCATCGCATCGTGCACCGCCCCGGCGTTCGCGGCACCGTATGGACCGAGCAGGACGAGCGACGGCAGTCACCTGCTGTGCGTGGCCGGTGACGCGGCGCATACTGCGCGCCGCGTCATCGACTTCTTCAAGCGCGAAGTGCGTCGCGACGTCGAGCGCGCGAGCCGACGCTACGCGCTTGCGCTCGGCGTCACCATCAAGCGGATCGGGGTGCGCGATCAGGTGAGCCGCTGGGGCTCATGCTCGACCAGCGGCGTGCTGTCGTATTCGTGGCGCCTGATCTTCGCGCCGCCCTACGTGCTGGACTATCTCGCGGCCCACGAAGTGGCGCATCTGGTCGAGATGAACCACTCGCCGCGGTTCTGGCGCCTGGTCGAGCGGCTCTGTCCCGACCTGCGGCGCGCCAAGGCCTGGCTCGACGTGCACGGCAAGGATTTGCATCGCTACGGCGAACCGGATGGAAGCGACCATCCTGCTGGCGCGTCGCGCCGGCCGATATCGGACGAGTCCGACCTTTAGCGTAACCTTCGCTCAGCCGACTTCAATCATCCGTCATGCCTACGCTTGTCGCGGGCATCCACGTCTTGCTTTCAGGACGTGTCAAAGAAAGACGCGGATGCCCGGCACAAGCCCGACCATGACGTTGAAGGTGATGGACCTCGGTGTGACGGCGCTATCGGCGGCCGAACAGCTTGTCGAGCAGCCAGCGGTCGAGCGTCATGCCGTCGGAGGGAACTGGCCGCCCCGAATCGCCGATAGCGGCAGACGGCACCGGCCGGCCTGCGAGCGCGGCCGGCGGCATCGGCGCGGGCGCGGCGGGCGCACGGCCGACAACGCCCGGGAGATCGACCGGCGGCACGTTTTGATGCGCCACTCGCATGAAGCGGCTCCAGATCTCGACCGGCAGTCCGCCGCCCGTCGTCTTGCGCGTCGGCGATGAATTGTCGTTGCCGAGCCAGACGCCGGCAACCAGGTGGCCGGTGTAGCCGACGAACCAAGCATCGCGGAAATCCTGGCTGGTGCCGGTCTTGCCGGCGGCCGCCCAGTTCGGCAGCTCGGCTTTGCGCGCCGTGCCGGTCACAAGCGTCTCCTGCAGCATTGCGTTCATCATCGCGACATGGCGCGGATCGACGATGCGGCCGAGATAGGGGCTGGTGCGCCGGTAGAGCGTGCGGCCGCCGGCCGTGCGCACGCGCGTCACCACATGCGGCACGATCGCAAGGCCGCCGTTCGCGAACGCCGCGAAGGCGGCCGTGAGCTCGAGCGGCGACACTTCCGAGGTCCCCAGTCCGATCGAGGCGTTGGGCTCGAGCTTCGAGGCGATGCCGAGCCGATGCGCGGTCTGCACCACGCTCTTGGGGCCGACCTCGAGCGTGAGGCGGACCGAGACGGTGTTGAGCGAGTGCGCGAGCGCGCGCGTGAGCGTCACCGGACCGAAATATTCGCGGCCGTAGTTCTCCGGCCGCCAACCCTTGAGATCGATCTGACGATCCTCGCGGATCGTGTCGGGGGTCAACCCGCGCTCGAGCGCCGACAGGTAGACGAACGGCTTGAAGGCCGAGCCGGGCTGGCGCTTGGCCGCCACCGCACGGTTGAACTGGCTCTCCGCATAGTTCTTGCCCCCGACCAGCGCCCGCACCGCGCCGTCCGGCGTCATGGCGACGATTGCGCCCTGCTCGACCGCGAATTTCTCGCCCTTCTGCCCCAATTCCTCGCTCAGCGCCGTCTCGGCGGCCGCTTGCAAGGTCGGATTGATGGTGGTCTCGACCACGACGTCGCCTTCGACCCGGCCGATGAGATCGTCGAGCACCTCCATCACCCAGTCGGCGACGTAGTTGGCGGAAGCGCCGCCCGGCTGCTTGATGGTATGAACGGGACGCGACAGCGCGACCTTGGCGGTGTCGGCGGTCACGAAGCGGGCCTCGGTCATCGCGGCGAGCACCAGCTCGGCGCGTTTCGCGGCCCCTTGCGGATTGCGGGTCGGCGCGAGCCGCGACGGCGACTTGACCAGGCCCGCGAGCATTGCGGCTTCGGCGAGCGTGACTTGGCGCGCGGATTTGCCGAAGTAGCGCTGCGCTGCGGCTTCGACCCCATAGGCGCCGGCGCCGAAATAGACCCGGTTGACGTAGAGCTCGAGGATTTGCGGCTTCGCGAGCTTGCGCTCGAGCCACAGCGCGAGCATCGCCTCCTGCACCTTGCGCTCGAACGTGCGCTCCTGCGTCAGGAACAGGTTCTTGGCGAGCTGCTGCGTGAGCGTCGAGCCCCCTTGCGACACGCCGCGGTGCATGACGTTGGCGAGCACGGCGCGCGTCACGCCGATGAGATCGATGCCGAAATGCTCGTAGAACCGGCGATCCTCGATGGCGAGGAACGCCTGCGGAAGATATTTCGGCAGCTCCTTGAGCGGAACCTCGGCGCCGCCCATTTCGCCGCGCGTCGCGAGCGTCTTTCCATCGGCTGCGAGAATCTGGATGCCGGGCGGACGTTTCGGCACTTCCAGCGACTGGATCGGCGGCAAATGGGCCGCCACCCAGGCGATCGTGCCGGCGACTGCGATTGCAGCCCACAGCCCGAGCACCACCATCCAGTAGACCAGGCGGCCGAGCCCGGAACGGCGCCGCGAACCGCCGCCGCTTCGTCCACGCTTGACCCTGCCGTTCTGCGCTCGCCGGTCGTCTTCGGCACGGCCGCGGACCGGCGCGGCACGCTCGTCATCGGTCGTCCGGCGCTCGCGCGCGACCGCCGGACGTCGCCTATCCGGATCGCGCTTGACGTGCCGCTCCTCCGGTGCGCCACCGGGTCGGTCGCGCGGATCGGGCCGCAGATCGAGACCGGGCGTAGGGGTCGCGTCGAACAGCGGCTCCCGGCGCTCGCCTGCCTTCCGCCGTGTCGCTGCCATGTCTCCGCCCGCCGATCGCCCTCGAGCCCTGCACCGGCACGCTAGAAGGCGGGATTTAAGGTGCCGTTAAGTAGCGGGGTTCGTGCACAAGCGCGGGATCGCAGCGGGTTGACGGAGGGTGACTGGATTTTTCCAGCCGCCCAGGCACATGATCAATCTACCCGGGATAGCGAGACACCTTCGCACGAGGAGAGAATCATGCCCGCCCAGAGCCACGTCGTGATCGGCGTCCACGGACTTTCTTCCAAGCCGCCGCAGCAGCAGCATCGGGAGGACTGGATTCGCGCCATCCGCGAGGGGCTGAGCCGCAACTTTGCGGTCGAGGTCGAGCCGGAGCGACTCGCCTTCGATCTGGTCTACTGGGCCGACTGGCTCGATCGACTCGCCCTGGCCGAGGATTTGGAACCCTACGTGGCGGCGGCCGGCACCGGGCCGCTGCCGTCGTACCAGCAGCGCTGGTCCGACGTGGCGTTGCGCAGGGCGCTGGAGGCGGCCGGGGACCCGATCGACTGGGTCAAGGCGTCGCGGGAGTTCGATTGGGTCAGAGAGCAGACCGGCCTCGACGCGATCGGGCTCGCTTTCCTGCAGAAGCGCCTCGTCGACCTCGGCACCTACTACAGCGATGCGCAGAAGCGCGCGGCCCTGCGCAAGCGCCTCTCCGACAAGCTGATCGAGCATGAGGGCAAGCGAATCATGCTGGCGGCGCACTCGATGGGCTCGATCGTCGCCTATGACGTGCTGCGCGAGCTCGGACACGAACGACCGGCGCTGATCGTCGACCATTTGGTCACGCTCGGCTCGCCGCTCGGGCTGGCCTACGTGCTCGACCGTATCCGTCGCGAGAATACATCGGTGCGCACGCCCTCGATGGTGCGGCGCTGGAGCAATCTCGCCGACCGGCGCGACCCGGTCGCGTTCGACGTGCATCTCGGCGACGAGTTCGAACCCAACGATCGCGACATCGCGGTCGAGGACGCGTTGATCCTGAACGGTTACGTCTCGCCTGGCGGCAAGCGGAACCACCACAAGATCTTCGGCTACCTGCGCGCGCCCGAATTCTCGCAAGTCGTGAAGAACTTCATTTGAGGAGACGGAGCGCGCAAGCATTCATCGCGACGGGATGCTCGGGTTGGGCAAGCCGGTCTGATGGTCCACCTTGTGATAGCCGGGCGGCAGGTCGGTCGGCGGCGACGAGGGGCGCGGCGTTTCGCTGACGCGGCTTGCCGTCCTGCGGGTTTTTGCTTGCGAGCCTGCGCGCACGCGATTGCCCGCTCGCGAGCCTGACACCGCGGCGCCGGCTTCCAACGAGCGCGCGGGGTTTGCGCCGACGACGGCGCAACGACTGCGGACAATGCAGCGGCGACCGCCGCCACGACAAGCCATGGTTTCATCGTTGCATCGTTCCACCTGACACCGGTCCTCGGGCCGCCGAGTTCAACAGGCCCCCGAAGGCGGAGTTCCAAAAGATACGCCATATCCCGACGAGACCGGACTGTGTGAACAGTTGCGATGTTGACCGTTGCCGACCGACTTTGCGGTCATTTGTGGCCAAGAGTTGCGAGATCGCGTCGAGCTTGGGGATAACGCGCACAGGATGCTTGGGCCGGTATGAGCCGTTGCCTATTTTAGCATGTGCCGAAGTTGGTGAGGTCGTCCGTGAAAGCGTCGCAAGTTCGTATCAGGCAACACCCGCGGGACTCCGTCGATAGGTTGCTGTTGCGGAGGCGATCACGCGCGCGAAAAGCGCGCGACCGGAGCTTCGACGCGGACGAGCTCAAGAAGCTGTGGTCGGATCCTCAGAGGCTCAAGCAGATTCTTGGCGAAAGCGATCCGGAGTAGCGCGGATTGTTGCTGCTCCAATCGCCGGGGCATGGCGTGCGAGATCGCAGGCGATGCGCCCGGCACGGCCCTGTCACGAAGACGAGGTAGATGTGTACGCGATCGCAAGCCAGCCGATGCGCAACGTGCGCCCGACAAAACCCTATCGCGTGGAGTGGATCGGCGAGCCTGGCGCGGCAGTCGCCGCTTTCGACCACCTGCAGACGGCGATCCAGTTCATCCGCGAACTGCACCGCGACCAACAGCATATCGTCATATGCCGAGGCGAGGTGATCTGGCCGGATAACGTGCGCCGCAGCTCCGCGCCGCCGCGGCTCGGCCACGTCGAATAGGCGGAAAGGATCGATGACGTCCGCCGCGTGATCGGTTTCGACTAGGAGCGCATCCCCCGAAGTCGGATAGATCCGGCATTAGGTAGCAGATGTCGCGGCCGGAACGCGCGTTGACTTCGCTCGCGCAGGACTTGGCGTCGCCGTCCTACGGTCGCAGGTCGGCCCGGATATGCTTGCCGCGCATCGGCTGCGGGCACGAAGGGGCGACGTGCTAGCCGGCGTATCCGCCTTCGTCGAGAAAGCGTTGCTCCTCGGGCGTCATGGTGCGCCCGAGAGAATCGGGTTGCGATGGGGGAAGCGCCCGAAGCGCCGCACGATGCCGCGGTGCCGCTCGGCATGCGAGGCATTGGGCTCGCCCAGACGCCGGGCGAGTGCGACCGAACGGTCCTGGTCGGCCAAGTCTTCCGAGTGACCGAACGGGAGATAGAAGAAGACCTGCAAATCCAGCGGCATGGCGTGGTCGTGGCCGGCGTCGATCGCAGCGGCGGCCGCCCCCCGCGCCATCGCATCGGTGGCGTACATGCGCGGCGTGCCACGGAATGCGTTGCGTGGAAACTGGTCCAATAACAGCAGCAGCGCCAGGGCGCCGCACGGCGTCGCTAGCCAGCCGTCGAGTTCGCCGCCTGCCGCGGACTCGTACAGCGTCAGGAAGCGCTCGGCGAATTGCTGGTCGAATTCGGGATCCTTGGCGAACCAGCGCGCGGGCCCGGCCGCGCGCCAGAAGTCGACCACGGCCAAGGCTTCGGCCGGCGGAGTGGGCGTGGCGCGCGAAAGCGGGCTAGGCGAAACGTCAGCGCGGGCGCCATCGGCCAGTGCGGCGTCGGCACGGTGATGCGGCCGACGGCCGGCGAGAGACTCCATCTCGACGAACGATTTGCGGGTGGTGGCGGCGGGGCCCTGCGTCGGCGCGACGGTGGCAATGAACGTTGACATCCAACTCTCCGGAGCTCGTGCGATGCGGTGCCCGGCCGCTCCGCCGTCCGATCGCATTTGGAACATGATGAATCCAGTGATATGATTTCAATGATATGCTGAATGAAATCGATCTCTCTCGTGTCGACCTCAATCTCCTGGTGCTGTTCGAGGCCGTGCTCGGCGAGCGGCACGTCGGACGGGCGGGCGCAAGGCTCGACCTGTCGCCGTCGGCAGTCAGCCACGGCCTCGGCCGTCTGCGGCGACTGCTCAACGATCCACTGTTCCTGCGCACGCCCAGGGGCGTAGTCCCGACTGCGCGCGCGCTGGAACTGGCCGCGCCGATCGCGGAGGTGCTCGCGCGGGCGCGGAGCATCATCGCCACCGCCGAGCCGTTCGAGCCGGCGACGTCGAGGCGCCGTTTCACGATCGGCGCGCCTGACAGCGTCGCGGCGGTGTTCCTGCCCGCGCTGCTCGCGTGTCTCGAGCGCACGGCTCCCGGCATCGACATCAGCTTGCGGCAGCTTCTGCCTCCACAGCCAGGAAGGTTTTCCGGCCGCGCCTGGGAGCCCGCGCTCGACGACCTCGAGGCCCGCGCAATCGATGTCGCGCTGGCGCCGTTCGACGAGGTCCCGGCGCGATTCGTGGCGCGGACGCTATACGAGGAGGATTTTGTCGTCGCGGCGCGCGCCGGGCACCCGTTCGCGCTCGCTCCGAACCTGGAGCGCTACTGCGCGATGCAGCACGTGGTCGTTTCGCTTACCGGCGATCCGCACGGTTTCGTCGATGAGGCGCTCGCCAGCCAAGGCCGCTCGCGCCGGGTCGCCCTGACGGTGCCGAATTTTCTGATGGCGGTCGCGGCCATTGCGGAAACCGACCTGATCACGGCCCTGCCGAGACGATTTGCAGCCATGCATGCCGTGCGGTTCGGCGTGGTGAGCATGCGGGCACCTTTGCCCCTGCCGCGCTTCCAAATCCGCGCCGTGGTACCCAAGGTCGCCCTGATGGATGCGGGCCTGACGTGGGTGTTCGAGACGATGGCGAAGGCGGTGCAAGTCGAACCGACCGTCGGCAGAAAGCATCGTCGAACGGGCGCGGCCGGCCCGGCGCACGGCTTGAGTCGCGCCCGGACGCGGCGGGGCAGATGATTCGGATCGGCGAACCTGCAGATCAGGTCGGTCCTCCTTGATCAATGAGATCAGGGTGCCTTCCTGCGTGATCGATGATCAGGTCCTCGAGATGATCGGAAACCTGACCTCTACGATCAGCCCGGATGTCCTAAGCCGCTCAATCCCGACAGCGGGGTTGCCGAGTAGTCTGACTGACTGAATTGATCAGCAACCGACCGTCGCGCCCGCGCGCGCTGCAGTCTTGAATCACAGGTCGATTCCGGCGTGAATCCCCCAACTGTCACAGGACCTAGTGCGCGTGGCCTGGCAACTCGTTTACGGTTTCGCCGGTGCGAAGCTCGCGAAACGACTGCCGCAGGATTTGCGCCGAAGACCACAGGAACAGCCCGGCCATGATCGCGGCAACGAACAGGTCGGGCCACCGGCTGACGGTGATCCACACGCCGGCTGCGGCGATCATCACGGCAACGTTGCCGATCGCATCGTTGCGCGAGCACAGCCAGACCGACCGGACGTTGGCGTCGCCGTCCTTGTACCTGGCGAGGATCAGCACGCTGGCGACGTTCGCTGCAAGCGCCATGAAGCCGACGACGCCCATGACCTCGGCGCGCGGCACCCCGAGGATCAGCACGTGATAGGCGGTCGAGCCGAAAACCCACAGGCCCATCAGCGTGAGGCTCAGGCCCTTGGCGAAAGCCGCCCACGCGCGCACCCGCACGGCGGCGCCGATCACCGCCAGGCTGACGCCATAGGTCAGGGAATCCGCGAGGAAGTCGAGCGCGTCGGCCTGCAGGGCTTGCGATCCGGCGAGCGCGCCGGCGCCCATCTCGACCATGAACATGCCGGCATTGATCGCAATCACCGCCCACAGCCGGCGCCGATAGTCGGCTGACAGGCCCTCGAACGTCGCTCCCGAACGACAGCAATCCGCGTCCATGCCGACCTCCTCTAGGCCATATGGGCAGCGCGGTAGGGGTTACACAATCACATCGGCGCCTCGCCTTGCCGGCCGGTGCCGGAGCGCTTCTGGTCCGCGTCAGGCCGGCACCGCGGCTTTGGCCGCCTCGGCCGGCTGCGGCCGCTGGAACAGGTGGATCAGCGCGCGCTTGATCGCCGCCTGACGCTGCGGCGCCTCGATCTTGGCGCCCAACAGGTCGGTGACGTAGAACACGTCGACCACGCGCTCGCCGAAGGTCGCGACGTGCGCCGAGGCGATGTTGAGGTTGAGCTTCGAGATCGTGGCGGTGAGCTCGTAGAGCAGCCCGGGCCGGTCGAGCCCCGTCACCTCGATGACCGTGTAGCGGTTGGACCACGCGTTGTTGACCATGACCTCGGGCTCGACCGCGAACGCCTTCATGCGGCCCTTGGCGACGGCGCGCTTCGCCACCACCTCGGGCAGCCGCAGCTGGCCGCGCAACGCTTTCTCGATCGTGTCGGCGATGCGGCCGGCGCGCCGCGCTTCGTCGTCCTGCTCGGCGAACTCGCGCGAGATCGAGATCGTGTCGAGGGCGAGCCCGTCGGTCGTCGTGTAGATCTGCGCGTCGACGATGTTGGCGCCGGCGATCGCGCAGGCGCCGGCGATGATCGAGAGCAGCCGCGGATGGTCCGGCGCCAGCACGGTCAGCTCGGTGACGCCGCGCCCCGCATCGAAGCCGACCTCGGTCGCAAGCCCCCGGCTCTGCGCCTCCGCCGCATGCAGGAACTTGGCATGCGCGACCTTGTGCGGCAGGTCGACCTTGAGCCAATAGGCCGGATAGTGCCGCGCCATATAGGCGTCGAGCCACTCCGGCGGCCAATCCTGGAACTCGGCGCGAAACTCGGCCTGCGCCATCGCCACGCGCCGCTCGCGGTCCACTTCCGAGAAGCCGCCGGTGAGCACCGGCTCGGTCTCGTAGTAGAGCGTGCGCAGGAGCTGCGCCTTCCAGGAATTCCAGACGCCGGGCCCGACCGCCCGGATGTCGGCGGTGGTGAGGATGGTCAGGAGCTTCATCCGTTCGAGCGACTGCGCGACGGCGGCGAAATTCTCGATCGTCTTGCGGTCCGAGAGGTCGCGCGACTGCGCGACCGTCGACATGACGAGATGGAATTCGATCAGCCACGCCACCGTCTCGGTGTCGGCCGGCGAGAGACCGAGGCGCGGGCCGAGCCGGCGCGCGATGCGCGCGCCGGCGATCGAATGGTCCTCGATCCGGCCCTTGGCGATGTCGTGCAGGAACAGCGCGACATAGAGCACGACGCGGTGCTGCGGCTGGATGGTCTTGATCAGCTCGCTCGCGAGCATGAACTCGTCGTTGCCGCCGCGCTCGATGTCGACGAGCATGCCGATGCAGCGCAGCAGATGCTCGTCCACCGTGTAGTGGTGGTACATGTTGAACTGCATCATCGCCACGATGCGGCCGAAGTCGGGGATGAAGCGGCCGAGCACGCCGGCCTCGTTCATCCGCCGCAGCACGATCTCGGCGTCCTCTTTGGCGGTGAGGATCTCCAGGAACAGCCGGTTCGCCTCCGGGTCGTCGCGCACCGCCTTGTCGATCAGCTTCAGCGAGCGCGTCGCCGACCGCATGACGTCGGGGTGGAAGGCGAAGCTTGTGCTTCTGCGCCAGGTGGAAGATGCGGATCAGGTTGACCGGATCGCGCTGGAAGACGTCGGCATCGGCGATCGTGATGCGGTTGTTGTCGACGACGAAATCCTCGGTCTCGGGCAGCGGCCGGCGGCCGCCCGGCCTTCGGCGCAGCCGGGCCATGAAACGGTTGAGCATCGGCACCGGCTTCGCCTGCCGATCCTCCAGCGCCGCGCACACGATCGCGGTGAGGTCGCCGACGTCCTTGGCGACCAGGAAGTAGTGCTTCATGAAGCGCTCGACGTCCTGCAGGCCGGGATGCTCGGTGTAGCCGAGCCGCACCGCGATCTCGCGCTGGATGTCGAACGACAGCCGCTCCTCGGCGCGGCCGGCGAGGAAATGCATGTGGCAGCGCACCGACCAGAGGAAATCCTCGCAGCGGCGGAACGTCTCGTATTCGGCGCGGTCGAACACGCCGTGGTCGATCAGCTCCTCGGGCTCGTGCACGCGGTAGACGTATTTGGCGATCCAGAACAGCGTGTGCAGGTCGCGCAAGCCGCCCTTGCCGTCCTTGACGTTGGGCTCGACCAGGTAGCGCGACTGCCCGGCGCGGCGGATGCCGCTCCTCGCGCTCGGCGAGCTTGGCGGCGACGAACTCCGGTCCGGTGCCCTGCACCACCTCCTTGTCGAAGCGCGCCGTCAGCTCGTCGAACAGCTTGCGGTCGCCGAGCAGATAGCGCGCCTCCAGCATCGCGGTGCGGATGGTCATGTCGGCCTTGGCCTGCCGCACGCATTCGTCGACCGAGCGCGTGGCGTGGCCGACCTTGAGCCCCATGTCCCACAGGCAGTAGAGGATGGTCTCGGCGACCTATTCGCCCCACGCGGTCTGCTTGTAGGGCAGCAGGAACAGCAGGTCGATGTCGGAACCGGGCGCCAGCAGGCCGCGGCCGTAGCCGCCGGTCGCGACCACCGCCATGCGCTCGGCTTCCGACGGATTGTCCGACGGATAGAGATGCACGCCGCGCGAACTCGAACAGCACGCCGATGATCTCGTCCTGCAGCAGGCACAGCCGCTCGGCGCACGGCCGCCCGCGGCGGTCGGCGAGCAGCAGGCGCTCGGCCTGCGCGCGCCCCTCCGCCAGCACGCCCTTGAGATGCTGCGCGACCGCGGTCCGCAACTCGCGCTCGCCGCCCGCATGGTCGCGCGCCAGCGCCGAAAGGTCGGCCGCGAGCGCCGCGCGCGCAACGTCGGCATTGCGGACGTGGCGTCGGGATCGCCGGCGCAGAAGGATCGAGCGATCGGCAGGGACACTGCGGCGCATCCGCGATCAGTCGGAGCGCGCGCATGCCGTCGAGCCGATGCGCGGCGGCGAGAAGCGTTCGGCCGGCGCGGTCAGCGCGGTCCTCGATGGGCGAACAGTCTCGATGGCGCAAGAGCCGTGCTGGCATCCGCCAAAAGAACGAATTCTGGGCTGATCGAGCTTCCCAACGGTGCAAAGCCTCCACACGATACCCCACATGGGCCATTGACGCTCCCGCGAAGAGACGATACATCGACGAAATAGCGCCGATTTGAGCGAGCAGCTTGCGGGCGCTTAACAAATGCAGCTAAAGCGCCGGGCCAGCCCCGTCGCCAGCTGAGGGCGGGGCAAGCCCCGCCTCCATCCACCCGGCGGCGTTCGCTTTGGCGAACGCGAACCGCCAAGCATGGAGGTTTCCATGACTCTTCTGACCCGACGTCGCCTGTTCGCTTCCGCCCTGCTGGTCGGCCTCGCGCCGACCGCGAGCTTGTTCGCGGCCGAGAAGCCGAAGGAAATCCGCCTCGACTGGGCGACCTACAATCCGGTCTCCATGGTGCTGAAGGAAAAGGGCCTGCTGGAGAAGGAATTCGCCAAGGACGGCATCGCCATCCGCTGGGTGCAGACGCTCGGCTCCAACAAGGCGCTCGAATTCCTCAATGCCGGCTCGATCGATTTCGGCTCGACCGCCGGCGCCGCCGCGCTGGTCGCCAAGATCAACGGCAATCCGATCAAGTCGATCTACGTCTATTCGCGGCCCGAATGGACCGCGCTCGTCACCGGCAAGGACGGCAAGATCACCAAGATCGAGGACCTCAAGGGCAAGCGCGTCGCGGTGACGCGCGGCACCGATCCGCACATCTTCCTGGTGCGCGCGCTGCAGAGCGTCGGGCTGACCGAGAAGGACATCACGCCGGTGCTGCTGCAGCATCCGGACGGCAAGACCGCGCTGATCCGCGGCGACGTGCAGGCCTGGGCCGGCCTCGACCCGATGATGGCGCAGGCCGAGGTCGAGGACGGCGCCACGCTGTTCTTCCGCAAGCCGGAGGCCAATACCTGGGGCGTGCTCAACGTGCGCGAGGCGTTCCTCAAGGATCATCCCGACCTGGTGCAGCGCGTGCTCGCGGTCTACGAGGAGGCGCGCAAGTACTCGCTCGCCAACTACGACGAGGTGAAGCGCGTGTTCATCGCCGCCACCAAGCTGCCCGAGGCGGTGGTCGACAAGCAGCTCAAGGAGCGCACCGAGCTCACCCATTCGAAGATCGGCGCGCCGCAAAAGGAATCGATCCTCGCCGCCGGCCTGGCGCTGCAGCAGGCCGGCGTGGTGCCGGCGAATGTCGACGTCAAGGCGACGGTCGACGCGCTGATCGACGACAGCGTGCCGCTGACGCATTGACGCCACTCGTGTCCCGGGCGCAGCGCGGTGCGAAGTGCCGACGCCGCAGACTCGGGACCCGGTTCCTGCTCGGCAACCGGGTCCCGCATCGCGGTGCACCGCGTGCGCGCGCACCGCGCGCGGGCCACGGAGCCAGCCGAGCTGCCATTGCATTTCGGGGCCATGCCATGTCTCTTATCGCACATGACCGTCGCGGCCGACCGCTCCGCCGTCGGACCGAGACCGAGCGCGCACCGCCGCGCGCCGGCGCCATCGCGCGTCTTGCGCGGCCCGCGCTCGGCCTCGTCTTGCCGGTCGGGGCTGCGGTGCTGTGGGAGATCGCGGTGCGCGCCGGCCTCTCCGACGGCCGCCTGGTGCCGCCGCCGTCGGTCATCTTCGCCACCTTTGCCGAGCTGGCGCGCTCGGGCGAGCTGCGCGCGCCACACCGTCGCGACGGTGCTGCGCGTCGCCGCCGGCTTCGGCCTCGGCGTCGCCGCCGGCACGCTGCTCGGCGCGGTCGCCGGCTACTCCGCGCTGATGCCGCCGCCTGCTCGACCCGACCCTGCAGGCGTTGCGCGCGATTCCGTCGATCGCCTGGATCCCGCTGTTCATCCTCTGGCTCGGCATCTTCGAGACCTCGAAGGTCGCGCTGATCGCGGTCGGCGTGTTCTTCCCGGTCTATCTCGGCGTGATGGGCGCGATCGTCGCGGTCGACCGCAAGATCGTCGAGGTCGGCCGCGTCTTCCGCCTGTCCGGCCCGGCGATGGTCCGCCGCATCCTGCTGCCGGCGGTGCTGCCGGCCTACGTGGTGTCGCTGCGCGCCGGCCTCGGGCTCGGCTGGATGTTCGTGGTCGCCGCCGAGTTCATGGGCGCCTCCGAGGGGCTCGGCTATCTCCTGGTCGACGGCCAGCAGCTCGGCAAGCCGGCGCAGATCGTCGCCGCCATCCTCGCCTTCGCGGTGCTCGGCAAGGCGACCGACACGATCCTTTCGCTGTCCGCCGCGCCGTTCCTGCGCTGGCAGGACGCGTTCGGTGCGACAGCTGAGGACGCATGCCATGCTGCTCGCTCGACCACGTCGGCAAGACCTATCCGAACGGCGTGCACGCGCTCGACGGCGATCTCGCTCACCGTCGACCCGGGCGAGATCGTGGCCGTGGTCGGCGGCTCCGGCTGCGGCAAGTCGACTTTGCTGCGCGTCGTGTCCGGGCTCGACCGTCCGACCCAGGGCAACGTCTCGCTCGACGGCGAGCCGATCACCGCGCCGCACGAGAAGATCGGCATCATCTTCCAGGAGCCGCGGCTGCTGCCGTGGCTCACGCGTCGCCGACAATGTCGGCTTCGGCCTGGCGGACCGCCCGCAAGGCCGAGCGCGCCGAACGCGTCGCCGAGGCGCTCGCAGCGCGTCGGCCTGACCGAGAAGGCGCGGGTCTGGCCGCGCGAGCTCTCCGGCGGCCAGGCGCAGCGCGTCGCGATCGCGCGCGCGCTGGTGCCGCGGCCCGAGGTGCTGCTGCTCGACGAGCCGTTCTCGGCGCTCGATGCCTTCACGCGCATCGACCTGCAGGACCATCTGCTCGACGCTGTGGGCCGACCTCAGGCCGACGCTGGTCATCGTCACCCACGACGTCGACGAATCGGTCGTGCTCGCCGACCGCATCATCGTCATGCGCCCGCGCCCGGGCCGCGTGTTCGCCGAGATCGAGGCCGACCTGCCGCGCCCGCGCGACCGCCAGTCGGCGGCCTTCGATTTCGTCAAGCGCCGCGTGCTGGCGGCGCTCGACCGCTCGCTCGACCGCACCGCCGTCACCGACGACCGCGAGACCGAGCCAGCGCCGGCGCCGCGCTGTGGTGGTGACCCATCACGCCCGCACTCGGGTCCGGCCTTAGGCCGGCCAGGGCATAAACCTTGTGCCCGGCATCCACGTCTTTATAGGTGGCCGACAAGAAGGGCGTGGATGGCCGGGACAACCCTCGCCGCCGGGGTGACGGCGGCTCGCCCGGCTATGGCGATGTCGGGAGGAAAGCAAGAATGAACATGCGTAGTTTTCAGGTCTGCGAATGCGGCGCGCCGCTGCAAATGAACGAGCGCGAGACCCCGAAGCCGGAGGGCACGGAAGTGCTGTTGAAGATGCTCGCGGCCGGCGTGTGCCACTCCGACCTGCACATCTGGGACGGCTATTACGAGATCGGCGGCGGCAAGAGGCTGATGCTGCTCCGACCGCGGCATCAAGCTGCCGCTCACCATGGGGCACGAGAACGTCGGCGAGGTGGTGGCGGTCGGCCCGGACGCCAAGGGCGTCAAGGTCGGCGACGTGCGGCTCGTCAATCCGTGGATGGGCTGCGGCGAATGCAAGGTGTGCCAGCGCGGCGACGAAAACCTCTGCCTCAAGCCGCAGAATGTCGGCGTGTTCTCCCAGGGCGGTTATGCGACCCATATGCTCACGCCGCACCCGCGCCACCTGTTCGACATTGGCAATCTCAAACCCGAGCAGGCCGCCCCGCTCGCCTGCTCCGGCGTCACGGCGTTCAGCGCGCTGAAAAAGGTTTCCGCCACGCTCAAGGACGAGGCGTTGGTGATTATCGGCGCGGGCGGCGTCGGCCTGATGGGCGTGACGCTCGCCCGGAAGATGGGCGCCAAGGAAGTCGTCGTCGTCGATATCGATGCCGGCAAGCGCGACGCCGCCATGAAGGCCGGCGCGAACAAGACGGTCGACGGCGGCGCCGCGGACGCTGTGGCGCAGATCCAGGCCGCGACCGGCGGCGGCGCCTGGGCGGTGATCGATTTCGTCGGCTCGGGCGCGACCGTCGGCCTGGCGGTCAACAGCATCATCAAGGGGGGCACCGTCGTGGTGGTCGGCCTCTACGGCGGCGACGTCACGGTGCCGACGCCATACCTGCCGCTGCGCGCCATGACGCTGCGCGGCTCCTATGTCGGCAGCCAGACCGACATGGCGGAGCTTCTCGATCTGGTGAAGCGCACCGGCATGCCGCCGGTGCCGATTCGCACGCGCCCGCTCGAAGAGGTGAACGCGACGCTCAACGATCTGCGCGCCGGCAAGATCGTCGGCCGCGTGGTGCTCACCCCGGCGGCGTAAGGAGAAACCCATGGACGCCACCGCGCTGCGCGCCATGCAGGCGCCGATCAAGGAGCGCTACAAGAGCGAGCCGCAGGCCGCCTTCATCACGCTGAAGGCGCGCGGCACGCTCGACGACAGCCACATCGCCTGCAAGGTCGAGACCGGGCGCGCGCTCGCGGTCGCGGGGCTGCATCCCGCGACCGGCGGCTCCGGCCTCGAGCTCTGCTCCGGCGACATGCTGCTGGAGGCCCTGGTCGCCTGCGCGGGCGTGACCCTGAAGGCGGTCGCGACCGCGCTCGACATCCCGCTCAAGGCGGGGGCGGTCGCTGCCGAAGGCGATCTCGATTTCCGCGGCACGCTCGGCGTCGCCAAGGACGCGCCGGTCGGCTTCGCGCAAATCCGCCTGCGCTTCGACCTCGAGACCGATGCGCCGCAGGACAAGCTCGACCAGCTGCTCAAGCTCACCGAGCGCTACTGCGTCGTTTACCAGACCATCAAGTCCGGCCCGCCGGTCGAGGTGACGCTGCGCCGCGCCTGATCGAGTCATGCGCGGGCTTGACCCGCGCATCCATCCTTCTTCTCAAGAGTCATACGATGGATTGCCGGGTCAAGCCCGGCAATGACTGTAGGGATGACCCCGGACCTTGCCTTCTGGCTCGCGCTCGCCGCCAAGATGCTCGTCACCGCCGGCGTCGTGGTGACGGCGTCGCTGATCGCCGAGCGCGCGGGCCCGCTGATCGGCTCGCTGATCGCGACGCTGCCGGTATCGACCGGCCCCGCCTACGTGGTCCTCGCCCTCGATAAGGACGCCGCCTTCATCGCGCACAGCGCGCTCGGAACCTTCGTCACCACGATCGGCACGGCGCTGTTCGCGCTGGTCTATGCGGCGGTGGCGCAACGGCACGGCCAGGCCGTGAGCTTGCTCGCCGCGCAGGCCACCTGGCTGGCATTCGCTCTCGGATCGCGGCAGATCGACTGGACCATTCTGGGCGCCGGGCTGCTGGCCGCCGCGGTGTTCGCGGCCTGCGTCCTGCTGAGCCGCCCGTTCCGCCACGCGCGCATGCCGCCGCCGCAGCGGCGCTGGTACGACGTGCCGCTGCGCGCCGGCATGGTCGCGGCGCTGGTCCTCGCGGTGGTCGCATTGAGCGACGCGTTCGGCCCCTACGCGACCGGCATCCTGGCGGGCGTCCCGGTCGTGTTCACGAGCCTGATCCTGATCCTCCCCTCCCGCGTCGGCAGCCTGCCGACTGCCGCGGTGATCGCACACAGCATCAGCGGGCTCATCGGATTCGAAATCGCGCTCGGCGCGCTGCACCTGACGGCCGTTCCCTTGGGAGTGCCGGCAGCGCTGACGCTCGGCCTGGCAATCTGCGTCGGCTGGAACCTGCTGCTCTTTTCGGTTAGGCGGCGCGCCGGCGCGCGCTGACAGTTTTTGGTCCCGGTCCTGCTCGGCAATGGACTCATATCCGCGCTTGTTGAGCGCGACCCAGCTCAAGTCCGCTGTTTCCCATCGCGACCGCACAGCACCCATGCCGCCAACTCCAGGCCCGCAGTTGCGCCACGACAACCACGGCTTCGCTCAGCCCTTGTCGTACTCGTCGTGGCGGCGCCACCAGACGCCCATCTCGTTGCGCCCCTTGGGGGCGCGGTCGAGCCACTGGTACATGCCCCAGAGGCCGTCCAGTCCGCGCGAATAGGCCGAATAGGTGTGGTAGACGGCGCCGTCCTCGAGCGCGAACGCGCTCGTGCCCGGCCTGTCGCGCGTGTACGTGGGAACGTCGGTTCCGGTCATGGCCGCAATCTCTGCGACGGGGCCCTCGCTGCCGCGCGACTTCCACTCTTGAGCGGTCTTCCCTGCGAGCGGCTCTCGCATGGGCTCCTCGCGCCGGTAGTTGTATTCGATACCTCCCTCGCGCTGCTGCTCCTCGGTGAACGAGATGTTGAAGTCGGAGTTGAAGTCGCTGCCGAACGAGGATGCCCAGGGAAACGTCCACCCCATCCGCCGCTTGTACGCCTGCAGCGTCGCGAGCGGCGCCCGCGACACCGCCGAAAACGCGACGTCGTGGTTCTCCAAGTGGACGACGACGCCGTTGAACCCGTCCGCGATCGCCGAGCAGGACGGACACCCCGCCGTGTAGTCGGGCCCGAACATGAAGTGGTAGACGAGGAGCTGCGAGCGCCCTCTGAAGAGGTCCGTCAGCGAGGCGCGCCCTTCATCGGTCTCGAACCGGTACTCCTTGTCGACCCGGACCCACGGCAGCTCCTGACGTTGCCGCGCCAGCTCGTCGCCGCGCCGCGTTAGCTCCTTCTCCTCCTTGAGCAGCCCGAGCCGGGCCGCAAGCCACTCTTCACGTGTCCCGGTCATGTGCTTCGTCATCGCTCTTCTCTCCTTCGCGTTGTTACATCGGCGGCGTCAGCCCGCCCATTGGGGCTAAGGACGGCCGTTACGTTGACGCGCGCCGGAACGGGAAGCGGCCTCCTGGTTGAGGACGTCGAGCGCCGCCGCCCCGGGCCAATGCCCTGCGGCTATTGCGCCAGACGCTCCGCATATTCGGTGCGCAGCCGGCTCCAGGCGCTCCAGAAGGGGCCCGCCGGGTCGCGGCCGGCCACGCGATCGGCCAGGATGTCGAGGTGCGCGTGCCAGCCCGCGCTGACGTTCAGGAGGCTGTCGCGCTCCGTCAGGCGGCGGTGGGTGACGGTGAGCAGCACCTCGCCGCCCTTGCGCTCCAGCTCGAACGTCACGTCGCCGCCGCCCCAGTCGAACGCCAACAGGCGGGGCGCCTCGACGCGGGTGATGTGGCTCTTCAGGCGATGCTCGGCCTCATGTCCGGGTGGACGCTGCTCGATGTGGCGGGTCAGCTCGTCGTTGTGCCAGACGAGCTCGACCTCGCCGCCGACCTTCAGGTCCATCGGCCCGGCGGCCAGCCACTGACGGCGTAGGTCGCTCTCGGTCAGATAGGCCCACACCCGCTCGATCGGGCCCGGCAGCAGCCGTTGGATCCGCACAGTCGCGGGTTCGGTTTGGACGCCATAGGCGCTCACGGTCGCAACGTCACTCATCACCATCTCCTTGGTTTTTCGGGGGGTCCTCTCGCCGGAGCAGGCCTTCGAGGATGTCGAGGCGGCCGCTCCAGAACCGTTCGTAAAAGCCGATCCACGCGTGGGCCCCTGCGAGCGGCTGCGCTTCCAGCCGGCAGAGGTGGGTGCGCCCCATGACCCGCCGCCGCACCAGCCCCGCCCGCTCCAGCGCCTTGACGTGCTTGGACGCCGCCGCCAGCGACATGTCGAAGGGCGCGGCCAGCTCGCCGACGCTGCGCTCGCCGTCGGCGAGGTTGCGCAGCATCCGTCGCCGGGTGGCATCGCCGAGGGCGTGGAAGACGGCATCGAGCCGGGGGGGTTCTAATTCAACCATGTGGTTGAGAATAGGCTTGCCCGACCGGATTGTCAACCGATTGGTTGATGATTGTGCGGCCGACCGGCGCGTCTATGCCGGCGCGAGGTCGCGAACCCGCCGAGCCCTTCTGGTCAGGCCGGCCGGATGATCAACCCCGACATCCGATCCCAGTCGGGGGATCCCCACGCCCAAACGGCCGCAGAACTTGACGAGCGCAATCGCAGAGCAACGTACCGGGCTGTGTACTCCGCTTGGGGACAAAAGAAGGCCCCTGCGGCGGCGCGGTTATGCATTGCGCTTTCACATCACGCCATCGGGACACTTCCTAATCGGGGAACGCGTGTCAAACGATCTCGATCGTGAGCACGTTCTTCGGGGCGTCACGCACCGTGCGCCCCACTGGGGAGTGCTCTTCGGCCCATGTCACAAGCTCACGAAGCTGCTCTGGGCTCGCGTTGCGCGCTGAAACCCGAACATCGGTGCGCAGCGCGGAATGGCCCGCCGAAATGTTCTCATCAAGACCAAGCATCCCTCGATGATTACCCTCGCCAACGACCTTCACCTCCAGCTCGGTCAGCTCGATTCCGAGCCGGGCTGCGCGCGAAGCGATCACCGTCGAGCAACATGCGGCCAGAGACGCCCTGAAAAACCAGCCGGGATTCGGAGACGAGCCTTCGCCCCCCATCGAGGTCGGCATGTCGGTCTCGATCTGCTCGCCGGCTGGCCCGGTTACTCGGCATTTGAGGCCGTTGAGAACCTTGGCGGTTGCGGCGGCGTAAGTCGCCGGCCCCTTCGTTGGATCGGATTCGAATGCCTTGCTCAGGCTGTCCAACGTGGCTGCGATACGGGAAGCGTCCATGTGCCCCTGTGCCGTTAATCGGTAAGGTGCTGACGTTAGCAAGTCCGACTGGCTCAGCAAATCCGCGTTTGCGCACTGCTCCCAGCGGCCAACCTCTGTGCGCCAACGAGCCCACGCCCTAGTCGCGCTTCACCGTCGCCAGCTTCGCCTTGAGCGCATAGAGCGCTTCGATCGCCTCGCGCGGCGACATGTCGTCGGGATGCAGTGCCGCGAGCGCCGCGACCAGCTCCTCCAGCGCCGCATCCGGCGGGGACGGCGACGGCCGCGAACGCGGCGCGACCGCGAACAACGGCAAGTCGTCGATCAGCCGCCGCGCCGGCGACGTGCGGTCTTCCGCCTCCAGCTCGGCCAGCACCACCTGGGCGCGCTCGACCACCGCGCGCGGCAGGCCGGCGAGCTTGGCAACCTGGATGCCGTACGAGCGGTCGGCCGCGCCCGCCGTCACTTCGTGCAGGAATACGACGTCGCCCTGCCATTCCTTCACCCGCACCGTCGCATTGAACAGCCGTGGAAGCTTGACCGAAAGCGCGGTCAGCTCGTGGAAATGCGTGGCGAACAGCGCGCGGCAGCGGTTGACCTCGTGCAAGTGCTCGATCGTCGCCCAGGCGATCGAGAGGCCGTCGAAGGTCGCGGTCCCGCGCCCGATCTCGTCGAGGATGACCAGCGAATGCGCGCTCGCCTGATTGAGGATCGCCGCCGTCTCCACCATCTCGACCATGAAAGTCGAACGGCCGCGCGCGAGATCGTCCGCCGCCCCGACGCGCGAGAACAGCCGGTCGACGACGCCGATGCGCGCGCGCCGGGCGGGAACGTAGCTGCCCATCTGGGCCAGCACCGCGATCAACGCGTTCTGCCGCAGGAAGGTCGACTTGCCGGCCATGTTCGGGCCGGTGACCAGCCAGATGCGACCGGCGGCCGTCTCCATCGGCGGCGACAAGTCGCAGTCGTTGGGCACGAACGGACCGGCGGCGTCGAGCAGCGCCTGCTCCACCACCGCGTGCCTGCCGCCTTCGATGTGGAAATCGAGCCCAGGCACGACCTCCGGCCGCACGTAGCCGCGCGCGGTCGCGAGCGTCGCCAGGGCGCACGCGACATCGAGCCCGGCGAGCGCGGCACCCGCCGCCTTGATGGCGTCGCACGCCGCCGTCACCGAAACCGCGAGGCGTTCGAACGTTTCCAGCTCGATTGCGAGCGCGCGCTCGGCCGCGGTCGCGATCTTGGCCTCGAGCTCGCCGAGCTCGGTGGTGGTGAAGCGCGTCTGGCCGGCGAGCGTCTGGCGGTGGATGAAGCGGGCGTTGAGCGGCGCCGTCATCAGCTTGTCGGCGTGCTGCGTCGTGACATCGACGAAATATCCCAGCACGTTGTTGTGCCGGATTTTCAACGAGCGGATATCGCTCTCCTGCGCGTAGCGCGCCTGCAGCGAGGCGATCACCCGGCGCGATTCGTCACGCAATGCGCGCGCGTCGTCGAGCGCTTCGTCATACCCCGCCCGGATGAAGCCGCCGTCGCGCTTGAACGCGGCCAGCTCGTCGGCGAGAGCGCGCGCGAGTTCCGCAGCGATCGCTGGGTCGACGCCGCGCAGCGCTGTTTGCGCCTGCGCGATCTCGGCCGGCATCTCGCTTAGCGCCGCCAGCCGCTCTGCGGCGCTTGCCGCCGCGGTCAATCCATCCCGAATGGCGGCCAGGTCGCGCGGACCGCCGCGGCCGAGCACCAGGCGCGACAATGCACGAGCGAGGTCGGGCGTCGCCGCCAAGCTCCGCCGCAGTTCACTGCGCACCGCGGCATCGGATGCCAACGTCGACACCGCATCGAGCCGGCGTGCGATTGCATCGGGGTCGGTCAGCGGCGCCGCCAGCCTTTGCGCCAACAGCCGGGATCCGGCAACGGTGACCGTATGGTCGATGGCTGCGAGCAGCGAGCCGCGCCGCTCGCCGGTCAGCTTCGCCGTCAACTCGAGATTCGCGCGGGTCGCAGCGTCGATCTGCAGCGTCGTGCCGGCCTGCTCGCGCACCGGCGGCGACAGCGGCGGCCGTTTGCCGATCTGCGTGCGCTCGATATAGGTCACGCAGGCCGCCGCCGCAGTCAGCTCGAGGCGCGAGAGCGCGCCGAACGCGGCGGTGGTGGCGACCGCGAAGTAATCGGCGAGCCGCCGTTCGGCGGTGGCGCTGTCGAACACGTCGCGGCCGAGCGGCGCCACGGTCGGAAGCGCGCGCCAGTAGGCGGCAAGCTCGGCATCGCCATAGAGCGCGTCCGAGATGATGATTTCGCCGGCGTCGAGGCGCGCGAGCTCGGCGCCGAGACCGACGCGGTCGCGCTCGGCAACGCCGAACTCGCCCGTCGAGATGTCGATCCAGGCGAGCGCGAACTGCCCGGCGCCGTCATGACCGCCCGCGCGGGCTCTGGCGACCGCGACCAGATAGTTGTTGCGGCGGGCGTCGAGCAGGCTGTCCTCGGTCAGCGTGCCGGGCGTGACCAGCCGCACCACGTCGCGGCGCACCACGCTCCGGTTGCCGCGCTTGCGCGCCTGCGCCGGGTCTTCGAGCTGCTCGCACACCGCCACGCGATGCCCGAGCGCGATCAGCCGGTGCAGGTACTCGTCGGCACGCTCCACCGGCACGCCGCACATCGGAATGTCGCGGCCGAGGTGCCTGCCGCGCTTGGTCAGCACGATGCCGAGCGCGCGGCTCGCCACCTCGGCATCCTCGAAGAACAGCTCGTAGAAATCGCCCATCCGGTAGAACAACAGACAGTCCGGATTGGCGGTTTTGATCTCGACATACTGCTCCATCATCGGCGTGACGCGCGACGGCGCGTCGGCCGCAGCAGCGTCGGGCGATTCGCCGGCCGGCGAGGCGATGTCCATGCGCGTGACGCTAGCAGATGGTGCAAGCGCTTTCACCGGCCGGATCGGCCGCGCGCACAGCAAGCTGCGCGCCGGGTAGTGGACCAGTTTAAATCCGGGCCATCCTTCGAGACGCCGCGCGTTCCGCGCGGCTCCTCAGGATGAGGGTTGAGCAAGCCGCGCCCTCTGACCTCATCCTGAGGAGCGTCGCGTGAGCGACGCGTCTCGAAGGATGGCCGCCCCTTCGGCGGGCTTGCCTAAAATCGGTGGCCAAGCGTCTCGAAGGGCGAGGTCGCAAACTGACCCCCTACTGCGCGGCGGTCTTTCTTGCGGCCGAGAAAACGTGCAACAATCGCTCAGGGCATCCTAGGGAGACTTGTGGTGCAGACGCCAAGCCTGCGCGGCGTGATCGCCGCGATACCGACCGCCGCCGACGCGCACAACGAGCCGGATCTCGCCCGCTCGATCGCGCTCGCGAAGTATCTGCTCGACATCGGATGCGACGGGCTCAACGTGCTCGGCACCACCGGCGAGGCGACCTCGTTCTCCCTGGTTCAGCGGCAGCGCGTGATGAGCGCCTACAAGGGCGCCGGCCTCCCGCTTGAACGGCTGATGGTCGGCACCGGGGCGGCCTCCCTCGCCGACGCGGTCGCCTTGACCCAACATGCCGCAAGCCTCGGCTTCGGCGGTGCGCTGGTGCTGCCGCCGTTCTACTACAAGAACGTACCGGACGACGGCTTGCTCGCCTATGTCGCCGCAATCGTCGAAGCGACCTCCGACCGGCCGATCCCGATCTACCTCTACCATTTCCCCGGCATGTCAGCGGTGCCATGGCACGTGCCCCTGCTCCGCCGCCTGCGGGACGCGCATGGCCTCCGCATCGCCGGCTTGAAGGATTCCTCCGGCGACATGCCCTATGCACGCGAGGCGGCCGGGATCGCCTCGGACTTTGACGTCTTTCCGTCCACCGAGGCGGCGCTGCTGGAGGCGCGCGACGGCGTATTCGCGGGCTGCATCTCGGCCACCGCCAACGTCAACGCCGACCTTTGCGCGCGAGCCTGGCGCCTGGGCGACAGAGTGGCGCACGATGCTGCCGTGGCGATCCGCAAGCTGTTCGACGGCAAGCCGCTGGTGGCAGGCGTCAAGGCGCTGGTCGCGCATATCCATGACGATCCGGCCTGGGCCCGCGTCATGCCGCCGTTGGCGGCATTTTCTGCGGCGGATCGGGCGGCCGTGATCGCCGGGCACGACAGCTTGCGGGCGCGGCAGGTGGCGTAGGTTTTGGGCTGGACGTGTCGTTGACGCGGTCCGGCCCCACCACTATAAGCGGGCGCTCCCGGCCATCTGGCGCGTTTCCTGGTGTGCAGCACTGCACTCGGGCCGCATGACGGTTGGCGAGGTTGCAGACACGAGAGGACGATGGCCAATACCACCTCCGCCAAAAAGGCGACTCGAAAGATCGCGCGGCGCACCGAGATCAACAAGTCGCGGCGGACCCGCATCCGCACTGCCGTGCGCAGGGTCGAGGAGGCGATTGCATCCGGCGACCGCGGTTCGGCCCTCACGGCGCTGAAGCAATGCGAGCCCGAGTTGGTGCGGGCCGCGCAGCGGGGCGTGATCCACCGCAACAACGCCAGTCGCAAGATCTCCCGGCTCACGCACCAGATCGCGAAACTCGCCCAATAGATCGCTCCGTGCGGACGCGGGCGCTGCCGCGCTTTTCTTCCTTATCATTCAGCTGTCGCATCCGGGTTCGTACGGACCCGACGGGGTGTCGCACAGCCGTCACAATCGGTCTGCGGCGTCGGGGCTACGCTGCCGGATCGAGCAGGGAAATGGCCGGTTGCATAAGAGCTTAGACAACAAGCGACCGAGAGGACTTTAAAAAGCGGTCGTCTTTGACGAATTTGTTAAAAGATTTTGTGACCCCGGAAGCACAGTGTGGCGGACGTGCCCTGCGGGCCACACCATGCAAATTGCCGCATGGATTCAAAATCTTGCGAGATGCGACCTGGGGGCCGTCGGGACGCAGGAATGCGCTAGTGCTCGCCGTCCGCGGGCAGAAAACGCGTTGCGGTTCTCCGAGCGCTGTGTATCGTTTGCTCACTTCCCTACGAGGGAGGTCTTCAGGAGAAAGGTGCGTATTCGCGTCAATCGGCCAAAGATATATAACTTTGGTGCAGCAGGGTGAGGTCTTGTGCCGAGTGCCGAAAGCAACGCGCTTACGCAACGCTTTGACTGAACGTCACTGTATCTTATCGAGTTCTTGAATTCGCCGAGATTGTCCGGCGCTTGAATAGAAACACCGCAGCAAACGCAGCCGGCGTGACCGTTAGTCACGCGGGACAGGGGGCAACATGACTGCAGTTTGGCACAGACCCAGGTTCCCGAGCCACACACGGCTCCGTCGCGTACCCGCTGAAGCCATCGGCTCCGGAGGAGCCGGCGGGAACAGGCGACAAGCCCAGGGCGCACGATCGCGACAGCCTGCAGCCGACAAGAGCCCTGTTCCCGGCGACGGCACCGCCGCCAAGTCATCGCTGAATTCACCATCGTCTTGTGACCGTGCGCGTGCCGCGCGTCGGCGGCCAGCCGTGCCGCTCGTCTCTCTTTGATGCCATTTCCGGAGAGAATGATGCTCAAGCAGTCCCAGACGGTCACCGCGATCGGCTCAGTCGCGGTCGGATTTCACCCTCCGGCAGGTGCGGCGGATGCGAGCGCCGACGAAGAGCGGATGGGCGCGCGTCAAGCGCCGCCTGCGCATCGAGGTCGGCGAGGACATCTTCTCCAGCTGGTTCGCGCGCATGGACCTGGAAGCAGTCGAAGGGGACAGCGTGCGGCTTTCGGTTCCGACGCGGTTTCTCAAGAGCTGGATTCTGGCGCACTACGCGGAGCGCGTGCTCGACCTGCTGGCAGGCCGAGGACCCGGCGATTCAACGCATCGATCTCGCGGTGCGTTCGGCGGTGCTGCGTCCCTTGCCGCGTCAAGGGCAAGATCGCGGAGGCTCGGCGAGGCTACGCGGAAAGCCGCGCGGCGGCTCGCCCGAACCGTGCGTCGCGGGACCGAACCACCCGGCACCCATGGCGAAACCCCCGGCGGCTCGCCGCTCGACCCGCGGCTGACCTTCGAGACCTTCCTGGTGGGCCGCTCCAACACCCTGGCGCATGCCGCCGCAAAGCAGGTCGCGCGGGCGCGGCGCGGCGACCCGGTGATGTTCAATCCGCTCTACATTCACGCCGGCGTGGGGCTGGGGAAAACCCATCTGCTGCAGGCGGTGGCCGAGCGCCGGCAACGGACGCGAGCGCAAGGCGCTTTATCTCACCGCCGAAAAATTCATGTACGGCTTCGTGTCCGCGCTGAAGACCCAGACCGCGCTTGCGTTCAAGGAGGCGCTGCGCGGGATCGATCTGCTCATCATCGACGATCTGCAGTTCCTGCAAGGCAAACAGACGCAGGTCGAGTTCTGCCACACCCTCAATGCGCTGGTCGACTCCGGCCGCCAGGTCGTGGTGGCCGCCGACCGGCCTCCGAGCGATCTGGAGAGCCTCGAGGACCGCGTCCGCTCGCGGCTCGCGGGCGGGCTCGTGGTCGAGATCGGATCGCTCGAGGAGGAGCTGCGGCTGGAAATCCTCAAGGGCCGCGTCGGCGCGGCGCGCGCGCATCATCCCGGTTTCGACGTGCCCGCACCGGTGCTCGTCTTCATCGCCAAGACCGTGACCCACAACGGCCGCGACCTTGACGGCGCGCTCAATCGGCTGCTGGCGCACAACAAGCTCACCGGACAGCCGGTGACCATGGAGATGGCGGAGCTGGCCGTTCGCGACCTGGTCCGGCCGCAAGAGCCGAAACGGGTGAAGATCGAGGATATTCAGCGCACGGTCGCGCGGCACTACAATGTCAGCCGCTCCGACATGTTGTCGTCGCGCCGCACCGCCAACGTGGTGCGTCCGCGCCAGATCGCGATGTACCTCGCCAAGACGCTGACGCTGCGCTCGTTGCCCGAGATCGGCCGGCGGTTCGGCGGACGCGATCACACCACCGTGCTGCACGCGGTCCGCAAGATCGAGAACCTGAGCGATACCGACAAGGTGCTCGCCGACGAGATCGAGACCCTGAAGCGGATGCTGATGGAGTAGCCCGAAGATCCGACGGCGGATCGCGGCGCGATCTTGCCGAGAACCGGTTGCGGCGCGGGTCCTCCGTCGGGAGCGAGACACAGCCCGGTTTCCCGCAGGTAGCGCAAAACCCGTGCGTTGGACGCATGTGGCGCTTGCCGAATCCGCCGTAGCACGCCACTTTGCTCGCCCGGCGGGCGTCCTGCCCGCGGCGTTCGGAGAACGCCGCGGATCGGCAGGCCGTCACTTCAACGTCCGGGCGGAGTTCCCTTGGCTGAGCGGGGTCGGACATGAAGGTCACGGTAGAGCGTGCGGAACTGCTGAAGTCCCTCGGACACGTGCATCGGGTGGTCGAACGGCGCAACACCATTCCGATCCTCGCCAACGTGCTTGCTGCGCGCGGCCGGCTCGCAAGCTCAGCCTGAAGGCGACCGACCTCGATCTCGAGGTGATCGAGCCGATCGCGGCCGAGGTCGCGGTGCAACGGCGCCACCACGGTGCCGGCGCACATGTTCTACGAGATCGTGCGCAAGCTTCCCGAAGGCGCGCAGGTCGTGATCGAGGCGCTCGGCGACCGCGCGAGCCTTGCGATCCGCGCCGGGCGTTCGCGCTTCACGCTGCAGACCCTGCCGGAAAGCGACTTCCCCGATCTCGCCGCCGGCGAGATGAGTCACAAGTTCACGCTCGCGGCCGGCGATCTCAAGCGCCTGATCGACAAGACGCAGTTCGCGATCTCGACCGAAGAGACGCGCTACTATCTCAACGGCATCTACCTGCACAGTCCACCCGGCAAGGATCCCGCGATGCTGCGCGCGGTGGCGACTGACGGCCATCGCCTGGCGCAATACGAGCTGGTGGCACCGGCCGGCGCCGTGCGGCATGCCGGGCATCATCGTGCCGCGCAAGACCGTCGGCGAAGTTGCAGCGGCTGATCGAGAACGGCGAGGCCGAGGTTCAGGTGGAGCTGTCGCACGAGCAAGATCCGTTTCACGCTCGGCGACATGGTGCTGACCTCGAAGCTGATCGACGGCACCTTTCCGGACTACGCGCGCGTCATCCCGCTCGGCAACGACAAGCAATTGCAAGTCGACAAGGTCGATTTCGAGGCTGCCGTCGATCGCGTGTCGACGGTGTCGAGCGAGCGCGGACGCGCGGTCAAGCTGTCGCTCAGCGGCCCGCGGCTGCTGTTGTCCGTCACCAACCCGGATTCCGGCAGCGCGACCGAGGAATTGGAGGTCGAATACGACGGCGATCCGCTCGATATCGGCTTCAACTCCCGCTACCTGCTGGACATCGCGGCGCAGATCGACAGCGAGGGCGCGGTGCTCAAGCTCGCCGATCCGGGCTCGCCGACCCTGATCCAGGATCGCGACGGCGGCGGTGCGCTCTACGTGCTGATGCCGATGCGCGTGTGACCGGTGGGCCGCGGCGTGCTGGTGAGCACGGTCACGCCTTCGATCTCGTAATCCGGAATCGGCTGCACCAGCCCGCCGAAGGCGCAGGCCCAGAACGCCACCATTTCGACGTCGTGCTGGACGAAGTCGATCGCCTGGGCGAGCCGTTCCGCCGCACCGTCGAGCGCAAGCCTATCGTCCTTCATCGCGCGCTTCCGATCCGCTGGCCTCGAGACACCAATTCGTCGGCGCGCCGCTTGGTTCCCGGGGATTTTGCCGTTACAGGGGCGGCCCATGAATGCCGCCCGCATCGGCCGCCTTACGCTCACGAATTTCCGCAGCTACCACGCCGCCAGCCTGACCGCCGGGGCCGGGCCGATCGTGCTCGTCGGCCCGAACGGCGCCGGCAAGACCAACCTGATCGAGACGATCTCGTTCCTGAGCCCGGGCCGCGGGCTGCGCCGCGCGACGCTCGAAGAGGTGGCGTTCGCGGAAGGCGACGGCTCGTGGGCGGTCGCGGCCGAGGTCGACGGGCGCGCTCGGGCTCGCGACGCTCGGCACCGGCATCGAGCCGCCGGGCGCGGAACGGCCCGGGCGACAATCGCAAGTGCCGCGTCGATCGCGAACCGGTCGCCTCCGCCGCCGCCTTCGCCGATCATCTCGGCGTGGTGTGGCTGACGCCCGCCATGGACGGCCTGTTCGCCGGCCCGGCCTCTGAGCGCCGCCGCTTCCTCGACCGGCTCACGCTCGCCATCGACGCCAGCCACAACAGCCGCGTCAATGCCTTGGAGCGCAGTCTGCGCTCGCGCAACCGGCTGCTCGAAAGTCCGACGACCGGATACGCAATGGCTCGACGCGGTCGAACACGAGACCGCCGAGCTCGCGGTCGCGGTCGCGGCCGCGCGTGCGCGAGACCGTGACGCCGGCTGTCGGAAGCGCTGGCGCGCCGCCGGACGACGAGCGCTCGCAGTTTCCGTCCGCCGAGATCGCGCTCGACGGCTGGATCGAGTCCGCGCTGCCGAGCGGCCCCCGCGGTCGAGATCGAGGACCGCTACCGCGCGGTGCTGCAGGGCGAACCGTGCCCGCGACGCCGCCGCCGGCCGCACGCTCGACGGTCCGCATCTGAGCGACCTGCGCGTGACCCATCGCGGCCAAGGGCATCGCCGCCGACGGATGCCTCGACCGGCGAGCAGAAGGCGCTGCTGATCCGGCCTGGTGCTGGCGCATGCGGGGCTGATCGCCGACATGACGCGGGATTCGCGCCGGTCCTGCTGCTCGACGAGGTGGTCGCGCATCTCGATCCGGCGCGCCGGCGTGCGCTCTACGACTGGCTCGAACGGCTTGACGCCCAGGTCTGGATGACCGGCGCCGACCCGACGACCTTCGCGCGATATCACGTCGCGCGCGGAGGTGTTCGAGATCTCGCCGGGCCGGTGGAGCGCAGGAGCTAGCGAGGCACTGTCATTGCGAGCCGAAGGCGATAATTCGGCATCGCGGCGCCATTTCCGGATTGCTTCGTCGCTTGCGCTCCTCGCGATGACGAGATGGCAGTCGCTTTGGACGAACGCGGGATGATAAGGTTCGCGACGCGCGCGAACCTGCCAGGAAACGGACTCCAGCATGGCCGAGAACAAGTCCCGGGTCGTCTCGGTCGGCGAGGTGATGGTCGAGCTGGCGCGCGGCGACGACGGGCGGTTCGCGCTCGCCTATGGCGGCGACACGTTCAACACCTCGGTCTATCTCGCCCGCGCCGGCGTCGAGGTCGCTTACGCGACCGCGCTCGGCGACGACCGCTATTCCGACGCGCATCGTGGAGGTCGCGGCGGCCGAAGGCGTCGCGAGCGACCTGATCGTGCGCGTTCCGGGCCGCTTGCCGGGGCTGTACCTGATCGAGACCGACGAAGGGCGAGCGGCAGTTCCACTACTGGCGCGACACGTCGCCGGCGCGCGACCTGTTCGAGCTGCCGGACTGGAGTCGCATCGCCGAGGGCCTGATGACCGCCGGCCTCATCTATTTCTCCGGCGTCACCCTCTCGCTCTATTCCAATGCCGGCCTCGGTCGCTTCCTGGCGGTGCTGGAAATGGCGCGCCAGAAGGGCACCAAGGTCGCGTTCGACACCAACTATCGGCCGCGAGACTGGAAGGGCGATCTTGCGCGCGCCCGCACCGTCTATGGCGAGGCGCTCAAGCGGGTCGACATCGCGCTGCCGAGTTTCGACGACGAGGCGACGCTGTGGGGCGATGCCAGCCCCGACGCGACGGTCGAGCGGCTGGCAGGCGTTCGGCATCGCCGAGATCGTGGTCAAGAACGCCGCCAATCCGGCGCTGGTCGCCGCCGAGGGCGCCCGCGAATTCGTACCGGTGCCGGCCGTGGTCGACGCCGGTCGACACGACCGCGGCCGGCGACAGCTTCAGCGCGAGCTATCTGGCGGCGCGGCTTGCCGGCCAGGCGCCGGTCGACGCCACGGCTGCCGCGCATCGTCTTGGCGGCGGAAGTCGTCCGCCACCGCGGCGCCATCATCCCGCGCGCCCAGAAGGCGATGCACTAATCCTTACGGCCGCCCGAGCAGCATGGCGGCCCAGGCGGCGAGGAACGGCAGCGGCAGCGAGACCAGGACGCGCAGCCACACCACGCGCGCCGGCATCATCGGGATCTCCCACAGGAACAGGCGCGGCACCGCGAACAGCGCCCAGGCGGTCGATGTAGGCGATCACGTGCGGGGCGCTGGCGCCGCCCTTGAGCGCGGCGGCGCCGAGCGCGAAGCCGACCATCGGGCCGCCGGGCGTGAGCGCGCCGGCGAGGCTCGCAAGCAGCGTCCCGCTGAAGCCGGCGTCCGGCCCGAGCCAGCGCCGCGACCAGTTCCTGCGGCATCACCTCGGCGAGGAAGCCCGAGCCCAAGACGCCGATCGCAAGGCGCGGGATCAGCCGGGCGAAATCGACCGCGCCGCCCTTGACGCCGGCGCGGAACAGCGTGCGGCTGCGCACGACCGCGGTCGCCGCGAGCGCTGCGACGATCAGCCAGAGGAAGACGTCGATCGCGGAACTCATCGCGCGATCTCGTATCCGGTCGCGCGCACCACCGCGCGCGCCACGAGCCCGGCGACGATCGGCAACGGCAGCGCGGCCAGCACGCGCCAGCCGACGAAGTCGAAGCCGAAGAACGGCAATTCCCAGACCAGCGCGCGGGCGTAGCCGAGCAGCGACCAGCTGGTGATGAAGGCGACGATGGCGCCGACATCGGCGCCCATGGCGACGAACGCGCCGGCGACCGGATAGATGGTGAACGGGCCGCCCGGCAGGATGGCGCCCGCGACGGTCGCGATCAGCATGCCGGAGAATCCGGACTCCGCCCCAACCCAGCGCGCCACCGCCTCGCGCGGCAGCAGCAGCGTGACGAACACGCCGATCAGGCAGCCGGCCAAAACCTTGGGCAGCATGTCGACGAACAGGCCGAAGTCGTCGGCCAGGATGGCGAGGAAGCGCGCGGGCCCGTCGCGGAGATAGACGGTGACCGCGGCCGAGCACCACGAGCAGGGTGACGACGGCCGTCGACCAGTCGAACGGTCCGGGGCGGCGGCGGTCATTCATGCGCGGAGGGGCGTGAAAACGTTGAGTGTCATCCCGGACGGCGACCGAACGGAGCCGATCCGGGACCCATGCATCCCGGCATCGCCAAGGGAACCGAAGCGCCGGGCTTCATGGGTCCCGGCTCTCGCGCTTCGCGCTCGGCCGGGATGACAGTCTACTTTTGTTGCTTGCGCAACCCCGCGGCCTCGCGGGCGAGCGCGGTGATGCGGGAAAAATCGCTCGGCCGCGATGGCGTCTTTCGGCGCCACCCACGAGCCACCGACCGCGGCGACGTTCGGCAGCGCGAGGTACGCGCCGGCATTTTTGCCGTCGATACCGCCGGTCGGGCAGAAGCGTAAGCCCGGCAGCGGCGCCGCCACGGCTTTGAGCCACGCGATGCCGCCCGACGCCTCGGCCGGAAAGAATTTCAGCACCGAGAAGCCGTGCGCGGCGAGCGCCATCGCTTCCGACACCGTGGCGCAGCCGGGGATCGCCGGGACGCGCGCCTGCGCGAGCGCAGCCGCAAGCTCGGCCGGAGTGCCGGGACTGACCAGATACTTGGCGCCGGCCGCCACCGCGTCGGCGATGTCCCGGAGAGCAGTGATGGTGCCGGCACCGACGGTCGCCTCGGGCACGTCCTTCGCGATACTCTCGATCGCTTCCAGCGCCGCCGCGGTGCGCAGCGTCACTTCCAGCACCGGCAGTCCGCCGGCAACGAGAGCGCGCGCCAGCGGCACCGCGTGCGCAGCGCGCTCGATGGTGAGCACCGGGATGACCGACGCGCGGGCGATGAGGGGCAGCGGATCGGGCGGCGGCATCATACCTCGGCTGTCATCCCGGACGGCGAGCGGAGCGAGCCGATCCGGGACCCATGTATCACAACCGCAGTGTTGAAATCTCAGAGGCCGGGAGTCGTGGGTCCCGGCTCTCGCTGTGCTCGGCCGGGATGACAGCCGAGGATCACTCCGCCGGCGCGCTTGCGGCGGCGGCGGCCTCGCGCGCGGCGCGGCGCGCCTCGCGGCGAGCGCGGCGGCGCGCAAGCCACCGCTTGCGCCGCTCGGCCAGGTTGGCGATCGCCATCAGCGCGGCCGGCGTCACGATCAGCGTCAGCACGGTGGCGAAGCCGAGCCCGAACACGATGGCGGTCGAGAGGCTGATCCACCATTGGGTCGCCGGCGCGCCGACCGTGATCTCGCGGTGCAGGAACTCGACGTTCATGCCGAAGGCGATCGGCAGCACGCCGAGGATGGCGGTGACCGCCGTGAGCACCACCGGGCGCGCGCGCTCGCGGCAGGTCTCCAGGATCGCCTCGTAGGCCTCGACGCCCTCGCGGCGCAGCCGGTCGTAGGTGTCGATCAGCACGATGTTGTTGTTCACGATCACGCCCGCATTGGCGATCACGCCGATGCCGGTCATCACCACGCCGAACGGCTGGCCCATGACCATGAGGCCGAGCAGCACGCCGATGGTCGAGAGCACCACGGCGGTCAGCACGAGGCCGACCGAGGTCAGCTTGTTGAACTGCGCCAGCAGGATCGCGAAGATCAGGAAGATCGCGGCGCCGAACGCCTTGAGCAGGAACGCACCCGCCTTGGCGCGCTCCTCGTCCTCGCCCTTGAGCTTCCATAGCACGCCGGGGCCGAGATCGGCCTGCGCCAGCTCCGCTGGCGATCTACTGCTGCACGCGCGCGGTCTGCACGCCCTCGGCGATGTTCGCCGACACCGTCATCACGCGGTTGCCGTCGACGCGATTGATGTAGCCGACGCGCGGCGCCGGCACGCGCTCGCACGAAATTGCCGATCGGCACGTGGCCGGCACTGGTCTGGACGCGCAGGTCGTCGATCTGGTCGAGGCTGCGGCGGTTCTCCGGGAAGCGCACGATGATGTCGACCTGCTTGTCGGCGTCGGACGGCCGGTACTCGGTGATCTTGGTGCCGTTGGTGACGAGCTGGATGGCGTTGCCGACGGTGTTGACGCCGGCGCCGTATTTCGCGGCCTCGGCCTTGTTGATGTCGATCTTCCAGTCGATGCCCGGCAGCGGCATGCCGTCGTCGAGGTCGCGGATGTCGGGATGCTGCGCGCAGCATGGCGGCGACCTTCTTGCGCCGCCGCCGGAATCACGTCGGGGTCGAGCGCGGAAAGCTGCACCTGCACCGGCTTGCCGGTCGGCGGGCCGGCGCGCGGCGCCGTCACCTCGACCAGCACGCCGGGGATGTCGGCGGTTTTCTCGCGGATCGCGTCCATGATCGCGTGCGCCTTCGGCCGCGTCTTCCAGTCCGAGAACTCGAACTGGATCACGCCGATCGTGTCCTCGGTGATCTCGGAGAGGCCGCGCGGCTGCTCGCCGGTGCGCGTATAGACGGTCTGCACGCTCGAAAACGTCAGCACCCGCTCCTCGACGGCGCGCACGGCGCGGTCCTTCTCCTCGAGCGAGAGGTTGCCGCGGCCGTGGATGATCGACCTGGCCGAAATCCGGCTCGACCTTGGGGAAGAACTCGACGCCGTGGCCCAGCCTGCCATAGGCCATCTGCACCGCGATCAGCAGAAACACCGAAAGCGCCAGCGTGGTGCCGGGATTGCGCAGCGCAAGCCGCACCGTGCGCATGTAGGGGCCGCGATCCGCCGTGCGATCGTGGCGCGGCACTGTCGCCGCCTTGCCGAGCAGCGCGCCGAGCGTCGGGGTGAAGAACAGCGCCACCACCAGCGAGGCCGACAGCGTCGCGATCAGGGTGATCGGCAGGTACTTCATGAACTCGCCGACGATGCCGGGCCAGAACAGCAGCGGCGAGAAGGCGGCGACGCGCGTCGCGGTCGCGGCGATCACCGGGCCGGACATGCGCTTGGCGGCGAGCGAATAGGCTTCCTTCGCCGGCATTCCTTCCGCCATCCGCCGCTCGGCGAATTCGGAGACGATGATGGCGTCGTCGACCAGCATGCCGACCGCGAGGATGAGCGAGAACAGCACCACGATGTTGACGGTGAGGCCGGCGAGCTGCAGCCCGAGCACGCCGGCCAGGAACGAGGCGGGGATCGCGATGCCGATGAACAGCGAGGCGCGGTAGCCGAGCGCGAACAGCATGATCACGATCACCAGCAGCACGCCGGTGGCGACCGAGTTCTGCAGGTCGGCGAGCATCTGCCGGATGATCTTCGACTTGTCCTGGGTGAACGCGACGTTGACGCCTTCGGGCCAGGTCGCCTTGAGGCGCTCGCACCACCTTCTTCACGCCGTCGACGGTCTCGATCAGGTTCGCGCCGGTGCGCTTCGACACCTCGATGGTCATCGCCGGCTTGCCGTTGACGCGGGTGACCGAGGTCGCGTCCTTGAAGGTCGGCTTGACCTGCGCGATGTCGCCGAGCGTCACCGACGGCGCCGGCGGAGGCCGCGACCGGGATCTTGAGCACGTCCTCGGGCCGCTCGATCAGCGCCGGCACCTTGACGGCGAAGCGGCCGGTGCGGCCCTCGAGCGAGCCGGCGGCCACCAGGCTGTTCGACGATTGCGTCGCGCTGATCAGCTGCTCGAGCGAGACGCCGTAGCTCTTCATCAGCATCGGCTCGGCGACGATCTCGACCACCTCGTCGCGCGCGCCGCGCAGCTCCGCCGCCAGCACGCCCGGCACCTGCTCGATGGCGTTCTCGACCGTGCGCGCGATGCGCAACAGCGTGCGTTCCGGCACGTCGCCCGACAGCGCGACCACCAGCACCGGATAGAGCGATAGATTGACCTCATTCACCAGCGGCTCGTCGGCGTCGCGCGGCAGGTCGCGCTTGGCCTCCTCGACCTTGGCGCGGACGTCGGCAAGCGCGGACTTGGAATCGAATCCGGCCTCGAACTCGAGCAGCACGAAACCGCCGCCCTCATACGCGGTCGAACGCATCTCCTTCACGTTGCCGACCGTCTTGAGCTTGGTCTCGACCGGGCGAAGCAGCAGCCGCTCGGAATCCTCCGGGCTGATGCCGCGCTGGGTGAGCTGCGTGTAGATGATCGGGACCTTGATGTCCGGCTCGGCCTCCTTGGGAATCGTCAGGTAAGCGACGAAGCCCGCGGTCAGCAGGAACAGCAGCGTCGCGATCGTGAGCCGCGCATGGCCGATGGCGTAATCGATGAGACGGAACATGGCGCAGGTGGTCTCTGTTTTCTTGGTCATTGCCGGGCTCGGCCAGGCAATCCATCGCCTTTTTTCGAGATGGATCGCCGGGTCACGCCGCTTGCGCGGCGGCCCGGTGATGACGAATTGCTACTGTCTTGCCTCAGTCACCTGAGAGCCAGCCGCCGCGACGACCTCCACGCGCTGGCCCTCGCGAACGAAATCCTGACCTTGCACGATGACCCGGGTGCGGTCGGCAACGCCGGCGACCCACATATGGCTCTGCTCGTCCTCGACCAGCGACACCGGCACGAAGCCGACCTTGCCGGCTTCATCGACTGCGCGCACGCCGAGCTCGCCGGCTGACGAGAACGTCAGCGCCGAACGCGGCACCCGCGTCGCCGGGGTCGGTGCGAGCGGCATTGAGACCTCGGCGGTGATGCCGTCGGGGAACTCGCCGTTCGGATTCGGCACCTCGACCTCGACGCGATACGTGCGGGTGGTGGGGCTCGCCATCCTGGATACGAAGCGCACGCGGCCGCTTGCAGTCTGGCCCGTCGCCAGCCGCACGTCGGCCTTGTCGCCGAGCTTGATGCCGCCGAGCTTGCGCTCCGCCACCTCGACGACGGCGAGGATCGGGTCGAGCGCGATGATCTGCGCGATTTCCTTGCCGGCCATCGAGAATGCGGCCTGTCCGAGCTCGACCGGCACGTCGTTGACGATCCCCGACCAGGGCGCCGTGACGACGCCGCGGTCACGCTCGGCTTCGGCCGCCGCGAGCTGTGCCTCGGCGATCTTGAGCTGCGCCTCGATGTTGTTGATCTCGAGCCGCGGCACGTTGCCGAGCGCGATGAGCTTGCTCTTGGCTTCGAATTCGCTGCGGCGGTGGTTCACCATGGCGCGCGCCTGCGCGACCTGCGCTTCGCGCGCCTCGTCGGAGAGCACCGCGATGACGTCACCCCGCTTCACCCGGTCGCCGCGGCGGACCCGCAGGTCGGTGATGATCCCACCCGTGCGCGCCGTCACCATCACCTTGCGGTCGGCTTCGGTGCGCCCCGACAACGTGAGCTTCTGGCTGTGCGGCACGAGCTCGGCCTTCTCGACCGCGACGCGGAACAGCTTCTGCGCCGCGCTCTCGGTCGGGCGCACGGCGGCTTTGCTCTCGGCACTCTCGTGCGGGAGGAAATGGCCCGACGAGATCCAGAGCCCCGCCGCGGCGACAAGCCCGAGCGCGGTGATGCGGCTACCCTTCATGGGAAGTCCCCCTCGTTGGCCGACGCCAGGCCCTACTGCGGGCCCGACGTCAGCATGTGTTTGGTCGTGGCAAGAAACAGCGGCAATACCGCGGCGGCGTCGAAAGACGGCTCGGTGGCGCGGCGCCAGAACAGGCCGTCGGCCATCACCATCAGCATGGACACCGCAGGCTCGATCTCGGTTTGCGGATGGATATCGCCGCGCGCCGCCGCCTGGCGCAGCAGGTCGCCCATCCATTGCTTCACGTCGTTGTCGAACTGGTGGTTGAGGCGCGCGATCTCGGGATTGCGCCGCGATTCCGCGAATACTTCGGCGCAGATCGCGATGTCCTCGATGCTGCGCTCGACGAAGTGGTAGTGGGCCAGTTCTGCGAAGGCCGACCAGAAGTCGGGCGCGCGGTTGACCATCGCGAAACCTTCGGCCGCAATCGCGCGGTCGCGTTCGCAGATCGCCGCGATGATCTCTTCCTTGGAGCGGAAGTAGCGGTAGAGGTTGCCGGGGCTCATCACCGCTTCGGCGCAGATGTCCTGCATCGAGGCGCCGTGAAAGCCCGAGCGGGCAAAGCAGCGCGCCGCGGCGGCTAAAATCTCGGCGCGGCGGTCGAGCTGCAGTTGGGCGTTGGCACGGCGCATGGGAGAGCCCGGGTTGTGCGATGCATCAAGATAGAGCGAACGTTCATTCTCACAGTACCCAGGCGAGGTCAACGAATCGTAAATGCGCCGGAGCGAAGAGGGCCGGATAGTGACATTTATGCCACTATGTCGGTTACGCCGGCCCCTCCGGGGTTCGAGATGAAATCCGCTACGTAGGGGTCTTTTCCCGGCCGACCCGGGAACGTGGTTGGTTCGAGACGGCAGCCGTCGTATTCCTTAGCGGCAAACGAGGGATGCCATGGACCTTCGCATGATATCGGCGGGTGCCAACCCGCCTCACGACATCCACGTGGTGGTGGAGATCCCGCTCGGCGGCGTGCCGGTCAAATACGAGATCGACAAGGCGTCCGGCGCCCTGTTCGTCGACCGCTTCCTGCACACCGCGATGTTCTATCCGGGCAACTATGGCTTCATCCCGCACACGCTGTCCGCCGACGGCGATCCCTGCGACGTGCTGGTCGCAGGGCAAGTGCCGGTGGTGCCCGGCGCGGTCATCCGCTGCCGCCCGGTCGGCGCGCTGATCATGGAGGACGAGGCCGGGGGCGATGAGAAGATTCTCGCGGTGCCGGTCGACGCGCTGCACCCGTTCTACGCCGGCATCCGCAGCCATCGCGACCTGCCTCCGATCGTGTGCGAGCAGGTCGCGCACTTCTTCCAGCACTACAAAGATCTCGAGAAGAACAAGTGGGTGACGATCGTCAAATGGGTGGACACCGCCGCGGCCGAGCAGCTGGTGATGGAGGCGATCGCACGCGCCGCCGCGGCCGCTGCGTAGGGTACGCAAAATGCCGCGAAGCGGCGCGTGCCCATCATTGAGCGCGAGTCGTCCTCGTGCGCACTGCGCCTGCGGCGCCTTGGCGCGCCGGTCATTCCTCTTATTGTGGTACTCTCGCGACAGAACGAACAAGAAGTTGTCGCTCATGGGGGGACGGACAATGGCGAAATCCATTGGAGCGTTGATCGCGTTCGGTTGGCTACTGGCTGTCGCGCCTGCGCAAGCCCAATCCTATCCATCCCGTCCGGTCACGCTGATCGTGCCGTTCTCGGCCGGCGGACCGACCGACACGATCGGGCGGATTTTTGCCGAGCGCCTCGGTGCCGCGCTCGGTCAAACCGTTATCGTCGAGAACGTGACCGGAGCGGCTGGCTCGATTGGGGTCGGGCGGGTCGCGCGCGCCGCGCCTGACGGCTACACGCTGAGCATCGGCCACTGGAGCACGCACGTCGTCAACGGCGCGGTCTACTCGCTGCCCTATCACGTGCTCAACGATTTCGAGCCGATCTCGCTGATTGCCGACAATCCGCAACTGATCGTCGCGAAAAACGCGGTACCGGCGAAGAACTTGCAGGAATTGATCGCTTGGCTCAAGGCCAATCCCGACAAGGCGTCGCAGGGCACGGCCGGCCCGGGAAGCGCCTCGCATGTCGCTGGCGCCTATTTCCAGAGCAATACCGGCACTCGCTTTCAATTCATACCGTATCGTGGCGCCGCCCCGGCCATGCAGGACCTGTTGGCCGGCCAGATCGACCTGATGTTCGACCAGGCGGCCAATGCGCTGCCACAGGTGAAGGCCGGGCAGATCCGCGCGCATGCCGTCACGGCCAAGACCCGCCTTGCCGCCGCGCCTGACATTCCCTCGGTTGACGAGGCAGGATTGCCTGGCTTCTACGTTTCCGTTTGGCACGCGCTATGGGCGCCCAAGGGCACGCCGAAGGATGTGATCGCCAAGCTCAACGCCGCAGTGATCGAGGCGTTGGCCAATCCGGCGGTGCGCCAACGACTGGTCGATCTCGGTCAAGAGCTTCCCGCACGCGAACAGCAGACCCCGGCGGCGCTGGTCGCCCACCATAAGGCCGAAATCGACAAGTGGTGGCCGATCATCAAGGCCGCGAATATTAAAGCGCAGTGAGTGCGCCGGCACCACATCACGACAGCTGCCGGACCAAGAACAGCCCCGCGAACAGGCCGGCGACCGAGAGCAGCACGGAAGCGAGCACGTAGGCGACGGCCGGCAAAACCGCGTGGCGCTCCCATAGCACCGCGACGTCGAGCGAGAACGCCGAGAACGTCGTGTAGCCGCCCAGAATGCCGGTGGTGAGGAACAGCCGCCAATGCTGCGAGGCATCTCCCCTGAACGCGAAGTAGCCCGCCAGCAGCCCCATCGCGATCGAGCCGGTGACGTTGACGGTGAGCGTGCCGAACGGAAAGTTCGGGCCGAGGAGTCGCAGCGCCGCGAGGTTGACGCCGTGCCGGAGCGCGGCGCCCAACCCGCCGCCGAGAAAGACGATCAGATAGCCCATGAGGTTGCCCTTTCGTTGGCCAGGGCAACGAAAAACCCGCCGGCGGCGGGTGCTTTCACGCTCCCGCCATGGCAGGACCGCGGCCCTGCGAGGCAGGAGTCATCAGCCTTGCGGCGGTTGTCGGGGGACTCCATCCCCATCCCACGCGGGCACTGTAGGAAAGGCGGCCGGATCGCGTCAACCGCACCGTTCGGCAGCCCGTATGAGCGTGCAAACGGCACGGCGGCTACTGCAGCGTCTCGAGCAATCCGCGCATCAGCCGCGTGCGCGGCACGATCGACGAGATCAGCCCATGCTCCCATTCGGTATGGGCGCCCTCGCCGTCGATGCCGAGCCCGTCGAGGGTCGGCACGCCGAGCGCGGCGGTGAAGTTGCCGTCGCTGCCGCCGCCGGTCATCGACGCATCGGCCAAATCGAGTCCCGATGCTCGCGCGCGACGCCTTGCGCGTGCGCGAGCAGCGCCGCGATCGCCGGTGTCTTCTCGAACGGCGGACGGTTCATGCCGCCGGTCACTTCAAGCTTCACGTGCGGGTCGTTCGGCTGCAGGCCGAGAATGCGCGCCTCCAGGTCGCGTCCGGTCGCGGCCTCGCGCACGCGCAGATCGACGGTGATGCGCGCGTGCTGCGGGATGACGTTGGGCGCGGTGCCGCCCGAGATCATGCCGACGGTGGTGGTGATGCCGCGGGCATAGTCGGTCATCGCCTCGATGGCGAGGATCTGCGCGCGCCATCTCCTTGATTGCGCTGTGGCCGTCCTGGTGCCGCGCGCCGGAATGCGCCGGCACCCCGGTCGCCCTGACCTCGAAGCGCCCGACGCCCTTGCGCGCCGTGACCACCTTGCCGCCCTCGCGCGCCGGCTCGGTGACCAGCACATAGCGCGCACGGCGCGCTTCCGCCTCGATCACGGCGCGGGAGGTCGGGCTGCCGACCTCCTCGTCGGGCGTGAACAGATGGGTCACCGGCAGTCGCGCCGAGCCGGCGCGCGCCACCTCGCGGAAGGCCGCGAATGCCAAATAGGCGCCGCCCTTCATGTCGAAGAGGCCGGGACCGTAGAGCTTGTCGCCTTCGCGCCGGAACCGCAGCGGGCCGGCCAGCATGCCGATCGGATGCACGGTGTCGATATGCGACAGGATCAGGATGCCGGGACGCTCGCCGGCGCCTCCGGTGCGCAGCGCCAGGATATCGGCGAAGCCGTCACGCCCCGCAATCCGCTCCCGCATGAGCGGCAGGTCGATGGCATCGGCCTGCACGCGGTCGATCATGCGGTTGACCGCGTCAACGTTCGAGGTGGGGCTCTCGACCTCGACCCACGCCCGGATGCCGTCGATGATTGTTCGAGGTCGAGCGAGGCCTCGTTTTTCCTGCCATTCATGACCCGTCTCTCCCCGTCATGGCCGGGCGAGCAACCGCCACAGCGATTGCGAGGTTTGTTCCGGCCATCCAAGTCTATTTTGCTGCGGCCTAAGAGCAGCAAGACGTGGATGCCCGGCACAAGGCCGGGCATGATGGACAGCGTACCAAATGGCCGTTACGAGTCACCGCGCAACGATCGGCTGCGCCGCCAGCACGGGTTCGCGGAGCGCAATCCCGTGGAACGAGGCGCCCTCCTCGAACCATGATTTCGGCGCCGGCTGGCCCCACAGCGTCTGTCGCTGCGGATCGCGCAGCGACCAGCGCAGCGGTTCGAGGTCGGGGTCGACGGCAAGATAGTCGCGAGGTGAACAGTTCGACGCGGTGCCCGTCCGGATCGCGCACGTAGAGGAAGAACGCGTTGGAGATGCCGTGGCGGCCGGGCCCGCGCTCCATGTTGGCCAGGTAGCCGCTGGTCGCCATCACGTCGCAGATGTGCAGGATGTCGAGCGCGCCCGCGGTCCATACGCCGACGTGGTGCAGCCGCGGCCCGGCGCCGTTGGTGAAGGCGAGGTCGTGCACGTTGCCCTTGCGATGCATCCAGACCGCCCACAGCTGCGGATCCGCGTCGTCGGTCTCGGTGTACTCGGTGGTGCGGAAGCCGATCTCGGAATAGAAGTCGTGGCTTGCCTGCACGTCGGGCGTGAAGCAGTTGACGTGGTCGATGCGCTGGATGCGCGCGCCCCGATAGGCCGAATAGTGCCGCAGCATGCGATTCGGCCTGATCGATGCGGAAATAGAGGTCGAGCGGCATGCCGAGCGGGTCGGCGGTGCGCAACGTGCGGCCCTGGCAGGGCACTTCCGGAAACGAGGTCGGCAGGCCCTTGCGCGCGAACCAGAAGGCGGCGCGGTCGAGGTCCTCCTCGCTCGCGACCTTGAAGCCGATCGTATGGACGCCGGCGATCGCAGCCTGCCGCAGCACGATCGAGTGGTGATTGCGCTCCTCGACGCCGCGCAGGTAGAGCACGTCCGAGGTCTCGTCGCTCACCAGATAGCCGAGGCAGTCGACATAGAAGGCCCGGGACGCCGGCAAGATCGCGCACGCTGAACTCGACGTGGCTCACGCGCACGACGTTGAAGGGCGGATTGAGGACCGGCTTGCGGATGGGCATGCGTTCATGCGGCCTTTTCGCCCGGCGCCGGCTCGCGCATCGTGTTGCGCATCAGCCGCGTCTCGGGATCGATCTCGTGCACTTCGACGCTGAGCGCCAGCGGCCGCGCGGCGAAAGCCTGCTCGAGCGCTTTGTCGGCCGCCGCCATCAACGAGGCCGCCAGCGCCTTGCGCTGCTCGACGCTGCGGCCGTGCCGGATGCGCGCGACGATGTGGACGAAGCCGTTGCTCGGATTGCCGTCCCCGACGCGATAGACGATCGCGTCGCTCGGCCCGCGTGCGAAAGCCGGCAACATCGGCGATGCCGCTCGCGACCGCCGCCGCGTGCATCTCCTCGACCAGCCGTTGCGGCGAAACCTCATCTCGACGTTGGCGGAATACTCGATGATGATATGGGGCATGACGGAAAATTTCCTCCCTCGTTTTTTGCACAGGCGAACCGGTCTTCTTGCGTAGCGCGCCGCGCGCGTTGACGGCTGCGGCCGATACCGTTAACATGTTAATTGATGCACCGCAGCATCGTCAAGGCCGACCCGCCGCCGCAACGCTTGCAGAACGACAATGAAAGCCGACAAGCCAGGTCCGGGCCGTCGTCTCGCGGCCGTCCCTTCGCCCGTTCGCTGCCGATGCAGCTGATGCGCGCGCGCGAACTGGTGATGCGACACTTTCGGCCGCACCTTCATGATCACGATCTCACCGACCAGCAATGGCGCATCATCCGCGCGCTGATGGAGGCCGAGGCGATCGAGATCGGCGACCTCAGCGCGCGCTGCTGCATCCATCCGGCGAGCCTGTCGCGAATCCTCCCCAAGCTCGAAACCTCCGGCCTCGTCAGCCGCCGGAGCAACGCCGACGACAAGCGCCGGGTGACGGTGTCGATCGCCCCGCAGGGCCGCCGGCTGTTCACCAGCATGGCGCCGGACATCGGAGGCGAGCTACGCGGCGATCGCCCGAAAGCTGGGAGCCAAGCGGCTGCAGGACACGTACCGCGTGCTCGACGAGCTTATTGCGGCGCTGGGAGACAAGAAATCCGGCGACCAGAAGGGGCGGTAAGACAAGGTGCCGAGCGGTGACGCAAGGCGACCGGGCGGCTGGCGCCTTTTGCGATCGGTCGTGCCAATTGGCGATTGCGCTTGGCACCCGAAATGTTCGACACTGGCGCCGACGGATGCGCGCTCTCGCACGCCATGCCGGTGGCTGGCGACAACGAGCGGCGGACGCGTCCGCATCGGGAGGAGTTCATGAATCTCAGTACGACATCGACCCGCGCGCTCTTGCTGGCGGGGGCCCTCGGCGGTCTCGTCGCAGTGTCTTGGCCCGCGGCCGCTCAACAACAACCGGCCGGTTCCCCGCCGGCCGCGGCGCCGGCGCCGGCCCCTGCGCCAGCAGCCGCGCCGGCCGGTACTCCGCCGGGACGCGCCGGGCCCCCGGGGACGGCGCTCTACGACCGCCCCGACCACGAAGGCGCCAAGAAGCTCGCGCCGGTCGCGCCGCCGCCGGTCCCGCACACGGCCGACAAGTTCCAGCTCGACAAGCTCAAGCTTCCGAAGGGCTTCAAGATCGAGCTCTACGCCACCGGCGTCGCCAACGCGCGCTCGATGCGGCTTGGCGACAAGGGCACGCTGTTCGTCTCGACCCGGCTCGCCGGCAACGTCTATGCGGTCGTCGACAAGGACGGCAAGCGCGAGGTCAAGACCCTCGCGCAGGGGCTGCATCGCCCGAACGGTCTCGCCTTCCACAACGGCGCGCTCTACGTCGCCGAGCTCTCGAAGGTGTGGAAGTGGGACAACATCGAGGCCAACCTCGACAAGCCGCCGGCGCCGGTGATGATCCGCGACGACTTCCCCAAGGACGAGCCGCACGGCTGGAAGTTCATCGGCATCGGCCCGGACAACAAGCTCTACGTGCCGATCGGGTCGCCCTGCAACATCTGCGCTCCGCCGGACACGCACGCGCAGATCCGCCGCATGGATCTCGACGGCAAGAACGAGGAGGTCATCGCTCGCGGCGTGCGCAACACCGTGGGCTTCGACTGGCATCCGGTGAGCAAGCAGCTCTACTGGACCGACAACGGCCGCGACTGGCTGTCCGAGGACGTCCCGAACGACGAGTTCAACCGCATCACCAAGTCCGGGCAGCACTTCGGGTTCCCGTTCTGCCATCAGGGCAACCTGCCGGACAACGAACAGGGCTGGGGCCGTTCCTGCGACGAGTTCGAGAAACCGATCGCGATGCTGGGTCCGCATACCGCCGCGCTCGGGATGCGCTTCTACACCGGCGGCATGTTCCCGAAGTCCGTTAAGAACGCCGCCTTCATCGCGCGGCACGGCTCCTGGAACCGCTCGGTCAAGCTCGGCGGCGACGTGGTCGTTGCCTACCTCAATAAGGACGGCACGGTGAAGTCGATCGAGCCGTTCCTGACCGGGTTCATCCAGAACAACAGCTATATCGGCCGTCCGGTCGACGTCTTGCAGATGAAGGACGGCTCCCTGCTGGTCTCCGACGACTACGCCGGCGCCATCTATCGGGTGTCGTACGGCAACGCCCGCGTGGCGTCCGGCAAGCGGCAGTAGCAAACCTGCCTCACGGCGAGGAGCGGAACCTTCGCTCCTCGCCGTTCATTTATGCCCAATCACCCGGCCGGGTCAGGAGGGCTCATTGCGGGCGATCGTTCTCGCATTGGCCCTTGTCGGCGCGTTGTCGAGTTCGGCCCGGGCGCAAACGTTCGACGAAAGACTTTCGGTCTGTCTCGCCTGCCACGGGGAGAAAGGGCAGTCCGAGACGCCGGACGTACCCTCGCTCGGCGGCCAGCCGCCGCTCTATCTCTTGATCCAGCTCTACATGTTCCGGCAGACCTTGCGCACTGCCGAACCCATGAACGAAATGACCAAGGGCCTGAGCGACGCGGACCTGCAGAAATTCGCCGACACGATCGCGAAGCTGCCGCCGCCGCAACCGGCTCCGAACGGCGATGCCGCCCGCGCCAACCGAGCGCGCGACCTGGTGGCGCGCCACCGCTGCGGCTTCTGCCACGACGCGGACTTCTCGGGCAACGACTCGGTCCCCCGGCTGGCGGCGCAGCGCGAGGACTACCTGCTCAAAGCCTTGCGCGAGTACAAGGCCGGCACGCGAAATGAATACCAACCCATCATGGCCGAGGTGATGGGACCGCTGCAGGACCAGGACCTCGTCGACCTGGCGCATTTCCTCGCGCGGGTGCGCTGATGCCACCGAGCCTTGAAGGTGACTTTCTCCGCACCGTCATGCCCGGGCCGGCCAAAAGGCCGGACCCGGGTGCCGGGCATGACGAGTCATCAACGGAACGTGATGTGGGGCGGGAGGCTTGCTCCGCGGCTGCAAGGCGTTTAGCTTATGATCAGGATGCTCGGCGGGCGCTCCGGAGCGGCCGCGCGGGTGTGTGAGTTTGGCAAGTGAGGACCAATATGGCCTGGACCACCCCGACCCTCGTCGAGATCTGCATCGGCCTCGAGATCAACGGCTACCTGCCGGCCGAGTTCTGACCTTGCCGCGGCGGCGCTGCGCCGTGGCATGGGGCGCCTGACCGCCATCGTGCTCGGAGCGGCCGCCGGAGGCGGTTTCCCGCAATGGAATTGCCGCTGTCCCGTCTGCGCCAAGGCGTGGGACGGAGACGCCCCCGCGCGCACGCAATGCAGCGTAGCGGTTTCCGGCGATGGCGAGCGCTGGATCCTGCTCAACGCCTCTCCCGACCTGCGGTCCCAGATCCACGCCACCCCGGCGCTGCATCCGCGCGGCGCGCCGCGCGGCAGCCCGATTGCGGCGGTCGTGCTGACCGGGGGCGAAATCGACCAGATCGCCGGCCTGCTCAATCTGCGGGAAGGCCAAGCCTTCGATCTCTTCGGCACCGCCGAGACCTTGCGCGCCATCGACGCCAATCCGGTATTCGCCGCGCTGGCGCCCGAGGTCGTGCCCCGGTGGACGATCGTGCCTGATGTGGCTTTTGCGCTTCCGGGCGGACTGGAGGCGGAGCTGTTCCCGGTGCCCGGCAAAGTGCCGCTGTATCTCGAAGGCGAGAGCGACGATCTTGTCGGAGACGCCGGCACCACTGTCGGCGTGGAGATCCGCTGCGGCGGCGCGCGCCTTGCCTTCGTGCCAGGCGCGGCCGCGCTCACATCCGAATTGAAGCAGCGCCTGTCCCGTGCCGACCTGGTGTTGTTCGACGGCACCCTGTTCGCCGATGATGAGATGATCCGCACCGGTACCGGCGCGAAAACCGGCCGGCGCATGGGCCACATGCCGATCGGCGGCTCCGATGGATCATTGGCGGGCTTGAGCGGCCTGTCGAGCCGGCGCGTCTACGTCCATCTCAACAACACCAATCCGGTGCTGATCGCGGACTCGCCCGAACGCCGGACGGTCGAGGCCGCCGGCTGGGAAGTGGCCGAGGACGGCATGGAGTTCGCGCTGTGACGCAGCCTGCGCCCCGCCTCCAACCTCGTCATGCTGAGGTGCATTCCCGGACGAAGTCCGGGAATGCCTCGAAGCACGCAAAGCGGCGCCGTCAGCGACTTCTCGATCATCCTTCGAGGCGGCCTCGACTGTCGTCGAGGCCGCACCTCAGGATGACGGTGTTGAGGTCCGATGGCCCTCCCCTTTCAGGGGAGGGATGAAGGTGACACCGTTGACGCCCGACGAGCTGGAGGCGCGGTTGCGCGACATCGGCGCGCGCCGCTACCACAACCTCCACCCGTTTCATCACCGGCTGCATGGCGGGCAGTGCACCAAGGGCCAGGTGCAGGCCTGGGCGCTCAACCGCTACTACTACCAGGCGATGATCCCGGTGAAGGATGCGAGCCTGATCGCGCGCTGCGACGACCCGGCCGTGCGGCGGGAATGGCGGCATCGGCTTGTCGACCACGACGGCGACGCCGCGGCCGGGGGCGGAATCGCGCGCTGGCTCAAGCTCACCGACGGCCTCGGCCTCGACCCCGACTATGTCGTCTCGACCCGCGGCATTCTTCCCGGGACGCGTTTCGCGGTCGAGGCCTACGTGCACTTCGTACGTGAGCGTTCGCTCACCGAGGCGATCGCGTCCTCGCTGACCGAGCTGTTCTCCCCGGTCATCATCTCGGAACGCGTGGCCGGCATGCTCAAGAGCTATGACTTCGTCACCCGCGAGACGCTCGCCTATTTCGATCAGCGCCCGCCGCAGGCGCAGCGCGATTCCGACTTCGCGCTCGAATACGTAAAGCGCGAGGCCAGAACGCCGGAGGCCCAGCAGGCGGTGATGGCCGCGCTCGAATTCAAGTGCGACGTGCTTTGGGCGATGCTCGATGCGCTGTACCATGCCTACGTGGCGCCGAAGCATGTGCCGCCCGGCGCCTTCGTGCCGGTGGAATAGACCATGGCCGCTTCGGCTCCGAGATCCGACCCTGCGCGTGCGAGCCCCGCCTACCCCGACATGAAGGGCAAGGTCGCGCTCGTGACCGGCGGCACGAGCGGGATCGGACTTGCGACCGCGCACGCCTTCGCCCGGCAAGGCGCCCATGTCGTCATCGCAAGCCGCAAGGAGGCGACCGCCAAGGCGGCGCTCAAGGATCTCGCCAAGCATGGCAGCGTCGCCTGGCGCGCCGCCGATACGGCGGACGGCAAAGCGGTCACGCGCCTGATCGAGGCAGTGATGAAGCTGCATGGCCGCCTCGACTACGCGTTCAACAACGGCGGAAGCGGGGCGCGCGGCCTGCCGATCGGGAAAATGAGCGAAGACGCGTGGCGCCGCACGATCGACGGCTACCTGACATCGACGTTCCTGTGCATGGGCGCGGAGCTTGCGGCGATGGAAAAGTCGGGCGCGATCGTCAACAATGCCTCGGTCGACGGGTTGCGCGGCTATCCGTTCCCCGGCGGGGCGGCCTATGCGGCCGCAAAGCATGGCGTGATCGGGCTGACGCGCAGCGCCGCGCTCGAATGCGCCAAGACCGGGCCACGCATCTGCGCCATCTGTCCGGGCTGGGTCGATACGCCGCCGGTGGCCAACTGGATGCGGCGCGACCATGATGTGGCGGCGGCCATCGTTGCGCAGACGCCGCGCGGGCGCATCGGCGATCCGGACGAGATCGCCGCCGCGGTATTGTGGCTGTGCAGCGGCGCCGCATCCTTCGCGGTCGGCACGGTGCTCGCGATCGACGGCGGCTACATGGCCTGAGAGGGAAGATACGTGACCGAAACGCCTAAGCCCGCACCCATTGCGCCCGACGCGCGCCCGCGCCTGCCGCGCGGCGTGCGGCTGGTGAACAGCGAGGCGCAAGGCGGCTTCGTGCTGCTGGCGCCGGAGCGCGTGTTCAAGCCCGACGCGGTCGCGCTCGCCATCCTGCAGCGCTGCAGCGGGGAGGCGACGTTGAGCGAAATCGTCGACGATCTCGCCGCGACCTATTCGGCGCCGCGCGAACGCATCCTTGCCGACGTGACCGCGCTGCTGCGCGGCCTTGCCGACAAGAAGCTGTTGGAGTTGTGAGGTGAACGCGGCGAGCGCCGAGGTTGTCTTCAAGCCGCTCGGCCTCTTGGCCGAGCTGACCCATCGCTGTCCGCTGGGCTGCCCCTATTGCTCGAACCCGCTGGCGCTGGAGACGCGCGACGACGAGCTCGATGCCGAAACCTGGGCGCGCGTCTTTCGCGAAGCGGCGGCGCTCGGCGTGCTGCAGGTGCATCTCTCGGGCGGCGAGCCGGCGGCGCGCCGCGACCTCACCGAGATCACGACATCGGCGCGCGGCGCCGGGCTCTACACCAACCTGATCACGTCTGGCGATCGGCCTCACGCCAGAGCGCCTCGGCGCGCTCGCCGACGCGGGCCTCGACCACGTCCAGATCTCGATCCAGGACAGCGCTCAGGAATCCGCCGATCACATCGCCGGCTATCGCGGCGCCTATGCGCGCAAGAACGCGCTCGCGGCCGACGTGGTGCGGCTCGGTTTGCCGCTGACCATCAACATGGTGGTGCACCGCGCCAACATCGACCGCATCGAGGATATGGTCGCGCTCGCGCTTGACCTCGGCGCGAGCCGCATCGAGATCGCGCACGTGCAGTACTACGGATGGGCGCTGAAGAACCGCGGCGCGCTGATGCCGACGCGCGAGCAGGTCGAGCGCGCCGCCGGCGTGGTCGAGGACCTGCGCGCCCGGCATCACGGCCAGATCGTCATCGACGCGGTCGTGCCGGACTACCACGCGCGCTATCCGAAGCCGTGCCTGGGCGGCTGGGGCCGGCGCTCGCTCAACGTCAATCCCTCGGGACGCGTGCTGCCGTGTCACGCGGCCGAAGTCATCCCGGGGCTCGAGTTCTGGTCGGTGCGTGACCATTCATTGGCCGAGGTCTGGCAGTCCTCGCCGGCGTTCCAGGCGTTCCGCGGCACCGACTGGATGCAGGAGCCGTGTGCGAGCTGCCCGCGACGCGAGGTCGATTTCGGCGGCTGCCGCTGCCAGGCCTTCCTGCTCACCGGCGATCCGCGCGCGACCGACCCGGTCTGCGTGCTGTCGCCGCGGCACGCCGAGGTCGTGGCGCTCGCCGCGGCGCAGGAGGATGTGCCGTACGACTATCGGCGGCAGCGGGTACCGGCCGAGCAAGGCGCGATCTAGCGGCATATCTGGACTGCCCCGCCCGCCCACGCCCACCCGGCGACCTCGACCGCACCGACAGGCCGCTGAAGGCAATTTGAAACCGGGTGGAATCAAGCGAAAACGTGCACTACATCTCACACATCATGGAGAACGAGTCTCCCCACCACTGCGTCTTCGACAGCGACATCGGGCCGTGCGGCGTGGCCTGGAGCGCGCGCGGGCTCATCGCGGTGCAGCTACCGGAGAGAGACCGCGCCACGACCGAGCGGCGCCTGGCGGAGAGGGCACACAGCGCGGGCGCAGCCGCGCCGCCCCCGTGGGTGGCGACGCTGATCGCCGATATCAAGCGCTACCTCGCCGGCGAGCCGGTCGACTTCTCGGCCGTCGATGTCGATCTCGCCGGCCTCGATCCGTTCCGCCGCAAGCTCTACGGGGCGATGCGCTCGCTGGCCTGGGGCGCGACCACGACCTACGGGGCGCTGGCGCACGAGATCGGGTTGACCGAGCCGGAAGCCGCGCGCGAGGTCGGGCAGGCGATGGGACGCAATCCGGTGCCGCTCGTCATTCCTTGCCACCGCGTGCTCGCGGCCGGCAACAAGCTCGGCGGCTTCTCGGCGCGCGGAGGCGCGGCCACCAAGGCAAAACTGCTCGCGCTCGAAGGCGTGCACTTCGACGGCGGGGCGCCGCGCCTGCCGGGGTTGTGACGAATCTTACTCCGCCGTGACGCGTCGCGTGCTCGGCCCGCTCCACCTTGGCGCCGCAGTACTTGAAATCCGGGATCTTGCCGAACGGATTGAATTGAGCGCCGGGTGGTCAAGAGGTTGGCGGCCGCCTGAACGAACCGGTCGATTGATGCTGCGATGCCGGCGGCAATTGGCGTCCGATGCTGGCCGAAAACGACACCGTCATTTTGCGGCCTGGACTGGGCGCGGCTCGAGAAAGGATTCGAACGAGGTGTGCGTCGCAAACGGCCGGACCTTCACCGCCCAACTTGCGGCAGCTGTCTACCGTTGAGGTCGAAGAATTCTCGAGCTATGAACTGCGCCTCCTTTGCAACGGCGCGGCGGCCTTCATCGCTGCTCACTTGGTCGTCGTCGACGTTTGCCACGATCATCCATAGATACTCACGAACCCGTCCTACACTGCACGCACTACTCCGCCGCCACCCGCGTCGCGTCCTCGACCCGCTCCACCTTGGCGGCGCAATATTTGAACTCGGGGATCTTGCCGAACGGATCGAGTGCCGGATTGGTGAGCAGGTTGGCGGCCGCCTCCACGAACGCAAACGGGATGAACACGACGCCGTCCGGCACCGAGTCGTCCTGGCGCGCGTCCAGTTCGATCACGCCGCGGCGCGTCGCGACGCGCACCGGATCGCCCGGCTTGATGCCGAGCCTGGCGATAGTGCCGCGGGAGAGGCCCGCGACCGGCCCCGGCTCCAGCGCATCGAGCGTCGAGGCGCGCCGCGTCATCGCGCCGGTGTGCCAGTGCTCGAGCTGGCGGCCGGTCGTCAAGATGAACGGATACTCCGCGTCCGGCATCTCGTCGGGCGCGGTGTATTTCGTCGCCACCAGCTTGGCCAGGCCGTTCGGGCGCGGAATGCCCTTGTCGAACACCACGTCGCGGCCCGGCACGTCCGGCCCGTCGACCGGATAGGTGACGTGGTCCTCGCGCGCGACCCGATCCCATGTGATGTTGTCGAGCGCCGGCATCATCGACGCCATCTCGGTGAACACTTCGCCGACGTGCTTGTAGTTCCAGTTGCAGCCGATGCGCTGCGCCAGATCCTGGATGATCCACAGATCCTGCCGCGCCTCGCCCGGCAGCGGCAGCGCCGTGCGCCCCATCTGCACCTGACGATTGGTGTTGGTGACGGTGCCGTCCTTCTCGGGCCAAGCTGACGCCGGGAGGATCACGTCCGCGTAGGATGCGGTTTCGGTGAGGAAGATGTCCTGCACCACGAGATGCTCGAGGTGCGCGAGCGCGCCGCGCGCGTGATTGAGGTCGGGGTCGGACATCGCCGGGTTCTCGCCCATGATGTACATGCCCTTGATCTCGTCGGCGTGCACCGCGTCCATGATCTCGACCACGGTCTTGCCGCGCTTGGGATCGAGCGTCACGCCCCAGGCGGCCTCGTACTTGGCGCGGATCTCCGCGTCCTCCACCGACTTGTAGTCGGGGAAGAACATCGGGATGAGGCCGGCGTCGGAGGCGCCCTGCACGTTGTTCTGGCCGCGCAGCGGATGCAAGCCCGTGCCCGGACGGCCGATCTGGCCGCAGATCAGCGACAGCGCAATCAGGCAGCGGGCGTTGTCGGTGCCGTGGGTGTGTTGCGACACCCCCATGCCCCAGAAGATGATCGCGCTCTCGGCGCGCGCAAAGGTGCGCGCCACATTGCGCAGCACGTCCGGCTCGATGCCGCAGATCGGAGACATCTCCTCCGGCGTGAACGGCTTCACGCTTGCGGCCAGCTTGTCGAAATCCTCGGTGTAGGTCTGGACGTACTGCTGGTCGTAGAGCTTCTCGCCGATGATGACGTTGAGAATGCCGTTGAGCATCGCAACGTCCGTGCCGTTCTTGAACTGCAGCATCTGCCAGGCGTGGCGCTGGAGCGTTTGCCCGCGCGGATCCATCACGATCAGCTTGGCCCCGCGCTTGGCCGCCTGCTTGAAGAAGGTCGCGGCGACCGGATGGTTCTCGGTCGGGTTGGCGCCGATCACGATGATGACGTCGGAGTTCTTGCACTCGTTGAAAGTGGCCGTGACCGCCGCCGAGCCGACGCCTTCGAGCAAGGCCGCGACCGAGGAGGCATGGCAGAGCCGCGTGCAGTGATCGACGTTGTTTGAGCCGAAGCCGGTGCGCACCAGCTTCTGAAACAGATACGCTTCCTCGTTCGAGCCCTTGGCGGAACCGAAGCCCGCCAGTGCCCGCGGGCCGTCGCGGTCGCGGATTTCCGCAAGGCCGTTGGCGGCGCGTTCCATCGCCTCTTCCCACGAGGCGGGACGGAAATGCGTCCACGGATTGGACGGATCGACCAGATCGTCCGCGGCCTTGCCGACGCCATCCTTGCGCACGAGCGGCTGGGTGAGCCGGTGCGGGTGGCTCACGTAGTCGAAGCCGAAGCGGCCCTTCACGCACAGCCGGTTCTGGTTCGCCGGCCCATCCTTGCCGCTGACGTAGAGCAGCTTGTCGTCCTTGATGTGGTAGGTGAGCTGGCAGCCGACACCGCAATACGGGCAAACGCTGTTCACTTTGCGGTCGGGGAAATGCTCCGCCGTGCGCACGTTGGCGGCATCGACCAGCGTCGCCGGCATCAGCGCGCCGGTCGGGCAGGCCTGCACGCACTCCCCGCAGGCGACGCAGGTCGAGGCGCCCATCGGGTCGTCGAAGTCGAACACGATCTTTTCGCCGATGCCGCGGCCGGCCATGCCGATCACGTCGTTGACCTGCACCTCGCGGCAGGCGCGGACGCACAGGTTGCAATGGATGCAGGCATCGAGATTGACCGCCATCGCCGGATGGCTGCGGTCGGGTGCGGGCGCCGAGCGGCGGGCGAAACGGCTGGAGTCGACATCGAGGCGCGCGGCCGTTTTCCAGAACTTCGAATTCCGGATCGTGCGACGTTGCGCGCGCCGGCTGATCGGCGGCGAGCAGCTCCACCACCATGCGCCGTGCGGTCTTGGCGCGATCGGTCTGCGTCTTCACCGTCATGCCTGGCGTCGGCGTGCGGATGCAGCTCGCGGCCAGCACGCGCTCGCCTTCGATCTCGACCATGCAGACGCGGCAATTGCCGTCCGGCCGGTAGCCGGGCTTGGGCGAGTAGCACAGGTGCGGCAGCTCGATGTCGAGCCGGCGTGCGGCGCGAAAGATCGTCTCGCCCTCGCGGATATCGACCTCATGGCCGTCGAGGGTGAAGGTATTCGGTTGGCCGGCTCCGTTGGTCTTGGTCATGGTGCACAAACCTTGCCGCTTGCGCCGGCGCGCTCGCCTCCTCCCTTTGGCGAGGGGTTGGGCGGGAATTCCGAATGTCATAGCGCATACTGGTCACCAACTCCCGAGCGGCTTCGCGAGATCCTCGCGAAAATACCGGAACACACACTGCAGCGGGTTCGGCGCCGCCTGCCCGAGGCCACAGATCGAGGCGTCGCGCATCGCGCCCGACAGCTCGTTCAGCAGCGTCTCGTCCCACGGACCGCTCGCCATCAGCTTGACCGCCTTCTCGGTGCCGACCCGGCATGGCGTGCATTGGCCGCAGCTCTCGTCCTCGAAGAACCGCATGAGGTTGAGCGCCACCGCCTTCATATCGTCCCGGTCCGACAGGATCACAACCGCGTGCGAGCCGACGAAGCAGCCGTGCTTCTCCAGCGTGCCGAAGTCGAGCGGCTCGTCGCCCATCGCGGCCGGCAGGATGCCGCCCGAGGCGCCGCCCGGCAGGTAGCCCTTGAAGGTGTGGCCCGGCAGCATGCCGCCGCAGAACTCGTCGATCAGTTCGCGCGCGGTGACGCCGGCGGGGGCGAGCACGACACCGGGCTTGTTCACGCGCCCGGAGACCGAGAAGCTGCGAAAACCCTTGCGGTCGCGGCGGCCGTGCGAGGCGAACCAGTCGGCGCCCTTCTCGACGATGTCGCGCACCCAGTAGAGCGTCTCGACGTTCTGCTCGAGCGTCGGGCGCCCGAACAGGCCGACCTGCGCGACGTAGGGCGGCCGGTGGCGCGGCAGCCCGCGCTTGCCCTCGATCAACTCGATCATCGCCGAACTCTTCGCCGCAGATATAGGCGCCGGCGCCGCGGCGCAGATGCAGCCGCGTGTGCGCCGCCAGGCCCGCCTGCTCGACCTTGGCGAGCTCGTCGCGCAGAAGCAGCCGGACTTCCGGGTACTCGTCGCGGATATAGACGTAGGTGTCGGCGGCCTCGACGATCCAGGCCGCGATCAGCATGCCCTCGATGAACCGGTGCGGATCGCGTTCGAGGTAATAGCGATCCTTGAACGTGCCGGGCTCGCCCTCGTCGGCATTGACGGCAAACAGCCGCGGCGCCGGCTCGGCGCGCACCAGCGTCCATTTGCGTCCGGTCGGAAAGCCGGCGCCGCCGAGGCCGCGCAGGCCGGCGTCGCTCACCACCTTGATGATGTCGTCGCGCGTACGCGCGCCGCCGGTGCAGGTCTTGAGCAAGGCATAGCCGCCGTCGCGCGCGATAGGCCTCGAACGCGGTCGGCGTCGGATAGGCATGGGCGTGTGCGCCCTCCGACGCGGCGGCCGCCACGCTGTCCGCGGTCGCGTGCATCACCTGCACGTGCCCGACGGCGCAGACCGGCGCCCGATCGCAGGCCCCCATGCAGGGCGCGCGCATGACGCGGACGCCGCCGCCCAGTCTGGCCGGCAGGTCGCGCAACAGCAGGTCGGCTCCCGCCATGACGCAGGAAAGCGAATCGCACACACGCACGGTGACCGGAGGCGGCGCGGCCTCACCCTCCTTCACCACGTCGAAATGCGCGTAGAAGGTCGCGACCTCGTAGACCTCGGCGAGCGCCAGCTTCATCTCGGCCGCAAGCGCCGCCAGATGCGCGGCCGACAGGTGCCCATGGCGGTCCTGGATCAGATGCAGATGCTCGATCAAAAGGTCGCGTTGCCGCGAACGGTCGCCGAGCAGCGCGCGGACCTCGTCGAGCGCGCGCGGATCGACCTGCCGCCCCTTCGGCGTGCGCGGCGGCCGGCGGCGCTTCGGCTCGCTCACGCCACCAGACGGCAGATCGTGCACGTTCATCGAATCGTCCGACGCTTGCGATTGCGCGACGGTGTTCAGGCGACCTTCTCGGTCAGGTGCCGGAACATGGCCTGACGCGCCTCGTCGTCCATCTCGGTCTTGAACTTATGCCGATCCCGCAGCGCGACGGCGCGGGCGGCGGCGGGACGCGCGGTGATCTCGTCGACGAGACGCCTGAGGTTCGGAAATTTGGCCCAGTGCTCCTCGCCGAGCACGGTCGGGATCAGTCTGGCCCAGCCCCACACATCCATGTCGACGATGGTGTAGGTGTCTGCCACCATGTAGCGTCGATCGGCCAGCCGCGCGTCGAGGATGCCGAAGTGGCGCTTGGCCTCGAACATGTAGCGGTTGACCGCGTAGGGCAGCTTCTCCGGCGCGTACTGGCGGAAGTGCACCGACTGGCCCGAGAACGGTCCGACACCGGTCGCCACGAACATCAGCCACGAGAGCAGCTCGCCGCGATTCTTCGGCGTGTTCTCGGGAAGGAACTTGCCGGTCTTCTCGGCGAGGTAGAGCAGGATCGCATTGCTGTCGAACACCGTCGCATCGCCGTCGACGATGGCCGGCACCTTGGCGTTCGGATTGATCGCGAGATAGCCGGGCTTGTGCTGGTCGCCCTTGCGGGTATCGACCGGAATGGCCTCGTAGGGCAGGCCGGTCTCTTCGAGCAGGAGCGCGACCTTCATCGGGTTGGGCGCGCCGCTATAGTAGAATTTGAGCATCGTTGATCCTCGCTGGCTGAGAGACAGTTGATTAGAACAACCCGACGATCTTGCCGTCGGTGCCGACATCGATGCTGTCAGCGGCGGGCACCCGCGGCAGGCCCGGCATGGTCATGATCTCCCCGCAGATCGCCACCACGAACTCGGCGCCCGCCGCGAGGCGGACCTCGCGCACCGGGATGACGTGATCCTCGGGCGCGCCCTTGCTGTCGGGATTGGTGGTGAAACTGTACTGGGTCTTGGCGATGCACACCGGCAGCTTGCCGAAACCCATTTGCTCGAACGAGGCGAGCTGGTCGCGCACCGGCTTGTCGGCGGCGATATCCCTGGCGCGGTAGATTTCCTTGGCAATGGTGCGGATCTTCTCCAACAGCGGCATGTCGTCGGGATAGAGCAGCTTCAGTTTGCTCTTGCCGCTGTCGACGGCTTTCACCACCGCGCGGGCGACCTCGGTCGCTCCCTTGCCGCCTTCGGCCCAATGGTCGGCCATCAGCGCTTCGACGCCGAGCTTGGCACACGCCGCGGTGACCAGGGCGATTTCCGCATCGGTGTCGGCGCTGAACCGGTTGAGCGACACGATCGGCACGAGACCGAATTTCTGCACGTTCTCGACGTGGCGCTGCAGGTTCGCCATGCCGGCTTCCACCGCCTTGAGGTTCTCGGCCTTGAGGTCTTCCTTCTTCACCCCGCCGTGCATCTTCAACGCCCGGATGGTGGCGACCAGCACCACGCAATCGGGCGCCAATCCGGTCTTGCGGCATTTGATGTCGAGGAACTTCTCGCCGCCGAGATCGGCGCCGAAGCCGGCTTCCGTCACCACGTAATCGGCGAGCTTGAGAGCGGTCGTCGTCGCCAGCACGGAGTTGCAGCCGTGCGCGATGTTGGCGAACGGGCCGCCATGCACGAACGCCGGGGTGCCTTCGAGCGTCTGCACCAGGTTCGGCGCCAGCGCCTCCTTGAGCAGCGCCGTCATGGCGCCGTGCCCCTTGAGGTCTCCGGCGCGCACCGGCTTGCGATCGCGCGTATAGGCGACGACGATGTTGGACAACCGCTTCTTCAGGTCGTCGAGATCCCGGGCCAGGCAGAAGATCGCCATGATCTCGGACGCGACCGTGATGTCGAACCCGTCCTCGCGCGGGAAACCATTGGCGACACCGCCGAGGGAGGAGACGATCGAGCGCAAGGCGCGATCGTTCATGTCCATGACCCGGCGCCACACCACCCGGCGCTGGTCGATCCCGAGCGCATTGCCCCAATAGATGTGGTTGTCGAGCAAGGCCGCGAGCAGGTTGTGCGCGGAGGTGATGGCGTGGAAGTCGCCGGTGAAGTGGAGGTTGATGTCCTCCATCGGGACGACCTGCGCATAGCCGCCTCCGGCCGCCCCGCCTTTCATGCCGAACGACGGTCCGAGGCTCGGCTCGCGCAGGCACAGCATGGCCTTCTTGCCGATGTGATTGAGCGCGTCGGTGAGGCCGACGGTGGTGGTGGTCTTGCCCTCCCCGGCAGGCGTCGGTGTGATGGCCGACACCAGGATCAGCTTGCCGTTCGGCCGGCCCTGCAGCGACTTGACGTAATCCATCGACACCTTGGCCTTGTAGTGGCCGTAGGGCTCGAGGTTCTCCGGCGCGATGCCGAGCTTCTCGCGCGCAATCGCGGCGATCGGGCGCTTTTCGGCGGCCTGCGAAATCTCGATGTCGGATTTCGGCGCGGCATGCTGCGAGGCGGGCGTTGCGGCTTTGACGGCTGGAGCTTGCATCACGATTTCCTTGGGGCGTTGGCCCGATCGAAAAGATCAGGTGAATCTTGTTCCGGTCGCCAGATTGACGCTGGTCGCGAATTCGCCGGCGCCGACCTTGCCGCCCTCGGCGGCCTTCACGCGCAGGACCCTGATGCGGCCGTCGGCGCAGACGACCGTGAAGCCCTCGCCGTCCACTTCGACGATCTCGCCCATCTTGCCGCCGATCCCTTTGGGATCGCGCGCCGGCAGCGGCTTTGCCTCGAACACCTGCAGCGTCTTGCCATCGAGCGTCGTCCAGGCGCCCGGCGCCGGATTGCAGCCGCGGATGAGGTTGTGGATCTGCCGCCACGGCTTGCCCCAATCGATGCGCGCATTGTCAGCGCCGCAACGGCCCTCGTAGGTGGCTTGACTGTGGTCCTGCTTGATGCGCGGGGCTTTGCCGGCCTTGACGAGGTCGACGGCCTCGAGCATCGCCTCGACCCCCATCGGGAACAGCCGGTCGAAATAGACCGAGCCGAGCGAGTCGGTGTCGGAGATCGGCGTCGTCTTCTGCAACAGCACGTCGCCGGTATCGAGCCCGTTGTCCGGCCAGAAGATCGATAGTCCGGTTTGCGTTTCCCCCTGAATGATCGGCCAGTTGATCGCGCTCGGGCCGCGGAACTTCGGCAGCAGCGAGGGGTGGTACTGGATCGAGCCTTTGGTCGGAATGTTGAGGAAATCCTCCGGCACGAACAAGGTGACGAACGCCATCACCTGCAGGTCGGGCTTGAGCGCGCGGAATTCCTCCCACACGTCCGGCTTGCGGTAGGAGGCGGGCTGGTAGATCGGAAGATTGGCGGCTAGCGCCGCCTCCTTCAGCGGATCGGCCTTCTGACCGGGCTTTTCCGGTGCGACATAGGCGGCGACCACGTCCTCGCCGCGCTTGAGCAGCGCCTCAAGCACCGCCTTGCCGAACGCCTGCTGCCCGTGCACCACGATACGCATCAATCGACTTCCTCTTCGAACCGTCTGCCGTCATGCCCGCACTCGGGTCCGGCCTTTGGCTCGGCCCGAGCACACGCTCCAGCGGGCACCCAGTAATCACCGAGCGCGGGGGTACTGGGTCCCCGCCTTCGCGGGGACGACACCTTTTCTACGCCGCCGCCTCCGCGCGCACCTTCTTGTCACCCGCCGGCGCGCTGATCGCACCTGAACCCTTGATCTCGGCGATCTCGCTCGGCGAATAGCCGAGCACGTCGCGCAGGATCTCATCGGTATGCTCGCCCAGGAGCGGCGAGCGTTTCACTTCCGTGATCGAGTCCGACATCTTGACCGGATTGCCGACGGTCAAATACGTGCCGCGGGTCGGATGATCGACCTCGACCACCGTGCCGGTCGCGCGCAGCGACGGCTCCTCGGCGATCTCCTTCATGGAAAGAATCGGACCCACGGGGATGTCGTACTCGTTGCAGATGTTCATCACCTCGAACTTGGTCTTGGTCATGGTCCACTGCTCGATCGTTTCGAAGATATGCTTGAGCCGCGGCAGCCGCGCCGCCGGCTTGGCATAGTCGGGATCGGTCTTCCACTCGGGCTTGCCGATCAGGTCGCAGATCGCTTCCCACACCGGCGCCTGGGTGATGAAGTAGATGTAGGCGTCGGGATCGGTCTCCCAGCCTTTGCATTTGAGGATCCAGCCGGGCTGCCCGCCGCCGGAGTCGTTGCCCGAGCGCGGCACCGCCTTGCCGAACGGGATGCCTTCGCCGTACTGGCGATACTCGGTGAGCGCACCGTGCGCGAGCCGCTGCTGGTCGCGCAGCTTGACGCGGGCGAGGTTGAGCACGCCGTCCTGCATGGCGGCGAGCACGCGCTGGCCACGGCCCGTGCGCGCGCGCTGGTAGAGCGCGCTCACGATTCCGAACGCCAGGTGCAGCCCGGTTCCCGAATCGCCGATCTGCGCGCCGGTGACCAGCGGCGGGCCCTCGCGGAAGCCGGTGGTCGAGGCCGAGCCGCCGGCGCATTGGGCGATGTTCTCGTAGACCTTGCAGTCCTCGTAAGGCCCCGGCCCAAAGCCCTTCACGGACGCGACAATCATGCGCGGATTGAGCTTATGGATGTGCTCCCAGGTGTAGCCCATGCGATCGAGCGTACCCGGGGCGAAGTTCTCGACCAGCACGTCGCAATGCTTGACCAACCGGTCGAGGATCTCCTTTCCCTTCGGATGCTTGGAATCGATCGTGATCGAGCGCTTGTTGCCGTTGAGCATGGTGAAATACAGGCTGTCGGCATTCGGCACGTCGCGCAATTGTCCGCGCGTGATGTCGCCGACGCCCGGGCGCTCGACCTTGATGACGTCGGCGCCCATGTAGGCGAGCAACTGCGTGCAGGTCGGCCCCGCTTGCACGTGACTCATGTCGAGAATGCGCACGCCGTCGAGCGCCTTGCCGGCCTGGCCAAAGGGCTTGGTGGAAGGCTTCGGCAAGCCGTTGTGGTTCGCTTTCGCGGCGGGTTTCTTCACCGCCCTCAGCTGCACGACCTTTTTCGATTTCGCGGCTGATTTCGCCGCAGCCTTCTTGGCGGGTTTGGCCGCCTTCTTTTGCTTCTTGGCCATTGCTGTCTCCCTCATCTCTTGCCGCTCATGCCCGTGCAGACGAGCATCCAGAAACGCTTAGGCGCGCTGCGCTATTTCTTGCGAAGCACGCTTTGCGGGTTGAGGTTGCCGATGCGGCCGCTTTCGCTGCCGGCCGCCGGATCGATCACCGCGTTGACGAGGGTCGGCTTCCCGGAGTCCATCGCCTGGTTCACGGCGCGCCTGCAGTTCGTCCGGCGTCGTCGCATTGACGCCGACGCCGCCGAAGGCCTCCATCATCTTGTCGTAGCGCGAGCCCTTGACGAAGACGGTTGTCGCAGGGTCCGAACCGGCGGCATTGACGTCGGTGCCGCGGTAGATGCCGTCGTTGTTGAAGATGACGACGCAGACCGGCAAGTTGTATCGGCAGATCGTCTCGACCTCCATGCCCGAAAAGCCGAAGGCCGAGTCGCCTTCGACCGCGAGCACGGGTTTGCCTGTCTCGATGGCCGCCGCAATGGCATAGCCCATGCCGATGCCCATGACGCCCCAGGTGCCGACGTCGAGCCGCTTACGCGGCTGATACACATCGATGATGCCGCGCGCGAGATCGAGCGTGTTGGCACCTTCGTTGACCAGGATGGCGTCCGGCCGCTCCTTGACGATGGTGCGTAGGACTCCAAGCGCCCCGTGGTAGTCCATCGGCGAGTTGTTGTTCATCAACCGCGGCGCCATCTTGGCGACGTTCTCTTCCCGCTTCGAAGCGACGGTCTTCATCCAGTCCGCCGGCGGAGCCGGCCAATTGCCGCCCATGCCATTGAGAAGCGCGGAGACGCACGAGCCGATATCGCCGACCACGGGAGCGACAATCTCTACGTTTGAATCCATCTCCTTGGGCTCGATGTCGATCTGGATGAACTTCTTGGTGTGCGGCTCACCCCAGGTCTTGCCCTTGCCATGCGACAGCAGCCAGTTCAGGCGGGCGCCGATCAGCATCACGACGTCGGAGTCCTTCAGCACCGTCGAGCGTGCTGCGCCTGCGCACTGCGGATGCGTGTCAGGCAGCAGGCCCTTGGCCATGCTCATCGGCAGGAACGGAACGCCGCTCTTCTCGACCAGGGAGCGGATCGCCTCATCGGCCTGCGCGTAGGCCGCGCCTTTGCCGAGGATGATCAGCGGACGCTTGGCGCCCTTGAGGACATCGAGCGCGCGCTTGACGGCAGCCGGCGCGGGAATCTGGGCTGGCGCCGGGTCGATGACTTTGACGAGCGACTTCTTTCCAGTCTCCGCGTCCATGACCTGACCGAAAAGCTTGGCCGGCAGGTCGAGGTAGACGCCGCCCGGACGCCCCGAGACCGCAGCGCGGATCGCGCGCGCCACTCCGATCCCGATGTCGGCGGCATGCAGCACGCGGAAGGCCGCCTTGCACAGCGGCTTGGCGATAGCCAGTTGGTCCATCTCTTCGTAATCGCCCTGCTGCAGATCGACGATCTCGCGCTCGGACGAGCCCGAGATCAGGATCATCGGGAAGCAGTTGGTGGTGGCGTGGGCCAGCGCGGTAAGGCCGTTGAGAAAGCCGGGAGCCGACACCGTGAGGCAGATGCCGGGCTTCTGCGTCAGGAAGCCGGCGATCGCCGCCGCGTAGCCGGCGTTCTGCTCGTGCCGGAACGAGAGGACGCGGATGCCTGCGGCCTGTGCCATGCGGCCGAAGTCCGTGATCGGGATGCCGGGCACGCCGTAGATCGTGTTGAGGCCGTTGAGCTTGAGCGCATCGATGACCAGGTGAAAGCCATCCGTCAGCTCCCGCGCGTCTTCCGCCGGCGTCGTGGCGCGCTTCTCCGTCACTGCGGCGTCAGCCATTGGCGCCTCCTCTTTGTTCGTCATGCACGGACGTGACCCGGGCATCCCTTCTCGCAACAACAGGTCTGCGAAGCGGATGGATTGCCGGGGCAAGCCGCGGCAAACATGATGGATACGGTCCGTCTCTCGATTCGGTCGTTAGTCTAGATAGTCGGCATATTTCGCCACGTGCTCGGCAAGGCCGAGCGCGTGGTCGCGCACCAAACCCTCTGCCCGCGCGGTATCGCGCGCCTCCAGCGCCTCGATGATGTTCATGTGATCGCGGATCGAGCGATCGACACGATCCTGCTCGCCGATCGTCTTGCGCCGGATCATGCGCATATGGGTGAACAGGTTCTCGGCCAGATCGGCCAGCACGCGATTGCGGCTCATGCCGATGATCGCCTGATGGAACGCAATGTTGACCTCCGAGTACTCGTCGAGTTTGGCGTGCAGGGTGCCGTTCTCGAAGGTCGCAAACATCGCCCGCAGGGTCGCGATCTCGTCGTCGCTCGCGGTCTGCGTGATGAGCCGCGCCGCCATGCTTTCGAGCGCCGCCCAGGCGGTGATCAGCTCGATCACCTCGCGCTTGCTCTTGCGCACGACATAGACGCCGCGGCGCGGCACCGAGCGCACGAACCCTTCGCGCTCGAGCTGCGCCATCGCCTCGCGGACCGGCGTCCGGCTGATGCCGAGATCACCGGCGAGCTGCCGCTCGTCGAGGCGAACCTCGCCCGGCTCGGAATAGACGTTGAGCGACACGATCACGTTCTTGAGCGCCGCGTAGGCGCGGTCGGCAAAGGTCGAGGTGTCGGCGAGCGGCGCCAGCGCGACGCGCGCGGGCGCGACGGCTGCGTGGGTTGTTCGCTGAAGCGCAGTCATGCCGCCCCGGCCCTCCCTTTCACACGCCCAACCCCTTGGTTGGTCGCCTGATATACATAATTCCTAGTACCATTTGCCGACCGGACATTCAACAGGGCTGCGCATCAGGCCGGAGCCCATGCGTTGCGGACGCGGCTCCATGCGGCCTGGATCAGCGGCCAGAACAGCGCGATCAGACCCAGCGCCATGATGGTGCTGACCAGACCATTGGAGAAGAACACGCCGAGGCCGCCCTGCGAGGCGAGCAGCGACTGCCGGAACGCCTCCTCTGCCTTGTCGCCGAGCACGATGGCGAGCACCAGCGGCGCAAGCGGGTAGCCGGTCTTCTTCAGCACGTACCCGACCACGCCGAAGATCGCCATCAGCACGATGTCGAACGGCGCATTGTGCACGCTGTAGGCGCCGATGGCGCAGACGACCAGGATGACCGGCGCGATGATGCTGAAGGGGATGCGAAGGATCGCAGCCAGGAACGGCACGCAGGTCAGCACGATGAAGAGCCCGACCAGGTTGCCGAGATACATCGAGGCGATCAGCCCCCACACGAAGTCCTTCTGCTCGACGAACAGCATCGGCCCGGGCTGCAGGCCCCAGATCAACAGGCCGCCGAGCAGCACGGCGGCGGTCGGCGAGCCCGGCACGCCGAGCGCCAGCATCGGCAGCAGCGCGGAGGTGCCGGCGGCGTGCGCGGCGGTCTCAGGCGCCACCACCCCTTCGATCTCGCCGGTGCCGAATTTGTGCCCGTTCTTGGAAACACGCTTGGCGATGCCATAGCTCATGAACGAGGCAGGCGTCGCGCCGGCGGGCGTGATGCCCATCCAGCAGCCGATCACGCACGAGCGCAACGACGTGGCCCAATACTTCAGCAGCTCGAGCCAGGTCTGGAACACCACCTTCGGATTGATCTTGGCGTAGCCGCCGCGGAAACTCAGGCCCTCCTCCATGGTCAACAGGATTTCGCCGATGCCGAACAGCCCGATCACCGCGATCAGGAAGTCGAAGCCGGTGAGCAACTCGTTGATGCCGAAGGTCAGCCGCAGCTGGCCGGTCATTTGATCGAGCCCGACGGCAGCCAGCGCGAAGCCGATCATCATCGCCGCCACCGTCTTCATCGGCGGCTCCTTGCTCATGCCGACGAAGCTGCAGAAAGCGAGGAAGTAGACCGCGAATTTTTCCGGCGGGCCGAACTGCAGCGCGAACTTGGCGACCAGCGGCGCCACCAGGGTGATCATGACGACCGCGAACAGCGCCCCGACGAACGACGAGGTGAACGCCGCCGTCAGCGCCTCGCCGGCACGACCCTGCCGCGCCATCGGGTGGCCGTCGAAGGTCGTCGCCACCGACCACGGCTCGCCCGGGATGTTAAACAGGATCGAGGTGATCGCGCCGCCGAACAGGGCGCCCCAGTAGATGCACGACAGCATGATGATGGCGGAGGTCGGCGACATCGAGAACGTGAGCGGCAGCAGGATTGCCACGCCGTTCGCCCCGCCGAGTCCCGGCAGCACGCCGATGACCACCCCGAGCAGGATGCCAACGACCATCACCATCAGGTTGAACGGCTGGACCGCGACCGCAAAGCCCTGAAACAGATTGGCAATCTCTTCCATCTCGAGTCCCTGAACGCGGTCCTTACGGCTGCTTCGTCTTGAAGCTTAGAGTCCCAGCAGATCTTCGATCGGTCCCTTCGGCAGCGGCACCAGGAACCATTTCTCGAACATCACATAGGCGGCGGCGGGAACCCCGACCGCGAGCGCGGCGACCAGCCCCCAGCCGTAGCGGCCGAGCCATTTCATGAACACGGCGATGAGAAGGAGCGAGCATACGTAGAGCCCGAGCCAAGGCACCAGCGCCACATAGATCGCCATCGGAATGATCACCGAGACCACCTGCCGCAGCTGGCCCCATTCGGCGAACACCCGCTTCGGCGGGTCCATCAGCACGCGTGCGAGGTTGAACAGGCTGGCAACGAGAATGAGCAGCCCGACGTAGAACGGAAAGAATCCTGCGCGCGGACCTTCCACTCCCCAATTGATGCCCACCAGCAGCGCGCCGTAGATGACGATGGCGGCGAACACCAGCATCGCCACCGCGACGCCGATCTCCATCGTCCGCTGCGACGGTCCGCGGCCCGCCGAATGAGAGCTTTCGGTCATCGTTCTGCTCGGGATGCGCGGCCGCCGCCGGCGGGATCAAGCCCGCCGGCGGCCATGGCCGGACGTCAGTTGGTCGCGAGGAAGCCCGCTTCCTTCATCAGGTCGCGGTGGCGCTGTTCCTCTTTCTCGACCCACTTGGCGTAATCGGCGCCGGTCATGAAGGTCTGATTGAACGCGCCGTTCTTCATCAGGTCTTTCCACTCCGGCGTCTCGCGCACCTTCCGCAGCAGGTCGACATAGAAGGCGACCTGGTCGGGCGTGGCGCCGGGCGTCGTGAAGATTCCGCGCAGCATCAGGTACTCCATATCCAGGCCCTGCGACTTGCAGGTCGGGATATCGCTCCACGCCATGTCGGCCGTCACCTTCTCGGTGTATGCGAGCTTCTGGCCGTCGAACACGCAGAGCGGACGCAGCTGACCGCCGCGCCACTGTGCAACCGCCTCGATCGGATTGTTCACGGTCGAATTGACGTGGTTGCCGACGAGTTGCACGGCCACTTCGCCACCGCCGCGATACGGGATGTAAGTGAATTTCACCCCGGTGGATTTCTCGATCGCGACCGTGATGATCTGGTCTTCCTGCTTGGAGCCGGTGCCGCCCATCTTGAACTGGCCGGGCGGTGCGGCCTTGACCGCGTCGATGTAATCCTTGACGGACTTGTAGGGCGTCTCCGCGTTGACCCACAGCACGAACTCGTCGAGCGCCATCATGGCGACCGGCGTCAGATCCTTCCAGTTCACCGGGATGCCGGTGCCGAGCGGCGTGGTGAACAGGTTGGAAAGCGTGATGATCAGCTTGTGCGGATTGCCGCGCGCGCCCTTGACGTCGAGGAAACCTTCGCCGCCGGCCCCGCCCGCCTTGTTGATCACGACCAGGGATTGCTTCATCAAGCCGTGCTTGGCGACGATGCCCTGGATGGTGCGGGCCATCTGATCGGCGCCGCCGCCGGTGCCGGCGGGGACGATGAATTCGACCGGCCGCGTCGGCTCCCACGCCGCGGACGCAGGCAGCCGCCCCGACCGCAAGCAGCACGGTGCCGAGCGGGCAGCCGCGCCGGACCGACATGAAAAGAAGGATTTGGTACCGACCATAGCGTTTCCTCCGAGTGATTTTTGGTTCTTGTGTGATCGGCCGCTTTGACGCCGCGGCCGACCGATGGTGGCATACATTATTATCTTCGGCAGCAGGGTCAACCTGTCGCTGCAGAAATGCGTCCAATTGTCCTAATAGTCCAATTGTCCCAATAACTAACCTCCCCGCAGCGACCGCGCTGCCGGCTCGCCTCGATCATGCCAACGGTTGCACGCCTCGCAAGGACCCCGCGGCTAGCGGCCGGTCTTGCCGAGCAGGTGATCCGAGATGATCTTCATCTGGATCTCCGAGGTGCCCTCGAAAATCTTGGTCAGGCGGGCGTCCCGCCAGTAGCGCTCGACCGCGTGCAAGGTGGTGTAGCCGGCGCCGCCGAGGATCTGCAAGGCGTCGCTCGTCACCCGTTCGGCCATCTCGGTCGCCTGCAGCTTGGCCATGGCGGCTTCCTTGTCGCAGCGCTCGCCGGTGTCGATCATGCCGCACACCTGGTGCAGCAGGCTGCGCGCGGCCTCGACCTCGGTCGCCATCCCCGCCAACTTGAAGCGGATGGCCTGGAAATCCGCGAGCGGATGCCCGAACTGCACCCGTTCCTTGGCGTAGGCGATCGCATCCTCGAGCGCGCCGCGGGCAAGCCCGATCGCGCGCGCGGCAGTGTGGGCGCGCGCAACTTCCAGCCCGCTGGTGGCGACGTAGAAACCCTTGCCCTCCTCGCCGACCATGTTGAGCGCGGGCACGCGGCACTCGTCGAACGACAGCTCCCAGGTCTTCCACCCGAAATAGCCGATCTTCGGGATCGGCGCGCCGTGAACGCCCGCCGGCAGGCTGCCGCGCGCTTTCTCGACCATGAAGGCCGAGATGCCGCGATGGCGCCGCGCCGCCGGATCGGTGCGCGCGAGCACCAGGATGTAGTCGGCGCCGTCCGCGAAGGTGCACCAGTACTTGCTGCCGGTAATGACCCATTCGCTCCCGTCGCGCCGCGCGCGGCACGCAAGGCTGGAGAGATCGGAACCCGCGTTCGGTTCCGAGAACGCGAACGCGCCCAAGGCCTCGCCGCGCGCCATCCGCGGCAGGTACTTGGCCTTCTGCGCGTCGGTGAGCGCGTGCATGCCGATCATCGGACGGATGATCGAGCTGACGCTCATCCAGGCGCGGCTGAGTTCCTCGGTCACCAGGCAATATTCGAGGCATCCGAGGCCGGAGCCCCCGTAGTCTTCCGGGATCAGGATCCCGAAGAAACCGAGCTCCGCCAGCCGCTCGATCAGCTCGGGCGGAATGTCGCCGCGCTGCGGATCGCGCTCGTTCGCCACCGGCAAAACTTCTCGCGCGGCGAAATCGCGCGCGGTTGCCTGGATGAGCTGTTGCTCCTCGGTCAGCCTGCCGCGCATCGCGCTGCCACGTCGCGCCCGCCGGATCGCTTGCCGGAACCCCGCGCCAGCCCGTTCGTTAGCTGCGGGGCGGGGCGGAGAGCACACGTCATGCTCAAATGGGCGATCATCTTCCTGATCATTTCGGTCGTTGCCGGCGCCTTGGGCTTTACGGGCCTTTCCGCCACCGCGGCGCGCATATCGAAGATCCTGTTCGCGATCTTCTTCGTGCTGTTCCTGCTGGTCGTCGGCCTGGCGATCCTCGCCGGCGAGTTCCTGCTCACACGGTAGGCGGCTCCCCGCGCGCGCCGGCCATCGGCTCGCGGCCGCCCGAGCTATTCCAGCATCACGGTCGGAAAATCCGCCGGCAGGATGATCTCCAGCACCTCGCAGTCGTCCGAATAGTCGAGCACCGCATGCTTGATGCGCGGCGGCTGAATCCAGCACGCGCCGGTGCGCATGACGATTTCGCCCTCGCCGTCGAACTTCGATTTGATCCAGCCTTTGAGCACGTAGATCATCTGAAAATCGACGTCGTGGTAGTGCAGCTTGGACACCTCCTCCGGACGGCACGGCGGCACGAAGCGGATGACGTGCGCCTGCACCATGCCGTGGGTGGCAGCGTTGATGCCGAGGTCGCGATAGTGCGCGTATGAGCGCAGGCCGCTCTTGAAGTCGGCCTCGTTGGGATGGCTGACGATGAATTTCTGCTTCGGCCGCGGCTTTGCCCGGGCTGCCGGTTTCGCCCGTCCGGACGGATGGGCGCGCGCCTTCGCTCGCTTCGTTGACGCGACCGCGATCTTGCGTCGCGGCGCGATCTTTGGACGTGCTTTGGCCATTGGATGCCTCCCGGGTTCGGTCAAGACATTGGTCGTGCGGCCATCAGTATACTCAGAACTGCACCGCGCGAGGAGTTGTACCGCCGTGCAGCCATGGCCGCTGATTGACGGTGATGACGCGCCAGCGGGTCTGAACCGTGCCGCCGCCCAGATGGTCGAGCCGCGTGATCGAGCAGTTGTCGATCGCGAACGCCAGGGCGTTTTCCACCGGAATCCCGAGCGCGAGCGACAACGCCGCCTTGATGGTGCCGCCATGCGTGACCGCGATGATGTCGCGGCCGCGATGTTCCTCGGTCAGACGATCGACCGCCGGCGTAACGCGCGCCGCCAGGTCTTCGAAACTTTCGCCGCCCGGCGCCCGCTCATGCGCCGGCGCCAGCCAGAACGCATGCGCCGCCGGGCCGCGCGCGGCGTGGAACTCCTGTCGCGCCAGACCCTGCCATTCGCCCAGATGCTGCTCGGCGAATTCGGCTATCGCGATCGGTTCGCCGCGATGGCGGCCCTCTGCCGCCGCCATGATGGCGGCCGCGGTCTGATGGGTCCGCTTCAGATTGCTGGTCACCCAGACCGCGTCGTGCGGAAGCGCATGCACCAGACGCGGCAAAGACCGTGCCGTCGCTGCAGTCGCAATCGAGGTCGCTCTGGCCGTAGATGCGGCCGCCGTCGGGCACCGGCGCGTGGCGCACCCACCACCAGCGTGTCTCGCTAGCCGACACGCGCTCGCCCCAGTCTGTCGGCCGCCGGCGCTTCGAACAGCTTCTTCAGTTCGGTCTTGAGGATCTTGCCGTTGGCGTTGCGCGGCAGGGTCTCGGGCCAGAACGACCACCTTCACCGGCACCTTGAAGGCCGCCAGCCGCTCGCGCGACGAAGGCGCGCAGCTCCTCCTCGGTCGCCGTCGCCGCCCGGCTTCAGGTGCACCACCGCGGCCGGCTCCTCGCCGAGCGTCTGGTGCGGGATGCCGACCAGCGGCGGCGTCCATCACGGCGGGGTGGTCGTAGAGCACGTTCTCGACCTCGACGCAGTAGATGTTCTCGCCGCCGCGGATCAGCATGTCCTTGGCCCGGTCGATGATGTAGAGGAAGCCCTCCTCGTCGAGGCGCGCGAGGTCGCCGGTGCGCAGCCAGCCGTCGACGAAGGTCTCGGCCGTGGCCTCGGGCTTGTTCCAGTAGCCCTTCACGACCTTCGGGCCCTTGGCCCAGAGCTCGCCGACCTCGCCGACGCGGCAGGTCGTCTCGCCGTCGGCCGGCTCGCCGATCTGCAGCTCGCACGACCGGCAGCGCCGGGCCGCAGCTGTCGGGCCGGTTCTCGTAGTCCTCGGCGCCGTGGCTGGTGACGGTGGCGGAGGTCTCGGTCATGCCCCAGCCGTTGCCCGGCTGCGAGCTTCGGGAAGACCTCGCTTGATGCTGCGCACCAGCTCCGGCGCCGACGGCGCGCCGCCGTAGGCGACCGCCTCCAGCGACGAGAGGTCGTACTTCGCCCGCGCCGGATGCTCGATGAGCTGCCAGGCGATGGTCGGCACGCCGCCGGCGTGAGTGACGCTTCTCGCGCTCGATCAGCCGCATGGCCGGCTCGGCGTCCCAGCGGCGCATGCAGCACGATCTTGCCGCCGGCGTAGAGCGCCGGGCCCAGCGATCGCGAAGCAGCCGGTGGCGTGGAAGAACGGCACGCCAGACAGGGTCGCCCGCTGCGGCGCCGTCGGATCGGGCTGCCGGCGGCGGCTCGCCGCGGCGCAGGAAGTTCGCGCGCCGCCGCGAACGCCGGCGGCCACGATGTTCGAGGTCGACGTTGCGATGGGTGCCGAGCGCGCCCTTCGGCTTCCCGGTGGTGCCGGAGGTGTAGAGGATCGTCGCGTCGTCGTCGGGCTCGAGCGCGACGGCCGGCAGCGGCCGGTCGGGCAGGTCGCCCCAGTCGTTCGACCGGCCGATCACGTCCTCCAGCCGCGCGACGCGCGGATCGGCGATCGTCGCCGTCGGCGCGCGGCGACGTAGACCCGCTCCAGGTCCGGGCAGTTGTCGACGTGCTCCGGCCATCCGCTCGCAGCGCTCGGCGTCGACGATCGCGATCTTGGCGCCGGAATCGGTCAGGCCGTATTCGAGCTCCGGCCCGGTCCACCAGGCGTTCAGCGGCGTGACGATCGCGCCCGGCCAGCAGCGCCGCCGAAGAAGGCCACCGGCCACTCGGGCAGGTTGCGCATGATGATCGCGACGCGGTCGCCCTTGCGCACGCCCTGCTGCGTCAGCGTCGTCGGCGACGGCGAGCGCCGCGCGCGCGAAGGCCTCGAAGGTCGCCCGCTCGTCCTCGTAGACCAGGAAGGTCTTTCGCCCGTGCGCGCGACCGGCCGCGAAGACCGTCGCGCAGCGTCGGCGGGGCATTCTTCCAGACGCGGGTACGGACGCCGCGGATGACGCGTCTCTTCGATCTCGAACGGCGAGCCGGGCGCGGTCAGCAGCGCATGGGCCTGCGCAAGCGATATCGCGGGCCACGGTTTCGACAGGGCTGCGCTGCCGGTTGTCATTCGCTTAGCGCTCAGTACTGCTTGAGGCGCGCGAGCTGATCGGCGTGGAAGTTGGCATCGCCGAACAGCTCCTGGCCGACGCGCACTCGTTTCATGAAGAAGCCGATATCGAACTCGTCGGTCATGCCGATGCCGCCGTGCATCTGGACGGCCTCCTGCACGGCGAGCGTCGCGCTCGCGCAGGCCCTCGCCTTGGCGATCGCCACGATCGGCCCGGCCTGTTCGAAGTCCTCGTCCAGGGTCTGCAGCGCCTTGAGCACGGCGGCGCGCGTGATCTCGATCTCGCTGTAGAGATGTGCGGCGCGATGCTGCAGCGCCTGGAACTCGCCGATGGCGCGCCCGAACTGCTTGCGTTCCTTCAGGTAGCCGACTGTGCGGGTGAACGCCTCGTCGCCGGCGCCAATCAACTCGGCCGCGACCGCCGCGCGGCCGACATTGAGCACGCCGTTGAGTACGTGCCAGCCTTGGTCGACCTCGCCGAGGACGGCGTCGGCATCGACCTGAACGCCGTCGAAGTCGAGCCGCGCCGCGTTATGGGCGTCCACCATCACGGTACGCTCGGTCTTGAGACCTTGCGCCCTGCGATCGACCAGGAACAGCGTGATGCCGTCCTTCTCGCCGGGGCTACCTGCGGTACGCGCCGCCACAATCAACAGATCGGCGACGTGCCCGTCGATGACGAAGGCCTTCGAGCCCCGCAAGGCGAAGCCGTTGCCGGAGCGGACCGCCTGCAGCGTGATGCGATTGGGACGGTGTTTCGAGGTCTCGTCGACTGCGAGCGCAGCGATCAGCGAACCGGCCGCGATCTTCGGCAGATGCTCGCGCTTTTGCGCATCGCTGCCGCCGCGCGCCAGCGCCGAGGCGGCAAGCAGCGCGGTCGACAGGAACGGCGACGGGGTGAGCGTCCGCCCGATCTCCTCCATCACGACGCCGGCCTCGACATGACCCAGGCCGGAGCCGCCGAGCGCCTCCGGAACGAGGATGCCGGTGAAGCCCATTTCGGTGAACTGTTTCCAGAGCTCCGGCGAGAAGCCGATCTCGTCGCGGCGGTCGCGCAGCGCGCGCAGATGCGAGACCGGCGCATTCTCGGCGAGGAAGCCGCGCGCGCTGTCGCGCAGCATCGTCTGTTCGTCGGTCAGGACCAGTGCCATCGATCACGTCCGGGGATGAGGACCGTGGAAGTTTCGCTCGCGGCCGGGCTCACGCTCCGGGCAACGCGAGGATGCGCTTGGCGACGATATTGAGCTGCACCTCGCTGGTGCCGCCCTCGATCGAGTTCGCCTTCGAGCGCAACCAGCCGCGCGCCAGCGTGCCGTCGCGCGAGCGCGCGCTCTCCCATTCGAGCGCGTCGGCGCCGCCCGCCGCCATCAGTAGGTCCTGCCGGCGCTTGTTCAGCTCCGAGCCGTAATATTTCAGCACCGATGAGATGGCCGGATTGATCTGCCCGGCCTTGAACAGGTCGCCGGCGCGCTCGAGGGCGAGCCGGAACGCCGCCTCGTCGATCTCGAACGCCGCGATCTGTCCGCGCAGCATCGGATCGGCGAGCTCGCCGCGGTCGTCGACGCCGACCATCTGCGCCGCGAGCTGGCTCAGCGGCCGCGCCCCGCCGCGCTCGCCCATGCCGCCGATCATCGTACGCTCGTGTGCAAGCAGGTACTTGGCGATCTCCCAGCCCTTGTTGAGGGTGCCGACCAGGTTCTGCTTGGGCACCCGCACGTCGGTGAAGAACGTCTCGCAGAACGGCGAACGGCCGGAGATCAGCGTGATCGGCTTGGTCGAGACGCCGGGCGTCTCCATGTCGAACAGGATGAAACTGATGCCCTCATGCTTGGGCGCCGCCGGATCGGTGCGCACCAGACAAAAAATCCAGTCCGCCTTGTCGGAATACGAGGTCCAGGTCTTCTGACCATTGACGAGGAAGTGATCGCCCCTGTCCTCGGCGCGCGTCTGCAGCGACGCGAGGTCGGATCCCGCATTGGGCTCCGAGTAGCCCTGGCACCAGCGGATTTCCCCGCGCGAAATCTTCGGCAGGTGCTCGAGCTTCTGCTCCTCGGAGCCGTAGCGCAGCAGCGCCGGCCCGAGCATCCAGATGCCGAAACTGTCGAGCGGCGAGCGGCAGCCGAGGGCGCGCATTTCCTGCCGCAGGATCTTGGCTTGCGGCCCGGACAGCCCGCCGCCGCCGTATTTCTTCGGCCATTCCGGCACCGTCCAGCCGCGTTCCGCCATGCGATCGAGCCACGCGCGCTGGGCGTCCGACTGAAACTTCCAGCGGCGTCCGCCCCAGCAAATGTCGTCCTCGCTCTGGCTCGGCCGGCGCATCTCGGGCGGGCAATTGGCTTCCAGCCACGCGTGCGTCTCCTCGCGAAAGGCGGCGAGATCGGATGTCAAGTGCATATCCTCCCTAGTGTGGTGGATTTGAAGTTCTTCCAACCTTCGCGGCGCTCTCGCCCAAGGAACTTCAAATCCAAAACCACACTTGATTCATGAACTTCCTAGTGTCCTTCGATTCCGAAAGCTCGCCACGGAGACTGCCCGCAGCGATGAAGCGAACTTCGGAATCGGGACACTAGCCACAGCTCGTTGTTGTGTCGACCTTAGCGCCGCGCTAGACCGAAGCAAGGTGGTTCTTCCAAGACCTGCCGAGTCCGGAACGTCGCCACGCCCGCCAGACCCACGGGCGCCGGTTGCGTGCCGGTTTTTGATCAGGAGAGCAAATGGCAATTCAGTTCAAGGATCGGGTCGCGATCGTGACCGGCGCGGGGGGAGGGCTCGGCCGACAGCATGCTCTGGCGCTGGCGGCGCGCGGTGCAAGAGTGGTGGTCAATGATCTGGGCGGCGCGCGCGACGGCACCGGCGGTTGCGCCACTGCGGCAGAAAGCGTGGCGCAGGAGATTCGCGCGGCGGGCGGCGAGGCGATCGGGAACGGCGCATCGGTGACCGACGAGGCGGCCGTCGAAGCCATGGTCAAGCAGACGATCGATGCCTGGGGGCGCGTGGACATCCTGGTCAACAATGCCGGCAACCTGCGCGACAAAACCTTCGCAAAGATGCGGCTGGCGGATTTCCGGGCGGTGATCGACGTTCACCTGATGGGCGCGGTCAATTGCACCAAGGCCGTATGGGACGTCATGCGGACGCAGAACTATGGACGCATCGTGATGACGACGTCGTCGTCGGGGCTGTACGGCAATTTCGGCCAGGCCAACTACAGCGCCGCCAAGATGGCGCTGGTCGGGCTGATGCAGACGCTGGCGCTGGAAGGGGCGCGGTACAATATCCGGGTCAATTGCCTGGCGCCGACTGCCGCCACCCGGATGACCGAGGGGATCATGCCGGAGCCGATGCTGCGGCTGATGGAGCCGGGAGCCGCCACGCCCGGGCTGGTCTATCTGGTCAGCGACGACGCACCGAGCCGCGCCATCTTGTGTGCGGGTGCCGGCTCGTATGCGCGCGCCTACGTGACGCTGACGCCCGGTGTTTTCCTCGGGCACGGCGAAGGCGCCGCCGAGCAGGTCGCGGCCCGCTTCGACGCGATCTCGGACCGCGAACAGGACATGGTGCCCAAGCAGGCCGCCGACCAAGGCAGCAGCGAGGTCGCCAAGGCGCTCCGGAACGTGGCACACGCCTGATGGCGCACGCCCCCCAGGCTGCGCGCTTGCACATTTGACCCCTCGACTGCCGTCCAGGTTACCGGCGTGATGGCATTCAACCGCGCCGTCCGTCGCTCTTGCAGAACGGCCGGAAAAGCAAAAATATTGACGCCAGTTCGGGATTTGTCGGGTATAGTACGGTATAGTACGGTATAGTACGCAGCCGAGCTAGCCTTTTCAAACCGAAGGAATAGAGCCATGGCTCCGAAGTTTCTCGCTTACACCATTACGAGTTCTCTTCACGACGGCACCTCCCCTGTTGTGCGCATTGGGGTAGGTGGTGGTAGCAATGAAACCTTTCTTAGGCCAGCGAACCCGCAGAATTCCAGTTACTGGATTGTCGTCCTTAATGCGAAGAACCCAAGGGAGAAGGTCAAGGAGTGGGTTGTGCAGAACAACTCGGCGGTGCCGGGTGGCATCGATACCTATATGGACGACCCCGACTACATTTTTGCCGTCGCCACGCAGACCCTCCCCACGTACCTAGTGCCGCAAGGCGCCTTCTACAATTTCCTTGCAAAATACGGGGCCGGTCGGGAGTTGCAAAAGCTGGAGCAGCTTAACGCAACCCTCGGTTACGGCACCTATGGCTCGGTGAGCTATATCCTGACAGGGCCGTGCGGCCCGCGAGTACCCGTACCACCTTCAAGCTATGAGATTGGCTCCTATACCAACTACCCGGTGCTCTTGATGATGTCGCTGGAGTCGATGCCAAACGGAGGGCCGCCTTACGGGATCTCCGACACCTACACCTGGACGTAGCTGAGGCGCTCAGTCCGCGCCGTGAACAGTTGACGTTCCGCTCTCGCGCGGATTTACCAATCTATCCGCGCGGTCGTGTTTTGCCATGCTGCAAACACGGCAGACATCAACCCTGTCGGCAGTGCTCCACATCATCGGTCTGGACCATAGCAAGGGAGTGAGAACACTCGTTGCAAGAGGCGCTTCATGACCGAGGCTTGGAGGTTTCGCAACGGCACGCTGGATCAGACGATTTTCAACATTGTGGTCTTATTCAACGAGTATCGACTGCCTCCTCGCTTCGCGCCCGGCGATATTGTCATTGATGTCGGGGCGCATATCGGGTCGTTCGCCCACGCCGCGTTGTCGAGAGGTTGCGAGAAAGTCTACTGCATAGAAGCCGATCGGACGAATTTCGAGATCGCGGCAGAAAACTTGCGACCCTCTATCGAAAACGGTCACGTCCAGCTTGTCAGGGGCGCTGCGTGGCGGTCCGACCGAAACACCGACGAGCTATGCTTTGACGGCTATCACCTGTTTCCGGACTCGTATCCGGGCCTGCAAGGAATCCTCAACACGGGAAACGGCTCGGTCGTCTGGGGGAGCGGCGAACCCGTCGCCAAGATAGCGTTCGATGAGATTGTCGATCTCGTGACGAACCACGGCGAGCATCGTGTGCGATTGCTCAAGCTGGATTGCGAGGGCGCGGAATGGCCGATTTTGCTGACCTCGCAGCGGCTCGGCCTGATAACCGAAATCTGCGGCGAGTTTCACGAGATCGGCGGGCAATTTTTGGAGATCAGCGAGGATCGTCCGGGGAAACAACCGATTTTCTCTTTTGAAAACGTCGAGAGATTTACGATAGATGTGCTGGTCGACTACCTGAGGGATGCGGGGTTCACCGTCACTTGGCACAGACACAGAAGGCCGACCGGTGCGACCGAGGGGTTCGGGTTGTTCTTCGCAACGCGTGCAGCGGCCCGGCAGGAATCATCCGGCAACCCTTGATGCGGACAGGCAACGGCACGACATGAAGACAACATGCCGATGAGTCGTTCCGGCGTCAAACTCATAGCCATCGGCTTCAACACACACGGCACCGGTTTGACGCGGGTGATGCACAGCATCATGCCGCGGCTCGCGGATCGGCATGAGATTCACTATTTGGGCATCGGCTACTCCGGCGAAAGGATCCGCGACCGGGGTCTGACGATTTATCCGACCAATCCGAAAGGCGGCGATATCTTCGCGGCTTTCCAGGCGAAGAAACTGATCGAGGAGATCGATCCCGCGCTTGTTTTCATTCTCCAGGACATCTGGTGCTTCGGCCATTATCTGCGGATTCTTGGACCGTATCGGGATCGGCTGAAGATCGTCTGTTACATCCCGCTGGACGGCAAGATCACCAACGAAGAGGATGCGGCGTCGCTCGAACGCGGCGACCGGGTCGTCGTCTACACGCAGTTTGCCCGAAAAGAGTTTGAAGGCGCGTTTGACAGACTGCGTGAGAAACGGGGCGAGGGCGAATTTCCCGCCGTCGATGTCATCGCGCACGGAGTCGACCGGAACCGTTTCCATCCATTCCCGCAACTGCTGCAAACGTCATTCGCCTCGCCCGCCCGTGCCGGCGCGAAGCGAAAAGTGTTTGCCGACCTTCAGGATCCGGAGAACTCTTTCATCGTGCTCAACGCCAGCCGGACCGACAAAAGAAAGCGCATTGATCTGACCATCGCAGGATTCGCCCGCTTTGCCGCCGGCAAACCGGCCAATGTACGCTTATGTCTGCATCATGCGGTCAGAGGCGAGCCGGAGACAGATCAAATCAGATCGCTGGTCGAGCGGTTCGGACTCGAAGAGCGGGTCTATCTGAACCCGCTTGCGGGGGGCGTCGTCGACGACCGGGAGTTGAACTTGCTGTACAACGCTTGCGACGTGGGCATCAACACGTCGATGGGAGAAGGTTGGGGTCTTGTCAGCTTCGAGCACGGCGCCGCCGGCGCGGCCCAGATCGTTCCGGCCCACAGTGCCTGCGCCGAAATTTGGAGCGGGCGGGCGGAGATGATCCCGCCGGTGAGGAGTTACATACCGGAGTTTTCCGCACTGGAGCTGGCTGAGGTTTCCGCCGAAGGCGTCGCCCAGGCTCTTGGCAACCTTTATGACAATCCGCAGCGCCGCCAGCAACTGGCGCAAGCGGGGTTTGAAGCCGCGCTGAACCCTGCATACTCATGGGACACCATAGCAGGACGCTTCGACGATCTGTTTGCCGAACTGGCGCAGTGATACGACATGGGGGCGACGGATTCGGTTCTCCACGCCGGCCCGGCCAAGGGAAAGAAGCTCGTGCACGACAAAGATGCGAAGGTGGTGCCGAATCTGATGGTGTCCAATCCCACCGCCAAATGGATCGGACCGGACACGTTCAAGGCGCTGCAGAACATGGCACGCGCCTGATGCCGCACGACCCCAACCAGATTGCGCCGCTTGCGCATTTGCGCGGGCAGCGCCCGGCAGCGCCGGCCTGGTTCGAGGATGCGCTGCGCGACGCGCCGCAACGGACGTGGCACGAGGTTGAGGGCGCGCGCATCGAGACGCTGACGTGGGGCGAGGTCGGCAAGCCCGGCCTGCTGCTGCTGCACGGCAACGGCGCGCACGCCGATTGGTGGAGCTTTGTGGCACCGTTTCTTGCCGCCGACTATCGCGTCGCCGCGCCATCCTGGTCCGGCATGGGCGGCTCGGACTGGCGATCATCCTACTCGACCGATCTGTCGATCGAGGAGGCGCTGGTGGTGGCGGACAAAAGCGGCCTGTTCGCCGCAAAGACCAAGCCGGTATTCTTGGGACATTCATTCGGCGGCGTTCCGACCATCGGGGCGGCGGCGGTCGCGGGCGACCGCCTTGGCGGCGCCGTCATGCTGGATATTCCGGTGTTGTCGCCCGAAGCACGCAAGGCGCGCGAGGCCAGGCGCGGTCCGCGCAGCGAACCAAAACCCACCAGGATCTATCGCAGCCTGGAGGATGCGCTGGTGCGCTTCCGCTTCCTTCCGGCGCAGCCGTGCGAGCACCTGTTCATAGCCGACCACATCGCGCGGGGATCGCTGAAGCAAGTGCCGTTGGAAGACGGCGCCGGCGAGGGCTGGACCTGGCGATTCGACCCGTTCATGTGGCGGAATTTCACCTGGCGCGATTCGACCCAGGATTTTGCCAACGCCAAGTGTCCGGTCGGGGTCATGTGGGGCAGCCGCTCCAAGCTCATCACCGACGAGGGCCTCGCCTACATGCGCAGCCTCGCCCGGCCCGACGCGCCTTTCGTGGCGGTCCCCGAGGCCAACCACCACGTCATGGTCGATCAGCCGCTCGCCTTCGTGGCGGCGCTGCGCGGGCTGCTCGCCGGCTGGCCGGCGCGCGCAGAGCCCGCCGTGCGCATCGGCGATCCGGCGACGACGGCCCGGCGCGAGCCGGTCGCGTCGCGGGCGTAGCTCAGTTTTCGCAACCGTTGCGCACGGCGGCGGCGCCTCTTCACCTCTTCCCATTGGTGGCCCGGAGGTAAGCCGCAGCACTTCAAGTTCGTTCTGCGAAATGCAATCGAAAATTGCTTACGATGCATGATCGCCACAACCTCGGAGAGTACGACGATCTATGCCCGACTCCCAAGCGGCGGACGCCACCCCGGCCGCCACAAAAGCGCCTGCCATGATCGCACGCACAGGATCGCGTGCGTCGCGAGCAGCGTTTCGTTGCTTTTTGTAGAGTTCCAAACGCACAAGCGCAACTCACAAACCCTGGCGAATCGCCGATTGTTAACCGTTTGGTCGGAGCGCATCGGCGGACGTATCTGTGACGGCTTTCGCTACGGTTCCACGATCTTGTTGCGGATGGCGTAGCGCACCAGCGCGGCGGTCGAGGTGACGTTCAGCTTGCGCATGGCTGTCGCCCGGTGCGACTCGATGGTCTTTATGCTGACATCGAGAATCTCGCCCATCTTCTTGTTGCTGTGGCCCTCCGCAATCAGCTGTACGACCACGCGCTCGCGCGGCGTCAGCAGGGCCGGGGCACCTTGCTCCTGTGCCGACAGAAATGTCTCAAGCAGTTGCTCGGAAGGCTTGCCGATGAAGAACGGCTTGCGCGCCGCAAGCGACTCGACCGCGGTCAGCAGATACTGATTGGCGTCGGACTTGAGCAGGAACGCGCGCGCGCCGGCTTGCAACAGTTCGCCGATGAGGGTCTCGCTGTCGTGCATGGTGAAGATCAAGACCTCGGTTTGCGGGACGGCGGTGCGAATCTTGCGGGTGACTTCGAGGCCGTTCATGAGCGGGAGCGAATAGTCGACGATCGCGACGTCCGGCTTCGTCTCCATGGCTTTGGCGATGGCGTCCTTTCCGTCGGCGGCCTCCGCCACGACCTGCCACCCGTCGTGGGCCTCCAGAACGGAGCGAAGGCCGGCACGGACCACCTCATGGTCGTCCGCAATCAGAATACGTGTCAGAACTGCTGCCGCTGGTGTGGTCATTTGACAGGTCCGCGCGCGTCGTCCGGCCGGTGAATGAAGGGGTCGAGCAAGAATACTCCAATCAGGGGCGCAATGTCCTGGGCGGCCGCCCAAATATTGGGCAGACGTCGCCATGGCACCGCGCTGGCTCGCCCTTACGCATGCGCCGGCACGAAAGCGCATGTCGGTGCCGCTGCACCTAAGGCCAATGGCGCGGCGGTGGATCGAGCGTCATGATCGGTCTTGTCAACGGAGGCGAGACCATCATGGGACTGATTGTCGAGGGGTCAGACCCTCAATTCCGCTCTTCCGAGCCGGCGCGTGCGATCGCGAACGTCGACCAGATTGCGCAAATTCGTGATTCGTTCGACGCGATCTGGCCGACTCATCGCGAGATCGCCAAAACGTTCTACCAGCGCCTTTTCGAGCTCGTTCCGGAAGCCCGACGCATGTTCCCCGATGAAATGGAGGGGCAGCAACGCAAGCTGATGGACACGATCGCCGCCCTCGTCGGCGCGCTCGACAACCCGGAAATGTTTCAGTCGATCGGCAGCCCCATCGGTCGCTGGCATGTGCAACTCGGCGTGACGCCATCGCATCTTGCGGCCTTCGGTGACGCACTGCTCTGGACCTTGGAGGCGCACTTCGCCTCGGCATTCACTCCGGAGCTGAGGGAAGCGTGGGGTGCGCTCTACGAGGCGGTACGAAGCGACATGCAGCAGGCCATGGAAGAAGCCAAGATTGTGTAAGATCGAAAGCGATGGGCAACGAAGAATCGCCACCATGACCCTCGAGAGATTTCGGGTCCGTCCCATAACCCGCCGCAGCATGCTGGTCATCGGCGCCGGGACACTCGCGGCCGTCGGACTGCGCCCGTTCGCTCCGCGGGCCTACGCGAACGAGATCGAGACCCACGGCCTCTCGGCCTACGGCGATCTCAAGTATCCGGCCGACTTTCAGCATGTCGACTACGTCAATCCGGACGCGCCGAAGGGCGGCACGCTGTCGTTCATCGGCCCGACGCGCGCCTACAATCAGTCGTTCCTGACGTTCAATTCGCTCAACAGCTACATCCTCAAGGGCGACGGCGCGCAGGGCATGGGTTGGACCTTCGCCACTCTGCTGGCACCGTCGCTCGACGAGCCGGATTCGTTGTATGCGGCCGCCGCCCGTGTCGTGCGCATCTCGACGGACGGGCGCACCTACCGGTTCCTGTTGCGGCCGCAGGCGCAATTCCACAACGGCACGCCTTTGACGGCACACGACGTTGCTTTCTCGCTGACCACCCTCAAGGCAAAGGGCCATCCGAATATCGCGCAAGGGCTGGAGGGCATGGAAGGCGCCGAAGCGGCGGATGACGTCACCGTGGTGGTGCGCTTCGCTACCCGCGCCGGTACCTTGCCGCTGTTCGTCGCAAGTCTGCCGATCTTCTCGCGCGCCTATTATGCCGGAAAGGCGTTCGACGAGAGCACGACCGAGGCGCCGCTCGGTTCCGGCCCCTACAAGGTCGGCCGCTTCGAGATCGGGCGCTACATCGAGTACGAGCGCGTGAAGGACTGGTGGGGCGCCGACCTCCCGATCTTCCGCGGCAAGCTGAACTTCGACGTCCTGCGCTACGAGTTCTATCGCGACCGCGCGGTCGAGTTCGAGGGCTTCACGGCCAGGAACTACCTGTTCCGCGAAGAGCTCTCCTCGCGCATCTGGGCGATGCGCTATGACCTGCCGACGGTGCGCGACGGCCGCATCAAGAAGGAAGTCGTTGCGGACCATTCCCCGTCCGGCGGCCAGGGCTGGCTCGTCAACACGCGGCGCGAGCAGTTCAAGGACCCGCGGGCGCGCGAAGCCCTGATCGACGCCTTCGATTTCGAATGGACCAACAAGCACATCATGTACGGCTCGTACGAGCGCACGCATTCGGTGTTCCAGAATTCCGACCTGATGGCGCGCGGCCGGCCCGGTCCCGAGGAGCTCGTGCTGCTCGAGCCGTGGCGCGGCAAGGTGCCCGACGAGGTGTTCGGCGCGCCGTACGTGCCGCCGGTGTCCGACGGCTCAGGCCATGACCGCGCGCTGCTGCGCCGCGCCGGCGAGCTCCTGCGGCAGGCCGGATGGACGATCAAGGACGGCAAGCGCGTCAACTCCAAGGACGACCCGTTCACCATCGAGTTCCTGCTCGAGGAGCCGACGTTCCAGCCGCACACCATGCCGTTCATCAAGAACCTGGGCAAGCTCGGCATCGATGCCAACGTGCGCGTCGTCGATCCGGTGCAGTATCGCCGCCGCGTCGACGAGTTCGACTTCGACATCGTCATCCAGCGCGCCAATTTCTCCACCACGCCGGGCGAGGCGTTGCGCCCGTACTTCGGCTCGCAGGCGGCGGCGACCAAGGGGTCGTTCAACCTCGCCGGCATTCGCGAGCCGGCGATCGACGCGCTGATCGAAACGGCCATCGCTGCCGGCAGCCGCGCCGAGCTCAACGTCGCGTGCCGTGCGCTCGATCGGTTGATCCGCGCCGGACGCTACTGGATTCCGATGTGGTCCAAGGCCGCGCACTGGCTGGCGTATTGGAACGTCTATGCCAAGCCGGCGATCAAGCCGCGCTACGCAAGCGGGGTCGCGGAGACGTGGTGGTACGACCGCGACAAGGCCCTGAAGCTCGCTCGCGCCGGCCCGTTCCGGGTCGCGGCCATCAATGTTGCGCGCGACGGCAGTTTCGATAGGAGGAGGGCCAAGAGGTCGAAGAAGCCGAAAAAGAGGAAGAAGAAGTAAGGTCCGCCACGCGTTTTGTGGGGTCCGGCCCTCCCCACACGCTCGTGCACATTCGACGGCCGCGCTCGCGGCTGCATGAAGCGTTACACGGCAATCTGTCTTGTCCCTATTGCGGTGCGGGTTCGCGACTCGCGAGCGCAAGGCAGACCAGCGTCCGCCGGCGGGAACCGCGCCCTCCTCGATTGCCCCTAAGGCCAATAGCGCGCCGGCGAACCGGGCATCAGGATTCGATCCTGGCAACCGGTCCGGGACGCAAGCGACATGCTGCCGGCCGTGGAAGGCATCCGTGCATCAGCTCACCGGAGCTAGGCCGTGCTCATCATCGCGGGTCTCTACCTCGTCCTCGTCTGGCTGGTGTTCTCGAAGCTCAAGAACGGTTTCCAGACCATCCGCAAGGGCACGCCGGTGCAACTGGTGTTCGACAACCATCCGGGCCGCCTGTTCGACGCGGCGGTGACCGAGATTCCGCAAGGGGTGGGGCAAGGCCAGATCGCAGCGTCGGGGACGCTGGCACGGACCACCGCGATCGGCGGCGCCACCACGTTCCCGGCCACCGTTTCGATTCCCCCCGACCTCGACCGGCAATCGCTGCGGCTGGGCATGTCCGGCAACGCCACGGCCTATAGCGCGAAGGCGGGGGTGATCGGCCTGATCGCCTGGGCCCTGCTGTGGGTCAGCGCCTAAACGGCGTACCTGTAGGCGCCACACGTTGAGGAGGGGATGCCGATGCGAGGGCCGAGGGGCACATGAGTGAGGCCGCGCTCTCGTTAACGCTTGCCTGCATTCTGGGCGGCATCCTGCTCAGGACGCTGCTGCGCAACGCCTTACCGACCACCATCTGAGCGGCGATGGGATCGGATTTATGAGTACGAGCGAGGAGGCACCATGAGCGACGAGCGCTCTGATCAAAAATCGTAAGGCAATTCCCCGCAACGCCGCGCTATGCGGCGCCAAGCACTGCACCGTGCGCATGGCTCCGACGTGTCGGTGGTCGCGCAAGAGCGGACGTTCGCGTCGCCCATCTGGTACATTCCGTAGCGGTCAAAGGAGCTCCGCAGATGAACCCCACGCACAAAACGAACTCGCGGCGTTTGCAGGCAATCGGTCTGGCGCTGTCGGTCGTGATTGCCGCCACGAGCGCCGCCGCTCAGGAGCAGCAGCCCCCGACCGTCGGCGACGTCGGCACGCTCAATCCCGCAACGACCGGCAAGCTGTTCAAGAGGCCTGGCTTCTCACCCTACGCTGGGCGGAACTATCCGACCCGGGTCTATTGGGGCGACAGCCACCTGCATACCTCCATGTCGCTGGATGCCCGCACCGCCGGCAACAGTCTCGGTCCGGAGGAGGCCATCCGGTTCGCCCGCGGCGAGGAGGTCGTCTCCGCGACCGGGGTCCCGGCAAAGCTTTCGCGGCCGCTCGACTGGGTTGTGGTGGCCGATCATTCCGACGCCATGGGCGTCATGAACGAAATCGCCAACGGCAATCCTCAGCTGCTCACGGATCCGCAAGTGAGGACGTGGCACGACGCCATCAAGACGGGCGGCGAGACCGCCGTCAAAGCGGCGTACGACGTTGTCACCGCGCTGTCCACGGGCAGGATCCCACCCGTGATGCTGGATCCCAAGCTGACGCGATCCCTTTGGGAACGGCAGACGGCGATCATGGAGAAATACAACGAGCCGGGCCGATTCACCGCTTTCATCGGTTACGAATGGACCAGCAACAATTCCGGCAACAACCTGCACCGCAACGTGATCTATCGCGACGGAAAGGCGAAGGCCGACCAGGTCTTACCCTTCACCACGGCGGAGAGCGAGAACCCGGAGGATCTCTGGAAGTGGATGCAGGCTTGGGAGGACAGGACGGGCGGTTCGTTGCTTGCGATTCCGCACAACGGCAACCTCAGCAACGGCCTGATGTTCGCGGTCGAGACCCACAAGGGCAACCCGCTCACGCGCGAGTGGGCCGCCACGCGCGCCCGCTGGGAGCCGATCTACGAGACGACCCAGATCAAGGGCGATGGCGAGTCGCACCCATCCCTTTCGCCGACCGACGAGTTCGCCGGCTATGAGATCTGGGACAAGGGCAATCTGACCCTGGCGCCAAAAAAGCCGAGCATGATTCAGTACGAATATTCCCGCCAGGCGCTGAAGAACGGGCTCAAGATCGAACAGCAGCTCGGCGTCAACCCGTTCAAGTTCGGAATGGTCGGCAGCACCGACGCGCATACCTCGCTGCCCGCCGTGGAGGAAGAGAATTTCTTCGGCAAGCACTCCGGCGTCGAACCGAACCCGGAGCGCGTCAAAGACGTCGTCATGGAGTTCGGCGGCAGGAAGCTTATGGCCTGGGAGCAGGCGTCGTCCGGCTACGCCGGCATCTGGGCGACGGACAACACGCGCGAGGCGCTCTGGGACGCCATGAAGCGCAAGGAGGTGTATGCCACCACGGGACCGCGCATGGTCGTACGCTTTTTCGGCGGCTTTCGACTTTGAGGCCAGCGACGCGAACACGCGGAGCCCGGCCGAGGTCGGCTATGCGAAGGGCGTACCGATGGGCGGCGATCTGCGCCAGGCGCCGGCCGGGAAGGCGCCCACCTTGCTCGTCGCTGCCCTGCGCGATCCGATCGGCGCGAATCTCGATCGAATCCAGATCGTCAAGGGATGGCTCGACGCCCGCGGGGAGGCCCAGGAGAAGGTCTACGACGTTGCATGGTCCGGAGACCGCAAGGCGGGCGCAGACGGCAAGCTTCCGCCAGTCGGCAATACGGTCGATGTGCCCAATGCGAGCTGGACCAACACGATCGGCGCGACGGAATTGATAACGGTGTGGAAGGACCCGGACTTCGACGCGTCGATGCGGGCCTTCTACTACGCCCGCGTGCTGGAGATCCCGACGCCGCGCTGGACCGCCTACGAAGCCAAACGCTTCAATATCAGCATGCCGCCGGAGGTGCCGATGGTGACGCAGGAACGCGCCTACACCTCGCCGATCTGGTACACGCCGTGAAACGCCTGCCGAAAGCGCCGGCCCCCTACGCCCTAGTGCTCGGGGCGGCGCTGCTCGCCTTGTCGTCGGCGTCGGCAAGCCGGGCCTGCGGCTACCACAGCGAGGTCTCGTTCGCGCGTGGGATCCTGAACTGGACCTATCCGGACGCGCTGCATGTCGTCGGTGCGATCTCGGCTGCGACGACGGCGAAGCGGCTACCGCGGCGCGAAAGCTCCGCCGATGCTTTCGGGTTGCAGTATCGGGCGACCGTGAAGGCGCTGGAGGCGTTCGCCGCGATACTGGGCGCCGATGCTGACGAGGCGCCGCCATTGTCGTTCTCGCTGGTCCTCATCGAGCCGATGCTGTGGACGCATTTCGAGGCCGGTCCGGGCGGGTTGCGCGCACAGGTGCACGTGACCGGCCCGCAGCCCGATCAGGTGGTGCTGGTATCGGGCCAGGACGTGATCCACGCGATCGCGAACGGAGGGCTTGGCCTCGGCGAGGCCTACGGGCTCGGCCTCGTTCGCGCTTATGGGCCCGAGCAAGAAATCGCGCGATTCGTTCGCCTCGCCAGGCAGGTCGGCTGACACACGCCATGATGCGTCTGCTGAAGGAGCCGCTGCTGCACTTCCTCGTCCTCGGGGCAGCGCTGTTCGGTCTCTTCAATCTGGTCGGCAAGAAGGAAGCGGAGGAGCCGGCGAGGATCGTCGTTTCCACGGCGCGGATCGAGAACCTGGCCAACGGCTTCGCCCGCACCTGGCAACGCCCGCCGAGCGCGGAGGAGCTGCGCGGCCTCGTCGATGACTACATTCGCGACGAGGTGTTCTATCGCGAGGGCAGGGCGCTGGGGCTTGATCGCGACGACATCGTCATTCGCCGCCGCCTGCGCCAGAAGATGGAATTCGTCGTCGAGGACATGGCGGCCGCGGAGCCGAGCGACGCAGAGCTCGCGGCGTATCTGACGTCGAATGCCGAACGGTTCAGGAGCGAGGATCGGCTGACATTCAGGCACGTCTACCTCAGCGCGGCACGCCCGACGCGCTGGAACGCGACGCCCAGTCCGTTGCCGCCAAGCTTGCAGACATCAACGCGGAAACGGATGTCGCGGCGCTGGGCGACCACTTCCTGCTCGGCGACGAGTTCCGCGATATGCCTCGCAGCGACGTCGCCCGCACCTTCGGCGAGCGTTTCGCCGAACAGCTCTTCAAGCCGGAGCAGGGGCGCTGGCAGGGACCCGTCGCGTCGAGCTACGGACTGCATTTCGTCCTCGTCAGCGAGCGCACGCAAGGAGGCTGCTGCCGCTCGATGCCGTCCGTCCCGCCGTGCGGCGGGAGTGGATGAATGCGCGTCGGCTGGAAGCCGAGGCGACGCTCTATCGCACCCTGCGCGCGCGCTACCAGATCGTGGTGGAGGAACCGCCGGCCGCGCGCGCGAACGAGCAAGGAAGCCGCGGGAGCCGTGCGATGAGGCGCCTGCTCATGCTTCTGAGCCTGGCGGGCTCTGCTGGTCGCGCCCGCCGCGCACGCGCACGAAGTGCGGCCGGGCTATCTGGAGCTGCGGCAGACCGCGGCGGATACCTACGACCTGCTGTTCAAGGTACCGGCGCTGGGCGAGGAATTCCGGCTCGCGCTGTACGTCCGCCTGCCCGAGGGCACGCAGGACGTCGCTGCGCCGCGCGCGCTGTTCACCGGCGGCGCCTACGTCGAGCGCCGCACCATCCGGCGCGCCGGCGGGCTCGCCGGGAAACCATCGCAGTCGACGGGACTGTCGTCGACCTTCACCGACGTGCTGGTGCGGGTGCAGGATCTCGCCGGCACAACGCACACCGATCGACTCACCCCGACCACGACGTCTTTCGTCGTCAAGGCGAACCGAGGGAGCAGGCCGAAGTCGCCGTCACCTATCTGCGGCTCGGGATCGAGCACATCCTGCTCGGCTTCGATCACCTGCTGTTCGTGCTGGCGTTGATCATCCTGGTGCGCGGACTGGCGCGCGCGTGGCCGTCACCGTGACGGCATTCACGCTCGCGCACAGCATCACGCTCGCCGCGGCGACGCTCGGCTTCGTCCACGTGCCCGGCGCCGCCGGTCGAGGCGACGATCGCGCTCTCGATCATGCTGGTCGCCGCCGAGATCGTGAACGCGCGACGCGGTCATCCGAGCTTGACGGCGCGCTGGCCGTGGCTGGTCGCGTTCGCGTTCGGCCTGCTGCATGGCTTCGGCTTTGCCGGCGCACTGAGCGAGGTCGGACTGCCGCAGCACGCGATCCCGCTCGCGCTGCTGTTCTTCAATCTCGGCGTCGAGGTCGGACAGCTCGCATTCGTCGCGCTCGTCATGGCGCTTGCGTGGGGGGTGCCGCGCGCGATGACCCGTCTGACGCCCGTGGGCCGGGATTGGACGCTGGCGCGCGTCGATGTGGCGGCCGCCTACGCCATCGGCGCATTGGCGGCGTATTGGCTGATCGAGCGCACGCTCGGGTTCTGGGCATGAGGCGAGAGCATGACGGACGGTACATGAGCCCGCACGTGCAATGTGCGTGCTTCGAGACGCGCGCGTTCCGCGCGCTCCTCAGCATGAGGAGTTTGGTGATGTCGTGCGCACCACATCCTCATCCTGAGAGCCTGCCCCGGACTCGATCCGGGGAGCGGTCCGAAGGACCGCGTCTCGAAGGATGCAGTGTCGGATCTCTCCCTCCGGGAGCGGTGAAGAAAACGACTCTGTCGTCCGCAACGTCACTTGAAATTCGCAATGGTCGCAAGAAGGGGAGCATCATGAACGACGAGCGATCCGATCAGACGCTGCACGGCAAATCCTCGCCTCGCCGCCGGCCCATCAAACGCCGCGATCTTCTGGTCGGCGCCGCCTTGATGGCGGCGACTGCTCTCGCCGGCGCCGTGCTCCCGCGCTCGGCAAACGCCCAAGAGCGGCCGAACGTCGTCGTAATGATGGGCGACAACGTCGGCTACGGCGACATCGGCGCCTATGGGGCCGGCGAGGTCCGGGGCATGCCGACGCCGCGCATCGACCAGATCGCCCGCGAGGGATTGCGGCTGACGCAGTTCCTGGTGGAGCCAGGCTGCACGCCGTCGCGCGCGGCATTCATGACCAGACGCTGTTCGCAGCGTGCGGGGCTGAGCAGCATCATCGTCGGGGGCACGCCGAACACCCTGCAGGCCGGCGAAGTGACGATGGCCGAGCTGTTCAAAGCCCAAGGCTACGCCACCGCCATGGCCGGCAAGTGGCATCTCGGAGCAAGCGAGCAGAGCTGGCCGACCCGCCAGGGTTTTGACGAATACCGGGTCGGCGTCATGGAGAGCACCGACGGCACCTTGTATCGCGACGGCATGGCGCGCGCCGGGATGCCCGAGGCCGCCATTGCCGCGGCCGAGCCCTGGATCTGGGAAGGCGAGGCGAGCGGCGTTCTGCGGAAGGTGCGGCCTTACACGACGGAGTACCGCCGGCAGGTCGAGGGCGACATCGCCAAGGCGGCGGTCGAGTATATCGAGCGCCAGGCGAGGGCCCGGCAACCCTTCTTCCTCTACGTCGGGTTCACCCACACCCACTACCCCACGCTGGCGGCACCGGAGTTCACGGGAAAATCGCGCATCGGCCCGTATGGCGATGCGATCATGGAGCTCGACCACCGCACCGGGCAGGTGCTGGACGCGATCAAGGCCGCCGGCATCGAGGACAACACCCTCGTGGTCTGGCTCTCGGACAACGCGGCTGCCCCGACAGCGGGCCCGTTCGACTCCCGCAGCGGCTCGAACGGCCCGTTCCGCGGCGAGCTCGGCGACGCGCTGGAAGGCTCGATCCGCACCGTCGGCATGGTCAAGTGGCCGGGCAAGATCGCGCCGCGCGCAAGCAACGAGATGGTGTCCATCCACGACTTCGCGCCGACGCTCGCCGGCATCATCGGCGCAAAAATGCCGACCGATCGGCCGATCGACGGCGTCGACCAGAGCGCGTTCTTCACCGCAAGCAGGAGAAGTCCAACCGCGAGAGCCTGATGACCTTCATCGGGGAGGAGATCGCGGCGGTGCGCTGGCGGGGGTTCCGGATCTACCCGAAGGCGTTCGTGGCCTCGGGCGGGAACCCGGCGATGTCCGGCCTGGGCGGCAACCGCATCGAGACGACCGGCTTTCCGGCGATCTTCAACATCGAGGCCGATCCGCGCGAGGAGGTGAATGTCATCGGCACCAGCGCCTGGGTGATCGGCCCCTATCTCAAGCTGATCGGCGAGTACCAGAAGTCGCTGGAACAGCACCCCAATCCCAAGGCGTTCAGCCTGACGCAATTTGGCAGGTAATGAGGACGTCCATGACACGACCGCACACGTCCTACTGTTCACCGTTGTCGCGCCGATACGGCATCGGAGATGGCTCCTACGGCCGCTGGGAAATCATGGTGCGCGAATGCCACACTCGATGACGTTTCGCTCCCGCTATCGCGGATTTTCGCTGAACGAATCCCTTGCCGCGGGACGGCTGCTGCAGGCATCGGCTAGACTTCTCTCGTGCCGGGAGATTTGTGTGCAACGAAGGGGGCACACGTTGACACTCACATCGAGCGATCGAACGAAAGGCGTGACGGCTTTCCTCTCGCCTGTCGTCATCGCTATTCTCGCCGTCATCGGCAGCCAAGGGCCTTCACAGGCCGACGAGGGTGGCGTCAGCTTCTGGTTGCCGGGACAGTTCGGCAGCCTTGCCGCGGTCCCGGCGCAGCCGGGATGGTCGTTCGCCAACGTGCTCTATTTCACCGGCGTCAGCGCCGGCGGCGAGGTTGCGGCGGCGCGCCAGATTACGATCGGCAGACTCGATCCGACGGTCAACGTCAACCTCAATGCAACTCTGCGGGCACGCGTGCCAGCCGATTTCGTCAACGCAAACTATGTGTTCGCGTCGCCCGTGTTGGGCGGCCAGCTTGCGGTCGGGATGACCGGTGCATTTGGCGGCCCCAGGACGTCACTGGACGGTACGTTGACCGCATCGATCGGCGGCGTAACGACGACGCGTACCGGCACCATCTCGGACAGCAGGTTCGCCTTTGGCGATCTCTAACCGACGGCGTCGCTGCGCTGGAATCACGGGGTCCACAATTTCATGATCTACGGGATGGGCGACATCCCAGTGGGAACCTACGACCCCGGTAACCTTACCAATCTCGGCATTGGTCACGGCGCGGCTGATGGCGGCCTCGGCTACACCTACTTCAATCCGGCAACCGGATACGAGTTTTCCGCAGTGACCGGCTTGACCTACAATTTCAAGAATCACAGTACCGACTATCAGAATGGCATCGACTGGCATCTGGACTGGGGCGCTTCGAAGTTTCTCTCAGCGCAGGTTCATGTCGGCGTGGTCGGTTACTTCTATCAGCAGCTCACCGCGGACACGGGCCAGTCGCCCATTCTGGGCGATTTCAAATCACGGGTGATCGGTGTGGGTCCGCAGATCGGGTACTTGTTTCCGATAGCCGGCATGCAGGGTTATCTCAATCTGAAGGGCTACTACGAGTTTGCTGCCGAGAACCGGCCGGAGGGATTCAACGCTTGGGTTACTTTCTCGATCTCGCCTGCGGAAAAGCCGGCGCCCAGCCGAGTGGCGAGATCGGCAATTTACAAATAATGGCGCGCATTCCATTAACCTGCACGGCGGAGTTGAATTCAATTCACGGCCGATGCCCTTGTCATCGTTACCGCCGGCTTTCCCTCGAAGCCGACGCGCTATTCGGAACCTCACCTCGGGCCTTTCTCCAGAGCTTCACATTTTTCACTGGTCAGACCTCGACGCAGCCCCTGCAAGATCGGGCCTCGATGGCGGGATGTGCCCGCCTAATCGGTCCGAGACTGTTGAGTTCGCAGGATTTTGCCGAGCTCTATCGCGACTACGGCGACAAGCTCCGGCCCGCGAAGCCGGCGGGGAAGAAGAGCAAACGCTGACTCTCACGCGATCATTTCATGGCTTCGCGAAGGTCCGCCAGAACCCGATCGAAGGCGTCAAGGCGGATCAGTCCGAACCTCGGAAACTCCATGTCGTGGATGACGAAGAAAACAAGCGACGTGACCGCCGCAAAGCCGACTATCCGCAGCCAGTCGCCTGTATCGGACCTTGCGGTGTGGTAGCCGGCGACCACGGAGGCGATCAACGCCAAGACAAACAGCATCGCAAAGACTGTCGGCGGCGGGTGCATCTGCACCGCCATTGCCCGCGTGGTGGCGATATCGAACATCCGGTTCAGGGCTGGAACGAGCAGCATGGTGGCAGGCTGCGAGCCTTGCGCGGCGGCCAGCGCCCGGCTCCAGATTTCGCCCTCCAGGCGCTGGCTCGTCTTGAGCTCCGCCTTGACCGCTTCGATATCCGGGAACAGGCGATACATCTGCAGCCGGGAGTCCACATACTGCCTGAAGAGGTCCCGCAAGGCAGGCTGCGAATCGCTCGGCAGCAGGTCGAGCCGGAGATGGGCCGTGCCGATGGCGTTCGCCTCCTCGACGATCAGCGTGCGGCGCGTGTCGAACCGGGAGGCTGCGCCGGAAAACGTGAACGCGATGATCAGTCCCAGCAGAGCGAAGATGGCGCCGTCGATGACACCTCCGCCTTCAAAGGCGCCTTCCGGATCTCTCAGCGCGCGCCAGTGGCCGCCGCGCCGGCCGAGCTCGCCCAGCGCCACCATCGCGGCGAACAAGATCAGGGCTGTCAGAATGGACGACAGTGTGAAGCCCATCGGCCAGGACTTTCCTCAAAATGCCCTTCGCTCGGAGTTTGTTCGAGAATGTGAGAAGCGGTGTGCAGATCGCTCGTTGCGTCCTTCGAGACGCGGTCCTTCGGACCGCTCCTCAGGATGAGGATGTGGGGCGTCGCATAGAGACCCGCCCTCATGCTGAGGAGCACGCGGAACGCGCGCGTCTCGAAGCACGGGCAACGGCTTTCCACACTTGAACGCATTCTCAAACGGGCTCTCAGCTGCTCTTTGTCCGCGGGCTGTTCGATCTGGCCCCTGAGATTCGGATCGCGGCACGTGCCTACTCCTTCGGCAGCTTCCGCTCACCGGGCTACACGCGCGCTACCTGCGCCTGTGGCCCGTACGGCTCCCTCGCCGGCTTTCAGATCCGTAGGCGGTGGGCCTGCTGTACGCACCCGGCGCCGGCTGGCCGCGCTCGATGGCATAATAGCCGAAGGGCGGCGGCCGCCCGGTATCGGACGAGCCCTCCCCGGCGGCTGCGGCCGAGATGCTGACGGGGCCGGCGGCGGCGAGGCCCAGAACGATACCTCGTGCGAACCGAAGGGTGACGATCATGGTGCGGTCCTTTCGCGTTGGAGCAGCCGGAAGGAAGCCCCTCCGCTCTCGGGTTTTCGCAGTCACGGCGACGTTGCGGCGTTCGGCCGGTTGAGCACGGTCCGGAACCCGAGATGCGCCGCGCCCAGGTTGGTTTCCTGCGCATGCCGGGCGGCCGGGCGATAGCGGGCGCAGTAGTTGGACGCACACAGGTGGGAGCCGCCCTTGATCACGCGGCTCGCGGCCTGCCCGCGGGCGACGCGGAGCGACACGAGCTCGGGGCCGGTGGGATTGGCCGCCGCCTCGCGCGGGTGGCCCGGCGCGATACCAGTCGCTGGTCCATTCCCAGACGTTGCCGATCATGTCGTAGAGGCCGTAGCCGTTCGGCTTGAAGCATCCGACCGGCGCGGTGCCGGCGTAGCCGTCGTCCTTGGTGTTGAGGACCGGGAAGATGCCCTGCCAGGTGTTGGCGATCGGCTTGCCGTCGGCATCGAAGGCGCTCGACCAGTCGTCCTCGCCGTCGCGGCCGCCGCGCGCGGCGAACTCCCATTGCGCCTCGGTCGGCAGGCTCGCGCCCGCGCCAGCGCGCATAGGCGAGCGCGTCCTCGTAGGCGATGTGCACGACCGGATGATTGTCCTTGCCGGCGATCGTGCTGCCGGGGCCGCTCGGCTGGCGCCAGCTCGCGCCCGGCCACGTATTGCCACCATTGCGTGATCCGTGCCGCCGCCTCGCACGTCGGTCGGCGGGATGAAAACGACCGAGCCCGGGAACGAGCAGCTCCTTGGGCATGCCGGGATGCGCCTTGGGATCGAGCCCGCGCTCGGCCAGCGTGCGATAGCCGGTCGCCTCGACGAACTTGCTCGAACTGCGCGTTGCGTCACCTCGTGCCGGTCGATCCAGAAGCCGTCCACGCGCACGACGTGGGTGAAGCGCTCCTCCGGCTGATGCCGCTCGGAGCCCATCGTGAAGGTGCCGCCGGGGATGAACGCCATGCCGGCGGTGTCGCCTTCTTCGGCGGGGACGCCCGCATAGGCGGCGCAGCTTCCGACCCCGGCCTTGGTCGCGTCCGCTGCTCGATGCCGGTCGCGAACGCGCCGATCACGACGCCGGCCAGCATCGTGCCGAGCGCCGAGGGAGCCAATCAGCAGGCTGCGCGGTGTCATGGCGTCATGTGTGCCTCAGCAGCGCGGTCTACTGGAACGCGAAGACGCGCTTCCAGTCTCTTCTTCATGTCGACCACGGTCCACTTGTTGACCGCGGCGGCGTCCAGCGCCTTGTCGAGCTTGCCGAAATGCGACTGCCGGTCGTAGGCGTATTCGCGCTCGGCGTCGGTGTGATGGACGATCAGGCCGAGGCGCACGCCGCCGCCCATCGTGGTCCATTGCAGCATTTCGAGATCGCCGTCGGAGTTGCCGAACGCGGCGATCGGACGGCGGCCGATGTGCTCGTTGATGCCGACCGGCTTGCCGGCCTTGTCGTCGATGAAGTTGATCTCCGGCAGGCGGAACAGCACGGGCTGGCCATCGCGCATCTCGAACCGGGTCTTGATCGACGAGCCCACCACCTGCTCGGGCGGAATGCCGTAGACCCGCTCGCTCCACGGCCGCATGAACTCGATGCCGCCGCCCGAGACGATGAAGGTCTTGAAGCCGTTGGCGCGCAGGTAGGCGAGCAGCTCCAGCATCGGCTGGTAGACCAGCTCGGTGTAGGGCCGCTTGAAGCGGTGATCGCGCGCGGTCGCGAGCCAGTCGGAGGCGATCTTCGCGAACTCGTCGCGTCGTCATGCCGGCGTGCGTCACCATGATCAGTTCGACCAGGCCGCGCTCGCCGGATTCGGCCAGGGTCTTCATGTCGCCTTCGAGCACCGCCTTGAAGGGCTGCTTGTCCTTCCATTCCGGGTGCATGGGGCGCCATCGCCTTCACGCGGTCGAGCGCAAAGGCGAGCTGGACATACATCGGCTGCTCGACCCACAGCGTGCCGTCGTTGTCGAAGGTGGCGATGCGCTGCTCCACGGGCACGAAGTCCGGCCCGCCCTGCGTGGTGACGCGCGCGACGAAATCGGTGATCGATGTCTTCGACGCGCCGTCGTTCCAGGACGGCAGCGGATCGGGCCGGGCCTGCGCCAGTGCAGACGTGACGCGGAGCGATCCGGCCAGCGCTGGAAGCGTTGCCAGGGTCGAGACCAGGACACGGCGGCTGATGCCTGGGGAACGAACGATCGATTTCATGAGCGACTTCCCTTCGGATGGAAAATGAATCGGGTTTTCCCTTACCGCGCGCGCTGAAGCCGAACGACGCTACGTCTGTGCCCTGCGGTCATCTATTGGACCGTGGTCCAATTGATGACTGCGCGCCGCCGCGATCACCGCGCTCGAGGCTCCGCTAACAAAGATGAACCAAGGTTGCCCCAAAGGCCAATATCGGCCTAGCCAATGCGGTGTCAGGAGTGCCAAGCGCCTCTCCTGCAACCTGCCTGGCGCACCGGCGGCTCCGCGGCCGCGAACCCTGCGGGTTTGACCTAAGGGCATCGACGATGAGTATCACAAGGATCATCTGGCTTGGCGTCCTGGTGTCGCTGGCCGTCGTAGCGTTGGCGAACGTGCCGGCAGCCGCGCAACAGCAGAAGCCCAACATCCTCTTCATCCTCGCCGACAACGTCGGCTATGGCGACCTCGGTACGTATGGCGGTGGCGAGCTACGCGGGGCCCCGACACCGCGCATCGATGAGCTCGCCGCCGAGAGCCTCAGGATGACGCAGTTCCTGGTCGAGCCGGGATGTACGCCGTCGCGCGCCGCATTGATGACCGGACGCTATTCCATCCGCTCCGGGCTGTCGCTGGTCGCCGTAGCGGGTAGTCCCATCTCACTCCCGGCGACGGAAATCACGATGGCCGAGATGTTGCGCGAGGCGGGCTATGCCACCGCGATATTCGGGAAGTGGCACCTCGGGTCGCAGCCGCACAGCCAGCCGCAAAATAAAGGCTTCGACGAGTTCTACGGCATCCCGCCCGGCGATACCTGGGACGCCTTCCTGATGATTCCCCAGGGCCGGCAGACCAGGACGCTCGATATCCCGCTCGACAGAGGGCCGCACATCGTCGAAGCCAAACGGGGCGAGCCGCTGAAGGCGGTGAAACCGTACACGGAGGAGGTGCGGCGCGCGATCGACTGGGAACTGGTGGACCGCGGCGTCGACTTCATCACGCGGCAGAAGGCGGCCGGCAAGCCGTTCTTTCTTTATCTGCCGATTTCCCGCACGCACTTTCCGAATTTGCCGTCGAAGCGCTTCGAGGGCCGGTCGCGCATCGGCCAGTTCGGCGATTCCCTGATGGAGGGAGATGCCATCGTCGGCAGGATGCTCGACGCGCTGAAGGAGTTGGGCCTGGAAAACGATACCATCGTTGTCTTCGCGTCGGATAACGGGCCCCAGGGCGAGGTGGTCCGCGAATTCGGCGGCGACATGCCGGACATGGGATCGCCTGGCCCATTCCGCGGCGAACTGGGCGACGTCAGTGAAGGCTCCATCCGCACCGCCGCGATGATCCGCTGGCCGGGTCGGATCCGGCCGCGGTCGTTCTACGCGATGTTCTCGATCATGGATTTCTTCCCGACGCTGGCGCGTCTGGCGGGCGGCAAGGTCCCCGACGATCGCCCGATCGATGGCGTCGATCAGACTGACCTGGTGCTCGGCACGAGCGACACAGGGCGGCGGGACGCGTTGCTGACCTTCGTCGGCCCGGATCTGGTCGCGGTGCGTTGGAAGCAGTTCCGCACGTACTTCGCCGATGTAGCGCCCGGCCGCAGCGGCTGGGGCGGCTCACACTTTCTGTCGGGGACGGGCAGCAGCGCCGCGCCGCTAAACGGCTACCCCAAGGTCTTCAACATCGAGTCGGATCCGCGCGAGGAGCGCAACATCGGAACGCATGTACGAGTGGGTGATCGGGCCGACGCTGAAGGCCGTAGAGGAATACAAGGCCAGCCTCCGAAGGTATCCGAACCCACCGGCCGCGAACATCACCCGCTTCTGACGGCTGTATCGTCGGCGACTGGCTGAAACAACCGGCTCCAAACGTGACGTGACCTGTTGAAAGCTGCGGCCTCAGGCGCGGACCCGGAACGCCAGGATCGTGAGCGCCACGCCCTGCATCAGCAGCAGCACGCCGAACACCAGCGGCACCGCGAACGCCGCCGCGACCGGCGAGCCCAGCAGCAGCAGTCCCACCACGATGTTGATCGCGCCGAGGATGAACGACCCGATGCCGCCGCCCTTGAGCCCGCCGACGATGTCGATCACTCCCATCACCAACCCCTGCACGCCGAGCAGAATGACGAGCACGGTCGGCACGGTCACGGCCGCGAGCAGCGGATGCTTCAGCACCAGCACGCCGGCCGCGACGCCGACGAGCCCGCTCAGCAGCGACCAGATCCACGGCACCGAGCGGTCGACGAATACCCGCACCAGCGCCAGCACGCCGATGATGAGCCAGTAGAACCCCAGGAAATGCACCAGCGCGACCAGCGTCTGGCCGGGTGCGGCGAGCAGCATCGCGCCCAGCAGGATCGCGGCGATCCCCTGCAGCAGGAACAGCCACCAGATGCTTAGCGAGGGGGACGGCACCGTGGTCGTGCTCATGGGTCGGGTTCCTTTGGCTGGACCAACGTGCGGCTGATCGACGTTGCCCGTGCTGGTGAGCGGACGCCGCAATCTACGATGCCCGCCCGGGAAGATGTCGTGCGGGGCGGGCGCACGCTTCGAGCTACGCCCGTCCTGTTCATCATCTCCTTCGCGAGAGAGTCGCGCAACCACTGGAACCGCTCATAGTTCGACAGTGTCATCGGACCTATGCAGGTGAGGCTTTGTTGCTTGCGCGGCGGGTACTTCCATGTCGGATATCGAGCTGCCGGTCATCTACATGACCGCGTAGGACGAGGCGGAGAAGGGGAGCGCACCTGCCACATGCGCTGCCCCTTTGTCGTTCGGTTGGAAATTCCTTACTGACCCGGGCGGTTCTTGATCATCTCCTCGACCTTCTTCTTCACCGCCTCGAGGTTGAAGGAGGCCGGGTCCTGCATCGGCGGATAGTCGATCGCCGTCACCGCCAGCTTCCCGACAAACTGCTGGACCAGGACGAAGCGCCAGAACTCGCGGGCGAAGAAGTCGTTCCCGTAGCCGAACGCGCCAGGTTGTTGAGGCTTTCGCCGCGAATGAGCGGCGTTCGCTCGAACGGGTCCTGGCGTATGTTGACCATGGTGGGCATGTCTGTCGTCGTCTTCTCTCCGGGCCAGCCATAGGGCTGTTGGTAGAACTGAAACTTGAAGTTGTCGACCCGGACCGCGCCGAGGCTCGCGCCGCCGAAGTAGAACATCTCATGGCGCTTGGATGGGCCTTTGCCGGTGAGCAGGTCCATCTGGTTGTAGCCGTCGAGGTGGTTCTTGTAGGTCCGGTCGCCGAGCTTCACGCCCTTCAGCAGTTGATCGGTGATGTTCGGATTGCCCGCCGCAGCCATCAGGGTGGGGAACCAATCGAGGCCGGAGAAGATTCCGTTCTCGACGGTGCCCGGCCTGATCTGGCCCGGCCAGCGGATGATCGCCGGCACGCGGAAGCCGCCCTCGCCGACGGTGCCCTTGGTGTTCTTGAACGGCGTCATGCCGCCATCCGGCCAAGTGAACACCTCCGCGCCGTTGTCGGTGGTGAAGATGACGATGGTGTTGTTGGCCTCGCCGATGTCGTCGAGATGCTTGAGCAGGGCGCCGACGCTGTCATCCAGCTGCGCCATGCCGGCTTCTTCGAGACCGTAGTTGGTCTCGCTGTTCTGCATCGCGCTGTACTTCTTCGAGAGGAACGTCCAGACGTGCATGCGCGTGGTGTTGTGCCAGACGAAGAACGGCTTGCCGTCCCGCTTGGCCTTGTCCATGAAGTCGCTGGACGCCTTGACCAGCACCTCGTCGAAGGTCGTCATGTCGTACTTCGCCTTCAGGAACGGCAAGTCGTGCATGTTCTGCACGTTCGACATGTCGGGGAACGGCGGCAGCGGGCCTTCATCGACGATCCTCTGCTTGCCGATTCTGCCCCAGCGCGGCATCTCGGTCGGATCGTCGGTGTCGGTCGCAAAGCTGCGGATCAGGCTGCGCGGGCCGTACTTGTTGTAGTAGTCCTGATCGACCGGGAACGAGTACCAGTACGGATCGGACATCGCGTCGAGGTGGTACAGATATCCGAAGAACTCGTCGAAGCCGTGCAGGGTCGGGAGAAACTTGTTCAGGTCGCCGAGATGGTTCTTGCCGAACTGCCCGGTGGCATAGCCTTGCGCCTTCAGGGCGGTGGCGAGCGTCACCGCCTGCGCCGGCATGCCGACGTCGGCCCCGGCCTGACCGACGGTCGTCAGCCCGGTGCGGATCGGCAACTGGCCGGTGATGAAGTTCGCCCGGCCCGCCGTGCAGCTTGCTTCGGCGTAATAGTCGGTGAACATCATGCCTTCGGACGCCAGCTTGTCGAGGTTCGGCGTCTTCCCCGACATCATTCCGCGATGGTAGGCACCGATGTTGAACCAGCCGACATCGTCGCCCATGATGACGAGGATGTTCGGTCGCCGCTGTTGCTGCGCGAACGCTTGTGGGCTCACCACCATAACGGCGACGAACACCGCCAGCAGTGAGAGCCACATCCTTCGATTAATCATGTTCACGCTCCCATTCAGTTCGGAGGTTGTCGATTTGGCGGAGGTATGCTCCAGCATTCCACACTTGTGGTCTCCGCCAGTCGCATTTGGCCAGATTAGTGACCTGTTTGAATATTGCCCTTAGGGCCAATCCTGAACGAGCCTGGCCTCAAGGAACCTGACCGGCCGCCGTCATGCAGGCCTTGTAGGACGCCGTCCGGCCGCGCTGGGCCTCGTCGCTGGTGGCGTCAGGGTACTCGCGCTGGGCCTGGATGATGCAGCGGTGGATGGCGGCGTCGCGCTCAGGACCCAGCACGACCGACTGTTGAGCCTGGACCTGCGAACCGAAATTCGCGACAAAGAGCCCGGCGAGTGCCGCAAAGACGATCTTGCTTGCGATTGTCATGCTTCGTCTCCCTTGTAAGGCTATCGCCCGATCGACCTGCTCGGGCTTGCTGCACCACGCTACGTTCGGGACGGTGAGGTCATCTATTGGACCGTGGTCCAACACCGGCGTCGCGATGTTCGGAGCGAATGCCGCCGAGCCTGGTGCAAGCCTGCGCTGCTCCGCCGTCGCGCGCTCGGCCCTTTGCGCCGCAGTCAGCCCGCCATGGCGTGGCTACCGGCAGCGGAACGCGCGCTTTACCACCAGCATCGCGCGACATTCGCCTATACTGCTGGGCCTCGGCCGATGAGGCTGCCGGTGGCTGCTTTGGGGTCAATCGCGTCGGCGGCGTCCGACACGGCCCTGCGGGTCGCATCCTCTATCTCGGCAAATCGCCGTTAGCGTGTCCTCGGCCGCGTGATGCAACCTCCGTCCGTGCGTTACCTGCGGTAGCTCGTCTGATGGATCGTGTGGTGCGGCGCGGCTCAACGGTGGCAGCCGCGCCGCATGCACTCAATTCACCTTCGCGATATCGCCGGGCATCCAACTGGTCGCTATTCTTTCGGAAGCTTCTTTGCGTCTCTTGCCATTTCCAGGCATGTGAGCAGTTCGACGTAACTCGGGTAGCCGCCCGTTTTGGTGACCTGCGCGCAGTTCGTGCGGTCTGCGGGCGCGAACTGCGCCCACTGCTTGGCGAGTTGGTCATGGGCCGTGCGCTCGTCCCCCAGGCAGCTGTCCAGCGACGCCGGTGTCAGTTTAGCGGCGGCGCGACAGCTGCGTGCGGGATCGAAAGCGGGTACCTGGTCCGCTACCGCGACGCCGGGCTGCATGGGTGGGAACTCGATTGCGGTTTGGCCGAGCTTCGCCATTTCCTGCTGCACGAACACGCCGCGCCAGAATTCGTACACGAACCAGTTGTAGTTGTTACGCACCGAACCGGTTTGCGCATTTACAGTCAGGCCGGTGCGCTCGAACGGGTCGAGCCGGAGATTGGTCACGATCGGCCAGTCGACCTTGACCGTGTTGCCGAACCAGCCGGTCGGCTGATCGGTGAACCGATACTTGAAGTCGCCGATGCGCGCAGCAGCGAGCGTGGTTTCGGTGAAGTACCAGATCTCGTTGCGCTTCGACGGGCCCTTGCCGGTGATGAGGTCCGTCTGGTTGTAGCCGTCGAGGTGGACCTTGTAGTGCGGTCGCCGAGTTGCTTGCCCTTCTTGAGCTCGTCGACGATGTTGGGATTGCCGGCCGCGGCGACGAAGGTCGGGAACCAGTCGAGCCCGGAGATGATCGCATTCTCGACCTTGCCCGCCGGGATTCTGCCAGGCCAGCGGATGATCATGGGCGCGCGGAAGCCGCCTTCCAGCCCGGTTCCCTTGCCTCCGGCGAACGGGGTCTGACCGCCATCGGGCCAGGTGAAGTTCTCGGCGCCGTTGTCGGTAGAGAAGGCGATGATGGTGTTGTTGTCGAGCCCATTGTCCTTCAGGTACTTCATGACCGAGCCGACGATATCGTCGAGTTGCGCCATGCCGGCTTCCTGATACGGACCAGCCGTTCTCAGGTGTGCGCCGCTTCTCGTACTTCTCCGACAGATGCGTGACGACGTGCATCCGGGTCGGGTTGAGCCAGAGGAAGAACGGCTTGCCGTCCTGTCTTGCCTTGTCGAGGAACTTGAGCGCGTTCGCCAGTATCTCGTCGTCCACTGTCTCCATGCGTTTCGGACAGAGTTCGCCCGCGTCTTCGATCTTCTGCTTCCCGACCTTGCCCCAGCGCGGCTGCACGGTGGGATCGTCCACGTTGGTCGCCCAACTATGGACCATGTTGCGCGGGCCGACGGTGGCCTTGAGTGCCGGCGGGTAGTTGGGATGGCAGGGGTCCTCCATCGCGTCCAGGTGATAGAGGTAGCCGAAGAATTCATCGAAGCCGTGCACCGTGGGCAGGAACTTGTTCAGGTCGCCCAGATGGTTCTTGCCGAACTGGCCGGTGGCGTAGCCCATGGACTTGAGCACGGTGGCAGATCGTCGGCGCCTCGTCGGCATGCCGAGCGGGGAGCCGGCCTGGCCGACGGTGGTCAGCCCGGTGCGGATCGGCAGCTGGCCGGTGATGAAGTTCGCGCGACCGGCCGTGCAGCTCGCCTCGGCGTAGTAGTCGGTGAACCGCATGCCTTCGGCGGCCAGCTGGTCCAGGTTCGGCGTCCGACCGGCCATCATGCCCTGGTTGTAGACACCGATATTGGCCCAGCCGATGTCGTCGCCCATGATGAAGACGATGTTTGGCTGCTGCTGCTGCGCGGACGCGCGGCGCGCCGGCGAGCATCGCGGCGGCGCACAGCACCGGGAGTCCGGGCCAGAGTATGCTTTCTGGTGCTCATGATGATTGCTCGCGATTGTGACATTTGCCGCGGCGGTCCGCGAACTCCGCAGGTCTACGGCCAGCCACGTCTAACCGCCGGCGGCACCGCGAACATTGACGAGGAGGAATCCTCGTGCATTGGAGATTCAACCGGCCCCTTTGCCGAAGCGATATTGCTCCTTAGGGGCAATACGACAGGGCTCAGCCCGGGAGGCTCGGTTGGGGCGGTCAAGGGGAGCGGCCGCCGCGCGCGCGGATGTGAGCGACGGGGCGGCGCCCGTTAAGGGCGCCGTCCCGGCGCGTCGTCGTCAGTTCCCGCTCGGCATCGGCAGGCTGACGCCTTCCTTCGCGAGCGAGTCGCGTACCCATTGGAACCGCTCATAGTTCGAGATCGTGATCGGACCCGTATAGGTCTCGCTCTGCAGCTTGCGCGGCGGGTATTGCACGTAGGTCTTCATCAGCTTCTTGATCGCGTCGCTGATGGTCACCATCGTCCAGGTTCGCTCGGTGACATTGCTCATGAAGATGTCGTAACGCTCCTGCGGGTCCTGCCAGAGGTCGAACACCTGCGGCACCGTGGCGACGTACTTCTCCGCGCCCTTCCAGCCGAGGTTGGTGTCGACCGCGAGGCCGCCGGTCGAGGCGCCGTCGTCGCCGCGCAGGTTGAACACGCCCTTGTAGTTGCCGACACGCGCCGCGCCCGGGGACAGCTCGTTCTCGGTGAAATAGAACCACGCGTTGCGCGGCGAGGGGCCGGTGCCGAACAGGACCGGCGAGATGTCGAAGCTGTCGAAGATGATCGGCTGGTTGGCGCGATCCTGCGTCGGCAGCCGGGCGCCGCCGACGGCCGCGAACGTCGCCATCAGGTCGAGACCGCCGGCGATGCTCGTGGGTCTTCTTGCCGGCCGCGATCTTGCCCGGCATCCAGGCGAAGGCCGGAACGCGGTTGCCGCCTTCGCGCACGGTGCCCTTGGTGCCGCGCAGCGGCGTGTAGCCGGCGTCCGGATAGACGTCCTGCCAGGCGCCGTTGTCGGTGGTGTAGAACACCAGCGTGTTGCCGGCGTTCGGCAGCGAGCGGATCTTGTCCATGATGCGGCCGATGCGGGCGTCGAGCTCGACCACCGAGTCGGCGTATTTGCTCTTGGACAGGACTTATGGATGTAGTCGGGGTGCGGCATGTTGGGCTGGTGCACCTTCATGAAGTTGATGTTCATGAAGAACGGCTGATCGGGGGTCGTCGCCGCCCGGTCGAGATAGTCGAGCGATGCCTGCTCGACGTAGCCGTCGAAGAACGGAATGCCGACCACGCCCTGCTGCGGCGTGTTGACGTACTGGCCGTTGATCTTGAAGTCCTCACGCGCCGGCTGGCCGGCATTGCCCGACAACGCGCCCTTGGTCACGCGCGCGAACATGGCGCGCAGGTCCGGGGCCATGTCGGGGAACCAGGTCGGGTCGGCGTAGGTGTAGGCGTTGAGGTGATAGAGCCCGGCATATTTCATCTCGTCGTAGCCCTGCGCGTTCGGCAGCGCGTAGTCGGCCTCGCCGAGGTGCCACTTGCCGGTGAAGAAGGTCTTGTAGCCCGCGGTCTTGAGCACCGACGCGAGCGTCCACTCCGCCGCCGGCAGGCCGCCGCCCTGGCCCTGGAAGGCCACGGTGGTCATGCCGCTACGGTTCGGGATGCGGCCGGTCTGCATCGCGGCGCGGCCGGGCGTGCAGCTCGGCTGGGCGTAGAAGGTGTAGAATTGCATCCCCTCGGCCGCCAGCCGATCGATGTTGGGGGTCGGCATGCCGCGACCTTCGCCGCCGCCGTAGGGACCGAGGTCGCCGTAGCCGGTGTCGTCCGACACGATCAGGACGATGTTGGGCTTCTGGGTCTGCTGCGCCGAAGCCGGCGCGTTCGCCACGGTGGTGGCGGCGAGCAGGGCAAGCGGACCCAGCCAGGTCTTCGCGATTTTCATGGTCAAGCTCCGTTGTGAGGTCGGTTGGTCGTCGTCGGTGCCGCTATCAGAAGTCTCCGGCGTGGCTCGTCCGGCGCTCTCGAATGCGGGGGGAAGGACATTCGATTCACGAAGCGATGCCACGCCGTGCGCAGTCTGGCGGAAGCGATGGACCAAGCCGCTCAAGGCGCCTGGCCGGCCGCCGTCATGCAGGCCTTGTAGGACGCCGTCCGGCTTCTCTCGGCCGAGTCGCTGGTCGCATCCGGGTATTCCCTCTGTGCCTGGATGATGCACCGGTGGATGGCCGCGTCTCTGGCGGAATCCTGCGCCAGCACCGGCGCGGCGAAATTCACAACGAAAAGCCCTGCGAGTGCCGCAAGGACAAACCTGCTCGCGATTTTCATGATTGGTCTCCTTTGGGCCGCGCACCCGATCGTTATCGGGCCTGTATGACGACGTTACGACCGGGAGGCTGAAGTCATCTATTGGACCGTGGTCCAACGTCGGCGTCGCGATGTTCGGAACGAATGCCGCCGAGCCTGGTGCAAGCCTGCGCTGCTCCGCCGTCGCGCGTTCGGCCCTTTGCGCCGCAGTCAGCCCGCCATGGCGTGGCTACCGGCAGCGGAACGCGCGCTTTACCACCAGCATCGCGCGACATTCGCCTATACTGCTGGGCCTCGGCCGATGAGGCTGCCGGTGGCTGCTTTGGGGTCAATCGCGTCAGCGGCGTCCGACACGGCCCTGCGGGTCGCATCCTCTATCTCGGCAAATCGCCGTAGCGTGTCCTCGGCCGCGTCGTGGTGGCGCACCCACCCATTGGTACGCTTCGCGGCTTCTGGGTACTAGCGCCGCTTCTTTTTCTTGTGCGCACTCGGTTCGAAGACCGTCAGCTTGTGGCTATAGTCGCGATAGGTCTCGGCGAATTCCTGGGCGAGCTCGTAGCAGATTTTGAGCTTGCGCGAGTGCCAATTGGCGCCGACCTCCCCGCAGGTGACCATCTCCATCGTGAACGGCCTCGGCCAGCTATAGCGATCACCGACGTGCTCGGCCAAAATCTCCAGGAACTTGATGTCACGGAACATCTTGGCGTAGAGGGCAAGCTTGCCGGTCGCCTCGCCGTAGGTCAGCGTGATCGTCTGCTTCGGCTTATCAGGAGCGCGCCGGTGCGGGTTGAGCATCGTCTCCCACGCCCATTCGGCGAAAAAGTAGTCCTGCTTGCAGCTGTGCTGGCGTTCCTCAGGCATTTTCGCCTTTTCGGCCAGTTTGGTGAATTTCTCCGGGTGCGACCCGACCATCAGGCAGATGATCTGGTAGGCGCGCTGCAGGTCGATGCCATGGGAATCGTAGTAGGCCGGCTTTTCGCCGGCGTGCTTTTCCTTCAGGTCGGCGAGAAACCAGCCGTTGGTCGCTTCGATCAGCACGCGGTCGGAAAAGGCATCTCCCACGCGCAGGGTGGTGAGGATCGCGAAGTTGTCGGCGGCATCCTCATCGTGCCCGAGGTTGGGCAGTTCGAACTCGGCGAGCACGCCGTGGCCCAGTTCGTGCGTCGATACGAACAGGACGTTGGCGATCACGAACTCGATCAGGGCCTTGCGCCGGTGCGGCGAAAACCGATGCAAGGCTGGCTCATGCTCGATCAGAGCGCGCTCGGTGGCGGCTAGCCGCGCGTCGAACGAATCGCCTGCCGTGGGAGCCGGCTGCGCGGTCGCCGGCCCAGCACCGAGGGCCGAGTAGAACAGCGCGACGGCGCCGAGACGAAGGACGCGGGCAGTGGGGGTCTTCATTGCTGGCCTTCCTTGCCGCATGCGTGCCGCCTATTGCAGATCGCGCTCCGCGGCGGATCGGTGCCGATACGGTGCACAGCCGCCGGCAGCTCCTCAATCGTCGCAACCATAGAGGCGCCCCGTGCAGCATTCAATGGGACCGAGGTCCAACCAACGGGCTCCGACTGGCCGGCCTGCCGGACTAGGCTTCCACTCCGTCTCGGCTCGAACGTCGCCTTCGGGGTCAGGAGCGTCGGATCACGACAGCTCGCGACGCGATGGAGCGTCCTGTCTTGAGACGAGGGGCTAGCAACCTTCACTCAAGACAGGAGCATCCCCATGACCGACGAGGCAATGAGCCCGCGATCATGGTCGAGAAAGCTGGCGGCTAAGGATTGGGCTCAATCAAATTTTCGAACAGCGCAATGACGGCGGCAGTCCGAAAGGACCATCCGCCGGCAACAAGTTGCCGGAACCGGCGTTGAAAACCCTCTTCCCGCCACCGGAAAACTTCCGGTATTTCGCCGATCGGGACGCGGTTGCTGGCCTGCATGTTCGGTTCGAATTGGTATCGTAATGAGGTGGAGCTGCCATCTTCGCCCGCCAGGCAAAGCGGCAATTCGCTTGGCGTCTGGGCCCAAAGACGTGTGCCCAGCGCCGAGAACCAACGCGAGAAGAAAGTCGTTAGCTGCATCGCTTTCATCCTGCTCGGATTGCCGCCCGGCTCCGACCTGTGGCCAGGTAACCGATTGCCATATAGATTTGGCGACGACGGCCGCCTTGTCTTCTGCCGCCATTCGTTTGCTCTTGCTTGCCATCTTCCCGGGGCGCCCGCGATGCGCGAGACCAATCCGCAGCGTCGTCGCTCGAAGGCCGGTGAACCCCAATCGCGCCCCAGGGGCGTGCGCCAGTTTCCTTCATTGCCGGAAGCGGCGGGTGTGGCGACCCGATTGGCGGCGCGGCGCCTGCGAGCGGCGGGCATCGCCCTCGATCCGCTGCTGAAAAAGGCAGGCTTGTCCACTGCTCACATCGACAAACCGGATGTGCCCGTCAGTGTCGAGGGTCAGATCGACTTTCTCGATCTCGCCGCAAAGGCGCTGCGCGACGAGTTTCTTGGGTTCAGACTGGCACTGGACTTCGATCTTCGACAGATCGGCCTGCTTTACTATGTGATGGCCTCATCCGAGACGCTCGGCGATGCGCTTGAACGGGCCGAGCGCTATAGCTCGATTGCCAATGCGGGCGTGGTCATCCGTTGCCTTGCAAACAGAGACCTCGCCATCAGTCTTCGTTATGCGGGGGTCGCCCGGCACACCGATCGTCAGCAGATCGAAGCTCTGGTGACGATGATTGTACGCACCTGCCGGACTCTGACCAATCGCCGCCTGGTGCCGAGGGCTGTGCGTTTCGCTCATCGACGCTCAAACGACGTGTCCGAGCTCGAGAGATTCTTCGGCTGTCCCACCGCCTTCGGCGCGGACGCGGACGAGATTGTGTTCGACAAAAAGGAGGGGCAGCTGCATCTGGTCGGCGCGGACCCCTATTTGAACGAGGTTCTGCTGCGCTATTGCGAGGAAGCGCTATCGCACCGCCGTTCTAATGCGAGCCCGCTGCGAACGAGAATTGAGAACGCCATCACGCCGCTGCTGCCGCACCGGAAGGCGGGCCTGGGTGCCGTCGCCCGTCAGCTTGGCATGAGCGTGCGAACGCTTTCGCGAAGGCTGAGCAAGGAAGACCTCAAATTCGCGGAGGTTCTCAATCAGCTCCGTTCCGATCTGGCGCTGGAATATCTGGGCGAGCCAAGTCTTTCGATCTCTCAGATTGCATGGCTTGTCGGCTATCACGACGTCAGTTCGTTCTCGCACGCCTGCAAGCGCTGGACCGGCATGAACCCCGTGAAGATGCGCGAGCAACTGCGATCGGCCCGCGATTGACGGCTGCTCCAGCTGTGGAGCCTCAACAGGTTGTCCTCGGCTAGTGCGAGTCTGCTGATTGGTTCGCTCGCTGCTGCGATAGCTTGCCGCGTCCGGTCAGTTGGCGTCGGACGTCAACTTATTGGCACAGAACAACAAGCGCCCTGCCTGCTGCCCCCGTAAATCCAGGAAAGCGTTTGGCCACGGCTTGCGACCTGCATGTCCTCCTGCGCTGCCAAGCCAAGTCCTATTCATTCGGGAAGACCCTTCAGTGTCAGCACATATGACATCCAGCGATAATGCTAGTGACCAGCGAGTAGTGCGGGCCTACCTCCGTCTCTTTCTTACTCCAGAGGGCAAAGATGGTTCGAGGACGGTTTTGCTCGAACGGTTCGGGCTATACGATGTTCGCTTGGTCGAACTGGCGCAAATTGGTTCTGCCAACGTGGCGCCATTTTGGGTGGAGCTCTACGCGCGCGATGTGCAACTGGTAATCGATAGCTGCGGTTGTCACGAACTGGAAGAGGCCATGGTTGCGGCCGAAGAACTTATTTCTCAGGCAAAACGGTTGAACGGGTCGCGAGTAACAGAGAATACGTAAAAACGCAATCGAGGTGGCGGCGCTCGCCACCGTCGTAGGGAGTGTGCCGGCCGATCACCGCAGCCAGTCGCCGAGCGCAACCCCTTTTCGCTCGCCACCGAGGGCCGCGCCTGAAATAGAGGCCGTGCGCACAATCGACGATTTGCGGTCAACGCCGGCCGCCGAACAGGCGCAGGAGAAGCGTGAACAGGTTGATGAAGTCGAGATAGAGCGACAGCGCACCCATGACGGCCTTGCGGCCGGCGACTGCTTCGTCGTCCGCCGGATCGTACATCTCCTTGATCTTCTGCGTATCCCAGGCTGTCAGGCCTGCGAACACGATGACGCCGATCACCGAGATGATCCAGTCGAGCCCGCTCGACTTGAGAAAGATGTTGACCAGGCTCGCGATGATGACGCCGATCAGTCCCATCAACAGGAACGAGCCGAAGCCGGTGAGGTTGCGCCGGGTGGTGTAGCCCCAGAGGCTCAGCGCCCCGAAGGCCGCTGCAGCGACGAAGAAAACGCGCGTGATCGACGTATCGGTGTAGACGAAAAATATCGTCGCCAATGACAGGCCCAAGGAAGCCGCATAGACGAAGAACAGCACGAGCGCGGTGCCGGCTGACAGGCTATTGATGCGGAAGCTGATAAAGAAAACGAGCGCCAGCGGAGCCAGGACGAATACCCACATCAGCGGGCTGTTCAGCAGCGCGGGCCCGAGGATCTGCGACGTGAGCCAGGCGACCACGCCGGTCAGCGCCACGCCGATGGCCATGTAGTTGAAGACCCGGACCATGTGGGCCCTCAGGCCGACGTCGATCGCCGCGCGATCGGTCGCGACATTGGGGATGGCCGCATTGCCGCGATTGAAATCCGCCATTGGTACCCTCTCGTGCATTTGAGCGCGTGGGCCGCGCGCGGCGGCCGCCACCGATCGTAGGCGCAACGTTCTCGATCCGCAACGAAGTCTCCCGCCTGGTCGGCGTGGGCGCTATTGCCCTTAGGGCCACGCATTGCAGGGCCAATGGATGCGCGATCGTCCTTGGATGCAGCCCGCTCGCCGTGGTTTGCAACTTTGCGAAACCGTAATCCGGCCGACAGCGTGGCGTAATGTGGAGGCCCTTATGTGCCCCGCCGGACGGTGCCGCTGCGCACCGGAAGCCAGAGGGAACTCCATATGAATTCGACCAAAGATTCCGCCGGGCGCGGCCTCGTCGCCGCGCGCCGCCTCACGTTGCTGGCCGGCGTCGCCGGCCTCGGCGCCGCCGTGCTGATCAACGGCATGCCAGCCGCAAGGAAACGTTTTGGCGCTGTCCATCCCGGCCTACGCCCAGACCATGGCGCGTCCGGCCGGCTTCGCCGATCTCGTCGAGAAGGTGAAGCCCGCCGTGATCTCCGTCCGCGTCAAGAGCGACGGCGGCGCCGAGTTGATGAATTCCGACAGCGACAACCCGATGCTGCGCGATTCGCCGTTCGAGCATTTCTTTCGCCGCTTCGGAATGCCCGATGGCATGAATCCCAACAGCACCGCACGGACGGAAAACCACGGGCCAGGGCTCGGGCTTCTTCCTGTCGGCGGACGGCTACGCGGTGACCAACCACCACGTCGTCGACAAGGCCGCGAGCGTCGAAGTGACGACCGACGACGGCAAGACCTACACCGCCAAGGTGATCGGCACGGATCCCAAGACCGATCTCGCGCTCATCAAGGTCGACGGTCGAGGTGATTTTCCCTTCGTCAAGCTCGCCGAGAAGACCTCCCGCATCGGCGACTGGGTAGTCGCGGTCGGCAATCCGTTCGGCCTCGGCGGAACCGTGACGGCCGGCATCGTCTCGGCGCGCGGGCGTGACATCGGGGCTGGTCCGTATGACGACTTCATCCAGATCGACGCGCCGATCAACAAGGGCAATTCCGGCGGGCCGACTTTCGACATCGATGGCAACGTGATCGGGGTCAACACGGCGATCTTCTCGCCCTCCGGCGGATCGGTCGGCATTGGCTTCGCGGTTCCCGCCGACACGGTGAAGTCCGTGGTTGCCCAGCTCAAGGACAAGGGTGTCGTCACCCGTGGATGGATCGGCGTGCAGATCCAGCCGGTGACGGCGGACATTGCCGACAGCCTCGGGCTCAAGAAGGCCGAAGGCGCGCTGGTCGTCGAACCGCAGTCCGACAGCCCCGCCGCCAAGGCCGGCATCCTCGCGGGCGACGTCGTCACCGCGCTCGATGGCGAGGCGATCAAGAATGCTCGCGATTTCGCCAGGAAGATCGGCGCCATGGACCCAGGTTCCATCGTCGAAGCTCGCCGTGTTGCGCAAGGGCGAGACGAAGACGCTGTCGATGACGCTCGGTGAGTTGCCGCAGGAGCGCCAGGCCCGTGCGGCCGCCGACAAAGGCGAGAAGGCAGAAGGCGATGCGCCGCGTCTCGGCCTGACGCTCGCGCCGGCCAACAAGGTGGCGGGTGCCGGCGGCGAAGGCCTGGTCGTCATCGGGATCGACCCCGACGGACGCGCCGCTGACCACGGCGTCAAGACCGGCGACGTCATTCTCGATGTCGGCGGCAAGGCAGTCTCGACGCCGGCCGAGGTCCGCAAGGTGCTGGCCGATGCCCGCGCTGATGCCAAGCGCACCGTGCTGATGCGGGTGAAGTCGGGCGAAGCGACGACGGTTCGTCGCCATTCCGATCGCCGGTGCTTGACCGGGACCGGGCTCCGCCGCTCATGCCGTGGTGGAGCTCAGAGGGAGCGGCCTAGACGGGATGGCCGCTCCCCCGCCGCCGCCGTCCGCGCACCATCGTGTGTCCGCCCGTGTCATTGCGGCGGGGTCCGGCTGGGGCCGCGCCCGCGGCGCCACAGGAAACCAAGGCTGACGACCAGCGCCACCGCCACCAAATTGTGCTCGCCACGATTCCGAGCCGATGGGCAAGCCGCGTCATGGTCGCGATGTGCTCGCTGAGAAAGAATGCGCCGAGCACCCACAGCGTCACCCACAGCGCGGCTCCGAGTGCGTTGAACATGAGGAACCGCTGCCACTCCATTCCCAGGGTCCCCGCCACGATTCCGTTGAGCTGGCGCAGGACGTTGACGAAGCGAGCGAAGGCGACGGTCGCCGCGCCGTATCGCGCGAACACCCGCTCGACGGCGTCGAAGCGCGGCCCGGTCAGTCCGATCCGAGCGCCGTAGCGCATGACGGCGGTTCGGCCGAGCCTGCTGCCAATTGCATACCCGACATTGTCGCCCAGCACTGATCCGGTCCACGCGGAGATCAGAAGGGCCGGCAACGACATGTCGCCACGCCCCGCGAGGCCGGTCTCGAGTCGATACCCTCGCCCTGGCTCTAGCGCGCGCAGGCAGAACTCCGCCTTGCACCTCAGCTCGATCGTGTCCATGCTCAGATCTTTCGAACATATTCGATGCCGATCGAAGGGTGGCAGCGATCGACCCGACCTATCAAAAATGCGATCGCGGCTGGGTGCTAAGGAATTTCGCAGGAACTTCTGCCGCGCGGCTGCACCATTGAGATGCGCATCGATCGGACGCGTTTCTGAGATAGGCAGAAATGGCAGCGCCACTAAGAGAATTTAGAGCATGGCCGCCACGCGGCAGAATTTCCGCGACATGCGGTCGCGTTCCCTTCGCAAACGGCAACAGGAGGTCACTTCCATGGACGCACGAAAGGATTACTCTTCCCGCGCCGGGCAGATGCCGGGCACCTCGCACAGCGATGCTCAGGCGACAGCGAGCACCCAGTCGCCCACGTCGGACAGTCTGGCCGATGACATGAGCAGGCTTCGCGACGACATCGCCCGGCTGAAGGAGACGATCGCGCGCTTCGCCTCCGAAGCAAGCACCGACGCCGGCAAGACCGTCCGCGAAGTTGGCGAGACTGTCGCGTCGCAGGTCGGGACCGCCGCAAGCGGCGTCGCCGAGGCCGGTTCTGAACTCGCGGCTTCCGCAAAGGAGCAGGCGAAAACCTTTACGTCGGAGCTCGAAGCCGTCGCGCGACGGAATCCGCTCGGGGCACTCGCCGGCGCGCTGTTCGTCGGTGTGCTGATCGGGATGGTGTCGCGGGGCCGTGGCTAATGTTCGGCAAATTCGTCGACCTCATGCGTGCCGACGTCGATCGGCAAATCGCCTGGCTGAAGGCCGAGGTCAAGCGACAGGCACGGTACGCGGCGTTTACCGCCGCGCTTGCTGCCGCCGCCGCGCTGTCGGCACTTGCGGCCGTCGTGGTCGGCTGCATCGCGCTTTACTGGTGGCTCGCCATGCGGCACGGTCCTAATGTCGCATTCGCGGTGCTCGGGGGCGGCTTTGCGCTGCTCGCCTTTGTGCTGTTCGTGCTGGCGTTCGCGCGGCACCGCCCGAAGCCAACCGACCAGCCGACGTTGCAGAGCGTGCGCCCCGCAACGCTTATCAACACCCTCAAGCAGACGGGCTACGGCGACGCGGTCACGGCCGGCGAGCAAATCTCGAAGATTGCCAACGACAACCTGCGGCACGGATCGCGGCAGTCGCTGTTCGGAACCTTGGCGCTGGCGGCGCTGGTCGGCCTGGTCGTCGGGCGCGGGCTCCGCAAGTGATGCGCGGGCGGTGCATGGTCCGGAACAAAATCTGCCGCCTACAGGGTGGACCTCAAGAACCTCCGAGCGGGTGGATGGCAGTCAGTCCGGCTTCTTGCCGGAAAGCGTCGAGGGACCGCTATCGGTCGCGGACGCAGTCGGGGCGGACGCATAGAGCGGGCTCGCGTAATAATGAAGGAGCGCAAACCGCAGCAACACGCGGATCGCAGCCGCAAGCGGCACCGCGATCAACAGGCCGACAAAGCCGAACAGATAGCCGAAGGCGAATAGCGCGAACATGAGCCATACCGGATTTAAATGCACGCGTCGGCCGACGAGATATGGCGAAAGCACATAGTCCGCCAGCGATTGCCCGACGAAGAAGGTGGCCGGGACGAGCAAGGTGATCGTCCAGTTCGGCCAAAACTGCGCAATGGCGACGCAGGTCGCGACCACAAGGCCGGTCAACGACCCGAGATAGGGGACGAAGCTGATCAGGCCGGCGGCGACGCCGATCAAGACACCATGGTTCAATCCGATCAACGACAGCGCTGCTGCGTAGAACACCCCGAGGAGGAGACACAGCGCGCTTTGGCCCCGCACGAAGCCGCCGATCGTGTCGTCGATCTCGCGCGCGAGCGCCCGCACCTCCTCGCGGCCCGCCGGCGGCACCCAATTGTCCACCACCGCGATCATCTTGTTCCAGTCATAGATGAGGTAGCAGGCGACGATTGGGGTCACCACCGCAAGCGAGAACACCGAGATCAGTTCCTGGCCGCCGGACCACGCCGAACGCAGGAACGTTCCGAACCAGCCGGTCACCAGCCCCGTGAGCTCCCCGACGGACCGCTCCGCATCGCCCAGGCCTTCGCCGATGATTTTGCTCAGCCACGGCCGCCCCGGATCGGCGGCCAGCAACTGCAACTGTCGGACGTAATGCGGAACCTTGTCGATGAGGAAGGAAAGCTCACTGATGATGATTGGGGTCGTCAGAACGACCACAAGGACAACGCCGACAACGAACAATCCCATGATGAAGAGCGTCGCGATCAGCCGGTTCATTCCCAACCGCTCAAGCCTTGCGGCCACGGGATCGAGCAAATACGCCAACACAATGCCGGCGACGAATGGCAATAAGACCTCACGCAACAGCACGACCACGGCGATGACCGCCGCGAGCATCGCAATCCAAAACACGATGGGCCGCGCCACGTTCATAGCAGGGCAGTGTGAGTGGATTGACCGCCGTGAAGTCAAAGCGAAAGTGAATAGCGGCACGGAAACACCGATGCCCGGCCCCCGAAACCCGATCGCAGACCCTACGCAGAGTTGACTGGCGCGTTGCAGGCGCAACCGTCTTTTGCGTTGCATAAACGGAAACTTGCCCATGCCGAAGAGCTAATGGACTCTTTGCGCCGGCAGCGCGATAAACACGCTCGGCAAGGAGCCTCGCACTTGGCACAGAAATATTACTTCGTCAGCGACCTGCACATGGGTGGTGACGGCCGGTTGCAGCATTGCGATTACGTCGCCGAGTTCATCGCATTTCTGCAAGGCTTGGAAAAAGAAGGTCCCGACACTGAATTGCTCATCGTGGGTGATACGTTTGGGTTCTGGGAACTCACTCTCGTGCATGGAATTGAAAAGCTTGAGCACATAATCAAGGCGCACCAAGCAATTTTCGATCAGCTCAGAGCCACTGGAGCGTGCATCAAAGTGACCATGATGGTCGGCAACCACGACTACGAGCTAGCTTGCAATCCTGCTTACGTGGACAAACTCCAAGCATACAACATCCGTTTGGACACGAGCTTGGTCCTCATCCGCGTCGTGGGCAACAAGAAAATCTGGATCGAGCACGGACAGCAACACGATGAGTTCAACACTTTCCGTGATTATGGAAATCTCTATGCCCTCCCCGTGGGGTACTTCATCACACAAACCTTCGTTAGCGGGGCGAGCCGGCATTCGGACTTCGGCACGGGAGACTGGCTCAAGGATATTCGCTCGGTCGGCACGATGCAGATTCCCGATTGGATCCTGTCGAACTACTTTTACCGAGAGATGAGCACGGTGCTACGCTGGCTCCTGCTGCCCTTCTTGCTGCTCGCCGGAGTGACGATCGCGGCGATCCTGGGCGAACTCCTGCGAGTTCTGGGCATTTTCGATTACAATATTCTGTTCCACAACCCGCTGATGAGCAGGTTCAGGATAGTCGACGACGTCCTTCAGGTGGTGATCACCATCAACTCCATTTTCTTGGTGCTGTTCGGTGCACCCATGGCGTTTTTTCTGCACGATCTGACGCGAACCTTACGTCGCTTTCGCCTGCTCACAAGCCACGGGACGACGCCTGATCTGGATTCGGAAGAGTTCTTATCTGAAAGGAGCGCAGGAAGTCTTCCAAAGGGATGACAAGGTAGCAGTATTCGTCTTCGGGCACACGCACGCGGCGTTTCTGAAACGGTTGGGACCAGCAGGCCAGGTGGTCCTCAACACCGGAACGTGGCTAAAGCTATTGCGCCGCGTCCCGGTGCGCCTTGGCTATTTGCCAGCGGTCTACTATCCCTCGTATCGCTTGAATTACTTTCGCATCGAGGGGGAAAACAACCACGTCGTCATCAACTATGTCGCGATTCCCAAGACGCCTGAGCGCGAACTAACTTGGCTGCAGCGTCTGGTGACATTGGGAAGGATGCCCAAGCAACAGGAAGCGATTCCGGCGAAGACGGTCATCGAATAGCCGCGTTGCGCGTGGCCCTCCTGCGCCAGCCGCTGAAGACTGCAGCGGGGGCGTCCCTGTTGCTCTTGGGATCTGCACGTAGTCCTTAAGCAGCCTGATCACGTCCGCATCGTGCGGTGCCGGCAGCAGGCGGCGCGCGCAGCGCCGTGGTTCCGATCGCATTGGCCTCGCTGAGGACGGCTGAGCGCCTGACTTCGAAGCGCGACTGCGCAATCGCGAAGGTGAAACCAATCATCAGCGCCAGCAGCCCGAGCATCGCGCCTTCGAGCGTCGAGACGTCGTCTCCGCCCCGGCCGGCAGCACGCACACCGAGCCGGCGGCCGACTTCGATGGCGGCGACGATCAACACGATGCCCACCAGGAAGATGACCGACAGCGGATAATCGTTCACGTCGGTCGTCATGCGCAACGTCCCTCCGTCGATCCGCGGCAGCCCACGAGCGCAACGCACTATTCTGCTGCGCGCCGCGTGCGGGACACCCGATTGGGCACTAATTGCTCGATGGCGGGCTCCTGAGCTTCTCCATGACCTGCTCGATCGAAAAGGAGCCGGGCTTCTGGCGCGGTGGGAACTGTTGGAAGCTCGCCAGATGCTGCCCTACGAGCGATTGCGCCGGGACGAGCAAGAAGGCGTGCTCGACGAACCATCGCACATAGTCGCCCGCCTCGTGCTGGGCCCGCTCGAACGGGTCCGAGCGCAGATTGAACAGCGACGGCAAACGCAGCTGCACCATTGGCTGCGCCCAGACGCTAAAGCCATGCGCCTTCTGCTCCATGAACACCGCCTTCCACTGCTCGTAGCGCAGGCCGGCAAGATTGCCGTCGTCGGTCCAGTAGAAGAATTCGCGGCGCTTGTTCGGGCCGCTGCGGGCAAGCAAGTCACGCTGGTCATAGCCGTCGAGATGAACCCTGAAGCTCTTGCCGGCCGCACTGTAGCCCTGCAGGAGCTTGTTCTTGATGTCCGGCTCGCCGGCCGCTGCCACCAGCGTCGTCGCCCAGTCCTCGGCCGAGAAAATATCGTTGATCTCGGTGCGCGGCGGCACCAGGCCGGGCCAGCGCACCATCGCCGGCACGCGGTAGCCGCCCTCCCAGTTGGTGTTCTTCTCGCCGCGGAACGGGGTCGTGCCGCCGTCGGGCCAGGAGAACGTCTCGGCGCCGTTGTCGGTGGTGTAGATCACGATCGTGTTGTTGGCGATGCCGAGATCGTCGAGCTTCTTCAGGATCTCACCGACTTGGCCGTCGTGCTCCACCATGCCGTCCGGATAGATGCCGAGCCCGGTCTTGCCTTGTGACTCAGGCTTGAGCCGGGTCCAGATGTGCATGCGGCTGGGATTGAACCAGACGAAGAACGGTTTCCGGTCGCGGTTCGCGCGGTCGATGAAGTCGAGCGAGGCGTTGAGGAATTCCTGGTCGATCGTCTCCATGCGCTTCTTGGTGAGCGGTCCGGTGTCCTCGCATCTCTGTTTGCCCCACGGGCCGAAGCGGGGATCGTCGCCCGGCGTGTCGGCGGCGGTCGCCACGCACTTCATGACGCCGCGCGGACCGAATTGAGCCTTGAAGGCGGGTTTCTTCGGATAATCGGGATGTTCCGGCTCATCCTCGGCGTTCAAGTGGTAGAGGTTACCGAAGAACTCGTCGAAGCCGTGAACCGTTGGCAGGAACTCGTTGCGGTCGCCGAGATGATTCTTGCCGAATTGCCCGGTCGCGTAGCCCTGCGGCTTGAGCAGCTCGGCGATTGTCGGGTCCTTCTCTGAAAGGCCCTCTTTCGCCGCCGGCAGCCCAACCTTCAACAGGCCCGTGCGCATCGGGGACTGACCGGTGATGAATGCGGCGCGACCGGCGGTGCACGATTGCTGTCCGTAGTAGTCGGTGAAGATCGCGCCCTCGTTGGCGATGCGATCGATATTGGGCGAGCGGTAGCCCATCATGCCGCGGTTGTAGGCGCTGATGTTCCAGTAGCCGATGTCGTCACCCATAATGACGAGGATGTTGGGTTTCTGCGGCGGCTGGGCGGACACGGGTTCGATCATGGCCGGCACGAGCGATCCGAGCAGCGCGAGTCGCAAATTCCATGTCCGGTTCATCATGATATCCTGGCGAGAGGGTTGCGCGATCGAACTCAACGGGATCGGCGGGTGCCCGAGAGGGATGGCCGGGCACCGGCAAGACCCGATGTGGCGCTCCGGCGTGGCTCGCCTGGCGTCTCGAATGTCGGGGGGGAGGACATTCGATCGACGAAACGAGCCACGCCGCAGTCTCGTGGAAGCGATGGACCAGGCCGCTCAAGGAGCCTGGCCGGCCGCAGTCATGCAGGCCTTGTAGGACGCCGTCCGGCTTCTCTGGGCCGAGTCGCTGGTCGCGTCGGGGAATTCCCTCTGCGCCTGGATGATGCACCGGTGGATGGCCGCGTCTCTGACGGAAATCCTGCGCCAGCACCGGCGCGGCGAAATTCACAACGAAAAGTCCTGCGAGTGCCGCAAGGACAAACCTGCTCGCGATTTTCATGATTCGTCTCCCCTGGGCCGCGCGCCCGATCGTTATCGGGCCTGTATGACGACGTTACGACCGGGAGGCTGAAGCCATCTATTGGACCGTGGTCCAACGTCGGCAACGCGACCGATCGGCGAGCGTGGGGACCGCGGTCGCTCGCCTGCACCAAAGGACAATGGTGCGCTGGCGAACCGCGCGTCAGAATCGGACGGGTGATCGCTCTGGCCTGCAACGGCCGCTCTTCGGTCGCGGCAGACGCGCGGCCGCGTGGGTTACTCCGGAAAAACCCTTAAAAGTCGCTAGGATTTACCCTGAGTGCCGCCGGAATGACCTTGCGGTGCGGTGCCAACTGGCTGACCTTACGTCCGCGGGGCCCATCCCTGCGAACGCCGGGCATGCTGGATCGGGATCAAGCCTCGAAGGTGCCCTCCGTGGCGGCTAGCGTACGAGCGGCAAGGACTATGCGAAGGGACGCGGTTCCAGCGTGCTCGCTCGCTTTGGTATCCGCCCTCATGGCCTGGAGCGCGTGTCCTTCCGTCGCGGCGGACGCGCGGCCGCAGCGCATTCTGCTGCTCGAGGGCCAGAGCGCCACGCAGCCGGGCGGCGTGCGCACCTTCGAGGCGTTCAGGGCGCGCCTGAAGGAGAAGTCGCGCCAGACCTACGAGATCGATTTCGATCATCTCGACCTCGCCCGATTCCCCGGCGCAACGCATGCGGAGCGCGCGGCCCGCTATCTCGGCGAGAAGCACGCACAAAAGCCGCTCGACCTGGTGGTGCCCAACGGGCGAGGTTCGCTGAGTGTGCTGCTGCGATATCGCGACCTGATCGCCCCCAACGTCCCGATCGTCTACTGTTGCGTGACCCCAGCGGTGGCGGATTCTCTCAACCTTCCCGGCGACGCCGTCGGTGTGACCACCGAATACGACTGGGCCGCGACCCTGGCGCTCGCCGAACGGCTGCAGCCTGGCGCCAAAAACCTCGTCATCATCTCGGGAGCATCCGAAGCGGATCGAGCCTGGGAGGCCGAGGTGCGCAAGGGCATCGAGCCGCGCCTCGATCGATATCACGTACAGCATTTCCTGGGTCTTCCGCGCGACCAACTGCTCGAGGAAGTGTCGCGTCTCCCGCGCGATACGATCGTGCTGCTGACGGTGGTGTTCGCGGACAGGACCGGCCGGGCCCTTGTTCCGGGAGAGGTCGCGCGGGACGTCGCCGCCGCTTCAGCGGCGCCGGTTTACACGTCGGTCCCGGGTTGGTTCGGCAGCGGGGTCGTCGGCGGGTACATGGACAGTTTCGAGGCGCAAGGCGCCGCCGCGGCGGATCTGGCGCTCGAGCTCCTCGCCGGCAAGGACCCGGCGACGCTTCCTCGGCAGACCAAACCCGCGCACTCGCACCAAGTCGACGCGCGTGCGCTCGAACGGTTCAGCTTGCGCGAATCCGCGCTTCCGCCCGGCGCGGTCGTTCTGTTCAAACAGCCCACACTGTGGGAGCAGCACCGCAACGTCATGCTCGGTGGGCTGGCGGCCTTCGGACTGCAGACGGCCGTCGTCGCGGTGCTGCTGGTCCAGATGCGCAAGCGCCGGCAGGCCGAGAGCTCGCTGCAGGAGAGCGAGCAACGCATCGCCTACACGGCCGCATCGACGAATACCGGGCTGTGGCATCTCGACGTCGCCGGCGACCGCGGCTGGGCGACCGACCATTGCCGCGCCATGCTCGGCCTCGCTCCGTACGCACCATTCAGGCTCAAGACCATCCTCGACGCCGTTCACCCGGAAGACCGCCACTGGGTCGAAGAGGCGATCGAGCGGGCGACCCGGTTCGGCGCCCCGATTGAGACCGAGCTGCGGATCGTGGTGCCGGGCCGCGAGGAGCGCTGGTTCGTCATGCGGGGACGGCCGCATTTCGACGCGCACGGCGTGCCGGCCCGCATCAACGGCATCTTTGCGGATGTGACGGCGCGCAAGCTGGCGGAGGCCGAGGCTCAAGCCCGGCGCGCGGAGCTCGCGCACCTGACGCGGGTGTCACTCTTGGGCGAGCTGTCGGGCGCGATCGCGCACGAGCTCAATCAGCCGCTCACCGCCATCCTTGCGAATGCGCAGGCCGCGCGGCGCGTCCTCGCGCAGAAGAACCCCGATCTCGATCTGGTCAGGGAGGTGATCGACGACATCGAGGTGGAGGACAATCGCGCCGGCGAGGTGATCCATCGCCTGCGCCGGCTGCTGCGCAAGGGTGAAAGCCAGGTCGAGGCGGTCAATCTCAACGACCTGGTGGAATCGACCGTGCGGGTGCTGCACAGCGAGCTGATCGGCCGCAAGATCAAGGTCGATGTCGCCTTGGCGGGCGACCTGCCGGCCGCCGCAGGCGATCCCGTGCAGCTGCAGCAGGTGCTGCTGAACCTGGTGATGAATGCCATGGACGCGATGGACGCGACCGCACCCGCCCAGCGGCTGATCACGGTGCGCACCCGCTCGGATGGCAATGGTTCGATCGAGGCCGCGGTCATGGACCGTGGGCACGGCATTGCCTTCGACCAGCGCGAACGCGTGTTCGAGCCGTTCTTCACCACCAAGAGTCACGGCCTCGGCCTCGGCCTCTCGATTTGTTCCAGCATCGCCAGCTCGCACGGCGGCGCGTTGACCATCGGCAACAATGCGGACGGCGGTGCGACAGCGGTGTTCCGGCTGCCGACCCAGCCCGCGATGGCGGGGACGGCCCAGGCTGCGACGGCGGGGAGTTCGTGACGGACGCGCGCACGACGGTGTTCCTGGTCGACGACGACGCCGGCGTGCTCAAGGCGCTCGCCCGGCTGCTGCGCGCGGCCGGCCACGAGGTGCGGGAATTTTCCTCGCCGCGGGAGTTCCTCGCCGGGCACGATCCGTCGGTGCCGGGCTGCGCCGTGTTCGACGTCGCGATGCCCGAGCTCGACGGTCTGCAGCTGCAGGCGGCGCTCACCGCGCAAGGCATCGAGCGCCCGGTGATCTTCATCACCGGCGTGGGGGACGTTCCGGTCAGCGTCCGCGCCATGAAAGCCGGGGCGGTGGATTTCCTGACCAAGCCGGTGAACGACCGGCAATTGCTCGATGCGATCGCCAACGCGGCGGCGCGCGACGCCGACGCCCGCCGGCGCCACCAGGAAATGACCGCGATCGCGACCCGGCTGGCGACGCTCACGCGGCGCGAGCGCGAGGTGCTCTCCCATGTGGTCGCCGGCAGGCTCAACAAGCAGATCGCCTACGACCTCGGCACCGGCGAAAAGACCATCAAGGTCCACCGCGGGCGGATGATGAGCAAGATGGGCGCGCGATCGGTCGCGGAGCTCGTCCGCCTGGCCGAGCGGGCGGGCATCGGACCGCCCGAGCCGAGCCCCTGAGCCGCGCCTTTCCGGTGTTGCATTGGCCGAAGGGCCAACTCGACCGGACCCGTGATGGAGGGCAAAGATGGCGATATGGCGCAATCCCGGCTCCGTGTGGCGATCGTTGACGACGACGCGGGCGTGCGCCGGGCCTTGGCCCGGCTGCTGCGCGCGTCCTCGTTCGATCCGGTGACGTACGGGTCGGGGCTGGAGTTCCTGAACTCGTTGGGCGCCCGTTTGCCGGATTGCCTGGTCGTCGATCTGCAGATGCCGGAAATGACCGGCCTCGAAGTGCAGCAGCACCTCGTCAAGGCCGGCATCAAGATTCCGACAATTATCATTACGGCTCATGACGGGCTCGGCACGCGCGAGCGCTGCCGGTCTGCGGGCGCGGCGGCCTATTTGCTCAAGCCGCTGCAGGAAGGCCCACTGATCTCCGCGATCAACGCCGCAACGGGGCAGGTCGGCCGCGCGTAGGGGATCGGGCGAACCGACCGGCCGGATCCTCGAGATTGGGCGTTGTCCACTAAGTTTAGTGTAAGTCTAAGTCTAGGCTGCGGCGACTAAGCGCTCTTCCGGTTCTGCCGGTTGCTGACGAGGTCGTCCACGACCGCCGGATCGGCGAGCGTCGACGTGTCGCCGAGGTTGCCGAAATCGTCCTCGGCGATCTTGCGCAGGATGCGGCGCATGATTTTGCCGGAGCGGGTCTTCGGCAGGCCGGGCGCGAACTGGATCTTGTCGGGCGCCGCGATCGCGCCGATCTCCTTGCGCACCCACGCGACCAGCTCCTTGCGCAACTCCTCCGAGGGTTGCTCGCCCGCCATCAAGGTGACATAGGCGTAGATGCCCGTCCCCTTGATGTCGTGCGGGTAGCCGACGACCGCGGCCTCCGAGCACTTGGCGTGTGCCACCAGCGCGCTCTCGACCTCGGCGGTGCCCATGCGGTGGCCGGAGACGTTGAGCACGTCGTCCACGCGGCCGGTGATCCAATAGTAGCCGTCGGCGTCGCGGCGGCAGCCGTCGCCGGTGAAGTACTTGCCCGGATAGGTCTTGAAGTAGGTGTCGATGAAGCGCTGGTGGTCGCCGAACACCGTGCGCATCATGCCCGGCCATGCGTCGGCGATGCACAGGTTGCCGGTGGCGGCGCCTTCCAAAACCTTGCCCTCGCCGTCGACGATCACCGGCTGCACGCCGAAGAACGAGTTGGTGGCGGAGCCGGGCTTCAACCGGGTCGCGCCCGGCAGCGGCGTGATCAAAATGCCGCCGGTTTCGGTCTGCCACCAAGTGTCGACGATCGGGCAGCGCCCCTCGCCGACCACGTGGTAGTACCACTCCCAGGCTTCCGGGTTGATCGGCTCGCCGACCGAGCCGAGCAGCTTGAGCGACTTGCGCGAGGTCTTCTTCACCGGCTCATCGCCCGCCTGCATCAGCGCGCGGATCGCGGTCGGCGCGGTGTAGAAGGTGTTGACCTGGTGCTTGTCCACCACCTCCCAGAATCGCGACATCGACGGATAGTTCGGCACCCCTTCGAACATCAGCGAGACCGCGCCGTTCGAAAGCGGGCCGTAGACGATGTAGGTGTGGCCGGTCACCCAGCCGACGTCGGCGGTGCACCAGTAGATGTCGCCCTCGTGGTAGTCGAACACGTGCTGGTGCGTCATCGAGGCGTAGACCAGGTAGCCGCCGGTGGTGTGCAGCACGCCCTTCGGCTTGCCGGTGGAGCCGGAGGTGTAGAGGATGAACAGCGGATCCTCGGCGTTCATCTCGACGCATGGGCACTCCGCGGTCACATGCTTGGCGGCCTCGTGGTAGTAGACGTCGCGCACCGGATCCATGTCGACGGCAGCTCCCGTGCGGCGCACCACGATCACGTGGTCGACGCCGCCGACCTTGGCGATAGCGGCATCGACATTGGCCTTGAGCGGGATCTTGCGCCCGCCGCGCAAGCCTTCGTCGGCGGTGACCACGACCTTGGAGCGGCAATCCTCGATGCGTCCGGCGAGGCTCTCGGGCGAGAAGCCGCCGAACACCACCGAGTGGATGGCGCCGATGCGCGCGCAGGCGAGCATCGCATAGGCGGCTTCCGGAATCATCGGCATGTAGATGGTGACGCGGTCGCCTTTCTCGACGTTGCGGTTGCGCAGGATGTTGGCCATCCGGCACACCTCATCGTGCAGCTCCTGATAGGTGATGTGCCTCGAATCGGCGGGATCGTCGCCTTCCCAGACGATCGCGGTCTGCTTTGCGCGCTTCGGCAGGTGGCGGTCGACGCAGTTGTAGGCGGCGTTGAGCGTGCCGTCCTCGAACCACTTGATCGAGACGTCGCCGGTGAACGAGGTGTTCTTGACCTTGGAGTAAGGCTTGATCCAGTCGACGCGCTGGCCGTGCTCGCGCCAGAAGCCGTCGGGATCCTTGACCGAGCGCGCGTACCAGTCCCGGTATTTCGCCTCGTCGACCCAGGCGCGCTTTTTCCACTCGGGCGGGACGTCGTAGATCTTCTCGGACATGCTTCGGGCTCCTCCCAACGCGGATGCGCGGCGCCGACGTTTGGCCCGCATCGACCATGGTCTCGGCCATTATGCGGAGGCCCGGCAGGGGCCACAAGACGCGCTGCAACCCTGGTCGGTCGCCACTGGGAGGAAGTGCCCGAAAACGGGCGGCACGCAGCGCGGCCTTCGGCTCGGCTGCGTGCCACCGTTGGGTAGCGCTAGCTGGCAGCGATCGGGTGTCCGCTGCCGTTGCCGCGCTCGATCTCCATCAGCAGACGCTCCGTTTTGGCATCCTCGATCCGGTTCACGAACCGATGGCCCTCGTAGACGTCGCGCAGCGTCTTGGTCACCGTAATGCTGGACTGCACCAGCAGCGCGGCGGCCATCGCGAAGTAACCCTTGATCCAGATGTCCACGGGCGCGAACAGGATTCCGGTCGCGACCATCAGCACCGAGAGCGTGAAGGACGCGTAGGTGAAGGTGATCCAGGCCGGCGAATGCTGGCTGGTGGAGGCGGTTTGGGCATGCATGGGTCATAACTCCTGGTCAGAATTGCGTTGCGGATGGCGCGTCACACTGCCGCCGCGCCGGCGGGAGGTGGGGCTTTCTGGCGCAGCCGCGCCAGCACGTCGGCGGCCGTGGGCCGCGTGCGCTTGCCGAAGCCGGCACTTGCGAGCCGCTCGGCGATCGCGGCCGGGGCCGCGTCGGCATCGAGTGAATCGAGCGCGGCACTGGCGGCCGCGTCTTCGGCCTGTCGCTCGCGCAGGCGCTTCAGCGTCGCTTCCGCTTCGGCCAGCGAGGACGCGCCGACGCCGCCGGAGCGGCCGACATTGGTCTTGAGGCGGCGCACCGACTCGGCTGCCTGCGCGATTCGGCGGCCGCGCTCGAGCTCGGCCAGACGTTCGGCGGCGTGCCCCACCGATGCTCTGAGCTTGGTGATTTCGCCCGCGAACGCCGCGCGCGCCTCGCGCAAGGCGTCACGATCGGCTTCCAGCACTGCGATCGCCTCCGCGGCCTCTCCGGCGAGGTCCTCGCGGCCGCCGCCGAGCGCCGCCACGGCGCGTTCCTCCAGGTCGGCGATGCGCTTGAGCGTCGCCTCGAGGCGCTTCCCTTCGGATTCGTCCTGCGCAATGGCGAGCGCCAGCGCCCGCTTGCCGTGATCGATCGCCGCCGCGGCGTCGCGGATCTGCTGGGTCAGGATCAGCAGCGCGCTGCGGTCGGCAAGTTCCTCTTCGGCCGACGCGGCCGCGCCGCGAACCAGAGTGAACAATGTCTTGAGCATGGTCGCTTCCCCTGTTATGAACAGCGTTCACAACTTCTATCGCAGGCTTGAACGTCGTTCAAGTCAGAATTTGAACATTGTTCAAGGACCGAGGTCACAAATGAGTGATCGCTCCAAGGCCTTGCAACGGCGAGAGAAATTGAAGGGCGCCCTGATCGGGGCGGCCGAGCGGATGATCGACGCGCACGGGCTGGCCGGCCTGCGCGCGCGCGCGCTGGCGCTGCGGGTCGGCTGCGCGGTCGGCGCCATCTACAATGTCGTCACCGATCTCGACGACCTTGTCATCGCGGTCAACGCCCGCACCCTGCAGGCGCTGGAGCGCCACCTGCGGGAAGCAGGCGCCATCGGCGACGGGCCGCCTGCGGCCGATCAGGTCGTCGGCCGGCTGACCGGCATGGCGCTGGCGTATCTTGACTTCGCGGCCGGTAACATCCTGCGCTGGCGCGCCGTGTTCGAGCACCGGCTCGCCGAAGGCGGCGAGCTTCCTGCTTGGTACCTGGAGGAGCAGCGGCGGTTGTTCGAGCATATCGAGGGACCGCTGCGGGCCCTGCAACCCGACGCATCGCCGGAAGCGCGTTTGCTTGTGGCGCGCTCGCTATTCTCGGCGGTGCACGGGGTGGTCCAGTTGGGACTGGAGGAGAAGCTTCAGCGCATTCCGCTCCCGATCCTGCGCGAGCAGGTGACGCTGGTGGTCAGCGCACTCGGCCGCGGCCTCGCCGCGCCGGCGTGACGCCCTGAGACCTCGCGGGGCAGTAGGACCATCCACGACTCGAGTTGCGGTTGCCGTATGATCGGCGGCATCAGGAAGGAGTGGATCCGATGATGATGACCGTGCGCGCCGCGATGTTTGGTGGCGTCCTCGCCGCCCTGGTGCTTGTTCCCGCACCAGCCGTCCCGCAATCGCCTTCGGCCGACACGATGGCGGCCGGCAGGGAGCTCGTCGTGGCGTCGCGCGCCGGCGATCAGATCAAGACGCTCCTGCCGCTCATATTTCACCAGATCAAGCCGATGATTGTGCAAAACCGTCCGGAGGTCGAGCGCGACTTCGACAAGCTCATGCCCTTGATGCTGGAGCTGATGACTGCGCGTATCGAAGAGTTCGGAGAGGCAATGGCGCTGGTCTACGCGCGCAACTTCACCGTCGAGGAATTGCGGCAAATCCAGGCCTTCTACCACACGCCCGCCGGCCAGAAGCTTTTGGACAGGATGCCGGCGATCATGCAGGAAAGCATGGCGCTCGGCCAGAAAGTCGGCCAAGCCATCGGCAAGGAAATGCAGGGGCGCGTGATCGAAGAGCTGCGCAAGCGCGGGCACAATATTTAGGGGACCCGCTCCTGCCGCGTACGTACCACCCGGCAATCACGCATCGAGCTGTCACACCCCGAACGCGCCGATGATTGCGCCCTGGACGACCAGAACGGCGAGCCAGTGGCCGGCGTCGATAGCGAACAGGCGCCACGTGCGGCCGCCGAAGGCGTAGTTGACCGCGATGGTCGTGACAACGAATCCGAGCCACACGAAGGCGCCGGAAAGACGCCGCTGCGGATCGTCACGTGGCCGAGATGGCCGATCAGTCCGGCCAGCACCCAGGCCATCGCCAGATTGGCCACGAAGGCAAGCACGAACGGCAGATAGGCTTTCGGATCGCCCTTCATCGCCGCCTGCTCCTGCTTGCAGGCCTCCATGGTCTTGCCCTGCGCGGCGAGCCAATGGTTGGCGAGCACGTTGTACCAGGCGGCGCCGACCAGCCATCCGGCGACCGCGGCGACGAGCACGGCGAGATAGTTGATTCCGGCGAACGTCATGGCGCCTCTCCTTGGCAAAGATCAAGGGTACGTCATTGCGAAGACGAAGTACCGTCGTTTACTCGCAAGGACGGCAGGCCTACAGCCGGAGCTCCCACACCATCGTGTGCTTGATGTCCTGATCCTCGAGGTCGCGGGTGACCGGGATGCGGTACTCGCAGAGCCGTACCAGCCGGTCTTTCGGCAGGTAGGCGCGTCCCGGATCGCCGATCAGGATGCGGCAGCCGAGCGCCGCATGCCGCTGGAGGAATGCCAGCGCACGCTCCGCGGTCGTGCGCTCGTAGAACAGGTCGCCGGTCAGGATGACGTCGTAGCGCGCCTCGGGTGGCGCGGAATTGTCGAGCAGGTCCTCGACCAAAACCTCGACATGAACGCCGTTCGCTTCAGCATTGAGCAGGATCGCGGTCGCCGCGAATGTGTCGATTTCGGCGGCAATGACCGGCGCCGCGCCGGCCCGCGCGGCCGCGATGGCGACCAGGCCGGAGCCGGACGCAAGATCGAGCACGCGGCGGCCGGCGACCAGATCCGCATTGTCGAGCACGTAGCGCCCGAGCGCCTGGCCGCCGGCCCAGGCGAACGCCCAGAACGGCGGCGGCACCCCGGTCTCGCGCAGCTCTTCCTCGGTCTTCTGCCACAACGGCACGGCCTCGTCGGCGAGGTTGAGCACGATCTCCGGCACGTGCGGCACCGGCCGCAGCCGCGTCTGCGCCCGGACGAATGCCATGCGGTCGGCCACGGCCGGTGGATCACCCACGTGCTTTCCGCCGTTCGTGTGCCCGCCGAAATCTGCTTTATTGCGCCGTTCTGCCAAAGCGAGGATCCATGCCGTCGATCAATCCTGACCGCGTGCTCGGCGATCTGTACACGCTACGCACCTTCGGCGCCTACAAGACCGGCGTCCATCGCCCGACCTTTTCGCCCGAGGACATCCTGTCGCGCCAGTGGCTGACCGAACGCATGACGGAGGCCGGCCTCGAGGCGTCGATCGACGGCATCGGCAATGTGCTCGGCCGCTCGCGCGCGCCCGGCCGCAAGATGCTCGCCGGCTCGCATCTCGAAACCCAAAATCATGCCGGCTGGCTCGACGGCGCACTCGGCGTCATCTACGCGCTCGAAGCCGCGCGGGCGCTGGCCGAGGAGTCCGGCGAGGTCGGCGTCGATGTCGCGGCATTCTGCGACGAGGAGGGCCATTTCGGCTCGTTCCTCGGCAGCCGCTCGTTCGTCGGCGTGCTCAGCGAGGCGGACATCGACCAGGCGCGCAACCGCGACGACGGCACCCCGATGCGCGCGGCGCTCGCCCGCGCCGGCTATGCGGGCCGGCCGCGGCTCGAGATCGATCCGTCGCGCTACGCCGGGTTCTTCGAGGCGCATATCGAGCAGGGCGACACGCTCGAATCGTCCGGGCTGCGCATCGGCATCGTCACCGCGATCGTCGCCATCTGGCAGTACCGCATCGCCGTCACGGGGGAACAGAATCACGCCGGAACCACCAGCATGGCGCGGCGCCGGGATGCAGGCCTCGCATTGGTGCGCCTGCTGGCGACGATCGATCGCCGCTTTCCCGAGATCGTGGGCCCGCGCACGGTGTGGACGACCGGGCGGATCACGCTCCACCCCGGCGGACCGAGCGTGATCCCGGGCGGCGCCGAAGCCTTGTTCCAGCTGCGCGACGCCGATGCGGCCGTTCTCGACCGACTGCACGCCGCCTTGCACGAATTGGTCGCCGAGGCGAACCGCGACGGCCGCTGCTCGGTCGAGCTCACGCGGCTTTCGGCCAGCACGCCGGCCAAAATGGACGAGCGGCTGCAGGCCGCGCTCGACGCCGCCGCCGAGCGCCATGCGCCGGGCAAGCACACGCGAATGCCGAGCGGTGCCGGCCACGACGCGCAATGGCTCGCTCGCAAGCTGCCGGCCGCGATGATGTTCGTGCCGTCGATCGGTGGCATCAGCCATCACTGGAGCGAGAACACGAGCGACGAGGACATCGTGCTCGGCGCCCAGGTGTTCGCCGACGCGATCGCCTCCGCTTTCCGGCGTTGAGCCGTGTGGTGCCTTGGCACCACCGCGGGAACAAACGACAGAGCAAGCGCATTGCACAAGCTCGGAGCGTGCGGGTGCCATGGCCGTTGCGGAGAGCATATCCCAAGACAAGTCGGCGGCGGCCGCCGGTGCGACGGCGATCCCGCGCGCCCGGCCGGTGGCCAGCCAGGCAACACCCTCCGCCATCAAGCTCGCCGAGCGGCTGGGGCTCAAATACGTGACTACCGATGCGTTGACGTTGCGCCGTCAGCGCCGAGGGACGGGCTTCTCCTACCTCACGGCGGCCGGGCGCCCGATCCGCGACCCCGGTTTCTTGCAGCGGCTCAAAAGCCTGGCGGTGCCGCCTGCCTATGAGGACGTGCTCTATGCCGAGGACCCGCAGGCTCATCTGCAGGCGATCGGCCGCGATGCGGTGGGCCGGCTGCAGTACCGCTATCATCCGGAGTGGCAGAAGGTGCGCGAGATGCGCAAGGCGAGCCGGTTGGCGCGCTTTGCCGAGGCGCTGCCGCGCATCCGGCGCAGCATCGGCCAGCACCTCGGCGGCGCGGAGCCGACGCGCGAATTCGCGCTTGCGTGCGTGATCGAGCTGGTGGCGCGCAGCGCCATTCGTCCCGGCGGCGAGAGCTACGCGCGGATGCGGGGCACCCGCGGCGCCACGACCTTGCTCAAGTCCAACCTCATCGTCGATGGTGAGACCGTTACGCTGAGATTCAAAGCCAAGGGCGGCAAGCAAGTGCAGAAGGAATTCCGCGCGCCGCGGTTCTGTGTCGCGATCGAGACGCTACGCAAGCTCGCCGGCCGCCGCCTGTTCCAGTACCGCGCCGAGAACGGCGACGTGCGCCGGGTCACGGCGCGGGATGTCAACAAGTTCCTGCGCGAAATCGCCGGCACGCAGATCTCGTTGAAGGACTTCCGCACGCTGCTGGCTTCCGTGCAGGTGCTCGATGCGCTGGCGCGCGAGCAGCCGGCCACCACCAAGCGCGGGCGAAGGCGCCAAGTGCTGGAAGCGATCCGCGCGGCGGCCGAGGACCTCGCCAACACGCCGACGATCTGCGCCAAGAGCTACGTGCACGAATCGGTGGTGACCGCGTTCGAGGAAGGCGTGCTCGAGCAGTTCGCCGAAACATTGCGGGCCTGCCGCTCGGGCGGACGCCGCGAGAAAGTTTTGGCGCAGGTGATCGCCGCGGCGGCGGCTTAGCTGTCATTCTGGAAGCCGAGCGAAGCGAGGCTGTCCGGAATCCATACTCCGTAAGCTAGCGGGTGATGACGGAATAGAGATCATCCCATTCCGGATTGTTCTCTTCGATTAGCCGAATCTTCCAATCGCGATGCCATTTCTTTATTTGCTTCTCACGCGCAATTGCCGTCAGCGGGTCGTCATAGACCTCGAACCAAACCAACCGGGTCACACCATATTTTTTGGTAAAGCCAGGGAGCGCCTTGGTTTTGTGCCGCCAGACGCGGCGCACGAGGTCACGCGTGACGCCCTGGTACAGCGTCCATATTTGCGGCTTGCCAATAGGTAAACGTAGTCGTGCAACATCAAAGCGCTGCGGAGTATGGATTCCGGGCTCGCGCCTTCGGCGCGCCCCGGAATGACAGCCTCTACATCCCGCCGAGCTTGCCGATGATCTCCCACTCCTTGTCCATCACCGGCTGAACCGAGAGGCGCGGCTGGTGCACCAGCAGCATGTCGGCGAGGCGGCGGTCGACCTTGATGGTCGAGAGCGACACCGGCTTCGGCAATTTCTCCACCGCCTTCAGGTCGACGGCGAGGAACTTGCCGGTCTCGTCGGTCGGGTCCGGATAGGCCTTGCGGACGACCTCGACGATTCCCATCACCCGCTTCTCGTCGCCGGTGTGATAGAGAAACGCGCGCTCGCCTTTCTTCATCTCCTTGAGATGCCGCCGCGCGGTGAAATTGCGCACGCCGGTCCAGGCGTCGCCCTTGGCGCCCTTCGTCGCCAGGTCGTCCCACGAATAGTCCTCGGGCTCGGTCTTCAACAGCCAGTGCGCCATAGGCGTCTCCCGCTTTCGCTTGAGCCGGCTTTCACCTTCGATGCGCGCAAGCTTCACGCACCGGGGACAACGGTTCAAGTCTCGGCCCGCAACGGTCGCGTCAACAACGACTCGATTGCGTCATCGACGCTCAGCCGGCCGTCGAGCACCGACGCGACCGCGGTCGCGATCGGCATCTCGACCCCGTGCGCATTCGCCATCTCCACCAGTGCGCCGGCGGTCGAGGCGCCTTCGGCGAGTTTCGGCGCTTCGGGCGTAACGTCGGGCGCCCGTCCGCCGCCGAGCGCGATGCCGAGGGAGAAGTTGCGCGACTGCGTGGTCGAGCAGGTCAGGATGAGGTCGCCGAGCCCCGACAGCCCGGTCAAGGTCTCGGGGCGCGCGCCGAGGACACGGCCGAAGCGGAACAGTTCCGCGAAGCCGCGCGTGGTCAGGGCGGCGACGGCGCTCGGGCCGAGCCTGCGGCCGGCCGCGATGCCGGCCGCGATCGCCAGGACGTTCTTGGCCGCGCCGCCGATCTCGACCCCGCGCACGTCGGTCGAGTGATATGGCCGGAAGCTGGGGGAGCCGAGCGCGGCAGCGAGCGCGGCGGCAACCCCCTCGTCGGTCGCCGCAAGCGTCACCGCGGTCGGCAGTCCGCGCGCCACATCGGTCGCGAAGCTCGGCCCGGACAGGATCGCCGGCACGCCCGAGGGAACCGCTTGCGCGATCACCTCGGTCATGAAGCGGTGCGTGCCGCGCTCAATGCCCTTTGCGCACGCCACCAACGGGACACGGGCGCGCACCTGCGGTCCGACGCCGGCGGCGATCGCACGCAACGCCTGCGCCGGCACCGCCAGCAGGATGGCGTCGGCGGCGACCGCCTCGGCAATCTCGGACGTGACCGTGACGCCCGGTTCCAGTCGAATGCCGGGAAGTCGCGGACTTTGCCGCGTAGACGTAATCGCGTCGGCGCTTGCCCAGTCGCGGGCCCATAGCGTGACGCTGCGTCCGGCGCGCGCGAGCGCGTTGGCAAGCGCCGTGCCCCATGCGCCGGCCCCCAGTATGGCGATGCGTTCGAAACGCATAGGCAATTCTACGCCGGCGACCGCGAGACTTGATCGAGCGGCCAGCGTGCGCGGGGGCTGGTTTCCAAAGTATCGGTCAATCCGCGCGCCAATCGCTCGGCGCCGGCCCAGGCGATGATCGCGCCGTTGTCGGTGCACAGTTCCGCCGGCGGCGCGACCAGCGTGGTGCGGGCATCGAACGCGACGCGTTCGAGCGCGTTGCGGATCGCACGGTTGGCGGCGACGCCGCCCGCGGCCACCAGCGCGGTCGGATCGCCGAAACGCTCGCGGAACACCCGCAGGCCGGCGACCAGGCGGTCGTTGACGACGTCCACGATGGCGGCCTGAAATGCCGCGCACAGGTCGGCCACGTCCAGCTCAGACAGCGGCGCGATCTTCTCCGCCTCGAGCCGCAGGGCGGTCTTGAGGCCGGAGAGCGAGAAGTCGGGCTCGGCGCGTCCGAGCATCGGCCGCGGCAGCGCGAAGCGGCGCGGGTTGCCGTGCAACGCCTGCCGCTCGACCTCCGGTCCGCCCGGATAACCGAGCCCGAGCAGCTTCGCGATCTTGTCGTAGGCTTCGCCGATGGCATCGTCGACAGTGGTGCCGAGGCGCACATAGTCGCCGACGTCGCGCGCCGCGACGATCTGGGTGTGGCCGCCCGAGGCGAGGAACAGGCAGTAGGGGAATTCGATTGCGTCGGTGAGGCGCGCCGTCAGGGCGTGCGCTTCGAGGTGATTGACCGCCATCAGCGGTTTCTCGGCGACCAGCGCAACCGCCTTGGCGGTGGTGAGCCCGACGATGACCCCGCCGATCAGGCCGGGGCCGGCTGCCGCTGCGATGCCGTCGAGCTCCCGCAGGCCGACGTGGGCGTCGATCATCGCCTTGGCGATGACGTGGTCGACGATCTCGACATGGGCGCGCGCCGCGATCTCCGGCACCACGCCGCCATAGGCGGCGTGCTCGTCCGCCTGCGACAGCACGACGTTGGACAGGATTTCGCCGCGCCCGTCATCGTCGCGCTGCACGACGGCAGCGGCGGTTTCGTCGCACGTGGTCTCGATGCCGAGGACCAGCATCAGGCCTCCGTTCCGGAAAGCGACAATGCTTTCGCGCCGCGGCCTGCGTCCCTATGATCCGGACGCCTCGCTTGACGGGGTACCATTGCGAGGTCGCATGGCGCAATCCTCAGGCCCGCCGCTGCTGCGCATCGGCACGCGCGGCTCGCCGCTGGCGCTCGCGCAGGCGAACGAGGTGCGCGCACGCCTCGCCGCCGCCCACGGACTCGACCAAATGCGGATCGCCCTGCACGTCATCCGCACGACCGGCGACAGGATCCAGGATCGCCCGCTCGCGGAGGCCGGCGGCAAGGGGCTGTTCACCAAGGAGATCGAGGAGGCGCTGCTGGCGGACGAGATCGATCTCGCCGTGCACTCGGCCAAGGATTTGCCGACCTGGCTGCCCGATGGACTGGCGCTTGTCGCCTGCCTGCCGCGCGAGGACGTGCGCGACGTCTTCGTCAGCCGTAAGGCCGCGACAATCGCCCAATTGCCGCAAGGGGCCGTGGTCGGCACCGCTTCGCTGCGACGGCAGGCGCTGGTGAAACGATTGCGGCCGGATCTCCGCGTCGTGCCGTTTCGAGGCAATGTCGAGACGCGGCTGCGCAAGCTCGACGACGGCATCGTCGACGCAACGCTGTTGGCGCTTGCCGGCCTCAAGCGCCTCGGCCGTGCGGATGTGGCAACCGCGCTGCTTTCGGTGCACGAGTTTCCGCCCGCGGTCGGCCAAGGCGCGATCGCGATGGAGGCGCGCGCCGCCGACATGCGAACGCGCGAGCTCGTGCACGCCGTCGATCATGCGGACACCTCGATCGCGCTGACCGCGGAGCGGGCGTTCCTCGCGGCGCTCGACGGTTCCTGCCGCACGCCGATCGCCGGATTGGCGCACGTCGAAGGCGACCGGTTGAACTTTCGCGGGCTGATCATCCGGCCGGATGGCAGCGAGGCGCACGAGACGACGCGCACCGGTGCGGCTGCGCAAGCGGCCGCGCTCGGCGCGGACGCCGGAGGCGAGCTCAAGCGTCTGGCGCCGGCCGATTTCTTTCATCGCGAGTGACGGCATTGCGCCTGCTGGTCACGCGCCCCGAGCCCGATGCGCTGCGCACGGCCGCCGCTTTGCGCGCCCTCGGGCATGATGCGCTGGTCGCTCCGCTGCTGCGCTTCGCGCCGGTCGCGAACGCGGACCTCGGCGAGGGTCCCTGGGCGGGGCTGCTGTTGACAAGCGCCAATGCGGCGCGCGCGATAGCGCGGCACCCGCGCCTGCGCGAGCTCCTTTGCCTGCCGGTGCTGGCAGTCGGCGATCGCTCGGCCGAAGCCGCACGCGAAGCAGGTTTCGGAAACGTGGCATCCGCCGAGGGCGGTGCCGGCGACCTGACGCGTGTCGCCGCGGCGCAGTTCGGCGGCGCAGCCGCCCGGTTGCTCTATCTGGCCGGCGAGGACCGTGCGGCCGATCTTGCCGCGGCGCTCGGTGCCCATGACGCAGCCGTCCACACGGTGGTCGTCTACCGAATGGCCGCCGCCGAGGTCTTGCCGGCCGAGATCGCCACGGCGTTGTCGGCGCGCCGGATCGACGGCGTCCTGCATTATTCGCGGCGCAGTGCGCAAGCGTACCTGCGATGCGCCATAGCGGCCGGGTTAGGCGCCGAGGCCGCCATGGCGGCGCATTATTGCTTGTCCGCCGAGAGCGCAGCTCCTCTGGTCGGTGCCGGCGCCGCGACCGTGCGCGTTGCTGCGCAGTCGAACGAGAAATCGCTTCTTGCGCTGATCGGCTGCGCCTGACGGCCAAGTTGCGGCCACAGCGGGCCCGCAGTATGCCCCTCGGGTGTCCCGACCTTCGGAGTTGAAGGACACAAGCAAGTTTAGGCGGCATCGGGTCGATGGAGGTGCAACATGGCAGGCGAAAAGCGCGGCTCCGGACCCCCCAAGACGCCGATCGGCAAGCGGCGCCGGCCGCAGCCGACCATTGATCTCACCGCCACGGAAATTCCATCGGAGCCGAGTGCCGCGCCCGCAAGCTCCGGTTCGGACGCGCCGGAGCCCGCGAACGATACCGCGAGTTCGCCGGTCGACCCCGCGCCGCCGGTTGCCGAAGCGGCCGTCTCTCCGGCCGCGGCCGAACCGGACCGGCGAAACGAACCCGACGCGCCGCTCGCCCCGGAGACGCGGGCGGCGGCACCGCCCGCCGAGCCGGACGAACCGGCCGTGCCGACGCAACCGGTGACGGAGACGACCGTGCTTGCCTCGGAGCAGACGCAAGCGCCGCCCACGGTGTGGGCGGCCGAATCGCCGCCCACGATGTCGACACCCGAGCCGCCGCCCACGGTGTCGACAGCCGAGCCGCCGCCCACGGTGTCGGCGGCCGAACCGCCGCCCACGGTGTCGACAGCCGAGCCGCCGCCGACGGTGTCGGCGGCCGAACCGCCGCCCACGCGGAACGGCGAGGAGCAAGCGAACGCTCCCCCTGCGCAGGAGGCCGGCGCAGCAAGGCCTTGGATGCCACCCTCGACACACTGGATCGGCGAGCGCATCGCGCAGTCTTCGCCGCTGATGGCGGCGGTCGTCGGTGCCGGAGCGGCCGCGCTGGTGGCGATCGGGGTGATCGCGGGGCTTTGGAAAACCGGCGTGATGGCGGCGCACGATGAGCGGCTGCCGTCGGTTGTCGCCCGCGTCGGCGAACTCGAGCGGCAATTGCGGCAGTTCGCCGCCCGCCCGGCGCTGGCGTCGGATGAGCGGATCGCCGCGATCGGGCAGCGCGTGTTCGAGAACGAGCACGTGCTGATCCACGTCAATTACCGGCTGCTCAAAGCGGAGGCACAGCTCAGGGCCGAATCCATCAACCAGGACTTCGCGCTTCCCCAGGTCAAGGAATTGCACCGACGGCTGGCGGCAGAATTCGGAGCGCTCGTCGATGCCCGGGTGGCGGGCTCGCTCGATGCCGAGCGTGCACAGGTGAAAGACATCGGCGAGCGGATCGCAAAGGTCGAGGAGTCGCTGCGCGCAACGGGCGGTGGGCCGCCAGGGCCGCCGGCCAAGATCGACGAATCCCCCGCGGCCACGAGCGCGATCCTGGCCCAGGTGCGAGAACTGGAAAAGCGACTGGCCAACACCGACGAGTCGCTCAAGGCCATCAGAGAACGAGTGCTCGAATCCAGACCGCTTGGTCGTCCGGCGGCGGCGGAGGGTGCGATCAAGTCGCTAGCGGACGCCGCCGCCGCTCTGCGCCAGCGTGTCGATGAGGTGGCAGGTCTCGCCCAGGCCGCCAACGATGCGACCGCCCAGTCGTCCGGCGCATTGAGTGCCCGCGCGGCCGAAACTGCCGGCGTCGTCGAGGGGGTGAGCAGGCGCATGGCCACGCTCGAGGAATCGCTGAAAGGGTTGCAAGCCGCCGTGTCGCGACCTGCTCCGGACGTCGATCGTGCGGCGCGCTTCGCCGTGGCCGTACTGGCGCTGCGCGGGGCGGTCGAGCGTGGCGATGCTTTCGTGGCGGAGCTGGCGGCCGTAAAGCCGTTGGTGTCCGATCCGGCATCGCTCGCGCCGCTGGAGCCGTTTGCGGCAAGCGGTGTGCCGGGCACCGGCGCGCTGGCGCGCGAACTGTCTTCGCTGGCGGTCGCGCTACGCAAGGCCCCGGAGCTTGAGCCGCAGGGCGGCGGCTTGCTCGATCGCCTGCAGGCCGGAGCCGGAAAGCTGGTGCGTATCAAACCGGTCGACGCGCCGGCCGCCGCGGACGCGGGCGACGCCATCGCGCGGGTGGAGGTCCAGACGGCGCGCGGCGACCTCGCCGGGGCGCTTGCGGCACTCGGGCAGCTGCCTGCCGCGGAACGCGCTGCGTTCGAGCCATGGATCAGGAAGGCGCAAGGACGCACGATGGCGGTCGAGCAGGTGGGTCAACTCGCCGGTGCGGCGCTCGACGCGCTCGGGAAGACGCGATAGGTCATCGGAATGCTTCGCGTCATTCTGTTTCTTGTCCTCGTCGGCGCGCTGGCGCTGGCGGGCGCCTGGCTCGCCGATCGTCCGGGTGACGTTGCGATCACCTGGATGGGCTGGCGCATCGAGACCTCGGTGCTGGTCGCGATCGGCGCCGTCGCGGCCACGGCGCTGCTCGCGATCCTGCTATGGTCGATCGTGCGGGCGCTGTTGCGCTCGCCAAGCGCCGTTTCCGGCGCCCTGCAGGAACGCCGTCGACGCAAAGGCTACGTTGCAATCTCGCGCGGCCTGGTGGCGATCGGCGCCGGCGACGTGCGCGCCGCCAGGAAATTCGCCGGCGAGGCTGGAAAGATCGCGCCGGACGAACCGCTTGCGCTGTTGCTGCGGGCGCAGACGGCGCAGCTGTCGGGCGATCGGGCGGCGGCCGAACAGGCGTTTCGCGCGATGGCGGAACGCGACGCGACGCGCCCGCTCGGACTGCGGGGCCTCTACGTGGAGGCGCAACGCCGCGACGACCGCGACGCCGCACGGACTTATGCGGAAGCGGCTGCCAGCGACGCGGCGGCGCTGCCGTGGGCGGGCCAGGCGGTGCTGGAATTCCGTTGCGCGGAAGCCGATTGGGACGGCGCACTGGCGGCGCTCGAAGCCAGCAAACGCAGCCGGGCGATCGACGCCGCAACCTATCGCCGCCATCGGGCCGTGCTGCTGACCGCCCGCGCGCTCGCGCTGGAAGAGACCAACCCCGAGGCGACCAAAACCTCGGCGCTCGAAGCCGCCAAGCTCGCCCCGGATCTGGTTCCGGCCGCCGCGCTCGCCGGCAGGCTTCTGGTCGAGGCCGGCGCGGCGCGCAAGGCCGCCAGGGTGTTGGAAAAGGCCTGGCGCCTCAATCCGCATCCGGACCTCGCGGAAATCTATACGCACTTGCGCTCCGGCGACTCGGCGCGCGAGCGGCTCGCGCGCGTGGAAACGCTGGCGCGGCAATCTCCCGGCCATGAGGAGAGCATGCTCGCGGTCGCGCGCGCCGCAATCGAGGCGCACGAGTTCGGCCGAGCGCGTGCGATCCTCGCGCCGCTTCGCGCACAGCCGACCCAGCGCCTTGCGATGCTGATGGCGGAGCTCGAAGGGGCCGAGCACGGTGACGAGGGGCGCGCGCGCGAATGGATGGCGCGCGCGGTGCGCGCCGCGCGCGATCCCGCCTGGACGGCGGATGGCATGGTGTCGGATCGCTGGATGCCGGTTTCGCCGGTGAGCGGGCGCCTCGATGCATTCGAATGGAAAGTGCCGCTCGCGGAGCTCGCGCACGCCGCAGCCGTGATCGAGGAGGAGCCGCACGACACGCGGCTGATCGAGACTGTTCACGCTACGGCCACCGGTCTGCCGGGGTCGCCCATGGCAGCGGCGACAGGACCGCCGGCGTCCCTCGGTGCTCCAGCAGCGACCGCGGCGGCTGCCGGCAGCGTGGCCGCAAGTCCGCCGGGCCAAGGGCCCGAGCGAAGCCAGGCCGCTCCGCCACCGGAGAAGGTCATTCCGCTCGTTCATGCGCCCGACGACCCCGGGCCCGAGCCGGAAGCGGAGGCCATCGAGGAGCCCGCGGACGGGCAGAAACGGCGGTTTCCCGCGCCGTTTCGCTCCTGAAGGCCCGACAGCCCTTGCTTGCCAATCCGGCCGCCGGCCGCTATCTGAATTTCGCTCCCGGTTGCGCTCCGAAACCGAGAGTCAGATGCAATCCGGGCGGTCCCCTTAGGCCCGGTTGCGCGCGAGTTTCGCCGCAATAGCTCAGCTGGTAGAGCACATCATTCGTAATGATGGGGTCGGGGGTTCGAATCCCTCTTGCGGCACCAATACTTAGCTTTACTCTGTTCCCAATTAAGCTACGCCTTAGCAACCTTTGTCGTTTGTCTTGAACGCCTCCGACGGACGCACCTTATCACGGGTTCATTGCCCTAAGCGGCTGTTGTATTTTGCGTCTGGCTGCGATTGAATCCTGACCTCCAGGCAGTGGGGTGAAGCAATTTGCATTGCTCACCGCGCTCGCTCAGCGTAGATTTGCGGCGAAGAAATCGAGCGCAAGTCTGATTGTTTCGGCGTGGACCGCAACACGGTCGGTACCGTCCGGATCGACGCATGCAGACTCGGAGGACCACGCGTCCCACCCTCGTGCAGGTACCAAGGAATACAAAGTGGCCCGCGTACGGAAAGAGTTTCAGCGTCGCATGCGGGATCGCCTTGGCGAGAGCGTTGGCGCCGGAGGATGGCGGCGTGATCTCATCGGCACTTCCGGTGACGATGGCGACCGGGATCGAGATTTTGCCTAGGCTCTCCAGTGTGAAGATCGGCCCTGGCCCCGGCGCCATGGCGAAGACAGTGCGGACGCGCTCATCGCGATAGGAGTTATCGGCCTGGCTGTAGCGTTGCCGGAAAACGGGATCGGAACTCAATCGCGCCAACCTCCTTTGGCGTATGTCGGAAAATTCCGGCGGCGGTTTGCACAACGCGTCGGCTGCGGGCGAACGGCAGAACGCCTCCAGCTGCTCCGGATCGGTGATGCCGCCGGCGACCGCGATGACAGTGTAGCCGCCGAAAGAATGACCAGCGGCGCCGATACGCGCAGGATTGATTTGGCTGCCGAAGGTTTTGTCGTCAAGCATTGCGCTGATGACCGCGCTGACATCGACGGCGCGCAGCCAAAACAGCGAAGAACCGTCGACCGTGTAATCCTCTAGGGCGTTGTTGCCGGGATGGTTGACTGCGACGGCGATGAAGCCGTGCATCGCGAGTGCCGTCCCGAGCCAAGCGAGCCCGGACGCTGTGCCGCCGAAACCATGGGACAGGAGAATGAGCGGACGCCGAGGCCCCGCCGCGGGCACCGCATCCTGCGCGGCGCTGCCGGCGCTGAAGAATGGGAAGATGCGAGGCTCGGACCATTGCGGTTCCTCGCGCGCGTCGGCTGCGGCCGGGTACCAGATCATCACGCGGAGCGCGCGTGTCTTGGCACCGCGCCAATCGTAAGGCTCGGCTGGGATAAACTCTCGCGTGATGACGCCCACTCTGAAGACAGGGTCGGCGCGCGCAACATTTAGCGCTGCGAACAGGATCAGCGACAGCGCTAGCGTCAGAAATCTCATCCGACGTGCCCAGACGGCTCATTTTTGACGTGCAAGAATACACCGCTACAGATTTCCCAGCAATGCAGCGACACTACCGGCGCGGCCCGGAAGGCTTGTGCCAGTCCTGGGCCGGCAAATTTGAAGGTAATGGTCGGCAAGATTCTCTTGGAGCGCGCAGTGCGGACCCATCCGCACGTGATCACCAAGTGCCTCCGCAAGTATGCCTGATGGCCTACGCCGGCCGCTGGTGACATAGCCCTGTCAGTAGGCGACTGATACCGTTTGGCGATCTCCGCTCTAAGCGGCGGCCTAGTTGATGCAACCAACAACCTCGACCTAGCTGAAAGGGGCCATGCTTGGCCTTGCGGCAGTCTCAATCTGGGCGGGCGGAGCGCGATCACGCGGCTCGCGGTCACGAAGCGAATAGACGCGTGGGATGTCGCGGCGATGGGACCGCTCTGGCCGCGCACCTGCAGGAAGGTGGGTTGGTTGAACGGAGAAATGCATGGGCGGGATTGAAGCGCTCAGCCACATGACCTTCATCGTCCGAGATTTGGATCGAATGGAGGATCTTCTTACAACGGTTCTTGGTGCGCGTAAGGTGTACGACAGCGGCTCCGAGACGTTCTCGCTGTCAAAAGAGCGCTTCTTCTTGGTTGGAAACGTGTGGATCGCCACGATGGAAGGCGAGCCCTTGCCGACACGGACGTATAACCATGTAGCATTCAAGATTGATGACGCGGACTATGACGATTGTCTCGCCCGTATTTGCTCACTCGGCCTGGAACTGAAGGAAGAGCGCTCGCGCGTCGAGGAAGAGGGCCGATCAAAGAGGGCGAAAGCAGAATTGCTTGCAGATTTGGGCCATCCCTAGGGGTGGTCCATATCGCTTGCCATGCGGAGCGCGTCTTTATGCTGGTTGCTGTTCGAAGCGCCTTTCGACGTGGAAAGACTTTGCGGTGACGAGCCACACGCCGGCTATGAGGTGAAACGAAAGATAGTCGAGATACAGGATCATATCGCTCCGAACTCGCACCTTGACCAGCGCCTGCGAGGGTGAGGCGAAATCCACCAGAAGGATTTCCTGCTGACGGGGCGCGTTCTTCGACTTGGGTGATGGGTTGGAGGCAAGCAGCGTCCGGTATTCGGCAGCGGTGAGGATGCGCAAATTGCCATCGCGCAGCCCATGCAGTTGGGCAGTGGGCGCAAATACCTGATCGAAGCGGCCGACGTCGGCGTCGAACATCATCTCGAAGTATTGCTCTACCGTTGAGATCAGCGACTTGTGGGTGGCGGGATCGGTCATGATCGGGCTCCGCTTCGGGTGGGGACGACCATCGCACGCAATCCCGGGGCAGGTCCTTGCAAACTGTGCTATACGGAATGGTCTCTGCGCAATCTTTCGCCCTTACAGGGCCAGAGGAATAGCGACCGTGCCAAAATTGGACCTGGACACCATAGATTGCCGGATCATTGCTGAACTGCAGGCCGACGCCCGGCTGAGCAACGTCGCGCTTGCCGAGAAGGTGGGGTTGTCACCATCCCCTTGCCTCAGGCGAGTCAAGCGACTTGAACGTGATGGATTCATCGAAGGCTACAGAGCTGCCTTGCGTCGTGACCGGGTCGGCCTCGGTTTCTCGGTCTTTCTCGGAGTGAAGATCGAAGGCCACGCCAACGAGCGCGCGCTGAAGTTCGAGGAAACGGTCAGCGCGATGCCCGAAGTCGTTGCCTACCACCTCGTTTCCGGCGAGGCCGACTACTTCCTGGAGGTGGTCGTGCCCGATCTCGAGCACTATCAACGCTTTCTTGTCGGAAAGCTCCTGAATCTGCCGGTTGTTCGTGAGGTCAGAAGCAACATAGCGATCCAAACACTCAAAGCGGGGGCGCCCCTACCTCTTGGGCATTTAGAGTGATCTCATCGTTGGCGAGTGGCATGGATCGTCGGCGTCCTCGTAGCCGGCGGCGACCGCCATCACGGTTGCAACGGTCGTCGCCGTGGACCAACCGCAATCAGGTTCATCGGACGCGGCCGGGCACCAACCGCACCCTTCGCGGTGCCGCGCACCAAATGGCAATGGCGGAGATCACGCAGCACGCGATCGCCACGAGGAATGCGAGCCTGTAAAGGCCCGTGATGTCATGGATGATGCCCGCAACCCATGGTCCTGCCGCGCCGCCGGCGATCAAAGTGATTGTGATGGTACCGAAGATGGAGCCGTAGTAAGGGCCCTCGAAGATTTCCGCCACGATCGGTCCCATGACCGAGGTCAGCGCATAACCGAGCGTGCCCTGTGCGATGACCATGACGTAGAGCAACATCGGTGACGGGCCCCGCTCCAGCGCTATGAGCGCGGCGTAGCAGATCGCGAAGCCGGCACAGCTCGCCGTCCAGATCCATTCGCGGCCGATGCGGTCCGATAGCGCCCCGAGCGCAATCTGACCCGGAATGGCAACCACGCTGACCAGACCCAGCGCCCATGCCGCCTCCATGGCGCCAAACCCGACCTCGACGAGATATTTCGTCTGATGGACCTGCACGGCATACCAGGCAAAGGTGGCGCAGAAGTAACCCACAAAGATCCACCAAAATCGGGCGGTGCGGACGGCTCGGGCAAGCGTCCACTCAATGGCCGCCCAGGCGGGGTCGACGATGTTTGTCTGTCGCGGCGACGACGGCTCCGCATGGGATCGTCCGTTGCCGTCCGGGCGCAGCCCGACATCCTCCGGCCGCCGCCAGAGAAGCAGATTGATCGGGCCCAGCACGCAGATAGTGAGAACGCCCATGGCCCAGCAGGAAGCACGCCAGCCGTCGCGCTGAATGATCGTCTGGATCCAGGGCAATAACAGGATCGCCCCGACGCCGACGCCCGAGAAGGCGAGGCTGATGGCGAGCGCTCGACGGCGAAAAAACCAATTGGGGAGGAACAAAGACTGCGCGGTATAGCTGATGCAATTGGCGCCGCCGCCCACCAGCACACCGAGCGTGAGGTAGAGCTGCCAAGGTTTCTGGATCAAAGTCGCGGACAAGAGACCGGCTGCCAAAAGCAGAACGCCAATCTCAATGAGGAACCGCGGGCCGCGGCGATCCATCAAAGCGCCCACAACGGGGCTGAGGACCGCGGAAACCAGAAATCCGAAGGAAAATGCACCTGCCGCTAGTCCGCGATCCCATCCGAACTCATCGAGGATCGGTGGCAGCAGCAGCGAGAAAGCCGTTCGCGCGTTCACGCCAATCGCCATCGTCACGAAGGCGACGGCTACAATCACCCATCCGTAAAAGAACGGGAGCCTTGCAAAATACGGCGATTTTCGACCTTCGCTCATTTGCCTCTCGCGCCTCGCTTGGACAGCGTTGGGTCTCACCCTGTCGGCGCGATCAAATTGAGTGGCGGCTCTCCTCTAGCCGCGCGGTCGATGTTGGCGGCGATGAGTTTCGACCTCGCCTGCAACATGCCATCAGTCCACCCCGATACGTGCGGCGTCATGATCACGTTATCCAGCTCATGGAACGGGTACGCCGATGGCAAGGCTGGCCCGGGTGAAGTCGGGTAGCGATACCAGACGTCGAGCGCCGCGCCGGCGATCTGCTTGTTCGCGAGGGCCTCATAAAGTGCGCTCTCGGCGACGACCTCGGCTCGGGCGACATTGATGAGAAACGCCGACGGCTTCATGAGCCGCAGCTGGCGCTCGCCGATCAGATTGCGCGTGGCGGCCGACAGCGACAGCGTGATGGCAAGATAATCTGCGCGCTGGAGCACTTCATCCAGCTGCTCGGGGCCGCCGAGGAAAGCCAACCCGTCGGGTCGTGCTCCCTGGGCCTGCCGCCGGATCGCACACACCTCCATGTCGAAGGCGCGTGCGCGTCGCGCCAAGGCCTGGCCGATGTGGCCGTAGCCGAGGATGCCGAGAAGTTCCTGCCGGCCAGCTCCGGCCAAAGCGGCGGGGAGGGCACACCAACGGCCCATTGGCTCTCCCATTCCCCGCGGCGAAGCTTGCCGTCGAGACGAACGAGTGATCGTGTCAGCGCCAGCATGGTGCGCGATCACGTACTCGGCGATGCCGGATTCATGGCCGTACACATTGGCCAGCTGGATCTCGGGCCGCAGGGCGCTGCGGTCGATACGATCGAGACCGGCGCCGGGCACCTGGACGAGTTTGAGATGCGGTGAGGCATCGGCCATCTGGCGCGAGAACGCCATGGTGACGAGCACATCGGCGTCGGCAAGTCTGGCCAGAATGCCAGCTTCGTCATCCGCAACAACCTCGCAAGGCACCGTCACCCGGCTGCGGACGTCCTCGACCAGCCGCGTTGCGAATGCTCCGGCAAATGCGACCTTGATCATGATCAGTCTCCCGTTTCAGGCACGATCGGGCCACCCAATGGCCACTTCAACTACGTCGGAGGTAGTTATCCGGACGAACGACGCCTGCAGCGGGCTGCTCACGCTCGCCGCCCCGGCAGCGGCCCGCCGCTGACGACATAGACACCCAGCGAGATCACCACGATCGCCAGCCAGTCGAGCGCCGAGGGCCACTCGCCGAGGATGGGTATGGCCATGAGGGCGGTCATCGCCGGACATAGGGCCGCGAACGCGGCACCGCTGGACGCCCCGAGGATGCTGACCGCCCTCCCGTACAGCACATACGAAACGATCGCGGTCAGGAGCCCTTGCACGAGCGCCTGGAGGGCTATCGCGCCCGGCGACGCCTCAAGGATACTGGCTCCGGCGAGGAAGACGTACGGCGGCACATAGATGAGCAGCGAACCGACCGCGGAAATCGCGGCGGCGTGAAGCCCGTCGAGGCGTGCCCGCCGCATCGCCACCGTGTAGCAGGCCCACGAGAACGCGGACCCGAGAAACAGCAGGTGGCCAACATTCTGCGTGGTGCCGATGCTGCCGCCCGTGCCCCACACGATGCCGACGGCACCGGTGACAATGAGGGCGAAGCCCACGCGCTTTTGCGGGGTGAACGGCTCCTTCAAGATGACCGCCGCAAGGAGCGCGACCATCAGCGGCATCACTCCAGGAAACAGCGCGCCTGCATGAGCCGCTGGAGCGAATACCAGCCCGTAATTGGCAAACACGACCGTTGGCGCGCCGCCTAGCACAAGCGCCGCCAGCCCAATCCAGCCAAGCCGCTCGAAAGCAACACCCACGCGCAGCAAGAAGGGCAGCAGCAGCAGCCCGGCCACGCCAAAGCGAATCGCTGAAATGTCCCAAGGCGTCAGGCTGGACCTAAGACCGAGCCCGGCCACAACGATGTTTCCGGCCCAGATGCTCACCGCGGCGAGGCCATAGAGCGCCCCACGTGTGTAAGCTGAGCTTGCGTGTGTGTGCTCGGCCACCCCGATCATGCTCGCCATGACTCATAACCTCTTTACGGTACTTTAGAGGTTATGCTATCGAAAGAGGCGACAACAGGCAAGAGCAACAATGAGTGATCGTGCTGGACCGTTCGACTGGAGCGGAGGCCATCCCGCCCTCGATCTGGTGAACACCCTGGATGAGCGGCCTTTTCCCTCGCCCATTGAGAACCTGGCCACCTACGCCGACCTCGTTCGGTTTGCCGAGCTGGCAAAGCTGATCGAACCCTCTGTCGCCCAGCGCCTGCGCAAACTCACCGGCCCCGCCTGTTCTCGCGTTGCAAACCAGGCCCGGAAGCTCCGCGAGCATCTGCACGACGTGCTGGCGGCGGCGCACTCGGGCCGGCCAATGCCGCAGACCGATCTGGAAGCGATTGGCCGCGCCATTCAGGCGGCTCATTCGGCGCGGGCCCTGGTCTTGTCCACCGCGCCGGGGCTGGCGACGCACCGTTGGTCTCAGCCAATTGCGCCCGAGGTTCCGCTGCACGCCTGTGCGCTTTCGATCGAGCACCTGCTTGTCGACGTCGACCGCAAGCGAATCCGGAAATGTGGCGCGCCAGACTGTGCGGTCTACTTCGTCGACACGAGCAAAGGGCATCGCAGGCAGTGGTGCAGCATGAAGAACTGCGGCAACCGTGAAAAGCAGAGGCGCTGGCGCGCCGGGGACCACTAGCTCGCGTGATCCTTCACCAGACGGTCGCGATTTGTGTACCGAGGGGGAGCCAATGCCGTGGGCCGCCCCACGTCGGACTTTGCGAAAGCCCAACTTCCAACGCCCCGAACGCGCGTTAGGATTGTAAGCCTCCGCTGTCACTTGTTTCCTTGGCCCTCTCACTCAGCCATGCCGCAAAGCAGCGTACCCGTTCATCACGATGAAGCACGGCTGGCCACCGTGCCACGTGCGCCTTGCTCGACAGCATGTCTTGGCTCGGCGGCAGGATGCGAACGAGCCGTCCTTCGGCGAGCGCATCATGCACCAGCATCGACCGGGCCAACACGACGCCCGTACCCTGCAGCGCGGCCGCTATCGCCGGGCCGATGGCGACGAAGCGCAGGCTCTCCCCAGGCGGCGCAGCAAGGCCCAGGCGCTTGAACCACGCCGACCGGGGCCATCGGCGCCGGCCGCGCCTCCACTCGGTCCCTTATGTAACAGGGGCAATCGCACCAACAAGCTGGGATCTGCCGGCGCAACTCCGGACGGCAGAAGAGACGGGTGGCAAACCGGGAAGACCCGTTCGCGAAATAGCGGTCGCTGGGTCGTTGTCGCTTTGAGCGAACTGGCGGGAACCCAGAGAATGCGGAGGTCGAGATCAGCAACGCGCTCCGGCGTTTCGTTCTCCACCACCACGAGCTCGATCGAAATCCGCGGGTTGGCGGAAGCGAAGCTCGGCAGACGGCGCACAAGCCAATTGTCCGCCAAGGCTGCTCCGACGCCGACGCGCAGCCGGTCCGGTGCGACCGCAGCAGAAGCGCGCGCCCGCAAGCTCGCCATATCGCTGAGTAGCGCGGTCAACCCGTCCCCCATTGCCTTGCCGGCGGCCGTCGGCACAAGCCCGCCACCATTTCGGTGCAGAAGTGCGGTACCGATGAACGCCTCCAGCCGCCGAATGCGGTGGCTCACTGCGCTCTGAGTCAGTCCGAGCTCGCGCGCAGCCCGGGTCATGCTGCCGTGCCGCACGGCGGCGTCAAATGCGATCAAGCCGTCGAAAGGAGGTAGTCGCGCCATCCGAAGACTATGAAGGAGATTCATGCCGAAGTGAACGCTTTGCGCTCCGACGCCGCCGCGCTGGCTGCCATAGTAGGCTCAGGTTGAGGTTACCGATGGAGGCCGTGTTGGGCGCCGAAGACAACAAGAAGCTGATGCAGGACCTCTTTGGCGCGGTCGCGCTGGGCGATCGCAAGCAGTTCGTCGAAAGCCTGGCGGACGACGTGGTCATGCACGTGACCGGCCAATACTCCTGGTCGCGCACCTTCACTGGCAAGGCGTCGTTAATCAGGGACCTCTACGGCCATCTCGCTACGGTACTGGCGGATGGCCGACGCACGATTCCGCAACGCTTCATTGCGGAGGACGATTACGTGGTGGTGCTGGCGCGTGGCGACATGATGACCAAGATCGGCGTGCGCTATGATAACGACTACTGCCTCATCTATCGGCTGGCGAACCGGAAGATCGTCGAGATCTGGGAGTATTGCAACTCTGCCCTGACCGAGGCCGTGCTGGGAAAATTTCCCGCCCCTCGAAGCGAGGCATAGCGTCCAGAGTGGTTTCCCAAGGTTCTTCGCTGAGCAAAAGGCGCGACGTCCAGCGGGGACGCCGTCGAAACTCTGCGTGGCAAGCAGGCCGAGTTGCCAAGGGCGATAAGCGCTACTCCGTCGTCCGCCCAGAACGTCATCAATTTGACGGACGCATAGCGTAGCCTATAGCTGCTGAGCGGCCGGCAACCCGAACGCCGGCTGTGAAACCGGCGCCGAGGCGGACAGTGGCATCGAAATCTTCTCCCGCCAAACGCTCGAACGCGCGGGGGCGCAAGAGCGGCTAGACGCGGCGGCTGCGCGCTCCTATGTCACTGAAATGAAGCCGATCTCACTTTCTATGCTGACGGTCTGCGGACTTGAGGAACTGACGCTCCACGGTTCTTCTGGTGTGACCCATGTGCTGTCGATTTCTGGATCCCGACTGTCCAGAACCGGAGGCTTTCCATGCCTACGATCGGCACCATCGAACAATTCTGCGGTTCCATGACGCAATCGAACCGGCTGCCAATATCGTGCTGCCTGAGCAGCCCGACGTCGAAGGGATCCTTACGTTCGGGCGTTCACTTGCAACTCCGACGGATATAGATGTGGAGCCGCACCTGTTGGTGCATTGTCATGCGGGTATTTCGCGTTCGACTGCCGCGATGGCGATGCTGATGGCTCAGCTTGATGCGGACCAAGATGAGGACGGGATTTTCGGCCGGTTGGTCGAGCTGCGGCCGAAGGCATGGCCAAACTCCCGCATGATTGGGTTCGCGGACCGCCTGCTGGTGCGAAAAGGTCGGCTGATTGAAGCGCTGGGCAGGCTTTACAAGCGCCAGGTGTCGGCTTTTCCAAAAATTGAGTTGTTCATGCGCGAAAACGGCCGCGCGCACGAAGTTGAAATGGCGAGGAAAGCACAGCCGATATAGCGGCGACGGATCCCCGTCTCGGCGAAACGACCGTCCAGGCCCAGACTGCATGCAATCTGTAACGTTCGTCGGAGCCGCGGTCTGGTTTCTGCTCCACTCTGGTGTCACGCGTAGGCCTTCACCAACTCGGCATGAGCCCACTTCATGGCGTCTTCGGCCGGCATGCCATGCACCGCTTTGGCATACATGTCGGTGATGATGTATTTCGACACGACCTCGGCGGCCTTGCGGCTCGACGGGCCCGGCCAGCCCGGCGCGCGCGCGGTCAGGATCACGTCGCGAAACGGCGCCATGATCGGATCTTCGTTCCACAGCGCATGTTTCGACCATTCTCGCGCCGCCGGAATCGAAAAGCCCTTCTGCGACATGAACCATCTCTCGAAGACTTTCCGCGAACTCGCCCAGCGCAAAAAATCCTTGGCGGCCTTCTGGTTCTTCGAATAGCCCATCAGCATGTGGGTCTGCGGCGGATGCATCGTGGCGACACCGGCGCTCCCTTTCGGATAGGGCGCGTGCAGAATGTCGTCCTTCATCGGCCCGCCCTTCTCGGTGCGGTATTGCTCCGGCTTGCGCAGAGCTTCGATGTAGATTGAGGCGGCGTTGCTGGTCGAGCAGATCGTGCCTGCCAGGAAGGCTCGATTGTTGTTGCTGTCGTCCCAGGCGAGTTCCGGCCTCGTCGTGCGCATCCTTCCAGAAGCCGGCCATGAACTTGATCGATTCCAGCGTCTCCTTGCTGTTGAGCGCGACCGTCTTGCCGTCCGCTTCGACTTCCTTGCCGCCGAAAGACCACAGGTACGGATAGCTGAACGCGGGCGCGTCGTTGTAGGTGTGGCCGAGCGTCTGTCCGATCGGGCGATCCTTGGCCTTGAGCAGCTTGCCGGCCGCCCGATAGGCCTCCCAGGTGTCGGGAAATTTCGTGACGCCGATCTCGTCGAACCAGGACTTGCGGTAACACAACAGGATGCCCAGTGCGCACCACGGCACGGCGAGCCAGCCGTTCGGGCCCTTCGCGACCGCGGGAAAGATATCGTAGAACCCGCCCTGTTCCCTGGCGATCTCCTCGGCGACGTCGCTCACGTCAGCCAGGCTCTCGGCGTAGAGATGCGGCCAATTGTGCATCGCATGGATGAGGTCGGCACCCGTGCCTGACTGGATCGCCGACGCGATGCGCGCCTGCAGCTCGTTGCCCTGGATGGTTTCCATTGTGATCTTCAGCCCGAGCGCCTTCTCGGCTTCGGGCACCAGTTCACGGCGCAGCAGCGCGTCGGAGGCAGGAACGAAATCGCCCAACCTCAGCCAATGCAGCGTTGTGGTTTGCGCAAAGGCCGGTGCTCGGCCGGTCGCCAGAATGCCGACAAGCCCGCCGGCTCCTGCCTGCACAAGCTTACGACGATCGATGCCCGCCATAGTCTCCTCCCGAACCGGACTGACGTGAATGTTAGGCCGTTTCTGAACTGGGAGGAAGCCAGATGAGAGCTGTGCCTGTCACTGCGGTAGAGCTATTCACACTCAGCGCTGCATTTTGTCCGGTCGGGGGATGTGAGGCGGTTATCACCTACGCGATCGGCGACCGACAGCACGTGCTGCTCAGGCGATCCGGCATGCCAAAAGCCATTTTGCGCGCTGCGCCTTCAAAGAAGGTCGCCTGGCTTGGTGTCGGTTCGGTTTCGAGTGTCCCTGACCTGCCGCCGCGCGGTCGCCTGATGGGGCGCAAACGCCGCAGCGGCTCCGACGGGTTATCTCGCGGTTACATTAGGCGCGTGCTCAGCCCATCTCCGCACATCGACAAATTTGCCGGCGATCGCAGCCGCCGCCGCCATCGCTGGTGACACGAGGTGCGTACGGCCTTTAGGGCCCTGACGACCCTCGAAGTTGCGGTTCGAGGTCGAGGCGCAGCGTTCGCCCGGCTTGAGCTTGTCGGGATTCATCGCGAGGCACATCGAGCAGCCGGGCTCGCGCCAATCGAAGCCGGCCGTTATGAAGATCTTGTCGAGCCCTTCGGCCTCGGCCTGCGCCTTCACCAAGCCGGAACCGGGTACGATCATCGCAGAGACATTGGGATTGACCTTTCTGCAGTCGACCACGCGCGCAACCTCCCGCAGATCTTCGATGCGTCCATTGGTGCACGAGCCGATGAACACCCGGTCGAGCGGGATGTCGGTGATCCTCTCGCCGCCATTCAGGCCCATGTAGGCGAGCGAACGCTCGGCGGCGCGGCGCTTGCCTGCGTTGGCGATCTCAGCGGGCTTGGGAACGCGGCCGGTGATCGAGCTCACCTGCTCGGGGCTTGTGCCCCAGGTGACCAGCGGCGGTAGCGCGCTGGCATCGAGCCGAAACTCGCGCTCGAATTCGGCAGCCTCGTCGGAGCGCAGCGTCTCCCAATAGCGCATGGCTTCGTCCCACAGCCTGCCCTTGGGGGATTTCGGCCGATCATTGAGGAACTCGTAGGTCTTTTCGTCGGGGGCAATGATGCCGGTCCGCGCGCCCGCCTCCACCGCCATGTTGCAGACCGTCATGCGGCCTTCCATCGACAGCGCGCGGATCGTCTCGCCGGAGAACTCGAGCGCGCAGCCGATGGCCCCAGCCACGCCGATCTCGCCGATGATGGCGAGGATAAGGTCCTTCGCCGTGACGGTCGGTGGCAGCCGGCCATCGACGAGCGCGCGCATGTTCTTCGACTTGCGCTGGATCAGTGTCTGGGTGGCGAGCACATGCTCGACCTCGGATGTGCCGATGCCGTAGGCGAGCGCGCCGAAGGCGCCGTGGGTGGTGGTGTGGCTGTCGCCGCAAACGATCATCGTGCCCGGCAGCGTGAAGCCCTGCTCCGGTCCGACGACGTGGCAGATGCCTTGCCGCTTGTCGAACTCGTCGTAGTACTCGAGGCCGAACAGCTTGGCGTTCTCGGCGAAATAGGCAATCTGCGCCGCGCTCTCGGGATCCGGGTTGGGCTTGGTGCGGTCGGACGTCGGAACGTTGTGGTCGACAACCAGCAGTGTCTTCTCGGGAGCCCGAACCGGGAGGCCGGCGCGCCTCAGGCCTCCGAATGCCTGTGGGCTGTCCACCTCGTGAATGATGTGTCGGTCGACATAGAGCAGGCACGTGCCGTCGGGTTCCTCGGCCACGAGGTGATCGTTCCAAATCTTGTCATAGAGGGTATGACGCATCGCGCGAGGCTCTTGCGGTGTCTGTAGCATGTTTGTGTTGAGCGCAGGATGCTGCCGAAGCAGGTTCTATCGGCAGATCAACAACCGGAACAACTCGTTGACAGGAAAGCCGATGACCGCGTCCGGGTTAACCGAGTAGCTTCACGCTGGATTTCGACGTGGCCGTTCGGACGAGATTGAATAGGTGCGAGGCATTGGCAACCGGCCCGGTGCCCGTGTGGCCAACACCCGCGCATCCGTCCCTCTTATCAAGTCAAGGTACGCCGCTGCACCCCGATCAGCGCCGCGCCGTGCCGGAGAACCAGCCCCATCGCACCAGCTTGAGCTTGGAGAACACAAGCCAGACCAGGATCAGATAAGGGACGGCGATGATGATCATCCTTGCCCCCCAGCGGTGTTGCCGGGATGATCGCGCGCAGTGGCGGCCACCCCGGCATCCCAGCTTTGCCTCAGCGGACCAATTCAATCTCGCTGAGACGCCATTCCTTCGTGAAGAACGGTTCGAGTGGGCTGTAGAGGCGAAGGAGCGTGAACCAGCCCTTGCCGGGCATCGTCTGAATCCAGTTGCCGCGCTTGATCCCCGCCGGCTGAGTCGGGCCGAAATAGACCGTCGTGGAGCCGTCGGCGTCCGCTTCGGCGGCGGGCGACGGATAGCTCTGGCTGCCAGCACGCGGATAACGTTGCGGAGTATCAAGCATCGAGCGAGACTGGTTGTCGTAGAGCGTGAACGACCAGAACGCAGCCGCGGGAATGCCCTTCGGCAGCGTCACCTTGTACGTCTTGCCGCCGTCGAAGGGGTTCTTGTCCCCGTCCAGAAAGCCCATGAGATATTGCGAGCCGACGCGGGGAAGCCGCATGATCATGCCCGGTGAGTCGAGGGTGTAGGCATAGTAAAACGCCGTCCGCGAATCGAGGGTCCGCGCGCCGGTGGGCGGCAACGGCTTGAAGAAACCCTCTTTGGTGATCATCGGCGGCGGCGTCTCGAAATTGGCGCCACCCTGCCACAGCATGTTGGCCCAGGATGAGCCGGGGTAGTAAGTCCAACCGAGAGATTCGCTCGGACGCCAGTTCAGCGAACGCCCGGCAGCATTCCCCACTGCGGCCGCGTCGGTGAGAATCTTGCGCATCCGGGCGTCCGGATTGAATGGCTTGCCCTTCACGATGCCGATGGCGGCTAACTGCCCTGCAAGCTCCGGATTGTAGGAATCGGCCGGCTCTTGCTGGACGTTCGCGTTGATCATCTCGAAGAATGAGAAGTCGCTGGGGGGAATCGTATTGTACGATTTTCCGCTCACCTCAACGAACTTGGTTGCGGGAACGGGCGGGTTGACTTCGAGCCTGACCTTGCCTTCGAGCGCTGTTGCGATGCTTGTTCCCAAGCCGCCCGGTGTGTACGGATAAATCTTGATCGTTTTCTTGATCAGCTCGGCGGTAGGCTTCGGATCGTTGTCGGTGAGAAAAGCGCGCGCGGCATAGATGACCCGCGTCGTCTTCGACCGTGCTACGTAAAAGCCACCGTCCGGAACTGGCCCATCATAGCCCGGTGGCAGCAGGAGGTATCTTCCGCCTTCGCCGCGGTCGGGGCCGGGGAACCCAACGTCGATGATCCACCCAAACCACATGTCGTTGACAGTACCGAGCCCCTTCGGCGGCTGTTCGACCACCATGGGGCCCTTCGTCAGATCCACTATACTGAAGTAATAGACAGTGTCGGCGTTGGCCGTGAGGTACAGCGACTTCGAATCCATCAGTTCGGGGTAAATGGTGACCGTATTGTCCTCGGCGCCGATGCTGAGAAGACCCTGACGGATCGCATACGCCGACGCGCCTCCGTAACTGTTGAGAAACACGTCGAGGGCGCGGGTGAAGTCCAGGGTGTCGTATACCTTGGCGGCGGTTTCCGCGCTCGGCGCACCGTCTTTGAACTGGAGTGGACCGATACGGGTCTCGACTTTGTCGGGCGTGATGAGCGCCGGGGGGATTGCGGGGGCCGTCTGGGCGGCGGCGATGTGGGGCAGTGCCAGCATGCCGCAGACCGCGACGGCTGCAGCGAGTCTGACGAGTTGCTTCATAAGTCGTCTCCCGTGTTGGGACCCCGCCGGGGCCCCGATCGTTCTGCTGTTCCGGGGCCGCTTGCTTGCATGCTCATCGCAGGAAGCATAGCGAACAGAGGCGGGCCGACATTTCCACCCCGGGACCACCGTGGCGGTTTGTCGGACGCTTACCGCAGCATGGGTACCCGCCGATATTGTCCCTAGGGGCAGTGCGCGCTCACCTGAGCCGCTCGAAGTGCCCGTAGCTCAGTGGGCAGAGCACTTCATCTGTCCGGTTCGGGTCAAACCGAGAAGAACTCAGACTGAGCACATTGCTTCCGGAATGCTGACGTACGCTTTGGGCACGACCTGGAGCGGCGCAAAGGGAGTGGGGTTTCGAGTGAATCTGCTATGCCAAACACCGCGCGTTCCAAAGCGCTGAGTGCGAGTTTTTGCCGCCGTCTCACTCTACGCTGCGGACCCAGCGCAGATTGTCCTTGCTCATGCCGACCTTCCCCTCGTACCAGCACTTCCTGCCGTCGATGATCCGCCATGCCCAATATCCGCCCCGGCCAGCGGAGGTCTGGCATGCGATCTCACCATTGCGCGCCGGACCTTGAGCACGCGCGACACTGGTGCGCGCCTTGTCCGGGTCGTCGACATTCGGGCGAGCACGCGGCGCCGGAAAAGCATTCAATTCCGACTGAGGGTCTAAGAATGCAGGTGCCGACAGGCTCGCGGCTCCACCCTCGGCGCGTTCGCCAGCATTAGCACGAAGCACGGCAGAGGCGGTCAACTCGGACCGTGCATTTAAAGCGGGTTCAACTGCCGGCGTGTTCGCGGCTCCCATATCGGGGGCGATGGTAACGGTGCGAACTTTCTTCGGTTGGTGGCTCCAGGAGGTGCTGGCGCCCTGCTCGCTGCGCTCTTCACCGTAATCGTTTTGACCGGCTGCCCAGGTCTTCTCCTCGACGACGTTGTCGGCGATCACGGGTGCCTGACCGGTCGTATTCGACGCGCTGAGCGCGTAATAACCTAGGGCTCCGAGACTTGCGATCAGGATCGAGCCGATAATGCCGGTGATAGCCAAAGCCACACGACGAGGCACTCGCGGCTGCCAGAGAAGGGGGTTCGCGGCTGGCGGATCGCTTGCATATGAACCAGGCTCGTCATCGGCGGCGGTCTTGCGGTTGGCCTGGTAAGCCGACCCAGCATGAGCGCACGCTGCCGCATGACTCCGGGCTGCCGATTCATGGGCTTGCCTTGTCGAGGCTTGCTCCCGCCGCGGAGAACGCGCCAAAGCTGCCTGCGCAAGAGGATCGCCGTAAGGATAGGCTGTCTCCCGGCGCAGCCAGAACTGCCTGTCCTCTCGCGTGGTCGCACTTATCCCCGCGCGTGCGGAAGAGATCTCAGGAGCAACGAGATTGGGGCGCCTGAGCAGTTCGAGAAGGTCCCGCAAAGGATCGTGCTCGGAGCTTGCGTCGCCTTGCTCGGACCGGGGTGCTTCGCAGGTTGCGTCGACCAGATCTTGCATGCGGCTCTCCTCGTGTGATGGAGCGCTCTTGAAGGATCCAGAGGTTTGGCAGGCCCCGGAACAAATGCCGGACAAAGTCGAGCGCCAGTCCTCGCGATCACATCATCTCGACTTCCAACAAATTAGTCTTCGACAATGAAGCGCAATTGTGGTCTCCAATGAGCATAATTTGACCGAAAGATGGCGCCTTCGTCCTGGCGATGCCGGTTACCTCGCGGTTACGGCGTCAGCTCGGTCCAAAAACGGGACATGGGCCTGTCCGAACAGGCGCGCTAGGACACCGCGGCGGCGGATTGGTCCTTGCGCACGCCGGCCAATGCGTTTCGCGGCCGCGGCTTGGTCAGGAGCCATGCGATCAGCAGCGCCACCGCAGCGCCAGCGAACAAATCGACCACGTAGTGGCTGCCTAGCAGAGGCGTTGAGGCAATCATCGTCCCGTTGACCACAACGGCAAGCACGAAGAACGGCAGCTTTGCGCGACAGCAATAGATGCCGATCACCCCCATCGCGGTATGGAACGACGGGAACGTGACCAGCCCGGGAAGATTGCTGAGCGACAGCACGTGCGCGTCGTTCGTGCGCAACTGCTCGAGAGCCTCGAGGTGGTAGGTCCCCAGGGCCGACGTGATGGTTTGGAACTGCCTTGGATCGGGTCCGTGGAAGATCATGGCGCCGTTGGCCGGAAAGAACAGCTCCATCACCGGACACACGCCTGGTCATTTGTCCAGCTTGGTTCAGTCAAGGCGCTTGATTTGATATAGAGCGAACAACTCCCCGGACTGCAGCAGATCCAGGGAGGCCGGCAAAAAATTTCCGACTTCTTGCGACCCAACCACATAAAGATAGTCGAAACGGGTTTTCCAGCTATCACTTGCGAGCAGTTCAGAAATCCGGACGGGGGTTCCGATTGGTGGATACGCATCTCGAAGGTCGTCGCGAACACTGACGATGAGAATGCGTGGGTTACTAAAGAACGAAGTCACAAGAGCGTCAGAATAATGCACCGCGAGGGCGGGGGCATGCATGATCGGGAACTCGCGCAAGTTGGTGGTGGGCTGCGTCATCGACGCGACCAGCACCTTGGAACCCTTTTGTATCTTGGCAAAAGAGGCTTTGATGTCGCGATAATGTGCTTGGTACTGTGTCCAGACGAAAGCGACGTGAGCAACGCTCAAAATGGCGAGCACCAAGAGTCCGGCCCTGAGAGTGTTCAGCGCCGGCCGATCAACCGCCACGAACGCCGGCAGAATAAGCGCTGCCATGATAGGGATGCGGGTATCCACGAAGGCTGTTCCGGCCAGCCACACCGGTAGTACAAGGAACAGAGCAAGAAAGATGATTGCAAGCCATTTGCCTGGAGCTATCCAAGACAGCATCCGGCGATGTTCTACAACGAGCCATAAGAATAAACCAAACAAGAGCACCGCGATCCATCGATTGTACCCGTCGAATACATGAAAAATCGCAACCTTCTGCGACAATAACCAGTGAAACCAGTGAATATCGCCGACGCCAAGCGGTTGTGGTGAATAACTGAGAACGATGATTATGAGGGCGATAGGGGGAGCGCACATCACCGCCAGCGTTACGGCAGCGGCCGTGGGGCTAATCTGCCCACGCCAGAACCGCCAGCATTCATAGGTAAAAATAGTAGCCCCGTAGACGCCCAGCGCCGTAGGGTGCGAGAAAAACAGCACCGGCACTGTTATCAGATTGAAGGGAACGCGCCACAGCGGCCTTTGGCATAGTGCGATCCAGCCGGCGATGCCCCACAAGGCCGCGCCGACCCCGAACTCAAAATTGACAAAGCCCCAGGAAAACGGAAGCCCGTAAAGCAGGGCTAAAGCGACGAATGGGGCAATCTGGACCCGCCGCTTGACCACGATCTCCAGCACCGTGGCGCCGCTGACAATCAGCAGTTGGGAGATTCCGAGGAATGCTTTGGTGGCCCACTCCACACCCATCATGTGGGCGAGCGGCGGGACGACAATGTCCATCGCCAAATACGGGACCAGTCGCCATTGAACTTGGTAAAATGAATTGCCCTCCGTCGTCAGCAGGTGCATCCGGGCCAGATGGTTTGGATAGTCGCCCATTGCCGGAATTTCGGCGAGCAGTAACGGGCTCAGGGCGCTCACCAGGGCGGCCGCCCACGCCCAGCGGGGCCATGATCCCTCCGCCGGGGCGTCGTGGGCACTTTCGAGGATAGCGGTCGGGCTGTACCCCATAGCCCAGATGAAACTCAAAGGCCGTTTAGAAATCGTTGTCGCCAATGCGGGAAATTCACAGCTCAATCGCCGGCGCTCAATTTGTCTGAGGGCAACTCGAGGCGCCGCTTCAGGACCCTGTTTCGCCAAGGTTCCGGTCATCGTGAGCACCGCGCCAACTGGTCGAAATAGCTCGTGGCTCGCGGTGCGGAGGCTTATCCTCCCGGGTCGAACCCCCCTTGCGGCACCACTTCTTGCTCCCGTTTGACAACGGACTTGCAATGCCGGAAGAACAGCTGGATATCCCGGCCGGTCAATGTCACGGCTTTCTGTGCAGATCCCCCGGCGCCTGGGGGAAATAGAAATCCGCGCGGTAAGGTTCGGCATCTGGCTGAGGCGCGCGAACGCGGAATCCAGAGTGAGGCAGGCTTGGCCATGGCGACCAAGCGCGGGGACATGGTAGCGTTCCCAAAATCGAATCGAGAGAACGCGGAAAACACAGGTCAGCCAACGTGCGTCAAGAGGCCTACAAGCAGAGCGGCGTCGATACCGCCGAAGCCGATGCAGGCTTAAGCCGCATCATCGAGCGGGTTAAGGGCACGTGGCCCACGCGCGGCATGGGCCGGGTCCTGCTGCCGATCGGCTATTTCGCCAACGTCATCGAGATAGACGGCGTCGGCATCGCGCTGTGCACCGACGGCGTTGGATCGAAGACCATCATCGCGGACCGGATGAGAAGATACGACACGATCGGCATCGATTGCGTCGCGATGAACGTCAACGACATGATCTGCGTCGGGGCCAGGCCCGTCTCCATGGTCGACTACATCGCGGTCGACCGCATGGATGCCGCCATGCTGGATGCGATCGCTGCCGGCCTTTGCGAGGGTGCCAGAAGGGCGCAGATCTCAATTTCGGGCGGCGAGACCTCCCAGCTGAAAGACATCGTGAGCGGGTTTGACCTGGTCGGTATGGCGGTCGGCCGCGTCGACCTCGACAAAGTCATCTGCGGCAGGGACGTTTCTGCCGGCGACGTCGTCATCGGGGTGAAAAGCAACGGCGTCCACAGCAATGGATTTTCGCTGGCGCGCAGAGCTTTGTTCGAGAACGGAAAGCTCGCGATCGATCGCAAATTCGACGAGCTCGGCGGGACCCTCGGCGAGGAGCTGCTGCGTCCAACCGACATCTACGTTCCCGAGGCGATGGAAATCCTGCAGAGCGTTACGGGCGTCAAAGCGCTCATCAATATTACCAGCGATGGCTTGCTCAATTTGGCCCGCGTCGAGGCGCAAGTCGGGTTTGAAATCGATCGGCTGATCGAGCCTGATCCCATTTTCGGATTGATACGGCGATACGCGAACGTCGAAGACAACGAGATGTTCGAAGTGTTCAACATGGGAATCGGATTTTGCTACGTGGTTGACCCCGCCGCCGCGGAAAGCACGCTATCGATCCTGAAAAGGCACGGTCGTGTGGCGCAACGCATCGGATATGCGGTTGCAGACCCTGACAAGGCGGTTCGTATCCTGGAGCGCGATCTTGTCGGCAGACACAAAACATTCCAGAGTGAAAGTCGCCGGGTCAGGAAGGCCGGTTGATACAGCTGCGGATTCGATACACTGGGGCCTGCTGGACCGGCAGGATTTCGGTCGCTAATGCGCGTGGAAGCGCCGACACGGTGCGCCACGGTGCCGCAGGGGGATGCCTAGCATGGATCGGATCGCGTTAGGGCCGCTCGCCGAAGGGAGCGCGGGCGCGCTCGACCGCCGCGCTACGCCGCACGGTGCGCTCCGTCGGTTCCTGCGGGCTTTCATTCATTTCTTTTCCTACCACCTGATCCTCAGCCGGCAGAGTACCCGGGTCGCAAGGGCGGCCGGCTTTCGTCTCAACGTGCGACCGACGGTGTTTCACCCCCGTTTCTTCATCTCCAGCGAGCGCTTCGCCGAGTTCATCGATGGCCTCGATCTCTCCGGCAAGAGCGTGATCGACGTCGGCACCGGGTCGGGCATCCTGGCGCTCGCGGCGGCGCGCGCCGGCGCCGCCACCGTCATCGCGGCCGACATCAACCCCCACGCCGCCATCTCGGCCGCCGAGAACGCACGCGCCAATGGTCTTGGCGACCGCGTCAGGGGCGTCGCCTCCAACCTGCTCGCGGCCTTCGCGCCCCGCCCGCTATTCGACGTGATCTTGTCCAGCCCGCCAAAGCATGCGGGTGAACCGCGCGACCTGGCGGACCGCGGCTGGCACGCCGGTCCGGCCTATCGCGACGTCGCGGCCTTGTTCGACCAGGCGCGCGAGCGCCTGAAGCCCGGCGGGCGGATCTACGTCATGGTCTCATCAGATTCCGACCTCGATCTATTTGGCGTGCGGATCGAGCAGGCGGGATTTGTCGCGCGTCTCGCCAGGGAGTATTCGATCTTCATCGAATCGTTCCTCCTCTACGAGTTGGTGCCGCGCTAGCGGGCGACAGTAGATTGCCCGGGCTTGCGCCCACGTCTCCAATCGTCTCTATCTCTAGTGTGGTGGATTTGAAGTTCCTCTAATGTTCGCGGCGATCTCGCCCAAGGAACTTCAAATCCAAAACCCCACTAGACTCCTAAATTTGCTAGTGTCCTTTGTTCCGAAGTTCGCCACAAAGGGTACCGCAACGATCAAGAACTTCGGAATCAGGACGCTAGTGCCGGTGCCGCCAGGCTCGACGTGATCGAAGCCAGGCCAGGATCAAGCGAGCCCCGTATGAACCCTTCGGATCCGGACGCCATCGATCTCAAGATGATGGCGCGATGCATCGCACTGTCCCGGGAAGCGGTCCGCGAGGGCGAGTACCCGTTCGCCTGCGTCATCGCCGAGAACGGGCGGGTGGTGGTCGAGACCACCAACCGCGTCGCTCGCGACTGCGACGTCACGCGTCACGCCGAGCTCATGGCGGTGTCGGAGGCACAGCGCAAGCTTGGCCGCACCACGCTCACCGGCTGCACACTCTACACCACCGTCGAGCCCTGCCCGATGTGCTCGTTCCCGATCCGGGAGGCTCGCATCAGCCGGGTGGTCTATGCCATCCGCTCGCCGCTGATGGGCGGCTCGTCACGTTGGGACGTTCTCGGCGATTCCGTGCTCTCAGCTCAGATGCCGGAGGCGTTCGGCAAGGCACCGGAGGTGATTGCCGGCGTCCTGCGCAAAGAGGCCGAGAAAGTGTGGTGGCGGATGAATCCGTTGATTTGGGGCGTCATTCGCCTGCGTGGCGTCTTCGGCGGGCACGCTTCTGGCGATCCGACGCCGGAAGGCGCGCTTGAGCCCGCGCATGGACTGGAATCCGGCCGGGAGCGCTAGGCGTCCGCGAGGCGAAAAAGCGCCGCGCGGCTCTTCACCCTCGGCCGAGTAGGTTGAGGGAAGCAGTCGAATCCGCGCCCGGCGGCCGGTTGCGCGCCCGATGAACTGCTTCGTTGGCGCACTTCGCCACATGCACTTCGCGATTGATGACCTGAAGGTTGGGCAAGCCCCAGAAGCTCAACAGCGCCGGCCATGGCATTTCGCGCATTTCGCGCCATACGCGGAACAGCGGAACGCGGTGGTCGACCTCGGCGGTCTTCCACAGCCGCCCTCTGGTCGCGGCGCAGCGTCGGCCCTGAAGCTTCTTGAGCAGGCGCGCGTGGTCGCTCGGCGCCGCCCAGAACCGCCACGCGATCACGCAGGCGCTGTGCCAGCTCGCATTCCGGTTCGGTCCCGTGCCCCACAAATCGCGATGCCAGCCGAACCGGTAGACCGGCTGGCCGCAGACGCAGCAATGGCCCGGGCCGCGCGCGAAGGCCCGCTCGCGATATGGCGCCGGCGGCACCCTGAAGCTTACGGGCGTCCCGTCGGGCTCCAGCCGCCACATCCACCCGTCCGGCGTGCCGCTGCGGAACGCCAGCGCACGGGCGAGACGCTCGGCCCGAAGCGGATGCGCGCGCCAGTAGCCATCGACAGCGAGCCGCGGCATCGGCGGAATGAAGCGGCGCGCGAGTGCATGCGTCATCACCGGGGCGGGGAAGATCGTCGGCAGCGCGTTCTCAAGGCGCGCGAGCGACTGCCGGTTTCGCAGCTCGCGCCATTCCGACATTTTCATGAGCACCTCGGCGGACCGTGGCCACCGTGCCACGTAGAAGTAAACTTTCCCTCGCCGGCTGAGGCGTCCTATACGGCTGGAGCGCTTGCCGGATGGGCTGCACACGTGCCGTCCCGGAACTGGAAGGGCCGGAATCTTGTTGCTGGAGGTTGCGCCGCGCGCCCGTGCTCGAGGTTGCCGCCAATGGATGGACTGGCCCGGCCGGGCAACCACAAACGGAGATCCAGATGAGCCTGTCGAATTCGATCGGCCCTGTTCTGTGGAGCATCGACGCGCAGGGCGTGGCCACGCTGGTTCTCAACCGGCCCGAGGTCAACAACGCCTACGACGGCGACCTGATCCAGGGGCTGCTCAGCGCGCTTGACGCTCTCGCGGACGCCGATGGATTGCGGGTGGTCGTCGTCAAAGGCAACGGCCTGCACTTCCAGGCCGGCGCGGATCTGAAATGGATCGACGCCGTCAGGCAGCTGCCGGCGGAAGAGAACGTCCGCGTCTCGCGCGCAACCGCCGAAGCCGTACGGCGGCTCAATCGAGCACCGGTGCCGACGGTTGCCCTGGTGCAGGGCGGATGCTTCGGCGGTGGTACCGGCATCGTGGCGGCGTGCGACATCGCGATCGCGGCCGACAATGCAATTTTCTCGATCGCCGAGGTACGCTGGGGGCTGACCGCGGCGATCATCATCCCGCAGCTCACCGATGCCATCGGGGCGCGGCAGGTGCGCCGCTACGCATTGACGGGCGAGCGGTTCGACGCCGAGGAGGCGCGGCGCATCGGTCTCGTGCATGAAGTGGTCCCGTTGGTCGAGCTCGAGGCGGCGCGCGGACGTATCGTCAGTCGTCTACTCGAAAACGCCCCGCAAGCCATTGCGCAGACCAAGGCGCTCGCGCTGCGCCCAGCCTGGGGAGACGTCGACGAGAGGGCATTCGGCCAATTGGTCGAAAGCCACGCCGCCCAGCGGCGGTCGGCCGAGGCGGCGGAAGGGCTGGCATCGTTCGCCGAGAAGCGCGCGGCGCGGTGGCCCCGGCCGTGACCGCAGCCACGGGTGCCGACCGGAGGGCGCTTCGCGGCGCCGCCAGGATCGCCTTCGGCCTCCTGGTCTTTGCGGTCCTCGCCGCCGCGATCACCAGCAGGCCGACCAAGCGGCTCAACGATTTCGACCAGTCCTTCTATCTGACGATCGCGTTCGATCTGCTTCGCCATGGCGTCTTCAGCAACGGCATTTTCGACGATACCGACGGCACGCTGACGCAGCCGCCGCCCGGCATGTTCTTCGGGCCGGGCTACCCGCTGCTGGTCGCGGCCGCGATGAAGGCCGATCCGCGGTTCGCGCGTGCGGTCGAATGCGCGGTCGAAAGCAATCACGAAAAGCGCGGCGGCGAAACGTGCGACATCTACGCGCGACCGATTCACGTGCTGCACGCGCTGCTGCTGGCGCTCGGGGTATTGGCAATCGCGTTCGCCACGGAGCTGATCTTCGGACGCCTGCGCCTGTTCTACTTGTCCGGCGCGCTGGCGACCCTCGCGTTGCTGCCGGAGGCGGATTTGTTCTCCTACATCATGACCGAGAGCGCGACGTTCGCCCTGTACGGTCTCACGGCGGCCGCGATGGCGTTGGGTCTCAAGACTGGGCGCGGCACCGCCTGGCTGATTGCCGGATTGTGTCTCGGCCTGTTGGTGCTCACCCGCCCCTCGTTCCTGGTGTTGGCACCGGTGATCATGAGCCTGGTTGTGCTCGCCGGCCTGGTCGCCGGCGCCGACCGCAGATCCGTGTCGGCCGGCATCCTCGGGTTCTGCGTGGGGTTTGCACTTGTGCGTCCTGCCATGGACGGCGCGCAACGCGGTGTCGGTCGGCAAGTGGGGCTTGACCGAGGAGTATGGCGCCGTCTCGGTGGTGGAGCGGTTCGCCTACAATCAAATGACCTCGCGGGAATTCGTGCTGGCGTTCCCGTATTGCGTCCCCGGGGTCGGTGCTTGGCTGGTCGAGTGCTGGGCGGGCCCCGGCGCGATGGCACGCTTCGACTGGCGCGCCCCGCAGGGTTTTTTCAGCGAGGGCCGGGCCCGCCGGGTGGCGTTGGTCGCCCAGCATGGGCGCCTAGACCCGGTCATCGGCGCGTTGGTGCGCGCGGAGTTGCGGACCAATTGGTGGCGACACCTGCTGACCACGCTGCCGCTCGCCTGGTGCGGGCTTTGGATCGGAGGCGTATTCGGCCTCGTCCTCATCCCGCTGTTTGCATGGGCCGGCGTGCGGGCGATGCGGCATCGGGAGGTGGTGTTCCTGCTTTACGCCATCCCGCCGCTCGTCATGGTCGGCTTGCATGCCGCCGTTGCGAACCACTACACCCGTTACAATCTTATCCTGATCGGTCCGGCCTCGGCCGGCGCCGCCTGGATGATCGCGTGGCTCGCCACCTGCGTGGCCGCGCGGAGCAAGACGCAACCGGCCGGGAAGACGGCGCGCAATGCTGCACAGGACTGAACCGCAGGCCCTGCCTTGCCCGGCGTGCGCGCGGGGCACGGCGCAGCGCTTTCTCTACCGCAAGAACGGTTGCGACATCCTGCAATGCGAGGAATGCGGGATCGGCCGCGCCGAGACCGGCGGGTTCGATCCGGCCGCCTACTACACGGATGGCTATTTCTCGGGCGCGCATGCGGACGGGTATGCGGACTACCGCGGGGCGGAGCCGGTGCTGCGCCGCGAGTTTGCCCGGGCGGTCGATTTTCTGCGCCGGTACCGCGACGGCGGCAAACTTCTGGAGGTCGGCTGCGCCTACGGTTTTTTCCTCCAAGAGGCCAAGCGCTACTTCGATGTCGCGGGTATCGAGCTGGCCGAGGACGCCGTGGCCCATGCGCGCGGCGCCGGCCTGAACGTGCTGCATGGCGTCGTCGAGCCGCGGCTGCTCGATCGGTTGGGCCGTGTCGACGCCATCGTGCTGCTGGACGTGATCGAGCATCTGCCGGATCCCCGCGGCACGCTCGCGCTGTGCGCGCGGCAGCTCAATCCGGGGGGCGTCATCATGCTCACGACCGGCGATTTCGGCTCGGGCGTCGCCCGCCTTGCGGGTGAAAAATGGCGACTGATGACGCCGCCGCAGCATTTGTGGTTCTTCACGCAGGAGAGCATGCGGCGGCTCGCGGCTTCGCTCGGGCTCGAGGTTGCCGCCAGCGATCATCCGTGGAAGGTGGTGCCGCTGTCGCTGATCGTCTTTCAATGCCGACGGATGCTCGGATTCTCGCCGACCCGGCAGCCGAACGGCAGCAGCATCGGCGTTCCGGTCAACCTGTTCGACGCCATGCGCGTCGTCTTGCGAAAGCCAACGAATGAGTGACCGCCTCTCACTGACGCAGATTGCCGTGCTTTGCGCCTACGCGGCCGGAATGGCCGGCGGCCAGGTTTTGTTCAAGCTCGTCGCGTTGCGCTTTGCCGGCGATGCGTCGCTAGCCGAACGCACTCTCGGGCTGCTGCAAAACTGGGTTTTCTTGTTGGCCATGATTCTCTACCTCGGCTTGGCCGTGGTCTGGGTGTGGATCCTGAGCTTCATACCGCTGTCGCGCGCCTATCCGTTCGTTGCGCTGGCGTTCGCGATCACGCCGGTGCTCGCCAACGTCCTGTTCGCCGAGCCGATGACGGTCCGGCTGGCGATCGGCATTGCGGTCGTGTTGTGTGGCCTGCTCCTGGTGACCGGATGACGACCGGCCCCGTCGCCCCGCATGACGTCTGGGTCGTGACCGCGGCCTACAACGAGGCGCGGGTGATCGCCGACGTGGTCGCGGACGTGCGGCGGGCCGGCCACCCGGCCGTGGTGGTGGACGACGGTTCGACGGACGGCACCGCCGCGGCTGCGCGCCAGGCCGGTGCGGTCGTGCTCGAACATCCGATCAATCTCGGCCAAGGGGCGGCGCTGCAGACGGCGCTCGAATTCGCCCTGGCGGCCGGCGCAAGGTTCATCGTCACGTTCGATGCCGACGGCCAGCACCGCGCCCGCGACATTCCACGGCTGATGGACGCGCTGCTGCGTGACGACGCCGATTTCGCGCTCGGGAGCCGTTTCCTCGGCGCCGCGCTCAACATGCCGCCCGCTCGCAGGCGCCTGTTGCGGGTGGCGACCTGGTTCACGCGCCTGACCACGGGCTTGCGCATCACCGACTCGCACAATGGCCTGCGCGCGATGACGCGCCGGGGCGCACTTGCCATCCGGCTCAAGCAGAATCGCATGGCCCACGCATCTGAGATCCTGCATCAGATCTCGGCCAGCGGGCTGAAATACGTCGAGGCACCGGTCACCATCGAGTACAGCGCCTATTCGCTCGCCAAGGGCCAGCAGCTCAGCAACTCGTTGAGCATCGTCCTCGATCTGTTCGCACGCCGGCTGCATCGATGATCGCCCAGCTGATCCTGACCGGCTTGTTGCTCGCCACGCTGTTCTACGCCTGGATCGAATATCCGCGCTCACCTGCGGTCGGACTGCTGACGGTGCTCGCCGCCTGGCGCGGGGTTGTTCTTCGTCTGGTTCCCCGAACAGGCCACGCGCATTGCCGCGTGGGTGGGCATCGGCCGCGGCGTCGACATCGTGATCTATGTCTGGATCGGGATCAGCCTGATCGTGCTCTTGAACCTGCATCTGAAACTCCGCGCCCAGATGGAGCTGATCACCGTGCTGGCGCGAAAGATCGCGATCGCCGGCGCGACGCAGGGGCAGGACGCGCAGCCGGCGGGGAATCTGTCCGCGCCGGCGCCGGGCGACGCATCGCAGAAGCCGGAATCGGTTCGTTAGAGCGGTATCGGGCGAATTCTTCGAAAGCGATCGATTGCCCGATTGATCCTCGCAATTCGCTGTGGCGATTGGCGGCCCGGCAACGACGGGTCGGCGTTTCCACCCGAAGCGATTCCGCTCCAGGCGCTGCCGCCGCAGCGGTGCGCTGCCGCAGGTTGGAACCAGTCGGCCCTCCACATCGTTTTTCCAGACGGAGGATCTCATGAGAACCGAACGGATGGTTATGCCGGTCGCAGCCGCATTGTTGCTTGCGCTCGCCGGCGGAGCGACCTTTGCGCAGCAGGCCCCGCAGGGGCAGGCCCCGCCCGGCACGGACGCGGGACCGCAACGTCCCAACCCGACCGCGATCCCGGAGAAATTCGGGCCGCCGATCGATGCGAGGAAACCGAGTACGCCCGAAGAGCGAACCGGCCAGGGCAATATCGGCGCGCAGCCGCCGCACAACCAAGGCCTCGACCTGCAAGCGCCAAGCCCCGATCCGAAGACCTTGAGCGAACCTCCTGCGCGCCCGCCGCAATCGCAGTAAGCTTCCGGCTACGCGACCGTTTTGATCGGAAGTGGTCGTGATGGAGGGCAGCATGCAGGACCATATCTATAAGATCATCGAGCTCGTCGGCTCGTCGGAGAAGAGCATCGAGGACGCAATGCAGAGTGCCATCGCGCGCGCATCTTCGACCCTCAAGAACTTGCGATGGTGCGAAATCGTGCAGACGCGCGGCCACATCGAGGGCGGCAAGATCAAATACTATCAGGTGGTGCTCAAGGTCGGCTTTACGCTCGCCGAGTGACGTCAGGCGCCAAAGCGCAATCGCAATCTTATACCCACGGCATCAGTCTCTGACTCGGACGGCGCCTCCGTCATCGATGCTGGTATCAAGCGCCGATGCTACGCGCTTTTCTTGCGCCCTCGGCGGGCCGTGCGCTTGCGTGCAGCCGGGGTTGCCCGGCTGCCGGTTCCTTTGTTGATCGCGAACTCCTCGAGTTTGCGGCCCTCCTTCAGGTAGGCCTGCAACCAACGCGGCCGCACGCCTCGCCCGGCCCAGGTTTCCGAGCGGTTTGCGGGATTGCGGTATTTGGGCGCGATCTTGCGGCCCTTCAAAGAGCGGCCGCGACCCGGGAGAAGCTTGCCGACAAACCCGGTTAGGCGCGCAAGCCTTTCCTCCAGTGCGCGCCTTTCGGTCGCTGCGCGCTTCCGGATCAGGTTTTCGGCGGTGTCTCGCATATCAATCAGCGCGTCGAAGGATATCGTTTTGAGATTGACCGATTTCACTAAAACCTCCTCAATTTTTGGCGCTGGTAATTAGATACTCATGCCGCCAACATGGCAATAAACGCCGGGCTGCGGCTGACCTGTGGCGCAATCCCCAGTAATGCAGAAAGCGCACGCCCGGTCTTTAAGGTCGCATGCCGAAGGCGCGGCGGCCAGGTTTGCGCAAGGGTTCTGCAAGGGCCGCGAACTCGCACAGCAATGGCCGCGTGTCGCGCGGGTCGATGATCTCCTCGACCTCGAACGCCTGCGCGGTGCGAAGCGGGGAGCGCAACGCGTTGAGCCGCGTTTCGATCTCGGCCAGTTTTGCCTTCGGGTCGGGCGCGGCGTCGAGCTCCGCGCGGTAGGCGGCCTCGATCCCGCCCTCGAGCGGCAGCGATCCCCACCACGCCGATGGCCAGGCGTAGCGCAGCGCAAGACGGCCGGCCGGCACGTGCGCGGCGCCCGCAACGCCAAACACGTTGCGCACGATGACCGTACACCACGGCACGCTCGACTGGTTGATCGCCGCCATCGCGCGGACGCCGTGGCGGATGGTCGCCGACCGCTCGGCTTCGAGGCCGATCGCGAAGCCCGGACAGTCGCAGAGATAGACGACCGGCAGGTGGAAGGTCTCGGCGAGATCGACGAACCGCACCACCTTGGCGCATACCTGCGCGGTCCACGAGGCGGCCTGGTGAAACGGGTCGCTTGCCATGACGGCGACCGGCAGACCGTCGAGCCGCGCGAGGCCGGTAACGAGGCCGCGGCCGAAGTGGCGCCCGATTTCGAGGAACGAGCCTTGGTCCACGACCGCTTCCACGATCGGGCGCATCTTGTACGGCCGCGCGCGGTCGCGTGGGACGGCGGTATCGAGCATCGGCTCGCGCCGGTCCGGCCGATCGTTGAGCGGCGAGCGCATCGGCAGCTCGAACACCGAACCGGGCAGATAGGACAGGAATGCGCGCGCCGCCGCGAACGCGTCCTGTTCGCTCTCGACCGCGTCGTCGACTGCACCGGCCGCACACTGGATCTCCCAGCCGCCGAGGGCCTGCTTGCCGAGGTCGGCCTTCTCGCCGACGCGCGCCACCACCGGCGGCCCGGCGACGAACACCGCCGACGTCGCCTTCACCATCACCGAATAGTGGCTGGCCGCGAGCAGCGCCGCGCCGAGCCCGGCCACCGAGCCGAGGCCCAGCGTCACCACCGGCACGGTGGCGAGATTGTCGGCCATCAGTTGGTACCAGTCCTGCGCCGGGCCGATGCCGCCGGGCAGATTGGCGCGTCCGGTGGTCTCGATTGTTCTCACCGACCCGCCGCCGCCGGAGCCTTCGATCAGCCGTACGATCGGCAGGTGGAGCTCGTTTGCCATCCGCTCGGCGTGCACCGCTTTGGCACCGATGGTGGCGTCGGCAGAGCCGCCCCGCACGGTGAAATCGTCGGCGGTGACCACGACCGGGCGGCCCGCAATGCGGGCGCGGCCCATGACGCAATTCGACGGCGTGAAATCGGTCAGCTTGCCGGCGGCGTCATACTGCGCGCGGCCGGCGATCGCCCCGATCTCATGAAAGGAGTCTGCGTCGGTGAGCGCCGCGATGCGCTCGCGCACCGTGAGCCGGCCGCCGGCGCGCTGGCGCGCAACCTTGTCGGGCCCGCCGAGGGCGTACGCCGCCTGCTCGCGCGCGCGAACCTCGTTCAGTTCGGGCTGCCAACCGGAGGCCGGGTCGGTGGGACGGGACGACATGTGTGCGGCGCTCCAAAATTCGGCGGAGCAGGACTTTATTGGAGAGGGCGCCGGAGAGCTACGGGCGCGTGTCCCGCTTGCGCGGGCGAGGCTTCCCCTATAGTTCCTGCCGCGTTTCGACCCCCGTCATGGCCGGGCTTGTCCCGGCCATCCACGTCTTTCCTGCCTTGCCACCCGCAAGCAAGACGTGGATGCCCGGCACAAGGCCGGGCATGACGAAGGACGATCGGCTTTCGGAGCCCTTCATGTCACAACGCGCCGTGAAGAAAGTGGTGCTCGCCTATTCGGGCGGGCTCGACACCTCGATCATCCTGAAATGGCTGCAGCAGACCTACCGCTGCGAGGTCGTCACCTTCACGGCCGACCTCGGCCAGGGCGAGGAGCTTGGGCCCGCGCGCGACAAGGCGCGGCTGCTCGGCATCCGGGACGAGAGCATCTTCGTCGAGGACCTGCGCGAGGAGTTCGTGCGCGACTACGTCTTCCCGATGTTCCGCGCCAACGCGCTCTACGAAGGGCAGTACCTGCTCGGCACCTCGATCGCGCGGCCGCTCATCGCCAAGAAGCAGATCGAGATCGCGGAGCAGACCGGAGCCGACGCGGTCGCCCATGGCGCCACCGGCAAGGGCAACGACCAGGTGCGCTTCGAGCTTGCCTACTACGCGCTCAAGCCCGACGTGACCGTGATTGCGCCGTGGCGCGAATGGGATCTCGACCTCGCGCACCAAGCTGATCGAGTTCGCCGAGGCGCATCAGATCCCGATCGCCAAGGACAAGCGCGGCGATGCGCCGTTCTCGGTCGACGCCAACCTCCTGCACGCGTCCTCGGAGGGCAAGGTCTTGGAGGATCCGTCGGCAGAAGTGCCGGACTATGTGTATTCGCGCACCGGCGATCCCGAGGCCGCGCCGGACGAGCCGCAATACATCACCGTCGATTTCGCACGCGGCGACGCGACCGCCGTCGACGGCAAGGCGATGTCGCCGGCGACGCTCTTGGCGCATCTCAACGAGCTCGGTCGCAAGCACGGCATCGGCCGGCTCGACCTGGTGGAGAACCGTTTCGTCGGCATGAAGTCGCGCGGCATGTACGAGACGCCGGGCGGCACGATCCTCATCGCCGCGCACCGCGGGATCGAGCAGATCACGCTCGACCGCGGGGCCGCGCACCTCAAGGACGAGTTGATGCCGCGCTATGCCGAGCTGATCTACAACGGCTTCTGGTTCTCGCCCGAGCGCGAGATGCTGCAAGCCGCGATCGACAGGTCGCAGGAGCTGGTCGGCGGGCGCGTGCGGCTCAAGCTCTACAAGGGCGGCGCGCACGTGGTCGGGCGCGAAAGCCCGTACTCGCTCTACGACCAGGAGCTGGTGACGTTCGAGGAGGGCGCGGTTGCCTACGACCATCGCGACGCCGAGGGCTTCATCAAGCTCAACGCGCTGCGGCTGCGCACGCTCGGGCAGCGGCGCAGGCGGCTGGAGAAGCCGCGTGGGACGGAATAGCGCAGCGTATTCCGCCGGTTGTGCAATGGGAAAACGGCGCAATGCGCTGCGCTATTGCGCCCTACGGCGGCGGCGACGTGCCGCCCGCCCTATAACGCCACGACCCGTCGGGTGATCTCCTCGAAGCCGTACGGGCAGGTCGGCGGAAACGCGTCCTCGTCGAGACCGGTTTCCTTGGCGGCGCCGATGCAGGCTTCCTCGTAGGCGCCCGCGATCGCCTCATCCAGGCGGGGTTTCAGGCCGGGATTGCCGGCGAGCACTTTGCGTGCCTGGATCCGCTGCTCCTTGATCGACAGTACCCAGCTGCGCGAGCGCATGGCCGGCTGGTGGTCCCATTTCAGCAGGTGAAGCAGCAGGATGCGGAGCGCACTCTCCAGCTTGTCGAACTCGCTGCGGCCCAAGGTCTCGATCTCCTCCGCGATGTTGTCACGATCGATCTGCGCCCACGCGCCTTGACGCAGGAGGCGTCCTTGCTCCTGTGTCCAGGAATAGAAGTCGCGCTCGTAGGAGGCGCCAGCCGGTGCATCGGCCGGGACCAGCTCGGCCTCGTCGCGCGGTCGGACGTTGGGTCATCGGGTCACCTTTTCATCCGTGCCACTATAGCAGATCGGTCCCGCTCGCCTCGCAAACGTTTCTCCGCTCCCCTACATTACCCTCCTTAGGTCGGAACCCTCAGGAGCAGCCCCGGGAGGCACCCCCCATGCTCTGGTCCATCGATATCGGCAGCATCGCCGGCACGCAAGGTCCGCATCCACATCACCTTCATCCTGTTCCTGATCTACATCTGGCGGCGCCAACTACGTCACCGGCGGTGCGGGCGCGGCGTGGACCGGCATCATCTTCATGCTGCTCTTGTTCGTGTGCGTGCTGCTGCACGAATTCGGCCACGTGTTCGCGGCGCGCGCCTTCGGCGTCGATACGCCGGACGTGACGCTGCTGCCGATCGGCGGCGTGGCGCGGCTCGAGCGCATCCCGGAGGAGCCGGCCAAGGAATTCGTGATCGCCATCGCCGGGCCGCTGGTGAACGTCGCGATCGCGCTGTTGCTGATCGGGCTCTCCGGCGCCGAGGTGAGTGGTCAGAGCCTTGCCGCGGTGGACAGCGCGTCGTGCCGATGGTCGACCGCCTCGCATCGGTGAACCTGTTCCTCGCCGTCTTCAACCTGATCCCGGCTTTCCCGATGGACGGCGGGCGCATCCTGCGCTCGCTGCTCGCGATCCGAGCTCGGCTTCACGCGCGCCACCGAGATCGCCGCGACCGTCGGGCAATGGTTCGCCTTCGTGCTCGGCTTCATCGGGCTGTTCGGCAACCCGATCCTGATCTTCATCGCGATCTTCGTCTATCTGGCGGCGGCCTCCGAGGCGCAGCTCGCCGCGGTGCGGGCGATGTCGCGCGGGGTGCCGGTCGGTGCCGCGATGATCACGCAGTTCGCGACGCTGCCGGCCGAGGCGCCGATCGACGATGCGGTCGAGCGTTGCTGCGAACCAGCCAGACCGAGTTTCCGGTGGTCGACGCCGACGGCAAGCTGGTCGGTCTGCTCGGCCGCAACGACATGATCAAGGCCTTGAAGGCGCAGGGACCGGAGGCGCGCGTCGCCGACGTCATGATCGCCGAGGTGCCGACGATTCCGGCGCGCGCGGCGGCTCGACGAGGCGTTCCGGCTGCTGCAGGAGAAGGCCGCGCCCGCGGTCGGCGTGGTCGACGCCGCCGGTCAGCCTGGTCGGGCTCGTCACCTCGGAGACGATCGGCGAGATGCTGATGGTGCGCGAGGCGCTGCCTGACGACACGCGCTTCGGTCCCTGGCGCCGCATGGCCGGCGCCTGAGCGAAGCGCGCACGGACGGGGCTAAAGGCATGCGACGGATCTGGCTCGGCCTCGTGGCGGGCAGCTTCGCGCTCGCCGCGGTGGTCGCCTTCGCGCTCTACCAATACTCCCGGCCGACGACGCTGAAAGTCGCGGTCGGTCCCCCGAAGGGGGAGGACGCGCGCCTGATGGCCGCGATCGCCGGCCAGCTCGGGCGCGGCCGCGCCGCGATCCGTCTGCGGATCGTCGAGAAGGAGGGCCCGGCTGAAGCGGCGGCGGCGCTCGACCGCGGCGAGGTCGATCTCGCGGTCGTGCGGCGGGATCTCGCCATGTCATTTACCGGGCAGGCGGTGATCGTCCTGCGCACCAGCGTGGTCGCGATCCTCCCGCTCCCGGGCATGACGATGCGCAAGATCGCCGATCTTGCCGGCCAACGGATTGGCATGGTCGGACGCGGCATGGAAAACGTGCGCGTGCTGGAGGCCATCCTGCGGCACTACGGCGTTGATCCGGGCGGTGTGCACTTGGTGCCCGTCGATTTGGAGGGCATCGACGGTGCGGTGCGTGAGCGCACGGTGGATGTGGTGTTCGTCGTCGCTCCGGTGGACAGCAAGGAAATGACCGACGCCGTCATGACGATCTGGCAGCAGGGGGGCACACCAACGTTCGTGCCGATCAGCGAAGCCCAGGCGCTGGAGCAACGTCTGTCGGTCTACGAGTTCGGAGGAAATCCTGGCGGGGGCGTTCGGCGGCAATCCGCCGCAGCCGGCCAAGAGCGTCACCACCATCGGGTTCTCGCACTACCTTGTCGGCGGCGGCGGGCTAAGCGAGGCGACGGTCGCCGAACTCGCCAAGCTGTTGATGGGGGTCCGTCCCCTCATCGCGTCGGCTTTCCCCGCCGCCAATCAGATCAAGGGGCCCGATACCGACAAGGACTCGCCCGTCACGGTACACCCCGGCGCGGCCGCCTATTTCGACGGCGAGCAAAAGACCTTCCTCGAACGTTACAGCGACTTCGTCTACCTCGGGGTCATGTTCATCTCGCTTCTAGCCTCGGGGGCGGCCGCGGTGTTCGGTTACGGGCGGACGAGCGAGCGCGGCAGCGGCCATCAGGGCCTGGTCGGCAATGCGCTCGACCTGATCGTCCGCGCGCGCGGCGCCGAGACTGTCGCGCAGCTGGAAGCGCTGCAGCGCGAGAAGGACGCCCTGGTGCTCGGTACGCTGGAGCAGTTCGCAGCCGGCAGGGTCGACGAAGGGTCGATGCGGGCGTTTGAGCTGGCGCTCGACCAGGCGCACCGGACGATCGCGGAACGGCGCCTGGCGCTGTCGCAGCCCGGCTGACCGCGCTACGCCGCCACCCGCTCCTGCGCCCGCTCGCGCTCGTGGGTCGAGTAGAAGCTGGCGTTCTGCTCGCCGCGTAGCGCCTCGCGGGTGAACTTGATCAGGTGGTGGGCGACGAAGCCCATGCCGAGCGCCTGTCGATCTGCCCGCGCTTCAGCGCGTAGCCGACCGCGCTCCAGAACTCGCGCCGGTAGTCCGACATGACGCCGACCCGCAGGACCGAGCCGGAACGCCAGCACCGCCGCCTGCCGCAGGTTGCCGCCAGGTGAGCTTGCCGCGCGCCGGCGTCTCCATGCCGGTTGACGTAGGTCACGTCGACCTGGTGGCGGAAGCGCGCGAACAGTCGCTTCGGCGTCGTAGGCGTGCGCGATGCAGCGCCGCCATGACGCGACCACCTCGTCGTAGGGCCGCAGGAACCGCACGTTCGATTCGAGCGCCGTGTCATCGACGATCCGGCCGTCGCGCGCCAGCCGGTCCCACAGCGGCGTCTTCGGCAGCGCCTGCAGCAGGTTGATGGTCAGGATCGGGATCTGCGAGCGCTCGATGAAGTCGATCAGCGCTGTCGGCCGAATGCGTCGGTGTCGGTGTCGAGCCCGAGGATGATGCCGGAGGTGACCTCGAGGCCGTAGGTGTTGATGCGTCGCGATCGCCTCGATACATCGGCAGCGCGGCGTTGTGCTCCTTGCGCATGCCCTTGAGCGCGTCGAGCTCCGGCGTCTCGATGCCGACGAAGATGCCGGTGAAGCGCGGCCTCGCGCATCAGCGCCAGGATCTCCGGTCTGCTTGGCGATGTTGAGCGTCGCCTCGCAGGCGAAGCCGAGCGGATAGCCGTGCTTCTTCTGCCAGGCGATCGAGATGCGGCAGCATCTCGCGCGTCGGCCTTCTTGTTGCCGATGAAATTGTCGTCGACGAAGTAGATGGTCGGCGGCTGCGACGGCTGCGCCAGCATCGCGTCGAGCTCGGCGAAGAGCTGCTCCGGCGTCTTCAGCCGCGGCTGGCGGCCGTAGAGCGCCGGGATGTCGCAGAACTCGCAGCGGTACGGGCAGCCGCTGGAAAACTGCAAGCGTGCCGATCAGGTAGCGGCCGAGCGGCGATTTGCCGTAGGCCGGCGTCGGGAAGTCGGAGAGCGGCAGGCGCTCGTCGGTCTCGAGCCGCATCTGCGCGCGGCGGCGGCGCGACGCTCTCGTCGAGCAGCGCGATCAGCGCGTCGGTCGCGTCGCCGATCTCGCCGATATGCAGATAGTCGATGTCCGGATACATTTCCGGCGCGCCCGAGACCGACGGGCCGCCCAGCACCACCGACTTTGCCGGCCGCCTTGGCGCGGCGGCGGATGTCGCGGATCTGCGGCGCCTGCACGTGCATGCCGGAGACCATGACGACGTCGGCCCACGCGAAGTCCGGCGTCGGTCGCGCGCGACATGTTCTCGTCGACGAAGCGCACCTGCCAGCCGTCCGGCAGGTAGGCCGCGATCGACAGCAGCCCCTGCGGCGGCATGAAGGCACTGACGTTGTACATCAGCGGATAGGCGTGCGCGAAGGTGCCGAAGGCCGGCGTGTAGTGCGGAAACACGCACAGCACGTTGCGGCGGTGACGGACGGGGATGGTACTGCGCACAGGGCACCCTCAGGATCGCGGCTTCGGCCACCTTCTACGACAATTGTGGCCGCAGGAGAACAGGGTTGGCGGCACGGCCTCTACGCGCGGCCGACCCGACCCGGCAAGCGGGTGACGTGAAGCGCAGCCGCGGTGGGCCGTGTCACCCGCCGCCGGCGGATTGCTCCTAGGCGGGCCAATCACTATATCCAGGCGCAGCAAAGTGCCCGGTCGAGCCGGGCACCTGCGTTTTTCACAGGCATTTCATGAATCTCCGCAACGTCGCCATCATCGCCCATGTCGACCACGGCAAGACCACCTGGTCGACCGGCTGCTGCAGCAGTCGGGCGCGTTCCGCGAGAACCAGCGCGTGGCCGAACGGGCGATCGATTCCAATGACCTCGAGCGCGAGCGCGGCATCACCATCCTGTCCAAGGTCACGTCGATCCTGTGGGGCGCAACCCGCATCAACATCGTCGACACGCCGGGCCATGCCGACTTCGGCGGCGAGGTCGAGCGCATCCTCAACATGGTGGACGGCGCGATCGTGCTGGTCGATGCCGCCGAGGGTCCGCTGCCGCAGACCAAGTTCGTGGTCTCCAAGGCGCTGAAGGTCGGCCTCAAGCCGATCGTCGCCATCAACAAGGTCGACCGCTCGGACGCGCGGCCGCACCGAGGTGGTCAACGAGGTGTTCGACCTGTTCGCGGCGCTCGATGCGTCGCGAGGCGCAGCTCGATTTCCCGATCCTCTACGGCTCCGCCAAGCAGGGCTGGATGGCGGCGAGCCCGGACGGTCCCAAGGAGTCGATGCGCGCCGCTGTTCGATCTGGTGCTGCGTCACGTCGCGCCGCCGCACGGTGGAGGAGGGACCGTTCCGCATGCTCGGCACCATCCTGGAGGCCAATTCCTATCTCGGCCGCGTCGTCACCGGCCGCATCACGTCGGGCTCGATCCGGCCGAATCCAGACCGCCAAGGTGCTCGACCGCAACGGCAGCCTGATCGAGCAGGGCCGCGTCTCCAAGGTGCTGGCCTTCCGCGGCCTGGAGCGCACGCCGGTCGACGAGGCGGAGGCGGGCGACATCGTCTCGGTCGCCGGGCTGCCGGAGGCGACCGTCTCGCACACGATCTGCGCGCCCGAGGTCGGAGACGCCGCTGCCGGCGCAGCCGATGGATCCGCCGACGCTCTCGATGACGTTTCGCATCAACGATTCCCCGCTCGCCGGCACCGAAGGCGACAAGGTGCAGAGCCGGGTGATCCGCGAGCGGCTGCTGCGCGAGGCCGAAGGCAATGTGGCGCTGCAGATCACCGAATCGGGCGACAAGGATTCGATGGAGGTCGCCGGCCGCGGCGAGCTGCAGCTCGGCATCCTGATCGAGACCATGCGGCGCGAGGGCTTCGAGCTCGCGGTCTCGCGTCCGAAGGTGCTGCTCCGGCGCGATCGCTCGACCGGCGCGCTGCTGGAGCCGATCGAGGAGGTCGTCATCGACGTCGACGAGGAGCACTCCGGCATCGTGGTGCAGAAGCTGTCGGAGCGCAAAGCCGAGCTGGTCGAGATGCGGCCGTCGGGCGGCGACCGCGTGCGCCTGGTCTTCTACGCGCCGACCCGCGGTCTGATCGGCTACCAGGGCGAGCTCCTGACCGACACGCGCGGCACCGCGGTGATGAACCGCCTGTTCCACGCCTATGCGCCGCACAAGGGCGAGATCCCGGGCCGCCGCAACGGCGTGCTTGATCTCCAACGACGCCGGCGAGGCGGTCGCCTATGCGCTGTGGAACCTGGAGGACCGCGGCCCGATGATGATCGAGCCCGGCTGGAAGGTCTATCGCGGCATGATCGTCGGCGAGCACACGCGCGACAACGACCTCGAAGTCAACGTGCTCAAGGGCAAGAAGCTCACCAACATCCGCACCCATTCCAAGGACGAGGCGGTGCGGCTGACCCCGCCGATCCAGATGACGCTGGAGAAGGCGCTCGCCTATATCGCGGACGACGAGCTGGTCGAGGTCACGCCGAAGTCGATCCGGCTGCGCAAGCGCTGCTCGACCCGAACGACCGCAAGAAGGCCGAGCGCGTACGGGAGGCGGCCGAGGCGTAGGGGGCTTGCGCTTCCCCTGGAGGGAGGGGAGGTATAGAACGTCGTGGCTTTTTCGCCACGGTCGCGAGGAACGTTAACCCTCTATTACCGATTAGACTTGAAGGGCGCCAAGCCTCGCGCTTCAATCCGACTCATGAGCACGATCCTCATCGAGATCCGCCGAGCCAAGGCAAGCGACGCCGGCGCGGTCGCTGCGACCCACGATGACGCTTGGCGCAACGCCTACCGCGGCATCATTCCGGGCGCCGAGCTGGAGAAGCTGATCAGCCGGCGCGGGCCGGCTGGTGGGAGAGCGCGATCCGCAAGGGCAGCCGCGTGTCGCTGCTGGTGTTCGGCGACCGCGTCGCCGGCTACGCCAACTACGGGCGCAACCGCGCGCGCAGCCTGTACTACGACGGGGAGATCTACGAGCTCTACCTGCGGCCGGAGTTTCAGGGGCTGGGCTTCGGCCGCAGGCTGTTCACCGCGGCGCGGCGCGACCTGGCGCAGAGCGGCTTGAAGAGCCTGGTCGTGTGGGCGCTGTCCGACAACGAGCCGGCGGTCGAATTCTATCGCGCGCTCGGCGGCCGCGCGGTCGCGCGCTCGTCCGAGAAATTCGGCGCCCGCATGCTCGACAAGGTCGCGTTCGGCTGGCAGGGCGGCTGAGGCGGCTTATACCAGCGGCACTACATTCCGACTCGTCATGCCCGGCCTTGTGCCGGGCATCCACGTCTTTCTTCCTTGGCGGCGCTGACGCAAGACGTGGATGGCCGGGACAAGCCCGGCCATGACGGGGTGGATGGGTCAACACTTGGCGCCGTTGGTATTATTCGTCAGCCGCGGGCGGCGCGAAGCCCGGACTCCTGTTTCCCAGCACGATGCGCTTGTCCTTGCCGCAGGGGAACGTGCGCGCATGCTGGCGAGGGCCGGCATGACCGTCGTCATCAAGTTCAATATCCAAGGTCCGGGAGCGGCAGGCCGGCGTGCGCGCAGGCCGCCCGCACGGTGTTGACCAGCACGCAGGCGATCGTCATCGGCCCGACGCCGCCGGGCACCGGCGTGATCGCGCCCGCGACCTCGACGGCTTCCGCGAAGGCGACGTCGCCGACCAGGCGGGTCTTGCCGCCGTCGCCCGCAATGCGGTTGATGCCGACGTCGATCACGGTTGCGCCCGGCTTGATCCAGCGAGCCCCGCACCAGCTCGGGGCGCCCGACCGCCGCGACCAGAAGGTCGGCGCGCCGGCACACCGCGGCGAGGTCGCGCGTCTTCGAGTGCGCGATCGTCACCGTCGCATTCTCGGCGAGCAGCAGTTGCGCGAGCGGCTTGCCGACGATGTTGGAGCGGCCGACCACGACGGCTTCCAGGCCCGCAAGCGAGCCATGCACGGTCTTGGCCAGGATGACGCACGCCTGCGGCGTGCAGGGAACGAGCGTCGGGATGCCGCTGGCAAGCCGGCCGACGGTCTCCGGATGCAGCCCGTCGACGTCCTTGCCCGGATCGATCGCTTCGATCGCGGCCGCGGCATCGAGATGCGGCGGCAGCGGCAGCTGCAGCAGGATCCCATGAACTTTCGCGTCGGCATTGAGGCGCGCGATCGTCGCGAGCAGATCGGCTTGGCTGATGCCGGCGGGCAGGCGGTGATCGGAGGAATGCACGCCCGCCTCGGCGGTGCGCCGCACCTTGCTGCGGACGTAGATGCTGCTCGCCGGATCGTCGCCGACCAGGACCACCGCGAGCCCCGGGACTAGGCCGTGATCGCGCGCCAGCCGCGCGACCTCGCCTGCCACTTTTTCCCGTAGCGCGGCCGCGGTCGCGTTGCCGTCGATGATGCGGGCGCTCATGCGGTCGCCTCGCTTTCGTCATCCCCGGCACCCGGGTCCGGCCTTTTGGCCGGCCCGGGCGTAAACCTGTGCCGGGCATCCACGTCTTGCTTTGCGGCGGCCCTGAAAGAAAGACGTGGATGGCCGGGACAACCCTCGCCGCCGGGGCGCCGGCGGCTCGCCCGGCCATGACGGAAAGGGCTATTGCCCGCTGGCATCAGGGGACCAGCTCCCCAATGAGCGTGTCCAGCGCGGCCGCAAGCTTGGCGCCGTCGCCTTCGATCTTCAGCCGCTTGATGCGCGCGGTCGCGCCGGCGACGAGGTGGACCGGGGGGCGCCACTGCCACGAGGCCCGCGACCAGCTTCTGCAGCGCGGCGTTGGCGGCGCCCTCATGCGCGGCTGCCCGCACCCGCGCCTTCAGGACGACCGTGCCGTCGGCCAGCGGCTCGACGCCCTCGACCGCGTCCCGCCCGCCCTTTGGCGTCAGCCGGACCAGCAGCGTCGAGCCCGTCGGTCTCGATCCTCCACGGGCGCCCGGCGGCCATCGCTCAGATCACGTTGGGGTAGATGTAATAGACGATGATCCGCTCGATCAGGATGATGATCAGGATCAGGATCACCGGCGAGATGTCGAGCCCGCCGAGATTGGGCATCCGGCTCCGGATCGGGCGCAGCAGCGGCTCGGTGATGCGGTAGAGGAAATCGGCCACCGCCGCGACCACCGGGTTGCGGACGTTGACCACGTTGAAGGCGATCAGCCACGACAGCACGGCGGCGGCGATCAGCAGCCAGATGTAAAGCTGGAGCACGATCAGAATGACGTCGAGGATGGCGCGCATGGGAGCCTTCGCGGGGTTGAGGCGACGCGCACATGTAGCGGGCCTGGACGCCGCGAACAAGCGCGGCCGGTGCATCGGGCGGGGCCGTGGCGCCTTTGCTTGACCGGCCGAACCATCGATTTGATGATCCAGGCTGCGTTCCGACGAGGCAATACGCCTCGCGTGCTTGGAGAGGATGAGACCATGGCTCAGTTCACGGCAAATCCACATCGGTTCGATCCATACAAGCAATTCAAGTTCCGGGTGAAATGGGACGGCAAATACGTCGCGGGGGTTTCGCAGGTGAGCGGCCTGCATCGGACGACGGACGTGATCGAGCACCGCGAAGGTGGCGATCCGAGCACGGCGCGCAAGTCTGCCGGCCTGACGCACTACGAGCCGATCGTGTTGGCCCGCGGCGTGACGCATGACACCGAGTTCGAAAAATGGGCGAACAAAGTTTCCGCGTTGGGCCAAGGTGCCGGCAAGGAAATGTCCTTGAAGGATTTCCGCAAGGACATTTCGATCGAGCTTCTGAACGAGGCCGGCCAGCTGGTGCTTGCCTACAAGGTGTATCGCTGCTGGCCATCCAGACACAGCGCGCTTAGCGATCTCGATGCCAATGCGGGCGCAGTCGCGTTCGAGCAGCTCACGTTGCAGAACGAAGGCTGGGAGCGCGACCATGAGGTGGTCGAGCCCGTCGAGCCATCGTTCTGATCGCGGCGATCGCGGCCCCCGCGGGTCGACCCTGCCTCCCCGTCATTGCGAGGAGCGTGAGCGACGAAGCAATCCAGATCGACGCCGACGTCGTGGATTGCTTCGCCTTCGGCTCGCAATGACGGGGAAGGCGGTCGCTTGCTTGACAGGGCGGAACCCCCGCCCTAAATGGCGCCGTCGCGAATACCGCGCAAATGCCTGTCGCGCGGGGTCGGACGGGGCCGTAGCTCAGTTGGGAGAGCGCCGCAATCGCACTGCGGAGGTCAGGGGTTCAAATCCCCTCGGCTCCACCATCGCCTAGCCAAATCCGCGGAATTGGACGATCGCCGAGGAAATCGGCCGCCGAAGGCGTGAACCGAGCGCGCGCCCGGTGCGACCTATGAAGGGATCAGGGTCGCGGGCCGTCCGGGAAAACGCGACAGCCGTGCTGGCCGACGGCGAAAGGCTCAGCCATGACCAGTCGTCAGCAGGTGGTCAATCTGCTCCGCGGCAAGGAAGCGCATCGCATTCGCTTCTCGTTCCCGGCCTCCGGCACCGCCCTCACGATCAATAGCGGGAGCTTCGATACGGTCGCCCAGGCCGTCGAGGATCGGCGCGTGACCGTCGAATTCACCACCAGCCAACCGGATGGCGTCGGCGCGCAGTACTCTCCCGCCAACACCGCTTCCACGCCTCCGGTGAGCGGCCACATCTCGTCGCCACCGCTGCACGGCCGCGTGCAGCGGCTCATGATGATTCACGAATGCACCCACGCTTTCTTCGACCTCACTCGCACGTCCATTACGGCAGTGGACGACGAAGCGGCGTCTTACGTCGTTGCGGCGCTGTACGGCCGGATGACGGGACTGATCTCGTCGCGGTGGACACCGAACACGCGTGCCGCGCGGACGATCGTCGAGGGCTTGCTGCGCCACTACGCGACGGGCGCCGCGGGTGTGCCATCCGTCAATGCAGCCGGCTGGGACTCGCTTCGGTGGGTCATCATGACTTATCCGATTTACGCCGACGGGCCGGCGGGCTTTCTGGCGCAATTGCTGCCGTTCTTCAACGACAGCTATACGCACGACGGTTAGACACCGGCACACCGGCCGCAGCGATACGGGTATCTTCGACCGTGCCCAGATCGACGATCCAAGAACTTCAGGCCACCGGCTGCGCCTCGTATCGCTCGATTGCAGCCGCGGACTGAACAGCCGAGGCATCACCGCGCCCCGCGGTTGCTCATGGTGTTTCAAACTATGTAACGTAGGCTACTTGTTGTGGGTACCTGCAGCAATTGAGTTTTGTCCAATCTATCGGCCGATTTGCATGACGCCGCCGCGGAGCACGAGGCCCGGATGAGCTCAAAACGTGGCCCAGGCGGCGCTTGCCGCCTCCCCAGCTACTCGCCTCTTCCCTCGGCGCACGCTTCGTTAAAAAGTGGGACCAAGTGGCGCAGATGGACTATGGCCTCTCGTATGCAAGGCAGCGCCTCGTTCGGACGGTTGCTCGTAAATGCGTGTTCCGCAGACTGCAGTTCTTCAAGCGCAAACGTTACGAGCCATAGTGACGTTGCAAGCGAGTCTCGTCTTTCGGTCGACATGATTAGGCCAATGATAAGTGAGGGACAGTCCTATCCAGTTTGTGACAACGCACCGAACAGGGGCTAGACTACGACTAGATAGCGCCTCAGGTTGAAATCGCCGGTCCTGAGGGCGGCATTGGATTGAGATCAAAATTGTTCTCGTAATCGGCGAGGCCCCACCCGCCTGCCGGCGGCTTGCCCGCCGGTAGCGGAGACGGGGGCGCGGCAATCAGCTTGTGGATGAAGAAACCATAGCCTTGCCTGGGCTCTGCCCAATAGGCGCGCATTCTGGCGGCTTCATATGGAACGATAAAGATGCGACGTAGCTCAAATCCCGTGCCCGGGAGGACCACAACGGCAAGCCAATCGAACTTGTCGTCCTTGCTATAACCTACCCAATGACCTGTTTTTGCATAAGTGCGCGCCTTCACGGATATTGTTTGAAGGGGTTTTCCTCGTGGCTGGGCGACAACATCGTAAGCGGGCCAATTGCTGGGGACTATGAACGCAGGGATGCCATGCAGCGTGAGTTCGGCCGCAACCAGCATTTCGGCTGCGTCGCCTATCTGCTTTCTCGTGTATGGCGCGTCTGTCATGTCGCCGTCCCCCTCTTGGATGGACCTCTTTACATGTCAGCCTCTGGTCGAGCGTGCATGTAGTCCGCCAGAACCAGTAAAAGCCACAGCATGATGCCGGTTCACCGGTTCTCTCTTCGCCACTCTTCGACGGCCAGCCGCATCGCTTCGAGGCGATTGCACTTCTTCCGGTCCATCCATCGCTTGATTAGCGCATCCTTGCCCTCAGCGCTCGTTGTCATGAAAACGTTGCGAAAGTCTCTCTCGATCTCGTTCCGCTGCGCAGCGCCAAGCTTGGGCTTGGAGAACCAATAGATGGCTACGCCAACGACTAATGACTAATGCGCACAGAGCCAGCAATGTAATTTGAGCACCATCCATTGTGTAGCCCCCTCCGACCATCAGACTTTCGAGGCGATTAGTATCATATCTCGTACCGCGTTGAGCACTTCACTACCCTGTTTGAGGCTGTGCTTGCGCCAACGGAGCTTCCATAGAGCGATACCTTCGCGTCGAAGCTCGCAGTTAGTCCATTTGGTATTTTCTTCGCGACGACGCTCTTCGGAACGGCGTAAAGAGTCAGCGAGAGAGAGCCCGTGTGCACTTGCAGCGTGTACACTCCCTGCGGCAGATCGTGCACAACACTGACCCTTGGTCCTGAGTCGTCCTCGCTCTGTCTCAGCACCCTGGCTCGCTTCCCCTCATTGGACAGGACAATGTCGATTTCGAGCGCGTCAGGAGGAACTAACCCGGTGATCGACAGCTTTCCGTCTGTCGAAGTACAGGTCAGCTTGGTCTGAGCTGAGCCGGCGATTGCAGCCGAGACAGCGGCGTACCCTGCGACGAGGACCGCGAAAGCAATCTTGTGAAGCATGGTTGTGCCCTCGGCTCGGTAAATTTACCGCGCATTCATTGATGGAAAGTCCTATGCTGACCGGCGGATGCACTATAGCCTATAGTTGAGGGTTGAAGGATCACCAAATGAATTGATGTAGGCCTCTATTAAACACCGCTCTACAAAGCGTGGATAACGACCCGTCGCAGAGCTATTGCAAGTTTGCTGGTTGGGAGCTCCAGCAGCGGAACACGTTTGGGCCTCGATTCGAAATGTCCTGGCTAACTCTCATGTTGTCTGGGGGAGGGTTGAATGCGAAAGCCAAGGCTGTACACGAGAACGGTGCGGCGACTCGATAAACTCCGGCAAGAGAAGTTCGCGCAGGTGCTGGCGAAGAAGGGAGACATCTTCGACGAAAATTTCATCGAGAAAATCGTTATCCGGCGCAAAGGGGCGTTCAACCTTGCGCTCAAGCTCGGAGCGTTGCAGCTGCCGATTTTTGTGTTTCTGCTTTTTGCGTTGATCCCGATCGAGGCGAATGTATCGATCTTCGGTGTGTCGCCCACGGCGAACAAGAAGCTTAGGGAGATCTTGCTCATCTCGTCTGCGCTCCTCGGTGTGTGCTCGTCCGGACTGGCTGTCTACAACACGATCCTGACCGAGATACTGAATGCGTACGTTGCCAAGCGGAGCAAAGGAGACAAAGTGGTCCAGGAGTACCTTGGGATCGCTTACGGAGTGGATTTCTTCGTCTTGCCGCACACGGAGGTCGGGAAGCTGTCCGCGGGGTGGGGCTTTCCGACGTTTATGGTGCTCTGGGCGCTGCTGGTGGTGATCCTCTTTGCGTGCCTAGCCGTAGCAGGGATATATATTCACGTTCTCCTGCTTTACGACATTTACATCGATCCAAGCTTCTCTCGTAGAGTGTCCCTATTGACGATAGCGTTCGTTCTTCTTGCGGACGCGCTGTGGCTCGTCGGAATGTTCCTCCAGTCGGGCTTCGTAGTCATGCGCAATTACGAGAACATGGAGATCCTCTCGAATATGCCGGAGGAGAAAGCGAAGGCGGTGTACGTGCAGATGGCAAAGAACTACTACCAGAAGCCCTGGCTGTTGCGGATACTGTCGAGGCCAAAGATCCCAAGGAAGATTGACAATTCCTGAGGCATTTCCCCCCAAGCCCCGATCTACCAGTGAGATCTGCGAGGCCGCGCCCTGCTGGCACTCGACGATGTCATGCGCCAGCAGCGCGGCGATGCGGAATCAGGGGTTCAAATCCCCTCGGCTCCACCAAGCCCATTTCATGACGTGTGCACTTCGGCCGCGCCCAGATAGGCGCGCTGCACCGCCGGCTCGTTCTTCAGCGCGGTCGCTGGACCTTCGCCGACGATACGGCCGGTTTCGATCAGGTAGGCGCGATCGGCGACGTCGAGGCTTTGCTTGACGTTCTGCTCCACCAGCAGGACCCCGGTGCCGGTTTCCCGCACGCGGACGAGTGCGCGGAACAGCTCCGTGCACAGCAGCGGCGACAGGCCGAGCGAGGGTTCGTCGAGCAACAAGATGTCGGGCGCCGACATCAGGCCGCGGCTGACCGCCAGCATCTGCTGCTCGCCGCCGCTGAGCGTGCGGGCCGTCTGCGCCAACCGCTCCGACAGGCGCGGGAAGAGCGCGAGCACGCGCGCGCGGTTCGCCGCCTCGGCGTCGCGCGCCCGCCGCGCATAGGCGCCGAGCAGCAGGTTCTCGGCGACGGTCAGCTCGCCGAACAGGCCGCGGCCTTCCGGCACGAGGGCTATCCCGGCTTCGACGATGGCGTGCGGCGGCAGCGCGGCGAGGTCGCGGCCGGCGAGCAGGATGCGGGCGCCCGCCGACGGCGCCACCAGGCCGCCGATCGCCTTGAGCAGCGTCGTCTTGCCGGCGCCGTTGGCGCCGAGGATAGCCACGATCTCGCCGTGGCCGACGGTGAGCGCGACATCGACCAGCGCCGCGTGCAACCCGTACCTCACGCTCAATCCGGAGACGTCAAGCATCGCCGCTCTCCACACCCCTCCCCGCATGCGGTCCATCGCATTCACACATCTCGTCTCGGAGCTGATAGGCGGGAGCGGTGCGACTAGCGTTGCCGCGTAAGGCGGGCACTGCCTCGTGCTCCCTCCCCCCTTGTGGGGGAGGGTTGGGGGAGGGGGGTATTCGCGATTTCAGAATTGGCCGTACCCCCCTCCCCGTCCCTCCCCCACAAGGGGGGAGGGAACGCTGGAACGGCCTCTCCGCGAGGGCGAAAGAGCCAATTGCGGCTCGGCACTCGGATGTGTGAATCCGATAGCTGCATGCGGGGAGAGGTAAGAGCGGCGCGCGCCCTGATAAGATGAGTGCGACAGGTGCGGTCAAGCATCGGCGTCACCCAGATAGGCGCGGATCACCTCGCGGTCGGCGAGCACGGCAGCAGGCGGTCCTTCGGCGATCTTGCGGCCGGCATTCATCACGATGCAGCGGTCGCTGAGCGAGCGGATGGCGTCCATCACGTGCTCGACCAGGATGATGGTCAGGCCCTGCGTCGCGCAACGAGGCCACCAGCGCGATGCCGTCGCGCAGCTCGGTCGGATTGAGCCCGGCCAGCCACTCGTCGAGCAGCAGCAGGTCGGGATCGAGCGCGAGCGCGCGGGCGAGCTCCAGTCGCTTCTGGTCGATATAGGTGAGTTGCCGCGGCGCGAGCTCGGCCCTGCCGCCAAGTCCCACCCGCTCGAGCAGCGCGAGGGCGGCGCGCTGCGCCTCTCCGCCCCACAGCGGAGCGGCGCGAAACGCCGAGACCCGCGGTGACGTTCTCGGCGCAGGTCAGCGAGCCGAGCGCGCGCACCAGCTGGAACGTGCGGGCGACGCCGAGCCGGGCGATGCGGTCGGCGGCCAGCGCCGCAATGGCGCGATCCTTGAAGCGGATCTCGCCGGCATCCGGCTTGAGCGCGCCGGAGATGAGATTGAGCGCGGTGGTCTTGCCGGAGCCGTTCGGCCCGATCAGCCCGATGATCGTCGCCGCGCGCGAATGACGAAGGACGAGATCGTCGACCGCGACCAGCCCGCCGAACGCCTTGCGCAACGCCACGACGGCGAGCAGGGCGGGGTCGCTCATGCGGCAGCCTTTGCGCGTCGGCGCCGCGATCAGCACCGGCGACGCCGTTCGGAAGCACGTACACGATGGCGATGAAAACCAGGCCGAGCAGGATGCTGAAGTGGTTGGGGAAGTTGGTGGTCAGCAATTCGAACAGCAGAACCAGCGGCACGACGCCGAGCAGCGGACCGACGAGCCGGCCCGGGCCGCCGAACAGCGCCATGATCACCACCTGGAACGAGATCAGCGGATTGAACGCGATGGCCGGGTCGATATAGGTCCAGCGCGGCGCCATCACGGCGCCGGTGAGCGTCATGAACGCAGCGCTCAGCGCGAACAGCGGTGAGCTTGACGCGGGTGGTGTCGATGCCGCAATGGCGCGCGACGCCCTCGTCGTCGCCGATCACCTGGAGGGCGAGGCCGTAGCGCGAGCGCGCGAGCCACCAGCCGGCGACGAGCACCAGCACGGCGAGCGCGAGCAGTTGCCAGTAGATCGCCGCTTGCGTGACGTCGAGGAAGACGTAGCGCCCGACCGAGCGATGGATGTTCGACCTCGTACCAGGTGACGAGCTGGCGGATCAGCTCGGACAGCCCGAAGGTGAAGATGACGAAATAGGCGCCCGACAGCCGCAGCGTCGAGAGCGCCGACCACCAGCGCCACCGCGATGCCGATCACGGCGGCCGCCGCCAGCATCATGGGCCACGCCAGCGCGAGCGGCAGCGTGACCGCGTCGGCGAGCACCGCCACCGTGTAGGCGCCGATGCCGAAGAACGCGCTGGTCGCGAGCGAGATGTAGCGCGTCGGGCCGGAGAACAGCGCCCAGGCGGTCGCCAGCACCGCGTAGTTGAGCATGCTGATGCCGAGCGCGAGGTGGTAGCCGCTCGCGACCAGCGGGACGGCGGCGAGCGCCGCGATCGCAACGACGCTGATCGCGATCGCGAGAAGCGAGACGCGGCTCATCGCGCCGGCCTCCCGAACAGGCCGCGTCGGCCGCACCAGCAGCACGGCCAGGAACAGCGCGAAGTTGACCGCCAGCGTGAGGCCCGGATCGACCAGGCGCGCGACCACGGTCTCGGCGAGGCCGAGCAGCAGTCCGGCGGCGAGCGCGCCCAGCAGGTTGCCGACGCCGCCCATGATCACCACGATCAGCGCCTTCATGGTGAAGACGACGCCCATGGCGGCGTTGAAGGTGAGGAACATGCTCACCAGCACGCCGCCGGCCGCCACCAGCGCGCCGCCGAGCGCGAACGCGAAGGCGGACGCGCGCGCGCACGTCGATGCGCGACCAGGCCGGCCGCGACCGGATCGGCCGCGACCGCGCGCAGCGCCGTGCCGGCGCGCGTGCGGGTGAGCGCCGAGATAGAGCGCAAGCCCGATCGCGGCGGCGAACATGAGCGCGACCAGCCGGTTGACCGCGACCGTTGAGCCGACGATCGTGACCGGGATCGAGAGATACGAGTACGAATAATATTGCCCGCCGAACATCACGAGCACGATGCCCTGCACGACGAACAAGAGCCCGAACGTGGCGAGGATGGAGTCGGCCTCGAGCGCATCGCGGCTCTTCGCGCGCCGCACCAGGGGAATGAGCAGGACCCGGTAGATCAGCCAGTTCAGCCGCGAACGCGGCCGGCAGCGCCAGAACGAGCCCGACCAGCGGATTCACCGACCAGGCGGTGAACAGCCAGTAGGCGCCGAATGCCGCGGCCACCAGGAACTCGCCGTAGGACAGGTTGAGGATGCGCGCGACGCCGTATTGCAGCGTCAGCCCCATGGCGATCAGCGCATACATGCCGCCGAGGATGGTTCCGGCGAGTAGCAGATCGAGGATCAGCACCGCCTACCTCCCCACGATAGTCGGAGAGCTTGGCCTGGTCTCGATCGCGGGGCGCCGCGCGCCGAAGCGCCGGGTCAATCGCACTCGCGCCGTCTGAAGCAGAGCCCTCTCCCAGCGCCTTGCGCGCGCCACACGTCCCTGGAACTATCGAGAAATATCGCGGTGCCGCCTCGCGCGCGGTCATTCTAAGCGGACATTGTCATGCGCGCTAATTGGCTGATGGTTCCGTCCATCCGGCTGAGATACACTGGTATGAAGCCGGTGGCATCGGGCGCTAAGGAATTCAAGATCAAGCATCTGCTGAGAGATTGAGCATGGCAAGGCCGCAAGCGACACAGCTGGTCGTGTGCATCGATAACGAGGGCTATTTAGCTTCGCTCGAGAAGCGGAAGATTTATCTGGCGTTGCGCGACGCGGTGGCGGAGAAACGGGGTCTCGTGCGGGTCATTGACGAATCCGGCGATGACTATCTGTACCCGCGGGCGTTCTTCCGCTCGCTTGCATTGCCGCAGTCAGTCAAGAGAGCGGTGTTGGCCGCAGCCTGATGGACCGCGACGCATCATCCTGAGTCCGTAGGGTGCGCAAAGGCGCGCGCTTACGCGCCGTGCGCACGCGCCGCTATGCGGCGCTATGCGCACCCTACGGCGCTTGGAGTTTCACTGCGCCGTCCAGGCCGGCTTCGGGACCACCGGCGCGCGGGCGCCCGGCAGGCTGGCGGGCGCGAGCGCCGTAGAATTCGCCGCCCTGCCATTGCCCGACGCTCCAGACTTCCTGCAGCAGGCCGTCCTTGAGCTTCACCTTGCCGATGATGGTGTCGAAGGTGCCGGCGTGGATCTCCTTGATCACCGCCTCGCGATCGATCTTGCCGACCTTCTCGATCGCCTGCTGCAGCACCTGCAGGCTCGCATAGGTGATCGGGCTCGCCCAGCGGTCGGGCTCGCGGCCGATCACCTCCTGGTGGCGCTTGAGGTAGGCCTTGAGGGCGGGCGAGTCCGCGTTCCAGCCGCCGATGCCCATGACGCCTTCGGTGTTGGCGGCGAAGCGCGCCTTGTAGAGCGGAAACGCGGTGCCGACGCCGACGTAGAACACTTTCGGATTGAAGCCGAGCACGCGCGACTGATCGGTGATGGTCGAGCGTGTCGGGCGGATAGCTGAAGGCGACGAACGCGTCGGGATTGAGGTTCTTCGCCTCGCTCAGGATCGGCTGCATGTCCTGCGTGCCGATCGGGTACGACTTGTCGTAGACCAGGGTGAAGCCGGCCTTCTTGAAGGCCTCGCGGCCGGCGGTCGAGAGCTCGATGCCGAACTGATCGGCGACGCTCACCATCGCGAGGTTGCCGCCGATCTTGCCTTCGCTGCGCAGCTTGGCGAGCAGATCCGCGAGCGCGTTCGAGATCTGCGCCGACGTGCCGAGCCAGAAGGTCGCGTTCTGCCAGCGCTTGGCGAGCTCGGGCGCGCGGTCGGTCGACCGAGGTGACCGCGAGGTGCGGATAGCCGAGGCGGTTGAAGATCGGCCCGACCGCCAGGTTGAGCGCGGTGCCCCACGGCGGCAGGATGAAGTCGACCTTGTCCTGGGTGGCGAGCCGCTCGATCGCGCGCACCGCCTCTTCGGACGACGAGCGGTCGTCGTACTCGACGACCTCGATCGGGAGCTTCTTGCCGAGGCTCGAGAGCATGATGCCGCCGGCTTCGTTCACGTCCTTGACCCAGACCTGGTAGTTCGGGAGCGTGGTGACATTGGCGCCGCCCGCATACGGGCCGGTCTTCGAGATCGACCAGCCGACGCGGATCGACGTCGGCGCTTGCGCCGACGCGGCCGATATCAGGCTCGCCGCGGCCACGAGGGCGGAGGCAACGAAGAACGACGCCAGACCCCTGCGCATATCAAACCCTCCCCATGGATCAATCGGCCCGCAATAGTTGGCCATCAAACTATCCCGTCTGACAACCGTCAAGGCGGCCGCTCGCCGCGCCTCCACCCTGATCGGTCGGGAAACCAACCGCCCCTCGGCGCGTTGGCCGTGGATAGCGGTCGCGGCCGAACGGCCGGCGAGGCCGCGTGGAGCAGAGGCCACACCATCATGCTGCAAGTCCCGCTCGAAATCGCGTTCCACAACATCGACAGCATTCCCTGGGCGGAGGAGGAGATCCGCGCGCGGGTTGCCAAGCTCGAGAAGATTTTCGACCGGCTGGTCGCCTGCCGCGTGCGGGTCGACCAACGCGCCAAGAATCCTGGGGGACCATTCCGCCGGTGGTCCGCATCGAGATGGGGATTCCCGGTCGCAATGACCTGGTGGTCACCCACGAGCCGGAGCATCTGCTGCAGAAATACCAGTCGCCCGACCTGCACAACGCCATCAACGAGGCGTTCCGGATCGCCGAGGATCAGCTCGCCGAATACAAGACCCAGCTGCAGGACCGCACGCGCGAGCCTTTCCGCCACACCGACAGTCAGGCGCTGGGTCAGATCGCCGACATCGACCCGGACGGCGACTTCGGCTTCGTCCTCACCAATACCGGCGGCATGCTCCATTTCCACCGCAACAGCGTGCTCTCAGGCGACTTCGAGAAGCTCAAGCGCGGCGACCAAGTGTATTATGTCGAGGAAGCCGGCGACACCGGCCCGACCGCCAGCAAGGTGCGGGTGAAGAGCAATGGCGGCGGATAGCGCCCGAGGATGTCACATGAACTCCGTCATCCTGAGTTGCCCGAGCGAAGCGAGGGCCTCGAAGAGCCTGTCCTCAGACTTGATCCGAGGAATGATCCAGAAGTCGCCGGCAGCGCCGCGGTGCGTGCTTCGAGGCTCTCCCGGACTTCGTCCGGGAGAGCACCTCAGCATGACGAGGTCTGTTTCGGGATCAGGCTCTGGCGTCAGCAATTGTGAGACGCGGCAACGTATGACACCCTGCGGGCCCGCGCCTGTGCGCTTGGCGCAGGTGGAGGCATCGACCGGCCCGTCATGGAATTCCTCACCGAAGGCGACTTCAAGCGCCTGTCCAATCCCGGCGTGGTTTCGCTGCAGCTCGTGTCGCCGCACAACTCGCAGTCCGCGCGGGTCACGATCACGCGCGTCACCGTGCAGCCGGGCGCCGGCCAGCCGCGCCACAAGCATGACGGTTCCGAGCAGATTTGGCTCGCGCTCGAAGGCGCCGCGACCTTGCTGCTCGGGGAGGGCGCGACGCGTGCGCTCAAGGCCGGCGAGGTCGCACGGTTTGCCGACGGCGACGTGCATGGCGTCGAGAACACCGGGGCGGCGCCGTTCGTCTATCTCGCGGTCACGTCGCCGCCGATCCTTTTCGACTACGCGTACCGGCAAAAAAGCTGAGACGCGCGCGTCAGAGCCGCTTCCCGTGCAGCCCGTGTGAGGTGTCCTTGACGGTGAAAAACACCACGTCCCCTTCCGGGCTAGCCGTGGCGTGGTGGATCGTGTTCGCCGGAATATAGATGACGCCGCCGGGGGGAACCAAACGGCGCTGTCCGTTCACCGTGGAATCCATCGTACCTTCGAGAATGTAGACCCATTGCTCGTTCGGATGCGTGTGCGGCACCGAGCCGGTGCCGACCGGCATTCGCATCAGCGCGACCATCATGCGTTCGCCTTCGACGCATCCGCCAAATGCGGTCGAGTATTCGGGTCCGCCCATGATCGAATTGATGTTGGCGATGTCGAAATAGTATTCGTTCGGCTCCGCGCGTTTGGCGCCCGGCGTCCGCGCATCCAAGGGCTTGTCCGACTGCTTTGCTTCGCTCATAGGTCACCTCGCGTTTGCACTGTCCGTTGCGCTACCCGTCCAGGTCGGCTGCCTCAACTCGCTTCTTGAAGCGCCAGCATCTTCGGCATCAGGGCGCGCCATCCTTGCTGCTCGGACCGGATTTCCGCCGCGAACGCGTCGCGCGAGGCGCTCGGCGTAATCTCCGCATCGACGTGCGCGAAGGCCTCTGCGGCCGCCGGCGAGCGCAGCGCGGCCACGGTCGCCTCATAGAGATGCGCCAAGGCTTCATCGGCCACGGCCGAGGAGGCGAACAGGCCCTGCCAATTGGCGGTGCCGATCCCCGGATAGCCGGCCTCGGCCATGGTCGGCACGCCGGGGAAATTCGGCAGTCGCCCCGGACTAGTCACGGCGAGCGGCCGATAACGTCCGATGTTCGCCGTCGCCGTCGCCACATTGAGAAAGGCGATGTCGATGCGGTGGTCGATCACATCCGCAAGGATGCGGTTCGCGCCGTTGGCGGCGCGGTATTTCACCTTCAACCCGGCGACTTCGCCGAGCGCGATCGCGTCGGCATCGACGTGGCTGCCGAGAAAGTCCGTTCCGAACGTCAGCGTACCGTCTCGGGCCTGCAGCCGGCCCAAAAAAGCGCGCAGCGTGTCCTCAGGGCAATCTTGCTGCGTGATGACGACGGCCGGAAAGGTCGCCACGCGCGAAATCGCACGCACGGCTTCCTCGGGATCGAAGGCGAGCCGGTCGGCGTAGAGCACGGGTGTGATGGCGTGTGTCGTGACGGTTCCGAGCATGAGGGCGTCGCCGTCGCGGTCGGAGGCGAGCGCTTGCAAGGCCGGAATGCCAAACTCGCCGAGACGGTGGTCGACGGTGAGCCGTGGCCCTTCCGCCGCATCCATCAGCCGCACCAGCACGTCCGCCGTATAGGCCGTCGAGCCGCCCGGGGGGAACGGCACGATCAGGCGAAACGGGCGGCTCCGGCTCACGCTTTAGCTCTCCTTGACTTCTCGTTCGACGACCGTGGCCTGGGGGTTCGCTATCACAAACGCCGCGATGCGATCGACCCGCTACGATCTCGGCAGGGGTGTTCAGAAGGCCGAATGGCCGCCATCGGCAAACACCGTCGTTCCGGTGACAAATGCCGCAAGATCGCTGACGCAGAACAAGGCGGCCCGGGCGATGTCATCCGGCTGCGCCGAACGGCCCAGCGGGATCGTGGCGATCACCTTCTGTTCCAGCGCCGTCATGATCTCGGCGCTTTCCCCCGCGGCGGCAGCGCGCCGTTCGTGTACGCCGGGGGTTTCAGCGAGCGTCGGGGCGACCGCCAGCACGCGAATGCCTTGCGGCCCGAGCTCGACCGCAAGGCTCTTGGTGAGGCCGACGACCGCATGCTTGGTGGCGCCGTAGTGCGCGCACCCGGCTCGCCCGCGGAAGCCCGCCATCGAGGCGATGTTGAGGATGACCCCCTTGCTGGGGCGTGACGTCTGGCCCATGCGCTTGGCCGCCTCGCGGCAGCCGAAAAATGTGCCGCGCAGGTTCACGTCGTTGACGCTGTCCCACTCCTCGTCGGTGAGATCGATGCACGGAGTGACCGGATAGACACCTGCATTGTTTACCCAGATGTCGAGGCTTCCGAGCTCCGCCACGGTGCGGTCCGCCGTCGCGGCGATCGAGTGCGAGTCGGCGACATCAAGCTTGCATGCGAGCGTGCGAACGCCGAAGTCTTTTGCGACCGCGGCCGCCGCCTGCTTCGCCATCGGTTCGTTCAGATCCCCGATCACGATGTCGGCGCCGGCCTCCGCCAGCCGCCGTGCGATAGCCAGGCCGATCCCGCGCGCGCCGCCGGTGATGGTCGCGACTCGGCCGCGCAGGGAAATGAGCTCGTGCAAGGCGAGATGGCTGAGGTCGGGGGCCGGCATGAGGATCTCCGTATGTGGCGAAATCTTCTGAGAACGCGCTGAGAAACGCGCGTCAGGTTCATGGGCCGAACATCCGGACGGTCCACATGAAGGTCTCCGGCACGTAGGTGACGATCGCCGAGCACGACCAGGAGCAGCGGCAGATAGCGCAGCACCTCGCCAGAAGATCGCCTCCGACCTGATGCCCGTCATCGACGAGACCATGAAGACGAGCTGTCCGAACGGCGGCGTGATCGATCCCAGCACGACGTTGAACACGACCACCATTCCGAAATGGGTCGGATCGATCTCGAGCGCGGCGGCGACCGGGGCGAGCAGCGGCGTGACCAGGATCAGGAGCGTGACGCCCTCCATGAGCGCGCCGCCGATCAGGAGGAAGATGTTGACGGCCAGCAGGAAGATCGCCTGCGCTGTAGGTCGAACGCGGCGAAGAAGGCCGCGACCTGCTGCGGCATCTGGTTATAGGCGAGCATCGAGCGAGACCGGCGCCGAGAAGCTGATGATCAGCATGATGACGCCGGTGTCGATCGCGGTCCGCGTCAGAATCGCCGGGCAGGTCCCGCAGCTCGAAGCTCCCGATACACGAACGCGCCGAGAACGAACGCGATCGCGACCGCGATCGCGCCGGCCTCGGTCGGCGTGAAGTAGCCGAAGCGGATGCCGCCGACGACGATCACCGGGATCGACAGAGCGAGCCACGGCGCGCCGGAACGCGCTTGCCGATCTCGCCGAGCGTGCGCTCGCGGCGTCGGCTTGCCCGTATCCTGTACTTCCGGCAGGTGCGGTAGGCGGTGATCGACATCGCGAGCGCCATCATGAGGCCGGGCACGATGCCGGCCATGAACAGCTTGCCGACCGACGTGTTCGCGATCGAGGCGTAGACCAGCATCGCGATCGACGGCGGGATGATGTTCGACAGCATGCCGGAAGCGGCGGTGATGGCGCCGGAGAAGGCGGCCGGATAACCCTGCGCCTGCATCTGCGGGATGATCACCTTGCAGTCGAGCGCGGCGTCGGCGGCGGAAGAGCCGGAGATGCCGCCGTTGAGCACGCTGAGCGCGATGTTGACCTGCGCCAGGCCGCCCGGGATGTGCCCGACGAGCGACGCGCGCGAGATCGAACAGGCGCTGCGCGATGCCGCCGTGTGCTCATCAGCGAGCCGGCCAGGATGAAAAGCGGAATGGCCAGCAGGACGAAATTGTCGCTGGCGCTGGCGGTCTGGGCGGCGACCGACCGCGAGCGGAACGCCTGGCGTCAAGCACGAGGCCGATGATGCCGGTCAGCGCCAGCGAAACGAAGATCGGAAGGCCGAGGAAGACGAAGCCCAGGAATAGGATCCCGACAAACGCCATCTACGAGTCCCCGGCAAAACCATACTCGCGGCGGCCTGCCGGCAGTCGCTTAGAGCGCCTGCGTCTTCGTGCTGGCGGTCCGCCTGACGACAGAAGCCGCGCACGCACGTAGACGATCATGAGCGCGCCGCTGACCGGGACGATGGTCATGAAATAGCCGACGCAGATCTGGAGCGAGGGCAGCTCGCGGCGCATCGAGATCTCGACGAGCGCATGCCGAGGACGAGCAGGAGGACGCCGACCACGAGCGGGGACAGGCGAATCACGCGCCGCCACCAGACGCGCCGGCCTCGACCCTCGAGCCGGTCGCTCAACGATCGCCATGCGGACGTGGGCGTCGTACTTGACCGCGATCGGCGCCGCCGAGGAACACGATCCAGAGGAACAGCACCTTGACGACGTCTTCGGCCCAGAACGCGTGGAACCAGTTCGTGTAGCGCGCCACGACGTTCGCCGCGACCACGACCGGCAGCAGGCCCGCGCAGCAGAGGGCGACGATCTCCGGAATGATCGTCCACCAGCGCCGCCAGTCGAGCGGAATCGTGAAGAAGTTCCGCTCGTCCGGCTCGGCGGCTGGTGTTGCGTCTTCTGGATCGGCCATGATGCGACGGCGGTCGGAGCGTTGCCGGGTCGTCGATGTCGACGCCCCGAGCTGCTGCGATTAGGCCTTCGCTCCGGCCCTGATCGCGTCGATCAGCGCCTGACCCTGCGCGCCGAAGCGACCGGTATAGAGCTCCCAGGCCGGCTGCATGGCCTTCTGGAACGCCGCCCGGTCCGGATCCTCGACGACCTGCATGCCGAAGCTCTTCGAGCTTGCTCGAGCTGCGCGCCTTCGTTGCCGCCTGCGGCCTGCCGCTGGATCGGCGTCGAGCGCTTCGACGGCTTCCTTCAGGATGCCTCTGCAGCTCCGGGCTGCAGCTTGGCCCAGGTCTTGTCGCTGACCGAGGTCGGCGCGGTGCCGTAGATGTGGCGCGTGAGCGAGAGGTGCTTCTGCACCTCGTGCAGCTTGCCGAGCAGGATGATGTTGTAGGGGTTCTCCTGTCCGTCGACGACGCCGGTCTGCAGCGCGTTGTAGAGCTCGGTGAAGTCGATCGCGACCGGCTGCGCGCCGACCAGCGACCAGGCGCGCTGGTGGATCGGCGGCCGGCAGCGTGCGCAGCTTGAGGCCCTTCACGTCGGCCGGCGTGCGCACCGGCCGCACGTTGTTGGTCAGGTTGCGGAAGCCGATCTCCCAATAGCCGAGCGGATGGAAGCCGACGCCGTCGAACAGCTTGTGGAGCTGGTCGGCGAACGGCGCCGTCGAGCACCCGGTAGACGTGCGCGTGGTCGTCGAAGATGTAGGGCAGGTCGAGCACGGTGGCGGCCGGCACGACGGCGCCCATCGCGCCGGTGCTCGGGCTCGCACAGGTCGATCGAGCCGAGCTGCATGCCTTCGATCATGTCGCGGTCGTTGCCGAGCTGGGCGTTGGCGAAGATCTGGATCGTCATGCCGGCCGCCGCTCAGTTCCTTGGCGGCGTCGGCGAGCGCCACCGCGCCCTTGTAGTAGGCGCTGTCCTCGCCCAGCGAGGTCGCGTACTTGAGGACGATCGGTTGCTGCGCACGCGCACCGGGAGCGCCGCCCGGCAGCAGCGCCGCGGCTGCCGCTGTGGTCGAAGCCGCGGCAAGGAATTTCCGCCTCGTGATGCGGTGAAGCATGATCCTCTCCCGTTGTCTTTAAGTCTTATCGGCGACACTGGCCCCGGACAGGTTCGCCGCGGCCACCGCTCGGCCTACAACTCACCCGAGCATGCGGGTCGCGCTGCAACGCGTCGTAAACTTGAGCACCATCCCTGCACTGGCACGTTACTTCAAACACATGCGGGTGCGCAAACGAAGGCGATGGCGATCGCACGCCGATCCCGTGTGCCGTGATACCGAACTCGACCACGACGCGCATGCTCGCCGAGATCGTTGGGCAATCGGCTGCGCACTGGCCGGCGCTTGTTGGGCAGCCGGTGCACCGCATGGTAGTCCTTCGCGCGGCGTCCCAGCGGATTAGGACGCGGCTATGGGGCGAACGGTGCGGACACAAGTCATCAATGTCGGACTGATTGGCGCCGGCGCGATCGCGCGGGCACACGTGCTCGGCTATGCGAGCGCCCGCACGTATTGCGGCGGCGATTTGCCGACGGTGCGCCTTCGGCGGGTCGCAGAAGCGGATGCCGCGCTGGCGCGCTCGGCCGCCGAGCGGCTCGGGTTCGAGGACTGCACGAACGGACTGGGAAGCCCTGGTCGCGAGCCCTGACATCGACGCGGTCAGCATCGTAACGCCGAATTTTCTGCACGCCCCGATGGCCATTGCGGCCGCCGCAGCCGGCAAGCATGTGTTCTGCGAGAAACCGCTCGCGACGACGGCTGCCGACGCCGAACGGATGGTTCGCGCCGCGCAGTCGGCCGGCATCGTTCACGCGGTCGATTTCAACTACCGCAAGGTGCCGGCGGTGCAGTTCATCCGCCGGCTCATCGTCGAGGGGCGGCTCGGCGCGGTGCGCCAGTTCCGCGCCGCCTACCTGCAGGATTGGGGCAACGACCTGCGCATTCCGAGGTCGTGGAAGTTCCAGGCCGAAAAAAACGGCCCGGGCGCGCTCGGGGGCGTCGGCTGCCATGTCATCGACCTGGCGCGCTTCCTGGTTGGAGAGTTCGACCGCGTGGTCGCTACCACCGAGATCTGGGTCAAGGAGCGGCCGCTGCCGCGCTCGACCCATACGTTCGAGCTCGTGGAAGGTGCGACCGAGACGGCGCCCGTGGACGTCGACGACACCGCGTGTTTTCTTGCGCGCTTTGCGAGCGGCGCGATCGGCGTTTTCGAGGTGACCCGATGTGCGCCCGGGCGCAAGAACTACATGACCATCGAGATCCACGGAACGCGCGGCTCGGTCGCGTTCGACTACGAGCGCGCCAATGAGGTCAAGGTCTGCCTTCCCGACGGCGATGCCGCGACTGACGGGTTTGCGACCGTGATCGTCGGGCCGGCGCAGGACAAAAGCGCGCCCTGGGCGTTCGCCGGCCTCGGTGTCGGCTTCGCCGAGACGGTGATCTTCCAGATCCGGGATTTTCTCACCGCGATCGCCACCGGGGCGCCGATGTCCCCGGACTTCGTCGACGGTTGGCGCGCGCAGCTCGTGATCGAGGCGGTGTTGAGATCCGAAGCCGCCGGATGGGTGCGCGTAGGTGAGGCGAGCCCGGCTCCGAGCCTGGCCCCCGCGTCTGGCCGGACATGACGATTTCGGAAGATGAATCGCGTCCATTGTTGTAGCTTGAGCCGAACCGACCCGACCGCGCGCCTAGAGCTAAGGACATCGATGCAGGATCGTACGCTACCGCTGCTCAGCGAACTCGAGCGCAAGGTGCTGTGGCTCGCGTCCTGGACGATCCACAACGCCAACCACCTGCGCGAGAGCGCCGACGGGCTGAAGGTCGGCGGCCATCAGGCGTCGTCGGCCTCGCTCGTCACCATCATGACGGCGCTCTATTTCCACGCGCTGCGCCCGCAGGACCGGGTGGCGGTGAAGCCGCATGCGAGCCCGGTGTTCCATGCCATCCAGTACCTGCTCGGGCGCCAGACCCGCGACAAGCTCGAAGCCTTTCGCGGCTACAAGGGCGCGCAGAGCTATCCGTCGCGCACCAAGGACACCGACGACGTCGACTTCTCCACCGGCTCGGTCGGCCTCGGCGTCGCGCAGACGCTGTTCTCCGCGCTGGTGCAGGACTACGTGCGCGCGCACGGCTGGGCGCGCGAGCGCTCCGAGGGCCGCATGATCGCGCTGGTCGGCGACGCCGAGCTCGACGAGGGCAACATTTTCGAGGCGATCCTCGAAGGCTGGAAGCAGGGCGTGCGCAATTGCTGGTGGATCATCGACTACAACCGCCAGAGCCTCGACGCGGTCGTGCGCGAAGGCTTGTGGGAGCGCTACGAGGCGCTGTTCCGCGACTTCGGCTGGGACGTCGTGATCCTCAAATACGGCTCGCTGCTGCAGGCGGCGTTCCGCGAGCCCGGCGGCGAAGCGTTGCGCCGGTGGATCGACGAGTGCCCGAACCAGCTCTACTCCGCGCTGGTGTTCCAGGGCGGCGCCGCGTGGCGCAAGCGGCTCTCCGACGACATCGGCGACCAGGGGGCGGTCACGCGGCTGATCGAGACGCGCTCCGACGACGAGCTGGCGCGGCTGATGAACAACCTCGCCGGCCACGACCTGCCGTCGCTGCATCGACGCCTTCGCGGCGATCGACCACGACCGGCCGACCTGCTTCATCGCCTACACGGTCAAGGGCTTCGGCCTGCCGTTCGCCGGCCACAAGGACAATCACGCCGGCCTGATGACGCCGACGCAGATGGAGAGCTTCCGCGCCGCCATGCAGATCCGCCCCGGCCACGAATGGGACAAGTTCGAGGGGCTGTCGGCCGATCACGGTGAGCTGCAGCGTTCCTCGATGCGGTGCCGCTCGCCGCCGAGCGGGCGCCGCCGCCACAAGGCGGCGACCTTCGAGGTGCCGGCCGAGCTTGCCGGTGCCGGCCCAGAAGGTGACCTCGACGCAGGCCGGCTTCGGCGCGCTGCTCAACGAGATCGCGCGCGGCAAGCGAGCCGTTCGCCGACCGCATCGTCACCACCTCGCCCGACGTCACGGTCTCGACCAATCTCGGGCCGTGGGTCAACCGCCGCGGCCTGTTCGCGCGCGAGGAGATGGCCGACACCTTCAAGAAGGAGCGCATCCCCTCGACCTTCACCTGGGAGTTCTCGCCCAAGGGCCAGCACATCGAGCTCGGCATCGCCGAGAACAACCTGTTCATCCTGCTCTCGGCGCTCGGGCTCTCGCACTCGATCAACGGCGAGCGGCTGCTGCCGATCGGCACGCTGTACGATCCGTTCATCGCGCGCGGCCTCGATGCGCTCAACTACGCCTGCTACCAGGACGCGCGCTTCATCCTGGTGGCGACGCCGTCCGGCATCACGCTCGCGCCCGAGGGCGGCGCGCACCAGTCGATCGGCACGCCGCTGATCGGCATGGCGCAGGACGGGCTGGCGGCGTTCGAGCCGGCCTTCGTCGACGAGCTCGCGGTCGTGCTGCGCCTGGGCGCTCGACTACATCCAGAAGGACGGCGACGGCGAGGCATCGGAGCGCAACTGGCTGCGCGACGAGACCGGCGGCTCGGTCTATCTGCGGCTCACCACGCGGCCGATCGAGCAGATCCAGCGCACGATCGACGCCGGAGCTGCGCCAGGCCATCATCGACGGCGCCTACTGGCTGCGGCGGCCGGGCCCGAACTGCCAGGTGGTGGTCGCCTACACGGGCGCGATCGCGCCGGAGGCGATCCAGGCGGTCGGGCTGATGGCGGAGGACCGGCGCGACGTCGGCCTGCTCGCGGTCACCTCGGCCGATCGCCTCAATGCCGGCTGGACGGCGGCGAGCCGCGCGCGCGAGCGCGGCCTGGTGCATGCGCGCTCGCATATCGAGCGGCTGCTGGCGGACGTGCCGTCGCATTGCGGGATCGTCACCGTGGTGGACGCGCATCCGGCGACGCTCGCCTGGCTCGGCGCCGTGCACGGCCATCGCGTGCGCCCGCTCGGCGTCGAGCATTTCGGCCAGACCGGCTCGCTCGCCGAGCTCTACCGGCACTACGGCATCGACACGAACGCGATCGTCGCGGCCGCGCAGGCGATCGCGCCCGGCCGGCCGATCCGGCACCTCAAGGCGCTGCCGTAGGCAATAGCGTAGCCGCACACTCAGATGTCATCCCGGCCGAGCGTGTAGAGTCGAGGAGAGGCGCGGGAGCGTGAGCCATGCGGCGATGCCCCGTTTCCTCTCCCCGCTCGTCAAACCGGACGTGCCGATTTCCGAGCGATCGCGATCATATGTACGGACTGGATTCATGCGGCCGCACGGACAGTGGACCAAGGTGGGCACGCGACGGAGTTCGCAGCACGACGCGAGGTGGCCCGTAGCCAGTGGGTCCCGCGGAGCGTCTCGCGTCTTGGGATCGATCGATCACGCCATCTGCCTTTCTCGAGCAAGCTTCGGCTCCAGCGCAAGGGGGAGGACGCCCCCCGCACTTGAGACTGGGGTTGGTCAGACGGACTGGAAGGCCATGACCGGTATCCTTCTTAGTTCCGACGGCGGCTCTGGAAGCGCCGGGCGCAAGCCTGGTCAAGGCTGGCCGTCAGGCCACCGCGAAGTCGGCGCGCAGCGGCCTTGACGCGGCGAGCACGGCGCTATGCCTGCCGTTCGGGGAACGAAGCGGCTTGGCGCCCGCTGCGGGCTGCATCGTCGGCCGCTGACCGATGAGCTTCCAGGCGATGCGGGCGGTCTTGTTGGCCAAAGCGCCACGGCAGGCAAGCTTGGGCGGCTTGCGGTTGACGAGCGCGAGCAGCCAGGGCGAGGGTCGCCCGCGTCGCGCGTCGGGCCTGAGCTGGATCACCGCGGTGGCGCCGACCACCAGCACCCGGCGCAAGGCCTCGTCGCCGGCGACGCGTGATCACGCCGGAGCCGCAGCTTGCCGGCCGTGGAGTGCTTCATCACGTCCGGGGTCAGCCCGAGCCAGGCCGCAAGGTCCCTGCCAGGATCGGAACCCATGCGGATCGGGGTCTTCATCGTCATGAGCGCGGCGCCGATCGGCCCGACGCTGGGAATCTCCGCCAGCCGCCGGCTCAGTTCGTTCGCTCGATGCCATGCCATCAGTTTGCCGTGCAGACCGGCGAAGCTCACCGGTGACCTGTGCATACTGCCCGCCAAGGCCGGCGAACAGCTCCCTGGCGAGGCGTCGGCAGGCTCTCGATCCGACACGATCCGTGCCAGCAGCGGCTCGAAGTCTTGTCGTGCCCCTTGGCGGCAACCAGCCCGAACTCGGCCGCATAGCCGCGGATCGTGTTGCTCAAGCCGGTGCGCTGCCGCCCGCGTCAGCTGGTCGCGCACGGCCGGGCCGAAGCCATCAGCGCCGCCTGCTGCTCGGCGCTCTTTAAGACCGGCTCAGCACCAGCTCCGCAGCCGGTCTGCACCGCCCGGTCGCGGATCGCTTCGGGATCTGCCGCAGCGTGCGTTGCGCTCGCATCACATACGGCTTCGGGATATCGCGGCGGCCGCAGCGTCACCGCGTGCCCCAAGGCCCGGTACTCCCGTGCCCAGTGGTGAGCTCCGCCGCACGAGCCAGGCCGCTAACCATCCCTGCCAGATCGGAACCCGACGCGGATCGGCGAAAGTCTTCATCGTCACTGAGCGCGGCGCCGACCGGCACCGGCGCTGGGCATCGCCGCCAGCCGCCGGCGCAGAATGTCGTTCGCTCGATAGACCTTGCCGTCGAGCTTGCCGAAGCGGACGGCGAGGCTCGCCGGTCGACCTGTGCAATACAGCTTCCGCCGAAGGCCGGCAAACAGCTCCCTCGCCGGCGTCGGCAAGGCTCATCATCCGACATCGACCCGATGCCAGCAGCGGCTCAATCTTCGTCAGCGCCCCTAGGCGGCAGCCAGCCCGAACTCGGCCGCACAGCCGCGAGACCGTGTTGCTCAGTTGCGTGCGCCGCCCCGTCAGCTGGTCGCGCAGCCCAGCCAGCATCAGCGCCGCCTGCTGCTCGGCGCTCTTGGCCGGCACGAACGCGCATCCGCGGCCGGCTCATCGCCTCGCAGATCGCCTTCGGCATCGTGCCGCATCGTTCTTGCCTCGCATCACATACTGCTTGGCATATTGCGGCGGCAGCAGCATCACCTCATGCCCCAAGGCCCGGAACTCCCGTGCCCAATGATGGGTCGGCGCCGCAGGCTTCACTTCCGAGGCCTGGTCGCAGGCATCACTCGCCAGTACGGCCAGCGGATCGCTCGGCGCCGCAAGGCGTCCTTGTGCAACGACCGGCGTTCCGCCGCATCCACGCCATGCAGCTGAAACACTGCTCGTCAGACGTGTCCACTCCAATTCGGATAATCTCGATCACGGACGGACTCCCCTCACTGGAGATCTCCAACGACCTCATCGGGGCACATGCGATGCCGTCGAGGGCCGTCCACCCCAACATGTACTCGGTATCTTCGATAGCAAGTCGGGGTACATGGGTCCCGGATCGGCTCGCTCACGCTCGCCGTCCGGGATGACAGCCGAGGAAATCAACGGTCAAATCTTGAACACCCGCTGCGCGTTGCCGCCGCGCACGGCATCGCGTTGCGCGGCCGGGAGCGCGTCGACGCGGGCGAGGCAGCCCACCATGTCGCCGATATTGTGCGGGTAGTCGGAGCCGTACATCACCCGGTCGGCGCCGCCGACCTTGATGCACAGCTCCAGCGTCTCCTGCTGGTAGGTCACCGCGTCGTAGTAGATGTGGCGCATGTACTCGCTCGGCCGCATCGAGGTCTTGGTGCGGCAGGCATTCATCTTGTCGAAGCACTGGTCGAGGCGGCCGACGAGATACGGCAGCGTGGCGCCGGCATGCGCCGCGATGATCTTCACGTTCGGGAAGCGCTCGAAGAAGCCGTCGAACATCATGCGGGCGATCGCCAGGCTGGTGTCGAACATGAAGCCGACCGAGGCGATGAGATTGTAGGCGCGCAGATCGAGCGCCGGCGTGCCGGGCGGCGCCGTCGGGTGCACCAGCACGGGCAGCGCGAGCTCGTCGATCGCCTGCCAGACGGCGGCGAAGCGCTCGTCGGTGAGCGAGACCTCGTCGATGTTGGCAAGCACCATCACGCCGACCGCGCCGTTGCCGTGCGCGCGCTTGAGCTCTTCCACCGCCGCAGCCGGATGCTGCCACGGGATCGAGCACATCCAGCGGATGCGGCCGGGCCATGTGCGCTGCGCCTTCGCGTAGTCGTCGTTGACGATGCGCGCCGCCTCAAGGCTCGTGTCCGCGTCGCCCCAATACACGTTCGGGCAGGTCAGCGAGACGATCGCCATGTCGACCTTGGCCTTGTCCATCTCCTGGATGCGCAGCTCCCAGTCGAAATGCCCCGGCATCGGCGTCATGAAGGGCGCGCCGTCGAGCATGATGCCTTCCGGCGCGTCGAGGCTCTTGCGCACCTCGTAGCGTGGCCTGCCGTGTTGCCGCAGCAGCTCGAGCCACTCCTTGTTGAGCATGTGGGTGTGCACGTCGATGACCTGCATGTCGCGTCGTCCTCTGGCGTTCTTGTCGATTGCAGCCCGCAAGCGGGCACGGGCGATGATTGGCGGGCGGGGGCTTTACTGGAGCATGATCGGCCGCTGAAGTATCGTCATGCCCGGGCTTGACCCGGGCATCCATCACTCTTCGTATGACTCTTCAAAGGATGGATTGCCGGGTCAAGCCCGGCAATGACGGGGAAATCGGAATGAACGACACCGCCGCCGTCCGAGTCCATGCAGATCGACTGGGATGTCCCGATCGCGATGGACGACGGCCTCGTGCTGCGCGCCGACGTGTTCCGGCCGCCGGCAGCCGGGACGATATCCCGTGCTCATCAGCTACGGTCCGTACGGCAAGGGCCTGCACTTCGAGGACGGCTACAAGACCGCCTGGGACATCATGGCGCGCGACTATCCCGACACGGTGCGCGAACACCAGCAACCGTCTACCAGAACTGGGAAGTCGCCGATCCGGAGAAATGGGTGCCGCACGACTACGTCGGTGGTGCGGGTCGATCAGCGCGGCGCCGGCCGCTCGCCGGGCGTGATCGACCACCACTCGATGCGCGAGACCGAGGATTTCGCCGCCTGCATCGAGTGGGCGGGCACACAGGCCTGGTCGCAACGGCAAGGTCGGCCTTGCCGGCATCTCCTACTACGCGACCAACCAGTGGCGCGTCGCCGGCCCTGCAGCCCCCGCACCTCGCCGCGATGTGCATCTGGGAAGGGCTATGCCGACCGCTACCGCGATTCCACCCACCACGGCGGCATCGTCTCGACCTTCCAGAAGCACTGGCAGGACATGCAGGTGAAGACCGTGCAGCACGGCGTCGGCGAGCGCGGCAAGAAGAGCCGCGTCACCGGCGAGCTGGTGTGCGGCCCGGAGACGCTCCCCGAGGAGGAGCTTGACCGCAACCGAGGCCGCTGTGGGACGAGATCGTCGGCGCACGAATTCGACGACGACTACTACAAGGTGCGCTCGGCGCACTGGGACAAGGTCACGGTGCCGCTTCTCTCCTGCGGCAATTGGGGCGGCAACGGGTTGCACCTGCGCGGCAATGTCGAAGGCTTCGTGCGCGCCGCGTCGGAGCAGAAATGGCTGGAGATGCACGGCGGCTCGCACTGGGCGATCTTCTACACCGACTACGCCAACGAGCTGCAGCGGCGGTTCTTCGACTACTTCCTTAAAGGCGAGCAGAACGGCTGGGACGACGCAGCCGCGCGTGCAGCTCAACATCCGCCATCCGGGCGAGAGGTTCGTCATCCGGCACGAGAACGAATGGCCGCTCGCGCGCACGCAATGGACGAAGCTTTACCTCGACCCGGCGGCCAGGCGCTGTCGGCCGAGCCGGGGAACCGCGAAGACGACGCTCGCGCTTCGAAGCGCTGGGCGATGGCCTCACGTTCCGGTCGGAGCCGCTGGCGCAGGAGACCGAAATCACCGGCCCGCTCGCGGCCAAGCTGTTCGTCTCGTCGACGACGCGCGACGCCGACCTGTTCCTGGTCTTCCGGGTGTTCGACCCGACGGGCAAGGAGGTGACGTTCCAGGGCGCGCTCGATCCGCATACGCCCGATCGCGCAAGGCTGGCTGCGCGCCTCGCACCGCAAGCTCGATCCGGCGCTTTCTGCGCCCTACCGGCCCTATCATCCGCACGACGAGAAATGGCCGCTCTCGCCAGGCGAAGTCGCCGAGCTCCACGTCGAGATCTGGCCGACCTGCATCGTGGTCCCGAAGGGCCATTCGCTGGCGCTCACGGTGCGCGGCAAGGACTACGAGTGGGACGGGCCGGCCGAGCGGCTCTCGAACATGAAGAATCCGATGAAGGGATGCGGCCCGTTCGTGCACGACGAGCCGCTCGACCGGCCGCCGGAGATTTTCGGCGGCACCACGGTGCTGCACTTCGGCCCCGGGCGGCGCGCTTACGTGCTGGTGCCGATCATCCCGCCGCGGCAATGATGCGCGGCCCCGTCATTGCGAGCCGAAGGCGAAGCAATCCAGAATGCGGCCGCCGTAGCTGGATTGCTTCGTCGCTACGCTCCTCACAATGACGGGGTAGCTCATCGCAAGCAATGACCCGTCATGCCCGGCACTCGGGTCCGGCCTTTTAGCCGGCCATGACATTCAAACCTTCATCTCCCGGGCGATCTTCACGATCGCGTCGCGATCGAACTTGTTGACGTCGTCGATGATCGCGGTGGTGAACATCGGCTTGACGTCCTTGATCTTGTCCTCGAGCCCGACGAACTCGACCTGCTCATTTGCTGAATTGCCAGTATCGTGCGCCGTATCGGACTTGAGGCTTCAAACTCGCGCGTTCCTCCGGCGGAAGACCTCGTCGGAAAAGATAGAACATGTCGCTGAGGATCGAGCGGTTGTCCCCGTAATAGGAATGGCCCAGCAGGCTTGTGTCGACGGCCGTCGCGTCGATCGTATCAATCGAACTCGCAGATCACTAGGCCAGGGCCTAAGTCGCCTGCGCGGGGATACTTGTGTACAACCTTCGATGCGATGAGAGCTTTGTCTCTGGACGAGGCATAGAGCGTGAACCGCTCAGCCTTTCGTCCGAATGCGCCAGCCAGGTCTTTGAAAGTGGCGGTATCTACATCCGGCGCTGCAAACACGACCTGGCCGAGTGCCGCATGCACGGATGCGGGCTGCAAGGCGAGGGTGGCCAACACCTCGGTGACCAGTCGATTCCCCATGCTATGAGCAACGATGTGAAGGGTTGTTGCACCGACCTGTTGCTGCAGGAGGGAGAGGAATTGGGCAAAGCGGGGGCGAGACCAGGCGATGTTCGTCTCGTCCACCACGTACTTCGGTGCCGAGTCTTCGGACGGCCAACTGTACAGAGCCGCGACGCCCTCGAAGTGCAGGTCGAACGTGATCTGCGCCGTACGGGCGATAGCGTCCTTGAATCCGACGTTGTATCCGTGCACGAACAGCAGGATGGAGTTGCGCCCCTCCGCGACGAACTGCCTCGCGCGGGCCACGAAATTGGCAGCCGGCATCACGGTCACGCTCAGGACGACGATGTGCTTGGTCGGATCCTCGCGGAACTGTAGACGCCAGAGGCTGGGCCGCTCGATCTCGCCCATGCGATGGTCGTCCGGGATGGATACCTCGGCGAGCCCTAGTGCGAGGTCCCCCCGCTCCCCGCTGTAGTCGACTACGCCGGCCTCCCCCGTGAGCCTCGCCCGATCGGTGGCGTACATGACCGGCACGACCGAGTAGCGCTCTTTGGCGACCGTGCCGGCAGGAGCGCGAAGACCCTTGGTCTCGAGAGCACCGCCATGCCGGACCAACCGGAGCAGGAGCTCGTAAGCCGCTTCCACTTCCCGAAACAACTCCATGATTGCGGCCGCCACCGAGGCCCGTTCGGCCGGGGCGGCGGCGTCGAGGCGCCGCAGCAGGGCGGTCAATCTTGACTCAAACGGCCCGCGTCGGTCACCAAGCGTGCCGACGATCTCTTCCCATCCGTTCGCTATGCCAGTGGAGAGTATAACCGAAGGATCCATGGTGACTTCCGCGGTCAGTTGGAAGGTCGAAGACCGATCTCAAGGACGGCGATTCCGGACAAAAGTCGGTCCGCATCAGGATCGCGGTTCGCTTCGAGTGAGGCGGCTATCTGTCGGAGCACTGCGAGCGTACGAGCCGGAGACTTGATCTCGGCCTTGGCGATGAATGTCATGTAGGCCTCCTGCGCCTCGCGGTAATTGCCGCCAAGCGCTATGCAATCGCCGAGATCTGCCCAAGCCCAACCGCTATCGCTCAACAGCTTGTCGGTTCGCAGGTTACCTTTGATGAACGACGCAAGTTCGCTGATTTCGGGATCGCTCTCCCGCAGGGTACGGCGACCGAGGATAAGGCTCTGTTTCAATGCGTTAAGCCGGTTGTATGTGCTCTTCAGCTGGAAGCGCCGTTCGAACTGCGCCCCAGATGAATAATTGTCGAGAGCTTCTTCCGACAACCCGAGTCTTTGCTTCAACCCGCCAAGAGCCCCGAGAAGTCTCGACGAGCTCATTTAGGGCAGCTTGATCCGCTGGCTGGAGAGGTGGCTTTGCCGCTGTCAAAGCAGATCGGGTCTCGGAGAGGAGGGAAAGGGCATCGGTGAGAGCTTCAACGCCCGCCTGATAGGCTGCTTGGGCGGCGGCGGGGCGATCCAGCTTGCGAAGCGCGTCACCTTTCTTGCGCGCATACGTTGCTTGCTCCTGGCAGTCTCGGACGGATTTCAACTCAAGCGGCACGGTCACTTCAATGTAGGCTGCGAAGTCGATGGAGGCATCGTCGCCCAGGTCGTAAAGAGCATTGATGGCTGATCGAGCGAGTTCGCGATGGCGCTCCCTCAGGTGTGCGGGAGCGCCTTCACGTGCGGCGTCTAGTCGATGCTCAAGGTACAGCCAAGCGGCGATGCGCCGCTCGAGCGCTGCTCGCTCGCTGTCCTGCTTCACGTTTCGGCTGCCATAGAACAGAACCTGGGGCGCACCTACCCGCCCTTGCTGAGGATGGTGCAGGGCATCGGCGCGCTCCTTCAGCTCCGTGAAGACCGGGGACGTGCTGGCCTCCACTGTGTCGATGACCTGGAGCACACCCCGATGCACCCTATTGTAGGAAGCTCCGGTGTCGAGATGCGGGCTGCGTGTCATGAGCAAATTCGCAATAGTCGCAAACGGCGATGACGTTTTGTCCTGATAGCGGTATACGAGGGGTTCAAAGCGACGTTGCAGAAGCGCTACCTGCGCAAGTGGCGATGCCTTCTCGCCGTCTGGAAGATAGCGCTTGTCGGCAATGTGGACCGCCCCGAATTCACTGACGGCAAGGCGTGCCCCGAGCTCCAGAAAAACCGACGCGCTGAAGTTCGACCAATCCACTACACATCCCGCAGCGCGTCGGATCTGCTCGTAGAGACTCTGCCGAATAAGTTGCGGCGTTGGGTAGTCGATAATGCGCTCGATCTTCGGGGTAGCTCGATGGTGCTGCCACAGGGCTTGCTTCAGTCCAGAGGCGATGAATTGCCAATTTCGGAAGAACGAGTCCTCGAAGGAACAGAGTATGAGAACGCGATCTCTGACGTCGATCGTCGCGGAGGCAGCGTAGTCTGGCCCGACCTGTCGAAGTTCGTCGTAACCAGGGAGATCGAGGTACTGCGGATGCCGAGCGAGCTGACCGAAGCCTGTCTCAACTCTCTGCACGAATCGTTCAACCACCGGGTCCGGGCCGACGCGCGTATCGCGAGGCGTATGCGAATTGACACTCAGGTCGTGGAGATTGAAAGGAGTCTCGAGAGGCTGGCCCTCTCTCCAACCAGCGCCGTGGCTGCAGACGCTCAGGGACCGGCAACAAGCCGACCGGATGCCGACCAGCAGCATCACTCCGGGTTCGAAGTCGGTGACGTCGAAGATGACAAGGTCCGCCTCTACGATCGCCCGAATAGCCGTTTCAAGTGCTTGTTCACCGGACAGTGTCTCAAGGACGGAAAACGATCCGAACGCGACGGCGGTCGGATCGAGGGTCTCGGCAAGCGTCCGCTCGCGTCCGGTGACCAGGATTCTTCCTTCGCAGGCGGTTCGGAATGAGGTCCAGATCCTGTCTCCGGTCTCTCCGGCGAGCGCATCGCGGACCATTTCGCGCACTCCCCATTCGGGGGGCTGTGTGTGCTCGAACTCTGAAATCACGACGAGGCACTGGAGCTTGCTCGGATCGAAGACAGGCCAAACGTTGGGCAAAGCAGCCCTGCCGACAGGATCGAACAGCGGCCTTTTTAGAATCTGCCCCTTTGTGGCGGACAACTCACCATAGCTAAGGCGGGGTGCTTGTGGATGCAGGAGGGGGTGCCGGGCCAGCAACGCGTCGCAACGTGCACCGACGCGCGGCAACAGGTCCTCGAGCGTGACTGCGTCGCCGGCACCAAGGCTTTCAGCGAGGGCGCGAGTGAACAGGCTGGCCGTCGGCTCGCCGTCGCTGACGGGAAGCACCTGACAGACCTCACCGCCGGTACAGCCAAAAAATCTCACGAATCTCGTTTCGCCCGGTCGTGCCAGCCGCTTCGGATCGCCCCAACCCTCGGTGCCCTTGACTTTCGGTGCGTCCTCCTCGTTTCGACAGGCGTCAATGACGAAGAGAACAAGTCCTGTGCCCGACTCCGCCACCGTGCGGCTGAGATCCGTGGATACGCGCTGGTTGGGACTCGCGACCGCGTTGCGGCGAGCCGCCGCCTCGGGGACAATCCAATCGACGCCATCGGCGAGCAGACCGTGACCGGTAAAGTAGATCAACCGAACGTCGTCCGGCCCGCCCGACGCGCAGAACTCGCGGATTGATGCATCCAAGGAGGAAGCATTCGTCAGGTCGGGCGGGGAGGGCGTGATTTCGTAGCCCAGAGCCTCCAACGCCGTGCGCATCTGATCGACATCCCGGTGCACAGCCGGCAACGCGGGGAACCCAACCCCATAGCGTTCGATGCCGATCAATAGTGCCTGACGGTTGCCCATGTGAGCGCGCCCGTTGTCAAAAACGATCCTGATAGACCAGGGGCGTGATCTCCGCGCGGTTCCGATTGTAACTGTGCTACCAAACCATGAAATCAGGGGAGGCGATAGCAGGGTTGAGCTGGCATATACCAAAGGTAGCGGTGTTCGCACTGGTAACGCCGCCGCCGGCGGCTAGTTGCCGCGACATCGCAGTTCGGTGCCGAGGGGCCCGCTCGCGGGCCGGCGCCGCGGTGCTGGAAGACGCAATAACGGAAGGGCGCCGTCGTTGTCAGCCGAATGCGAAGAATCCAGAATTCCGGCGTCGTATCTGGATTGCTTGGTCGCTTAGGCTCCTCGCTCCCCGCGCTACACTTTCATCTCCCGCGCCAGCTTCACGATCGCGTCGCGATCGAACTTGTTGACGTCGTCGATGATCGCGGTGGTGAACATCGGCTTGACGTCCTTGATCTTGTCCTCGAGCCCGACGAACTCGACCTGCGCCTTCCACTGGGTCTCGGTCTGCGCGCCCAGCCGCTGGTCGGGGTCCCACGGCCCCGGAAACCACTTGTCCTTGCGGTTGTTGAGGATGTGCAGCGCCTCGGCCATCGCTTCGGCGTCGGTTTTTCCCTTCGGCTTGGACTCCGGATAGACCTCCCAATGCAGTCGCACGCCCAGCTCGACGTTGGCGTGCGCAAGAATCGTATTCTTCGCCATTGCGCGGAAGAAGTGGGTGAACAGCTCCTTCTTCTCGTTGAACGTCGACTTGCGCACCGCGTAGCCGTTGCCGAACAGCTGCCTGGAGCCCTCGGTGTTCGGCAGGTGGCGCACCTTGAAGCCGGCGTTCTCGATTCGCGAGATGCCGCCGTCCCAGAACGCCATGGCGGCGACCCGGTCCGCATGGATGGCCTGGCCGGCTGGACCGCCTTCACCGATCGGCACCCATTCGACATCCTTGTCGGGGTCCATCCCGAGCTCCTTCACCATCGCGCGCGCACCGATGTAGCCGGTGTCGCCCTGGTTGCGGATGCCGATGAGCTTGCCCTTGAGCTCCTTGATCTCCTTGATGGGGCTGTCCGGCTTGACGATGATCGACCAGTGCACCTGGCGGAGCCAGATGTAGGCGAAGATCATGTCGATATCCGGATTCTTGGCGTAGAGATTGAGGAAGGCAGGCGGCGACACCGCGGTCGTGTCGACGTGGCCTGCTACCAGCGCCTGGATGCTCTGCGCCGCGCCGCCGAGATTGATGATGTCCATCTCGCACCCCTCGTCCTTGTAGAAGGGCGTCTTCGGATTCTGGCCGACGGTGAGAAAGGTAATCTGCGCATCGATCAGGCCGGACGCATTGCCCAGCCGGACGACTTTCAGGGCCTGCCCGCGCGCCACATAGGGCGCTGCGATGAGCCCGAAGCCCGCCGCCGCGGTCGCCTGCGTGAAACGACGTCGTGTGATCATCTGGATCCTCCCGTCATCCGGTGCCGCCTATCTGAAAGAATTGCATCGCGGTCTTCTGCAGCGAGCGCGCCCCGCCCGGCTCGCAGACTACGAGATTGCCGACCTGCACGCCACGCCTGGCCTCGGGATCGACCACGTGCGGTTGGATCACCAGCAGCATGCCGGGCTCGACCGTGAACGGGGTGAGCTCGCGCTTGATCATCGCAACGGGAAGGTCGGTGCGCGGCGGCTCGATGGTGATGCCCCAGCCGTGCAGCAGCGCGTCGAGCGTCTGAAACCCCGCATCCTCGATGCCGCGCGCGGCGGCAAGCACGTCGCGGTCGGTCGCACCCGGCTTGAGCGCCGCGAGGACGCGGGCGTAGGCCTCGGCCGCGAGGTCGTAGAGCCGCCGGTATTCGGGCGTCGGCCTTGCCGCCACCGTGAAGGCGCGCTGGATCTGCCCGCAATAGCCCCAGTAGCCGACGCTGATCTCCGTCATCAGTACGTCGCCGCGCGCGACCAGGCGCGTCGAGGGATACTGCCACGGGAAGATCATCTCCGGGTCGTCCATCGGCGTCGCGCCGAGGAAATGGAACATCAGCGCGCCGCCGTCTTCGAGGAATGACGCCTGGATGTGCGCCGAGAGCTCAAATTCGGGCATGCCGGGACGCAGGTTCTGCAAGATCGCCTCGATGGCGCGGTCGGTGAAGGCCGCGCCCTTCTCGAACCACGCGATCTCCTCGGCGCTCTTGATCAGCCGCGCCGCCTGCATCACCTCGTTGGCGTCCTCGAACGTCGCGTCGGGCATCGCGGCGGCGAGGTCGCGCTGATGCTCGTAGGGCATCGAGGCGCGCGCCACGTGCCGCACGCCGACGAGCCCGATGCGCCCGAACGCGAGGCCGAGATCGCTCAGGCGCTCGCCCATCGTCCGGCCCGGCGTGTAGACGCCGAGCACGTCGGCGATCACCGACGCGCGCTTGGCAGTGATGCAGGTAGAGCGGGTTGCTGATGACGAGAAACGGGTCGGTGCGCAGCGGCACCACCACGTAGGCCGCATAAGGGTCGAGCCAGTTGGTAAGCCAATAGACGTTGGCATGGTTGCTGTTGCGGAAGACCGAATTGCCCGCCGCCACGATGGCGTCGAGCCCGCGCTTTTCCATCTCGGCCCGCACCGCCGCGTAGCGGCGCGCGTACTCGGCGTCGGAGAAGCGGGGAAAGATGGCGTTGTCGGGCATGGATTTGCGATCGCTCATCCGTCATTGCCGGGCTTGACCCGGCAATCCATCACTGAAGAAACGCTCTTGCGAAGAATGATGGATGCCCGGGTCAAGCCCGGGCATGACGATTCTATCGCGGGCGTTCACGCACTAGCTTCCGATCATCCGCACGCCGTCGCCCGACCAGAACAACAGCCGCCGTTCGACCATGCGCAGGCCCTTGTGCAGCACGACGCCGACCAGGGCGAGGATGATGAACACCGAGAACGTGCCGGCGGTGTCCATCTGCGAGTTCATCGATAGGATGAGGGTGCCGAGGCCGCGCTGCGCGCCGACGAACTCGCCGACCACGGCGCCGACCACCGCGAACACCGCCGCCATGTCGAGGCCGGCGAAGATGTAGGGCAGCGCGCTCGGCAGCCGCACCTTCCAGAAGATCTGCCAGGAATTGGCGCCGAGCGAGCGCATCAGCTCCAGCCGCTCGACGTCGACCGCCTTGAAGCCGGCCATGCTGGTCACCAGCAGCGGGAAGAAGGTCAGCAGGCAGATGATCACCACCTTGGAGGTCAGGCCGAACCCGAACCAGAGCACGATGATCGGCGCCAGCGCGATCTTCGGCAGGCTCTGGATGGCGACGATGTAGACCCGCAATGTCGCTTCCAGGATGCGGAACTGCGAAATGATCGTGCCGAGCAATAGCCCGACGCCCGAGCCGATGAAGAATCCGAGCAGCACCTCCCACAGCGTGACGCCGGCGTGCAGCCAATAGCCGCCGCGCGAAAGCAGCCCCTCGTTGAGCCCGCGCCAGAGCGCCACAAGGATGTGGCTCGGCGGCGGCAAGATATACGTCGGCACCTGCAGCCAGCGAACGCCGTACTCCCAGCCCGCCAGGATCACGACCAGCAGTGCCGGCGCCAAAACCACCTCGGGGCGCGTGCGCATCAGGATCGTGAAGCGGCCGGGCCGTTCCTCGTCCGGATCGGCAATGTCTTGTCGGCGATGACGCTCACGTGATGCCTCCACCGGGCAGATGCATGTCGCGGTCGGCGCGGCCGTAGAGCAGGCGGCGGATCTCGCCGGTGAGCCGGCCGAACAGCGGCTCGCCCATGAGGTCGATCGAGCGCGGGCGCGGGATCGCGACGTCGACGAGGCGAAGCACGCGGCCGGGCCGCGGCGTCATCACCACCACGCGGTCGCCGAGGAACACCGCCTCGGGGATGCTATGGGTGATGAGGATGACGGTCTTGCCGGCCTCCAGCCAGATGCGCTGCAGGTCGAGATTCATCTGCTCGCGCGTCATCGCGTCGAGCGCGCCGAACGGCTCGTCCATCAGCAGAATGTTCGGGTCGTGCACGAGCGCACGGCTGATCGCGGCGCGCTGCTGCATGCCGCCGGAGAGCTCCATCGGGTACTTGTCCTCGAACTCCTCGAGCCCGACCATCTTCAGGAGGTCGCGGGAGCGCGCCGCGCGTGCGGCGCGGGGCAGGAATTGCACTTCGGCCGGCAGCATGACGTTGTCGAGCACGGTGCGCCACGGCAGCAGCACCGGGTTCTGGAACACGATGCCGATATCCCTGCGCGGGACGATCGACCGGGGTGCCGGCGAGCCTGACCGATGCCGGCGGTCGCCGGCAGCAGGCCGGCGAGGATCTTCAGCAGCGTGCTCTTGCCGCAGCCGCTCGGGCCCACGATGGTGACGAACTCGCGCTCGCGCACGGAGAGGGAAATATCGTGCAGCGCATGGATGCGCTCGTTCCGCACGGTGACGAAGATCTTTTCGAGATGCGAGATCTCGATGATGTCGGTGAGAGCGCGCTCGCCGCCCGCCGGCACCGGGGCGGGGTCAGGGGTTGGACGTCCTCCAACCGCGACGTTCATGTTCGTTCCCCGGCTCGCTCCGCAGGACTGGATGTTGCGGCATCTGTGCGCCGTGCCGGCCCCAGTCTTGCACGCCCCGTGGGGTGCGCAAAGCGCCGCGATCGCGGCGCGTGCGCACGCTCCGCGCTGAGGGTTTACGTGGGCTACGCCCGCGCTATGCGCGTCTTTGCGCACCCGCGTCACGTGGCCCGTGCCCGGTCGGCGAACCGTCCGGCTCGCGGGCCGGGCCGCGGCCCGATTTGGGAACAGTTCGCGCATATGGGCAGCAAGCAATTCGCAGAAGTGTTGCGCATAGCGCGGGAGCACACGGCGCTTGTCCCACATGACGGCGAGAGGCTCCCGAATCGGTTTGCGCTCGTGCGTTATGCGCGCGCTACGCAGGGTGTAGCGATAAGTTGGGACAACAGACTGAATGACCGCGACCCCGTGCCCAGCCTCGGCGAGTGCGAGCAAGTTGGACGGCACACGGCTCTCGATCAAGATGTTCGGCTTGAGCCGGGCGAGACGGCAGACTGCATCGAACGTCTTGCGCACCAGGAAGCTGGAGTCCAACAAAAGCAACGGGTGTGGCGCGAGGTGACGGATGTCGATCGTGCCGCGACATCGAAGCGGGAACGACGGATGGCAGGCGGCCAGCAGCTCGACCGGCGGCACCGGATATGCTCCGAAGTGGCGATCGTCAGCCTGGACGGCGGTAAGCAGGATGCCAGGGTGAATCTCGCCGCGTTCCAGCATGGGCAGGATGTCCGGGACAACCGCCTCGATCAATTTCACCTCTACGCTTGGATAGCGTTGCGCGTATCGGTGCAGGAACGTCGAGAAAACGGCTTCGATTTGCACCGGCGACGCCGCCACTCTCAGCACACCGGTGGCCCCGTGTCGGAGCAGTTGCGCGCGTTCGCTCAGTGCGCCGGCATGGCCCAGTAGATCGCGGCAGTCGCCAAGCAACTGCTCGCCCTCGGAGGTCAAGACGAGACGACGGCCGACACGGTCGAAAAGCCGGATGCCGAGCTCCTGCTGGAGGTCGCTGATTTGCCGGGAAAGGGCAGGCTGGGAGACATGCAGGCGGTGCGCCGCCCTCGAGACCGAACCCTGCTCGGCTACGGTGACGAACGTGCGCACGCGTCGCAGATCCATGTCTCAATCTATGCAATTTGGTTATAGAAAACCAGAAGAACATTGTATTGGACGGTGGACGCACTGCGGTGCATTGATCCGCGCGCGACACACCTCACCGGTCGGCCGATTGGCCTTCTGCGGAGGACTTAACGATGCTCGCTGATTCTCGCGCCATTGCGGTCGCGCTGCTTGCCGCCGGGCTCGCCGCCGCCGGTCCTGCCTTGGCACAGACCTACCCGAGCCGCGCGGTGAAATTCGTCGTCCCCTATCCGGCCGGCGGCACCGGCGACATGGTCGCGCGCATCGTCGCCGACAGGCTCAGCGGCGTGTTGGGCCACGCGGTGGTGGTGGAGAACCGCCCGGGCGCCGCCGGCGCCATCGGCACCAAGGCGGTCGCGACCGCCACCGCCGACGGGCATACGCTGCTGATCGGCCATACCGGCGAGATCGCGATCAACCCGCACTGGGTGAAAGACATCGGCTATGACCCCGACACGGACTTGTTGCCGGTCGCGCTCGCTGCGATCGTTCCGTTGGCCCTGGTCGTGCCCGGTCAGGCGCCGTATGCGAGCGTCGCTGAGATGCTCAAGCTGTCGAACGAGCGGGGCCTCTCGTTCGCCTCTGCCGGCATCGGCACGCCGGGCCACTTCGCCGCGGAGGTGCTCAAGTTCAAGACCAAGAGCAACCTCATCCACCTGCCGTACAAGGGCGCCCCGCCCGCCCTGAACGATCTTGTCGGCGGCCATGTCGATCTGTTCTTCTCGGGCTTCCCCGCGGCGCTCCCGCACGTGAAGGCGGGCGCCCTGAAGCTCCTCGCCGTATCGTCCGGCCAGCGCTCCGGGGTCGCGCCCGACGTGCCGACGGTTGCCGAAGCCGCCGGCATCGCGGGGTTCGACATCACCCTGTGGATGGGCTTCTTCGCGCCGCGCGGCACGCCCAAGGAGGTGGTGGCGCGCCTCAACGCGGACATCAACAGGATTCTCGCGGAGCACGACGTCAAGCAGAAGCTATTGGAGCAGGGCGCTGACGTCTCGCCTATCTCGGCAATCAATTCGCAGCCTTCGTGAAGACCGAACGCGAGAAGTTCCAGGCGATCATAAAGAACGCAGACCTGACGCGGCCGTAATCGCTCGCGTTCCGCTGCACGGGCCCTGGCGCGCGCTCTCCACCGCGCGTGTGAGGCGCTCAATCGATCGGCAAATTGGGTTTTGCCAACGGGGGCGCGTGCTTCAGATATTCGCGGCCTGGAAACGACCGCCGCGCGTGAGCCACGAGTTCATCGACGAACTGCTCGACGTAGGACGGCAGGAAACGCCGGGGATCCCAACAGACCGTAGACCATTGCCCAAACGATACCCCACGATGGACAACCGGGAGCGCGCGCAGGCGCGGATTTCGAATCGTCGCAGTGGAAGGCACGATGGCAATTCCATGATCCACCGCGGCGAGCTCGATGAGCGTGTGAGCGGTCGTGCATTCCATGAGAATGCGGGGCGTTACCTGCGCGAATTCGCAGGCGGCGTCGAACCACGCTCGCGATCCATACTCGCGCTGCAGGAGAAGCAGGGGCTCGTCCGCGAGTGCCCTGACCTCCGCGACCTTGCGCCGAGCCAGCGGATGTGTGTTCGGCAACACCGCCAACGCATGAACGGGCCCCAATAGTCGGCGGGAAAATCCGGGGCCCGCCGGCATGATCGTCAAATGAACCTCACCTCCCGCAAGGCGGCTGCGCTGGCGCGTGGCGCTTCCTTCGACCAACAGCACATCGACACCCGCATGACGCCGCCGGTGGTGCGGAAGAAACGAGGCCAGCAGCGTCGCAATCATCTGCGGTGTCGCGGCGATCTTTAGGGTCCCGGTCTGCCCTTTCTTCAAAGCGCGGGCGTGTTCGGCCAGCATGTCCGCGTCCGCCAGAAGCTGGCGGCTGCGCTGCACCAGAAGCTCGCCCTCCGATGTCAGCCGCAGACCCCGTCCGACATGCTCAAACAGCGCGACACCGAGCGCGGCCTCCAGCGCATGAATTTGGCGCGAGGCCGCAGGCTGGCTCAGGTTCAGGCGCGAGCACGCTCGGCCCAAGCCGCCGTGCTCGGCCGTCGCCACGAACGTACGGAGGTTTCGAAGGTTCATTGATGATCGTTGTCCATTCTGCATGAGTCATATCTCGTAAAATGCATTGGACACAAGGATACGAAGGGCCGAACTTGCCGGCAACTCAGGTGAGACGGGATCCGCCGATGCGAACCGCCGATCGCCTGGTCGGTTCAACGGTTCCCGTCCTCGCAAAGCAAGGAGATGCGCCCGTGACCCTCGTTCGCCGCCAATTCCTGCAAGCTGCAGCCGCAGCCCTCGCAGCGCCGGTCATGGCGCCCATCGCGTGGGCGCGGTCCGATTATCCGGCGCGGCCCGTGCGGGTGATCGTTCCATTCCCTCCGGGCGGCGGGACCGACATCTTTGCCCGCCTCGCCGCCCAGAAGCTCGGCGAGCGTCTCGGACAGCAGTTCTACATCGAGAACATCGGCGGCGCCGGCGGCAATACCGGCACCGGCCAGGCCGCGAGGGCGAACCCTGACGGCTATACGGTCCTGTTCGCGTTCGGCTCGTTTGCCGTGAACCCGAGCCTTTACGCCACGGTTCCGTACAACCCCGCCAAGGACTTCGAGCCGGTTACGCTTGCGGTCGCCACCCCGACGACGCTGGTCACGCATCCGTCCGTGCCGGCGCATACCGTCAAGGAGCTGATCGAGCTCGTCAGGGCCCATCCCGGCAAATACAGCTACGCGCACGGAGGCTTTGGAACGCCGCCGCATCTCACCGGCGAACAGTTCCGTCTGTCGCTCGCTCTCGACCTCGTGCCCGTGCCCTATAGCGGAGCAGGCCCGTCAAACGCCGCCGTCCTCGCCAACCACGCGCCGCTCGGCTTCAGCTCGCTGGCGGCGGCCGCGCCCTACGTCAAGGATGGCCGGCTGCGGGCGCTCGCGGTCAGCAGCTCGGCGCGCTCGCTGGCGCTCCCCGACGTACCGACGATGGCAGAAGCCGGCTTGCCGGAGATCGTGGGAGACAGCTGGGTCGGCGTCCTCCTCCCGGCCGGGACGACGAAAGACATCGTCACCCTGCTTCATGGCGCGATCGTCCAGATCATGGCACAGCCGGACATGAAGGAACGGTTGGCGATGCTCGGCTACGAGCCGGTCGCGAGCACGCCGGAGGAGTTTGGCAAGCGCATCAAGGTCGAACTCGAGACCTGGGGGCGAGTCATCCGAAGCGCGAATATCAAGGCGCTGTGATGCCGGCATGCGGGCTACTTGCTTCACTTCTCCCCGTTGGGGAGAGGTCGACGCGCGTGAGCAGTCGGGTGAGGGCCATTGCACTTGAACTACTTGGCTCGCAACGCCCCACCCGCCCGCGCTTCGCTCGGCGCGGTCGACCTCGCCGTTTGGGAGAGGTAAAGCAGAGCCCGCGGCATGACATGAGCATCGATCGAACGTCGGTCGGAGCCAAACGGGGGCTTGCGCGGAGCATGGGCGCGATCCGTGACGTCGAGTTTGCCGGCTGGCGCAGCGCGGCGGCGGCCTACGAGGCGTACTTTGCCGGCGCGACGCGGCCTTATGTCGATGCGTTGCTCGATGCCGCGGGTGCACGACGCGGGACGCGCGTTCTCGACATCGCCTGCGGGACCGGGGTCGCCGCGGCCGAAGCCGCCCGGCGCGGCGCCCAGGCTTTCGGCGTCGACTTTTCACCCGAAATGCTCGCCGAGGCGAGGAAACTCGATCGCGACGTTGGCTTTCAAGAAGGTGACGCGGAGCATCTGCCGTTCGACGACAGCACATTCGACGTCGCCATCTCGAATTTCGGCATCCATCACTGCGAGCGCCCGCAACATGCGATTGCCGAGGCGCACCGGGTTCTGCGCCCGGGCGGGCGCTTCGCCTTCACGGTTTGGGTCAGGCCGAAAGACAATGCCGCGTGGCGACTGGTGCAGGACGCGGTGGCGGCACACGGCCGGCTCGACGTGGCGATGCCTGCTGGAAGCGATGCACACCATACCTTGCAGGATTTTGTCGCTCTCGTCGGGCGCGCCGGATTTGGCGCCGACGCCGCGGGAACGATCGTCGGCCGGACCTGGGCGCTCCCCGCCGGGGCCGATCTCGTCTCGATGTTCGAGCACGGCACCGTGCGCATGGCGACGCTGCTCCGCGGGCAAAGTCCGCAGGCGTTGCGCGCCATTCGCGCGCATGTCACGACCAGCGTTCAGAGCTACGCCGGCCCGAACGGGATCGAGGTGCCGACACGTGCGTTCATGGTCCGTGCACGCAAGAAGCCGTCGCCGTGACGCGACGCTTCGCTGATGGGGCCGCCAGCTCCGTCCAACACAGGGTGCGATAGCGACAATCACAGGGAGAGCACGTCATGTATCGGTTTCTAAAGCAGACCGCGGTCATTGGGCTTGTCGTGGCGGCGCAGATCGTTCCGGTGTCGGCGGCCGATCTTAGAATTCTCTCCACGCCGGCGCTGACCGAGGTCTGGCACGAGCTGGCTCCGAAATTCGAGGCGGCCGGGCATAAGCTCACGATCGTCTATGCACCCTCCGGGGCGATTGCCAAGCGTGTGACCGACGGTGAGACCGCCGACTTGCTGGTCTCCACGCCGGCCGGGATCGACAGCCTGATCAAAGCCGGCAAGGTGATCGCCGGAACCAACACGCCGCTCGCCAGCTCGGGCATGGGCGTCGCGGTGCTCAAAGGCGCGCCGAAGCCGGACATCTCGAGCCCCGAAGCTTTCAAGCGCGCGCTGCTTGCCGCCAAGGCGGTTGCCTACACCGATCCGGCGAGCGGCGGGGCAAGCGGTGCCCACATGGCGAAGGTGCTGGATCGTCTCGGCATCACCAGCGAGGTGAACGCCAAGGCGAAGTTTGGGCGCGGCATGCCGGTTGCGACGTTCGTCGCCAACGGAGAGGCCGATATCGCGATCCAACAAATTCCCGAGCTGATGGCCGTCCAGGCCGTCGAAATCGTCGGACCGCTGCCAGGCGACCTGCAAAATGTCACGACTTTTGCGGCCGGCATCCCCACCGGCTCGGCCCAGGCGGAGACCGCGCGGGCGCTGATCCGTTTCCTGCAGGCGGCCGAACTCCGTGGCCGCGATCAAAAAGCACGGGCTCGATCCTGCGTCGCCGGCGGCTCCAGCCAAGGGGTCCTGATAAGGATGCGGCACGCAGCATGGTGCCGGCTTCCGGTCTGATTGCGGCTTTGCGCGGCGGTTGCAAAGTGTAAGGCCAGCGAGGTCCACGCGACATTCGCGCTTGCTGGGAGAGGCACGCGCCTGACCGATTGCGCTCAGAGCTTCAACGCCTTGATGCTCGCTCGCAAGTGTTCGATGAACAGCCGGGCCATCGGACTGAGCGTCCGAATTCTTGAGCGTCACCATCACGGTCGGCCATTCCCGGGCAGGCAGCTTGATCGGCAACACCGTCAGCGACATCCGAGCCGAATACAGCCTCATCATCGACCGGGGAACCGCCCTTGAGCAGCGCGCGTCCATAAATCGTCGGCTCGACCCCGCGCGGGCCGCGGTCGAGGAGATTGACGCCCAGGGTGTGCTCCAGGTCGGCGATCACCTGCGACACCGCGGGCTGAGTGACGCGCAGGTGCCTTGCAGCCTTGGCCATGCTGCCCAGGTCCACCACCGTGAAGAACACATGCAGATCGCGCAGCCTGAGGCGCCGTCCGATGTGGCGCTCCCAATCGACGATCTTTGCCATTAGCCAGCCCTTTGAGGCCTGAAAGAAAAATGGATCTTCCGCTTATATCCCGACAGGGCTACATCGCAATCACTCAACCACCTGCATCCCGACGTTTCGACCAGGAGGAATGCCATGCCGACCTGCCGTCTCGTTCGACAGCTCCGGCACGCCGGTGATCCGAGACCATCAACGCATGGTGCCGCGCAGACAGTCTCAGCCGGTGGTCGGATGCGGTCGAGCCGAACCGACGCCACGCTGCGGCGCGTAAGCACCCTGGTGCTGCTTTCGATGTCCTGCTGCGCCGCCGGATTGTCGTCGGGAGTTGCGCACGCGCAATCAGCCAAGGATATCGCCGGGACCTACACGGTCGTCTCGGTCACCAACGTGCAGGGCGACCGGACGACGGAGCAGTATGGCCCCAATCCGAAGGGCGTCATGGCACTGGACCCCAATGGGACCTATGTGGTCGTCCTCATGCGTCCCGGGTTGCCCAAATTCGCATCAAACAACCGCAGCACGGGAACCGCGGAAGAGTACAGGGCGGTCGCCTTGGGAAGCTTCACCCACTTCGGGACCTATACGGTTGCGGACGGCCACATCATCTTCCGTCTCGAGCACTCAACCTTCCCCAACTGGGACGGCCAGGAGCAGAAGCGGGCGCTGACCGTGAACGGGGACGAGCTGCGCTACACGCTGGTCTCGACCCTGGGCGGAACATCTACGGTCGTGTGGAAGCGCGCGAAGTAATACCAACGGCGCCGGGTGTGACCAGGGAAGTCATAAGAGCGACCTTCAGGGCGCATCAACACAGAAACAGCGGTCAAAACGTATAGCGTTTGCCAACCGCGGAAGGAGCCAGCACCGTCTCGCCGAAGGTCTGGCCAAGCGCCGCAAGCGCGCGCCAGCCGGTGCAATGTCCTGCTGCAATCGTGGCGAGCTCGAATTCCCTCAACGCCTCCACCGTCTGGGGAATAATCTGCTCGTTCGGCCCCGACAGATGCAAGCCACCGACGATGGCATGGAGGGGCACGCCAGGAAGGCATTGCCGCGCATGCTTGAGCACGTTGACGATGCCGGCATGCGAGCAGGCGCTGAGCACGACCAGGCCCTTTCCCGCCACATGGACGCCGAGCCAGCGCTCGTCCATGATCAGCTCGTCCGGTTCCCAGCCTTTCCCGTCCTCCGTCTTGCGCACCTGGCCCGGCATGCCTCGCTCGAACGGCGTGACGCGCGGGACTTCTCCGCTCACGAAGAACATGTCTGCAAGAAAGATTTCTGGCTCTGTCGTGCAGATGACGCGCGCCCCATGGGCCGTAAGGTCGTCGATCCCCGGCACGTCGTCCATCAGCCGAAGGCTGCCGTCGGGAAATTTCATCGCTCGGGAGCGGAACATGCCCGGATGCGCATAGAAAGGCACTTCGCGCGCACCGTTGCGTGTCCGGATGGCATTGAGCGCCAGAAGCATCGCGCCGGCATGATCCCAATGGCCGTGCGATAATACGATGCTTTCCACTTGTCCTAGGTCTGCACCCAGCCGAGTCGTGTTGCGCTCGAAAGCGTAATCCTCCGGCCCGGTGTCGAAAAGAGCCGAATGGCGCAGGCCGCCGCGGTGAGCCGTGACCAAGCAGGACAGGCCATGCACGGCGCAACACAGACAGCGAGCCGAGAAGGGACTTAAGCCACGGCGGGCGACGAAAGCGAACTCACTCTCAACATGGCTGGGAGTTGTAGAAAGGCCGTCGGTGGCGTTGTCTACGAGTATCTGGATTTCAAGCTTGTCAACCGGAACAGGTGCAATCGGCATCCCCAACTCCGCGGTCATCGGCATCTCACGGTGCCCACCCTGCAGATCAGTTGAGGCGGAAGCTCACCGGGAGCGTGAAGCTGACCGGGCGGCCCTGGGGAGGCGGAGGAAACGGCGAGGCACGGCGCACCATCGCGGTCGCCTCGGCATCGAGGCTCGCGACGCCGGTGGCGCGCGCGAGCCTGACCGCGGTCACGCCGCCGCCGCCGCTGAGCGAGAACGTCACGGTCGCGCGCCCCTGGTCGCCGCGGCTGCGTGCGTCGGACGGGAACTGCTTGAAGCGCGCCAAATGCGCGGCGACCAGGCCGGCGTAGTTGCTGTCGGCATCGGAGCGGCCGCGCCCGGCACCGGCGGCGGAGGTTGCCGCCGGGGCGGTCGAGCGCGCATCGTTCGGCGCGCCGGCCAGACTCGCCCGACGCGTCTCCGCCTTCGGCTTCTCGGGTCTCTTCGGCTGCGGCTTGGCGACTTGCTTCGGCGGCGCGGTCGACGGCGGGGGCGGTGCGGGCGCCGCCTCGGCTTGGGGCGGTGCCACCGCTGCGATCTCGCTCGAGACTGGCGGGCTCAGGCTCGCCGGCAGCTCGGCCGCCTCGACGGCCTGCGGAGCCGCCTCCGTCGGCGCGGGAATTGGCGGCTGATCCGGCTGCGGCTCGAGCGGCGCCTGCGGCTTGACTGCAGGCTGCTCCGAAAGCGCCGCGACTTGCTCCGGCGCGGCCAGCGCGGCCGGCGCGGGCTGAGGCGGTTCACTCAGCGCGACGTCCGGTTTCGGCGGCTCGGGTTGTGCCAGCTCAGGGTTCGGTCGGTCGACCATCGGCTCCAGCGCCTTGGCGGGCTCCGGTGCGGACGCCTGCGCCTGTCCCTGCTCGTCGACCGGACCCGCTGGCGTGTTCGTGCCGATCACGATCTCGGCCGAGATGACCATCTCGCCGAGGCTTGCCATCGGCTCGGGCTCGCGCGCGAACGGCAGGTAGAGCGCGGCGTGGGCGGCGGCCGAGCACATGATCAGCGCTGCCAATCGCGCGCGCCTCGGGGCGAACAGGCCGATGGGCCGGTCGGCCGGCTTGACGGAAATCTCAGGCGCCGTGCGCGCGGACACCTCCCCACGACGAGCGAACGGCACGACGTTCGTGAGATCGAACTCCGGCGCCGCGTCGCGCGGCGGCTCGATGTTGCCGGCTCGGATGACGCGACCGGGCTTCATGCTCCAACCTCGTCATACTGGGGTGCTCTCCCGACGAAGTCCGGGGAGAGCCTCGAAGCACGCAGTGCGGTACTGTCGATACCCCTGGATCATCCTTCGAGGCGGCCTCGACGTTCGTCGAGGCCGCGCCTCAGGATGAGGACTAGTTTCCCGCTGCGCTCACGCCGCGCAGTGCTTGACCAGCCGATTGAGAAACGCGTCGCATTTCTCGATCTCGGTGACGGCGACGAACTCGTCGGCCTTGTGTGCCTGATCGATCGACCCGGGCCCAATCACGACGGTCGGGATGCCGATGCCGTCGAACAGGCCGGCCTCGGTGCCGTAGGCGACCTTGCCGTGGCTGTTGCGTCCGGCGAGCTGCTTTGCGAGTGCGACAATCTCCGCCTCCGGCGGCGTGTCGAGGCCGGGAAAACCGGCGCTGAAGGTGATCGCGATCCCGGCCTCCGGCGCCACCTTGCGCATCTCCGGCTCGAGCACCTCGCGGGCGAAGCCGACGACCTCGTCGGTCAGTGCGTCGAGGCTGTCGGCCGCGATCGAGCGGAACTCGAAATCGATCGTGCAGATATCGGGCACGATGTTGAGCGCGGTGCCGCCGTGCAGGGTCCCGACATGCGCGGTGGTGAAGGGGATGTCGTAAAGCTCGGCGCGCGCGCCCTCGCGCGCGTGGCGATCGGATATCTCCCGGATCCTGGCGACCAGCCGCGCCGCATACTCGACGGCGTTGACGCCGTACGGCGCGAGCGAGGAGTGGCAGGTCTTGCCGCGCACCGTCACCTTGAACGAGCGCTTGCTCTTGTGCCCGACGACCACTTCCATGCCGGTCGGTTCGCCCACGAAGCAGGCGATCGGTTTCACGGCTGCGTGCGCGAGTTCCGCCACCATCCCGCGCGCGCCGGTGCAGCCGACCTCCTCGTCGTACGACAGGGCGAGGTGGATGGGCCGCCGGAGCGGGCGCGACAGCATGGCCGGCACCGCCGCGAGGCAGCAGGCGACGTAGCCCTTCATGTCGGTTGCGCCGCGGCCGTAGAGACGGTCGTCGCGCTCGGTCAGCGTGAATGGGTCGCTCGACCAGTTCTGCTCATCCACCGGCACGACGTCGGTGTGGCCGGACAGGATATAGCCTGGCGTCGCGGCGGGACCGATGGTCGCCCACAGATTCGACTTCGGCATGCTGGGGTCAGGGATGCGCCGGTGCGCGACCCCGAGGCCGTCAAGATATCCTTCGACCCATTCGATCAATGCCAGATTCGAATTGCGGCTGGTGGTGTCGAAGCCCACCAGCGCTTGCAGCACTTCGATCGACTTTCGCGTGCTCATACCAAGGGCCGCACGCAATGACCCGTCCAGTCGTCATGGCCGGGCTTGTCCCGGCCATCCACGTCTTGCCTGCTGCGAAACCAAAAGAAGAAAGACGTGGATGCCCGGGACAAGGTCGGGCATGACGAGTTAGAAGCCGGGACCGTGGGGATCATGGGACGGATTGATGCATTCGCGCGGCGCGCGATCAAGAGCATTTTCCGGCCTCCCCGTCATTGCGAGCCCAAGGCGAAGCAATCCAGAACGGAGCGTCTGGGTGCTTCGTCGCTCCGGGTCCCGCAATGACGATCGAGAGGGGGTGATGACGGCCGGGGGAAACCGCGAAAAAAAAGAGCAGCCGAGGCAAGACTTGCGTCTTGGGACCCCCCCGGCTGCTCCCGGCAGTAACGCCGGAACTACTGCGAAATTCTCGCGCCGATCCGAGCGCGGGTATTGTTTAGCGCAGCACCACCACCTGGGTGCCGACCTTCACGCGGTTGTAGAGGTCGACCACGTCGTCGTTGTGCATGCGGATGCAGCCCGACGACACGGCGCGGCCGATCGTCTCCGGCTCGTTGGAGCCGTGAATGCGGTAGATCGAGGCGCCGAGATAGAGGGCGCGGGCGCCGAGCGGGTTGCCGGGGCCGCCAGCCATATAGCGCGGCAGGTCCGGACGACGGCGCAGCATGTCCTCGGGCGGACGCCAGTCCGGCCATTCCTGCTTGTTGGAGATTTTCTCGTTGCCGGACCACTGGAAGCCCTCGCGGCCGACGCCGACCGCGTAGCGCAGCGCCCTGCCGCCGCCGAGCACGTAGTAGAGCCGGCGCTCGGAGGTGTTGATGATCACCGTGCCCGGCGCATGGTTGCCGGTATAGGTCACGGTTTCCCGGCTGGACTGGCCGGAGAGGTCATGGCGCGATGGCTCCGCCGCATAGGCGTAGCGTTGGGGCGCAGCCTGCGGCTGTTGCACCTGCTGCTGCGGCTGCGAGAAGAACGGGAACAGGAAGAACGGCGCACGGTTGTCGGCGTTCATGGCGCCGGCGGGCGTGGCCAGCGCGGTCAGCGCGGCTGCGGCGAGCGCGGCTTGGGTGAGACGACGCATCATCATTCTCCAAATCTTCTGAGCTGTGTTCCAGCTACGAATGGCGGATGCCCAGGTTTCAGCGGCTGGCGACCGTGGTCGCCTCGACGCGCATCAGCTGCGAGGCGTTTTCGGCGATGCGGCGCTCGATCGTGATCGTGCGCGCAGGCCGGCGCACCGTGGCGCCATCGGTTCCCGTGAGGCACTCATCGGCCATATAGGGCCAATGCTCGCGGGTGCAGCCGCTCGCCGGCATCCGGTCGCTCTTGGCGAGCGGGATGATCATCTCATTGGCGTGCGGGAAACGGGCGGCGACCTGAGCTGCCGCCGACATTTCGGCGCGGCTCTGGGTCAGGTCAACGGCAACAATGCCGAGGGCAATCAACGCTGAGATGCCGATCAGGGGTCTGCTGATGGCGATCATTTGACGTCCTCCGATTTGGCCTCCTCGTGCGTGGTAGGAGGCTCGTTCCGATGACGTCGATTGTTAGGGGCCTGGAGTTTCGCCCCGTTTTCGCCCTCCCGGGAAAAAGGTTTCGCCCCGGTGGGCTTTTGTTTCGTCCCGTGCCTCGCGACGAAACAATTCGCCCCGGCCCGGGGGGTTCCCACACGTTTTAGTGATGCTTAAGGCGCAGGCTCGCGGGGCCGCGTACTCGCGGATCTGGCGTCCGCCCACCTTTGCCAGGCGCCGACCAGCAGGACAGCGGCCGCCAGCGGCACGCTCAGCAAGACGAGCGCGACAGTAGCCAGGCGCGGGACCAGGTCGGACAAGGGCCAGTAAACGGGCCAGATCAGGGCCCAAAAGGGCGCCGCGGTGAGGTTCGCCAGACATGACAGGGTACCGCCGCACGCGGTCAGCCGGATCGGGATCTGGACTCCGAGCCAGATGAACGCGAGCGCCAGATAGACCCACCCGGCGATCTTGAGCTTTTCGGCCATGCCGCCTCCGCCGCCTGCCGGCCTATCTCGCGGCCGGGGCGACTGGCAAGGCCCTACCGCGGGCCCGGGATCACGTCGGCCAGATAGGCGACGCCTATCAGGGCCGCCGCGATCGTCACCCCCTGAAAGACGTCTTGCCCCTCGAAACCGATCCCTCGAATCAGGATCCAATGGATGACGAGCGCGGTCGCGACCGCGCCGCCCAGCACCACGAAGCCGATGAATCCCCGCGCAAGCATGCCGGCATATGCGCAGAAATCGGCCGCGCGGGCAGCTTCGGGAAAACCCGTACGCTTGCGCACGATCTAGGTTGAGGGGTGGGGCGCCGGTGGCCGCGAGCGACGTGCCGCTTTCCTCGAACTGGTCCTTGGGTAGGCCGGCATGCGGAGCGCGGCGGATGTCGCCGGCCCCGCCCACCGGTCAGGCGGCTTCCGCTTGCTGATTGACCGCGGTCTCGGCCAATTCGGTCAGCGCCTTGTCGGTCGCCTTCTCTTCCGCCAGCGTTTCGTCGAGCAATTGGACCGCGCGATCGAGGCCCAATTCGCCGGCCCAGGTCTTCAGCGTGCCGTAGCGGGAGATCTCGTAGTGCTCGACCGCCTGGGCGGCCGAGAGCAGCCCGGCATCGAGTGCGGGCGTGCCCTTGTAGTCCTTGATGATCTCCTGCCCCTCCTCGATGAGGCCGATGATCGCCGGGCAGGTCTTGCCGCGTGCGGCTTCGCCCAGCACCTCGAAGACCTGTTCGAGCCGCTCGACCTGCGTTTCCGTTTCGCCTTCATGCTTTTCGAAGGCAGCGCGCAGCTCGGGCGACTGGGCAGCCTTGGCCATCTTCGGCAAGGCGCTGAGGATCTTCTTCTCGGCGAAGTAGATGTCCTTCAAAGTGTCGTGAAAGAGGTCTTGCAGGGTCTTCTGCTTGGCCATGGGATTCTCCTTCGGCACGAATCTGTGCGGAGTGAACCTCCGCTATCGCGGTCGGTTCCGCCGCCGAGAGAAGTTGCGCGATTTCTTCTCGGTCGGCCGCCGTCGATGGAAGCGAGCGCCCGCCAGGGTTGGCTCGCGCTCGGACCGCGGAACGTCCGCAATCTGTGAAGCGCGTCCGCGCCACCATGCGGTCCAGATGACGGCGCTGCGCGGCGGGCAGGCGATTCTCGCGTGCGCGGGGACCACGTCATCGACGCCGCGCACGAGCTACGCGGGATCATCGCCGATCAGCCTGCGGTACCCGGCTGCGGTCAAAAGATGCATGCGGTCGGACGGCGAACGGCGCAAAACAAACTGAGGCACTGCCGCTTGTTCGCCGAGAATGTCGCCCATCGACGATAAGGAGTTCTCGCGGAACCGAGTGACCCAGGCGACGTTAATCCAATGCGTTCGACTGTCGAATGCAACCTGCAGAAAAGCTGGATCGGGAGAGTCGTCGATGGTGGACACCAATCGGCAAGAGCCGTCGCTGACTCGGCTCGAACGGGAATCGGAACAAACTCGGGCGCAACTGGCCCGCACCGTGGATGAGCTGCGCACTCGCGTTTCCCCCGCGGCGCTCAAGGAAAACGCAAAGGATTACGTGCGCCACACAAAAGAAGAGCTCTTGCACAAGGTGGAGCGCAGGGCGCGCGAAAACCCGTTGCAAACCGTCGCCATTGCGGCAGGGCTTGCCTATCCGGTGTGGCGGATCGTGCGCAGCATTCCGGCGCCGATCCTGCTGATCGGGGCAGGGCTTGCGCTCGCCCGGCCGAGTGTCCGCACCCGGTACGGGAACGGACAAGGTATCGGAGAACCAGATTTTTTCGATCAGGTCCGCGAGTCGGTAGGAGATGCAACCGACGCCGTGAAGGACAAAGTGCGCCAGACTTCCGACGCCGTGCAGCAGGCTGCAAGCGCCACAGCGGAGCAACTCGCGGGCACGGCCGGAAAGGTGCAAGCGGCTGTCTTGTCCGGGGTCGACAGCGCACGCTCGGGCGTGGCTGAAGCGGCCGACGGCGCGAAGCGTGCAATGCGCAGCGCAGGAGACGATACCACCGTGGCGCTCTCGGCGGCGCGCGGTCAAGCCGCGCAGGTGGCCCGGGGCGCGCAGGACAGTCTGGTGGACGCGATCGAGCGACATCCCCTGGTCGTGGGCGGCATCGGACTTTTCATCGGCGCGGTGATCGCTGCCGCCATCCCGGGTAGCCGGGCCGAGAACCGCCTGTTGGGCGACACCAGTGACGAACTCAAAAGCCGCACGCGTGACCTCGCTGCCCAGGGTTATCAAACGGTCAAGGCCGCAGCGGGAAATGTTTACGAGGCGGGCAAGCAGGCTGCCGAGGAGCAAGGACTAAGCACCGAAGGCGTTCGCGGCGCCCTGCACGGGCTCGGCGAAAAAGCCAGCACCATCTATGAGCGCGCGACCAATCCGGACGCGAATGGCGAAGCATCGCGCGGCGAACAGTCCGCGCGGGTCGGCGCCACCGGCTCGAATTTAAGGACCTAGCAAAACATCCCGCAAGGGACTCTGGAGGACGAAATGAGCGACATGTCCGATCACCGCAGCGGATTCGGTGGAGCGCAGGGCCAGACGCCGGGCAAGGGTTCGGTAGGGCAGCAGGCGAGCTCGTTGGTGCGTGATCTCAAGGAGCAGACCTCGACCGCCCTTGATCAGGCAACGGGCCAGATCAAGGATCAGGTTTCCGGCGCGGTCGATGCGGCGAAAGACCTTGCGTCGGAAGCCGGTGACAAGCTCCGGGGCGCCCTGGACGAGCAAAAAACCGCGGGCGCCGATTTCGTCGGCGGCGTCGCGGGCGCCATCCGGCGGGCCGCCAACGAGTTCGACCACGAGATCCCGCAGGCGGCGCACTACATCCGGCGGGCTGCCGAGCAGGTTGAAAACGTATCGGACGCCCTGCGGCGGCGTGACATCTCCGAGTTGGTCGGAGGCGTTCAGGATTTTGCCCGCAGGCAACCGACCGCTTTCCTCGGTGCGACGGTGCTGGCGGGTTTCGCGGCCGTGCGTTTTCTCAAAAGCTCCACCGGGCCGCGCCCGACGGTCGTGGGCACGAGTGCGATGGGGGAGTTCCGCAGTTCTCCAGGAGCCTACGGCAGCACAGGCGCGAATCGCTTGTCGGATTTCGGGCCGTCCTCGGCAGGCGCCGGTTACGCGCGACCGAGTTCCAGCGGAGCAGCTGATCGGTTCGGCGCATCGAACAGCGCGCCGCCCCCAGCACCCGGGTCCGCGTCAGCGAAGTCAACCGGCTTCTGACCGAGCAGGCGAGGAATACCATCATGGCCATGAGTACGGAAACCCGTTCGATCGCCGAGTTGTTTTCCGACGCACTGCATCAGTTCACAAAGCTCGTTCGAACCGAGCTCCAGCTGGCGCGCGCGGAGCTCGCCGCCAAGGCCAGCGAGGCGGCCATGGGAATCGCGTTCATCGCCGGTGCAGCCCTGGCGATGATCGCGGCGTTGGTCCTCGTGCTCATGGCCCTGGCGATCTGGCTGGTGGAGCTGGGGCTTCCCGACCCGGTTGCCTACCTGATTGCCGGGATGGTCGGCGCTCTCATCAGCGCGGTGCTCGGCTGGACCGGAATTAATCGCCTCAAGCCCGGTAACCTCGCGCCGGAGCGAACCATGCAGCAATTTCAGCGTGATGCCGCTGTCGTTCAGGAGCAAATGAAATGACCAACATGGACTATGGCAGAGGCATGGCGCGGCAGCCGGACGATCCGGGACGCCCATCTGCGCGGGCCGATGCGCGTACATTCGGGCAACAGCTCGAGGACGCCGTGCGGGAAAACCCGGGGCCGGCTGCGTTGATCGGAATGGGTTGCCTCTGGATGTTCATGGGCGGCAGTAGACTGTCTCTCTTTGGAACTGACCGCGAAAGGTCCCGCGCGATCGGGCGCGCAGGCGACGCCGCATACGAGGCGGCGCAACGCGGTGGTTCCGCGGTCACACGCACGGCCGGTCACGCCGTCGAGGCGCTGTCTGATCTTGGAACCCGGGCCGCCGAGATGACCCGCGCGGCGGCAGCCTCGGTCGGCGACGCCGTCGCTACAGCGAGTGCGCCGATGGCCGACGCGGTCTCTGCGAACGATAGCACCGGGTCTGTGGGGGCTCGGGCCGTGGAAGGGCTTCCCAACTGGGCGGCCAAAGCATCACAAACCGCGCAGCATGCGGGGGCTGAATGGGGCCGCTCCGCGCAGCAGAGCCTGGCGGAGCTGTTCGAGCGCCAGCCACTGGTGTTGGGCGCCGTCGGGTTGGCGATCGGCGCCGGGATCGCGGCGTCTTTGCCCACCAGTGAGGCGGAAACTCGCCTCATGGGCGAAGCAAGCGAGACATTGAAGGAAAAGGCCTACGACTTGGCGTCCGACAAAGCCCAGCAGGCGAAATCCATGGCTGAGCGAGGCCTGCAAGAAGCGGAGGCCCAAGGCCTCACGCCACGCGCTGCCGGCGATGCGCTGCGAGGCTTGACGGACAAAGTCGTGGGCGTTGCAGAGACGGCCGGGAGAAGTCTGAAGGAGCAGATTCAGTCGGAAAGGTCCGATGCAGTGGGCGGCCCGATGCGTCGCTGACGCATGCGAGGACCAACTGCTGCCGCACGTCCCCGAAGAGAAATGCGCACCGCTCGGTTTGAAGGGAAGGTCCGGATAGAGCTGCCGACATTCGCATGAATCGCCGGCGGCCGGACCGCGGCAAGATCAATATGAGTGACCATGAAGACGTTCGGCATTGGAGCAAGCATCTTGGCGTGAGCAAGGATGAGCTCGCCGGCGCGGTCGACAAAGTCGGCAATTCTGCCGCTGCCGTTCGAAAGGAGCTCCACGCCAATATTCGGGGCCGAGGCGCGGCGGCTTGATCAGTGCGCTTGCCTTCGGCCAGGGCCGGTTCCCAAAATCTTTTTCGCTAAGTCGGGAGGTATGTCACCGGTCGATCTAAAAGCCCCCGCCGTACGGCCAAGGTATGTCCGTCCCGGCGACGGCGGCGTCCGGTTCAAAACATTGGTCATGCGTCCGCTATTTGGCGCGCTTGATCGCCCAAATCGCGGCGCGACGCGTTTGCTCGGTGCCCGGCAAAATTCGCGAACTCATTAATAGTGCACGCGCTCCAATAGGCGAAGCCGCGTGCGCGATTATCTCAACTGTTCTGCGCAAGCATCGACGGCCATAACAAGAGATAAAGGCCACCGTCGATGGACGACTGATGGCGCTGCCGTTGCGCGTCCGGAACTATATAGTTGTCTCGGAATTTTCTACTGGCGCGCCTCTCGCAATGGAGCATGGGGCAGGGGAACGGACATGCCTCTAAAAGACATTCTTGGGTTGCCTCAGTATCGCGTGCTCGATGTGAAAGCGCGCCGGCGCGGCTCGGGCTTCCGGTGGGAAATACGGGAGAGTGACGGCCGAATCATTGAGTTTTCGCCTGACGCTTACTCTACCGACCGTGAAGCGGTCCGCGCCGGGAACCGTGCCGCAAGGGCTATACGGAAACAATGCGCCAATCCACAGACCGTGGTGTTCGGCGTCGGACGGTAAGCGCGGAAGGCCCGGTCGCGGCAGATGCCGACATGTTCCATCGCCGCGTCGCTTCACTTATCTGTCGAACGCTTCGTCACATCGGTCGCTTCCTTCGCCAGTCGAACCGCACGAAGCCGCTCGGTTTTTGCGCGCATGCGTTGAGCGTCCGACTCTACTTGCGCCATGGCGGCCACGCTGATGCGTTCGGCCTTACTTTCTCGCGCTGCGGCCGTCTGTTCGCCGGCTTTACGTTTGGTCATCGTCGCTCGCTCGCGTTCCGTCTTTCTTTAGCGGGGAGTTCTGTTTGTCCGCGGCCTCCTTGGCGAGCCGCTGCGATCTCAACCGGGCCGTCTTGTCGCGCATGCCTTGAGCCAACGCTTCATTATCAGCTTTGGCGCGCTCTGCTTGAGTGGCACGCGCCGCCGGTTTCTTGAAACTGGCTTCGGCCCGTTCTAGATGATGTTCTTTTGAGCTGTTCAAATGTTAATTCCTCGTCCAGCAGCGCCACCCCAATCGTGATAGTTCCTTCGATCCGATCCGCAGCTCGCGAGGGATTTTCGCCGGCGGGGTTTTGCGAAAAACGAACCACGGTCGAGCCACGGGGGCTGTGCCGACTATAAGCCTTGCGTCAGCCGGCGATAGTCCGGCACACCGGCATCCTTCGCCAACGATAAAGCCCAGGCCTGGGGCACGCTGATCGCCTAACGATTTGCGCGCCGATCCGTTCGATTCTGCGACGGCGGCCGCCATGGGCCTGTTGCGATCCGGCGCAAGCCTGGTCGCCGAGTTCAACGCGCGGCCCCGTTGTTACCCTGCGGCAAGCCCAGCGACGGGCGGACCTATTCTTCGCGATGATCGCCTTCCGGTCCGCTGAATTGCTTGGCCAGCGCCCGCCATTGCTGCGCCAGTTCGACGAACGCGGCTCGGGCTTCCGGGTCTTTCATGCGCTCGGCACTGCGGGCACAATCCTCCGCTTTGCGAAGATAATAGTCGGCCCGAGCTTGCCGGTAGTCCACCATAACGGAACCCTACGGGGTTCCCCAAGCCCTCTCCTCTGGCAACGGCGCAACTACGGGCGCGTTCCGGTCGGATTCAGAACAGCGCTACCTTCAAAACTGCATAGGCCAAGCTGCCCCAGACGAGGACGCCAGGCGCGAGCAAGACGGGAGCTGCATAGCGCCGTGGTTCAGGAACCTATTCCACCGCCCGCTGGTGAGCCGACGAGACAGTCACTTGCTCATTTATCATGAAAGGCTGCGTACAAAGCGGCCTCAAAACCACAACAGAAGACCCCAATACCGTAGTTCGATTCCGCTCGCCAATGTCGGCGATCCGACATATGATGACGCATCACGGGCCATAATAACCAGAATGCAGGCGCCGGTGGCTGAGAGACTGGTCGCGCTCCCGCCTGTCACCAGGATTCAGGGGAGTGCCGTCATGGGCACCGTCCTTCCGTTCGCGGAGCACAAGCCGTTGGTGATCGCCGAAACCATGGGCGTGGCGTTCAATTCGCGGGGCAGGCGCTGATGGCGTCCAGCAGCGACCTGGTCGCTCCATTCCGCCCCGAAGACGCGCGTGTGGTCCGTCTGCGCGACGACGCCATCGCGTATGTTCGGCATCTTGCCGACGGCACGGCGCGCAGACCGGGCGGGCACTGCGTCGCGCTGGCCGGGAGTTGAGAGGCAGCCATGTCTGAAGCATTTCAGCCGATAATGGCGCAGGGGCCACGAGACGCGATCCTCCAACCATTCGAGCGGCCGCGGGATGAGCGGGCGCGGGCCAAAGACGGCGACGGCGGGCCCGGCCCTGTCGCTTCGCAAGCCGCACCTCATCCGGCGTCGATGATCTCGATCGAGGTGCTGAGCCGGCGACCCTCGCGCCCTCCCGATTATGCGACGGAGAACCGCGCGCTGGTTGCCTTGGCGCAAGAGATGGCGGCCTCGCCCGAGGGTATTCTGCAGAAGCTCGCGGACACCGCGCTGACGTTGTGCCGCGCGCACTCGGCCGGCCTCAGCCTGTTGGAGAGCGGGGACCAGAAGCGGAACTTCCACTGGCGCGCCATCGCCGGGCAGTGGGCGCCGCACCTGGGCGGGGGAACGCCGCGCGAGTTCGGCCCATGCGGCACGGTTCTGGACCGCAACATGGCGATGATATGCTCACACCCCGAACGCGACTTCCCCTATTGGGCCCCGATCCAGCCCGTCCTTGAGGAAGGATTGCTGATTCCCTTCTATATCAAGGGTGAAGCCGTCGGAACGATCTGGGTCGTAGCGCACGACGGCAGCCGCCGGTTCGATGCGGAAGACCTTCGCGTCATGACCAGCCTCGGCACGTTCGCGGCGGCGGCGTATCAGACCTTGCTGTCCGTCAATGACACGATGAACGCCAACCGGGAATTACAGGAATCCGCCGCGGCCCTGCAGCGGTTCGCGTCCATGGTCGAATTCTCCGATGATGCCATCATCGGCAAGGACCTCGACGGCGTCATCACCAGCTGGAACAGCGGTGCCGAGCAGGTCTTCGGCTATGCGGCCGAAGACGTCATCGGCAAGTCCGTCAGCATCCTCATTCCGGCTGATCGGCACGACGAGGAGCCCACCATCCTCGAGCGCGTCCGCCGCGGGGAACGCATCGACCACTACGAAACCGTTCGCCGGCGCAAAGATGGAACCCTGATCGATGTCGCCCTCACCATATCGCCTATCAAGGATGCGGGCGGCAGGGTCATCGGCGCCTCGAAGATCGCGCGCGACATCACCGAGCGCCGGCGAGCGCAGGAACAGCAAAACCTCCTGCTGCGGGAGATGAGCCACCGCGTCAAGAACCTGTTCGCCGTCACCAACGGCTTGGTGGTGCTGAGCGCGCGTTCGGCCGGCACGCCGAAAGAGATGGCCGAGGCCATTCAGGACAGGCTGCATGCGCTCACGCGCGCCCACGAACTGACGCGGCCCGGCCTGATCGACACGGGCGGCAAGGCCGGCGAGGGCACGACGCTGCATGCTTTGATCCGCACGATCTTCGACCCGTATGCGACCAGCCGGTCCAAGGGTCGCGAGGGCATCATCCTCACCGGGCCCGACGTGCCGATCGGGGAGCACGCGACTACCAACGTCGCGCTTGTGTTGCATGAGCTCGCCACGAACGCGGCAAAATACGGGGCTTTGTCTGCTCCGGGAGGGGTCGTTCACATC
>CAVTXS010000029.1:0-96340 GCA_963738705.1 uncultured Alphaproteobacteria bacterium
GCGAAGTGATCGGCAGCATCGATGGCCTTAAAGACCAAGGCTTCAATCCAAACAGCATTGTGCTGCTGCCGCAGTGGAACCACCTCGCCGGCCACTAACCGCTGGATAGCGGTGTCTTGAAGCGGACCAACACGAGCCGTTGGTCCGCTTCGGGGTCATGAGCAGATCAAAAAACCCCATCGGCTTTGCGTCCACTCCAGTGCCCTTTCGGACGTTTCGCTCACGGCCAGATGTGCGAAGGTCACAGAATGAGCATAGCAGGGCAACCGCGGTATGCCGTCTCCTCAAGCCAGGATTTGCAAGGGCTGCTGGCAGCAGATGCATCTGCCAGTGCCTCTGCGCGGGCCGGCTTCGATTCCCTTCCGCATCTTTGGCATTCGCCCGAGCCGGATGAATCCGAACACCTGCACGATCTGCGAGCTCATGTTCACGCGCGTGATGAAGGCCCGCAAGATCACGGTCGACGTGTCGGTGCTCTTCGCCGATCTCAGAGGCTATACGACGCTTTCGCAGTCGCTTTCGGCAGACACTCTCTCTTCGCTGCTGGACGTTTTCTACGATGAATGCGCCGCCGCCATTTGGGAATTTGACGGACTTCTCAACAAGACGATCGGCGATGCAATCATGGCGATCTTCAACTTTCCGATCCGCCACCACGATCACGCCGAACGCGCCGTGCTCGCCGCTCGCGAGATCCAACGCCGCTGCCGCTCGCGTCGTGAGCTTCTCGTGGCCGAAGGCGCCGGCCATGACGCCAGCGAGCTCGGCGTCGGTATCGGAATCGACTCCGGCGAGGCCAGCTTCGGAGAGTTCGGCCGATCGCATCGCGACCTGACCGCCATTGGAACGGTCGTGAATACCGCGGCACGCGCGCAGTCGGCCGCCGAAGCAGGCCAGATCCTCGTCACCCGGGCCGTGTACGACCGGACTCTGCGTCAAACGGCCAAAAAGCAAGGCCGGGATTTCCGCCTGAAGGGCTTTGAGAAGCCGGTCGAGCTTTACGCAATCTGACCATCGCTAGACGCACCAGCGCCCAGCGGCCAACGTCGAACGTTGCCTGCATGAGCATGCGCTAAGCCGGCAGTTGGCCCGGCACGCGGGGTCGGCGAACTCGAAACCGCTGCGCCGGGCGGACTTGGAGACGCGGAGTATGCGCGTGGGCGTGTCTCGGCGATTGGAAAGCTGCGTGCGCAGCGCTGATGCACTCACACTAAAGCCTGAGCGTCACCTCGGCCCAGCCCAGCACCGTCTTGCCATTGAGGAACTCGATCACGCCGGGCTCGATTGCCACCGGCCGGTCGCCTACGCCATCACGCAGCGCCGCGACGCTAATCGTGGCGGCGAGCAATGATTTCTGCATGGACTTCTCCTGGAGTATGGAATGGATTCTCTTATGAGTAGCGCATCGTCAGATCAGTAAGCGCCAATGTCCGTCCGGGAGTTTGAGCAAAATCGCTCACTTCCACTGATCCGGCTGATCTACCCGTCGAACAGCCGAGCAAGTTCGAGTTCGTGCTAAATCTTAAGACCGCCAAAGCGTTCGGACTCATAATTCCTGACAAAGTTCTCGCGCTGGCCGACGAGGTGATCGAATGAGCAATTCGCTGGATGGACCGCTTTGGGTCAGCTTCAAATTCGTTGCACGCGAAAACCGCTCGATGTCCGGAGTGCCTCCGAAAGCTGACCCACGGTAGGGGCATTGGCATCTGTCGTGATGGGCCAGAGGCAGACAATCGTCGGCGCAATTGAAATAGTTCGGCTTAGGGCCCAGGAGCGGACATGGAGCCGAGTTTGATCGCTTCCTTACCAGAGGCGTTCAGCGCATAGTGCTGTCGGGTAATCGGAGTTCACATGGTGTCCTCCAGGCTGTTTTCGACGACCGGCAGGACTCCCGTGATGAGCACCGGGGGGCGAGATCGCCGTGGGCGGCGACGCCTCAACCGGTGATCGCGAGCGATGTCGATCGAGATCACCAATTGGCTGCGCGGCCTGGGACTCGAGCAGTATGCGACTGCGTTCCTCGACGAACGATATCGATGCCGAAATACTGCCGGAGCTCACCGCTGACGATCTGATTGGGCTGGGCGTTACGTCGATTGGCCATCGACGAAAGCTGCTGGCCGCGATCGCCATGTTGCGGGACGGCTCGCCAATTTCCGGTGCACCTGTCCCGTCGACCGAGCCGGTGCGACGAGGCGGAGATGCCGGCATCGCTGCCAGCTCTGCCGAGCGTCGGCAGCTCACTGTCATGTTTTGCGATCTGGTCGGCTCGACCGCGCTGGCCTCTCGCCTCGATCCGGAGGATTTGCGGGAGGTGCTCGGGGCCTATCGCGCCGCCGTGGCCGAGGTCGTCGCCGGGTTCGGGGGCTATGTCGCCAAGTATATGGGAGACGGCGTCCTCGCCTATTTCGGCTATCCGCAGGCGCATGAACATGATGCCGAGCAGGCGGTACGGGCCGGTCTGGCGCTGATCGACCGCGTCGGCCGGCTGGAGAGCGGCGCCACCGCGTTGGCGAGCCGGGTCGGCATCGCCACCGGCCTCGTCGTCGTCGGCGATCTGATCGGCTCGGGCGAGGCGCAGGAGCGCGGGGTTGTCGGCGAGACGCCGAACCTCGCCGCCCGTCTACAAGAAATGGCGCCAGCGAACGCGGTGCTGGTCGCCGAAAGCACGCGGCGGCTGGTTGGCGATCTTTTCGACTACCGCGATCTCGGGGCTGTCACGATCAAGGGGCTGGCCGAGCCGGTATTGGCCTCGCAAGTGCTGGGCGAGAGCACGGTCGAGAGCCGTTTCGAGGCATTGCGTTCGGCGACGTTGAGCCCACTCGTCGGCCGCGACGAGGAAGTCCAGTTGCTGTTGCGACGGTGGGCCCAGGCCAAGGACGGCGAAGGTCAGATCGTGCTGATTTCCGGTGAGGCCGGCATCGGCAAGTCCCGGATTGTTGCGGCATTGCAGGAGCGGCTCGAACCCGAGCGGCCTATTCGGTTGCGCTATTTCTGCTCGCCGCACCGTCGCGACAGCGCGCTCTTCCCGATCATTGCCCAGCTTGAGCGCGCCGCGGGCTTTGCCCGCGATGACGCCCCCGCGGCGAAACTCGACAAGCTGGCGGCGCTGCTGTCCCAGTCGGGCGACAGCGATCAGGAAACGGAGGCCGTATTCGCCGACCTGCTGGCGGTGCCGGCCGGCGAGCGCTATCCGCCACTGCCGGACGACCCGCGACAGAAGCGCGAGCGGATCTTCGCGGCGCTCGTCCGACAGTTGGAAGATCTGGCGCAGCACCGGCCTGTGCTGTTCCTGTTCGAGGACGCGCACTGGAGTGATTCGACCTCGCTCGATCTGCTGGATCGGATCGCCGAGCGCGTCCGCCGGCTGCCGGTGCTCATGGTCGTGACATTCCGTCCGGAGTTCGAGCCGCCCTGGACCGGCCAGGCGCAGGTGACCTCCGTGACATTGAGTCGTCTCGGGCAGCGGGAAACAAAGGCACTGGTCGGAGCGCGTCGCCGGCGGCAAAACGCTGCCTGTCGAGATCCTCGATCGGATCATCGAGCACACCGACGGCATCCCGCTTTGTATCGAGGAACTGACCAAGACGCTGCTGGAGGGCAACTTGCTTCGGGAAGAGAACGGGCAATACATCCTCTCCGGTCCATTGCCAACGCTGGCGATCCCGTCGAGCCTGCATGATTCGCTGATGGCCCGCCTGGATCGGCTCGGCCCGGTCAAGGAGGTGGCGCAGATTGGCGCGGCGATCGGCCGTGAGTTCTCCTACGACATCGATGAAGGCGGTCGCGCACCGCCCGGACGATCGGTTGCGAGATGACGTTGAACCAGTTGGTCGAGGCTGGATTGATCTTCCGCCGCGGCGGCCCGCAGCAGACATCGTTTGTCTTCAAGCACGCCCTCGTCCAGGACGCCGCCTATGGCGACGTTGCTGCGCGGTCGGCGCCAGGAGCTTCATGCCGGCATCGCCAAGGCGCTCGAAGAGCAGGTTGTGCCGCCCTCGGGTGAAGAGGCGTCGGTCGGCGAGGGTGCGGCGCTTCTGGCCTATCACTGGCTCAGAGCCGAGGAGTGGGAAAAGGCACTCGACTACACGCTGGAAGCGGCGGAACGGGCGCGGAGGCTCTTTGCTCGTCCCGAGGCGATCAACCACTACTGGCAAGCCCTCGAGCTGATCGAGCGCCTGCCGCACACGCCCGAACGGAGTCGCGTCCACTGCGACGTCATTCTGTCGCTCGTTCGGCTTCCGGGCTGGATGCGGGATGAGGAGGCGGAGGCGCGCCTGTTTCGCCATGTTGATCAGGCGCTGACGAATGCCACCGAGGCCGGCCAAACAGCGGATATGGCAAGGCTGGAGGCAATAAAGGGCAGGCATCAGGATGACGAGGCTCTCCTCGAGAGCGCGATTGTACGCGCCGAGAGCTCGGGAGACAGGTCGGCCGAAGCTTTTGCCGCTGCCGACTACGGCGACTATCTCGGACAACACGGGCAATTTGAGGCGTCACTCGGTCATTTCGCGCGAGCAATCGACATCTCTGGGTGCACAGGGTGAACAATTGCGCCAGGCCCGTACCATGGCGAGCGGCGGACGTTGTTATAGTGCCCGAGCTGGCAAGCTCGATCAGGCGCTCGTTTTCGCCGGACGGGTGCGCGACGTCGCCGATGCTCTCAACAATGCCGAGCTGCGGGCCTGGTGCGCGATGGAGGCTGAGCCCTATTTCTACAGAGGACTTTGGGACGAAGCCGTCCTGGCTGCCGAGGAAGCATTGCCGGTCGCGTGGGAGATCGGCGAGTGGACCGTGGTATTCTTCTCCTCCGCCTGGCTGGCGCTCGCCTACTTGAAGCTGGGACAGCCGGACAAAGCCCGGCGCGTCCTCGATCGTGTCTTCAATGAAGCGCCTGCGCGCATCGTACAAGACGTCAGCGTACGCAATCCCGTACGCGCAGATCGCCCGCGCCCAGGTCCATCTGACCACAGGTCACCACAACGAGGCCCTGAGTACCGTTCGCCAGGCGCTTGCCGCCGCAGAGCGGGGCGCCTTCCGTCTCGAAGAAGTCGCGGCCCATCGAGTTCTCGGGCAAGTCCACGAAGCGATGGGCGATCGGGCCGAGGCCGACGCCGCATTCCGCCGCAGCCTCGAAGTCCTCGACGAAATCCAGTGCCCTCCCGAACTCGCTCAGACGCTGTTGGCCTACGGCCGCTTCCGCCGGGGCGACAATGCGCAGGAGGACCGGGCGTTGATTGAGCGCGCCCTCCGCCTCTTCGAGGAGATGAAGGCCACGGGATGGATCGAGGAGGCGCGCGCCGCCTTGGCTGCTGCATCACCGGTGTGATCCGAGTGAGAGGACGCGTCTTTGCGATGGCTTCTCACGCCGGCTTTGGGTCATTCGCTACAGATTCGGTGCGCGCCGAAAATCGCTCGATGTCTGGAATGCCCCTGAAAGCTGACGCGCGGTAAGGGCTTTGGCATCTGTCGCGATGTGCCAAGAGCGGACTGTGAGCAATCGCAGCAAAGGCGACGCTATTCGATCACCTCATCGGCGCGGGCGAGCAGCGTAGGCGGCACTTTGAGGCCGAGCGCTTTGGCGGTATTGAGGTTGATGACCAACTCGAATTTGGTCGGCTGCATGACGGGCAGGTCGGCCGGTTTCTCACCCTTCAGAATGCGCGCGGCATAGAGCCCAATTTGTCGATACGCGTCAGCCACGATGACGCCGTAGCTCACGAGACCGCCGGCCGCAACAAACTCGCGAAAATGGTACATCGCGGGCACCGCGTGGCGCGCTGCGAGGGCCACAAGCTTGTCGCGCCGCGTGTCGAAGAACGGAGCGGCCGCCACCGTCAGCGCGGCAATGCGCCGTTGAACGGCTGTTTCGAATGCCGTCTCGATCTCGCGGTCGGTGTTGGCGGGCAGCACAAGAACCTGCAAAGCGAGTGCGCGAGCTGCCTCCTGCACGTCTCGCAACTGGCTCTCGTACAGGGGAAAGCTCGGGTTTATGAGAACGCCGATCATTGCCGTTCCTGGTACCAGCTCACGCAACAGCCCGAGTCGCTTAGGCTCCAGCGTCGTAGTCAAGATACTTACGCCGGTGGAGTTGCCGCCCGGCAGGTTGAGGCTCGTCGCGAGTCCCTGTTTGACCGGATCGCCACCAATGATGAAAACAATCGGAATGGTCGAAGTTGCGGCCTTTGCGGCCAAGGCGGCAGGCTCGCCGCTCGCCGACGCTAAGAGCATCACAGGGCGATGAGCTAGCTCCATCGCCATCGCCGGCAGTCGTTCATATTGGCCGAGCGCCCACCGGTATTCGATGCTACGTTCTGACCCTCGACAAAGCCGCCTTCCGCCAGCCTCGGCGAAACGCGGCCACCAGGGGCATCGTATCGTCGGGCGACCTGGCGTTGAGAAACCCGATCACCGGGACCGCCGGCTGCTGCGCTCGCGCTGCAAGCGGCCACGCCGCCGCGCCGCCAAGTAGCGTGATGAACTCGCGCCTTCTCAGTGATCAAATTGCATCTGCTGCTCCCCTAGCCAGAGCGGCAGCAGAGGATAGCACACCTCAGAGTCAGGAGGCTCGCCGCAGTGCGGAATTTCGACCCAGCCGATGTCGCAGGTGGGTCAAACGCTACAGGTTCGGTGCACACCGAGAACCGCTCAATGTCCGCTGCGCTCCGAAAGCGACTGAATTGCTGCGTCGCCGCGAAATGACGCGAAGTGCCAGAAACGGACATCCGTCCCCCATATGGAGGCAACGAAGTGGCTGAAGCCTTCGATTAGCGTGTCACGAATTGGTGACAGCGCGAGTGTGCAGGCCGCAACGCGAGTGAACGCCGAGCAATCCTCGAAAAGGACAAAGCGCAGGTCGACCCGACAACCCTTTCGGGGAAGACTGATACGTCTGGATGAAATGAGCGAAGCGATACGTTCAGACGCTGCGCCGGGGTAGTGGCGGCGGCATGTACACAAGGAAAGCGCACGAAACACGGGAAGCCCCAAGGCGTGGTCAGCGATGACCAACCGGAAGCCCGTGAGGGACAGGCTGGGCGCCCTGGGGTGGCTTGCGCGGCGCCCGCCCCGGTGCATGGTTGCTCAGTCCGTTCACGGGATGGAAGTGGGCCGTGTGGCCGGACGGCGAGGTCGGTTGGGTCCCTGCCAAGGTGGAACTCCCCACAGGCCTGCGCGTCCAAGCACGTAACGATGTTCAATGAGCGCGCCGCTCGTTTCGTGCAGGCTGTAGCGCGTTCATTCAATCCTGACGAGGTTCTGGTTAATGGTCCGCCTGGAAATTGCGCGAGCTGCCGCCGAGCGCGAGTGGACCAAGGTCGATGCCCGCAAATCCGAGACGATTGACTAACGCTCCAACCTCCGCCTTAGCGGCGCTATCGTCGCCAGAGTAAAACAGCACGCGACGACCGCCGTCTGCCCGCGGATCGCTCGCCAGTAGGTCCGCCCTCAGATGGTTGAATGCCGCGCGCCACTCACCAGATCGGCGACCACCTGGCTTGAAATACGGCCATGCAACTCGACCGGCTCGAAAAGCGGGCTTCAATCGGGTTGTTGTTGGCGTCAATGACGATCCGTCCGCCCCACGCCGGTCCCAGGGGATCAACGGACTCCTTGAGCGAGTGAGTCATCGACTGTTGGCGATGGTCCTGCCGGCTCGCGACAGCGTCTTTGCGACGGCTAGGCCAATACTGCCTGCTCCGATGATGCCGATGCTCATGGTCATGCTCCTATTGTGCGATGCTTACGCCTTCGGCGCGGCGGGAAGCGCGCCGAGTTGCTGCATGAGAGAGAAGAGATTGGCCACGCCCCAGTGCTCGGCGATCTTGCCGTCGCGCACACGCATCACGTCCACGGTCTCGAACTGGATTTTGCGACCGGTTGGCGCGATGCCGAAGAATTCGCCATTGTGCGTGCCGTGGTAGGTTTTGTACGTCGTCACCCGGTCCCCATCGGCGAGCTGCCAGTGGATGTCCGCGTGGAAGTCTGGGAAGGCAGCGCGCAGAACCTTGTAGAGTTCGCGCGCGCCGGCCTTGTCGGGCGTGCGTCCCGGCTGCGGGGTATGGTCGAGAAAATCGTCGGCGAACAATTCCTCGAACACCTCGAAATTCCCGCCGCCTTGCACTTCCTCGGTGTTGCGCCGAACGACTGCTTTCGCGGCTTCACTCACACTGATTTTGGTCATGGCGTTGCTCCACTCAATGAAGGATGCTCGATGTAGGCTACGGCTGCGACAGCGGCAACGCCGGTCGCTTGGCCGAGAAGTTGCAGCTCCCACGCGAAGGCGGTTCCAGTGGCGCCGCCGCCCGGCATCACCAGGATCGCCACGCCGAACAGCACCGACAGCACGCCGCCGGCGATCAACAGCCACTCGTTATCGATCTCCTTGCGCAGCCTGATTGCGCCCATGATCTCGAAGGTACCGCCGCAATCGACCAGCCGGCGATGAAGAACGGCAGCGCTTCGGTGACGGCCGCGGCTCGCTCATCTCGAACCCGGAGCAAGGATGCGCGACAGCCTCGCGCTTGCAATTGGCAAACCTCGACTGCGCGACCTCAAAGCCCAGCTGGAGCACGGCGGGGCCGGCCCAGTCAGGGATCGGGAGACTTTTTTGCGTAACCATGCGCCGGAGATCGCTGGTTTGCGCAATCCTCTCGCCGATTCAGTCGAACGATAACGATGGTATATAGAAGTTCAAAGCTGAAGGTCGGGGCAATGAACAGATCCATGGCAATCCTCAGCCAATCAGTGAGCATTCGATAGTTCGAAGCGCGACTGATGACCAAACATTAATTCCGCGGCCATTTCCGAGCAATGCTGGCGCTGCCATTTAGCCGCCAACCGGCGCCGCCCGCGCCATCAATCGAACGGAGATGTAAGCATCATGACGACCCCGCGATACAAACTGGGACGCGCGTTTTCGGCGCGGCGCCTCATCCTTCTTGCCACGGCCGGCAATCTCGCGATCGCCGCGCTCTTGGTCGGGCCGGATTGTTTCCGCCACTCGGTACTTCCAACATTCTCGGCGGCAAATGCGGCAGAGGGCGCGGCAAGCAGCCGCGGCTGGATTGGCGTCCAGATTCAGCCGGTCACCTCCGCCATTGCCGAAAGCCTCGGCATGAAGGAGAGCAAAGGCGCGTTGGTTGCCGAACCAATGGCGGATAGTCCCGCCGCCAAGGCCGGCATCCAGTCGCGCGATGTCATCACCGCCGTGAACGGCAATCCGGTCAAGGATGCCCGCGACCTCGCCATGCAGATCGGCGGTATGGCGCCCGGCGCTGCGGTGAATGTCACGATCTGGCGCGAGGGTGCGGAGAAGAGCATCTCGCTGACGCTCGGCGAGATGCCGAAGGAGCGCGCCGCCGCCATGCCGCAGCCCGCCGCGACCGGCACCGACGTGCCGAAGCTCGGCCTGATGCTGGCTGCCGCCGAACACGTCGCGGGCGGAGGCTCCGAAGGGGTGGTCGTGGTCGACATCGATCCCCGCGGGCTTGCCTCCGAGCACGGCTTCAAGGCCGGCGACATCATCCTCGATGTCGGCGGGAAGAAGGTTGTTAGCCCGGTCGACGTGCGCAATGCCATCAGGGATGCCCAAACGAATGGCAAGCGCGCGGTGCTGATGCGGTTGAAGTCGGACGAGGTGACGAGGTTCGTCGCCATTCCGATCGCTCGCGTCTGACCGGGTAAGGGGCGTTCCTCCGGCATTGTCACGCATCCGGCTGGAACGCACGCCGGGGACAGAGCCACGCGCCGTCCCCGGCGCCCTCCGAACTTGTTCACGCGTCGGCGCGCTGCCGACAGCGGGAGCGCCGATTCGCGAGGACGAAACACGCGTCTGCTCAATTCTGTCTACTGTGCTTTCTTGTGCTGAGAGGGCCTGGCCGCTCCCCAAAACGACCATCTCGACCCGGCCGGCGCACCGCTCCTGCAGCACGGGTCGCGAGAGACCTTCCGGAACAATACGCGCGCGCGAGAGATAATCCTCACAAGGCCACGCTCACCGGATGGAGTGAGGCGCGGCCGCGCAAACCCGACCGGTGCGCCAAAGCGGACCGTGCGCGGGACGCCAAGCCGAACGCGGACCGGAGGTCCACCCGCCGGCAGCCGTTTCCGGCGTGCCGGTTGGCCCGCTGGTGCACTTTTTTGGTACCCGCTATCAGACAGCGGCCCGATCAAAATGCACCAGCGGGGCGCGCGCTGTGGCCGGAAGCTGGTGTGGCAGTTGCGCATCATGCATGGCGGCTCGATTCTCGGTATGCCGTACCCAAAGGCCCGAAACGGTCGCTAACGGCGCTTGGCGGTTCATCGGTATGTATTTTTCAACAGCACACGGCGGTCAAACCCACCGCAAAACCCGCGCGCACGTTCCCCATCCCGACCTTAATACGACTATTTTGGCCGAGGTTGCCCGCCACATCGATCTTCCGGGGGCGCCGCTCCCCGAGATAAGGCGACAGAAAAGTTAATGTGGCCGCCAACCTGGGCCAACGGGTGCCGTCCTGTTGCTCGGCAGGTAAACCGCCAGACCGCGGGCTGTCCTACGAACATGTGGCAGTCGGGCCTCAATGCGCCGGTCCAAATACGCGCCGCGGATCGCCGAACAAGAGCCAGTCGAGCGATGGGCCATGCCGCCGCACGAGGCCGAGCCGCGGCTCGTTCGGCTGCAGGAACGTGCCTTTCCGGCTCGCCCTCATCCGCGTATTGCAAGCATAGCATCAGCGCCTGAGCCGCGAGCGCATAGTCGAGCTTGAGCCCACGGTGCTCCGACACCGCGACCGCCGCCACCAGGCGCAGCCCAGCGGCCGCCCAGTCAGTGCCGGTGTCCGCCGGTGGCCTGCAATTCGATGAGCGTGAAAAGGGCATACGCACTGTAGATACCCCTAGCGGCCGCGAGCATCGCACCGCCGACGCGGCACGCGTACTGACCTAGCGCAAATTTGCGCTAAGTCGCCCGCCGCTGCGACGCGTGCAACAGCTCAGCTGCTCGGCTCCGCCGCGCAGCGCGAGCAGCTGCTCGCCGAGGCGGTGCGGTGAGCGGCGAATATCGCAGTCAAATGCCCGCGCGCCGACATCTGCCCGGCGGCCGTCAAAAAAAGGTCCACACCAAGATAGCGGTGATCACGGCCACCACGCCCACCTGCACGCCCATAAGCGACCAGTCTGATAGTTCCATGGACCGCACTACCACGCGAGGCAGAGCACGCTAATGATCGAGATCAGAATGTCCCGTCGTCCCTTCCCTTCCGTCTGAGGAGCGTTCACTGACGCGATGATCGTCAGCCAGCAGCACGCGCGGACGGTTCACTGCGCCTCCGTCAATGGCACCCATGCCGATACTATGGTGCCTTGACCGAGCTTGCTGTCGATCCTGATTTTGCCGCCCAGCAGAGCAACGCGTTGTTGCATGCTGGCAAGGCCGAGGCTTGCCCTGGTGCGATGCTGCTCGGGTTCGAAGCCCGCGCCATTGTCCCGCACCGTGAGCAGCAGGCCGCCGTCTAAACGCCGCAGATGCATCCCCACCCGGCTCGCCGAAGCGTGACGCGCGATGTTACGCAGGCTCTCCTGTGCGACACGAAACAGACACAGTCCCACGTCCCGAGGCACTTGCTCCAGGATTTCGTCGGCGTTCAACTCCAATCGAAGCGAGGATGTCTGTGAAAAGCGCTCGCACTCGGACTTCAACCCCTCCCGCAAGCCGAGATCGGCCAGAATGGAAGGGTGCAATCGATAGGATAGCGAGTGCACATCCTCGCTCAGTCGCACCAGACCCTCTCGCATCGTGCGCATTGCGTCAGCAGGAATTGACACTTTGCGCTCTTCGCGACCGGCATCGATCGCCAGCATGGCCAGGCGTTGGGTCACGTCGTCATGCAACTCGCGCGCAAGCCGCGAGCGCTCCTCTTCCTGCGCGTAGATGAGCCGGCCGGTCAGGTCGTGCGCCGCAGCTTCCGAGCGGCGGCGTTTGCGATGCTCATAAAGCAGCCATTGGATCAAGCCGGCCTGCAGAAGGAGCACAGCGATGGTTGTAAGGATTTGTACTTTGTATTGGTTCCATACGGTCGGGGCGCGGAAGTGGATTTCGCTTCCGGGCGGCAGCCGGCTCTCGCTGATTCCCCAGCGCTGCATTTGCCGCCAGTCGAACTTCGGCGTTGCAAATCCGATGGGCGTCGTCTTAATATCGCCCGCCTTCTCACCGCCGAGGATGCGAACTGCAACGGCGGCCGCCAGTCGCGAGCCCTCGACCACGGAGTTCATCGGCCCGCCAACAACTTCACCGCCGAAGAAGGCATCGTTAAAGGCGAAAATGGGCGCGTTGGCGACGGCATAAAGTGCTGGCAACGCCTTGCCACCCTCGTGCACAACACCTGCCGCATCGACATTCATCTGGTGCCAGTAGATCGCGGAATGCGGCGGCAGCGCAGCGGCGTGTTTCAAGATGTCTGCGAACGACCGATCATTGTACCAGATGAACGAAAGCCGGTCTGCAAACGGCGCAAACTCGTTGCGGAGGACCTCCAACCACAATCTTTCAAGGGGAGAATTGCCGATCACCACGGCTACGGATTTGGTGTTCGGCAACACGTGCAGGATATTCTCGATGATGGCCGGGAAGTTTTGCGTGATCGCGACGACGGTGTCATTCTCCGTGAGGCTGGAATGTTGAATTCGACGCCGCTCCACTGCTGTGAACACCATCGGAGTCTGGGTGAAGAGTTGCTGCCGGTGCCGTTGCACGAAGTTGGCCGCGGGGGCGCCGATGGTCACAATCAGATCGAGAGGGCGTTTGGCAAATAGAGCACGGAGGTACTCGACATATGGGGCCTCCGGATTGTCGTCGTCGGAACGCGCAGTCAATAGCGACTTCTCAATGATCTCCAGCGGCCATGGCGATTGCCGATCAAGTTCCGTGCGAATGGCTTTGGCGTGCTCACTCCAGGGCTTGAAATTCGGACCAAAGGAATGGAGCACCATCACCCGCTTCGGTTCATTTGCCCACGCGGTTGCACAAGCAAACGACACCCCAAGAAGACAAATAATTCCCGCAGTCGCGCCGATACGACGGATGTCAGCCCCTATGGCCATGCGCTGCGCAAGACCTCTCGTGCACACCTGAGCGCGTCGTCAATACGCGAGTTTGCGTCCTAAGGCTATTGCTACACAACCGCCACCGTGGGGCGCGCTCAACTACCGCCGCCTCTGAGAGGCTGCCTGGTTTGCATTTAAAGGGTTCGATGTCGACTTTGGGTCCAATCGCGTCGGTTGAGCAAGGTCCTCGGCATGTCGGCTTCACCTCCGACTCCGGACGTATCGCTGCGTCGCGGCGAACTGATGCTTTGGGCGTATCCGAATTCTCTATCTATTCTTGGGTCGCTAGGACTAGCCTGCCGACATCGGCGATAGGCAATCCCAGCCGGCTGAGAGGACTCCAATTCGCTCCCGCCTCTTCGCGCAATGATCCTTGTGGTGACAGGAGCATATTTTCGTCTTTGGATACCCGCGATGCCTGATGACGCACAACCATCCGTCCGGCGACCCGACCCCGTCGCGGGCCAACTCGAGATGACGCGCGCGATCGTCGCCGTGGCGCGGCTGCCATCTCGCTGGTGGGGCGGGGTCGGAGCCGCAGAGGTGCTCGCCATGAACATTGTTTTCCTCAAGTCGTGGGCGATCAGCGCCGCGGTGCTGTTAGCTACGGAGTTCGCTGTCGAAGCCGCCGAAATCCGGCTGCTATCTGAGGCAGCGATCCGCCGCGCATATAATCAGCTCGTTCCAGAGTTCGAGCGCTCGTCCGGGCACAAGGTCGTCGCCCAGTTCGATTTGGGTCCCGTTCTGATCAGGAAGATCGACGCTGGGGAGCCGTTCGATGTCATTATCCTTGCTCCCGACGTCCAGCCCCTGATTAACCAGGGCAAGGTCGCGGCAAATTCGCGCACCGTACTCGGCCGCACCGGCGTCGGCGTCGCGATACCCCAAGGCGCGCCGAAGCCGGACATTAGTTCGGTTGAAGCTTTCAAGCGCGTCCTGCTAGACGCGAAAGCCATCGCGACTTCAGGCGAAGGCGCCAGTGGCCGCCATGTTCTCACTCTGCTCGACCATCTCGGCATCGCCGATCAGGTCAAGCCCAAAATAAAGTCCGGCGGCCCAGGCAGTACCGTGCAATTCGTCGCCAGGCGCGAGGTTGACTTCGCTGTGGTTGGACTACCGCCGGTCGTCGGTGTGGCCGACGTCGAATGGGTTGGCTGGATTCCGACTGAACTGCAGAGTTGGGTCCTGTTCGCTGGTGGCATCAGCGTTACGGCCAAGGAAGCGGAAGCCGGGCGCGCGCTGCTGCATTTTCTCACTACGCCGGCCGCGGTTGCGGTGTTCAAGGCGAACGGCCTGGAGCCGAACGATCCTTAGTGGATAGGTTTATGTGCCGGTGCATCCGGCGCTCGCCGCCTCGCTCGCTGCATGCTCTTCACCCGGTCTCGCCATCGTCACCAAGAACGACGCCGGCGCAGCCTACACCAAGGAGTCGCTTGGCAACTTCTTCCGCGAGGCGATCATCGCGGCCAAGATTCCGGTCTCGAAAAAAGGATCGGACGCAAAGGGCTATTCCGCGCATGGGTTGCGCAAGGCGTCGGCGACGATCGCTGCCGAGTCTGGTGCAACAGAGTCGAGAACTGAATGCGATGTTCGGTTGGAGCGGCTACGAGATGGCGCAGCTCTACACGCGCAAGGCCGACCGCAAGCGGCTCGCCGAACGTGCGATGGCGAAGTGGAAGCGGCCGTCATCCGATGAAATGGTGGGCCCCGGCGAACTCGTACATTTGCGGCTCGAAACAGAACACGCATAGAACAGCGGTCGTCACCACCTGGGGGGAGGTGGTGATTTTAAACCAGAAAACCCAGTAATATCAAAGGTGGTTTTGCGGAATGGTGGGCCCGGGAGGACTCGAACCTCCAACCAGACCGTTATGAGCGGTCGGCTCTAACCATTGAGCTACGGGCCCGGCGGCCATCACTTAGGCGCGGCGGCGCCCTGTTGGCAACGCCCTGATGGGCGACCGCACAGGCAACCACGCGGGGTCGCCCCTCCGGTCGCGGCTCGCAGGCGGCGCCCTCCGCGGCATCGCGCGGTCGCAATCGCAACACGTTTCGGGGCGATGCTTTCCGCCCGAAGCGAAAGGGCAGGGCCATGGCTATGCGATGTCTCCTCGTGCTGCTGGCGGCGCTCGGGCTGGCGCCTTCCGCGCCGGCGCAAGGGGCGGTGCAGCGGCCCTTCCCGCTGGTGACGGTGGGCGGGGAGGCGACCATCGCGCTCACGCCCGACCTCGCCCAGGCGACCGGCGGCGTCACCACCGAGGCCAAGACGGTGCGGGAGGCAAGCGACGCCAATGCGCAGGCGATGAACGCGGTGATCGCGGCGCTCAAGGAGGCCGGTATCGCCGACAAGGATGTCCAGACCTCGCAGTTCACCATCGCGCCGGTCTACACCCAGAACCGGCCCGGCCGGTCAGACGAGCCGCGGATCGCCGGATACCGCGCCTCCAATCAGGTGCGGTTCAACATCCGCGACATCGCCAAGGTCTCAGAGGTGCTCGACCGCGCGATCGCGGCCGGCGCGACCGACCTGCGCGGCGTGACCTTCACGGTCTCCGATACCTCCAAGGCCAAGGACCAGGCGCGCACCGAAGCGATTGCCGACGCCCGGCGCCGGGCCGAGATCTATGCCCGCGCGGTCGGCGCGCAGGTCGGCCGCGCGATCGCCGTCACCGAGACCGGCACGGCGCCGCCGCGGCCGATGGTCATGAGCCGCGGCGCCGATCCGGCGGCCGCCGCTCCCCCGATCGCCCCGGGCGAGACCACCTTGCAGATCAGCGTCACGGTGAGCTTCGAGCTGCTGCAGTAAAGTCATCGCCCGCCATTCCGAGTTCGCACCGGCGTGTGCCGACCGCCCTGGATGAAACTTGGGCGGGGCCGGTTGGCGAGGTTATTGTGCCTGGGTCGCGGCGAAGAGCTCGGTTGCCGAGGCCGCCTGAGGCCCCGCAAATCCCCATCGCGCGTCGCGCGATGGGGCGCACCCGCGCTTCGCTTGTGCTGCGGCTTGCGTCTGGGAGACGCGCCGGCGCCGCGCGGCACGCTCGACAACCCGGCGAAAAATACCTTTGCGGCAGCAAATACCGGCTTTTGCCACAGCAATTGTGGGTTGCAATTTTGCGCCGGCAACTCTAGAATCGCCAAGCGCTGCTGCCAAAGCCGACGGCTTGTGAAGGCCTGGGCCTGCGCCAAGAAGCAGAAGGCGTTCCATCTGCCTGCAAGGCCTGGCGCGCCGTTAAGGTTGTAGCAATCGCGGCGCAGGACATATCTGCAATTGCATTTCGCAAAACGAACTGGGACCGCCTTCGGCTCGCAATGACCGACTCGCTATGCGCATGGGCGCTCCAATATGTTTATGTTACGAGCATTTCCGTATCCTGTTGCCGGCGCATGACAATGCGTTCTATGGGACGGGATGGCTGAAGGCGCCTCCGCACTCGCCCTGATCCTGAGCGGCGACCCGGCCCTGTGGGCGATCGTGCGGCTGTCGCTCGCGGTCAGCGTCTCGGCCGTGATCATCGCCGCTCTTGTCGGCTTCCCCGTCGGGGCCGTGCTCGCGCTGGTGCCGTTCCGCGGCCGCACCCCGCTCATCGTCCTGCTCAACGCCTGCATGGGGCTGCCCCCGGTGGTCGTCGGGCTGGCGGTGTTCCTTCTACTGTCGCGGTCGGGGCCGCTCGGGCCGCTCGGTATCCTGTTCACCCCGCAGGCGATGGTGATCGCGCAGGCCATCCTGGTGACGCCGATCCTGGCCGCGCTGGCGCGCCAGACCATCGAGGACCTGTGGGTGGAGTACCGCGACGAGCTCAGCGCCATGGGCGCCGGCCCGTCGCGCCGCGTCGCCGCGCTATTGTGGGACGCCCGCTTCAGCCTCACCACCATCCTGCTCGCCGGCTTCGGCCGCGCCGCCGCCGAGGTCGGCGCCGTGATGATCGTCGGCGGCAACATCGACGGTTTCACCCGCACGATGACGACCGCAATCGCGCTGGAGACCTCCAAGGGCGACCTGCCGCTCGCCATGGGGCTGGGCGCCGTGCTGATCACGATCGTGATCGCGGTCAGCGGGCTCGCCTGGGGCGCGCGACGCGTCGGCGAGCGTCATGCGGGGTGAGCCGATGCACGGGATCGCCAGCGATCTGCCGCTCGCCTTCTCCGGCGTCACGGTTCGGGCGGGCGGGCACGAATTGCTGGCCGATGTCTCCGCGGTCCTCGTCGCGGGGCGTCCGACGGCGATCCTCGGCCCCAACGGCGCCGGCAAGAGCACGCTGATCCGCGTGGCCATGGGGCTCACGCGGCCGGGCGAGGGGGAGGTGACCTGGGGCGGACGCCGGGACGCGCCCGCCGAGCGCCGCGCGATCGTGTTCCAGCGGCCGGTCATGCTCAAGCGCAGCACCGCGGCGAACGTCGCGTTCGCGCTGGCCGCGGCCGGGCGCAGCCGCGCCGAACGCCGCGGGCTCGTCGGCGCGGTGCTCGACCGCGTCGGGCTTGGCCCCCTCGCTATGCGGCCGGCGCGGCGGCTGTCCGGCGGCGAGCAGCAGCGGCTTGCGCTCGCGCGCGCGCTGGCGCGCGCTCCCGAAATCCTGTTCCTCGACGAGCCGACCAACAACCTCGACCCCGCCGCCGCCAAGGCCGTCGAGGCGATCATCGCCGACGCCGCCGCATCCGGCATCAAGGTGGTGATGGCGACGCACGATCTCGGGCAGGCGCGGCGGCTCGCGGGCGACGTCCTGTTCATGGTCGGCGGCCGGCTCATCGAGCACAGCATCGCGGCGCGTTTTTTCGCCGCCCCCGCAACCGCCAAGGCGGCCGCGTTCCTACGCGGCGACATCGTCGAATGACGCACTGGAGATTCCGTAATGGGGATGCACCGCGGCGCCGTTACTTCACCTCTCGCCAGCGGGGAGAGGTCGGATTCCGCGCGTCGGCGCGGAATCCGGGTGAGGGGGCGATCACGTTTCGCCGGCAACGTCGTAACCCCTCACCCGCCCGCGCTTCGCTTCGCTCACCGCGGTCGACCTCTCCCTCTGGGAGAGGTGAATCAGCGCGAGCGGAATTCGCTTCTAAGAAGGAGACCATCGTGCTCAGTCGCTGCCTGCTGATCGGCCTCGTCGCCGCCGCCTCGCTCGCCGCGCCCGCCTTGGCGCAGGAAAAGTCGATCGTGGTCGCCTCCACGACCTCGACCCAGGATTCCGGCCTGTTCGGGCATATCCTGCCGCTGTTCAAGGCGAAGACCGGCATCGACGTGAAGGTGATCTCGCAAGGCACCGGGCAAGCGCTCGACACCGGGCGCCGCGGCGACGCCGACGTGGTCTTCGTTCATGCCCGGTCGCAGGAAGAGAAATTCGTCGCCGACGGCTTCGGGGTGCGGCGCCATCCGGTGATGTACAACGACTTCATCCTGGTCGGGCCGAAAGGCGACCCCGCCGGCATCAAAGGCTCGAAGGACATCGCGGCCGCGCTGAAGACCATCAAGGACAAAACTGCGCCGTTCGTCTCGCGCGGCGACAAGTCCGGCACTCACACTGCCGAGTTGAATCTCTGGAAGGCTGCCGGCATCGATGTCGCGCAGGACAAGGGCGCCTGGTACCGGGAGATCGGCCAGGGCATGGGCGCGGCGCTCAACACCGCATCGGCGATGAACGGTTACGTGCTTGCCGACCGCGGCACCTGGCTGTCGTTCAAGAACCGCGGCGAGCTCGACATCGTGGTCGAGGGCGACCGGCGGCTGTTCAATCAGTACGGCGTCATCCTGGTCGACCCGGCAAAGCATCCGCATGTGAAGAAGGACCTCGGCCAGGCCTTCATCGACTGGCTGATCTCGGCGGAAGGCCAGAAGGCCATCGCCGACTATCGGATCAATGGCCAGCAATTGTTCTTCCCGAACGCCACCGCGCAGGGCGTGTGATGCCGGGCCGGATCCTGGTTGTCTGCTGCGCGCTCGCGATGGCACCCGCATCGAGCCAAGCGTTGGACACCGTCCTGCTGCACGCGGCCGGCAGCCTGCGGGGCGCGCTGACCGAGGTGGCTCAGGCGTTCGAGGCTCGCATGCGGCTCAAGGTGCGGGCCAGGTTCGGCGCCAACTACGGGATGACGGCGGCATCGCCGGGCGCCTACCGGCTTGCCATGTTCGTGCTCTCGGCCGACGGTCAGCGTATCCTGGCTAGGCACGGCTTTGCGGCTCCCAATTTTCCCCCCTAGGAGGACAGCTCATGCGGATCAGCGCGCGCAACAAGCTCAAGGGTGTGGTGCTCGACGTCACCAAGGGCGTTATCACCGCCCATGTGCGTATCGATATCGCGGGCCAGATCGTGACCGCCGCCATCACCAACGAGTTCGGCCGACGAGTTGCAGCTCGTGCCGGGCATGCCCGCCTACGCCGTCATCAAGGCCAGCGACGTGATGGTCGGCGTTGATTGAGCGACGCACAGCGCCGCCGGAGGGTGCGATGCCGCTCGATCGACGGACTGTGCTGGCGGGCCTCGGCGCGCTCGGGATTTCGGTCCGCCTAGCTCGTGCCGCCACGGTGACTGACGGCGCCGGCCGTGCTGTTCCAATCCCCGCCCGCGTGGCGCGCGTGTTCCCCGCCGGGCCCCCGGCCGCGATCATGCTGTACACGCTGGCGCCCGAGCTCTTGCTCGGCTGGCCGCGCGCGAACCGTCCGGAAGAATGCGAGTTCATGCTGCCCGAGATCTGCCGGCGGCCGGAAGTCGGCCGCCTCACCGGCCGCGGCAACACCGCCAACCTCGAAGTGGTGACCGCGCTCGCGCCCGACCTCATCCTCGACGTCGGCAGCGTGCGCGAGACCTTCGTTTCGCTGGCCGATCGCGTGCAGCAGCAGACCGGCATTCCCTATGCGCTGCTCGACGGGCGGCTCATCGAGACCGAGAAGGCCTACGAGCGGCTTGGCGCTCTGGTCCACCGCAACGGCGAGGCGGCGGAGCGCGCGCGCTACGTGGCCGCGGCGAAGCGCACGATCCTCGGCCGCATCGCGCAGGTGCCGCCGGACCGCCGCCCGCGCGTCTATTACGCGCGCGGGCCGCGCGGGCTCGAAACCGGGCTCGCGGGTTCGATCAATGTCGAGACCATCGAGTTTCTGGGCGCCACCAATGTCGCGGCGGGATTGCGCGGCGGCCTCACCAACGTATCGCTCGAGCAGGTGCTGCTGTGGAATCCGGACGTCATCATCACCATCGACCAGGATTTTGCCGCCGCCGTGCGCGCGGATCCGGATTGGCGCGCGATTCTCGCCGTGCGCTCGGGCCGCGTGCATCTGTCGCCCAAGCTGCCGTTCGGATGGGTCGACTTTCCGCCCTCGGTCAACCGCATCATCGGGCTGTGGTGGCTGGCGCGGATGCTCTATCCGGAGCGGTTTCCCGAGGACTTGGCGCCGCTCACGCGGGACTTCTATGCGCAGTTCTATCATGTCAATCTGACCGACGAGCAGATCGCGCGCGTGCTCAGCGGACGGGATTGAAGCGTGTCTCGGCAGCAGTCTTTGGCTCGTGTTGATCCACCCACTTGTCATGGCCGGGCGAGCAATCGCCACAGCGATTGCGAGGGTTGTCCCGGCCACCCACGTCTTGTCTGCGGCGCTGCCAAAAGAAGAAAGCCGTGGATGCCCGGCACAAGGTTCACGCCCGGGCCGGCCGAAGGCCGCACCCGGGTGCCGGGCATGACGAGTCAGAATCCAGTGCCGCTGGTATGAGACAATCGGCCACCCTCGGCTTCGCGATCGCGCTCGCGGTGCTCGGGGCCGGGCTCATCGTTGCCTTCACGCTCGGGCGTTTCCCGGTCGCGCTCGCCGACATCGTGCGCGTACTGTGGGCGAAGGCAACCGGCGGCACCGCCGACGTGGCGGCCAACGTCGAGACCGTGATCCTGCGCATCCGCGGGCCGCGCGTGGTTGCGGCGGTGCTGGTCGGCGCCGCGCTGTCGGTCGCGGGCGCCGCCTTCCAGGGCCTGTTCCGCAATCCGCTGGTGTCGCCCGACATCCTCGGCGCCTCCTCGGGCGCAGCGCTCGGCGCCATCCTCGGCATCTACTTCTCGTTCGCTGTGTTCGGCATCCAGGCGCTGGCATTCGCCGGTGGGCTGTTGGCGGTGGTTGCCGTGTATCTGATCGGCAACGCCATGCGCGGCGGCGACCCGGTGCTGGTGCTGGTGCTCACGGGCGTCGTGATCGGCGCGCTGCTCGGCGCCGGCGTCGGCCTGGTGAAGTACCTCGCCGATCCCTACAACCAGCTTCCCGCCATGACCTTCTGGCTGCTCGGCAGCCTGGCGGCGATGAGCCCCGCGGACCTGTTGCCGCTGCTCGCCCCGGTTCTGCTCGGCACCGCGGTGCTGCTCGCGCTGCGCTGGCAGATGAACGTGATGTCGCTGCCGCAGGAGGAGGCGCGCGCGCTCGGGCTCGCCACCGGCCCGGTGCGCGCCGCAATCGTCGCGGCCGCGACCCTGGTGACGGCGGCGAGCGTGGCGGCGAGCGGCATCATCGGATGGGTCGGGCTGGTGGTGCCGCATCTGGCGCGCTTCCTGGTCGGGCCCAACTTCGCGAGCCTGCTGCCGACGTCGGCGATCCTCGGCGGCGGGTACCTGCTGTTCGTCGATACGATCGCCAGGACCGCGGCGCCGGTCGAGATCCCGCTCGGCATCTTGACCGCGATCATCGGCACGCCGTTCTTCATCTGGCTGCTGGCGAGCGCACATCGGAGCTGGTCGTGATCCTCAAGGCGCACGATCTCGCGATCGGCTATCGCGACCGGCTGGTCGGCAGCGGTCTCGACCTGCACCTCCACGCGGGCGAGGTGCTGGCGCTGCTGGGCCCGAACGGCGGCGGCAAGACCACGCTGCTCAAGACGCTGCTCGGGCTCATCCCGGCGCTCGCCGGCGAGGTCGAGCTCGACGGCCGGCAGCTCGCGGCGCTGTCGGTGCGCGAGCGCGCCCGCGCCGTCGCGTACGTGCCGCAGGTGCACGGCGGCACCTTCGCGTTCACGGTGCACGACATGGTGCTCATGGGCCGCACCGCGCACCGCGGCCTGTTCGCCCGTCCGTCGCGAAGCCGACCGCACCGTCACGCAGCGGATGATCGAGCGGGTCGGAATTTTGGAGCTGGCGGAACGGCCCTACACCATGATCTCCGGCGGCGAGCGCCAGCTCGCGCTGATCGCGCGCGCGCTCGCGCAGGAGCCGCGCATCGTGGTGCTGGACGAGCCGACCGCGAGCCTCGATTTCGGCAACCAGGGCAAGGTGATGCGCGAGATCCGCGCGCTTGCGGCGTCGGGCCTGGCGGTGCTGTTCACCACCCACGACCCCAATCAGGCGCACCGCTACGCCGATCGCGCGATCCTGCTGCGCGACGGCCGCTGCTTCGCCGAAGGGCCAGTGCATGAGCTCCTCACGCGCGAGCGGTTGGAGGCATTGTACGGGGCGCGCGTGGAGGAGATCGTGGAGACCGGCTCCGGCCAACGTGCCTTCCTGCCCGGGTGACAGCAGGCTTCCATTTAGTCGAAATATACGTATATTCTGACTATCGGGAGCTAATACATGCGGAAGTTCTCCACCGTCGACCTGCTGCGCGATCTGAAAACCGTCACCCACGCGGCGGCGCGTGAGCCGGTCGCCATCACCCAGCATCGCAAGGCGCGGTTCGTGCTCATGGCGATGGAGGATTTCGAGCGGCTAAAGGCAGCCAATCCCGATCCGCGTCGCGCCTACCGCGTCGAGGAGACCACGCCGGAGCTTGCGGGTCTGATCGTGGGTGGGCTCGACCGCATCATCGACGGCCGCGACGAGCCAAATGACAAGTGAGGTACCGCGCAAGGCGCGGTGATCGCAGGGTCGGTAGGCCGACAGCGGGCCAAATGTGGTATGCTCGACCCATGTCTACAAAGGCTGCAGAGGATCCAAAGCGCCGCCGCACCACCATGGTGCCCGTCACCACCATGGAGGAAATCCCTGTCCTGACCGAAGACGAACGGACGGACTTGCAGGCCGCTCTCGAAGACGCCGCGGCTAGCATCGAGCGCGGCGAGGCAATCGAATACGACCGAAGGACCTTCAAGGACCGTTTGCTCGCCATCTATCGGGGTGTGAAGCGATAGTTCGGTATGACGTTCCAAATACGGATCGCTCCGATTGCGCAGCGCCACATCGATGAGATGATCCGGTACCTCCGCGCCTACAGCGAGGAGTTCGCGACCGAACAGATCGAGCGGCTCGATCGCGTATTCGCGATCACCCTGGGTGAATCCCCGCTGACCTGGGGCTACTTCCCCCTGACTGGCGCACCATACCGAGCGTACCTGTTTCGGATCGGCCGCCGCACTCAGTATTGGATCATCTACACGGTCGACGAGGACATCCGCACGGTCGACGTTCTCCATTTCTGGAACGCCAGCCGCGATCCCGAGACGTTGGACGTGTGAGAGTGCGAATCTCGTCTCGCCGCGCGCCGCTGCGCGGCGCTTTGCGCACCCCGCGGATCTGCGGCATCATGCACCGCGGAGAATAACGACGGCCCGAAGGAACCGGCCGCGGAGGAATTCAACATGACCAAGCCGCGCATCAGCTACGTCGACACCGCGCGCATTGCGGATCCGGCCATGCTGGCCGAGCTCGATCGTTGCCGCCAGGAAGGCACGCCGCGGCCGGAAAGCCAGGCGGTGCGCGCGCACGTGCCGGCGGTGTTCTGGTCGTTCGCCAACAGCTGGCGCGACGTGTTCAAGAACGGCGTCGCCGATCACACCATCAAGGAGCTGTGCCGCATCTACGTCTCGCGCTCGGTGAAGTGCGAGTATTGCGGCAACCAGCGCTCGATCAAGGCGGCGAGCGCCGGCCTGATCGAGGACGACTACCGCGACCTGATCGATTTCGAGAGCTCGCAGCGCTACGACGAGCGCCAGAAGGCCGCGCTGTCCTATGCCGAGGCGATCACCTGGGATCTGCCGGTGGACGACGCCTTCTGGGCGCGGCTGCACCGGCATTTCAGCGAGCCGGAGCTGGTCGAGATCGGCTACTTCGTCGCGCTCACCATGGGCCAGCAGCGCTGGCTGCGCACGCTCGACATCGATCACCATCAGGTCCTGGCCGGAACCGATGCCTCGATGGCGCCGGGCTTCGAGAACGCGGAAGCGCTCGCGCGCTCCAAACAGGATCCGGCACTACTGGGCCCGCGCGGGCGCCAAGCCGGCCGCGCAGGCGGCCGAGTGAGCCGCGCATGAACGCGGTGGCGGCCCGCAGCGCAGAGACCCCGGTGTCTGCGGCGGCGAGCGCCAACGTCCGCATTCGAGTTGACAATCTCGGCAAGCGCTACGGCGCGCTGCAGGTCTTTCGCGCGATCGATCTCGACGGTCGGCGACCGCGAGATCGTCTCGCATCGTCGGCCCGTCCGGCTGCGGCAAGACCACGCTGCTGCGCTGCATCGACGGGCTGATCCCGGCCGACGAGGGCGAGATCCGGGTCAACGGCGAACGCGTGACCGAGCCGATCGGCCGGCGATCGCGATGGTGTTCCAGCACTTCGGCCTGTTTCCCTGGAAGACCGTGTTCGCCAACGTCGCCTACGGGCTGAAGATGGCCGGCGCCTCGCGCGCCGAGATCGCCGAGCGCGTGCCGCACTTCATCGCGCTGGTGGGCCTCAAGGGCTTCGAGCACGCCTATCCGTACCAGATGTCCGGCGGCATGCAGCAGCGCTGCGGCCTGGCGCGCGCGCTCGCGATCGAGCCGACGCGTGCTGCTTGATGGACGAGCCGTTCGCCGCCGTCGACGCGCAGACCCGCGAGATCCTGCAGTTCGAGCTGCTGCGCATCTGGGAGCAGCGGCCGACCACCATGGTGTTCGTCACCCACTCGATCGAGGAGGCGGTGCTGATGGGCGACCGCGTCGTCGTGCTCAAGGGCCGGCCGAGCGCCATCCACGAGACTATCGCGGTCGACCTGCCGCGCCCGCGCAGCCGCGACACGCTCGGCGCGCCGCGCTTTGCCGAGCTGCGCGAGCACGTCTGGAGCACGCTGTGGAGCGAGGCGCGACAGGCCGAGTTCCAGCTCGAGCGAGACGCGATGACAGAGCTTGTCGACAAGGGACGAAAGGCGGTGCGTCGTACCGGATGCGCATCTCGGTCCGAGCGCCATGGCCGCCTTCGCTTCTGGCTGAGCCTCGTCGTCGGCATCGCGCTGTGGGAGATCGCCGGCCGCAGCGTCAACGCGGCGTTCCTGGTGCCGTTCTCGGAGACGCTGGTGCGGCTGTGGGAGCTGATCCTGAGCGGCCAGCTCGTCACGCAGTTCTTGAGCTCGGCAACGCTTGTTCGCGACCGGGTTCGCGCTCGCGTTCGTGGTCGGCATGCCGCTCGGCCTGCTGCTCGCGCGCGTGCGCGTGCTGCGCGTCGCGCTCGAGCCCTACATCATGATCCTCTACGCCACCCCGATGGTGGCGCTGATCCCGTTCATCCTGTCGATGATGGGCTTCGGCTTCGCGCCCAAGGTGCTGGTGGTGTTCCTGTTCGCGGTGTTCCCGATTCTCTACAACACGATCGAGGGCGCCCGCTCGATCAAGCCGGAGCTGATCGAGGTGGCGCGCTCGTTCCGCTCCGGCGAATGGGCGCTGTGGCGCGAGGTGATGCTGCCCTACACGCTGCCGTTCACGATGACCGGGCGTGCGCCAGGCGATCGGCCGCGGGCTGGTCGGCATGGTGGCGGCGGAGTTCTTCCTGAGCTCCGACCGGCCTCGGCCAGCTGATCATGACGGCCGGCCAGAATTTCGACACCGCCGGCGCTGTTCGCCGTCATCCTGGTGATCGGCCTGATCGGCGTCGGCCTGATGCGGCGTCGGCCTGATGATCGAGCAGCACTTCGCGCGCTGGCGGGACTAGCATGGCGGTCTCCGGATTCGACGCATCGGCGGCAGAGGCTCGCGCTGGCGGCGCGCTCTCCGGCGTGGCTCGTCGACCCTCGTGCCGCGGCTGATCGCGGGTCTTGCCATTCTGCTGGCGTGGGAGCTCGTGGTGCGCGGCTTCGCGCCGGCCTATCGTGGCGAAGCCGACCGGCATCCTGATGGCGATCCCGAAGACGATCGTCCAATCCGGCGTTCCTCAACGCCACCGCGGTCACGCTCGACGGCGGTCGCGCAGGGGCTCGATCATCGCGGTCGTGCTCGGCACCGCTGATCGGGCTCGCGATCGGCCGCAGCGTGATCGCGGACCGCATGCTGCGGCACTACGTCAACGGCTTCTACGCGGTGCCGATGATCGTCATCCTGCCGCTGGTCACGCTGTGGTTCGGCTACACCGGCGCGGCGCGGCTCGCGACCATCGTGTTCGCGGCGCTGTTCTCGATCATCGTCAATGTCGCCGACGGCGCGCGCGCGGTGCCGCGCGAATATGTCGAGGTCGCGCGCTCGTTCCGCTCGCGCCGGCTGCGCAGCTGTTCGAGGTCGTGCTGCCGTCGTCGACGCCCTATTTCCTCGCCGGCGCTCCGGCTCGCCGCCGGCCGCGCGCTGATCGGCGCCGTCGTCGCGGAGTTCTTCACCGCCATCGGCGGCCTCGGCTATTTCATCCTCTACATGACCCGCACCTTCCGCCACGACGAGGCCTTCGTCGCCGTCATCCTGCTGGCGGCTTTCGGCGTCGGCGTTCGACGTGCTGGTCGGCTGGGGCACGCGCCGTTTCCTGCCCTGGTACCGTCGCGACGAGAAGGCGGATTAATGCGCACCCCGTCATCGGTGCTAGGCACGGATCGCGCCAGCCTCGAGGACGCACGCATGCTGGATCATCCCGAGGCTCGCTTCGCTCGGGCGCCCAGGATGACGCAGAGCCAAGACCCCCGCGTCACATCGGCGATCGCGCACTGGGCGCCGCGCTTCGTCGCGAACGGCGTGGCGCTCACCGACTTCGAGGAGGTGACCGGCCTCGATCGCCGCGCTGGGACGACTGGTGCGCGCGCCTGGTCGGCGCGCGCGCGCCGTGCACGAAGCGCTGGGGCGCGAGGCGCTCGCCGGCGCAAGCACTCGTCAGCGCCGGCGAGCACCTGCAGCGCGCCGGCGTCTACTACCACTTCGCCAAGTTCGTGTTCGTGCACGACCTGCGCAGATGAAGGCCGCGCACATGAAGGCGGTCGAGTGCCGCCGGCTCGCGCTGCCGCATCTCCGCCCGCCGGGCGAGCGCGTCGAGATCCCCTACGAGGGCAAAACGCTGTTCGGCATCCTGCGCAAGCCGGCCGGCGTCGAGCGGCCGCCGGTCGTGGTGATGGCGCTGCGGCCTCGATTCGGCCAAGGAGGAGATGGACGCCTACGAGCAGCCGTTCCTGGCGCGCGGCATGGCGACGCTCGCGTTCGACGGTCCCGGCCAGGGCGAGGCCGAGTACGACTTCGCCATCCGCGGCGACTACGAGGTCGCGGTCACCGCGGTGTTCGACTGGCTGCAAGACGCGCCGCGATGTCGACGCCGGCCGCGCCGGCCTGTGGGGCGTCAGCCTCGGCGGCTACTACGCGCCGCGCGCCGCGGCGTTCGAGAAGCGCGTCAAGGCCTGCATCGCGCTCGCCGGCCCGTACGACTGGGCGACGTGCTGGGACGCGCTGCCCGAGCTGACGCGCGAGGCGTTCCGCGTGCGCAGCCAAGTGCGCCACGCCGGACGACGCGCGCCGCCACGCCGCGACGCTGTCGCTCGACCGGCGTCGCGTCGCGCATCACCTGCCCGATCTTCATCGTCACCGGCAAGCTCGACCGCTCATTCCGTGGCAGCGACGCCGAGCGGCTCGCGCGCGAGGTCTCCGGGCCCGGTCGAGCTGCTGATCATCGAGGACGGCAACCACGTCGCCAACAACCGCGCCTACCGCTAGCGCCCGCAGACCGCCGACTGGATGGCCGAGCAGCTGCGCGCGCCGGATGTAAGATCGTCATGCGCGGGCTTGACCCGCGCATCCATCATTCTTCGCAAGCCTCTTGCTTAAGGGATGGATTGCCGGGTCAAGCCCGGCAATGACCCATAGCTTACACCCGCACGAATCCCTCGCGGCAGCGCGTGCAGCCGCTCGATGCCGGTGTCGGCGATCAGCACGAGCTCGCCGGTCTGCACGCCGGCGCGGCCGTCGCGGGTGACGACGTTGGGCTGGATGACGACCAGTCTGCCCGGCGCTGAACGGCTCGTCCGGCACCGGCCCGGCGGGCCGGCTCTTCGAGCCCAGGATGGGTGGAAGGTAGCCGCCGCCGTAGCCGTGCAGCAGATCATCGATGATGGTGAAGCCGGCGTCCTCGATCACGCCCGACGCATCGACGACCTGCTGCGGCGTGGCGCCCGCCTTGAGCACCGCCGCGATCGCGTCGAAAGCGGCGTCCGCCGCCGCGTGCAGGGCGCGGTAGAGCGGCGGCGGATCCTCGCCGAGCGCGAAGCTGCGCAGCACCTGCCCGGGATGATCCCAGAATGCCGCGCTGATCTCGGCGAACACGACGTCGCCGGTCTGCACGCGCCGCGTCGACGGAAACTGCGCCGGCACGCCGAGATCGGGGGCGTGCATCGGCGTCACGCCGATGTAGTGGATCCAGTTGGTGCCGCCGTCGGCCACGTAGGCGCGCTCGATGATGTCGCCGAGCTCGCGCTCGGTCAGTCCCGGCCGCAGGCCGTCGCGCAACGCCGCCATGCCGCGTCGCTGAAATGCGCCCCGATGCGGAACCAGTCGATCTCCTCGGCCGACTTGACCTTGCGCAGGCCGGCGTAGGCGCGGTTGAGATTGACGATCGTGCCGAAGCGGGCGGCCAACGCGCCGTGCTGCTCGAACGTCATCGGGCCGATGACGCCGACGCGGCCCGGACGTGCGCCGCGCCTCTCCAGCACCGCGACCGCTTGTGCGGATCGACAACTCGCCGCCCCAGGCGACCTCGGCATCGGTCGCGAGGCGCTGCGCCAGCGGGGCGTGGTTGACGTATTGCACGAACAGCGCATCGCGGCGCCCCGGCGACAGAACGCCGACGGCTTCGGCCGTCACCGGCCATTGCGTGAGCCATTGCACCGCCGAACCGGAGCGGTTGGCGCCGTAGAACACCAGATGATCGACCTCGGCCTCGGCCAGCGCCGCCTCGACGGCGGCGCGCCGGCGCGCCATCTCGGCGGTCGAATAGCGAGGATACTCCGCGTCGACGATTCTGCGCAGCCGCGGCGGCAACGGTGCGATCATGTCGGGTCGAGCACGCGGTCCGCTTCCGTGATGGCACAGAACAGATGATAGAACGTGCTCGCCGGAACGTACTCCGCCAGGCTCCGGCCGGACGCGTCGAACTGGTCGATCCAGCCGCCGGGGAACGGACCCGCCAGATAGTGACCGGCGATCCCCTGCAGGACGTGGGCCGCGCCGGCAGCCGCCCTTGGCCGACCGGCCTGCGCAGCCGCCAGCAACGCCTTGGCGAGCTCGGTCTGCGGCCAGCAGCGGCGGCTTGACTTGCGGACCGCGCCCGCGCGATCGACTTCGTCGACCACGAAGCCGGTGTCGGGGTCGGCCGAATGCAGCGCGACCTGCAGCAGATCGCCCGCGAGCGGCTCGGCCTCGACGCCGCACAGGGTGTGGTGGCGCCGCAGAAGCCAACTCCACTCCGCATGGTGTCCGGGTTCGACGATCTCGCCCCGCGCATCCGGAAGCCGGCGCCAGTCGTCGGTGAAATACTCGCCGATCGTTCCGGTCTGGGCGTCGAGGAAATTCGCTTCCAGCAAATCCCGCAGCGCTTGCGCGCGCGCTACGGCGCTCGGGTGCGCGATCGTCTCGTGCAGCGCCAGCATGCTCTCGTAGGCATGCATATGCGGGTTCTGCCGGCGCGGCTCGCGCTGCGGCGGCGTGTCGAACAGGGGTTGGTATTCGAACAGCGTGCCGTCACGCGCCGAAAGGTGCTCGTCCATGAAGGCCAACGCCTCGTCGATCAGCGCGCGCACCTGCGCGTCGCCGCTTGCGCGCGCGAGCCATGCCAGCGCCAGCAGCACGAAGGCGTGGTCGTAGCTATCGCGCCGCGGATCGAGCACAGCATTGTCCGGCGCGAGTCGATGGACGTAGCCAGGCGCGCCGTCCGGCCCGCGGCATTTTGCCAGCATGAATTCGAGGGCGCGCAGAGCCACGCGCGTGCCGTCCGGATACCAGCCGAGCACGGCCGCGTGCGCGTAGACATAGATCTGGCGCGCCTGCACCACGGTCCGCCGCGGGCATTTACGATCCGGCGTGCCGTCGAGATGCAGCCGCTCCTGGAACCCGCCGCGCTCTTCGTCGAACCCCGCCCGCGCCCACAGCGGCAGCGCGGTGTTGGCCGCCCAGTCGCGGAGCGACGCCGCCACATCGATCGAATGCCGGTCCACGAAATTCACACCAGGCCCTTGATCTCGGCCGCGCGCGAACGGGGCGCGACGAATGTTCCACGCGGCGACGACACGACGACGACGTCCTCCATTCCGACCACCACGACCTTCGCCCCGTCCGCGACCACCAGGGTGTTTGAAACGTCCCGCAGCACGACATCGCCGGTCGTTGCGTTACCGGACGAGTCCCTTTGCAGCGCGTCATGGATCGACGACCAGTTGCCGATGTCCGACCACCCAAACGACACCGGGATGGTGGCGACGCGCTGGCTTTTCTCCAGCAACGCATAGTCGAGCGAGGTCTTGTCGGCCTGACCGAATGCCTCGGCGTCGAGTGCGGTCTTGCCGGCCTGCTGCCGCCCTGCCGCAACGGCCTGGACCGCTGCGGCCCAAACCCCCGGCATGTGCCGTTCCGCCTCCGTGGCGAACAGTCCGGCGGCGAAAACGAAGATGCCGCTGTTCCAGTCGTAGCCGCCGTCGCGCAGATACGCATCGGCCAGGTTCTGCCGCGGCTTCTCGCAAAAGCTCGCGACCTCGAACGCGCCGTCATATCCGGCAAGCGGGCGGCCACGCTGAATGTAGCCATACTCGGTCGAGGCGGTGGTCGGCCGGACGCCGAAAGTCACCAGCCGATCGGCCGACGCCACCCGTGCCGCATCGGCGACGGCGCGCGCGAACGCGTCCTGGTCCGCAATCAGGTGATCGCCCGGCGCCGCGATGACGATCGTGTCGGCCGGATGCGCCTGCAACACCGCCGCAACGCCGGCGGCGATGGCGGGCCCAGAGTCGCGGGCGAACGGCTCGAGCAGAAGCGCCGGCAGCGGCCGTCCGATCTCCGCCGCCTGATCGCGGACGAGCGGTTCGAGCGTCGCATTGGCGATCACCACCACCTCGTCGACCGCCGCCGCCGCGAGGCGCGCGAGCGTCATCTGGTAGAGCGAGTGCGGCCCGAGAAGCTTCAGGAACGGCTTGGGAAGCGCGTCGGCCGAGAGCGGCCACAGCCGGCTTCCCGCCCCCCCGACCGGCAACAGCGCAACGACGCGGCGACCATCGATCATGGAGCGGGTTACTGGCAGCCCCAACCGGGATGTCCAGCGGCGCGCGACCATCCGCGCGCCGCGAGGGGAACGTCCGGTGGACGTTGCGCACCGCTATGCGACACTGCGTTGAAACGCTTGCGCGAGCAGCGCGCGGGTCGCTGCCGCTCCTTCCTTGGCGACCGCGTGCGGCGATCGCTCCCGATTGCGCAGGATTGGGGGCTTCGTAGCTCAAATAGCCGGTGTAGTTCTTCTCCGCCAGCAGTTGGAACAGCTCGGTCCAGCGCACCACGCCTTCACCGGGCGGCAGGCGGTCGGTCGGAGGAGCACCGCTGGGCGGGGCGTCCGGCACGTCGCTGTACTGGACGTAGAAGATCTCCTCGGCCGGCACCTCCTCGAAACCGCGGCCGGGGCGGCCGGCGCGCTGCAGGTGGTAGGGCGTCAAGCAACAGGCCGACGTTCGTCCGCCCGGCGCGCGCGATGACATCGCGCAACGCCTCGAGGCGGGTGACGATCGGATGCTGGAACTGAAACTCGAGCGCGAGCCGCAGCCCGAATTCGGCCGCGAGATCGCCGGCCTTGCGCACGCTGAGGACGGCGTCTTCGACGCTGCCGGCGCCCGGACCGAGCGCGCTCATGAGCAGGCCGCAGTTCAAGGCGGCGGCATTCTCGCAGGTATCGCGAAAGACCGAAAACAACCGCGCGCTTTCCTCAGCCCTCGCGAACAGCCAGCCATACTCCGGGCCGACGGCGCTGACCGGAAGGCCGGCCGCGCGCACCATGTCGAGCACCTGTGCGTTCGACAGCCCGCGCTCGAAGCAGCGTCGAAGTCGACGCGCCGCAGCTCGACGGCATCGAAGCCGCCGCGCCTGGCGGCGTCGAGCGCCGTTTCCAGCGGCGTGGTATCGAGCGTCCAGGTGTGCAGCGCAAGGCCGCTGAACGGGTGTCCCATTCGCTGTCCTTCAGGTTGGCGGGTCGGCGTGCGGACAGAGTGAACCACGGTGGCTATAGTGTCGCAATCTTCGGCCGCTCGGTCTCATTAACGGTGGTGGATCATGAATGAACGCAGAAAGCTCGGAAGCCTCGACGTGTCCGCGATCGGCCTCGGCTGCATGAGCATGACGCCGATCTACGGCGAGCCCGATCCCAACGAGGCGGTCGCCACCATCCATCGCGCGCCGGAGGTCGGGATCGACTTCATCGACACGTCGGATGCCTACGGGGCCGGCGGCTCCAACGAGGAGCTGGTCGGGCGCGCGCTCAAGGGCCGGCGCGAAAAGTACGTGCTGGCGACGAAATTCGGCAACATCCGCCTGCCGGACGGCAAGCCCGGGCCAACGGCAAGCCGGAATATGTGGTGCAGGCCTGCGAAGCGAGCCTGAAGCGGCTGGGCACGGACTGGATCGACCTCTACTTCATCCACCGCGTCGACGACACGGTGCCGATCGAGGACACCGTCGGCGCCATGGTGCGTCTCAAGGAGCAGGGCAAGATCAAGCATCTCGGCCTCTCGGAAGCCGGCGCCCAGACCATCCGGCGGGCGCACAAGGTTCATCCGATGGCCGCGCTGCAGACCGAGTACTCGCTGTGGACGCGCGACGTCGAGGGCGAGATTCTTGGCACCTGCCGGGAGCTCGGCATCGGGTACGTCGCCTACAGCCCGCTCGGCCGCGGTTTTCTGACCGGGGCCGTGGGCGCTGCCGACCAGCTGCCGGAAAAGGACCGGCGCCGCGACATGCCGCGCTTCCAGGGCGACAACGCCGCGGCCAATCAAAAGCTCGTCGACGAGTTGAAGACGCTGGCAGCCAAGGAAGGCTGCTCGCCGGCACAGCTTGCCATCGCCTGGCTGTTGTCGCGCGAGCCGCAAGTCGTCCCGCTCGCCGGCACCAGCAAACGCCGGTGGCTGGAAGAGAACGCGGAGGCGACCGAGGTCAAGCCGGCGGCCTCCACGCTCGACGCGCTCGACCGCACGTTCAAGCCCGGCATCACCCAGGGCGACCGCTATCCGAAGGCGATGATGGCGCGGCTGGGATTGTGAGGGCGGCGCAGGCCCTCGAGCCGCTCCTGAATCAACCCACATCCTGTCATCCCGGCCGAGCGAAGCGAGAGCCGGGACCCATGTTCCCCTGTTTGCCAGACCGTGTTTCATGGCTCCCGGCTCGCGCTCGCTTCGCTCGCTTGGCCGGGATGACAGCCAGGGGCTACCTCATGAAGCAAGGTAGCGCCTGCGCGCTTTCGTGGGCGATGACGGCCCAAGGGTCGGCGGCAGTGCCCATCTCTCAGCGGCGGCGTGCCTTCGCGGCTTTCTGGTCGCGCTTGGCTTTCGGCTTCGCCTGCTCCTTCGCCGGGATGATCGGCAGCAGCAAGAAGTTCTCGTAGCGGCCGCCCAGGTGATGGTCGTCTGGCCGCCGAAGACCGCGACCGGCCGGTCGCGCGGGTCGTCGTGCAGGAACGGGCCGACGCCGGTGAACTCGTTCTTCATGTTCGAGAGCTTACCGCCGCTGCCACCCGGATAGACATAATCGCGCCCGCGCACCGTGAGCGCGACGCGGTAGCCTTTCGGCACCACGATGCAGGTCGGATGAAATTCGACATCGAGCTCGTAGACCTTGCCGGGCGTGAGCGGCTGCTTCTCGTCGTGGGTATGGTACGGCCGATAGGGACGCGTCAGCTTGCCGTCAAGCTTGCGGTGCGAGGCGCGCAGCCAGCCCTGCGCGATCGGGGTGTGCGGATCGAGCGCGCCCTGGAACACGACTTCGCGCAGGTCCGGAGCGAACACGCGCAGCACAAGGAACAGGTCGGCATCCTCGGTCGACGAGGAGACGTGCAGCTTAGCCGCCACCGGCCCGGTGATCTCGGTTGCCTCCGCCATCGGCTCGGTCATGAACGTGACGCCGTCGCCGAGCGCGTCGAACGTCACCTTGGCGGCGCCGGAGGGTCGCTGCGCTAACTTGTGCGTACTGCCGTCCAAGTGAAGCTTGGCCCACTGCGTGCGCGGGATCGGCCAGTCGTCCTCGTGGCGCTCGACGAATTTCTCGCCCGGATGGCGGACCTGCAGCCGCACCTTGGGCTCCTTGTTCCATCCGTTTCGTTCACCCTTCAGGAAGTAGTCGAAGAACCGCTTCTGAATTCCGACGCCGTAATCGGTGTAGTAGTGCGTCCAGTGCTCGATGCCGTGCACTTCCAGCCATTTCTGCCGCGACGACGAGCGCACGAACCCTTCGAAATTGCCGCGCGGATGCAGCGGCTGCCCGCCCGAATTCGCCGCCGACAGCAGCGGCACCTTGATCTTGCTCAGGTCGGGCGTCAGCGATTTCCAATACGAGTCGTCCATTGGATGCGCAAAGTATGTCCTGCCGAGGTCGTAGCGGTTCGATCCCATCTGCTCGTCGCTCAGCGTCTCGGGCCCGGAGACCCAATCGCCGTTCATGCGGCTGCGATGGCCTTTGCTGCCGAGCCCGTATTGCACGGTGCGGATCTGCATGTCGTACCAGTTCTGCGCAAAGGTCGAGTAGATGCCGCCGTTGTGGCTGAGCTCGCGGTAGAAATCCGCAAAACCCTCCCACACGCAGATCGCCGCAAGATGCTTCGGGTTCTGGGCCGCGACCTGCCATTGGTTCACCGCGTAGTACGAGATGCCGCTCAGGCCCGACTTTGCCGTTCGACCAGCCCCGCGTGCCGGACCATTCGATGCAGGCGGCGAAGTCCTTGGTCTCGCGCGGCGACCAGTGCTCGACGTATCCGGGCGAGCGGCCGCAGCCGCGCGAGTCGACGCGCACGCAAACATATCCATGCGGCACCCATTTCTCCGGGATCCGGGACCTCCCAGCTCGCATACCTGTTGGACGAGCCCGCCATCACGTCGGGATGCTTCTCTTCCATGCGCTTCCAGGCGGTCCTGTAGCCGTCCTCGAAGTGCAGCCACTTGGCGTACGGCCCGTAGGTCAGGATCACCGGATACCGCCCCTTCTTGAGCGGCCGGAAAATGTCGGCGCGCAGCACGAGGCCGTCGTCCATCTCGATCGGCATGTCCCAATCGATGCGCATGCCGTCGCGGACTTCGCTCACCTCGCGATAGCTCATGCCATCCTCCCTCTGCGCGCGCGCTGCCCGCGACCGTCATTGGGAGCCGAAGGCGAAGCAATCCAGAACGGCAATGCCGCACTGGATTGCTTCGTCGCTGGCGCTCCTCGCAATGACGGCAAACGACGTTATGGGCATGTTGACACGCGCGCAACGCTGCCGTTCTCGTACGCGGACGTGCGAGCTTCGCGTCATAAGAAACCGTAATGGGGGCAATCAATGTTGCGCACCGCGATCGTCGGCCTCGGCTGGTGGGGAAAGACGCTTGTCGAGTCCTCGCACCGCAAGGGCGACGTGCAGTTCGTGGTCGGCCACACCCGGACCAAGAGCGCGGCGGATGAGTTCTGCCGCCAGAAGGGCATCGCGCTCGTCGACACATTTGACGCCGTGCTCGCCGATCCGTCGGTCGAGGCCATCGTGCTGGCGACGCCGCACAGCCAGCACGGCGAGCAGGTGCGAGCCGCCGCCTCCGCCGGCAAGCACGTTTTCACCGAGAAGCCGTTCACGCTTACCGCGCGCGACGCGGAAGCTGCGATCGAGGCAACGCGAAAAGCCGGCGTCGTGCTGGCGGTCGGCTTCAACCGGCGCTTCCACCCGTCGATGGCCGAGCTGAAGGCACGGGTGCACGACGGCCGGCTAGGCGACATCGGCGCGGTGATCGGCGCGCAGACCGCGCTGTCGGCGGTCGCGCTGCCGCCGGACGGCTGGCGCGCCAGACCGGACGAGACGCCGGCCGGCGCCATGACCGGCATCGGCATCCACACCCTCGACAGCATGATCGGCCTGTTCGGGCCAGCCGACGAGGCCTACTGCGTCACCACGCGCCGCGCCGTGGCGCACGTCGACGACACCACCAGCATCATCGTCAAGTTCCGGAACGGCGTGACCGGGACGATCTTCTGCTCGCTCTCGACCGCGCCGGTCTACAGCTTTGCGGTCTATGGCTCCAAGGGCGTGGCCGAGATCACCAAGCCGAGCCTGGAGACGTTCACGTTCCAGCCGGCGCCGCCGCGGCCGCGCGAGCCTGCCGGCCCCACCGAGGTCATCGAGACGAAAGGCTTCGACACGCTGCAGGCCGAGCTCTCCGCCTTCGCGGCGGCGGCGCGCGGCAAGGCGACGTTCCCGGTGCCGCTCGACGAGGTCTTGATGGGGGTGCAGGCGTTCGAGGCGGTGGTGCGGTCGTCGAAGGAGGGCAGGCCGGTGAAGGTTGCCTAAGTCAGCCAAGTGGATGCGAATGCATCAAAGCGGGGCGATGAGCCGTCATCGCGCGTGAGCGCGCACCTGATCGCAAAACCCAAAAGATACCATTGAGATTGCGCCGGTCATCCACACGGGGAATGCCGCGTGACTTGTTCGGGAGCGTCGGATTGATGACACTCCACTCATAGTCGCTCAGTTCATACCGCATGTTTCGAGGCTCCCGTTTTGGAGCTTGAATCACCTCCAAGGCGACACCATCAACAGCAAATGGACTTCGCGACAGATGCCAATGCTCTGACTTTGCGTCCGCTTTCGGAGCAGTCCCGATATAGAGCGACTTTCGGCGCGCACCGAATTCTGTAGCGAATGACCCCAAGCCGAAGTCACGTAGCCATCAGTTGCGCAGCTCCATCATGTCCGCTTACGATCATCACGATCAAGTGGTTCATGGAGTCGCTCACATGCGCAGGAGATCATTGATGCGCGCTGGGTTGGCAGCCTTCGCGCTCCTTGGATTGGGTTATGGTCGGAAGGCGCTGGCGCAGCATTCACTGCCATTAGCGCGCGTAGGATTTCTTGGGCCGGGGCTCCCGCGGATCGGGGGTGCCCAGCATCCCGTCGTGAGCGCGCTCCGCTCAGCCCTCTCCGATCTCGGATACAAGGAAGGCAGCAACTTGGTTGTCGAGGAGCGGTGGCAGCCTGCGAACACGACGGAATGGTTGCCTGAGGCGATTGCAGACCTCGAACGCGCCAAGGTGAATGTGATCTTCGCACTTGGCGCGATACCGGCCCGGGCGCTGAAGGCGGCCGGTACTACGATTCCCAGCGTGTTCATCATGGTAATTCCCACGGCCGAATTCGTTGCGAACACAGAGAAGCCCGAAGGAAGCATGACGGGATTTACAATCTTCGATCCCAAGCTTCCACGCCAGCAGCTGGAAATACTCAAGCAAACCGTGCCCATCGCGCGACGCGTAGCCTTTATAGGCGACGAGGCCGTTGGCCAGGGGCCGTTTAAACCCCACGAGGATGCCGCTCGGGCGCTTGGTCTGGAACCGTTGGTCATTAAGCTCCGAGCACCGCAGCCTGACCTCGTCGGAGCGTTTGACGAAATCCAGCGCGAGCGGGTGGAAGGCCTAGTAGCGCTAGCCCATCCGATCATTGGCGTGCACCGGCTGAAGATTAGCGAGCTCGCCACCAAACTCAGGCTTCCAACCTTGTTCCCGGCTGGGATGGAGGACGTCGCCGGACTGCTCACCTATGGGACGGACTTCGCAGTGGCCGCCAAGCTGGCAACCGACTACGTCGATCGAATTTTGAAAGGTGCCAAACCAGGCGAACTGCCGGTGCAGACCGTTCATCGCCACACGCTGGTCGTCAATCTCAAGACAGCGCAGGCGCTTTCAATCAACGTCCCACCGGAGGTGCTCAACGCGGCTACTGAGATAGTCAAGTAAGGCGCTTCGGAAGATCAGGGCGAATTTCTCGCGTGTTACCGCCACCTGTCTGTGGGGCACACGGACCGACATGATCGAGTGGGATGGCTTCCGAGCGTACCCTTTGCTGCAGATGCTCAGGTCTCAAAGTGGCCCTTCTCGACAGATGCCAATGCTCGGATTCTACGTCAGCTTTCGGGGTGGAGCGGAGTTCTCGTACGCCATCCGCGCGGGCGTTTATGAGTTCACGCCGTAGGCCAGCTTCACGGGCACCAAGTCTCCAATTGTTTCTTTCGGGTCTTGATCAAACGGAGGCAGTGCGTCCCCTCTTTCTCGGTAGACTTCCAAGCAGAGTTCGATGGCTTCTCTTGCGTTGCTCCTGGCTTGCTCCAGCGTAGCGCCGTAGCTCACAATTTCAGGAAAGGCCGCGCAAAGAACCGTGTACCCGCTCTTCCGGCTCCGGCCGAAAGGTACACACGTCTTGGGCGTTGATGGTCCGGACGCGTTCCTGTGGCGACATGGGCGCAGCATACGCCTATGTGCACGCGGTTCGCATCGGGCGATCAAGCGCGCTCGACTGGAATCCGCGGCGATTCGGCGCCCATCCGCACCGAACAGGTAGAGCCGGCGCGGATCGAAGTCGAGCGAGACGCGCGCGCCGGCCTTCAGCTCCTCGGCGATCGCCAGGCCCTCGCTGACGGCCACGAAGGCGCGCTCGGTCCCGTCGTCGAAGTAGAGCAGCGTGTCCTTGCCGAGCGGCTCCACCAGCCGCAGCGGTAGCTTGATCGCGCCCTCGTCCGCCCGCCGCACGCGCACATGCTCCGGCCGGGTGCCGAGCGTCGCGCGGCCGGCGGGCACATCCTTGAATCGTTCGGGCAGGGGAACCTCGAAGGCGGCGGCGCGGAAGCGCGGCGCGCCCGCCTCGTTCACGACCTCTCCGGACATCGAGATTCATCGACGGCGAGCCGAAGAAATCGGCGACGAAGTAGCTGACCGGGTTCCCGTAGATCTCCATCGGCGAGCCGATCTGCTCGATCTCGCCCTCGCGCATCACCACGATGCGGTCGGCGAGCGTCATCGCCTCCTCCTGGTCGTGGGTGACGAAGATGAACGTGCGCTTGAGCTCCTGGTGCAGCCGGTCGCACTCGGCGCGCAGCTCGCGCCGCAGCTTGGCGTCGAGGCTCGACAGCGGCTCGTCGAGCAGGAAGGTCGAGGGATTGGTCACCAGGGTGCGGGCGAGCGCGACGCGCTGCGACTCGCCGCCGGAGCATTGGTTCGGCATTTTGCCGAGCAGGTGTGCGATGCGCACCATCTCCGCGACCTCGCGCACGCGCCGTCTGCGTTCCTCCGGCGGGACGCGCTTCATGCGCAGGCCGAACTCGATGTTCTGCGCCACTGTCTTGTGCGGGAACAGCGCGTGGGTCTGGAACACCATGCCCAGCCCGCGGTCGCGCGGCTCGAGGTCGTTGACGGCGCGGCCGTCGATGCGAATCTCGCCCGCGGATCGGATCCTCGAAGCCGGCGATCATGCGCAGCGTCGTGGTCTTGCCGCAGCCCGAGGGACCGACCAGCACGACGAACTCGCCGTCCTCGATTGCCAGGTCGAGTCCTTTGACGGCGACCACGGACCCGTAGGTCTTGCGCAGCCCCTCGAGCTCGATCCGCGCCACCGCTATCTCCGCACCATGCCGAACGAGAAGCCGCGCGCCAGATGCTTGCGGATGATCAGGCCGATGATCATCAGCGGAATGGTGATGCCGACCGCAAGCGCGGCCTGCCGGCCATAGACCCGGCCCTCGGAGGTGCCTTGATACTTCGACAGCTCGACCGGCAGCGTGACGGCCTCGGTCTTGCCGATGATGAAAGCGAGCAGATATTCGCTCCAGGTGAGGATCAGGATGAACAGGAAAGTCGCCACCAGGCCGGAGCGGATCAGCGGCAGCACGATCTCGAATACGGTGCGCCAGCGCGAGGCGCCGAGGATCTCGGCGGCCTGCTCGATCTCGCGCGGCACTTCGTCGATGAAGCTCTTGGTCATCCACACCGCGTAAGGAAGGCTGGTCAGGAAGTAGATGATGATCAGTCCGAACATCGAATCGAGCAGGCCGAGCGCCGAGTAGTAGAGCGAGAGCGGCGCCACCACGACGATCGGCGGGATCATGCGCAGCATCAGCAGCTGGAACATCCGCACCTCCGACAGGATGCGGTAGCGCGAGACGCCGTAGGCGAGCACCGCCCCGAACGCCACCGCCAGCAGCGTCGAGGTGGACGCGATGATCAGCGAGTTGCGCAGCGCAATCAGCGGCTTCTGCAGCGATTGGATGTACTGGGTCTCGGCATATTCCTGCACGCCGAACCACACGTTCATGTAGTTGTTGAAGGTCGGCGGATCGGGGAAGTAGACCGGCGGCCACGCGAACCACTGGGTATCGGGCTTGAACGAGGTCGAGACCATCCAATAGATCGGGAAGAACACGACAATCGCCCAGACGCTCAGAAGCGCGTAGCGCGCGATTGTCGTGATCCGGCGGCGGCGCTTGACTTGGTCATCGGCCGGGCCTACCGTCCCGGCTCGGGCTTGGCGTAGATCGCGTCGAGCGCGTGCTTCTCGCGCTGCAGCAGCCGGATCGCGAGCAGCACGATCACGATCATCAGCACCATGGCGACGTAGGAGAGCGCCGCGCCCTTGGAGATCTGGAAGTACTGCCAGGTGGTCAGGAAGATGTAGACCGGAATGGTCTCGGTCGCGGTCCCCGGGCCGCCCTGGAACAGCGCCCAGGTCTTCGGGAATTCCGCCATCGCTTCCAGGAAGCGCAGCACGAGCGCAAGCAGAATGACCGGCCGCAGCAGCGGCAGCTGCACCTCCCAGAAAATGCGCCAGCGCGACGCGCCGAGGATCTGCGCGGCTTCGATCGGCTCCTTCGGAATTGCCGCGAGGCCCGCCAGCATGATGATGAAGGAGAACGGCGTCCAATTCCAAATCTCCAGAAGCGTCACCGCCAACATCGCGATCCGGGATCGGTGAGCCATGCCGGCTTGAATTCCGTCCCGCTCAGGCGGGTGATGATGTCGTTGATGGGGCCGCTCTGGTACAGCATCATCTCCGCCGTGTAGGCGATGACGATCGGCACCGTGAGCATCGGCAGGATGAAGATCACGTAGAACAACGAATGGCCCGGAAACGGCTTGCGCATCAAATACGCGAGCGCGAAGCCGAGGACGAAGCAGCCGACCGTGGACGCGGTCGCAAAGCCAAGCGAGCGCAGGATCGCCCAGCCGAACCGGGGGTCGGTGAAGACCTCCTGGAACAGGTCAAGGCCGACCCACTCGGCGTCCCACCAGCTGCCGAGATAGACCGTCCATTGATGGAACGAGAAGTAAAGCTGCAGGAACAGCACCGGCATCAGCACCAGCACGAACAGCGCGATCAGCGGCGCCGAGAATCGACCATCTGAACTTGCGGATCGCCCGCGCGCGGGAGGCTTCGCGCACGGATATCCGCGGCGGGTCGCCGGCCGCAGCTGCCGAAGCAGTTGTCACCTCAACCTCATGCACCGGGTTCGAGTGCAGTTCCCAGCAGCCTGACGGGAAAGAGCAACCAGCGATTCAGCAGATTCCAACCCCGTCATGCTGAGGTGCTCTCCCCGACGAAGTCGGGGAGAGCCTCGAAGCACGCGCGGCGCCGCCGCTGGCGACTTCTGGAGCATCCTTCGAGGCCCTCGCTTCGCTCGGGCACCTCAGGATGACGGTGTGGTGTTTGGTCAGGCCGCGAGATCCTACGCTTAGGCCGGCTTGTCCTTCTTCGGCATCACGGCCTTGTAGCTCGCGAGCTCCTCTTTGAGCTTGCGCCGGCCGATGCGGTTGATCACGCCGTTCCATTCGTCGGTCGTGCGCTTGAGCACCTCGCTCGCCGGCAGCTGGCCGACATAGGCCTCGGACAGGTTCTTCGCCGAGCAGGTCCTGGAACTCCAGGTAGCCGGTCAGATAGATCGGCGGGCTGACCACCTGCAGGTTCGCTTCGATCGCCTTCATGCCGGCCGGGGTGTAGTTCTCGATGATCGCCGGCGCTGTAATGTGGCCTTTGTGCCAGGCGTCGTGGAACGTGTTGACCTTGTCGGACACGATCGGCGTCGAGTTCTTGAGCGTTGCCCACCACAGCGCCAGGTAGGCGGCCTGCGCCTTGCGCGGGCTGTACTTGTTGACCAGGATCGCGGCGAGCGGCGACGAGATCGAGCGGTGGATGCGCTTGCCGGATTTGTCGGAGCCCGGCACCAGGCCGTACAGCCACTTGCCGACGGTCGGCGGACTTCTCCTTGTTCTCGTTCAGCCGCGCCGTGCCGTCCCAGTACTGGCATGACGCGACCTTGCCGCCGACGATGCGCGGGATCATCTGCGGCGTTCCCCAGCCGGCCAACTCCGGATGCGCGGCCTTCTTTTCCTGCAGATAGATTTCGACCGCGTAGTCGCCGGCCTCGTTGTTGATGGTCGGATTGATGTCGTCGTCGAACGGGAAGCCGCCGGCCGAGTAGAACATCATGTACCACCAGGTGGCGCCGTTCGCGCGGTTGCGCAGGCTGCCGGAGCCGTAGATGTCCTTGTCCGGATTGTGGAAGAATTGCTGGATGCGCAGGTCGTCTTCCCAGGTCTGCGGGAATGCCAGCGTCTTGCCGTGCTTGTCGTCGAAACGCTTCTGGTTGTCGGCATTCTCCACCAGATCCTTGCGCAGGTAGTGGATGTGCACGTTGCCGTCGGTGGTGATGCCGTAGGTGTTGCCCCTGTAGGTCATGAAGTTGGCGTAGTCGCCGACGGCGTCGATCTTGAAGTTCGGTCTTCTTCATGTAGTCGTCGAGCGGCTCGAGCAGGCCGGCCGAGGCGAGCGACGGGATCATGTTCGAAGTCGATGTGGAAGAAGTCGAACTGCGGCGAGCGCGACACCGCTTCCGCCATCGCGCGCTGCGGCGCGTCGAAGATCGAGATGTCCTGGATCGAGCCGACGCCGATGCCGGTCAGCTTCTTGAACTCCTCCATCGCGGGCTGCATCGGCACGTAGTAGTTCGACCAGATCATGCCGCGCAGCTCGGCCGCGCCGAGCGGCTTTGCGGCCGCGACGATCGCGGTCGTCCTCGTCCGCCGCGAACGCCCGCGGGATGCGCTCCACGGCATGAAGTTCGCGACCGTGAGACCGAGACCCCCTTCCAGCAGCCGCCGTCTCGTGATGTTCCCTGTCCTCATGGCTTCACTCCCCGATGTTTCTTTCTAGCTGGCGTTCGCCGCCGAGGGCGTCTGGGCCTCATGCGCGACAGGCGCAGCCGCGTGCGGCGGACGGGCACGGCAGAGCGCGCCGGAGAGCGCTCAGGCGGATTCGTGCACGATCGTCACAGCGGCGATGAAGCATTGGCCTCCCCGGCAGCCATGGCTTCGTTCGAGCGCCTGCAGTTGGCGCGCGCCCCGGTCGCTTCTTGCCCGTTTCATTGGACGGGACTGCCCGCGACCTTGATGACTTTGCGGTGCGCGCCATCGTAGGGCTGCCGTGCGCCAGCCGCAATGACGTTGATATGCGGACTGGTCCGAGTGCAGTGCCGCATTAGGGGTTCTGATCGTGGGCATTACGCCAGCCGATTTGCACCCCGCTCTGACGTGCTCCTAGTGTTCCTTGGAGTCCGCCGAAACCGACGCGGCGGCAACAGATGGGCGAACTGAGCCCATTCGCAACTGGTGCTAAGGTCGCAAGACGACGCGCCCCAAGACCGGAGAACCGCCATGGCCGAACCCAGCGCCCGCCGCCCGCACACCCGGCGCCAAGCGCGCCGGACCGGGCGAGCACGTCTTCGATCTCGCCACCATCAATCCACATCAAGGGCGGCCCGGACTACTCGCTCGGTCGAGGGCGCTTGCGTCGAAGGCGACCGCATGATCGTCGCCCTGATGCGGATGCCGGCCGGCACCGGCGCCGAGCCGCACTCGCATCCCAACGAGCAGTGGATCTACATGCTGGAAGGAACGTTCCGCGCCAGCATCGACGGCAAGGAGATCGAGGCCAAGCCCGGCTCGCGTGCTCTACGTTCCGGCCAACACCATCCATGGCGGCAGAGCGACCGCCGACGGCGACGTGGTATTCTTCACCGTGCAAGGATGCCTCGCACAGCCTGCACGGCATCAAGGCCGCGTGAGCGATGCCGCATCCGAGAATCGAAACCGATGAATGGCTCGGGTAACGAGTGGAGACATGAGGGATCGGCCTGCTCGATCGAAAGCATCGCCGGGAACGAATCAGGGAGGAAAGAATGAAACGACTGAGCTCGATCTCTTGTCGGCCTCTGCATCGCGTTGGCGGCGAGCGCGGCGTCTGCGCAGGACAAGTATCCCAGCAAGCCGGTGAAGATCATCGTGCCCTATGCGCCGGGCGGCGCGACCGACATCGTGTCGCGTATCCTCGGCGAGCATATGCGCGCCGATCCTCGGCGCAGTCGTTCGTGACCGAGAACAAGCCGGGCGCCTTCGGCATCGTCGGCGATCGAGGAAATGGCGCGCGCAAGGCCGGACGGCTACACGCTGTTCATCGGCAACGTGACGACCAACGCGATCACGCCGATCGTGCACGCGAAGAAGTTCACCATCAACTACGACAAGGACGTCGTCCCGGTCGCGCGCCTGGTCGACATTCCGGCCTTCATCGTCGTGACCACCAAGGACTTTCGCGCCGAAGACGCTTGCCGAAGTGATCGCCTCGCCAAGCAGAACAAGGGCAAGGTCCGCTACGGCCACGTCGGCGTCGGCAGCTATCCGCACTACGACACCGAGGTGTTCGCCAAGCGCGCCGGGATCGAGATGAACGCCATCCCCAACAAGGCCGGCGCCTCCGGCGTGCTCAAGGACATGGCGACCGGCGACGTGCAGGTCGTCGTTCCTCAACGTCGCGAGCTCCGGCCCGATGATCAAGGCCGGGCAGATCCGGCCGGTCGCGCTCATCAATCCGACGCGGCTGCCCGAGTATCCTGACGTGCCGACCATCGCCGAGGCGGATATCCGGGCGTCGGCACGCTCGCCTGGCAAGGCGCTGTTCGCACCCGCCGGCACGCCGAAGGAGGTGCTCGATACCCTCAACAAGACCGTCCTGCAGGCGATGGAAGTCGCCGCAGGTGAAGGAAAGCTTTCAGCAAGCAGTACTTCAACATCGTGCCGATCGAAATCGTCCGACGAAGCGAAGACGTGGCTGCAGGATGAAATCGCCCTGTGGAAGAAGATCACCGATGAGGTGAAGATCGATCTGACGGAATAGCGGGCGGGCTGGAGACGAGGGTTATCGAAAGAGCCGGCCGCTCGTGTCCCGGGCGCAGCGCAGCGCACCCGAAGTCGGGTGTTCCCGACTTCGGGCGCTCAGAGTGCGAAGTCAGAGTGTCGCAAGTCGGATATATCCGACCGGCGATGTGATGCGCTGCAGACCCGGGACCCCGGTTGTTTGGTTTCCTATGAGGATGAAGCAACCGGTGTCCCGCATCTGCGCAGCAGCGCTGCGCGCTGCAGCGCGCGGGGACACGGCTCAGAAAAAGGGGAACTGCCATGAAACGCTTCACCGGGGTCGTCCTGTTCGCGGCATTGCTCGCCGTCGCCGACAGCGCCGCCGCGCAAGAGAAGTATCCGAGCAAACCCGTCAAGGTGATCGTACCCTACGCGCCGGGCGGCGCGACGGACATTGTCGCGCGCATCGTGACCGAGCCGATGCGGCAGAACCTCGGACAGCCGTTCGTGGTGGAGAACAAGCCGGGCGCCGGCGGCATCATCGCGATCGAGGAATTGAACCGCGCCAAGCCGGACGGCTACACGCTGATGCTCGGCAACGTGAACACCAACGTGATCACGCCGGTCATCTTTCCGAAGAAACTCTCGTTCGACTATTTCAAGCAGGTGATCCCGGTCGCGCGCGTCGCCGATGTTACAGCCCTCCTGGTCGCCACGACCACGAATTTCGCCCCCAAAACCTTCGCGGAATTCGTCGCGCACGCCAAGCAGAACCCCGGCAAGGTCCGCTACAGCAGCGTGGGCGTGGGCAGCTTCATCCACTTCGACATGGAAGTGCTCGCCAAGCGCGCCGGCCTCGATCTCGTCCACATTCCCAACAAGCAGGGCGCTGCCGGATCGCTCAAGGATTTGGCCAGCGGCGACGCGCACGTGGCGTTTCTCAACGTGGCCACCACGGCGGCGCTGATTCGCGGCGGCCAGATCCGCCCGCTCGCGCTCGTCGCCGACGCGCGCATGCCCGACTATCCCGATGTGCCCACGATGGCGGAGGTCGGATACCCGGGCGTCGGTACGCTGCAGTGGCTCGGCATTTTCGCGCCGGCGGGACTGCCCAACGACGTGCTCGAGACGTTGCACCGGGAGATCGTGGCGGCGGTGAACTCGCCGGCCGGACAGGACGCGTTCAACAAGCAGCGCATGCGCCCCGTGCCGACCAGGTCGCCGGCCGACGCCAAGTCGTGGCTGCAAGGCGAAAGGGAGCTCTGGGAAAAGATCGTCAACGAGGTCAAGATCGATCTGGCGGACTAGCGAGGATCTTCGTGTCCCGCACGCGGGTAGGCAGCACGGAGCGCAGCGGAGTGGTACACCGCAGATGCGGGACCTTCGCAAGTGTCATGCCCGGGCTTGACCCGGGCATCCATCATTCTTCGCAAGAGTCTTGTGAACGGATGGATTGCCGGGTCAAGCCCGGCAATGACGACTTGCGGTCCCGGTTCGGCCGAGGCTGAGAGGAAAACCGTAGCCGATGAAAATGCAAGCGCCGCCCGCCGCTGCCGCCTACCGGATCGTGGTCGAGAAGGATGTCGCGATCCGGATGCGGGACGGCGCGCGGCTCATCGCCGACGTCTTCCGCCCCGATGACGCCGGCAAGTTTCCGGCGATCATGAATCTCGGCCCCTACCAGAAGGACAAGCTTTGGGTTCCCCCGGAGACGCTTGAGGAAAAGCCGAACCCGTACATGAATTGGGAGACCGTCAATCCCGAATGGTGGGTGCCGAAGGGCTACGCCGCCGTCCGGGTCGACGGGCGCGGCAGCGGGAAATCGCCCGGCCAGTGCGAACCGTGGTCGCTCGCCGAGGCGGTCGACTTCTACGACGCGATCGAGTGGGCGGCGGCGCAGCCGTGGTGCAACGGCAAGGTCGGCCTCTCCGGCATCTCCTACTACGCGATCAACCAATGGTTCGTGGCCAACCTGCAGCCGCCGTCATTGGCGGCGATCATCCCCTGGGAAGGTTTCGCCGACCTCTACCGCGACGCGCTGTTCCATGGCGGGATCCTCAGCGTGTTCATGCCCAACTGGTTCGTGGCGCATATGATGCACCACCTGGTCGGGCGCGCCTCGCTGCACCAGCCGAACGCCTGGCAGATCAATACTTTGCACTTCTGGCTGGGCAACAGCCTCGACAGCGGCGCCTTCCGCGCCGCGCAGGCACAGTGGGAGCGGATCACGCAGCCGCTGCTCACGCGTCGGCAACTGGTCCGGCATGGCGCTGCATCTGCGCGGCAACACCGAGGCCTTCGTGCGCGCCGCCTCCAAGCACAAGAAGCTGCGGATGCACGCCGGCACGCACGTGCACCCGTTCTACACCGAGGACGGCCGGCGCGATCAGCTGCGCTTCTTCGACTACTGGCTCAGGGGCATCGACAACGGCGTCATGGACGAGCCGCCGGTGAAGCTTGCGATCCGCAAGGGCCGCGACCAGGTCGAGTGGCGCGACGAGCACGAGTGGCCGCTTGCGCGCACGCAGTGGACCAAATTCTATTTCGATCTCTCGCAGACCGCGCCCGGCCAGGAGCCGCGAACCGGAACGCTTGCACCGCGCAACCCCGCCGACGCCGGATCGTGCACCTATGCGGCGACCAGCCTCGGCTCCATGGGTTCGACCTCCGCGGCGTCCTCGCAAGTGATGGGCGGCGGCATCAAGCCCGGCATGGGCGTCGCGCTGGAAACCCCGCCGCTCGCGGAGGATACCGAAGTCACCGGACCGGTTGCCGCGAGCTTCTGGGTGTCGAGCTCGACCGAGGACATGGATGTGTTCCTCACGCTGCGCAACATCGACGCCGACGGCCACGAGGTTCTGGAGACCGGCCAGCAGGGCACGCCGGTGCCGGTGGCGAAGGGCTGGCTGCGGGTCTCGCACCGCGAGCTCGATCCGGACCTGTCGTTGCCGTACCGCCCCTATCACAAGCACGCGCGGCGGCTTTACCTTAGGCCCGGCGAGGTCGTGCGGGTCGAGGTCGAGATCTGGCCGACCTCGATGGTGTTCTGCCGCGGCCACCGCATCCGCCTCGACATCCAGCCGCGCGACGGGGCGGGGAGTGCTTCCTATATGCACTATCACGCCGACTACAATACCGGCACCAACACGATCCATGCCGGCGGTGAGCGCGAAGGCTACCTGCTGCTCCCCATCATCCCGGGCCGCGAGAGCCCCCCGGCCGGGGCCGATGACCACCGAGAGCGTTCAGCACTCGCCCGAGCCGCGGCCGTTCTGGTTGCGGGCGCTGGCGCGCAAGGACGTGCTGGCCGGTCTGATGTTCATCGGCTTCGCGGTCCTCGGGCTGTGGCTGTCGCGGAACTATCCCGTCGGCACCGCCGTGCGCATGGGGACCGGCTACGTGCCGCGGCTGCTGTGCTGGATCCTGCTGCTGCTCGGCGCCGTGGTGCTGGTCATGGGTCTGCGCGCCGCCGATGCCGAGGACGGGCCACCGGCGCTGCGCTGGCGGCCGATCGTGCTGATCCCGGCCGCGCTCACCGCCTTCGCGCTCACCATCGAGCGGCTCGGCATCGTGATCGCCGGACTGCTGCTGATCGGCATCGGCGCGCTCGGCGGGCGCGACATGCGGCCGCTGGAAGTTGTCGCCGCCGCCGCCGCGCTGGTGTTCTTCACCTGGGCGATTTTCATCTGGGCGCTCGGACTGCCGATCCCCGTCTGGCCGGAGTGGTGACGTGGAGCTCCTCTCCTACCTGGCGACCGGCTTTGCGGTGGCGCTCACGCCGGCCAATCTCGGCTTCGCGTTGATCGGCTGCCTGGTCGGCACCTTGGTCGGCGTGCTGCCCGGCATCGGGCCGGTGCCGACGGTCGCGATCCTGCTGCCGCTGACGTTCTATCTCGACCCGATCTCCGGCCTGATCATGCTGGCCGGGATTTTCTACGGCGCGCAGTACGGCGGCTCGACCACGTCGATCCTGGTCAACATGCCGGGCGAGACCTCTTCGGTCGTCACCTGCATCGACGGTCACCAGATGGCGCGCCAGGGCCGCGCCGGCGCCGCGCTCGCGATCGCGGCGATCGGCTCGCTGTTCGCCGGCACCGTTGCGACCCTCATCATCGCGCTGTTCGCGCCGCCGCTGGCCAAGGTCGGGCTCTCGTTCGGCGCGCCGGAATATTTCTCGCTGCTGGTGCTCGGGCTGATCGCGGCGGTCGTGCTGGCGCACGGCTCGGTCGTCAAGGCCGTCGCCATGATCATTCTCGGCCTGCTGCTGGGCCTGGTCGGCACCGACGGCAATACCGGCGGGACGCGCTTCACCTTCGGGCTGGTGACGCTCTCCGACGGCATCGGCTTCGTGCCGGTGGCGATCGGCGTGTTCGGCGTCGGCGAGGTGATCGCCAATCTGGTCGCGCCGCCGCAGCAGCGGATCATGGTCGCGCAGAAGATCCGCGACCTGTGGCCGTCGCGCGAGGATTTCCGGCTCGCCTTTCCGGCGATCCTGCGCGGAACCGCCCTGGGATCGTTCCTCGGCATCCTCCCGGGCGGAGGCGCCACGCTCAGCTCGTTCGCCGCCTACGCGCTGGAAAAGAAAACGGCCCGGGACCCCTCCCGCTTCGGCAAGGGCGCGATCGAGGGCGTGGCCGGACCGGAATCGGCCAACAATGCCGGCGCGCAGACCTCGTTCATACCGATGCTCACGCTCGGCATCCCGGGCAACGCCGTCATGGCGCTGATGATCGGGGCGCTGACCATCCACGGCATCCAGCCGGGCCCGCAGGTCATGACCGAGCGGCCGACGCTGTTCTGGGGCCTGATCGCCTCGATGTGGATCGGCAACCTGATGCTGGTGATCATCAACCTGCCGCTCATCGGCCTGTGGGTGCAGTTGCTGCGCGTGCCTTACCGCCTGCTTTATCTCGGCATCCTGATGTTCTGCGCCATCGGCGTGTACACGGTGAGCAACAACGCGTTCGAGGTGATCCTGGCGGCGATCTTCGGCGTGCTCGGCTACATCTTCATCCGGCTCGAATGCGAGCCGGCGCCGATGCTGCTCGGTTTCGTGCTCGGCCCGCTGATGGAAGAGAACCTGCGGCGCGCGATGCGGATTTCGAGCGGCGATCCGATGATCTTCATCGAGCGCCCGATCAGCCTCGCCCTGCTGATCGCGTCGGCCGCCTTGTTGCTGCTGATCGCCCTGCCGGCCATCCGCTCCAAGCGCCAGGAGGCGTTCCAGGAGGGGTGACGCGGGGCACCTGTCCAAAGCCGGGGGCGACACCACGCGCAAGATGGACTTATCATTGCGCTTTGAGGCCCAACTCCCGCAATGATCTTTCGATCGGGCGTTGCCAGCCCTTCCTTCCCCGACTCTTGGCGTCCTCAAGCGCGTCTTGAATCGAGTATGGGTCGGTCTCACTCAACGCCTCGAACAATGACTTGGCTTGCAGGAGGTCCTTTTGACGTTTGGCGACCGATCGGTCGCTTTCCTGCGCCAGAACGAGCTTATGAATTGCATAGCGAGCCGGTCGTGGCACTTGAACAAGCACCCCCGACCTATAAAGCGCAACAGCGGGACTCGGCATATCGATCAACCAGTCCAAATACTGCATCGGTGCTCCTCCCGCCTGCAGTCCTGGTATCGGCACGGGGTTTGTGTCGGAACGTCTGCGGACTGGAACGAGCAGATCGACCAGAAATCCTGAGGCGGCTCTAAAATGCGACGGCAACGCCTTGCGATTTAAACCCGGTAGCGCCCTGAAAGTGGGGTCCGCCTGTCGCAAGATGGTTTCCAGATTGGGGGGAGGGGTAGGCTGCGTGGCATCGTTTTCGAACGTGTTGTACTGCGCCGAAAGCGCCAGGGTCGCGGTCGCCAGATCTGCGTCCCGCGTTGTCAGCGCCGCGGCGGGAAGGGCAGCTCCAACGAGCGGCGAATAGCATTGGTATGCCGCTGTGCCGACCAGAACGAGCCCTTGGGCGAACAGGTTGGCGGCTGCGAGAACATCGAGCACTCGCCCCAGTTCAGTGGTGGGCACTGGGACGCCGGCATTTCTGAGCAGTATGACCGTTTTCCGGCGCGCCTTGGCGCGCTCCATTTCCTCTCGGGTCGCTTGCGCTCTTTCCTGAGCGGCCGGGTCGTCTGCCGGACCGAGATAGATTGTCCGCCGAAGCGCACCAACCGTCGTGTTGGCTTTCAGGTACTTGGTGCCTTTGATCTCCTGGGTTCTGACAGAACCCGGTACCACGGTGCTCAATTGCACCTGTTGCAGCAAGTCGGCGTAGAGAGTGAGAAGTGCGGGAGGCACTGATTTCATGGTTGTCCACGCGATTGGCTATTGCGTGGACAACCCTAATCTCCCACTACAGAGGTTGTCCACAAAAAACCAAATTTTGTGGACAACCGCGAGCCCTGCGGGCTTCAGACGCGCGCGATAATCCTCCTCAAGGGGAGGGTGGAAACACCCGCTTGGCGAACACCGGATAGACTTCGGCCATCTGCGGGCCCACCACCTCGCGCATGAGGCGCAGCGTCTCGGCAGACGGCGCGCGAGTGACCGGCACCACCTCCGGCCGCTCGAATGCGAAGCCGGTGTTTTCGACCACCTCCTCGACCGAATGCCCGGGATGAACGCTCACGAGCCGGAAGCGGCCGGCCGTCCGGTCGAACGCGAAGAAGCAGCGGTTGGTGACGAGCGCGATCGGGCCTCCCGGCCGGTAGACGTTCGCCGGCGACGTGCCCGCCGCGCTGACGAAGTCGACGCGCGGCACCAGCGTGCGGCGCGAATGCTCGAGCCGAAACAGGATGACGCGCGGCACCGCGTAGTACAGGTAGCCGGAACCGAACGAGCCGGGAAAGCGCACCTGCGGACTGTCGTAGTCGCCGGTGCTCACCAGGTTGATGTTGCCTTGGCCATCGATCTGGCCGCCGGAGAGGAAGAAGGCGTCGATGCGGCCCTGGCCCGCACAGTCGAACAGCTCGCGGCCGCCGTCGGTGAAGAAGGTGTGCTTGCGGCTGCCCAGCAGCGAGACATACGGGCGCCCGTTGCCGCGCTCGCGCGCGAGCAGCGCCGCCGTGGCCGGGATCGGCGAGGCGTTGCCGACCGCCACGTGGCGCACGTCGGCGATCAGCCCGGCGATCACATCGGCGAGCAGCTCCTCGTCGCTGAATGCGCTCTCGATCGTTCGCTCGATCATGCCTGCAGGCGATGACCTGGCGTGGCGGAAGTCAAGGGGCGCCACCCGGGGCCAGTGGATCAGTTCGCGACCCCGCGGTGCGTGCTTCGAGGCTTTCCCGGACTTCGTCCGGGAAAGCACCTCAGCATGAGGGCGTTGGAGGGCACTGACTCCATTGGATTCCTTTTCGACCAGAACTCTGCAGGATGAGGTCCCAGCGGGCGGCTTGCTCCAGCCCTCATCCTGAGGAGCGTCGCGCAAGCGACGCGTCTCGAAGGATGGCCGTGGATTCAAACTGACCCACTACACACGGACGCAGGGCAATCCAGACGGACGTGCGCGAAGCGCATGACAAACCGGGGGGACGTTGATAAGCCGGGAGAACGTCCCTCTGGCGCCCATGGAGTGCCGTTGATGCGTGCCAAAGACAATACGCGGACCGCCGCCGAGGTCCTCGTCGACCAGCTGATCGTGCAAGGCGTGCGCCACGCGTTCTGCGTTCCGGGCGAGAGCTATCTGGCGGTGCTCGACGCTTTCCACGATCGCGACATCGCCGTCACGGTCTGCCGCCAGGAAGGCGGCGCCGCCATGATGGCGGAGGCGATCGGCAAGCTCACCGGGCGTCCGGGCGTCGCCTTCGTGACGCGCGGACCCGGCGCCACCAATGCGTCGCCCGGCATCCACATCGCGCAGCAGGATTCCACGCCGATGATCCTGTTCGTCGGCCAGATCGGGCGCGAGATGCGCGGGCGCGACGCGTTCCAGGAGCTCGACTATCGCGCCGTGTTCGGCTCGATGACCAAGTGGACGACCGAGATCGACGATCCGGCGCGGATCCCCGAGATCGTCTCGCGCGCGTTCCATACCGCGACCAGCGGGCGGCCCGGACCGGTCGTGATCGCGCTGCCCGAGGACATGCTCACCGAGCGGGTCGCGGTCGCCGACGTGCCGGCGGCGGAGCCGATCGAGACCTGGCCGGGCCTCTCGGAAATGGCGCGGCTGCAGAAGCTGATCTGGGCCGCGACGCGGCCGCTCATGATCCTCGGCGGCAGCCGCTGGTCGCCCGGTGCCTGCGCGAGCGTTCAACGCTTCGCTGAGCGCTTCGCCCTGCCGGTCGATCACCACGTTCCGCCGCTTCCATCTGTTCGACGCGCTGCATCCGTGCTTACGCCGGCGACCTCGGCATCGGGCCGAACCCGAAGCTGCTCGCGCGCATCAAGGCGGCCGATCTCGTCATCATGGTCGGCGGGCGGCTCGGCGAGATGCCGTCGCAGGGCTACACGCTGTTCGACATCCCGACGCCGCAGGTCACGTTCGTGCATGTGCATCCGGGCGCCGAGGACCTCGGACGCGTCTATCGTCCGCACCTGGCGATCCACGCGGCGCCGACCGCATTCGCCGCGTCGCTCGAGGGCCTGCAGCCGCCCAACGAGATCCGCTGGCGCGCCGAGACCGAGGCCGCTCACGCCGACTATCTCGCCTGGACCGAGCAGGCGACGTCGATGCCGGGCGCCGTCAACATCGGCGAGATCGTCGTGTGGCTGCGCGAGCATCTGCCGCCGGATGCGATCATCACGGTCGGCGCCGGCAACTTACGCGGCGTGGGTGCACCGGTTCTATCCGGTTCCGGCAATTCGGCACGCTTCCTCGGGCCGACCTCCGGCTCGATGGGCTATGGCGTGCCGGCCGCGGTCGGCGCCAAGCGGCTCTATCCCGAGCGCACCGTGGTGGCGTTCGCCGGCGACGGCTACTTCCTGATGAACGGCCAGGAATTCGCGACCGCCGTGCAGCACGAGCTGCCGGTCATTGTCATCGTCGTCGACAACGGCATGTACGGCACCATCCGCATGCACCAGGAGCGCGACTATCCCGGCCGGGTCTCCGCGACCGCGCTCAACAATCCCGATTTCGCCGCCTATGCGCGCGCCTTCGGCGGCTTCGGCGCCACGGTGGAGAAGACCGCCGATTTTGCCGCCGCGTTCGAGGCGGCGCAGAGCGTCCGGCAAGCCGGCGATCATCCACGTCAAGATCGATCCGGAGGCGATCACGCCGGCCACGACCATCAGCCAGATCCGCGAGAAGGCCCTGGCCGCCCGCGGCGCGTAAGCGATCCCTGCGCGCAGCGACAGGGCCTGCCGCATTGCAGAAGCGTAAGCGAGGAAGCGATCCATGCGGCGCCAGCCTCCTGGACTGCTTGCGTTCGGCTCGTAATGACATCACTGAGTTGCTCCTGGCCGTGAATCATGGTTCACTCTTTATCGGGTGATTCATGGCCTACCGCCGCACCGAACGGGTGATTCAGCGGCTCGCGGCCCGGCACGACGCAATCGTCGCGGCGGCGCGGGCGCTGGCGTCCGAGCAAGGCATGGACGCGGTGCAGATCGTGCCGGTCGCCGAGCGCGCGGGCATCGCCGCCGGCACCGTCTATCGCTACTTCCCCTCCAAGACCGAGCTGGTGACCGCGCTGGTCGCCGCCGTCTCGGAGCGTGAGCTCGCCGCCATGCGGCGCGCGGCCGACGCCGCGCCCGGACCGCTGTCGGCGCTCGCCGCCGCGATCGTCGACGTTCGCGGCGCGCGCCGTGCGCGATCGCCGGCTCGCCTGGGCGGTGATCGCCGAGCCGGTCGACGCCGAGATCGACGTCGTGCGCCTCGCCTACCGCAAGGCGCTCGCCGGCGAGTTCGAGACGCGGCTGCGCGCCGCGATCGCCGGCGCGCATCTGCCCGAGCAGGATGCGCCGCTGGCGGCGCCGGCGCTGGTCGGCGCGTTGCTCGAAGGCTTGATCGGACCGCTCGCGCCGAGCAGACCGACGACGTCGTCGACGAGGCGCGAGGCCGTGCAGACGCTCACGTTGTTCGCGCTGCGCGCGCTCGGCGTCGTCGATGCGCGCGCGCGCGGCCTCGTGGTGCAGACCGCGCTGCCCGGGCCGAGGAGGACGCCGCATGAGCGTCCGCGACACTGAAACACGCGGCGGCCGTGCACGCGAGGCATGTCATGAACATTCGGTTGTTGCCTTCGCGGCGTGACGCCGCCGAGGATGAATTCGCGCAGGCGCGAGTGGCCGTAGCCGCCCATCACGATCATGTCGGCGGCGCTGTCGGCCGCATAGGACAGCAGCGTGTCTGCACGTCGCCGTCGCGGCGACGATGCGCTTGACCTCGACCTTGAGGCCGTGGCGCGCCAGATGCTGGCCCATGTCGGCGCCGGGGACTCGTGTCGCGCTTGCCTTCCTCGCCCGTCACGATCACCACGTCGACCTGCTTGGCGCGCTCGAGCAGGGGCATGGCGTCGCCGATCGCGCGCGCCGCGGTGCGTCCGCCGTCCCAGCACACCATCATGCGGTCGAGCTTGAGCCCGCCCTTGTGGATGTACGGCACCACGATCACCGGCCGGCCGGATTGGAACAGCGCGGCCTCGGCGATCATGTCCTCGGCCGGAGCCGTGTCCGGGTCCGCCTGCGCGACGACGCGAGATCGAAGCGCCGCGCCATGCGGCCGAACTGGTCGGCGGCGCCCGCAGCGGTCGACGAGAACACGTGGGTCTCGACCGACGACGCCGGCGCGCGTCGCGGCCTGTCGAACGCGGCGCTGGCCGCCGGCCGCCTGTTCGTTCTCGGCGCGCTGCGCCTCGATGAAGTCGACCGGCATCATGCCGCCCATCACGGTGGCCGGGATCACCGGTTCATAGGCGAAGGCGACGCCGGACGCATGGGCGTCGAACGTCGGCCGCGACGGCGACGCGAAGGCGGCAGCGGCGTCATCCTTGGCGCCGATGGAGAGATTGACGAGCAGGTCCTTGATCATGCGGAATCTCGACGGAACGATCCGCTACCGGCGGCTCAGCAGCCTGCCGCGCCGACAGTTTGACGCAGTCAACGCGCCGGGGCGGCAAATGGAACGGAATGCGACAGCGGCGTGATGCCGCGACCGATCCGGCGTCACGCGACTCGCCGACTCACTTCTTCTTGCCGTCGGCATCGAACTGCTTCAGATAGGCCCACAGGTCGCCCATCTCCTTCTCGTTCTTGATGCCGGCGAAGATCATCTTGGTGCCGGGAATTTTCGCGCGCGGGTCGTTGATGTATTCGTGGAAGGTCGCCTCGTTCCAGACGATGGCCGGAGTTCTTGTTGGCATCCGTGTAGCTGTAGCCCTCGATGGTGCCCGACTTGCGGCCCTCGAGCCCGTTGAGCAGCGGGCCGACCTTGTTCTTGGCGCCTTCGCCGACCGCGTGGCAGGGCAGGCATTTCTTGAACGAATGTCTCGCCGGCCGCCAGGTCCTGCGCGCGACGCCGTCGCGGCGCCGAACACGGCAACGCGCCACTACGGCAATCAACAATTCTGGCATCGTCTGACTTCCGTCCTGCGCAACGCGTCGGCATGCCGCCGAACTGCCGCGACGTTCGAATGGACGGCCTGCGGCGCCTGTGTCAACGGCGGCCGCGCGCGATCATGTTCGTGCATCCGGACAGGCGCTGTCCATGCGCGTGCCGGGCGCAATCGCTCGCCGCTCGCGCGCTCCCAGGTATCGCCTATGTTCGCCGACCAGTGACGCCGGCGCGCACGGAGGATCGCGATGTCGCAGCTGAAGATGCCCGGAGCCCGACGGCGACGTGCTCGCCCGCCGCGACGCGATCGTCGCGGCGCTGCGCGCGATCGTGCCGGGCGAGGGCGTGATCGCGGCCGAGCGCGAGATGCGGCCCTACGAGTCCGACGGGCTCACCGCCTACCGGCAGCTGCCGATGGTGGTGGTGCTGCCGGAGACCACCGAGCAGGTCGTCGCGCGTGCTGCGCTATTGCCACGACGAACGGCATCAAGGTCGTGCCGCGCGGCGCCGGCACGTCGCTGTCGGGCGGCGCGCTGCCGCTCGCCGACGGCGTGCTGCTCGGCATGGGCAAGTTCAACCGCATCCGCGAGATCGATTTCGAGAACCGCGTCGTGGTGGCCGAGCCCGGCGTCACCAATCTCGGCGATCACCAAGGCGGTCGAGGACGCCGGCTTCTACTACGCGCCCGACCCGTCCTCGCAGATCGCCTGCACCATCGGCGGCAACGTCGCGGAGAATTCCGGCGGCGTGCACTGCCTGAAATACGGGCTGACCACCAACAACGTGCTCGGCTGCGAGCTGGTGCTGATCACCGGCGAGATCGTGCGCATCGGCGGCAAGCATCTCGACGCCGGCGGCTACGACCTGCTCGGCATCATCACCGGCTCGGAGGGCCTGCTCGGCGTCGTCACCGAGGTGACGGTGCGCATCCTGCGCAAGCCGGAGACCGCGCGCGCCGTGCTGGTCGGCTTCGCGACCTCGGAGGACGGCGGCGACTGCGTCGCGCAGCATCATCGGCGCCGGCATCATCCCGGGCGGCATGGAGATGATGGACCGGCCGGCGATCCACGCGGCCGAGGAGTTCGTGCATGCCGGCTATCCGCTCGACGTCGAGGCGCTGCTGATCGTCGAGCTCGACGGCCCGGCGGCCGAGGTCGACCATCTGCTCGAGCGCGTGGCGGCGATCGCGCGCGCAATGCCGCGCGATCGACGCTGAAGGTCTCGACAGTCGGAGGAGGAGCGGCTGCTGTTCTGGGCCGGCCGCAAGGCGGCGTTCCCGGCGGTCGGGCGCATCTCGCCCGACTACTACTGCATGGACGGCACCATCCCGCGCGCGCAGCTGCCGCGGGTGCTCGCGCGCATGCGCGAGATGCAGGAGCAGTACGGCCTGCGCGTCGCCAACGTGTTCCATGCCGGCGACGGCAATCTGCATCCCGCTGATCCTCTACGACGCCAACAAGCCGGGCGAGCTCGAGCGCGCCGAGGCGTTCGGCGCCGACATCCTGCAGGCTGTGCGTCGAGGTCGGCGGCGTGCTCACCGGCGAGCACGGCGTCGGCGTCGAGAAGCGCGACCTGATGCCGGTGATGTTCTCGCGAGATCGACCTCGCGCACCAGCAGCGGCTCAAATGCGCCTTCGACGACAAGGGCCTGCTCAATCCCGGCAAGGTGTTTCCCGACCTTGCACCGCTGCGCCGAGCTCGGCCGCGTGCACGTGCATGCCGGCAAGGTCGCGTTCCCGGATATTCCGCGGTTCTGAGTGCCGATGCGGCTCACGGCGCTTCAGTCGCCGCGGACAGTCGACGAGAGCGTCCCGACGAACCGCTCGACCGTACGGGCAACGCGCTTCCGGTGGCGGGATGGCGATGCCTACGAGGTCGAGTTCTGCGATTATCGCTAAGGGCTAGCAAATGAGCATACGTCGCGACGATGTAGATGCCGGGCGGGTCGATTTCGGCGAGGTGATTGACCGACGCCGCTCGCCGATGAAGCCCGTCCACCCCGGCCGCATCCTCAAGCACGAATCCTTGATCCGCTGGGGATCAGCACCTATCGCTTGGCGAAAGACATCAACGTCCCGGTCAATCGAATCGCGGCCATCATCGCGGGAAAGCGCGCAATCACTGCCGATACGGCCTTGCGATTCTCCATGTACTTCGGAACGGACGCGCAATCATGGATCAACTTGCAGGCTCGTTATGACCTGGAGGTGACGCGCCGGGTTTCGGGCAAGCGCATCGGCCGCGAGGTCAAGCCGCGGGCGGCCTGAGTCGCATGACCGACATCCTCCAGCCGCGCGACGCAGCCGAGGTCGAGGCTGCCGTGCAGGCGGCCGTGGCGCAAGACAAGACGCTCGAGATCGTCGGCCACGGCTCCAAGCGGGCGATCGGCCGGCCGCGCAGTGGGATCTGACGCTCGATCTGTCCGGTCTGAGCGGCGTGACGCTGTACGAGCCCGCGGAGCTGGTGCTGTCGGCCAAGGCCGGCACGCCGCTCGCCGAGATCGAGGCGCTGGTCGCCGCCAACGGCCAGCAGCTCGCGTTCGAGCCGATGGACTCGGCCCACTCCTCGGCGGTCCGGCCGGCCGCGGCACGCTCGGCGGCGTGCTGGCGGCGAACCTCTCGGGCCCGCGCCGCATCAAGGCCGGCGCGGCGCGCGACCACTTCCTCGGCTTCACGGCGGTGTCCGGGCGCGGCGAGACGTTCAAGTCGGGCGGACGCGTGGTCAAGAACGTCACCGGCTACGATCTCTCCAAGCTGATGGCGGGCTCCTGGGGCACGCTGGCGGTCATGACCGACGTCACCATCAAGGTGCTGCCGCAGCCGGAAACCGAGGAGACGCTTGCTCATCCTCGGGCTCGACGACGCGACCGCCGCGCAGGCCATGGCGCTGGCGATGGGCTCGGCCGGCGAAGTCTCGGGCGCCGCCCACCTGCCGGCGCCCGCCGCGACACGTCTGCCGGTCGCGAGCCTCGCGGCCGCCGGCCGGGCCGTGACCGCGCTGCGGCTGGAAGGCGTTCCGCCCTCGATCGCGCACCGGCGGCAGCTCCTGAGCGCAATGCTGCAGTCCGTACGGCGAGCTCGGATGGGCTCGGCGAAACCGAGTCGCGCATGCTGTGGCGCGCCGTGCGCGACGTCACGCCGTTCGCGGCCGGGAGAGCGCGCGCGAGCGGCCGCTCTGGCGCATCTCGACGGCTCCGACCAGCGGCCCCAAGGTCGCGGCGCGGATCGCCGGCGCCGTCGATGCCGCGGTGCTCTACGACTGGGCCGGCGGCCTCATCTGGGTCGAGCTGCCGCCGTCCGACGACGCCCATGCGCCGCTGGTGCGAGCGGCCGTGGCGGCGACCGGCGGCCACGCGACGCTGATGCGCGCGCCCGCTTCCGTGCGCGCCGCGGTCGCGGTGTTCGAGCCGCAGGATCCGGTCGCTCGCCGCGCTCACCAGGCGCGTCAAGGAGGGCTTCGATCCGAAGGGCGTGCTCAATCCCGGCCGCATGTACGCAGGCGTCTAGCGGATGCAGACCACCTTCACCCTCGCGCAGCTCGCCGATCCGCAGGTCGCGGAGTCGGAGAAGATCCTGCGCGCCTGCGTGCATTGCGGGTTCTGCACCGCGACCTGCCCGACCTACGTGCTGCTCGGCGACGAGCTCGATAGCCCGCGCGGGCGCATCTACCTGATCAAGGAGATGCTGGAGCACGACCGGCCGGCGACCGCCGACGTGGTCAAGCACATCGACCGCTGCCTCTCCTGCCTCGCCTGCATGACCACCTGCCCGTCGGGCGTGCACTACATGCACCTCGTCGACCACGCGCGCGGCGCACATCGAGCGCACCTACGCGCGGCCGTTGCCCGACCGGATGGTGCGCGCCGTGCTGGCGCGCATGCTGCCTTACCCGGCGCGCTTTCGCGCCGCGCTTGCGCTCGCGCGGCTCGCCGGCCCGATCGTCAGGCTCGTCTCCGCCATCCGACGGCGGGCGCCGGCGCCGGCGGCGCGATCGGCCGGTTCCGCCTCAGCGGCAGAGCTGGGCGGGTCTCATGCGGCGCATGGCGACGCATGCTGCGCGCTGGCGCCCGCGCGGCCGCCGGCCCGCGCCCTCTCGACAGGCGCCGGCGTGTTCCCGGCCGCAAGGCGCCGCGGCGAGCCCGGGTCGCCCTGCTGCTCGGGCTGCGCCCAGCAGGTGCTCGCGCCCGCGATCAACGAGGCCGCGATCCGTCTGCTCACGCGACACGGCGTCGAGGTCGTGCTTGCCGACAGGCGAAGGCTGCTGCGGCGCGCTGGTGCATCACATGGGCCGCGAGCACGCAGGCGCTCGCGCAGGCGCGCCGCAACATCGACGCCTGGATGCGCGAGGTCGACGGCGCGCGGCCTCGACGCCATTCTGGTCACCGACCTCAGGCTGCGGCACGACGGTCAAGGACTACGGCTTCATGTTCCGCACCGATCCGGCCTACGCCGACAAGGCCGCGCGCGGTCTCGGCGCTCGCCAAGGATATGTCCGAGTATCTGGCGACGCTCGATCTCGGCCTCGCCGTTCCGCAATCGGGGACTCGTGGTCGCCTATCACGCCGCCTGCTCGCTGCAGCACGGACAGAAGATCGTGCGCGCGAGCCGAAACAGTTGCTCGACGCGGCGGGCTTCATCGTGAAGGACGTGCCCGAAGGCCATCTCTGCTGCGGCTCGGCCGGCACCTACAACATGCTGCAGCCGGAGATCGCGACGCGCTTGCGCGACCGCAAGGTCGCCAACATCGAGAAGACTGCGCCCGATGTCGATCGCAACCGGCAATGTCGGCTGCATGGTGCAGATCGGCGCAGGCGACCGACATCCCGATCGTGCACACGGTCGAGTTGCTCGATTGGGCGACCGGCGGTCCCGCTGCCTGACGCTTTGAAAAGTATTTCGAAGCGTGCCATTTCATCGCGATCGCTCGAAGCTGTAAGCTGAGTCGCGATTGTCACTGTTTTCGGATGCACGTTACTCACCGGATGTGTGATAAGCGAAGAGGCGTGGGGCAAACAGGAGGAGCACCACATGGCGACGACGAGGAAGTCCAAGCGGGGACGGACGTAAGAGCCAAGTGCGCAAGGAAGACGGCGCAGCAAGAGACAGCCAAGCACACCCGAAGAAGACCGCGGCGCCCGCGCGCGCCAAGACGCGCGAAACGGTGCCGCGAAGGGCGCCAAGAAGACGCGGCAGCGCAAGGCTGCCGCCAGGCGAAGCGCCGCCAAGAAGACGACCAAGGCCGCCAAGAAGCAGCGCCGCCAAGAAGCGCGCCGCCAAGAGCGCGCCGCAAGCCGCGCAGCAAAGAAGACCAAGTCGCAACGCCGCTGCCGGCAAGAAGCACGGCCCGCACCGCGCGAAACGCAGCGCGCAAGCCGAAGGCCGCCAGCAGCGACGCCCGCGTCCGACGCCGCCCGCGCCCGCCGGCGCCGATCGGGTGGCTGGAATCGGCGGCCAATCTGTTGAAGCGCGAAGGGAGTGGTGATGGCGGACGGCCGAAAAGGCGGACGAAATCAGCCAAGAGGTCAAACGTAGGACGGCGCAAGCGCGGCGCCGCCAAGGCGGCGCCGCCGAAGCAACCGCGGCGGAGCCAAGAAAGCCGCTGGGAAGAGGCCGCGTCGTGCGCGGCAAGACCGCCGCGAAGCGCGCCGCTGCGGCGAAGCGCGCAGGCACGCGGCGCTCAGCCAAGACCGTCCGCGCCCGCGGCGGGCAGAGCACGAAAAGGCCAAGGCAGCGGCGGCCGCGCGCGGACGCGTCGGCCGCGACCGTCGCGCGGCCGCGCGCCCGCCGGCGGGCGGCCGCGTCGTCGCGCGAGCTCTGCCCAAGGCGGCGGCAGCGCACTGTCCGGCGCGCGACCGCGCAACCGGTAACGGCGCGCGGCCCGGCAGCTCGTGCGCGACTGTCGCGCCTGCGGCACGGCCCGCGGGCCGGCCGACGCGGCCGTGCCGTCGCGGCGCGCAAGGTTCCGGCGCGCACGCGGCCGGCATCTACCGTAAGGGGCGTCGCCGTCAGGGGCGCGATGGAGCCGCGCTACGACGAGGTGCTGACCGCCGACGGCGCTCGCCTTCGTGGCCGACCTGCATCGCAAATTCGACACGACCCGCAGGCACTTGCTCGAGCTGCGCGCCGAGCAGCAGACGCGCTACGACGCCGGCGAGCTGCCCGACTTTCCTGGCCGAGACGCGCGAGATTCGCGACGACGACTGGAAGGTGGCGCCGATCCCGCCCGACCTGCTCGATCGCCGCGTCGAGATCACCGGCCCGGTCGACCGCAAGATGGTCATCAACGCGCTCAATTCCGGCGCCAAGGTCTACATGGCGGATTTCGAGGACGCCAACTCGCCGACCTGGGCCAACAATGTCGAGGGCCAGATCAATCTGAAGGACCGCTGGGACGGCACGCTCGAATTCACCGATCCGGCGAGCGGCAAGGACTACAAGATCGGCGACGCGCCGGCGGTCCTGATCGTGCGCCCGCGCGGCTGGCACCTGGTCGAAGCAGCATCTGACGGTCGACGGCGAGCCGATTTCCGGCTCGCTGTTCGATTTCGGGCTCTACTTCTTCCACAACGCCAAGAAGCAGATCGCGCAGGGCACCGGCCCATATTTCTACCTGCCGAAGCTCGAGACCCATCTCGAGGCGCGGCTGTGGAACGACGTGTTCGTCCACGCGCAGGACAAGCTTCGGCTGCCGGTCGGCACCATCAAGGCGACCGTGCTGATCGAGACGCTGCCGGCGGCGTTCGAGATGGACGAGATCCTGTGCGAGCTGCGCGACCACATCGCCGGCCTCAATGCCGGGCGCTGGGACTACATCTTCTCCTTCATCAAGAAGTTCGCCAAGAACCCGAACTACGTGCTGCCCGACCGCAGCCAGGTGGTGATGGGCAAGGCGTTCCTCGGCGCCTACGCGGCGCTGCTGGTCCAGACCTGCCACCGCCGCGGCGCCTTCGCCATGGGCGGCATGGCGGCGCAGATTCCGGTGCAGAACGATCCCGCCGCCAACGAGGCGGCCTTCGCCAAGGTGCGCGCCGACAAGGAGCGCGAGGTGCGCGACGGCTACGACGGCACCTGGGTCGCGCATCCCGATCTCGTGCCGGTCGCCAAGGAGGTGTTCGACCGCATGATGCCGCAGCCGAACCAGACTCGAGCGGCTGCGCCTGCACGTGCGCGTGCTGCCGGACGATCTCCTGAAGATCCACGAGGGCACGCGCACCGAGGAGGGCTTCCGCCTCAACATCCGGGTCGGCGTGCAGTACATCGAGGCATGGCTGCGCGGCCGCGGCGCGGTGCCGATCTACAACCTGATGGAGGACGCGGCGACGGCGGAAATCTCGCGCGCGCAGATCTGGCAGTGGATCAAATACGGCGTCGAGCTCGACAACGGCGTGCAGGGCGACGCCCGATCTGTTCCGGCGCGCGCTCGACGAGGAGATGCAGCGGGTGAAGTGGGAGATCGGCGCCGAGGCCTATGACGGCGGCCGTTTCCCGGAGGCGATCAAGCTGTTCAGCGACCTGTCGCTCGCGCCCGAATTCGAGGACTTCCTGACCATCCCGGCCTACAAGCTGATTGCGTGATCGACTTGCCGGCTTCAGGGCGGCGGTGGTGAAGGCGAGCGGCTCACCTGCCAGGTCTGGTAGAGCGCCAGCCCCGCGACCAGCGCGCCCACGATCACGAAATTGGCCGTCGCCACCGGGTGGCTGATGCCGAGCACCCACGGCGAGACGACCAGCCAGGCGCCCAGCGCGACGCTGATCCATTCCTCCCAGGGTCTAAACCACGACAGCGTCACGACCTCGGCAAAGATGATCAGGAACCCGACGATCACGGCGTTGCGGGTGGCGACCGGGTCGAGCCAGTAGCGTAGCGCCCAGGGCGAAAGGGTGAGCCAGATGCCGAGCGCCCAGTCGCACCAGTCCTCCCAGTGCTTGGGAGGGGTGAAGGCCACGCTGGCCATGCTTTCGCTCCGATCGGCTCGCCTGATCGGCGAGCCGCGCTCACGCCGCCGCTGCCTGGCGGGCGCCTTGTCCACCTTCACGCCGGCGCCTTCCAGCAGCATCACCTTGTTGAGCAGCTTGACCAGGGCATAGACCGATTCGATCGCCGGCGCCGGGGTATCCGTCAATTTTGCCATTTCGAGGATCGAGCCGATCAAGGCCTCGGTCTCGAGCGAGCGGCCGGCCTCGACGTCTTGCAGCATCGACGTCTTGTGCGCGCCTACGCTCTCGGCGCCGGCGATACGCTTCTCGATGGTGACCCGGAAGGTGACGCCGAGTTTCTTGGCGATCGTCTCGGCCTCCTCCATCATCCGCGCCGCCAGATGCCGCGTCTCCGGGAACTGGCAGATGTCGACCAGCGTCGCGTGGGTCAGCGCGCTGATCGGATTGAAGGACAGGTTGCCCCAGGCCTTGAGCCAGATTTCCGATCGGATGTCGTTGAGCACCCGCGATTTCAGCCCGGCCTTGACGAACAGGTCGTGCAGCACCTTGACGCGCTCGGTCTCCTTGCCGTCGAGCTCGCCGATCGGGAAGCGGTCGCCCTCGACGTGATGGATGACGCCCGGCGCCGTTGCGGCCGCGGCCGGGTAGACCACGCACCCGATCAGGCGGTCGGGGTCGATCTTCTTGCTGAGCACGCCTGACGGATCGAGGCTCTGCAGCCGTTTGCCGTCGAACTTGCCGCCGAGCTTCTGGAAGTACCACCACGGCAGGCCGTTCTGCACCGTCAGCACCATGGTGTCGGGAGCGAGCAAATGGTCGATGTCGCGCACGACCTGGTCGAGGAAGTGCGCCTTGACGGCCAGCACGATCAGATCCTGCTTGCCGGCATCGGCGGCCTTGTCGACCGCCTTTACCTTGGCGGTCTGCACCTTGCCGTCGTGCCATTCGAGCTTGATACCGTTCTTCTGGATGGCGGCGAGGTGCGCGCCCTGGTCGATGACGGTCACCTCCTCGCCGGCGAGCGCGAACTTCGCCGCCATCAGGCCGCCGATGGCGCCGGCGCCGACCACGCAGATGCGTTTCGGCGCAGGCGGGCCGCCGGTGAGATACGGGCTCGGCAGCACCTGGTCGAAGCGGTTGCTCAGCGTGCCGACGCCGTCGATCACGATGTCGACCGTGTTGCTGGCGGCCGCCATGACGCCGGCGCCGAGCGAGGTGCCGCAGGCGATGATGTCGCCGGGCATCAGCGTCATGTCCTTCGAAACCGCGGCGACCAGCTTGTAGGGCGGGAAGAACATGTCCGCGACCGGATAGTTCTGCACTTCCTTGCCGTTGAGGATGGTCCGGATCGCGAGCTTGGCGGGGTCGACGCCGGTGGCGATCACCGGACCGAAGACCCCGAACGTGTCGAAGCTCTTCGCGCGCGTCCATTGATCGAAGGTCGGGAACTTCTTCATCAGGTCGACGGCGGTGACGTCGTTGACGCAGGTGTAGCCGAAGATCACGTCCTTCGGCCTCGGCCTCGCCGATGTTGAAGCACTGCTTGCCGATGACGACGCCGAGCTCGCCCTCGTAGAGGATGCGGCCGTCATAGGTCGGCGGGCGGCGGATCGGCTCGCCGGCAGGATGGTAGGCGTTCGGCGCCTTGAGGAAGTAGAGCGGCTCGGACGGTCGCTGGAAGTCGTTCTTGGCGGCGAGCTGGTGGAAGTTGTTCCACAGGCAGACCATCTTGCTCGGCTGGCAGGGCGTGAGCAGCGCCACGTCGGCAAGCCTGACCGTCTCGCCGGTCGGCGTCGCACCCGCGAACATGTCGCCCTGATGAACCGCGATGACGCCGTCCTGCAACGTCCCGAACTCGGCCTGTCCGTTGCGCCGGAACCTGAGCCACTGGGCCATTCTCAACTCCTCCCTGCCTACCCTTTTGCCCTAGGTTGCCGGACGCTCGCACGGCCCGCAAGCCCGCCTCGATTGTGACCGCAATGCAACGGCCGAGAACTTCCTGCGCGCGCGCGGCCGCAATCGCCCAAAGAGGCGCCAGTTGCCGCCGAATTGACCTTGCCGCTTGACGCGCAAGGCGTGGAAATGGCGCCCGGACGTTACGCGGGCGCTCTGCAATCCGAAGTCGCGGAGCGATCAACCAAGCAACGGGGGTCACCGATGAAAAAGCTCATCCTCTCCGCGGCAGTCGCGCTGGCCGCCTCCGCGCTGCCGGCGCTCGCCGCCGACATGCCGGTCAAGGCCAAGGCGCCTGCCGCCCCGCCGCCAAGCTGGTGGGAGATCGCCTACGGCGGCGCGATCATGAGCGACTACAATTTCCGCGGCATTTCGCAGTCCGACCGCGGGATCTCCGGCACCGTCTATGTCGAGGGCCGCGCCAACGTCATTCCCGACGTGCTGCAGCTCTATGGCGGCATCCAGCCCTATGCCACCAAGCTTCCGACCTCGCCGATCGGCGAGTTCGACTTCTACGGCGGCCTGCGCGCGACCTTCGGGCCGGTGCAGTTCGATTTCGGCGCCATCTACTACTACTACCCGAACGAGACCCAGGTCTTCCTCGACCCGGTCACCGGCGGGGTCGGCAATCCGCTGATCCCGGGCGCAATTCCCTTCACCAAGGCCGACACCGACTTCTGGGAGGTGTACGGCAAGGCCACCTGGACGGTGAATACCTGGCTGACGCTCGGCGGCTACGCCTACTATTCGCCGAACTGGCTCAACACCGGCGCCGACGGCACCTACGTCGGGCGGCACCGTCAAGCTGACGGCGCCGAGCGTCTGGTTCCCGACCGACTTCGGCGCCTACGTGTCGGGCGAGGTCGCGCGCTACCTGCTGGGCACCACCGACGCGTTCTTCGGCAACATCAACCTGCCCGACTATACCTACTGGAACGTCGGCTTGGCGCTCACCTACAAGATCTTCACGCTCGACCTGCGCTACCACGACACCGACCTCACCCGCACGCAGTGCTTCGTGCTCACCGGCGACCTGCGCGGCCTGCCGGGCGGCGGGGGTGCGATCGGGCGGTCGAACTGGTGCAGCGAGGCCTTCATCGCCAAGCTCTCGATCGACTCGACGATCAAATAGCGCCGATCAAGGTTACCAGCCGGGCGTCGCGCCGGAAGGCGCGGCGCCCACGCATTTTTGAAGGGTTTGCCGGCTTTACGCGGGCATTTTGCCCGTGCACTCTGCGGCCCGCCGGGCATGGCGCCTCTGTCGCCCTGACAGAGCGCTTGTCGAATGCCGACAACTTGTACAAAGTATGCCACCGAACTAGGAATATCGGACGAGGTCCGGCGGTTCAGTCGCACACGGCCCCGGAAGAAGGCCGTCAACAACGCTCAGGAGGACACGCATGGCTATCGCTAAGACAGACAAGACAACCACGCGCCGCAAATTCCTTGCGGGCGCCGCCGTCGTCGGCGCCGGCGCGATCGCAATGCCGCAGGTCTCGCGCGCGCAGACCACGACGCTGAAGATGCAGGGCTCGTGGGGCGCCAAGGACGTCTTCAACGAGATGGCCGAGGACTACGTCGAGCGCGTCAACGACGATGGCCGGCGGCGCGGCTCAAGATCGACTACCTGGTCGGCGGCGCGGTGGTGCATCCGTTCCAGGTGTTCGACGGCGTGCATGGCGGCCAGCTCGACGCCGCCCATACCGTGACCGTGTACTGGTACGGCAAGCACAAGGCCGCCTCGCTGTTCGGCACCGGCCCGGTGTTCGGCTTCAACGCCAACGAGGGTCTCGGCTGGATCCACAACGGCGGCGGCAAGGAGCTGTTCGAAGAGCTCCAGACCCAGATCATGAAGGTCAACATCAAGAGCTTCTTCGTGATGCCGATGCCGACCCAGCCGCTCGGCTGGTTCAAGAAGCCGATCAACAGCGCCGCCGATCTGCAAGGGCTTGAAGTACCGCACCGTCGGCCTCGCGGCCGATCTGATGCAGGCGATGGGGCTCGCGGTCGCGCAGCTTCCGGGCGGCGAGATCGTGCCGGCCATGGAGCGCGGCGTGATCGACGGCTTCGAGTTCAACAACCCGACCTCGGACCGCCGCTTCGGCGCGCAGGACGTCGCCAAGAACTACATGATGGGCCGCCACCATCAGGCGACCGAGTACTTCGAGATCATGTTCAACCGCACGAAGTTCAACGCGCTGCCGAAGGAGCAGCAGGCGATCCTGCAATACGCCGCCGAGGCCGTGTCTTCCGCCAACGAGTGGAAGGCGATGGACTACTACTCGAAGGACCTGCAGGAGCTGATCACCAAGGACAAGGTCAACGTCCAGCGCACGCCGAAGGACGTGTTCGACGCCCAGATCAAGGCCTGGGACGGCCTGATCGCCGAGCTCGAGCAAGGACCCCTTCATGAAGAAGGTGATGGATTCGCAGAAGGCGTGGGTGCGGCGCGTCGTCTATTACGGCATGTACAACGCGACCGACTACAAGGGCGCCTTCGATCATCACTTCCCGGGCGTGCTGAAGATCTGATCGTGTCGCCGCGGCGCTCGGTCGTGCCGATAACACTCGGGAGGGCGGCGCGAAGCGACGCCGCCCGACCTGCTTCTGGGGCGATCGTGCGGCGGCGTCCGCGGCTCAATCAGACATGACCCGCTTTCTCTATTTCATCGACTCGCTCAGCACGTGGGTCGGCAAGAGCTTCGGCTGGCTGATCCTGGTGCTGACGCTTCGGCGTCAGCTACGAGGTGTTCGTGCGCTACGCGCTGAGCGCGCCGACCACCTGGGCCTTCGACTTCAGCTACATCACCTATGGCGCGCTGTTCCTGATGGCCGGCGCCTACACGCTCTCGCGCAACGGCCACGTGCGCGCCGACGTGTCTGTACCGGCTCTGGCAAGCCGCGCACGCAGGCGAAGCATGGATCTTGTTGCTCTACATCATCTTCTTCCTGCCGGCGGTCGCGCGCCTCGATGTACTGCGGGCTGGAACTACGCGCAGATGTCCGTCCGGTTCCGCGAAGTGAGCATCTTCAGCCCGGCCGGCGTTCCGGTCTTTCCGCTCAAGGCCCTGATCCCGGTGACCGGCCTGCTCCTGCTCATCCAGGGCATCGCCGAGATCATCCGCTGCGTCCTGTGCATCCGGATGGGCGACTGGCCGCAACGCCTGCACGACGTCGAAGAGACGGAGATCCGTCATCATGCACGAGAAGCAGCATCTGGCCGAGCACGGCAGCAAGCAAGCGCCGCCGGGCCACAAGGGGACTGGAGCATGACCGATCCGCAAATCGGCATGTTGATGCTGGGCCTGTTCATCTTCATCATCATGCTCGGCTTTCCGATCGCGTTCACGCTGATCGCGATGGGCGTCGGCTTCGGTTTCTACGCCTACTACACGCCCGGTCAGGAGGTCTTCGCCAATCGCATCTTCACCCTGCTGGTGCAGAAGACGTTCGAGGTGATGCCTCGAACGACGTGCTGATCGCGGTGCCGCTGTTCCTGTTCATGGGCTACCTCGTCGAACGCGCCAACATCCTCGATCGCCTGTTCCATTCCCTGCAGATTTCCATGAAGAACGTGCCCGGCGCGCTCGCCGTGGCGACGCTGATCGACCTGCGCGATGTTCGCGACCGCGACCGGCATCGTCGGCGCGGTCGTGACGCTGATGGGCCTGCTGGCGTTTCCGGCCATGCTGCGCGCCGGCTACGACGTCAAGCTTTCGGCCGGCGTCGTCTGCGCCGGCGGCTGCCTCGGCATCCTGATCCCGCCCAGCATCCTGCTCATCGTCTATGCGCGCGACCGCGGGCGTCTCGGCCGTCAAGCTCTATGCCGCCGCCTTCCTGCCGGGCTTCCTGCTGACCGGCTTCTACATCGTCTATGTGATCGTGCGCGCGATGATCAATCCGGCGCTCGCACCCAAGCTGCCGAAGGAGCAGACCGACATTCCGCTCGGCGAGGTGGTGTGGGCGCTGCTGACTTCGTTCTTGCCGCTGGCGCTGCTGATCGTGTCGGTGCTCGGGCGCCATCCTGTTCGGCCTGGCGACGCCGTCGGAGGCGGCGGCGTCGGCGCGCTCGGCTAGCATCGGTGCTGGCGCGGCCGCCTAGCGGTGGGCGCTGCAACTTCCGGAGTGGTGCAGGAATTCGGTGTTCCTGACCGCGCGCGCGACCGCGATGGTCTGCTACCTGTTCATCGGCTCGTGGACGTTCTCGTCGGTGTTCGCGCTGCTCGGCGGACAGGGCGGTGGTCGAGCAGTTCTTCCTCGACTTGAACCTGTCCACGACCGGCTTCCTGGTGCTCACGCAGGTCATCATCTTCCTGCTCGGCTGGCCGCTGGAATGGACCGAGATCATCATCATCTTCGTGCCGATCTTCCTGCCGCTGCTCGACGATTTCAGGAGTCGATCCGATCTTCTTCGGCATCCTGGTCGCGCTCAACACGCAGACCGCGTTCAATACGCCGCCGGTCGCGATGGCGGCGTTCTACCTCAAGGGCGTGGCGCCGCCGCGGGTGAAGCTCACCGAGATCTTCGCCGGCGCGCTGCCGTTCGTCTGGTCATGGTCTTCTTGACCATGATCCTGGTCTACATCTTCCCGCAGATCGCGCTCTGGCTGCCGGACTATCTGTACAGGCCGCGGTGAGTCGCGCGTACCGGCCGCCGAGGATCGCCACCGATGAGCCTCTGCGCCCTCAGCCTGACCGAAGCCGCCATCGACATCCGCGAAGGCCGCATCACGTCGGCGGAGCTGGTGCGCGACTGCCTCAAGCGCATCGACGAGGTCGATGCCGACATCGAGGCCTGGGCGTTCCTCGACCGCGATCATGCCATGCGCCAGGCGGAAGCCGCGGACGCGCACCGCAAGCAGGGCAGGGCGGTCGGCCCGCTGCACGGCGTGCCGGTCGGCATCAAGGACATCTTCGACACCGGCGACATGCCGACCGAGCTCGGCTCGCCCTTGTGGGCCGGACGCACGCCGCGGCGCGACGCCGCCGCGGTCGCGCGGCTGCGCGCGGCCGGCGCCGTGATCATGGGCAAGACGGTCACCACCGAATACGCCTATTTCACCCCCGGCAAGACCCGCAACCCGCACGATCCCGCGCGCACGCCGGGCGGCTCCTCGAGCGGCTCGGCGGCCGCGGTCGCGGCCCACATGGTGCCGGGCGCGATCGGATCGCAGACCAACGGCTCGGTGATCCGGCCGGCCGCCTTCTGCGGCGTGGTCGGGTTCAAGCCGACCCACGGCCTGATCCCGCGCAGCGGCGCGCTGCTGCTGTCGCGCACGCTCGACCACGTCGGCGTCTTCGCGCGCACGGTCGAGGACGCCGCGCTGCTCGCCGAGATTTTGGCCGGTTTCGACGAGGAGGACCCCGACACGCGCGCCGATCGCGCGGCCGCCGCTGGCGCACGTCGCGACCAGCGAGCCGCCGCTGCCGCCGCGTTTCGCGTTCGTGCGCTCGCCGGCGTGGAAACAGGTCGAGCCGGCCATGAGCGAGGCGTTCGCCGAGCTGGTCGAGGCGCTCGGCGAGGCGGCGAGCGAGGTCGAGCTTGGCGCCGGCTTCGAACGCGCCCTCGACATGCACAAGATCGTCATGGAAGTCGAGATGGCGCACAATCTCCATCGCGACTACGAGAAGGGCCGCGACCAGCTGAGCGAACGATTGCGCGGCCTGATCGAGCGCGGGCGCAAGGCAGTTGGCGATCGACTACACGCGCGCGGTCGCGGGCGCGGCGCCGCTCAACGACGCGCTCGGACGCGGTGTTCGACGAATACGACGCAATCCTCACGCCGGCGGCGCCGGGCGAGGCGCCCAGCCTCGGCAACCACCGGCAATCCGGTCGTTCTGCACGATCTGGACCTATCTCGGCACTCCGGCCGTGACGCTGCCGCTGCTGCAATCCGAAGCCGGCATGCCGCTCGGGGTGCAGCTCGTCGGCCGGCGCGGCAACGATGCGCGGCTCTTGCGCACCGCGCGCTGGCTTGTCACAACACTCGGCGGCAAAGGGCGCCGGCGCAAGACGACCGGCGGCGAGCGCGCCCGGCGGGCGAAGGGATCACGACAATGACCTTGATCACTGGCATCATCGGCATCGCCGATGGCTGGCGACGTTCCTCGGCATCATGCTGTGGTGGATCAAGGCGCTGCCGCTGATCATCATCGTGGTCTCCGTGCTGGCGATCCTGATCTACGACTTCGTGATGACGGTGCGGTATGGCGACGACTACGCCGCCCCGACGCCTGCGCCAAAGGACCATCCGCAATCGACCGCGCGCGCCGGCTAGCCGTCCACTTCCAGGCGGCGGAGGGGCGCAATTGTTCGAGGAACGGCTCAGCGAATTCGTCACGCTCTTCATCGTGATCAATCCGCTCGGCACCTTGCCGGTCTTCCTGGCGATGACCGGTGGGCTCGACTCCGCGACCCGGCGCACCACAACCAGCGCAGCTCCGCGGAACGACATTGAACAACGAACATGACAGCCGCCCTCCTGCGATGGCGCAAGGTCCATGGGGCGTCGGCGTAGAAGACGTCATCATCCTCCCGCTGGTCCTCATCGCCCTGGCGGCAAAACATCTGTTTAAGGTTACGCTGTCAATTCTGCTCCGGATCTTGGACTACGCCTTCCCCATTTTGCTGCAATTGGCAAGGTTTCCTTTGTTCACCGCCCGCATCATCGGCGACGGTGCCGCCGTGCTTCTGATGGGCATCGTAGGCTGCTTGCCAGTTTCCGGCCAGACACACGAAGAGTGGCGCAATTTCGTGGTCCGAAACTGGTCGTGGCTGAGACAGAAGATAAGCTACAGGGCTTTCGAAGAATTCGTGCACGACGCGTTCGAACGCGGAATGGCGTGGGTCTTCCGAAAATGCAGGGCGCTCACGCCGACCAGTGCATTGCTGGTTCTCGCCGGCGCGGTTCTCTGGTTTCCGATCTCCTTTGGGGTAGCCACCGGCATGCACGCCATACTAATAGCGAAGGCAACCTCGTTGCCCGCCTGGATGCAACTTCTGCATCCGCTGGCTACCATCATAGCAAAGAGTAAGCTTTTGGTTTTGCCCGTATATCCAGCCGCCTGGCCGCAAGCGAGAGAACATCCGTTCGTGCAAGCGATGTTGCGATTGTGCCGATATTTGGCGCAAGTCCGTCTCGTGCAGAAAACGAGATATCGCTATTGGCAGACTGAATGTGCCGCCGTCGAAACGGCCGCCGCCCTGAGGCGGGCCGCCCTTTCCGTCGGCTTCAGCCCCCTGTCCAATACCTTATTCGCAGGACTCGACCGCTCGGCGGCGTCAATTCGCAAGGCATCGCGCGCAGCAGTCGCCGGAGCAGTCGAAGGCTTGTGCCGGGTACCGCTCATCGGCTCGATCGTCAGAAGCTACGCCGTGCACTATGGCGGCGCGAACCAACAGGACGCAGAGAGATTCAGTGAGAGGGCAAGCAGGTTCTTCGAGCGGTGGTCTATCAAATTTTCGCCCGAGTATTATGAAGCCAGAGGCGAAGACGAGGCGGCACGTCGGCGCATTGGCGCGTAGGCCGGGGCACTCGTTCTCACCATTCCCGGTCTGCACGAGATTGGCGATCAGCATTCCGACGGTGACGGCGAGCCGGACCTGGACGCCACACCGTAACTCACTCAGCCTCTCGGCGCATGGGGCGGCGGTGGCACGCGTTGCCTATGGCGGAAATCGAAGCCCATAGAGGCGCATGGACTGGCGCTTCAATTCGGTGCCGCCGTTCGGCAGCGACTTCATCCATAGATCTTGGGGCCTCCTGCTCGCAGGATCAGCGGCGCTCATCCTGCCTCAGACGTCTTGGTCGGCATTGCCGCGGTGCCCGCTTTTCGCTGACGCGTCACCAGCTCGAAGAACATCGGCACAAACAGGATGGCGATGAAAGTCGCCGCCAGCATGCCGCCGATCACACCGGTGCCGATGGAATGCCGGCTCGCGGACCCGGCGCCGGTCGAAACCGCCAACGGCACGACCCCCAGAATGAAGGCGAGGGACGTCATGATAATGGGACGAAAGCGAAGTCGGGCTGCCTCCATGGCCGCATCGCGGACCGAAAGTCCGTCGCGATGCCGTTGCGCCGCGAATTCGACGATAAGAATGGCGTTCTTGGCCGACAGTCCGATCAGGGTCACAAGGCCGACCTGAAAGTAGATGTCGTTCTCAATGCCTCGCAGATAGATTGCCACAGATGGCTCCAAACAGAGCGAACGGTACCGCGGTGATGACCGCCAGCGGCAACGACCAGCGTTCGTACTGCGCAGCCAGAATCAGGAACACCGCAACGAGTCCGAACAGGAAGCCCGTCGACCCGGTGCCCGCGGTTTGGATTTCCTGATAGGCCGAGCCCGTCCAGCCAATGCTGTAGTCGGGCGAAAGCGTTTCCGCCACCACTTGCTGGATCGTCGCGATGGCCTGTCCGGAGGACACGCCGGGAGCCGGGTTGCCGAGAATTTTTGCCGCCGGGAAGACGTTGAAGCGATCGACCACGTCTGGGCCGACGATACGATTGACCGAAACCAGCACGTCGAGGGGAACCATGGTCTCATTGCTCGAGCGCACGAACACGTGCCGCATGTCCTCCGCCGACTCCGCGAAAGGCGCCATCTGATGACAGGGTCACGCGATAGGTCCGTCCGAACAGGGTGAAGTCGTTGACGTAGAGGCTGCCGAAGGTGCTCTGCATCGTCTCGAAGATGGTGTTGATGGGTACGCCGAGCGCTTTCGCCTTGTCGCGATCCACATCGAGTCGGTATTGCGGCTCCTCGGTCATGAACGTGGTCGACACGCCCCGCAGTTCTGGCCGTTTGTTGGCTGCCTGCACCACACGCTGCGCCGCCTGGGCCAGCGACTCGAGACTGCCGCCTGAACGATCCTGCAGATAGAACTCGAAGCCGCCGGTGGTGCTCAGGCCGGGTATCGGCGGCGGATTGAAGCCAATAACCACGCCGTCGCGGAAATCCGCATTGAGTGCCGCGAAGCTCGGCGCCAGATTGCGCGCGTCGAGCTTCGGGTCGCGCCGTTCCGACCAATCCTTGAAGGTGACGAAGGAAATACCCGCGTTAGTTTTCTGGGCGCCGCTCAACAGATCGTAGCCGGCGATCGTCACGACATCTGCCACCGCCGGATTCTTCAACGCGCCCTCCGTGACCTTGGCGGTGACGAGGAGCGTGCGATCGAGCGAGGCCGCGGGCGGCAGCGCTGTCACCAGGAAGTTGTAGCCTTGGTCTTCGGAGGGCACCAGGCCGCCGGGAATGCGCTGGAACAGCCACAAGGTCACCCCTAGCATCACGGCAATGAGAGCGCCCGCCGTCACCATATGCCTGAGGAAGAAGCCGACGGCGCCGGTGAAGCGCGCTGTGATCCAATCGAAACCACGATTGAACATCCGGAACGGCAACCACGGCTCCGCGTGGCCCGGTTTCAGGAACACCGCGCAAAGCGCGGGCGTCAGGGTGAGCGCCACGATCCCCGAGATCACCACCGAAACCGCGATGGTGACCGCGAATTGCCGATAGAGCTCACCGGCGAGGCCGCCCAGGAAGGAGACCGGAACAAACACCGCGCACAAGACGAGCACGATCGCGACCAGCGGTCCGCTGACCTCCTGCATCGCAAGGATGGCGGCCTCGCGTGGGCTCTTGCCTTCGGTCATCATGATGCGCTCGACATTCTCGAGCACGATGATGGCATCGTCGACCACAATGCCGATCGCCAGAATGAGGCCGAACAGTGTGAAGAGATTGATGGAGAATCCGAGCAGGTACATGCCCGCGAACGAGCCGACGATCGAAACTGGGACCGCAGAGAATCGGGATGAGGGTCGCCCGGATGTTCTGGAGAAACAGGAACACGACCAGAACAACAAAAAGGATCGCTTCGACAAAGGTTTTGATTACTTCGTGGATCGAAGCTTGGATGAAGCGGGTCGTGTTGAACGGCACCTCGTAGCGCAACCCGTCTGGAAAGCGCTGGGAGAGGCGCCGCATCGTGGCGTCGACCGCGGCGGCAACCTCCAGTGCGTTGGCGCCGGACTGAAGATAGATGCCGATCGGCACGGTCGGCGCGCCGTTGAGGGTGGAGACGGTCCCATAGTTCAGGGACCCAAGCTCGACGCGCGCGACATCCCTGATGCGCAGCGCCGCGCCATTCTCGTCCGCGCGCAGCACGATCTGCTCGAATTCGCGCGGATCGACCAGCCTGCCCTTGGTCGTGACCGAATAGGTGAAGGCCTGATGGCCCGGCAACGGCTCCTCGCCGAACCGGCCGGCGGCAAACTGGGCATTCTGCTCGCGAATGGCCGCCGCGATATCGCTGGGGACGAGCTTGTACTGCGCGACCTTGTCCGGCCGCAGCCAGATGCGCATCGAATAGTCGGTCGCGCCGAACATCGAGGCATCGCCGACGCCGGGCGTGCGCCGCAGTTCGTCGACGACGTTGATGAGTGCGTAGTTGGAAATATAGAGCGCGTCGTACCGGCGGTCCGGCGACGACATCGTCAGGACCTGCAGGAACGAGGACGACCGCTTGGTGACGGTCACGCCTTGCCGCCGCACCTCCTCCGGCAGCAGCGGCAGCGCACGCTGAACCCGGTTGTTCACATTGATCGCTGCCTGGTCGGGATTGGTCCTGTTCGTAAACAGGACCGACAGCGACATCGAGCCTGAGCCGTTCGAGGTCGATTGCATGTAGATCATGCCTTCGACCCCGTTGACCTGCTGCTCCAGCGGCGCCGCCACGGTTTCGGCGATCGTCTGAGCGCTGGCGCCCGGATAGGTGGCCGCGATCACCACTTCCGGGGGAACGATTTCGGGATACTGCGCGATCGGCAAGACCCGCATGGCGACCAGCCCCGCGAGCAGGATCACAATCGAAACGACGGTCGCGAAGACCGGCCGGTCGATGAAGAATTTCGACATTACGGCCGTGCCCCCGGCTGAGGCGAGGGTGCCGGCGTCGCCGACACTTCTGGCGGGACATATTTCACCGGGCTCACCTTTTCGCCGGCGCGAACCCGAATGACGCCGTCGACAACGACCCGTTCGCCCGCCTTGAGGCCTTCCGAGATGACCCACGCCGGTCCGAGCTGCTGGCCCAATCGGACTGGTCGAACCTCGGCCATATCGTTGGCGCCAACGACGTAGACAAAAGGTCCGCCCGGCCCCTGGCCCACCGCTTCCTTGGGGACGGCGATCGCGTCGGGCAGCGCGATCCCAAGGACGCGCAGGCGGACGAATTGGCCCGGAAGCAGGAGGCCCTCCGCATTGGGGAAGACCACGCGCGCCTGGATCGTCCCCGTCTGCGGATCGACACGTGGAGCGGACGTATCGATGCGGCCGCGATGCGCGTAGAGACGACCAGTGCCGTATTGCAGCTCGACCGACAGGTCTTTCTCGACAATCGGCTTTGCCCGCCGCTCGTTGAGGTCACGGAAAGCTTGCAACGCCTCGTCGGTGAACGAGAAGCTCACGTAGGCCGGATCCTGCGGCGTGATCGTGGTGAGAAGCGTCTGCTGGGCCTGGATCAGCGAACCGATCGATGGCGAGTTCAATGATGTAACGCCCGCGACCGTCGCATGAACCTCAGTATATCCAAGGTTCAGCTTGGCGTTGGCGATCTCGGCTTGCGCTCCTTGAACGGTGGCGCGCGCCTGATCGCGGGCCGCGAGCGCGTCTTCCCGCTGTTTCTCGGTCGCGACGGTGCGGCGCGACAGTTCCTCCACGCGGGCGAAGTTGTCTTCCGCCTGGCGCAGCGTTGCCTGCGCCTGGTTGAGCTGGGCCTCGGCGCGGCGGAGCGCCACCTCATACGGAGCGGGGTCAATCTGGAAGAGCAGCTGCCCCTGCGTGACCTTGTCGCCTTCCTCGAAGCCTCGCTTCAGCAACAGACCCCCTACCAAGGCACGTACCTCGACGTCGCGGACAGCCACGATGCGGCCGGCATACTCTATGGGCAATGGCAACTCGGCTGGCTCCGCAACTACGACACCGACTTCGGGCGCGGGCGGCGTGGCGTGCCCGGCCATGGTTCGGTCCTTGGCGGCCCAGGGCCAGCCGAAGGCGGCGACATAGGCGCCCACGGCCAGCGCAATCACAGAAGCTACAATGGCAACGTGTCGCTTTTCCATTGGCCGGCCATCGTGAATCCGCGTCACGTTCTACCGACTGGTGCCGACTCAGCCACCAGTCGTGCGTGCTGAAACACGGAGGCGACGGATTCGCTTCCTCATACCGCTGGGCTCGCTTCAAATCCCGCGGAACGCGTCTTGGAATCCATCACCCGACGTCAACGAGAGCGCAGCATATTTTCCGCTTACGCCCGCTTTTCGTCAACGGTTGCTTGCGATGACCTTCGGCATTCTGCCGGCGGCAACGCCGATCTCTCACGCCACCTTAGAAAAGACCGCCGTTATGCGTCAGCCAGGATGGCATCTGCGGCGGCCGCGCCGCCGGTGATTGCGCCGTTGAATCCACCCCAGCCCGAATAGGCGGATGCCAGATAGAGCCCGCGAATCGGCGTCGCCGCAGAGGACGTGCTGCCCGCGGCACTCGCCGGCAGCGGTGCAAAGCCGTAGATCGCGCCTTGCGGTGCGTTGAGGTAGGAGTTCATCGAGGTCGCCGTGCTGAGCGTCTTGGCGACGACCGCCGCCGCGAACCCCGGGAACTCGTGATCGATGAGCGCGATGATGGCGTCGAGCACGCGGGCGCGCAGGCGCTCGAAGGCGGACCGATCGAGGTCCTGCCAGGTCGCCATGCGATCCACGCCGAGCACGCAGACGGGATAAGGCGGCCCGCCGAGCCCGGAATCGATCGCAGCGTAATTCGCGATCATCAGCGGCGGCGCCTCGCCGTCGGGCACCCGCGTCAGCAGCTCGGCGCCGCGCGCGTACTCGGCGAATTTCGTCAGCCAAGCCGGCAGCAGCACGGTCGAATAGGCGGTGAGCCCGAACTCGGCCGCCGGCCGCGCGAGCCCGATGGTGGCCGAGAACACCGAGGTCGAGAGCGGCCGTCCGGCATACGCCGCGTCGAATTCTTGCCGCGCGGGCTCCGGCAGCAGCCCGGCGAGCGCCGCCGGCGCCGCATTGCCGACGATCACCGGCGCCCTGATCTCGATCGGGTCGGTGCCGTCGCGCCGGTGCACGAGGCCGGTCGGCGCCCCGTTGGTGTCAAGCCCGATTTCCGTCACGGTGCGGCGAAACACGAACTGCCCGCCGCCCGTCTGGATGACGCGGCGCATGGCGTTGCTCAGCCGCTGCGACCCGCCTTTGATGAAGCGGCTGCCGGACGCGAGGTAGGCGCCCTGTGCGCCCGCAAAGAAGCTCCAGGCGATGGTGCCGGGGTCGTCATGAAAGAGCGCGAGGTTGGCCGCCAGCGCGCATTTCACCGGCTCGCAATCGCCCAGCGTGCGATCGAGCATCGCGGAGAGCGAGAGCCCGCTGCTTTCGCCCGGCCAGGCGGCACCGGCGGCAACGCGTTCCATCTCGGCGAGCAGCCGGTCCGTGCCGGCGCCCGCAGCCGGGAAGCGTGCGGCCAGCGCGTCGCGCGCGCCGGAGAAACTGTCCGGCAGCAGCAGCGGCGCGCCGACCGGGCCGCCGCGCACCTCGTAGAGCGCACCGGTCGGCACCCATTCGACCGCGTCGAGCACCCCGATGCGCTCGAGGATGCGGTGCTTCGGGTCGCTCGGCTCATGCGGGTCGCTGGTTTCGTGCAGCGCGCCCTCGACCACCAGGTCCTTGACCTTGTAGGTCGAGGCCGCGCCGCCGACCGAGGCATTGCGCTCGATCACCAGCACCTTGCGGTCGGCGCGCGCCAGCAGCGCGGCGGCGGTCAGCCCGCCGAGGCCCGCTCCAATGACGACGACATCGTAGCGCTGCGCCATCGCAGTCTTCGTGATCCGCGAAATGCCGGGGAACAGGGCGAAAAAGGCGATACCGAGGGCTTAGTCAAGCCCCGTTCGCTAGCGCGTGGACTCATCAGCGCAGGCGAGCTTGTCGTAACGCGTTGCAACCCGCCGACAGCGTTTGATCTTATTGAAGAACCGCTCGACCCAATTCCGGGCACGGTAGAGGTAAGGGCTGAAGCAGATCGGCTCGCTGCGATTGCATCTCGGCGGAATGTTGGCCCAAGCGATTCGAGGCTCCGGTTTGGGAGCTTAAATCATGTGCGGGGCGGCACCATCAATCCGCAAAGGCCAAGCACGTCGTCGGCCTTGCAGTGCTCAACACCTACACCGGTGGGTACTGGGAAGATCGGGGATACAGCTGGTTCAGCGGACTGTGATTGATCCCCCTGCGGTCGAGATGAGAACCTTTCACCGCCTGAGTGACGCGTCACGAGGCGCCAATCATCGCCCAATTGGGTTGACTTCATAATTACGAGACGGCACGACTCTGAGGTCTAAGGCCAAACGAGACAGTGGAGAGGCCTCGGCGTGATGAAGTTCGGTTACGCCCAAGTCAGCACCACAGACAAAGACCTCACGCTTCAACTGGACGCTCTCACCGCGGGCGTGCTGGATGGCGGCCTTGTCAGCGCGAGCGATGAGGGCACGCCGCAAGGCGGACCGCTCTCGCCGCTGTTGTCGAACCTGATGCTGGATGTGCTGGACAGGGAGCTGGAGAAGCGCGGCCACCACTTCGTACGCTACGCCGACGACTGCAACGTCTTTGTGAGCGGCCAACGCGCGGGCGAACAGGAGATGGCCGGCATAGAACGCTTCCTCGCCAAGCGTCCCGAGCTCAAGGTCATTAAGGCGAAGTGCGCGGTCGCCAAGCCGAGGTGTCCGGTCGCCTTTGCCTCAGGGCGTCGATTCAGAACAGTCGCCAGAATGCAACGACCAGCACGAGGCAGAGCGCGCTCACAAGAGCCATTCCGACGATGTCGATCTTCGTCCGATGGGCGTGGGCGGGCTCGAGCCACCAGGAGAAGCGAGTGCTGGTCCAGGGAACAAGATAGTTCAGGATGATGATGCTCACGACATTGCCCGCGAACAGCGCGATCGCGAAAGGCAACCCCATCCAATTGGACAACAACGGCGTCTGCACAAAGGTGCCGAACAGGAACACGACCGGATAGAGCAGAAGCAGGACGATCAGGTTTTGCTTCCAGGCGGGCGGTGGTGCGGACCTGCCCGCCGCTGTCTGGAACCATTGCTCAAAGCCGGTGCGCGCCACGCGGGCGTGGAATTCCTCGGTGAAGGGCTTGGCCTCTTCGAGCAGTTGCAGTCGCTCCGGCGAGGCGAGCCATTTCTCGAGATTGGCCTCACTGTCGAAGCGGAGCACCGACAGCCAATCGTCTTGCACGCCTTTGATCGGCGGTTCGAAGCGGTAGCCCTGAAATCCCGGCGCTTTGGTCTGCGCGGCAGCAATTCGCAGCTCCCAAGCCCTGTAAGCCGCCTCGCAGCCAGGCTTGATCCGCGTCGAGATCACCACCGAAACCGGCGCCGGCTGCGCGCGGGATGCGCCATCCCGAACCAGGTGGACATCGTCCTGGCCGATCAGCATCGGCCGCACGCCGGCCAAGCGCTCCTGCCGTTCCACGGACCGCAGCCAGGCCGTTGCCGAGTCGATGTCGGCGAAGCGCTGCAGGATGACCCAGTCGACCTGCGCCGGCGGGCTCGGCGGCATGACGGTCTGATGCAGGAAGCCCGGGAAGCCCGCGATCGTGCGGCTGGTCCCGTCTTGCCATTCCGCGAACGCCTTCTCGTCTTCAGGGCGCACACGCGTCTGCGTGACAATCGTGATACGGCCGTCAGCCGAGGCCTCTGCGCCGCGCTTTGCCTTCGCCGCTCATGGTTGCGTGGAGAGCTTGTCGAAGATGCGGTCGGGCGTGAACGGCAAGTGGGCGAAGCGCACGCCGGTCGCGTCCCTCAGCGCGTTCGAGATCGCGGGCGAGATCGGATTGATGGCGCATTCACCCTGAGCCTTGGCGCCGAGCGGGCCGATCGTGTCATAGGTATCGGCGAAGAAGACCTCCGTGCGCGGCACATCGGCGAAGGCCGGAATGCGATAGTTGCGCAACGTCGGGTTGATCATGCTGCCCCGCGGGTCATAGACCATCTTCTCGGTCAGCGCCCAGCCGAAGCCCATGCCAATGGCGCCGTCGATCTGCCCGCGGCACTGCATGGGATTGATCAGGCGTCCGATGTCGGCGGCATGGACGCTGTGGAGGATGCGAATCTCGCCGGTGATGCGATGAACCGCGAGCCGCACCCCATGCACGTTGAAGGCGATGGTGCGGGGCGAGAGATAGGCCTTGCGCTTGGCCTCGAAGCGGTGGCCGGCGGCGGTGCCCGCCGCGTGCAGCTCGGGAAGTGGGATGCGCTCGTTGCCGGAGACAACGTTGTCGCCTTCCAGACGCCACTTGGACAGCTCAGTCCCGCTCTTGAGCGCGGCGTAGCCGAGGATGTTGTCGCGCAGCGCCGCGGCGGTAAGGTTCACGGCTTGCCCCGCAACGACAGTGCCGGTGCTGGCGAACGTGCCCGTGTCATAGGGCGCAAGGTCGGTGTCGGCGTTGATGATGTCCACTTGATTGGCGCGGCAGCCCAGGACCTCGGCCGCGATCTGCTTGTGCGAGGTGACCGAGCCGTTGCCCATCTCGGTCGAGCCGACCGCGAGGTGATAGGTGCCATCCGGCAGGAGCTGCATGACGGCGCCCGACCGGTGCTCGGTCGGCGGGCCTGATTCCAGTACCGCGAGCGCGCTTCCGGTTCCCACCGCCCAGTCGGGACCGGCTGGCACCGGCAGACCGCCGCCGTCCGCCAGCGCCTTCTCGACCAGATCGAGGCACTGATCGAGGCCATAGCTGCCGAACGCAACATCGGACGGGTCTTTCCAGACCAATTCGATCCAATCGGTGGGGCGGACCATGTTCTTGCGGCGTAACGCACCCGCATCCATGCCGAGAAGGCGCGCGAGGTCGTCGATCGCGCATTCGATCGCGAACGTGGTCTGCGAGGAGCCGTAGCCGCGGAAGCCGCCGCCGGGAACGATGTTGGTATAGACGGCGTAGCCGTCCGCCTTCTTGTTCTCGCAGCGGTATGCTGTCATCGGGCTGCCGAGTGCGGCAGCGAGCGTCTCGCCGGCATGCCCGCCATATGCGCCGGTATTGGAAACGACATGAATTTGGATTGCGGTCAGCGTGCCGTCGCGCTTGGCGCCGATCTTGACGTGCGTTGTCATCGGATGACGGGTGGTCGCGCCGATGAACTGTTCCTCTCTGGTGAACTCCCATTTGACCGGCCGGCCGGTTTTCAGCGTCGCCAGCACGCAGAGGTCTTCCGAGATCATCTCCTGCTTGCCGCCGAATCCGCCGCCGACCCGCTCGGTGAAGACGTGGATGCGGTGCGGATAGAGCCCGAACAGCAGGCAGAGCTTCTGCTGGGCGATGAACGGCGCCTGCGAACTGGTGCGGACGTGAATCCGGCCGTCGTCGCTGCGCCAGGCGATCGAGCCGTGCGTCTCCAGATGCACGTGTTGCACCCGGGAGGTTGAATAGGTCATCTCGTGGACGGCGTCGGCGTCCGCAAAACCGGCTGCGACGCTGCCGACCTCGCCGTGGATTTCGGCGTATATGTTGCCACGCGCCTCGCCGCCCTTCTGGTGCAGGATCGGCGCTTCCGGCTCCATTGCGGCGACCGGATCGAACACGGCGGGCAGCACCTCGTACTCGACCACGAGCGCCCGACAGCCGGCTTCGGCCGCACCTTCGCTCTCGGCGACGACCGCGGCGACGCGCTGGCCGACGAATCGCACCACGTTGTCGAGCATGTAGGTGTCGTCGGGATCGACGAGATGGTCCTCGTGCGTCGCGGTGCTGTACAGCCGCCGCGGCACGTCCTCCCAGGTGAAAATTTCGACCACGCCGGGAACAGCCAGCGCCTTGCTGCGGTCGATTCCAGTGATGCGGGCATGCGCGTGCGGAGAGCGCAGCACCTTGAGGTGGAGCATGTTCTCGACTGCCACGTCCATCGTGTAGCGCGCGTGACCCGTAACGATGCCTTCGCTGAACGGATTGCGAAGGCTCGCGCCGCAGGCGTGGCCCGCCACGTCGTCCTCGGCGGCGCTGACGCCATGGAGAGCGTCGTCGATCGAGCGGTAGCCGGTACAGCGGCAGAGATTTCCCTTGAGCGAGCGCGGCAGGTCCGCACGTTGCTCCTCGCTGAGCGCGGCGGCCGTCATGATCATGCCGGCCGCGCAGAATCCGCACTGGAACGCCTGCGCGTCGATGAAGGCCCGCTGCATCGGATGCATCGCGCCGTCCTGGGCGAGGCCCTGGATGGTGGTGATCTTCCGCCCGGCGGCGCGGAAGGCGGGCATGAGGCAGGAATGAATCGGCTTGCCGTCGAGCCACACCGTGCAGGCGCCACAGTCGCCGGCGTCGCAGCCCTTCTTGACGCCGAAAACGCCGCGGTCGCGCAGGAACGTGCGCAGACATTGACCGGCGCGAGGCTCGGCCGAGAACGTTTTCGAATCGACCGAGTAATTCATGGCTGTTCCCTACTGTGCCAACTCTGAGCGTATCTGTTCGGCAAAGTGATAGGTCAGATGATGCTTGTAGTCGGCCGATCCGTGTACGTCGTCGAAATAGCCGTCTGCCGGGATGTGCTCGTCGATGGCCCGGCGCAGCGCCTCCGCCGTCGGCACGGTGGCGAAGTGTATCTGGACCGGCCGCGGCGTCGCCGCGGTGATGGTGAGCAGCATGTCGCGCGCCGACTTGTCCTGCGTCCCGACGATGAGCGCCGCCGAGCGGCCAAGGTGCGTGAGAGAGGCGCGCCGGAACGCGAATCGCTTCGACAGCGCCGACGCCGGGATGTGGATCGAGCGCAGCAATTCGCCTGGCGCCAGTATGTTCTTGTTGTTGCCGGTCACGAAGTCGATCGCCGGCACCTTGCGGGGCGCGCCTGCGCGCGGCCAGAGCGTGTAGACCGCTTCGAGCGAGGTGGTCAGCGAAATCATCGCGCCGGCGGGCAGCGACATGCAGATGTTGCCGCCGACGGTGGCTTCGCGCGCGATCTTGAACGACATCAGCAGCGAGTGACTGCACTCCGGCAGCAACGGTGCCGCGGTCCACTCCGGTGGTCCCTTGAACCGCTCGACCTCCTCGATCCGGCAGGTCGCGGCAAGGTCCAGCCCTGCTGACGATGCTTCGAGCGAGGGCCAGTTCAAGCCTTCGAGGTCGATCAGTGTGTCGAGCTTTGGCTGAGGCTCCGAGAATAGCCACGTGCCGCCGGCGAGCCACGCGTTGCCCTCCCGCCAGCTCGTGATCTCCCCGGCTGAGGTGGGACGCTCCAGCTTCTTGATCGTGTTCAGGTCCATCGGCCATTCTCAAACGCGTTTGACAAATCTCGACAGGCGAGTGGGCCTGGTCTGCCTGCGGCGGCACGCGGGCAGCCGCCGCAAGCATGCAAAGTCAGGGCAATTGCAACAGCGTGCTGGGTCCGGGTCCGGGCGTGACGAGTGTCGGCCACTGCTTGGAGCCGAACGGCACGAGCGGCGGCAGGAACGGGGTCATGCCGAGCTTGCCCAACTCCGCCACGATGGCGTCGCGGGCGCTGCTGCCCATCAGCTCGTAGTCCATCATGTAGAGGTTGCCGAAGAACAGCTGTCCGACGACGCGGTCGGACAGGATGCGCGTCAGCGAGTCGAGCATGTCATCGGGTGTCGTGGTGAACGAGATCGTCTCGATCATTATGAGGCGCTGGTTGATCGCCTCCGGACCGAAGAACTGTGCGAGCACGCTGAATAGAACGTTGTTCTGGCGCGCGACGTAAATGGTGTTGCTCGCGGCGTAAGTCTTTTCCCAATCGGCGCCGAGCATTCGCTTCCACTCGCCGATCACACGCATCCAGTGCGCGACTTGGGTCTGCGCGGCCCAGGCGACGATTTTCTTCAGCTTCGGCCCCTGCTTTGCGGTGAACTCTTTGACTGCGTCGAAGGTGATCACACCGCGGCTCAAGCTCGCGTCGGCAAAGGCGACGTTGTCCTGGAGGATGCTGCGAACCTCGGCGCGCCATTCCGGCGGCATATCCGTCAGATCGACCCCATCGAGCGCCGCCTGGAGCTGCGCGCGGAAGCCCTGCATCGGGCCGCGCCAGGACTGGCTCGCCGGCTTGTCGATATGTGGACCCGCCATCACAGGCAGCACCATCGAGCTGTGTCCGACGGACTTCAGCAGTTGATAGGCTATCGGGACGGAGGGCGCTTCGAGCGGTTGCTGTCCGGGCCGATACAGGATGAAGCGACCGCCGGCGCCGCTGAACAGCGCAAGGATGATGGGATGCTGGCCCAGGATGTTCCGCTGGAACACCTTGCCGGAATCGCCATAGAGGCCGAACATCGCCGTGTTCAGCGCCAGTATGTCTTGCTTCGCGGTCTCCGCTGGGGGCGGACTCCCGACGATGATGTTCATGTAGGGCGGCACTTGGGACTGGCCCTGGGCATGAGCCCACTGCGACGCGGCGGCTGCCATGACCGCCGCCGCCAACAAGGCACAGCCGAGGCGTGGTCGGCATTGTTTCGTCGTCATGAATTCCTCCTTCGCGTCGAGCCGATGCGGCCTCGGACCGCGTGCCCGAGGACGGCGGCCACGGCCACCAGGGCCACGTTCACGCCCATCAGCGTCCAAGAAGACCATGCTGCCATGCGGGCCACGCTGCGCCGCGAGGCGAAACGCGCCATGATCGAGATCAGAACATTGCATTGTCGGCTGTCGCGCGGGCGCTTGTCCAGCATCCTCGTGCGCAGATAAGCCAGCTCGGCTCCGTTTGTTTGGGCAACTCGGGCGTTAGGCACAGCTCGATGATATCGCGGTCGAACGTGGTTGCTTCGGTTGGCGCCACGGGCCTTAAGGCGCTGCAAGAACCGCGCTTACAGAACCGGATTTATGAGTACGCGCTCTACTAGCGCGTCGATGCCGGCGCCACGTCGACGCCCTTGAGGCCGGCGCGCTCGATTGCCGACTGGATCAAGCCGGATGCTCGCGCCTCGGCGACGAAGCGATCGACGATCGCCAGGCCGGCGCCATTCCCCTTTGCGACCACGATCGCCTGCCCGACGCTGAAGAAGTTGTCCGGCAGCACGCGCAAGCCCGGCTCGCGCGCGGCGATCTCGATCAGGCGGGTGCGGTTGGCCGCGTAGGCATCGAGTTCGCCCGCGATCAGCATCTTGATGCCGGTCATGATTTCCGCGCTGGGCCGGCGGCTGAGCTGCGCGGATTTCAGCGTGCGGGTCAGGAACAGGTCGCCGGCATCGCGTTCGCCGACCCCGATGCGGACGTCGGGCCGGTCGAGATCCTGGGCCGATGCGACACCGGAGCTCGCGCGCACCATGTAGCTGTTGTGCGCGAGCAGATAGGGCTGCGAAAAATCGACCTGCTCGGCGCGGGTCGGGTCGAACGCCACGAAGCCGAGGTCGGCACTGCCGCTCTTGACCGCCTCGATCACGGCTGTGGCGCTTTGCGCGGGCGCAATGGTGAAGGGAACGCCAAGCCGCTGCGCCAGGGTACGGGTGAGGTCGGCGACGGGCCCGCGGACCTCGCCGGTCGTGGCATCCACGCGCCCCTGCACCGGATTGGTGCCGATGAACGCGGCGCGCAGCGTGCCGGTCGGCGCGAGGTCCGAGGCGGTTGCCGGACAAGCGCCGGCCAGATGCCGCGAGGAGGCAGAATGCGATGGTCCGCATGACGTTGCGTTTCACGCGCGTTGGAGGGTTCGATCCCAGAGTCTAGCCGAAAATAAGTCGCCCGTTTCCAGCCATCTCCAACATCGTCATGCTGAGGTGCTTTCCCGGACGAAGTCCGGGAAAGCCTCGAAGCACGCACCGCGGCACCGTTGGAGACCTCTGGACCACCCTTCGAGGCTCGACCGCTTCGCGGTCGAGCACCTCAGGATGACGGATTAGTTTTCGGTCAGACTGCCAGGATAGATGGACGGCGAGAAGCCGCAAGCGACGCGGGCCAAAAACGTGGGGCGCGGCTTCGCAGCCGCGCCCCCATTTTGAGAGGTTGCTGTTTGTTCCCGGCTCAGAAGCCGCCCATGCCGCCCATGCCGCCGCCGCCCGGCATCGGGGGCGTCGGCTCCTTCGGCAACTCGGCGACCATCGCCTCGGTGGTGATCAGCAGGCCGGCGATCGAGGCCGCATCCTGCAGCGCCGCCCGCACGACCTTGGCCGGATCGATGATGCCGCACGCCACCAGGTCGCAGTACTCTTCCTTCTGGGCATCGAAGCCGTAGGTCTCCGACTTGTTCTCCATGATCTTGCCGACCACGATCGAGCCCTCGGCGCCGGAGTTCTCGGCGATCTGCCGCGCCGGTGCCTCGAGCGCCTTGAGCACGATGTTGATGCCGGCCTGCACGTCGGCGTTGTCGGACAAGAGCTTGCCGACCGCCTTCTTGGCGCGCAAGAGCGCGACGCCGCCGCCCGGCACGATGCCTTCCTCGACCGCGGCGCGGGTCGCATTGAGCGCGTCCTCGACGCGGTCCTTCTTCTCCTTGACCTCGACCTCGGTCGCGCCGCCGACCTTGATCACCGCGACCCCGCCGGCGAGCTTGGCGAGGCGCTCTTGCAGCTTCTCGCGGTCGTAGTCGGAGGTGGTCTCCTCGATCTGCGCCTTGATCTGGCCGACGCGGCCCTCGATCTCCTTCTTCTTGCCGCCGCCGTCGACGATCGTGGTCTTCTCTTTCTCGATGATGACCTTCTTGGCGCGGCCGAGCATGGCGAGCGTCACATTCTCGAGCTTGATGCCGAGGTCTTCGGAGATCAGCTGACCGCCGGCGAGGATCGCGATGTCTTCCAGCATGGCCTTGCGGCGATCGCCGAAGCCGGGCGCCTTCACGGCCGCGACCTTGAGGCCGCCGCGCAGCTTGTTGACGACCAGCGTCGCCAGCGCCTCGCCCTCGATGTCCTCGGCAATGATCAGCAGCGGCCTGCTGGACTGCACCACCGCCTCGAGCACCGGCAGCATCGCCTGCAAGCCGGACAGCTTCTTCTCGTGCAGCAGGATGTAGGGGTCCTCGAGCTCCGCCACCATCTTCTCGGCATTGGTGATGAAGTAGGGCGAGATGTAGCCGCGGTCGAACTGCATGCCCTCGACGATATCGACCTCGGTGTCGAGCGATTTTGCTTCCTCGACCGTGATCACGCCCTCGTTGCCGACCTTCTGCATCGCCCGGGCGATCATCTGGCCGACATTGCTGTCGCCGTTCGCCGAAATGGTGCCGACCTGCGCGACCTCCTCGGACGACTTCACCTTCTTGGCGCGCTTCTCGATGTCCTTGACCACCTCTTTCACGGCCATGTCGACGCCGCGCTTGAGGTCCATCGGGTTCATGCCGGCGGCCACCGCCTTGGCGCCTTCCCGGACGATGGCATGCGCCAGCACGGTCGCGGTCGTGGTGCCGTCACCCGCCTGGTCGTTGGTCTTCGACGCGACCTCGCGCACCATCTGGGCGCCCATGTTCTCGAACTTGCACTCGAGCTCGATCTCCTTGGCGACGGTGACGCCGTCCTTGGTGATGCGGGGCGCGCCGAAGCTCTTGTCGAGCACGACGTTGCGGCCCTTGGGGCCGAGCGTCACGCGCACCGCATTGGCCAGAGTCTCGACCCCGCGCAGCATGCGGTCGCGGGCGTCGGTGGAGAATTTTACTTCCTTGGCAGCCATTTCACTTCACTCCATTCATATGAACGCTCGACCTTCCCTTTCGTCATTGCCATGAGCAGTTTGAGCGGCAACTGGGCGACGTTTTCGGGGAGTTTGCGCGCCAAAGCGCACATCATCTACGATCCCGATGCCGATCAGCCACTCTATCTCATGGTGACGCCAGCCAACGTCAATGACATCACGGCCGCCAAGGAGATGCCGATCGAGCCGGGAGCCACCTACGTTTTCGACCTCGGTTACTACGATTATGGCTGGTGGGCGAAGCTTCATCAGGCTGACTGCCGCATTGTCACACGGCTCAAGGCCAACACGCCTTTTAAGGTGGCCGAGGATCGCCCAGTGCCGGCGGGATCGTCGATCCTGAGCGATCGCATCGGATACCTTCCGAAGCGGCTCGCCGCTTCCCGCAACAACCCGATGCCGTGTCTGGTCCGCGAAATCCAAGTCATGATCGAGACCGGCAACGTGTTGCGCATCTTCACCAATGACCTGACCGCGAGCGCACAAGAAATCGCCGATTTGTACAAGCGTCGTTGGCCATCGAGTTGGGGCTTGACCCGGCAATCCATCCTCTTGCGAGGAACGATGGATGCCCGGGTCAAGCCCGGGCATGACGACGGAGAATGATGTCGGGCCGATTTCGCATTGTGGGTCACGCGATCACGCCCATGATGTCGGACTCCTTCATGATCAGGAGATCCTCGCCGTCGAGCACGACCTCGGTGCCCGACCATTTGCCGAACAGCACCCTGTCCCCGGACTTGACGTCGATGGGGATGAGCTTGCCGCTCTCGTCGCGGCCGCCGGGGCCGACGGCGATCACCTCGCCCTGCATGGGCTTTTCCTTGGCGGTATCCGGGATGATGATGCCGCCTTTGGTCTTTTCCTCGGCATCGACCCGCTTGACCACGACGCGGTCGTGGAGGGGACGGAACTTGGTTTTGGCCATTCGCTATCCTCGTTGGCGCCTGCGCGCGACGTGACTGAAAACATAAGTGGGACAGATAGTTAGCACTCGGTGATAACGAGTGCCAACGTCGCCCGCGGAGATAAGGCGTAGCGTTCGCGGAGTCAAGGTTGCGCAGCGGGGCATGATCCCGAAAAGCGCGCCCCGACCCGCGCGTCGTCGCGCAAGGCGACCCGGTCCGACCGATCCATTCTTCAAGACGTCTATTGGGTTTTGGCTCCTGGTCTAGCGCGTGATGATTTCAGGTCGAAGCACCTCGTTGTCATTGCCGGGCGAGCAATCGCTACAGCGATTGCGAGGGTTGACCCGGCAATCCATCCTCTTCGCAACAGTCTTGCAAAGCAGATGGATGCGCGGGTCAAGCCCGCGCATGACGACTCAACATGAAACCATCACGCTCTAGGCGGCGCTCGCGGGACGGCTGGGCGTCGCCTTGCCGTATTCGTCGTGCCAGTTCCACCACTCGTACGGCGGCGTTTGGGGGTAGCCCTCCGGCGAGTCCTCCCACTCCTCTTGGCGCCCGAGCGCCGTGATGTCGAGGTAGGCCCAGGTGCCCCCCATCACCTCGTCGCCGCGGTTGTTGATGAAGTAGGTGCGGAACACGCTGTCACCGGAGCGGATGAACGCGTTCGTGCCGTGCCACTCGCCCACGCCGAAGTCGGCGTCGAAGCCGTCTGTCAAGGTGTACCACGGCATCTCCCAGCCCATCCGCGCCTTGAGGCGCTCGATGTCCGCCTGCGGCGCCCGGGAGACGAACGCGAGCGTGGTGTCGCGGGCGTTCAGATGGGCGACGTGGGCGACCTGGTCGGCCACCATGGAGCAGCCGACGCAGGCATGCTCGGGCCAGCCGTTCACGCCGGGCTCGAAGAAGGCGCGGTAGACGATCAGCTGACGGCGACCGTCGAACAGGTCGAGCAGGCTCGCCTTGCCCTCGGGCCCGTCGAACTCGTACTCCTTCTCCACGGCCAGCCACGGCATCCGCCGACGCTCGGCGGCCAGCGCGTCACGGGCGCGGGTCAACTCCTTCTCTTTCACGAGCAGTTGCAGGCGCGCAGCCTCCCACTCCTGCGGCGACACGATCGGGGGCGTCTTCATTGCGAGATGTCCGTTCATCACTGGTACCTCCTGGTTTCCAGGTTGGTCCGCGGTCCCAACTGCGGTGCCTGCACCCCCTAATACGGTTGACCGTCCCCCGAACTCAGCGCGGGCGCTCACATTTGGTCGTCGTCATCCGTGCCGACGACGGTCGTCAGTGGAGTCATTGGACATAACGCTCGTGCGTCTATCCTGGTTCGCTCGGGTGTGGAGCGGGGAGCAGCAAGCTTGTCGGGAATCCCGGCACGGGCGGGGTCATCGAGCGACACGCGCGCCCGCGACCGAACGACTGCACCTTGCCGGCTGCCGCAAGTAACGCGCGCCCGCTGCACGGTCGCTGGTTGGCGCCAAGCGCAAGCGCCAAGGCCGAGCTCGACCAGGATTTACCGTCGGCGAGGATCTTCGACCCGCCGCGCCAGGAGGCTTTCGGACGACGGCACCGTGCCAGCCGCAGCGTCGCGATGGGCCGTCATCCGAAACCCTTCACAAGATCGGACATGCCGCCCACATGCACCACGGGCGAAATCCGACTTTGCAAGTGGCCAACGCGAGGGTCTACGGCGCCAGCGAGCCCGCGTAAGCGGAAAGTGCGATCATATCGTTGGTGGTCAGTTTCTCCACGCTCGGCATCATCGCAGCGCTGGCCGGTCCCGCCCGGAGCCCCTGCTTGTAATCGTACAGTTGACGGAAAATGTAGGTCGGCGATCGCCCGGCGATTCCGGGAATGTCGCCGGCACCTTTTAGACCCGCGCCGTGACACGCCTCGCACGTAGCGGCCTTTGCGTCGGCGACCGCTGCGAGATCGCGGCCTTTCTGGATGCTCCCGACCGGAACATGGGCGGTGAAAGTCACCCGTGCGTCGCGACTGACAAATCGCCCGAGATCGTCGGCGATTTCGATGATCCGCTCTCCGATGGGTTCCGTGCCACCGGCCGGGTCACGGACGAGAAACCAAGCGGCGACGACTGTTTTCGGGACCGTTTCGCTTTCGGTTACGCGAATAACCGATCGCGGCTTGACGCCCGCAAAATAGGCAGCCGCGATCGCGACCTCTTCGTCGGTGACCGCGTTGGCGAGCTTGATCTTCAAAGTCATGGGCAGGCGGTCCATCACGGACGATTTCCGCGCCCCGGTCTTGAAGTCGGCTATCTGTTGTTTGGTGTACTCGGCCGGCAGACCCATGAGGTTCGCATTCTCGGGGCCGCCCGGGCCATCGGCGCGATGACAGAAGCCGCACGCGAGCAGATCCGGTTTGCGGCCACGGGCCACGACTTCGGGCTGCGGAGGATGATCACCTGGGTGCCAGTCTGGCGAATAGAAAAAATCGCGAACCTGGGTGAGCGTCAGCGTGAGGTCGCTGTCCGGCACCTTTCGCGGCGTGCCATCGTCCGGCGGCGCTTTGAAGTCAGGCGGATTGACAGGATAGGCCCAAGCTGGAGGCTTCTCCTGACCGAGTGTCGAGCCCCCGGCCAAAAGCATTGAGGCAACAGGTAGCAACCCAAATAGCCATTTCATGTCGTCCCCCGTTAACGGGGATGCGCCCGATTCACTTCGTAGCGAACTTCTTCCCCGTCTTCGAACCTGCTACAGGTCGGGCGGTCATTTGTATTGTATTAGGAAAGGGCATTCTAGCGTCGCCACAACTACAGTGGCATTCCATTGGATTGGCTTTGTCCTCCGAGAACACGGCGTTTCGGTCGCGTCACGCCACTCCGCGCCGCAGCCAGGCGGAGGCCGAGCGAGAAGGAGCCCCCCCGGCACGAACAGCACATCCACGCTCAGTCGACGAACGAGAGCAGGCAAACGTCCACACTCCCAAGCCGCGCGCACAAGGGGTGCCACTGAGCGGCGGGGCGGGGAGCCGACGCAGTTTGGGATGTTGCGGAAGCGGCAAGCCGTCAGGAGCCAAGACGCTGATCTCGGCGAAGTCGGCAAGATCCACATGTTGCAGCAGGTTGATCAGATATGTCTGCCCGCCCCCGCGGCGCGCAGAAAGAGCGCTGATCAGCACCCTTGTCCCGGGCCCGGCCGACTTGTAGAGCACACGCCGATCGGTCGTCATGCTTTCAGGACGGTACCACAAGCCCTAGCGGCTGGCGTTGGCAGTCCGAATCGACCTGCAATCCGCCACCATGGGCATGAACGGACCGAGCTGAAGTTCGACGCGCGCTGCGGCTTCGCCTGACCGAGGAAGCCGCGCGCAACGCGCAGCGTAGCTCAGAGCGCCTGTCTCGCGCGCTAAGTGCCAAGGGACTAAACCGCTCGCGCGGTAGGGTGGCTGCGGCAGCCGACACGGCCCACCCGATAGCGGGAGGGGGCGTCCTGTCTTGAAGATGAGGGGTTGGCACACCTCACTCAAGACAGGAGCATCCCCATGACCGACGAGGCGATGAGCCCATTGCGCCGGCGCATGATCGAGGACATGACGATCCGTAAGTTCGCGCCGACGTCGCCACAACTACGTGGCAGGGTCAAGGATTGGCGTTGTCCTCCGGATCCCAGCGTTTCAGTCGCGTCACGCCACAGGAGCAAGGGCCGACCATCCCGTCAGTGGACTCGCGGTCACGGGAAAATGAACCAACCGTATCTCTCGACACGGCCGGCTCAGGGAGAGAGATTATGAAATCCGTTACCCGCCCTTATCTCGACGGCGAGGTGGTCGCGTCGCCTTCGGGCACGATGTACACTGACGCTGCCGGCGGCGGGTTACTGCCTTTGTGCTCTACGTAGAAGACGCAGATCGGCCATTGCGACAAACCGACGGTCTTGAACATCCTTTTAATGTCGCCATCGGTCGCCATTATGAGCTCGTAGCCAGTCGAATAGACTGCAAGGGCGTCCGGCCGCTCGTCGGGCTCCCAGGCGATGGGCGTGCTGGTCGTCGTATAGACGATGTCGAAGTTCGCCCCCGGCACCTTGACTTTCCGCATGCCGGACTGCGGCAACTGTCCATCAAGCGACGCCGTCCGGATACCGGCGGTCGTTTCGCGTTTTGGCACGACGTAGACGGAAACCGGCTTCGCCGATCTACCGTCGCCGCTCGCCCGGAACGCACAGCCGGGATGCCGTAGCAAATCGCTCGCTTCGAGCATCTTCGAGCCGTCTTCAAATGCGAGCGCGAGCTCGCCCCCGGTCAAGTGAAGGATCAACGCATCGGGGCTGCCGCCGAGATCGATCGTTGCGGCCGGGGATTTGGGTGTGACGAGGACGATGTTGAACCCGACCCCGGGCAATTCGACCTGCTGCAGGGCCGCTTCTTGCTGTTGCGCCTTGAGAGGGCTCATTCCGAGCATGATGAACGTGGCGCAAATCGAGATGTGCTTGAGCATGGTTCCCTCCGTTTGATGTCGATCGCGCCGATCGCGATCGATGTGTGCAGAGGGTGGCGGGAAACCCGCTGAAAGGCTGTGCCGGGACCTTGTACTGCCATTGGAATTGCCTTGAAAATTCGTCCAAGAGGGCGCGTAATCCCGTCAGATTCCTGCCGCTGAGACCGCGAAGCGACCCGGCGCGGGACGATAACTGGCGTATAATCAATGTCTTACGAGAGTCGCCGTGACGGCCAGCCGCGTTGGGCCCTACTACACGATACACAGTCGCAAGAATACTGGGGGCTGATGTGGTTTTTGTATTTGAAAACTTGGCACTCGACATTGAGCGGCGGGAACTGACACGCGGGTCCCGGCAGGTTGCGGTCGGACCGCAAGTGTTCGACTTGCTGGTCTATCTATTGCAGAACCGAGAGCGCGTGGTCAGCAAGGACGATTTAATTCAGGGAGTCTGGAACGGCCGAATCGTGTCCGAGTTCAACGCTGACAAGCCATATCAATGCTGTGCGGAAGGCGGTCGACGACAGCGGCGAACAG
>CAVTXS010000030.1:0-56608 GCA_963738705.1 uncultured Alphaproteobacteria bacterium
GAGGCCTAGGACTTCGCCCTTTCAAGGCGGCAACACGGGTTCGAATCCCGTTGGGGATACAAGATCAAATCGTCTCTGACAGGGTCAAACGTCTCTTGTTTGGCGATGTCAGGCACAGCACAAGTTGAGCGCCGCCCTGGAAGTTGGACCGCTGTCGCGCCGCAATATTTCGTTCCTCACTCAGCCGCTCCGCATTCCTCTCGAGGCTTTGGTCGGGTCTGTTCTGGAGCCTCCTCTCGTCAGGGTCGGCCGGCTTTCGTGCCGGACCGCAGCGGCGGTCGTGTGTAAGAGCTGCTGGAGCCGGCCGGCTACCTGCGGACCGCCAGCGGCGCCGCTCGCCGCTGACGATCCGGCTGCCGGCGCGGCGGCCCAGCACGATTCCGCGCCGGCGCCAACCTCTTCCCCGATCGCGCCGTCGGCCACCCGACTGGGAGGAGCTCCTCGCGCAACCCCTCGAGTAGCACAGATGGGCTACCCCGACCTGGGTCGCTCAGGCGGTCGACCACAGACGTGCGTCACCCCCAGAAGCGACTGACCGGGACCGGCGATGATCGGGGTGCCATGGAGGCGGAAGCTGTCCCGGCCGATCGAGGAGGGCCACCATGACGAGTCAGACCGCGGACCTCGAGGACGAGTTCGAGACCGAGTACGAGTCCGAATTCGAGACGGAGTACGAGTCCGAGTGGGAGGACGAGTGGGAGGAAGAGTCGGAGTCCGAGTACGAGGAGGAGTACGAGGACGAGTCCGAGGAGTTCTTCCCCGGCCTGGGCGGCGTCGTCAACGCGATCGGCGGACTGCTCGGTGAGGAGGAGTACGAGTGGGAGGACGAAGGCGAGGAGCGAGTACGAGGACGAGGCGTTCCTCGGACTGCTCGGACCCATCGCCCGGGTCGCCGGCGGCCTGCTCGGCGGCGGAGGCGGTGATGGCGAGTACGAAGACGGAGTACGAGGAGGAGGCGGAAGCCGAGGCCGAGGAGTTCTTCAAGAGGCTGAAGGGCGCCTTCCGCAAGGCCGCACCGTTCCTCAAGACGCTGGCCAAGACGGCCGGTCCGCTCGTCGCGACCGCCATCGGCGGGCCCGCCGCCGGCGCGGTCGCCCGCGCCGTCACCTCGCAGCTCGAGGGCGAGTTCGAGGATGGAGCTCGAGGTCGAGTTCGAGGAGATGGCGGCGACGCCGCTGGCGCCCTCGCAGACCTTCGCCGAGTACCTGGCGGCCCAGGCCGCGGCCACGGAGTCCGAGGCCGAGGCGGAGGCGCTCGGCGGCGCGGCGGCGTTCGCGGCGATCAACCCCGACGACCGGCGCGAGCTCGAGCGGCTGCTGCCGCACCTACTGCGCGGCGCCGCCACGATCACCCGGATGCTGCACGGCAACCGCAGCACGCGCCCGGCTGTGCGGCTGGTCCCGGGGATCGCCGACGGCGCGGCCCGGACGATCGCGAAGCGGGTCGCCGCGGGTGAGCCGGTCGGCCCGGTCGAGCTCGGACAGGTGATGGGCGCGGCGACGACGCAGGCGCTGACGCCCGGCGGCGCGCGACAGGCCGTGCTGCGCCGGCACGCGCGGGGTCTCGCCCGCGCTCGGCGGCGCTACCACGGTCCCGGTCGCCGTCGGCTACGGGCGCCGCAGGCCGGGAGCGCTATCCGCGCCGCCCGCGGACCACCGGCCGCCGGTACGGCCGCGCGCCGGCGCGACCGTACGGCGTCAGCCCGTCCGCAGCCGCACCGTCGGCGCCGGCCGGGTGCCTCGCCCGAGGCCCGGGCTTCGTGCGTATCACCACCCCGGTCCGGGTCCCGCCGAAGGCCGGTCGGCCGGCCCGCGTGGTGCGCGTGGTCAGCGACGTCCGGGTTCCCCGCGGCGCCATCCCCGGCTGGCCGCCCGACGAGCGCCGCCGGCCGCCGCGCCCGATAAGCCGGCACCCCACAGCACATCGACGTCCGAACCGAGTGGAGGAACGACCATGGCGTCCGTACTGAACCGGAACTACCCCGCGATCCAGGGCGAGTTCGAGCTCGAGGACGAGTTCGAGCTCGAGGAGGAGTTCGAGTTCGAGGACGAGTTCGAGAGCCGAGGACGAGAGCGAGTTCGAGGCGGAGGACGAGGACGAGGACTTCCTCGGCGCGATCGGCGGCATCGGCAAGGCGCTGGGCGGCCTGCTGGGCGGCGGCGACGGTGAGTACGAGGTGGAGTTCGAGTTCGAGGTCGAGGCCGAGACCGAGGAGGAGGCGGAGGAGGAGTACGAGGACGAGGCGTTCGTCAACCCCGTCCGCCGGATCTACCCCGACGCCGAGCTGATGGCGCACCTCTCGACGAAGGCGGCGCAGACCTCGAGCGAGGCCGAGGCCGAGGCGTTCCTCGGCGCGCTGGTCCCGATCGCGTCCAAGCTCATCCCGCGGGCCGCGGGCGTCCTGGCCCGCAACGCCCCGGCGCTGATCCGCGGCACATCGGCGCTGGGCCGCCGGCTGCGGCGCAGTCCGGCGACGCGCAAGTACGTCACGGCGATGCCGGTGATCCTGCAGCGGACGGCGCAGAGCCTGGCGGACCAGGCGGCCTCGGGCCGGCCGGTCACGCCGGACACGGCGGTCTCGACGATGAGTCGGATCGCGGGCCGGATGCTGCGCACGCCGCCCGAGCGGAACCGCGCGGTACGCGCGGTGAACACCTTCGACCGCCGCTACCGCCGGCGAGGCCGCAGGCCGTCCCCTGGGCGACCGCGCCCCGTCGACGGCGCCGGCCAGCCCCGTCGCGGATCGCGCGACGCCGCCCGGCGCGGCGCTGACAACCGGCTGACACCGGGATCTCGGAAGGGAGGGGACGATGCCGTACCTGACGGACCTCGCGGCCGTCGCCCGCAAGACCAGCCTCGAGGTGATCGAGGTGCCCGGCTGGGAGACCCGGGGCCGCGGCCAGATGAGCGACGTCCGTGCGGTGGTCTGCCACCACACGGCGACGCTGAACCGCACCGCGGACATGCCCTCGCTCGACATCCTGATCAAAGGTCGGCCGGACCTCGCCGGCCCGCTCTCGCACTTCGGGCTCTCCCGATCCGGAAAGGTCTACGTCATCGCCGCCGGCCGCTGCAACCACGCCGGGACGGTGCAGAATCCGTCGTGGGGCAACAGTCACTCCATCGGCATCGAGGCGGAGGCGACCGGCACCGACGCGACCTGGCCGGAGGTGCAGTTGGCCGCCTTCGCCCAGCTCTGCCGCGTACTCATCGACTACTTCGGGCTGAGCGTCTCCGCCGTGCTCGGGCACAAGGAGGTCGCCGACCCGCCCGGGCGGAAGATCGACCCCAACTTCGACATGGCCGCGTTCCGCGCCCGGGTCAGTGCGCTCGGCGGCACACCTCCCGCGGCACCGACCCCCGCGCCGACACCACCCGGCACCGCGCCGGTACCGACGCCAGCGCCCACGTCGTTCTGGCCGTCCTGGCTCCCGTCGCTGCCGTGGTTCGAGGGCGAGGCGCCGAACGGTACGGGCGGGGCCACGCCCGTCGTGCGGCCGGGCGCGCCGCGCGCCGGTCAGGACGTGCTCCCGGTCTACCTTTCCGGCCAGGCGCTCAATGTTAGGCGGCACCTCGACGCGCTGCGCGACTTCCGCCGGGACGAGTTCGGCGCGCAGCCGGCGCGGCCGAGCGAGGGTCACGTGCAGGCGGTGAACGCGCTGCTGGCCACGCTGCGCGGGCCGCTGGTGACCGTCGTCGAGCGGCTGGACCGCGCCTCGGACGCCGCCCAGGCGCGGCCCACCGAGACCCGGGTGGGCCTGGCGATGGAGCTCAAGACCCAGGCGCACGACCTGGTACGCGCCACCGAACGGGTCTGGGACTTCTACTTCGAGCTGTTCGGGCAGCGGCAGAGCGCGTTCGGCGAGTGGCTGGACGCCTGCGACCGGATCACGCTCGACTGCTACCAGCACGTGTTCATGCACCTGGGCAACGAGCGCAGCATCCCCGCGCCGCCGCCGTTCTGCTACATGCGGACCGGCTTCTCGCCGGCGACGTTCCGCCGCGGCATCCCGCTGCGCCGGCTCGGTCGGCAGCTCAACCCGTTCCCGCTCGTCCAGCTGCCCTACCACCGGATGGTCAACCCCTGGACAATGGGCGCGATCTTGCACGAGGTCAGCCACAACCTGCAGAACGAGCTGCGGCTCGAGCAGGCGGTGCCGTCGTCGATCGCGACGCCGGCTGCGCGCGGCTGGCGTTCCGGAGCCGGTGGCCGCGGTGTGGGTGCGCTGGAACCGCGAGATCTTCGGCGACATGGTCGGCTGCTGCTCGGCGGCGAGGCCTTCGTCGCGTCGCTGATGGACGTGATCGGCCGGACGCCGGCGCAGAGCCTCGGCTATTCGCCGCGCAGCGTGCACCCGACGCCGTACCTGCGCACCTTCCTCTCGTGCGAGCTGTTGCGGCGGATGGGGTTCGCGGAGCGCGCCGCCGAGTTACGGCGGGCGTGGTCGCAGCTGTACCCGTCCCCGCGCGCAGGTCGACGCTGCCGCCGAAGCTGCTCGCCACCGCGGACCGCGCGATCCCCGCGGTCGTGGAGGCCGTCTGCTACACGCCCTTCACCGGCCTCGGCGGCAAAGCGCTGCGCGACGTCATCTTCTTCGAGCCGCGGCACCAGTCGATGATCGAGGAGGCCGGGCGCCGGCTCGCCAAGGGCGTCGATCCCGGGCGTCGTGCCGGAGCGGTTCCTGATCGGCGCGGTGCGCTCCGCGCTGGACCAGGGCCGAGCGGAGCCCGACCGGCTGATGCGCAACTTCTACGTCCAGTTGGCCAGGCGGTGACGCGCCGTGACAGTCGACGACAGCCGCGCGGCTCTGCACCGGGCGGTGCGGGACCTCTGGCTCGCGAGTGGCGGAGCTCGTCCTCACCACCAACGACGACCAGCCGGAGGAGAGCGATCTCGCCTCGGCCGAGAACGTCGCGCAGCTCGCCGTCGAGATCCAGGCCCGGGTCGCGGAGGCGCTCGCCGGTTCGCGGGCGGCCCGCCCGCGAGCACCGGAGGACGCGTTGCGCGAGCTGTGCGACGTCGAGCGGCTCGTCCGCGAGGCCGGCCTCATCTACTGGCGGGACCTGCGCGCGCACGGCCCCGTCTCCGAGCTGCGCGACTCCACCCGAGCGGCGCCGCGGTGCCTGGCCCTCGTGGTGGTCCGGCGTCGAGCAGAGCCTCGAACGCTGCGAGGAGCCGCTCGTCGCCGCCGGCCAGGCGGTCGGCACCGCGTGGCACGAGCTCGTGACCCCACCGCCCACCGAAACGACCAGAACGAACATCCCCAGGAGGTCGTCGTGACGAACGACAAGAAACAGCCAGGGCTCCCGGTCGTCGAGGTCGACCAGGCCTTCCCGCTGATGACGACGGACGGGGTGTCCCGCCCGGCGACCTCGACCGGGATCACGGGCGACCAGGGGCCGGCGGTGAGCGCGGCGATCCGGGACGTGCTGGGCTGGCGGCCCCGCGTGCAGGACCCCAAGGCCTTCACGGCCGCGCTGTCGGCGTCCTTCGAGCTGTCGATCTTCGAGGACCACGTCGTCGCCAAGTACGTGCCGCGCGGCGTCGCGGTACAGGCCGACCTCGGCGGCGTCACCGGCGGCCAGGCCTCCCTGTATCTGCGGGCGAAGGCCGCGCACGAGCAGATCACCCGGATGCTGGACAGCCTGCAACCGCTGCGCACCGACGCCGACCCCGCAAGACTGCGAGGCCTACCGCGGCCTGGTCCGGGACTCGGTCCGCCGGATCGTCATGGAGCTGGGCCGCGAGGGCGGCCCGCGGGTCCCGCTGGTGGACTCCGCCTTCTCGCGTGCTGACGGGCTACCAGCCGCGACGCCGGGCCGACGACGACGTCGGCCCGGGTCGCCGCCAACCGGGCGTCCGAGCGCTCGCCGCCATCCTGCGCGCCGGCCGTTCGCTTCGGGATGCATCCAGCGGGCAGCCGGGCTCGGTGCCGACCGCCGCCGCCGAGATCGACCCGGACAGCGTGCCGGGCCAGCTCGGCGCCCTGCGCGACCGCTTCGGCCTGGACGACGACCACGTCAACACCGTCGACGAGGAGAAGCAGCGGACGAGCTTCTGGACGCTGGTCGAGCTCATCACGGACCTGCAGCGGTCGTGGGACACCCGGCGACTGGACTTCACCCTCGGCGCCGGGAACGGCTTCCTGGGCACGGACCTCGTGCAGATCAGCCGGCTGCTCGCCGCGGCCTCCGAGCAGGTCGACGAGTTCGAGGCGGTGCTCGACTCGGTGCTCGTCTCCGGCGCGGAGCGCCAGACCGTCGTTCTCGACCGGGACACCGGGCTCACGCTCGACGACCTCGTGCAGTGGCTGCGTGTCTTCTTCACCGAGGACGGCCCGAACATCATCCGGGACACCGGGCCGCGACGGGCTCGTCTCGTCGTTCACGCCGACGGCCGCCGCGCTGCTGCTCACGCTTGCGGGACAAGCTCGTGCGCCGACTCGTGCCGTGCGGCGGGCCGTCGTGCGCCGGCGGCTGCCACTGCGGCTCCCGCGGTCAGGTCACGTGCATCCCGCTGGGCTGCTGCACGCCGCTTCCGCCCGGGCATGTACGCGGGCCGGGTCAAGATCGCGGTGTCGACACTCTGCGGGCTGGTGGAACGGTTGACGGCCAAGGCGATCCGGATCGGCCGCTTCGCCGGCGCGGTGCTGCTGGACCTGTCGGTGGTGCCGTTCGACGACACGCCCGACGGGACGGCGGACGTTGCCGGCGAGACTTCGTCCGGGTCGAGGTGCGCGGCCTGCACCTGCGCCCGACCTACGTGCCGGCGTTCGTCGCCGACGGAGGCAACCCGGCGAACTTCGGATCCCTCGTCGCTCCCGCTGCAGGGCAGCGCGAGCGCGGACGCCGACCAGCATCTGCGGGCATCTTCCAGGCGGCCGCGCTGCCGGATCCGCTCCAGGACCTGCTCAACTGGGGCGGACCCGCGGCGTGCTGATGGCCGCGAGCGAGGTGCCGCTGGCGATCGTCGACGGCGAGCTGGGCCGCATCGGTCCAGGGCCCGGCCGTGACGACGTGGCCGCATCTGCAGCCGGCGGGCGTGGTCGACGGCGAGGGCGGTCCGGACGCGTGGGACGAGATCCCGCCGAACCAGCGGTTCGTCCCCCAGTCCCCGTTCGACCCGGTGGATCCCGAGATCGCGGACGAGTGCCTCGAGGACTGCGGCGACGACTGCGAGGACTGCGACTGCGGTTGCCACCAGCTGAAGGTCGCCCGCTCGGGGCTAGCCGGCGTGCAGCGGATCGCCGAGGAAAAGACGGTGAGTGACGCCTTCGAGAAAGCAATCGGAGGTTTCGGCCAGCAAACGCAAGCGCGTGCTCGCCGGCTGTTCAAGGTGCTGAAGGATGGGAACCTCACGAACCTGATCGACGCGATCCTTGCCGTCGCCTGTCTTCCAGAGGAGAAGTCTGAAACTCCGGTAGCTGAGAAGGCGCGCCTCCGGCCACACCCACTCCAGGCATCTTGCCGATCCCGGGCACCCGCCGCCGGGCACACCGCCCCCAGGCACACCAGCAGGCGCAGTGCCGCCAGGACCAGGACCGGCCCCCGCCGCACCAGCAGCAGCAGCCGCAGTGGCCCCAGGACCAGGACCGGCCCCCGCCGCACCAGCAGCAGCAGCCGCAGTGGCCCCAGGACCAGGACCGGTCCCCGCCGCACCAGCAGCAGCAGCAGCCGCAGTGGCCCCAGGACCAGGACCGGCCCCCGCCGCACCAGCAGCAGCAGCCGCAGTGGCCCCAGGACCAGGACCGGCCCCCGCCGCACGAGCAGCAGCAGCCGCAGCGGCCCCAGGACCAGAACCAGGACCAGGACTGGAACCCCAACCCGAGCTTGAGCCGGAACCCGAGCCGGAACCCGAGTCTGAGCCTGAGCCGGAACCCGAGCCGGAACTCGAGCCTGAGCCTCAACCCGAGCCTGAGTCTGAACCGAACTCGAACCAGAGGCCGGGGTAGGTGGTCACCGACGGCAGCCGGTGCGGGTGCGGGAGCGGAGGCCGAGGTGACGAGGCGCGCGAGGAGCTGGACGCGGCGCGGCAGGAACATGCGTGAAGCGCCGCGGCAGCCGACGACCGAGCGGCGCTGGAGACACGGGCATGGACTCCGAGGGTTCGCCCGCACTAAGGACGCGGCAGGTCCATCGTCGCCACGTGCTGAGGACGGAGAGGAGCAGTGACATGCTTTCCGAACGGGACTACCAGGATCTGATCGACCGCATGCAGGCGCTGCGGAGCCAGGTCTCCGAGCGCCTCTCGGGGAGCCTGGTTTCTAACCCGGCGCTCGCCGAGGAGATCAACCGGCAGCTCGACGATCTGGTCCAGGCGGCGCGCGACGCGGACGCCAGTGGGCCGATGCCGCCGGACCGGGGCCTGGCCGAGCTGGTCGGCGTCGGCCCCGAGGCCGCGACAGGAGTTCGGCGACGTCAAGATCCCGCAGGGGGTCGCGGAGTACGACGAGACCGTCACCTCCGAGCGCGTCGTCGCCGTCGGCGATCTCTACTACATCTACCAGCACGAGCGGATCGGCGTGTTCCGCGTCGTGCAGAAGCTCCAGGAGCTGTTCGAGGGCGGCGCGGTGCGGCTGTCCGGCGGCGAGGGCGCCTACGGGCTCTACCAGTTCGACCGCCGCGAGGTGCTGCGCTACACGCGGCGCGACCGCCTGGCCGCCTACCGCCGGGTGCTCGGCTACGGCCGCGGCCTCGGTGCCGGGCAGAGCCGGCCGAACACCGACTTCCACATGCTGTTCAGCCACTTCGTCAACCAGGTGACCCTGTTCTGGCGCGACAAGCGGATCAGCGACGTGATCCGCGAGCGGGCCTGGACCCCAGCTTCGGCTCGATCGCCGTGGTCCGCCGCGCCGGGCTCGACCTGCGCAACAACCTGAAGTTCACCTCCTTCGGCCACCTGAACGTCCTGCGGGTCGAGGTCATGCAGCTGCTGGAGGAGTGCTTCGGGAGTCGGCGCCGGGGATGATTACGAAAATCTTACCGGGTCTTTCCGTCATCGTTGCGCCAACTCGCGCGGAAGCGGACGCTAAATTCAGCGCTTTGCAGGGTTTGCTCCACCCCGACCTTGGCGTGGCGTTGCTATCGCGGCGGGTGGGTTTTGATCTTACTGGCTATCCCCTCGATCAGCCGCTTCCGCGACTTCCACAGAATGCGGTGGTGAGTAGCCGTTCCGACATGATCAGCTCCTGGTCGAAAGAGGGCGCACCAACCTTGCGGGAACTCTATCAGCGCTTTGCTAGCGCCCGAGGGCATTTTTCGATCGTAGGCACGCCGGACGAGGCGGCCGAAGAGATGGAAAAATGGTTCACGACCGGCGCCTGCGACGGTTTCAACTTTCTGCCTCATCTACCCCAGCGGTCTTGACGACTTCGTCGACATGGTCGTGCCTGAACTGCAGCGACGCGGTCTATTCCGTACGGCTTATGAAGGCGCGACGCTGCGCGAGAATCTAGGTCTCCCGCGTCCCGCGAGCCGGTATGCGGTGGCCGCGATGAAGTGCGGTTCTTCAAAACCGTTTCCATAACATAAGGAATACGTTTTCGCTCCTCGTTGCCGAATTTTCTTACAGAAGCTGCTGCGACTGCTGCCGGAGAAGTTCGATCCCGTTCGGTCAAAATATTGATCCACTCCACGGTCGAAATTGCCAAATCCCTATGCCGGCGCCAAAAATTCCAAAATTCCCTGTTCTTTGAAAAAAATTCCCTGTTATCCCTCCGAAAATTCCCTGTTACGTTTCTCAGGGAATTCTGTTGGAAGCCTTTGAATTTGCTCGTCGATTGGTGGCTCTGATTAGGCTGACCCCGCACGCCATCTTGCCCCGCCGCCTTGCGGCCTGGCGTTAAAGGCCGAGCCCTTCGGGCGCTGCGCGGCCTTGACACCGCTGGTTGTCGGCGCGCGATGAAGCGTGCCCGCTCCGAGGGAATGCCTTTTGCCTCGCCAAGGGAATTGGACTAATCCGCAGCGCAGCGACCTGCAGTACGGTTAGAGGCTGTTAGCCCGCCTTCTTGCGCCTGCCACGCTTGACGGCTTGCTTCTTGCGCCCAGGCTTACCGATCGCGAAAGCTTCAGGCTTACGGCCTGCCTTGATCTGCTCGCGCATCCAAAGTGGCATCATGCCTCTACCTGCCCACGTCTCAGACGGGTTCTTCGGGTTGCGATACTTTGGCGGCACCTTTCGTCCAGTGAGAGCATGAGGACGACGCCCCAATCCCGCGGGCCTGCCCCTCTTCCCCGTGCTCCTACTCGTGGCCAAACCGTCTAACTGGTCGATCCGAGCTTGAAGCTCCCGCTTCACGGTCGAGGCCATGCTCGCGATCATTCCCGGAATCCGCTCGCGCAGCGCGATCAAGTCGTCAAATGACATCGATTGTAGGTTCGGTCTTTACATTCGGGTTACTCCGATTATGCGAATCACTGCGTGTCCCAGGAGACCAGAAATGAGGAGCGTCAATCAACTCATTTACTCGGTTCATGGATAGGGGCGTCGCCCTCCGGGCCGGGCTCTCGTGAACGGAGCCGTGCAACGGACCGCCGCCCTTCAGCAAAGGAAGAGAGCGGGATGAGCTTGTATTTTGAAGAACTCGATTATCGGCCGACACCGATCGGCGCGCTGAGCCTGCGTCGCCGCCGGGAATTGTCACTGGGAGTCGATGTCTTCGAGATCAAACTCGGCGACGAATATTTGATGTCGAGCCTGTTCACGGCGTCGGAAATCGCGCTGGCGCGGCTGGGACTGGCGGAATTTTCTGGGGCCGATCTAGATGTTGTCGTGGGCGGCCTTGGCCTTGGCTACACCGCCCAAGCGGTGCTGGAGCATGAGGCGGTCAAGTCTCTCGTCATTGTCGAGGCGCTCGATGCGGTCATCGACTGGCATGAAAAGGGCGTGTTGCCGCTCGGGCCCGCGCTGACGGCAGATCCGCGCAGCAGGTTCGTCCTTGGCGACTTTTTTGCGCTGGCGGCCTCAAAGGAGGGTTTTGATCCGGATGCACCCGCTCGACGGTTTCATGCCATTCTGGTCGACATCGACCATTCGCCAGACTTCCTTCTCGATCCGCAGAACGCGGCCTTTTATCAGCCCACGGGGCTGCAGAGGCTCGCCGCACACCTTCTTCCCGGCGGCGTCTTCGGGCTTTGGTCTAACGAGGTTCCGGACGAGGCGTTCACACAGCGGCTTACCGCGGTCTTTGCCGAGGCGCGCGCCGAGCGGGTGACGTTTCACAATCCGCTTCAGAACCGGGAGTTCACCCAGACCATTTACCTCGCGCGGACAGAAGCTGCGCCAGAATTGCATGAAGCCGAATGACAGAGGCCAGAATCACATTCTGCCGCCTGCGGGCGGAGCGTCGCTACCTGTCTGGTCTTGCGTCTTCGTCGAGGACCGCTCCCATGACGGCAGGTCGTACCGCATGCCGGCGTCGGCACCGAGCGTCAATATAGTCGGACCTTTTTGGGGTAACGCATCCGTGGACGAACAACCTAATCTCGCCGCGCTCGACAAGCTCAAGACGCGCATCCAGGCGTTGCGCGCCAAGACCATCGATAACGGCTGCACCGAAGCCGAGGCGTTGTCCGCCGCCGCCAAGGTCGCCGAGCTGCTCGATCGCTACGACCTGTCGCTGACCGACGTCGAAATTCGCGAGGCACCGTGCGAGCGGCGCGAGTATGAGACCCACCGCAAGAAGCGAATTCCGCTCGACGACTGCATAGGCGCTGTTGCGAATTTCTGCGACTGCCGGGTCTGGCGCGAGAAGAACCAGGCCGGTGAGACCCGATACGTATTCTTCGGTCTTCGCTCGGATATCGAAGTCGCGCACTACCTGACCGAACTGATCGACACTGCCGTTCGGTCCGAGCTCGGCCGCTACAAGACCACATCTGAATATCGGCGGTTCCGGCACAAGGAGCGGCATATGGCGAACGCCTCATTCGCGCTGGGGATGGTCGCGTCCATCGCGGACAAACTGACAGCGATGAAGGCCGCGCGCGATAAGGTGAACTCCGGCTCCGGGCGCGCTCTCGTCGTTCTCAAGGCGGCGATCGTCGATGCCGAGTTCGGGAGGCTCGACTTGAAGCTGCGGATGCTGCGCGGCACAAGCCGCATGGTGTCGACCATGGCCTACGAAGCCGGCGGCGCCGCGGGGGCGTCGTTGGCCTTCAACCCCGGAATCCGGGAGACGTGACAACCCCCCACCTGCTTCTGAAAATCTCGAGATCGGCAAATCCGAGCCGCGTCCAACGGCTATGATCAATCTTCTTTTTCAAAGCATTAGCAGCATTACGACGACTGCCTGATGGCAAATTGGCAGTCTCCCTTGAAGAGTGCCAAAAACAGACCAATTAATGGAGAGAGGCTGTTCTCATCTTGCGACTCGCAATGAGCCTCTGCTTTTCGCAGAAAACTAACAGCAACAGATACTTAGGAGGATTGATATGAAGTTTCGGCCGCTTCACGACCGCGTCGTGGTTACGCGCATCGACGCCGACGATAAGACCGCAGGTGGAATCATCATTCCGGATACCGCCAAAGAGAAGCCTTCTGAGGGAGAGGTGATCTCCGTCGGTCCAGGCGGCCGCGATGAGGCCGGGAAAATCATCCCCATCGACCTCAAGGTTGGCGACCGCGTGCTGTTCGGCAAATGGTCGGGCACGGAGGTCAAGATCGACGGGGTCGAATATTTGATCATGAAAGAGAGCGACATCATGGGCGTGATCGAACAGACCGTTGCCCGCAAGAAGGCTGCCTAAGGGCTGTCGCATCAAACATAATGGAGAACAAAAATGGCTTCTAAAGACGTAAAATTCGGCGTTGATGCGCGCGACAGGATGTTGCGCGGCGTCGACATACTCGCCAATGCGGTTCGCGTGACGCTCGGCCCCAAGGGGCGCAATGTCGTGCTAGACAAGTCGTACGGCGCGCCGCGCATCACCAAGGACGGCGTCACCGTCGCTAAAGAGATCGAGCTCGAAGACAAGTTCGAGAATATGGGCGCGCAGATGGTGCGCGAGGTCGCTTCGAAGTCATCCGACTTCGCCGGTGACGGCACCACAACCGCAACGGTTCTGGCGCAGGCTATCGTGAAGGAAGGCTCGAAGGCCGTGGCCGCGGGTATGAACCCGATGGATCTCAAGCGCGGCATCGACCTCGCGGTTGAAGCGGTGGTCGAGGATCTGAAGAAGAACTCGAAGAAGGTCACCTCCAACGAAGAGATCGCCCAGGTCGGCACGATTTCCGCCAATGGCGATGTCGAGATCGGCAAGTTCCTCGCCGATGCGATGAAGAAAGTTGGCAACGAGGGCGTGATCACGGTCGAAGAGGCGAAGTCCTTGGAGACTGAACTCGAAGTGGTCGAAGGCATGCAATTCGATCGCGGTTACATCTCTCCCTACTTCATCACCAACGCCGACAAGATGCGCGTCGAGATGGATGACCCCTATATCCTGATCTACGAGAAGAAGCTGTCCGGCCTGCAGGAACTGCTTCCGCTACTCGAAGCGGTAGTCCAGACCTCGAAGCCGCTCGTCATCATCGCCGAGGACGTTGAGGGCGAGGCCTTGGCAACGCTCGTCGTCAACAAGCTGCGCGGCGGACTGAAAGTCGCGGCGGTGAAGGCTCCGGGCTTCGGCGACCGCCGCAAGGCGATGCTCGAAGACATCGCGATCCTCACCGGCGCTCAGGCGATCAGCGAGGATCTCGGCATCAAACTCGACAAGGTTACTGTGAACATGCTCGGGCGCGCCAAGAAAGTGGTGATCGAGAAAGAGAACACCACGATCGTCAACGGTGCCGGCAAGAAGACCGACATCGAAGCGCGTATCGCCCAGATCAAGGCGCAGATCGAGGAGACCACGTCCGACTACGACCAGGAGAAGCTGCAGGAGCGGCTGGCGAAGCTCGCCGGCGGCGTTGCAGTGATCCGCGTCGGCGGGGCCAGCGAGGTCGAGGTGAAGGAGCGCAAGGATCGCGTTGACGACGCGATGCACGCGACCCGTGCCGCAGTCGAGGAAGGCATCCTGCCAGGCGGCGGCGTCGCACTGCTGCGCGCCGGCGAAGTGCTGAAGAAGGTACGCACGCAGAACGACGACCAGAAAACCGGCGTCGAGATCGTGCGCAAGGCGCTCTCCTGGCCGGCGCGCCAGATCGCCATCAATGCGGGCGAAGACGGGTCGATCATCGTCGGCAAGATCCTCGAGAAGGACCAATACGCGTACGGCTTCGACGCCCAGAACGGCGAGTACGTCAATCTCGTCACCAAGGGCATCATCGACCCAACCAAGGTTGTGCGGGCGGCGCTGCAGAATGCAGCGTCGATCGCCGGGCTTCTGATCACCACGGAAGCCATGGTCGCCGAAAGGCCGAAGAAGGACAGTGGGGCGCCCGGTATGCCTGGCGGTGGCATGGGCGGTATGGGCGGTATGGACTATTAAGCCCACCCTCAACCCAAATGACGAAGGCCCGGATTTCTTCCGGGCCTTTTTTCTTGCGCCGCGGCACGGAAAAATGCATCGGTTTGCCGGAGCAAAAAAATGCATCAGTGATGCTGGCAAAGAAAGCTGCCGAATTATCGCTTCTTTTTCTTCGCGAAAATCGCGTTCCAGTTATCCTTATAAGCTTTAGAAACCGGTTTCTGGCCCTCGCCTCTGCTATAGCCGGAGGGTGAGGCGTCAGCAATCTTGCCGCCCTCAGCCTTGGATGTGTCTACACCTGAAGCACTCTTGTCCTTCGGAGGGACCTCATTTTTGGGAGCGGGGTTAGTTTTGATTTTCTTGTCGTCGCTGGCCATCGTCTTTCCTAACGCTGATTTGTCTGATCGAGTTGACTCGCCACTGAATTTCATCCGGCGGCGATTAGAGCCCTGGGGGTTGATACGCCTTGGCGCATCGCGGCAGTTATTGCAGCGTAATATTATGACAGCTTGCGGAGGAGGAGCGAAAGTTTTTTCGATACATAAAGCAGGGCGTTTTCACACAGCCAGGGTCAATCGCGTCGTTTCAAGGACCCCGAGCGCACGTCCGCTTCACCCCCATGAACGGACCTTCTCGGATCCGATCGGCTCGCTCCTGTCGCAAGAATAAAAGACAACATTTCGCCGACACGAAATGTTTTGCAGAACGCTGGAGCCGCCAGTTTTGCAGAAGCCGCAACTAACGGAGGCGCTGAACTGGTTTGAGCTATCTATCTTGCGTCTTTTGAGCGCGCTCGGTGAGCGTGAGCCACCTTTCGGCCATTTCGATGAAAAACGACTTATGCGCCGAAGTGCGAGCTTCCTCTGCCAGTCGAATGCACTCAGCAGCGTTCATGCGCAACTGACTTAAGCTGGCCAAGTGCGTTTCCACTTTATGGTGCCCTTCCATGTCAACCTTCAGTACAGGCGACGCGCGTAAGGTGGTCGCGGGGCTGACCAGCACGCTTTCGAGTATCAGAGTGGCCGTTCTTGGCGCGCATTTCCTGAACTGGGCTCTTTCAGCAGCCGGCTAGGCGTGAACGAAAACGCCCCGGAACCGGGGCGCTCGCAAAATTTAACCGTTCAGAGCCTCAGGCCGCGACCTTGGTCGGCGTGACCTCCAGAAGCTTGCGGGAGCTAGTGATCGGGATCGCCCGAGGCTTCATCGCCTCCGGAATCTCGCGCACGAGGTCGACGTTTAGAAGCCCGTTCTCCAGGCTCGCGCCCTTGACCTCGACGTGGTCGGCGAGCTGGAAGATACGCTCGAAGGTTCGTTCGGCGATGCCCTGGTAGAGCACGTTGCCGGTCTTCCCCTCGTCGTTGGTCTGCTTCTCGCCGCGGATCGTCAGCCTGTTCTCCTTCGCCTCGATCGACAGATCGGCGTCGGTGAAGCCGGCGACTGCGACCGAGATGCGAAAGGCGTTCTCGCCGCTCCGCTCGATATTGTAGGGCGGATAGTTCGACGAGCCTTCCACGCCGTCGAGCTGGTCGAGCATGGAGAACATCCGGTCGAACCCGACGGTTGAACGGTAGAGGGGAGCAAAATCGAATGTACGCATAGCATGACCTCCTTGTTTGAGCGACATGCGAACGGTCCGCCCTGAGGGCCTGACCTTTCGTATTGCGCAGCCTTGTTCGCCTACGCCTTTACGTATTTGGGAGTCATTCAAGGCCTTCGCAAGGGGTGAAACAAAATAAACTTTCCGTAAGGAAACGGTGTCCGCGCATTTAAATACAAGACAGAAGGTCAAAAAGTGCAACGGATAACATTCAATCACCTTCTAATTATTTGAAACTCCGCTCTTAAGTTTGTTACTACTATAATATCGCTCCGTCGTCGATCATCAGTGGCCAATAGCCGGTTTCATGAAACCGGGAGGCCGTGATCACAATTTCCCTGATGGCCCATTGCCGCAGTCGCGACGATCGACGCTCGAACACCGCACCGAAGGGCCGTAGATACTGGTAAGGACGGGTCAGAACGTAGCCTTCGACGCAATCGCCTGTTCGGGTCTCTGGTAGAGGATCGCGCGCGCGCTTAGAGGCCCAGAGGCGAGAAGCATTCCGCTGCCAGCGATATTTGCGACGCCTCCTCGCTTCTCGCCCGAAGGCACCCTATATGATTCCTATCACCAGCCGGACAATACAGTGACAGGCTCTGGTGCCTGAGAGACCGTCGCGCTCCCGCCTGAACCCGGGAGTACATTATCGTGATCAACCGCATTTCAGCATCTGTTCTGGCAGCGTTCCTTAGCCTTTCGGGGCATGCAGTCGCTGCCGAACCGCAAAACACAGGGCAACAATCCGCACCGTTCCCGGACCACACGGCTATCCCTGAAATCATCGGGACGCCTATTCGCGAATCCCCGCAGGAGCTGCAGGGGCCACGCGTACCGATGCCCGTGCCGGCTCCCGCGCTTTTCGACTTGCCTTCTGCGCCGTCTCGAGCCGCCCTTTGGACCGAGTGAGGGCGGCTTCCTTCGAAGCGCTGGGCATCCTTTGCTCTTTTCAATTCTGTCGAAGTATTTGCCCAGTCATAACACGGCAAACGTCGCGCTGTTGGGAGGTGGGCAATGAACGTGCTCACAATCATGTCTCCTGGGCTTAAGGTTCTGTTCGAACGCATCGGCAAGCCCGAGGTCGTCAATCGCCCGGAGGTGCTTCGGCTCGGCAGGACGGGTGCAGTTATCGGCTGCAATCACATCGGCTGGGTGGACAGCCTCTGGGTAGCGTATGCCGTCTATCCGAGGCAGCTGCGCCATATGTCGAAGCAGGAGCTGTTCAATTCGCGTATCGCCAAATGGGTCTTGGAGCAGGGAGGGTCTTTTGCGGTTGACCGCGAGGTGCTGTCGAGAGACTCGATCAAGACCGCCGTCGGCTTGCTGAAAAATGGCGAGATCCTATTGATCTTCCCGAGCGGGACGCGGAGCGACCAAAGTATTGCCTTTAAGCGCGGCGCCGCCTTCATCTCGCTTCGCGCCGGCGTTCCACTTGTCCCTGCCTTCTATCAAGGTCCTAAGAACATGCGGGTCGCGCACTTGATGCAGCGTCCGCGGATCCGGGTGACGTTCGGGACACCCATTCCTACAGCGGGGCTACCACCGGGGAAAGACACGACGATGGCCCTCACTCGGCAGCTCCAAGCTGCGATCGGCGAGCTGCGATCGATTGCGACTGCGGAGCGCTCGGCTGCGTAACGGCTCGCACGTCGTTGCGGGGAGGCGGGGCCCAACAATCGCTCGCTCAAAAGGATTGGCGGCGCAAGCCGCCTTTGCAAATGCGACCATCATCCGCCCCGCGGTCATGTTCGGTCGGGACGACGCTTTCCTCAATACCCTTGTGATTCTCCTGAGGCGACTTCCAGCTTACCCTATGTTTGGGCGAGGCCTGACAAGGCTGCAGCCCGCCTACGTAGAGGATGTCGCCGAGGCCATAGCGCGCGGTGTGCAGCCGGCCGCGACACAGCCGGTCGCGTACGAACTTGGTGGTCCGCGTGTCTATACTTACGAGGAGCTTCTCAAGGTGGTTGCGCACCGGCTTCGCAGAAAGCCGATCTTGTTGTCCGTCCCATTTTCCATGTGGCATGCGCTTGCACGCATCGCGGAGGTGCTGCCAGGAGCGTCGCTGAGCCGCAATCAGGTGGAGCTCATGGAGGTCGATACTGTCGCCTCTGAGGGGATGCCCGGATTTGGCGCCCTCGGCATCACCCCACACCCTGTCGAGCATGTGCTCGAACAGATTATCCCCAGATAGAGCCACGAGCACTTCCGGGTAGTGCCGGAAGCAGCCATTTTGGAACCGGGACGCGCGGCACAGTCGCGACAAGACGCAACCGGAGCAGGATGATGCGGCAACGATGAAAATGGTGCAGACTATCTTTCGATCCGGTCGTCGAGAATATTCAGAAGATCACGTCGCACTGGCTGCACCGCCATCGCTACCAAGGTGGTGTCATCCGATCAGCCTCGAGCGGAGGAGGAAACGCTATGATCATACGCGCGACAGTCGTCATTTGCGCGCTCATCTTCGCTTTCGGCGGCTTCGCCAGCGCCGCCGAACGCCCGGCCGACCTGACCCAGCTCAGCGTCGTCGATGCGGCAGAGCTCATTCGGGACCGGAAGGTCACCAGCACCGAGCTCACGCAGGCCTACCTCGCGCGGGCTGAGGCCAACCGCGACCTCAACGCCTTCATCACGCTGGACCGGGCCGGCGCGATGGCGGCGGCCCAGAGGGCTGATGCCGAGCTCGCCGCCGGTCGCGTCAAGGGTGCCTTGCACGGCGTGCCGCTCGTCGTGAAGGACAACACGCACGTGGCGGGGTTGCCGAACAGCGCGGCGACACCGGCGCTGCGCGCCTTTGTTCCGCGGGAGAACGCACCGACCGTGCAGAAGCTGCTGGACGCCGGAGCGATCATCTTGGGCAAGACCAACATGCACGAGCTGGCCTTCGGCATCTCGGGATACAACGAGGCGTTCTTCACGGCCCAGCCGATCGGGACGCGCAATCCGTACGACCGCGCGCGCATCGCCGGCGGCAGCTCGAGCGGCACGGGCGCGGCCGTCGGCGGACGGTTGGCACCGGGCGGACTAGGCTCCGACACCGGCGGGTCGGTCCGTATCCCTGCCGCGCTCACCGGCGGGGCGGGTCTGCGGCCGACGATTCTGCGGTACAGCCAGGAGGGCGTCACACCGATCGCGCACTCGCGGGATACCGTGGGCCCGATGGCCCAGACGGTGGCCGACGTCGCGCTGCTCGACTCGGTCATCACCGGAATCGGCCTGCCGTCGCCCGCGTCCCTGAATGGCGTGAAGCTCGGCGTCTACCGCGAGTACTTCTTCAAGGACCTCGACACCGACACCACGGCGGTCATCAATGCCGCCCTCGAGAAGCTGAAGCAGGCTGGGGTCGCCATCGTCGAGGTGGACATGCCCGATCTCCAGAAGCTCAACGACGCAGCCAGCTTCCCGGTGGCGCTCTACGAGGCCTACGACGACCTGAAAGCCTACCTTGAGCGCTATCGCACGGGCGTGAGCGTGGAGCAGGTGGCAGCTCAGATCGCGAGCAAGGACGTCAAGGGCACCTACGACGGGCTGGTGATTCCGCGCAAGCTCCCGGCGCCTGACGCCGTGGTGGACGCGGAGCCCGCCTACAAGGCCGCGATGGCGCAGGCGCGGCCGGCGCTCCTCAAGCACTTCGCCGACACGTTTGCCCGCTACGGTGTCGAGGCGCTGATCGGACCCACAACGCCGCGGGTCGCGGTCGCGCAGGGCCCGGAGGCGAGCAGCCTGCCGACGTTCCTGCTCTTCATTCGCAACACCGATCCGGGAAGCAACGCAGGGCTCCCGGGATTGACGATCCCCGCCGGACTAGGGCCTGGCACGGGGTTGCCGGTCGGCCTCTCGCTCGACGGACCCCGCGGCAGCGACGAGCGCCTGCTCGCCCTCGGGCTGGCGATCGAAAAAGTTGTCGGCCGCACGCCGCCGCCTCAGCGCTAGTGGCCTACGGAAGATGGTGGATCCGGATTTGCTGCTCATCCGGATCCACAGGCTGCTGGCGCCCAATTGAGCAGGTACGGCCCCGCGCATCCTCTTGGGAACCCAGGGAAAGCTCGGTTTGCTTCCGGCGTTTTTCACACAGCCAGGGTCATGAGGCGACATGGCATCTGTCATTTTGGCTTTGCCAGCGGCTTTGCGACCTCGCGAGCGCAGTCGATGAAAAGCTGCGCGCCTGGGCTGAGCGTGCGGTCCTTCAGGGTGACGATTTCGGTCGGCAAGCGCGCCATTGGCAGTTCAACGGGCAAGACCTTGATCTCCGCGCGCCTAGCCGGAAATCTCAGTGCCGAAGCAGGGAAAATCGTCACAAAGCGCCCGGTCGCCAGAAGACTAATCCGCACCTGGGGGGAATCCGTGACCACAGTCGTGCGGGGATAATCGAGCCCGCTGGCGCGAAAGGCCTCCATTGCGATCGACCCAATCACGCTTCCCGGCGGTGGCAGCACCCACGATTCGCTCACCAACTCGGCAAGTTCAATTCTTCGCCGCCGAACCCATGGATTTTGCGCGCCCGCCGCGACCACAAATGGTTCATCGAAGAGAAATTCGAAATCCAGTCGCTCGTCAACAATGGGGCCGAATCTCCGTACGATCAAGAGATCGACATTACGCTCACTCAGTTCCCGGTGCAGCGTCTCCATATATCCGGTCACGATATGAAACATCATGCGCGGATAGCGCCGAGAGAGTTGGTCGACGAGAGCAGAAACAAAGCTCGCGGCCAGCAAGACGCTACTGCCGATCCGCACTTCTCCAGCATTAGGATCGGCGAGAAACTCGATATTCTTCACCGCTTGGCGCAGGTCATCGAAGACAGCCGCTCCGCCATCGAACAAGGCGCGGCCGTACGCAGTGGGTTGGACGCCCTGGGGGTTGCGGTCGAGCAGTCGCGCGCCGATGGTACGTTCCAATTCCGCGATTGATCTGGAAATCGCGGGTTGTGTTGTGTGGAGGAGCGCGGCCGCCTTGCTCATACTTCCGGCTTGCACGACGGCCATTAGGACATGAAGGTCGTGCAGCTTCATCCGGAGTCCGATGTGATCGCTCAACTGCATCTCAGCACCCATTGCAAGACTGATATGCCCATATCAAAACATAGCATTATGCGCGCATAGCGGCATCCATGTATTTTCGCCGTTGACGCTCTCGGAATAGCCGGCCACACGCAAGACCGTATGTCGCGCAGGTCCGAACCCAGAGGAGGACGCCATCAAATTTCCCCGCCGTGAATTTCTGCGCCTAGCAGCGGGTGCTGCCGCGCTCCCGGCGCTTTCGCGGATGGGAAGAGCACAAGGTCATCCCTCGCGACCGATCACGACGAGCGTGCCGTTCCCGGTCGACATGCTCCACCTGGGTGCCGTGGGGCTCAGCGCCATCGTGCTGTTGGTTGCGCAGCGCCATGGCTTCTTCAGGAATCACGGCGTGGATGTTCGGCTCGTCGCCGTGCCCGGAACGCAAGTACCGGAGCTGACCGATGCCCATCCGGTCGGTCATATCGGCGCCCCGGCGGCGATCATGAAGGCGGCGAGGGGCAGCCAACTCAGAATACTTGCGTCACTCGACAGCGGCCGTCTTTTCAATCACCTTGTGGTCAGTCCTGCCATCAAGAGGCCAGAAGACCTGCGGGGCAAGCGTCTCGGTGCGCGGGTTACCGGTGCGGCACTGTGGATTCACACCGTCCTCGCACTTGAACAACTGGGACTCGATCCGTCGCGGGACAATATCAGCATACTTCCCATCGGCGGTCCCTCTCAGATCATGCAGGCGCTGGAGGCGGGGCGGATAGAGGGCGCGGTCCTGTCGGGAGCACAGAGCCGACAATTGACCGGCAAAGGATATTCCGTCCTGCTCGATCTTTCGCGATCGAGCATCTACGGCGCTCAGGATGCGTTGGTCGTGACCACACGCTTCCTGCGGGAACATCCGAATTCCGTCGAAGAAATTGTTGCCGGACTGATTGAAGGCGCTGCGTTTGCGCAATCCCCCCAGGGAAAATCCGCCGTCCTGGAGACGATCAAGACGGAATTGATGATCACCGACGACGCTGCCGCGGAAGACGGCCTCCTGCAGTTGTCGAAAGTCATCGTCCGCAAGCCGTATGCGTCCACTGAACGCTTGCGCAACATGCAGAGAATAATGTCGATCGCCGATCCCAAAGCGCTCGAAGTCGATGTCACGGATTTGATCGACAGCCGTTTCGTGAAAAAGCTCGATGAGAGTGGATTTATCGATGCGGCTTATGCCGCCTTCGGTGCACCTTAAGCTTCATGACGCCCGTCGTGGAGCAGGTGGCGGCTCAGATCGCGAGCAAGGACGTCAAGGGCACCTACGACGGGCTGGTGATTCCGCGCAAGCTCCCGGCGCCTGACGCCGTGGTGGACGCGGAGCCCGCCTACAAGGCCGCGATGGCGCAGGCGCGGCCGGCGCTCCTCAAGCACTTCGCCGACACGTTTGCCCGCTACGGTGTCGAGGCGCTGATCGGACCCACAACGCCGCGGGTCGCGGTCGCGCAGGGCCCGGAGGCGAGCAGCCTGCCGACGTTCCTGCTCTTCATTCGCAACACCGATCCGGGAAGCAACGCAGGGCTCCCGGGATTGACGATCCCCGCCGGGCTAGGGCCTGGCACGGGGTTGCCGGTCGGCCTCTCGCTCGACGGACCCCGCGGCAGCGACGAGCGCCTGCTCGCCCTCGGGCTGGCGATCGAAAAAGTTGTCGGCCGCACGCCGCCGCCTCGGCGCTAGGGCGCGTGCTAATAAATCACGACGCTCGCATTCGCTGCCCGATGCCCGCTTAGCCCCCACAAGCGGCGAAAAAGCGGTCATGCAGGCTTTCGGACGCCGGCCCTCGGTATGCGCGGCACCGTCAATCATCGGGCCGGCATCCGAAACCCTTCACACAAACGGCCATTTGACTGAACGAGGCCGATGTCGGCTTTGACGCGAAGTTGACACCCGACGATCTGGATCTGCACTCGGTCCACCGGCGTCCGTGTCGAACACCTGATTTCAGACACAAAGGATGGCATGATCTATACCCTGCTTCACCATGATAGATGGCCTGAGTAACACGGCGCCCGCGCTTGATCGCGCCGAATGGCTGCTCGATCCGCGCTTCACGTTCCTCAATCACGGCTCATTCGGCGCTGCCCCTCGTTCGGTCTTGGCAGTGCAGGACGGCTGGCGTCGCCACATGGAGACCCATCCGGGGGAATTCTTCGCGCGACTGCCCCTTCTTTTGCGTGACACCGCGGATGGGCTCGCATCGTTCCTCGGCGGGATGGGACGCGATTATGCTTTCGTCGACAATGCCAGCGCGGGCTGCAATGCGGTGTTGGCGAGCTTACATCTTGCGCCTGGTGATGAGATTCTCATCACCGACCACGTCTACCCGGCTGTTGCGATGGCGGTCGCGCATTTTACCACCGGCACCGGCACCCGTGTGATCGAGGCCAAAGTCCCGTTTCCAGTTGCAAGGTCCTCTGAAATCGTTGATGCGGTCGCACCCGCTTTGAGCTCCCGGACGCGGCTCGCGATTTTCGACCATATCACCTCACCTACCGCAGTCATCTTTCCGGTACGCGAGCTGACCAAGTTGGCGCACAATGTTGGCGCCGAGGTATTAATTGACGGCGCGCATGCGCCCGGAATGCTCGACCTGAACATCCCGTCCATTGGTGCTGATTATTACGTCGGCAACTGCCACAAGTGGCTGATGGGCCCCAAGGGTAGTGCCTTTCTCTGGGCGGCGCCGTCAGCGCAAGGGATACTGCATCCACTCGTTATCTCGCACGGCTATGGACAGGGTTTCACTGAGGAGTTCGATTGGACCGGTACACGCGACCCGTCTGCCTGGCTGACCATCCCTGCGGCCATCGCCCTTCATCTAGAGCTCGGCGACGGGACGTTGCGCCAGCGCAACATCGGGCTCGCGCGCGAGGCCAGCGATCTGCTTTCTACGATGCTGGGGACAGTCCGAGGAACATCCGATGCTCTGACCGGATCGATGGCGACGGTGCGCCTACCATTTGACCGTGCGGTGACGCGCAGTGAAGCCCAGCGACTGCGGGACGCAATCAATGCGCGCCATCAGATCGACGTCGCGGTAACGGCGTTCGCCGACAGCCTGTGGCTGCGTGTCTCGGCCCAGGCCTACAATGTGATCGACGACTATCGCCTCCTAGCTAAGGCAGTGATCAATTGGCCATGAGGCCCATGAGCAGCAGTCCTGCTCATCATGGGCAGCTCCCCCCGGCACCCAGGCCCAATTCACGCGGCCCAGCGCCGACGTTCCGGTGCCTTGCTAAACAGGGGGGAAGCATTCTGATCGAGATCAAAGCCGCGAATTCCTGCCTTGGTAGGCTTTGCACGCTCGGTCGAGCACCTCACCTGGGTGGTGGCCCGTCGGCCCTAGCGCTGAGGCGGCGGCGTGCGGCCGACAACTTTTTCGATCGCCAGCCCGAGGGCGGCTACTGGCGCCCAATTGAGCAGGTACGGCCCCGCGCATCCTCTTGGGAACCCAGGGAAAGCTCGGGTTTGCCAGGGCTAAATAATTGACCGCACTAAGATTTTTATGAACTAGCGCTTGCGTGTTCTTGGTCTGTTCCCTATACTCCGCCGCAACTCCCGGCAGGAGCCTCGAGCCCACGGCCGATCGCGGCGGCGGGCTGCGATCGCTGAGGCCCGCCACCAAGCAGCAACCGCGCGAGCCCGCCTGTGCGGTCGCGCCACGAAGGAGTGCGTGCGAATGAATGAGCTCATCCCGACTTCGGTCCGCGAGATCCTTGCCGACCCTCCGCTCATGCGCGGCGAGGACGCGGCCGGCTATGAGCGCTTGGTGGGCCAGCTCGGCGCCGAGAGCGGCGCTGCGACCGCGGTCGATTGGCTGCTCGTCAAGGACGTCGCCGATCTGACCTGGCAGATCGCGCGCCTGCGCCGCTGGGTGAACGCCTATACGGCAAGCAAGGAGCGATCCGGTCTGGCGAACGCCGTCTTCCCGTTGATCGTGTATCGCGTGGACGGCGCCTCCCAGACGGCGCGCGCGCTTGCCGACGAGCTCTACGAGGACGGCGGCGGCAGCGCGTACAGGGAGGTGATGGCGAAGCACGGGGTGCCGGCGCAGCACATCGGCGCGGCCTACGCGTTCTTCGACAACCTGAAGTCCGTCGCGGAGGCCGAACGCATCTTGACGGGGCTGGAGCATCGCCGCGACCGTGTGATCGCGCGCATCGATGCGCGCCGCGCCGCATTCGCCTCCGCGCTGCGCGCGGCCGCCCGCCGCGCGGTCGAGGACGAGGTGGGCGGCAAATGCCGGCGTAGCGAGCCCGCCGCTCGCTCCCGCGGGCGCCTGACGCGCGATGACGTGCGCGTCTTTGCGAGCAGCGCAAGCGACGAGCAATCCGGAAGCCACCAACGTTTCTGGATTGCTTCGCTTCGCTCGCAATGACGGCTGTGAGGCACGCCGAATGAAGCGCGCAGCCGGCAATGCCCGCCGGCATGGGCTGACGGTTCCGATCCGCGCTGACCCGCGCTGGCGCGCCGCGGTGGTGGCGCTCGAGCGTGAGCTTGTGATTGAGGCGCCGGCTGCGCGGCGCTTTGCCCGCATGGCGGCCGAGGGCGTCGTGGAGTTGCGGCGGATCGCGCAAGCGCGTGCCGCGCTCATCGGCGCCTTCGAGGGAGACGCCACGATCGATGCGCTGCGCCGGCTCGACCGCTATGAGAGCCTTGCCTACGCCAAGAAGGATAGAGCGCTTCGCGTCATCGCGGCGCATCGCCTGGTGCGCGACTGCGCCGACGCGCTGCGCTGTGGCCCGAATGCCGCATTTCGCAAAACGAGCTCCTGTGGAAGGCTTGCTAGCCCGAACACGTCCCGTCCGGCAACCCGCCCCACAGGAGATGGCCATGACCTTGACGATCGAGCGCGACGGCCCCGTCACCACGCTCATCCGCGACCGCCGCGAGGCGCGCAACGCCATGGACCCGGCGAGCGCGGAGGCGCTCACCGACGCGCTGCTGGCGTTCGATGCCGACGCGTCGCAGTCGGTGGCGGTGCTGTGGGGCGCGGGCGGCGCGTTCTGCGCCGGCTTCGATCTCAAATACGCGGCCGGGCTGATGGGCGAACGGCGGCCGCTGTCCGCGCTCGACTTCCCGGCCGGCGATGGCGCGGTGCCGCGGGGTCCGATGGGGCCGACACGCCTTGCGCTGTCGAAGCCGGTGATCGCCGCGGTGGCGGGACCTGCGGTCGCCGGCGGCATGGAGCTTGCGCTTTGGTGCGACCTCCGCGTGATGGAGGAGACCGCCTACATGGGCGTCTACTGCCGCCGCTGGGGCGTGCCGCTGATCGACGGCGGCACGGTGCGGCTGCCGCGCATCGTCGGGCGCGGGCGCGCGCTCGACATCATTTTGACCGGCCGCAAGGTGCCGGCGGACGAGTGCTACCGCATCGGGTTATGCGAGCGGCTGGTGGCGGAGGGCGAAAGCCGCGCCGGCGCCGAAGCGCTGGCGCACGAGATCGCGCGCTTCCCGCAAGGCTGCCTGCGCGCCGACCGCCGCTCGGTGTGGCTGCAGGAGGGATTGTCGGAGGCGCAAGGCCTGCGCGCCGAGTGGGCGTGCTCGGCCGGCATGGTCGCGCAGGAAGGCGCCGCCGGCGCCGCCCGCTTTGCCGCCGGCAAGGGCCGGCATGGGGACTTCGCGGATATTTGAGCATGTGTCCCGGGCGCAGCGCAGCGCCCGGGGTCCTCATCGCGCGAGCGCGATGAGGACCCCGATGCGGTGCGCTGCAGAACCGGGACCTTCACAAACGCCTGCGTCTTTGAAGGTCCCGCATCTGCGGCGCAACGCTACGCGCTGCGCCGCGTGCGGGACACGCAACTCACCCCTGCGGCAGTGGGTGTCCGGGCATCAGGTCGTAAGGGTGCGCCCAGCCCGGCAGCGCTTTCATGCGCTCGCGCCATGCGCCGATCGCCGGATGATCTTTGCCGATGTCGAAGCCGAGCTCTTCCACCGGATAGTAGAGGTAGCCGCACAGCGAGACGTCGGCGATGGTCGGCCGATCGCCGAGCAAAAACTTTCCGCTTTCGAGCCGTTTGTTGATGATCGCGAGGTTGCCATCGATGCGGCCCTTGAGGAATGCCAGCACGGCCGGGTCGCCCGCGGGCTTGGCGAAATTCTTCAGGAAGCGATAGGGCCCGAGGAAGCCGTTGACCTTCTGGTTGTCGAATATGATCCAGCGCAGCGCCTCCAGGCGCTCGTCCTCGCCCTGTGGCTGGAACTTCCCGCTACGATCGGAAAGATAGGTGAGGATCACGCCCGACTGGCTGAGCTTTTTGCCCGTGCGCGAGCACAGGCGCTTCGCCCATCTCATTGACCTGGCCGCGATACTCCGGCGTTCGCGTCTCGCCGCTGAAAAATTTGACGTGGATCGGCTCCCAGTCGGCGCCGATCAGGTTGAGCATCAACGCCGCGCGATAGGCGTTGCCGGACTGGGCGAAGCAGTAGAGCTGGTATTCGGTCATCGGATGGGTTCCCTGCGGGTATATATCGAGCCAAGAAAAGCGAGCGTTGAGCCCCCTTGCGTCATTCTGTCATCATGTCTGAACGCGTCCAAGAAGTCAGTATCGTGCCGTTTCCTTGGCCGGACCCGCCGGGAAGGGGGATATCATGACAACCGCTTACCGCATGCGCGGTGCCGCGCGCACCGCAGCCGTCGCCGTCGCTTGCGCGCTCGGCTTGATGAGCGCGAGCGTCGCCGCCGCGCAGGAAATGCCCAAGGTCGACGTCGTCATCGGCAACAATTTCGGCCATCTGCCGATGTTCGTGGGCGTGGAGAAGGGATTGTTCAGGAAGCACGGCCTCGACGTCCGCCTCAAGGTGGTGAACACCGGAACCGACATGGTCAGCGCCATGCAGAAGCGCGAGGTGCAGATCGGCGACATGAGCGTGACGACGTTCCTCAAAGCGCGTCACGCCGGCGATCCGTTCCGGGTCATCGGCATCATCATGAACGACGCGACGCGCGACAATGCCGACGAGCCGCTGGCGATCGTGGCGCGCAAGGATTCCGGAATCGGAAAGGTCGAGGATCTCAAGGGCAAGCGCGTAGCGCTCGCCAAAGGGCAGACGTCGGACGAGTACTTCAAGATGGTGCTCAGCCGGCGCGGCATGAAGTACGAGGACGTGACCGTCGAGAACATCATGGCGCCGCCGGCGCTGGCGCCGGCGCTGAAGGACGGCAGGGTCGATGCCGTGGTGTCGTGGGAGCCCTACAACACCGCGGTGCTGGTGCAGGTGCCGGAATCCTACGTGGTCATCCGCGGCGGCGGCCATCTCTCGTATGTGATGGTGGCGACGGCGCACGAGCCGACCATCCAGGGCAATCCGCAGCTCCTGCGCGGCTTCGTCGCCGGCTTGGCCGCGGCATCGCAGTACACGCGCAAGAACCGCGAGGAGGCGGTCGAGATTTTCGCACGCTGGGTACCGGGCACGGACCTTGCGGTGGCCAAGCAGGCGATCCAGCATATCAGCTACGACCCGCGCATCTCGCGCGCGGTGATCAAGGCCTTCGATGCCGCGGAGGACGATATCCTGAAGAACACGCTGCAGGGCGCGGCGCGGCTCAACATCCCGGAGCAGTTCGCCACCGTCTTCCTGAGCGAGGTGGAGAAGTCGCATCCGGATTACTTCAACGACCTGCCGCCGCTGCCGGCCGGCAGCCGGTGATCGTTACCTCTCCGGCACGCGGGGATCGTCATCCTGCAGAGTCTGGCCGAAAATTGGCCCTCATCCTGAGTTGCCAACCGGCGTTGGGTCGACCCGCTGCGGATGAAACGATCTATACATTGCGGGTACTCGCCAGTGTTCGCTCTATATGTCGATCGTTTCTTATTAGGAGCGTCGCGTAGCGACGCGTCTCGAAGGATGTTCCAGAAGTCTCCAACGGCGCCGCGGTGCGTGCTTCGAGGCTTTCCCCGACTTCGTCGGGGAAAGCACCTCAGCATGAGGGGTTTGTGGCACTGAAACCACTGGCTTCTTTTTCGGTCAGACTCTGAGCGGAAGTGCGCTTCAGCTTGCGTTTGTTTTGCAAGGCCGGAGCGAAGTGTAGGATTGCCTATCGCGGCCTTACGTCGAGCCGCTTCTTCCATCTCGGCGCGTTGCGAGTTGGGACAGTAAAGGGCGAAGCATGACAACCGATTTTGAGGCAAGCCTTTCGGATCTCGGCTATGCGAAAGTCATCGTTGCGCTCAAGCCGCAGGCGGCAGCGGCCGCTGCGGGAGCGGTGACTGCGGCGGCGGGAGTGGCCGCTGTAGCTGCGGCGAGTGCTGCGGCTGCGATGGAAGCCGAACTCAGCAGCCATTTCATGGCCCCCGACCAGACCCAGGCCGTCCGGCTGGCGTTTGCCGCAAGCCGCGCCGCGAGCAAGGCGCTCAAACGCGGGAAGCCGGCTGAGCGCAAGGTCCGTGTCTTCCCGCGCCTCGGCTTGGCGGTGGGCTACGTCGACCGGCAGGGCGCGGCATCGCTGGCGGCCGACAGCCGGGTTGAAAGGGTGGTGCCCGCCCCGGAGGTGAGCTTGATCAGGCCGGTGACCACGGTGGCGGCGGCGACGCCGAGCGCGCAACCGACCTGGGGGATCAAGCGGCTGCGGGTTCCGGAGCTATGGGCCGCCGGCCTGACGGGCAAAGGCGTCATCGTCGGGCATCTCGATACCGGTTACGATGCCACCCACCCGGCGCTCGCGGACGCTCTGCACGAATTCGCGGAGTTCGACCTGATGGGAGATCGCGTCCCGAACGCGAAGCCGTGGGACAGCGATCAGATTACGCCGGCGCACGGTTCCCACACGGCCGGGACCATCGCCGGAAGGCCAACCTCGCAAGGCACCATCGGCGTTGCTCCCGAGGCCAAGCTTGCTAGCGGCCTGGTCATCGAGGGCGGGCAGGTCATCGACCGCATCTTGTCCGGCATGGATTGGGTGCTGTCGGAGGGCGCGCGCATCCTCAGCCTGTCGCTCGGATTGCGCGGCTTCACGCTGGCCTTCCAGGTCATTATCGACGCGCTGCGGGCGCACAACGTGCTTCCTGTCATTGCAGTCGGTAATGAAGGAATCCTGACCAGCCGCTCGCCCGGCAACTATGTGAATGTGGTCTCGGTCGGAGCGTCGAATTCTGTCGACATGGTGGCGGATTTTTCCGGAAGCCAGACGTTTCAGCGCGCCGGCGACCCGCTCGTTCCCGACCTTGTCGGTCCCGGTGTCGATGTCATCTCCTGTGCGCCGAACAAACGCTACGGCAAACTGAACGGCAGCTCGATGGCCACGCCGCACGTTGCCGGACTGGCGGCGCTGCTGCTGCAAGCCAGGCCCGGTGCCACGGCGGACGAGTTGGAGGCGGCGATTTTCTCCTCCTGCAGGCTGCCGAGCAACATGCTGGCGGAGCGCGGCAACCGTGGAGTTCCCGATGCCGTCGAGGCATTCACGAAGCTGACCGGGCAGCCGCCCGTGGCGCTCGCGACCGCCATGACTTCCGCATCCAAGCGGCGCGGCGCCCGGGCAAGGAAGCGGGCGGGGCGAAAGAAAGCCCTCGCCCGCAGCCCGGCCCGAAAGCCAGCGTCGAGATCCCGTGCCAGGCGCGTCTCGCGTCGCAAAGCGACCCGCAAGGCACGCGCCAAGCGGTAGATTACTCTTTGGATCGGAAAATCGGGCTGGCGGCCTTGCCGGCCGGCCATATATGGGAGCATGGAGGTTTGCCATGAAACCCGGCGGCGCCGCGTCATCCTCGCAGTGGTCGATCGCTGAAGTTCTGGCGCAGCTTCGCGCCAAGGCCGGCAAAGGAAAGCCCGTAGCCGTGCAAGTGTTCCTGCACGATGACGTGTCCGCCGAGAACCTGGCTGAGCTGGCCGAGAAGATCGTGACCGCCGCCAAGGAGGAAGTCGGCAAACACGCCGCCGCGAAGGTCGGCAAGATCCATCGTCTGGCGAAATCGTTTTCGGTGAGCGCGGATGTCGACACGCTGTCCGCCGTTGCGAACATGCCCAACGTGAAAACGATCCTGCCGTCGGAGATTTCCGATATCTTGCCGCGACCGGTCAAGACCACCTAGCGCCTGATCGCGGATACGCACGACGCTGCCGTAGCCGCCACTTCTCCCCCAGGCGGCTATTGCGTTCACACATGTCGTCTCGGGAGCTGATAGGCGCGGGCGGTGCGACCAGCGTAGCCGCGTAAGGCGGGCCCTGCCTCGTGCTCCCTCCCCCTTGTGGGGGAGGTTGGGGAGGGGGTATTCGCGATCTCAGAATTGGCCGTACCCCCCTCGCTGTCCCTCCCCCAGCCGACATCGGATGTTTCCGATGTCGGCCGCTTGATAGTGGCGCAAGTCGGAAACATCCGACTTGCGGATGGGCGAGGGAACGCTGGAACTGCCCCTCCGCGAGGGCGAAAGGGCCAATTGCGGTTCGGCGCTCGGATGTGTGAATCCGATAGCCGCAACCGGGGGAGTAAGAGCTCAGCGCGCCAACGAAACCGGCTGACCGCCGGTCGCTTGGCCCTCGAAGCGGCCGGGCGCCGCCATGGTCAGTTGCCCGAGCGGCTCGTTGTTGTGGTTGCGCAGGATTAGCGCGCCACCCTCGAACGACCATTTGCGGCTGGTGAAGAAGTTGCCGGGGCAGCCGCCTTCCGGCCGGACGGCGCCTTCGCTCGCACCCGGCGCACCGGTCAGGCTCACGCCGCACGCGCCGCCCGCGGCCGCGCTGAGCATCCAGCGTCCTGCCATGTCGGGCGGCGGCTCCGAACGCGCAGGCGCCGGCGCGCTCCCGCCGATCGAAGCGAGGTTGGTGCTGCACCCCGCAAGCAGCACGAGCACGGCGGCTGCGGCCGCGCCGCGCGCCGCGCGTCCCATCTTGCTGCCGCGCGTCACCATCATTTCATCGTCGGGATTACGAATTCGGCGCCTTCCTTGAGGCCGGAGGGCCAGCGCGACGTCACGGTCTTGGTCTTGGTATAGAACCGGACGGCGTCCGGTCCGTGCTGGTTGAGATCGCCGAAGCCCGAGCGCTTCCAGCCGCCGAACGTATGGTAGGCGAGCGGGACCGGGATCGGCACGTTGATCCCGACCATACCGACATTGACACGGGCGGTGAAGTCGCGCGCCGCATCGCCGTCGCGAGTGAAGATGGCGACGCCGTTGCCGTACTCGTGCTCGGACGGCAGGCGAAGCGCCTCATCGTAGTCGTGCGCGCGCACGACCGAGAGCACCGGCCCGAAAATCTCCTCCTTGTAGATGCGCATGTCGGGAGTGACATCGTCGAACAGGCAGCCGCCCATGAAGAAGCCGTTCTCGTAGCCTTGCAGCTTGAAGGCACGGCCGTCGACCGCGAGGGTTGCGCCTTCCTTCAAGCCGAGGTCGACGTAGTCGCGCACCTTTTGCATGTGGACCTTGGTTACCAGCGGCCCGTAGTCGGCCTGCGGGTCGCTCGACGGCCCGACCTTGAGGCTCTCGACGCGCGGGATCAGCTTGTCCATCAAGATGTCGGCCGTCCTTTTGCCGACCGGCACCGCCACCGAAATCGCCATGCAGCGTTCGCCGGCCGAGCCGTAGCCGGCGCCGATCAAGGCATCGACCGCCTGGTCCATGTCCGCGTCGGGCATCACGATCATGTGGTTCTTGGCGCCGCCGAAGCACTGCACGCGCTTGCCGTGCGCGCACCCGGTCGAATAGATGTACTCGGCGATCGAGGACGAGCCGACAAAGCCGAGTGCCCTCACGCGCGGGTCGGTCAGCAGCGTGTCGACCGCTTCCTTGTCGCCGTTGACGACGTTGAGCACGCCCTTCGGCAGGCCGGCTTCGATCAGCAGTTCCGCCAGCCGCATCGGCACGGAGGGATCGCGCTCGGAGGGCTTGAGGATGAAGGCGTTGCCGCACGCCAGCGCCGGCGCGAACTTCCACATCGGGATCATGGCAGGGAAATTGAACGGCGTGATGCCGGCGACGACGCCGAGCGGCTGTCGCATCGAGTAGAGGTCGATGCCCGGCCCGGCGCTCTCGGAGAACTCGCCCTTCAGCAGGTGCGGGATTCCGCAGGCGAACTCGACCACCTCCAGTCCGCGCTGGATGTCGCCCTTGGCGTCCGCGATGGTCTTGCCGTGCTCGGAGGAGAGCAGCGCGGCGAGGTCGTCGTACTCTTTTTGCACCAGCTCGAGGAAGCGGAACAGCACGCGGGCGCGCCGCTGCGGGTTGGTGGCGGCCCAGCCGGGCTGCGCCGCGTCGGCGGCCGCGATTGCCTGCTCGGCCTCGCGCCGGGACGCAAACGCGACCTGCGCCTGTACCTCGCCGGTATTGGGGTTGAACACGTCGCCATGGCGCCCGGAGGTCCCCTTGACCTCGCGGCCGTCGATGAAATGCCCGATCTCCCGCATGGCTGTCTCCTGCAATGTCCGCCCGCGCGTAAGCTACCCTGTCACTGGCTCTGATACCCCAGCCGGCGACCTGCGGGAAGCCGGGCCGGCCCTGCTCATCGGGCGCGTCATGCTGGTGGCCTTCTCCAGTCCAGGACCAGCCGAAGCTGCAGATCGTGGCCGGCTCCATGCGCGACACGTCCAGAGCCAGGCGCGTTTTCCGGCGTCGTCGAGATGGACGGTCTGCCGACACGGCCGAAGCTGAAGAATATCGAGCGCGTCCCGGAACACTCATCCAAGCTCGCCACGCCGGATGAAAGGAGCGGGAACGCCACCAAGGCGCGCGGCTGCAGGTCGTGTTTCCCGACGATCTCTATGTCGCGGCCAACCGGCGGGTGACGATCACCGTGATGCAGGAGGAGCCGCCGTTGGCGGTCGGGTTCAAGCCGTAAACTGACGCAAGGGTGCGACGCTCGGCATGACGAAGCCGGTGCGCCACTACGGTCAGGTCGATCTGTTTCCCCGGTGGGCGGGAGTGATATAAGAGGCCTCTTCGCAGGGCCCGAACATCAGCAACATGACCGAGGTCGCTCGCGCCACGAGCCAAAGCGCGGCCGCAACTGAAGCGCGGGCCGGACATTCGCACCGCGACAGCTTCTGGGCGCTTACCCTTGGCAGCGTCGGGGTCGTCTATGGCGACATCGGCACCAGTCCGCTCTACGCATTCCGCGAAGCGCTGAACGCTGCCTCCGCGTCGGGCCCCATCCGGCGCGAGACCGTGCTCGGCGTGCTGTCGATGATCCTGTGGTCGCTGATCGTCGTCGTCGCCCTCAAATACGTGCTCATCCTGCTGCGCGCCGACAACAATGGCGAGGGCGGCACGCTTTCGTTGACCGCGCTGGCTTTCCGCGCGCTCGGCCGCACGCCCATCGTGCTGATCCTCGGCGTCGTCGGCGCCGCCATGTTCTACGGCGACTCGCTGATCACGCCGGCAATCTCGGTGCTGTCCGCGGTGGAAGGCTTGAAAGTCGCGACCCCTGCATTCGAGCCGTACGTGCTGCCGCTCACCGTCATCATCCTGGTGGCGCTGTTCGCGGTGCAATCGCGCGGTACCGGCAGGGTGTCGACCTTCTTCGGCCCGGTCACCACGATATGGTTCGTCGCCATAGCGATCGCGGGTTCGCTGCACATCGCCGACGATCCCGGCGTCCTTGCGGCGATCTGGCCGGGTCACGCCATCTGGTTCCTGCTCACCCACAGCACGATCGGACTGGTGACGCTGGGCGCGGTGTTCCTCGCGGTGACCGGGGGCGAGGCGCTCTATGCCGATCTCGGGCATTTCGGCCGCAAGCCGATCCAGACCGCGTGGTTCTGCCTGGTCTTTCCGGCGCTTATCATCAATTATTTCGGGCAGGGCGCACTGGTGCTCGCGCATCCCGAGGCGATCGAGAATCCGTTCTACAAGCTGGTTCCGGAGCCCTTGCTGCTGCCGATGGTCGCGTTGGCGACCGCCGCGACCGTGATCGCCAGCCAGGCGGTGATCACCGGCGCCTATTCGCTCACCCAGCAGGCGATCCAGCTCGGCCTGCTGCCGCGCCTGGAGATCCGCCATACCTCGGCGACGCAGTACGGGCAGATCTACATCCCGCGGGTGAACGCAATGCTGCTGGTCGGCGTGCTGCTGCTCGTGCTCATGTTCCGATCGTCGAGCGCGCTCGCCTCCGCCTACGGCATCGCGGTGTCGACCACCATGCTGGTCGACGGGCTGCTGGCGTTCATCGTGCTGTGGAAGCTGTGGCATTGGCGCCCGTGGACCGCGGGCCTGCTGATGATCCCGTTCATCGTCGTCGACACGACCTTCATGTCCGCCAACATGATGAAGCTGTTCGAGGGTGCTTGGGTGCCGGTGCTGTTCGGCGCCGTGCTTGTCATGCTGATTTGGACCTGGCGGCGCGGCACACGCATTCTCGGCCAGAAGACGCGCCGCACCGAAATCCCATTCGAGGGCCTGATCAAGAGCCTGGAGAAAAAGCCGCCGCACTTGGTTCCGGGCACCGCGGTGTTCCTGACCAGCACGCCGGACTTTGCGCCGACCGCGCTCATGCACAATCTCAAGCACAACAAGGTGCTGCACGAGCACAACGTCGTGCTGACGATCGTTACCACCGACGCGCCGCGGGTCGGTGACGAGGATCGGGTGCGCATCAACCATGTGACGCCCCGGTTCAGCCGGGTGTCCCTGCGTTACGGCTTCATGGAGACGCCGAACGTGCCTCGCGCGCTCGCCATTGCCCGCAAGCTTGGCTGGACCTTCGACATCATGTCGACCTCATTCTTCCTCTCGCGCCGGGCGATCAAGCCATCTCCCCGTTCCGGCATGCCGCTGTGGCAGGATCGCCTGTTCATCGCGCTTGCGCGTTCGGCCAGCGACGCCTCGGACTTTTTCCAGATTCCGACCGACCGCGTGGTGGAGATCGGCACGCAGGTCACGGTGTGATCCGCGTCCTCAAAGGACGCCAAGCGGACGCGCGATGCTCGAACTGACCTATCGGCAGCGGCTAGAGGCGGACCTCGCGCGCTGGCAGGCGGATGGCGTGATCACCGCGGCGGCGGGCGACGCCATCCGCGGCACGTTGCGTCCGCTTCCCAAAGGCGTCGACATCGCGACGGTGGTGGCGATCGTCGGGGGATTGCTGATCGCAGCCGCGTTTCTTGCGTTCATCGCGGCCAATTGGACCGCGATCGTGCGGCCGGCCCGGTTCGCGATTCTGCTCGCGGGCATTGCCGGCGCTTACGGGATCGGCGCCTGGTTCAATCGCAAGGGCCGGCTACAGCTCGCCGATCTCGCGGCCGCCGTCGGTTCGATCATCTTCGGTGCGGCGATCGCGCTCGTCGGCCAGATGTATCATATGGGCGGCGACTTCGCCGGCGGGATGTTGTTGTGGGCGGCAGGTAGCGTGGCGGCCGCCGCGCTGACCGGCTCGCGTGGCGCGCTCGCGGTCGCCCTCGCGGCCGCCTGCCTCTGGAGCGGCATGCGGGTCTACGACGAGGCGGTTGTCCCGCACCTCCCGTTCGTCGCGTTCTGGCTCGTCGGCGCGGGATTGGCGGTGGCGTGGAACGCTCCCGTGGCCCGCCATCTGGTGGCGCTCGCCATGCTGCCATGGTGGATCATGACCGGAATGGAATTGAGCGGCCGGCTGTTCGTGCGCGATCCGGCCGCCGTGGTCGCAGCCGGGATGGGCTTGCACCTCGGCGCCGGATTGCTGCTGGCCGGCCGTGGGCCCCCTTCGCTGCGTGCCTTCGGCCTCACGATGTCGACATATGCGGCCTTCGCCCAGGCCATCGCCTTGGCCTGGGCGGTCTCCGGCTTGCTCGGGCGCTCGTTTGGCGTCCTGCCGCCCTGGATTCTTGCCTGCGCGATCGCGGGTATCGTCCTCGCATTCGCGGCAGCTGCGTTGGCGCGCCGTCCCGGGCCGGCTTTTGCGGGCCTCGCGATCGGCCTGGGTCTTGTCGTCGCGGCCGGCTTCGCCCCACCAGCCCGAGGGAACGAGCCTTGGCTCGCCTACGCGCTCTCGCTCGCCGCGATGCTGTGTCTGGTGGTCTCCGGCATGCTCGATGAGGTGCGGCCGCGTGTGGTCGCCGGCTGGATCGGGCTTGCATCGATGATCGCGGCCATCACCTGGGCGGTGAAGGGTTCGCTGCTGCGGCGAGCGTTCTTCCTCGCCACCGCCGGCCTCGTGGCCGTCGGCCTTGCGGCATTGCTCGGGCGCCTGCTTCCCAAGGAGAGCGGCCAATGATGCGCCTCGCCGGCGTGATCGATCGCATCCCGCGCTTCATGCTGTTCGCGGCCGCGGGGTTGATCCAGGTGGCGCTGGTGGCGCTCCTGGTCGTCGATCGCGCCCGCATCCTGCGCCAGGGAAAGGAGGTCACCCTGCAGACGCGGCCGGTCGATCCGCGCGACTTTCTGCGCGGCGACTACGTCCAGCTCGACTACGACATTACCCGCGTGGCGGCCGGCGCGTTGCAGAACCGCGCGGCGCCCGGCAGGAACCCGCCGGTGTTCGTCAAGCTCGCGCCGGGGGCCGACGGGCTGTTCGAGGCGGTTTCGGTCCATCTCGAACCGGTTCCGCTCAACGATCGCGAGGTGCTGATCCACGGCCGCGTCACCAGCGGGACGTACTGCGGCCCCGACCACCGGGCGTTCTGCGAGAAGGTGAGCGTGCGCTACGGCATCGAGCGCTACTTCGTTCCGGAAGGCGAGGGGCTCGAGATCGAGCGCGCGCGCGACAAGCGTCGCGTCGCCATCGTTGCCGCCGTGATTCCTTCGGGCCGTGCCGCGATCAAGCGGCTGCAGATCGACGGCAAGCCGGTGTATCAGGAACCCTTGTTCTGACGCGCCACTAGCGTATATCGCCCTCGCCGACGCCTCCTGGGCTTGGCGCGCACCGCAGACCGGGGACTTCGTCGATGACGATGCCAGCAGGACCGAAGGTCCGTGATCTCTCGCCCGAAGAGGTCGCCCGCGGCATGACCGAAGGGCGTATTCTGCTGGTCGACGTGCGCGAGCCGAACGAGGTCGAGGTCGAGCGCTATCCCGAGGCCGCCTACATGCCGATGTCCGAATTCGATCCGGCCGCGCTTCCGGACCCCGGCGAACGTCAGGTCGTTTTCGCCTGCCGCTCGGGCCAGCGGTCCGTCGATCGCCGCGCAGATCGCGCAAGACTCCGGCCTGCCCTATGAGGCGCATCTCGCTGGCGGCCTCAAGGCTTGGAAGGCCGCGGGCTTGCCGACGGAAAGCTGACATCGCCGCAGATGAACCCGGTCTTCGCCGATCTGCCCGTCACCGTTTTCGAGGTCATGTCGCGGCTTGCGCGCGAGCATGGCGCGGTCAACCTTGGGCAGGGCTTCCCGGACGATCCCGGCCCCGAGGACGTGCGGCGCAAGGCCGCGGAAGCCGTAGTCGACGGCTGGAACCAGTATCCGCCGATGATGGGCCTGCCGGAGCTCCGCGAAGCGATCGCCGCGCACTACCGGCACTGGCAAGGGTTGACGTTCGATCCCGACAGGGAGGTGATGGTCACTTCCGGCGCGACCGAGGCGATCGCCGGGTGCCTGTTCGCCTTGATCGAGCCGGGCGACGAGGTCGTGCTGTTCCAGCCGCTGTACGACGCGTATCTGCCGCTGGTCCGGCGCGCCGGCGGGATTCCGCGCTTCGTGCGGCTGGAGCCGCCGCACTGGCGCTTCAGCGAAGAGACGCTGGCGCGGGCATTCTCGCCGCGGACCAAGGTGGTCTTGTTCAACAATCCGCTCAACCCGGCCGGAACCGTGTTCGCCCGGGAGGACCTCGAGCTGCTGGCGCGTTTCTGTGAGCGCTTCGAGGCGATCGCCGTCTGCGACGAGGTGTGGGAGCACGTGGTGTTCGACGGCCGCCGCCACGTGCCCTTGATCGCCGTTCCCGGAATGCGCGAGCGCTGCGTCAAGATCGGCTCGGCGGGAAAGATCTTCTCGCTGACCGGCTGGAAGGTCGGTCTGGTATGCGCCGCGCCCGACTTGATGCGCGTGCTGGCCAAGGCGCACCAGTTCCTGACCTTTACCACGCCGCCGAACCTGCAGGCGGCCGTCGCCTACGGGTTGGCCAAGGCCGACGGCTATTTCACGACCATGCGGCGCGACTTCCAGCGCAGCCGCGATCGTTTCGCCGACGGATTGCGGGCGCTCGGCTTTCCGGTGCTGGACTGCCAGGGCACCTATTTTCTCAATATCGATCTCAAGCCGCTCGGGCTCAATGAGGACGACGAGAATTTCTGCCGGCGCCTCGTTGCCGAGCACAAGGTGGCGGCGATTCCGATGTCGGCGTTCTATGCCGATGATCCCATCCGCTCGGTGGTGCGCTTCTGCTTCGCCAAGCGCGACCAGACGCTGGACAGCGCGCTCGAGCGGCTCGCCGGCGTGCTCGAGCGGCCGAGCTGATGGAATGAAACGCAGGCAACACCTATCGAGGCACCCGATGCGCCGAGCCCTTCTGATCTGCACCATCGCGGCCGTCGCCGTCTGCGCGTGGCTTGCGCCGGCTGTCGCGCAACCGAAAGAGCGCGTGGTCAACGTCTACAATTGGTCTGACTATATCGACCCGCAGGTGATCGACGATTTCACTCGCGAGACCGGAATCAAGGTGCGTTACGACACCTTCGATTCCGAACGACGTCCTGGAAACCAAATTGCTTGCCGGCAAATCGGGGTACGACGTGGTGGTGCCCACCGGCTACTTCCTGGAGCGCCAGATCAAGGCCGGCGTGTTCCAGAAGCTGGACAAATCGAAGCTGACCAACCTTGGCAACGTGTGGCCGGAGATCGCGCGCCGGCTCGCGCTCTACGATCCGGGCAACGCGCACGCCGTCAACTACATGTGGGGAACCACCGGGATCGGCTACAACGTGGCCAAGGCCAAGGAGAGCCTCGGTCCCGGCGCCGTCATCGACAGCTGGGACTTCGTCTTCAAGCCGGAGAACCTTGCGAAGTTCAAGGACTGCGGCGTCTACATGCTGGATTCCGGCGACGACATCCTATCGGCGGCCTTGAAGTATCTCAACCTCGACCCCAATACGAAAGAGCCGAGCGAGATCGAGCGCGCGGCCGACCTGGTCGCCAAGATCAGGCCGCATGTGCGCAAGTTCCATTCGTCGGAATATCTCAACGCGCTCGCGACCGGCGAGATCTGCTTCGTCGTCGGCTGGTCGGGCGACATCAAGCAGGCGCACAAGCGCGCGACGGAAGCCAAGAACGGCGTCGAGATCGGCTACGCGATCCCGAAGGAGGGCGCGCAGATGTTCTTCGACAACCTTGCGATCCCGAAGGACGCGCGCAACGTCGGCGAGGCGCACGAATTCATCGACTACCTGCTGCGCCCCGAGGTGGCGGCGCGGAATTCGAATTTCCTCGGCTATGCCAATGGCAATCTGGCCAGCCAGAAATTCATCGACCCGGCCATCCTGAAGGACCCGACCGTCTATCCCGACGAGCAGACGATGCGCCGCCTCTACGTCATCATGGCTCACGACCAGAAGACGCAGCGGCTGATGAACCGCTTGTGGACGCGCATCAAGACCGGACGGTGAGGCCTGCCACCCTGCCCTGGAGAGCAATGCCAGCGGCATCTGCTTCTGACCCGTCATGCCCGGCACCCGGGTCCGGCCTTTCGGCCGGCCCGGGCGTGAAACCTTGTGCCGGGCATCCACGTCTTTCTTCCTTTGGCGCTGCCACAAGCAAGACGTGGATGGCCGGGACAAGCCCGGCCATGACGTTTGAACGAGAATGATCCGGTGCCGCCGATGCTGGCTATCGCCACCGCCGGTGCTGCCACAGCCACTGCTCGGGATGCTCGCGCACCCAGCCTTCCACCACCGACGTGACGATTTGCATGGTCGCCGCGACCTCGATCCGCCCCTGCGCGTCGCGCGCCGGCGCGATCGCCTCGGTGACCTCGATGCGGAAGCGGTTTCCCGGCAGCCGCACCACCCGCGCGCCGTGGATCGGGCAGTCGAAGCGGCGGGCGAGCCGCGCCAGCATCGGGTTGGCCTTGCAACGGCGGCCGAAAAAGATCACCTCGACGCCGCGCGAGAAATGTTGGTCGACGAGCAATCCCGACGTGGGCTCCGCGCTCCAGCGCCGCCGCCACCCTGAACGCGGCGTCGAGGCCGCTGGTCGAGATCAACGTTCCCATGTTGACGGCGCGGATTTTCTGGATGGCGTCGGCCACGTCGCCGATATTGGGGCGGCGATAGAGGATCGCCGTCTCCAGCCCATTGGCCGCCGCCGCCACCGCCGGCAGCTCCCAGTTGGCGAGATGCGCGGAGAACAACAGGGCCGGCTTGCCATCGCGGCGCAGTTGCAGGAAGTCGCTCGATCGAGGCGGCGGAAAGGTCGACGCGGCCGGTCCGCGGGCGCTCCCTCGCGGAAATCCGCGAGGCGATCGAGATGAGCATATTCGGCGCCGATACGGCCGAGATTCTCCCACGCGCCCGCGAGGATCTCCTCGACCTCGGCGCTGGGTCTTCTCCGGAAAGGCCGCCGCGAGATTGGCGCGCCCGGTGCGGTGCTCCGAAAGCCAGGGGCCCAATCCGGCGCATCATGCGCCCGGCGAAGGCGGAAATGCGGTCCGGGTCGGTGCGCCGCACCGCTTTCAGCAGCAGCACGGTCAGCGCACCCGCGACGGCGTCGATCGCGGGTTCGAGCAAGGCCCGCGTTCGCAGCGCCAGTCTGGCAATCAAGCTTCGCAACCGACGCGCCTTCGTTCAGCTTTCAGAAATGCACGACGATCTTGCCGAATACCTGCCGGCCGGCGAGCCGGGCAAGGCCGTGCTCGAAATCGGCGAGCGCAATTTCGGTGTCGATCACGGGACGAAGGCCGCTCGCCATCTTGGCGAGGCCGTCGCGGATGTTGCGCATCGAGGCGCCGAACGAACCGATGATGCGGTACTGCTGCTGGAACAGCTGCATGAGGTTGATGGTCGTGGTCGGGCCGGAGGTCGAGCCGCAGGTGACGAGCCGGCCGCCGCGCTTGAGGCAGAGCAGCGAGCCGTTGAAGGTGTCGGCGCCGACGTGCTCGAACACGACGTCGACGCCCTTCTTGGCGGTGAGCTTGCGCACCGCGCCTTCGAACCGGTCGGTCCGGTAGTTGATCGCATGATCGGCGCCGAGCGCCCGCGCCCGCTCGGCTTTGGCGTCGTCGCCCACGGTGGTGAACACCGTGCAGCCGAGCGCCTTGGCCATCTGGATGGCGGCGGTGCCGATGCCCGATCCGCCGGCATGGACCAGGAGGCTTTCGCCGGCCTGGAGCTTGGCGTTGTCGAACAGCATGTGCTCGACGGTCGAGAACGTGATGGGGGCGCATGCGGCGTCGCGCAGCGCCACGCCAGCCGGGACCGTGATCACCAGGCGCGCCGGCAGATTGAGCAGATCGCGGGCGAAGCCGTCGACATGGAACCCCATGATGCCATGCACATTCTCGCATAGATTGTCGCGGCCCTCGCGGCAGGCGCGGCAATGGCCGCAGGTGACCGCGCCGTACATCACAACGTGATCGCCCGGCGACAGACCGGCCACGCCGCGGCCGACCGCTGCGATCTCACCGGCCGCTTCCGCCCCGACCACGAGCGGAAACTTGCGCTTGGCAAACGCCATCCCGCGAAACCCCCACACGTCGATATGGTTGAGCGCCATGGCGCGGACGCGCACCTGCACTTCGGCCGGTCCCGGCGGCGGCGGCAAATCAGTTTCGCCCAGCTCGAGCTTGCGGTCGGCGACGAGGGTGAGCGCGCGCATCAAATACCCTCCCGCTTCGTCCGGTCGGCCAGAACGGCCGACAGCCGGGCGACCGCCCTTGCGCGGCGCGGCGCCGCGTGATCGCGGGGCTCCAGCACGAGAAAGGCTCCGAGCGAGCCGAGCGCGAAGCCTCCGTGAGGGTCGCGCTGCCAGACCGGCACATGCGCCCCCTTCCAATTGAGACCGGCGAACTCGTAGATCAACATGATGTTCCTGCGCTCGGCATTGTGGGCGCCGCCGACCAGCGCGACGTCGCTTTGGCCCGCGTCGATACGGGCAAGCGCGATCCGGATCGCATCGACGCCCGCCGATTAATGCCGATGCCGGTGATCCAGACTTCGCGCCCGAGCTCAGGCATCGTCGAGCATTCCCATCGGGAACTCGATTCGTGCGGCTATCGTCTTCATCTGGTTTCGCAGATCCTCCGACGCAAACGGCATCATCCGCAGCGTCAGCTCGGCATCGCATATGGGCTTGTCGCCGGTCAAAATTCTTGCGCGCGTCACGCCAAATCCGGAGCCCTCGTGCAGCACGCTCGCATCGATGGTGAGGGCAGCGCCGGGCCGCACGAACTCCGCAACTTGGCTTGCTTGACCTGGGCAAGCAACGCCATGCGCTCGAATTTGGTCAGCGCAACCATCAGCCAACCGGAAGCTTGCGCCATCGCCTCGACCAGCAGCACGCCCGGCATCAGCGGGTGGCCGGGAAAATGTCCGTCGAATACCGTGCTCGTCATCGGCACGGTCGCTTCGGCGCGGAGCTTGCGATCGGTGAGCGAGAGATCGGCGATGCGATCGATCAGCTGGAAATATTCGAGGCGCATTCGGCTCCGAAACTCGCGCAATCACGCTCTTGCCGCCACCAGCCCGTCGATGCGCTCGCAGAGGCTCTGGAGGACGAAGTACTGCTCGGTCGTGGCCTTGCCGTCGTTGATTTCCTGCGTCCACTCCTCGATCGGCAGCTTGATGCCGAAGGCCTTGTCGACCGCGAATGCAATATCGAGAAAGTCCAGACTGTCGATGCCGAGATCGTCCATGGCGTGACTCTCGGGCCGGATGTCAGCGCGCGGGATGTCGCAGGTCTCGGCAATGATGCTGGCGACAGTGTCGAACGTCGAAGCCATCTGCAACCCTTTGATTTAGCGCCGATTTCCTGCCGAGGCCTGCGGCAGAAGCCCGCCGCCCGAAGCCTCCGGCAAGCGCTGCTGCTATAACGAAGCGGGAACGAGACTTCAATGCCGGCGCGCGTTGCGTCGAGCTCTGGACGACCGATCGCCAGCCAGCTGCCTTTCCCCTCTGCCATGATTTGTGAAATGGTCTAATTTGGTTAGGAGCCGCGTGCCCGTTGGCCGGCCGGAGAGAGCGGTCGCTTCAGGCCGGCGGCGAAGGAGATGTGGATATGACGAACTTGTATAGCTCTTGCTGCCGTAACGGTCGCTCTGGCGTTGACTCTTGGATCGCCGGCGCAGGCGCAACAGACCTTGAAGGTCGGATCGACGCCGACCGGGACGCCGTTCACGTTCCTCGACACCAAGACCAACACCATCCAGGGGGTCATGGTCGATCTCATCACCGAGATCGGCAAGGACGCCGGGTTCGCGGTGCAGATCGAGCCGATGCAGTTCTCGACCCTGATCGCCTCGCTTACCTCCAACAAGATCGACATCATCTCGGCCGCGATGTACATCACCGCGCCGCGCAAGGAGGTGATCGACTTCTCCGAGCCCGTCTACACCTACGGCGAGGGCCTGATCGTTCCGAAAGCCGACACCAAGGATTATACCGGGCTCGAGGACTTCAAGGGCCAGGTGGTCGGCGCCCAGGTCGGCACGGCCTATGTGGACGCGCTCAAGAAGACCAACCTGTTCTCCGAGGTGAAGATCTACGACACCATCGTCGATATCCTCCGCGACGTGAACACCGGGCGTCTCAAGGCCGGCTTCGGCGATTTTCCGATCCTTGCCTACAACTCGCAGCAGGGGCTGTTCCCCGAGGTGCGGGTGGTGAAGAGCTACAAGTCGACCATCGTCGGCTCGGTCGGCATCGGCGTGCGCAAGAACGACGGTGAGCTGCTGAAGAAGATCAACGCGTCGCTTGCGCAAGCTCAAGGCCGACGGCCGGCTGGACAAGATCCTCGCCAAGTGGGGATTGGCCTAGCGAGGGGCGCCCACGAGGGGGCGCCCCTACGGGCCCTTCGATCGCAGGGGCAGCCCTCGTGGTTGCCGCTGCGCTATCCTCGCTCCAGCGAAGGTGAATCGCCAGCGCCCTTCGCCATAGTCTTCGGTCGCCCGCCAGATGCAGCGCTTCATCGCCGATGCCGTGGAATTCATGCCCATCCTGTTGCAGGGCGTGAAGTTCACCATTCTGATCACCGTCGGCTCGCTCGCGCTTTCGACCGTGCTTGGCCTCGTCTGGGCGCTGATGCGGGTGTCGGGCATCCGCATTCTCGCCGGCATCCAGATCGTCATCATCAATTTCATTCGCGGCATTCCGATCATCGTCCAGCTGTTCTATATCTACTTCGTGCTGCCGGACCTCGGCATCACGCTCAGCGCACTGCAGGCCGGAATCATCGGGCTCGGCATCGCCTACTCGGCCTACCAGGCGGAGAATTTTCGCGCCGGCATCGAGGCGATCGACCATGGGCAGGTCGAGGCGGCGCAATCGCTCGGCATGGGTTGGGTATTGATGATGCGCCGGGTGATCCTGCCGCAGGCGGTGCAGGATCGTGCTGCCGCCCTATGGGAACATCATGATCATGATGCTGAAGGATTCCTCGCAGGCCTCGACCATCACGGTCGCCGAGCTCGCCTTGCAGGGAAAGCTGATCGCCTCGTCGACGTTCAAGAACGTCGTCCGTCTTCACGCTGGTGGCGCTGCTCTATCTGTGCATGAGCATCCCGCTCATCGTGTTCGTCAATCGGCTCGAGCAGCGGTTTGGGCGGAAGTGAGCGGGGCGCATGATCGAGCTTGAGGGGGTGCACAAGAGTTTCGGCCCGAACCACGTCATCCGCGGCTTCAGCGCGTCGGTCCGCAAGGGCGAGGTGGTGTGCGTGATCGGCGCCTCGGGCTCGGGCAAATCGACGATCCTGCGCTGCATCAACGGACTTGGAAAGCTACGACCGGGGTGAAATCCGCGTCGAAGGCCAGCGCGTCGAGCGCAACGACCGAGCGATCGTTATGGTACGCACGCGGGTCTCCATGGTGTTTCAGCGCTTCAATCTGTTTCCCCACCGCACGGCGCTGGAGAATGTGATCGAGGGGCCGATTTATGTGAAGAAGGAACCGCGCGCCGAGGCGATCGAGCGCGGCCGCGCGCTGCTCGTGCGCGTCGGCCTTGCCGACAAGGAGGAGGCCTATCCGAGCGCGCTCTCCGGCGGACAGCAGCAGCGCGTTGCGATCGCGCGTGCGCTCGCGATGCAGCCGAAAGCGATCCTGTTCGACGAGCCGACCTCCGCGCTCGACCCCGAGCTCGTCGGCGAAGTGCTCACCGTCATGCGCTCGCTTGCGGAGGACGGCATGACCATGGTCATCGTCACTCACGAGATGGCGTTCGCCAAGGAGGTCGCCGACCGCGTCATCTTTCTCGACCAGGGCGTCATCGCCGAGCAGGGCCCGGCCCGCGACGTGCTGACGAATCCGCGCAATCCGCGCACGCAGGATTTCCTGCGCCGCGTGCTGCATCCGATGTGAGCCGCATGGCAGAGCCGTTTCCGCTCGAACCGTCGCTGTGGGCCGCGACTGCGCAACCCGGTGAGCCCGCTCCTCCGCTCGCCGAATCGGCGCGAGCGGACGTCTGCGTCATCGGCGCGGGATATGCGGGCCTGTCGACCGCACTGCACCTCGCGGAGCGCGGAGTGAGCGCGGTCGTGCTGGAGGCAAAGGAACCCGGCTACGGCGGGTCCGGGCGCAACGGCGGACAGGTGATTCCGGGGCTGAAATACGATCCGGATGACTTGGAGACGATGTTCGGTCCGGAGCGCGGCCCGCGTCTGGTGCAGTTTGCCGGCAGCACCGCCGACGTGGTGTTCGATCTCATCGCCAGGCATCAGATGAACGTGCCGCATGTGCGCAACGGCTGGATCCAAGGCGCGCACTCGGAGGGAGCCGTCAGGGAAGTGCGCGAGCGCGCCGAGCAGTGGGCCCGGCGAGGGGCGCCGGTCGGCTTTTTCGACAGGACCGAGACCGATCGGCACCTCGGTGGCGGCGAGTATCTTGCCTCCTGGATCGACCGGCGTGGTGGCGGGATCCAGCCGCTGAGCTTTGCGCGCGGCCTGGCCAAGGCGGCGCGGGCGGCAGGCGCGGTGATCCATGGGCAGACCGCGGCAACGGGGCTCTATCGCGAGCAGGGCCGATGGGTGGTCGAGACCCGGTCCGGCGCGCGGGTCACGGCCGACCGCGTCGTGATCTGCACCAACGCCTATACGGGGGATCTGTGGCCGCGCCTGCGCGAGACCATCGTCGCGCCGAATTCCTACCAGGTCGCGACCGAGCCGCTCTCGGACAACCTGCAGAAATCGATCCTGCCGTTCGGGCAGGTGTCCTCGGACGCGCGCAAGCTGCTGCTTTACTTCCGCCTCGACCACCAGGGCCGGTTGCTGCTCGGCGGACGCGGGCCATTCCGCGAGCCGACCGGCCCGTCCGACTGGCGCCATCTGGAGAGCATGCTGGCGCGCCTGTTCCCGCAAGTGCAGGGCGTCCCCATTCGATATCGTTGGTGCGGCCGGGTCGCGGTCACGCGCGATTTCCTGCCGCACCTGCACGAGCCGGCCCCCGGTCTGATCATCGACATCGGTTGCATGGGCCGCGGTGTCGGATTGCAGACCGCGGTCGGCAAGGCGCTCGCGGACTATATCGCCACCGGAGACGAGACGGCGCTGCCGTTCCCGCGGGCGCCGATCAAGCCGATCCCATTCCATGGCCTCAAGCAGATTTATTTCGCGGCGGCGGTTGCTTGGTACCGCTTTCTTGATCGTCGAGGCTTTTCCGCCGGGGTCTGAGGGCCCCAGCCGTCGCGGAGCGCTTGGTTCCACGGAACCGATCGCCGCGGAGGCGGTTTCTCCCCGGTAACCCGCCCCCAGTCCTGTCTCAAGGGCATTGCAGCTGACCACTGTAAGCATAGCGAGGTATTCGTCGTCTTCTTGCCGCATTGCGGCATCACTGCCAGGCCTTCACCAAAAAAGGGCTGGCTCAAACTCAAACCGCGTCAGTTGAACGCAGGAGAGAAACTGTGATGGTAAAGAAGAAGACTTTCGTGACCCTCATCGCTCCGCTGGTACTTCTGTTTTCCTTCTCCTCGAATTCGGCAAATGCCCAATCGGGCCTCGCTTCTCACTATAGTCATGTCGGACATCGTACCGCGAGCGGCGAGCACGCCAATCCGTCCGGTATGACGGCCGCGCACCGCTCGCTTCCGTTCGGTACGCGCGTCAAGGTCACCCACCGCAAGAACGGCCGTTCGGTGGTCGTGCGCATCAACGATCGGGGACCGTTCGTGCGCGGGCGCGTGATCGACCTCACCACCGCGGCTGCCCGCGCCATCGGGTTCAGCGGGGTCGCCCCGGTCACGCTCGCCGTGCTCCGCTGATGGTCAGCGCTCGGAGGGGCTGGTGATCGAGATCTGCGCGCAATTGCGGCGACCCGTGAGCACGCAGTCCTGGTCCCTCCGCAGCTCCGCAATCTTGATCGCCAGCCACAGACCGCCCGCGATCAGCAGCAACAGCACCGCGAACGCCAACGCATTCATCGTCATGCGGTGGCCGTAGTCGTCGTTATCGGCGCCGGGTCGCTCGTACTTGTCGATCCCTTCGACCGGCGAGCGCCCCGGCGACGACAAAATCCCGCCTTGCGGCATCCGGGGCACCCGCGACCCGGCTGGGCTGGGCGACCGGAAGCGCAGGATACGTCCGGTACCCTCTTGTTGCGGAACTGGGTCGCGCTGCATGCGGTGCCGATGCGAGAGGCTGGGCGGCTTGTACGTCCGGCTGCTGCCCAACATATCATAACTGGCCACCGCTGATCGCAAGGTCTGCGAGGGCGCCACCGCGGCGGCGGGTTGCGGTTCCACGGTGCGCTCCCGGAAGTCACGTGCTACGCCGCCAGCGGGCGGTCCGATCTGGAGCAGATGATGAAAGCGCTCGTCGCCCTGGGGGTTGCTGTCTTTGGCTTGGTGGCGGCGCCGGCTGCGGCCCAGCCGTACCACGCCGGCCCGATCGAGATTGTCAATCCGTGGTCGCGCGCGACCCCCAAGGGGGCGACGGTCGCGGCGGGCTATGCGACCCTGCGTAACAACGGGGCAACTCCGGATCGGCTGATCGGAGGCTCGACCGAAGCCGGCAAGCGCGTCGAGATCCACACCATGGAGATGGATCAGGGCGTCATGCGGATGCGCGAGCTCAAAAGCGGTCTCGAGATCAAGCCCGGACAGACGGTCGAGCTGAAACCCGGCTCGTTTCACCTGATGTTCGTCGACCTGACGCGGCCGCTGCAGAAGGGCGACCGCATCAAGGGCACGCTGGTGTTCGAGCGGGCCGGGAAGGTCGACGTCGACTATGCGGTCGAGGCGATCGGTGCCCAGCCGACCCATGGCCAGGGCCAGCGCGGTCATTGAATTCGGCGAGACCGCTCGACCGTAGGGGCGACCCCTTGCGGTCGCCCTTCACGCGACGAGATCCGGAGGGGCGCTCACGAGGGGCGCGCCCCTACAAGTGTTGGCCGGCGTGCATCACCCGCTCCTCCACCTGTACGGCTCTGCTCGCGCATGAACTGCGGTAGGTAGTACGGGCCGAGACCCCCCTTCGACGTGACGCCCGAGCCTTTCCAGCCGCAAAAGCTTTGGATGCCGGGCCACGCGCCCGTGGTGGCGCCGCTCGCCCGGTTGGCGTAGAGCACGCCGGCTTCGGCGCGCTCGAGGAACAGGTCGCGCTCGGCCTGGAGCGTCAACCTATCGATCTTTACGTGTAAAAGTAGATTCCTTCCGACGGTAGACTGCACTGGGGAGGTACGGATGTCGCTTCGCCAATCCCTCGGCATGGGACCTAGCGGCTCGCCCAAGCCCCCGACGTTAGAAACCGCCAGCACGGGCGAGGAGGCCCGAAAGGCGATCCTTTTGTACCTGAAAAAGCATCGGAAATGGTATCACCGCTGGTCCCGTTTTTACTCGATCGCTTGGCACAACGCCACATTGCTGGTCGTAGTTCTCGGAGCGCTGACTTCGATCTTGACGGCGATCAAACCTCAACCGGTTCCCACCGAAGTTCTGATCGCGCTGCCGGCGCTTTCGTCCTTGCTTGCCGCTATTCTCATTCAGTTCAAGCTCAAGGAATCATGCAGGGTGCGGGAGCGAGGCCGAATTGCGACTGAGGAGCTGATCTGCGAGGCCCTTGTCATCCCTACCCAGGACAAGGAAAAAGCGTTGAAGCGAGCCGTCGAAATCCGCGAACGGGCCCATCAGTTAGAGCGGGATCAATTGGCAGAGTTCCTGGCGGAGGCGCCAAGCCCTCCGGGTGCCGCCAAGCCGAAATCTCAACCAACTGCGCCATCACCCTCCAGTCAGGGAGCCGCACGCATTCCGGATTGAGCGCGAGCGAGTCCGGGATCAGCCGGGCCCGTTCGCGACGCAAGTTCTAGCAATTTCGCCGCAGATTCATCCGCGCTGCGCTGGCCACATGGCGGCATGGGTGTGTGTCCTGGGGAGCTTCGTTATGCGATGGGCGGTAAGGCTCGCGGTCGGCTTCCTGGTCGTTGTGTTGCTGCTCGCCGCGGCGATCGCCCTGAACACCTGGCGCCAGCCGTCGCGCCAGATCGCCGTGACGCCCGCACCGCCGCTGGCGCTCGACGAGAGCGCGGCGGCGCGACGGCTCGGTGAGGCAGTTGCCATCCGGACCGTTTCCTTCTCGCCGGCCTTGCCGCCGGCCGCGGAAGAGTTTCGCAAGCTGCACGCGTTTCTGGAGACAAGCTTTCCGAAGGCGCATGCGGTGCTCAAACGCGAGATCGTCGGGGGCTTGAGCCTGCTCTATACGTGGCCGGGTCGCGATGCCGGCGCCAAGCCGGCGATGCTCATGGCCCATCAGGACGTGGTTCCGATCGCGCCCGGAACCGACGGCGATTGGACCGTGCCGCCGTTTTCCGGCGAGATTCGCGACGGCTTCGTCTGGGGCCGCGGCGCCTGGGACGACAAGGGCAACTTGATGGCCATTATGGAGGCCGTCGAGCTGTTGGTGGCGCAAGGCTTCGCGCCGCGACAGACGCTCTACCTCGCGTTCGGTCACGATGAGGAGCTGGGCGGGCGCAACGGTGCCGCGGCGATCGCGCAGCTTTTGAAGAGCCGCGGGGTACAGCTGGACTTCGTGCTGGATGAAGGGCTCGTGATCACGGAAGGCGTTCTCAAGGGGCTCGACCGGCCCGTCGCTCTCATCGGCGTTGCCGAGAAGGGTTTCCTGACCCTGGAGCTGACTGCGGCGGCGGAGCCCGGACACTCCTCCATGCCGCCCCGGCAGACCGCGATCGGCCTGTTGAGTGCCGCCTTGCTGCGGCTCGAAGCCGAAGAGGCGCCGGCTGAGCTCACCCCCGTCACGCGGGCCATGCTGGCGACGATCGCGCCGGAGATGCCGGGACTCACCCGCGTCATGATGTCCAATCTTTGGCTGTTCGGACCGCTGGTGCGGCGCGAGCTGGAGAAAAGCGCCAGCTCCAATGCGATCCTGCGCACGACGGCGGCGCTCACGGTCGTTCAAGCGGGCGAGAAGGACAACGTGCTGCCGGCGCGCGCCCAGGCCCTGGTCAACTATCGCATGCTGCCGGGGGACACCGGCGCCGCGGTCACCGAGCGAGCACGCCGCGTGGTCGGCTCCCACATCCGGGTCGAGCCGCTTGCCGGGACGACCGATGCCTCGCCGGTTTCACCACTGACATCGGTCGGATATCACGCCATCGAGCGCAGCATTCGCGAAGTCTTTCCGGACACCGTGGTGGCGCCCGGCCTGATGGTCGGGGGCACCGATGCCAAGCACATGCTCGCGCTCGGCGACAATGTCTATCGCTTCACGCCCGTGCGCGCGCGGCCGCAGGATCTGGCGCGCTTCCACGGCACCAACGAGCGGGTCTCGGTCGCCAACTATGCGGACATGATCCGGTTCTTCCACCGCCTGATCGAAAATCTCGAACCGGCGGCGGAAAGTCGCCGCGCCGCGCGATGATCATGGCCGGACAATCGCGCCGACCCTGGCCAGAAGGCCGGCATGCAGCCCTATGCCGATCACCGGCCGAAGGCGGCTTCTGACCCCAATGCGAACGTGAGCACCGGTGGGAAATGGTCCGCTGGCACGCGACAAGCGGCATCAGTGGCGGGAATTGCCCGCGTAGATGCGTGGGATGATGTGTTCGAGTAGACCCGCTTCCTCAACATTGTGCCGGAGCCAGGCATGGCCCATCGCCTCAGTAAACATGGCGCGGTGGATAAGCGGATTGAGGACTGCTCTGAGCCAAGGCAACGTGGTGCCAATCGTCAGCGTGGACACATACTGCGTGCCACCGTCAACGGCAACGAAGTCGTGGTTGAGACGCGAGACCTGTTGACCCAGCCTGTAACCGACAAGTGTTATTCCCGCCACATCCAGTCGCGTCACCGTGTCGGTGATATCGATGTAGAAATCTGGGTTTCTGCCGAAAGCCTCGACGATGCGGAACTTCGCTCCTGCGCTGGCGCGCCCGTCCGGGCCGGGCTGAGCGAGCTCCCAAAGGATATGATCCTGGGGATGCCAGACCAGGTATTTGTTAAGGCGCGTCCCCTCCAGCTCCACCTCGCCGGCGATATTGCCGAACCACCAAGCGACCATCTCGGGCGAGATTCCCTTCAAAAGATCGTGGCGGATGTGCATCACCATTCGCCCGAACTCGTCATAGCTCAGCGTGGTCTTCGCGCTCCCAAGGGGCTTCAATGGCCAAGGCAGGTTCCGCGGCGGAGGGAGAGGTAAGCGGCGTCGGAACATCGAAGACCTTTGGTCTCTGTCCTCGGTCGCCTGCGCGTTTGCCCGCAAGGGCCCTGTTGTGGCACCGAGAGCGAGCAAACCGCGGACCGCGTCGCGTCGATTCATTCGATCACGCGTCCATGGGTGACTTCCGCGGCTTTCGCGATTCACCGGCGCGCCCTCGCGATCCTGCCGATCCTGGTCAGAAAACCCGGCATCAGGACAAGGCCCAGCACGAGCAGCGCCGGACCGAGGATCCAGCGCACTCGCTCGCGGGCGCGCGCGCGCACCTCCCGCTGCACGAACTCCTCGCCTTTGCGCATCTCGCTGTAGGATTTGATGAAGGAGGAAATGCGCCGCACCAAAAGGTCGTCCAGTTGCTCGCCCTCGGCACGGCTACGCGCTTCGAGGGTGTTCAGGCGCTCGGCCTCGCGTACGTAGCGTTCAGCGTGCGCATTCGCGTCGCGGTAGATTTCCGCTTCGCCGGCGCTGAGATAGAGCGTGCGAACGGGCGGAGCGACAAGTTCGATCGCGTCGAGCAATGGCTGGTCGGCGCGCGGCAAGGCCGTCAACAGGATCGCCGACGCGACCAATATGACGGCGAGGCTCCAGCGCAAGCCGTGCGCGACATGCCACGCCGCGCGCGTCGCGTCGCCACGAAGGAACGGATAAAGCGCGCCGGCGAGCGCCAGTGTCGCCCCATAGGTGCACACCATCGCGGCGCCGGTCGGCAGGTCCCAGAGATAGGAGGCAACGAGGCCGGCGGCGCTCGCGATCGTCCCCACGGTCCAGCCGATCGCCAGCTGGCGCGCCAGGGTCTCGGCGTACAACACGCCGATCGCCGCCGGAATGATCAGGAACGAGAACACCAGCAACACACCGGCGAGCGCGACCGAGCTGGTCACCACGATGCCGAAGGTCGCGTAGAACACGAATTCCCAGAGCCACGATGCGCCCTCCGGCGCCGACAGCCGATGCCGCAAGGTCCAATGCAGGAGACCGATTCCGATATAGAGCGGCACGATCGGGAGAAGGTCGCTCGTCCCGCTCGTCAGGATGTTGCCGGTCAGGATCTGCTTGAGATGCTCCGCGCCCTGCGGCGCGCGGTCGATCAGCAGGATCGCTGCCGCGGCTGCGACCACGTAGATGATGCCGATCAGGGCCTCCTGCGGAATGCGGCCCGACCATGTGCGGGTGAACGCCAGCAGCAGCGCGGCGATGAGCGTAAAGGCGAGCGAGTAGCCGTAGCCCGCCGGGCTTTGCAGCGAATGGCCGAGCATGAATGCGACCGTCGCGCCGAGCGCCGCGATCTGCGCGAGCGCCAGATCGACGAAGATCACGCCGCGCGCCAGCACCTGGATGCCGAAATAGGCGTGGATGCCGATCAGGGCGAGCGCCACCAGGAACGGCGACCACAGCAGCGCAAGCGCGTCGGTCATGGCCGTGCCTTTGCGGCCACGAGGGCGTCGAGGTTGGCGTCGAACAGCGACAGGTAGTCTTTCGCCGTCGGCGTCGCGCCGACCGAACCGGCGAGCAGGACCACTGCGGCGTTGGTCTTCTGCGCCAGGAAGGCGACGTTTCTCTCCGGCTCGTGCGGCTGGCGGACGATCAGGCGAACGTTTCGCTCGCGCATGGTTTTGATCAGCCCGGCAAGATAGGCGGGGCTTGGCGGCACGCCCGGCCGCGGCTCGACGAAGCCCACGAAGTCGAAGCGGAAGCGGCGCGCGAAATAGGCCCAGGAATTATGGTACGCGATCAGGGCTGCGCCCTGCAGCTGGCCGGCTTTGCTATCCCACTCGCGGAGCTTGTCGTCGAGGCGCTGCAGGAACGCGAGCCGGTTGGCCTCGTATTCGCGCGCGTTGGCCGGATCGACGCGTGCGAGCGCTTCCAGGATGTTGCCGGTGATGATTTCGGCGTTCTTGGGATCCAGCCAGTAGTGCGGATTGCCGCTGCCGTGGGCATGGCCGTCGCCCGGGCCGACGCTTGAGCCGCGCACCTCCAGGGTCGCGATCGCGAAGGACGCATCGACGTGTCCCGGCTGGCCGCGCCGCAGCTCGCGCGCGCCCGGGTGCGTGAGGGCCGCCTGCGTGAGCAGGCGGTCGAACCACAGATCGTAGTCGAGCCCGACTTTGACGACCAGGCGAGCGTCCCGGAGGCGGGCGATGTCGTTCGGTTTCGGCTGATACTCCTCGGGGTCGAAGCTCGGCGGCACCAGGCTCGTCACCGCGACGCGATCGCCGCCGACCGCCTCGGCAAGGCTGGCGAGGTCCGTGGTGGTCGTGACGATGGGGAGCTTCGGCTCGGCGACGCCGGCGGATGCGAGCAGCGGCGCCAGAACGACCGCGATCGCGAGGCTACGCCACGTCGCGATGTAGGGTCGGCAAAGCATGCCCTCGCGCCGGCCGCAGGCCGGACGCGGGGGGCGCGCGCTTGCGCGCCGTCCCTCGCCGCTGAGGCGGCTCGCCCACGCGAGCCTCCCGTGCCGCCGTATCGATACCGCGGCGGTGGGCACGCTTCGCTTTGCCCACCCTCCACTCACGAGCTCAGCGTGACGCCGTCTTGGGTTTCTGCCACAGGCTCTTCGGCAGCAGGCAGTGGACGTTCTTCTCGCTGTCGGAGACCGCGCCGACGCGGCAGTCCATCGCCACGCTGGCAAGCCCGTAGGCATCGAGCCGCGCGATTTTCTTCTCGCTCTCCAGCCACTTGATCGTCGCCTTCGAGGCCTCGTTCATCGCCTTGTTGAGATCGGCGTCCTTGGCGTGCTGAACGTAGTACTTGGCCGTTTCCTTGGTCGGCCGCTCCATGTCCTCCTTGTCGCCGGTCTTCTTCGGATTGAGGCAATGGATGCCCTTCTTGACGTTGACGACCTGCGACACGCGGCAGTCCGACACTGTCGGCATCAGCTTGCCGGCCGCTTCGGCCGAGACGTTGCGCTGCTCGGCGAGGAACTTGACGGTCTGGGCCTTGGTCTGGTCCCAGGCCTTGTTGAGGTCCTGGTCGAAGCCCATCGTGATCCAGGATTTCGGCGTCTCGATGCGCGGAAAATCGAGCGGCTTGCCCTTGATCACCTCGACGGTGACGTTGAACTCCTTGTAGGCCGTCTCGACCGCGGTGAGGTTGACCTCGCCGTTGCCTTGCGCCGCGTGGGAATCGCCCGTCCACAGCAGGGCACCGGGAACGTGCACCGGCACGTAGAGGGCGGTGCCTTCGGTGAGATCGCGAATGTCCATGTTGCCGGCATATTCGCCGGGCGGGACGGTGCTGTATTGACCGGGCTCCTTGCGGGCGACGCCGAGGGTGCCGGGGAACGGCTTGAGCGGGATGTACACGCCGGGCAGGAACTCGGTGATCTTGCGATCGAGATCGAGATACAGGTACTTCACCTGGCCGTCCTGGTACTCCTGCGGGAACTGCCCGAACATGCCGGGCACGTTGAAGTTGGTCGCATAGGCGCGCGGCACGATCTTGTTGAGCGTCACTTTCAGCACGTCGCCCGGCTCGGCGCCGTTGAGGTAGATCGGCCCGGTCACGGTGTGAGGCCCACGCCCGGGATGATCCGTGCGCAGCTTCTTGATCTCCTCGATGGTGCGTCCCGGCACGACGGCGTTGTGTGAGTGCATCATCGTTTCCATCACGATGGTGTCGCCGGAATCGACCCGCAGCACGGGGGCCTGCGCGTTGTTGAACCAGCCCCACTGCGTGGTTTCGAGCGTCGCGGGGAGCAGATGCACCTTGCCTTTGGTGCCGGTCACCGTGAGCGCGGTCTGCGCCTGCGCTGCCTGCGACATCGCGGCAAGGCAGGCGCCGGCAAGCAACACGGACGCTAAGAAAACGATGGTACGAGATGGTTTCATCGACGGCCCCTCCATATCCCTTCGGAAGCATACTGCGCATGCAAACGGCTTGCCAACCGCCGGCAGCCGCCCCCAGCGCGGCGAAAGATC
>CAVTXS010000031.1:0-110799 GCA_963738705.1 uncultured Alphaproteobacteria bacterium
GAAACGTGGCACGGTGGCGAAATACACCCTATGACGCCTCTGTCTCATTCTTCTTGGGGTGTGTAGGGATATCTGGAAGTGAGGTGGTGCCTACGCGGACCCGAGTCCGCTTCACCGCGCTAAGCAGAAACCGATCGCCACACCGACTGAGTCCGTTCAGTGCCAGGGAACGAAACCGCTCGCGCGGTAGAGTGCTACGCGCAAGCAGATGTCGCGGATTGAGAGAAACGCAGAGTACGCGTCCTGTCTGATGACGGGGGTCACGTCGGGCTTGCACTCTCGGCTTAGATGGAGCCTTGGAGCGTGCCCTGAGCGTTGGGAACATGCGTCCGTTTCACTGCGGCGATTGCGGCCATGACGATCCGCGGCATCGCACCGAGGCCAAACATGCGGGCGATCATCTTGACGAACGGCTCGAAGCCCGTTTCGGTTGGGCAAGGTCGAGATTGTCGAAGTCCTCAAGGACGGTTTGCCCCATGTGGTTCCAAGATTGCCGCGAGACTGATCGCGTCGGAGTTGTTGAGTGCGCTATTTTTGCCACGCCTAACTTGTCGAAATTACAGGTGGCGCGAAACCTCAAATCCCCATTCGCAACATTCGTGCCATCGCCTTGAAGTTGTGTAGCCGTTTGAGGCCGACATAGCTCAGGACCGCGCAATTATACACGTCCCCCCATCGCGGTTTCCTTCATTGGAGGCTTTCGGACGACGGCCCCGGTGCAAGTCGAACCGTCGCGATGGGCCGTCATCCGAAACCCTTCACAACAGCCAACAGCGGATATACGACCCGCATCATGGCCAAGCTTCGCCTAAGCCTGCTTCGGCTTCGCGAGTTACTTCACCGTCACCGCCTCGCCGATTTCGAAGCACATCAAGTCCTCCCCGACCTGGAGCGGGCCTCGGTACGTCTGCCGCGTTTGCGCGATGAGATCATCTACGCTCGCCGGTGATATCGCGTCGTCGGCGAGGAACACCAGATGCGTGTAGGCTCCGAGTTTCGGCTTGGCTTGCTCGAACACCAGCCCCGCTTCGGTGGCGGTGGTGTGATGCGCCATGATGCGCCGGATGTAAGGGTGGCGGAGCAACTCGGGACGGGCGATGGCCACCTCGTGGATGAGCAGATCGGCGTTGGCCCCGTATTTGATGACGTTGCGATTGTAACGCGTGTCGCCCGAAATCACGACCGCTCGCCCGGCATATTCGACGCGATAGCCGTAGGCCGGCTTGATCGCCGCGACCGTGGTCGAACCTCAAGGCAATGACCTTGACGCCACCCCGGTCGTAGACGACGCCGTCGGCGCCGAACTCCTCGACCTCGATCGCGATACCTCCGGCGCGAGCTGCTCGTCCTCGATGCGAATCTTGATGTCCTGCGCGTAGGCCTTTTGCAAATGCGACATCAGGTTCTGGGCCCCGATCGGGCCGATCACGTGAAAGGGCTTGGTTCGCGCCGCGAACGGCGAGTGCAGCCACCCGGTCAGCCACAGGTCTGGAATTCCTAGCGTATGGTCGGAGTGATAGTGCGTGAGCAGCAACGCGTCGATTCGCCCATCGGCACGCCCAGTTGATACAGCCTGATTGACGCGCCGCGCCCGGCGTCGATCAGCAGTTTGTGATCGCCTGCCTCGATGAGCGTGCTTGGTCCGAAACGGTCGGGAACCGGGATCGGCGTCCCGGTTCCAATAGCGTCACCTTGAAATCACCGTCCGTCATTGCTGCATCTTGAGGCCCGCGTCCCGGACAACCTTGGCCCAATGGGCAACTTGCGAATTGATGAGCTCGCCGTATTGCGAGGGAGTGCCGCCTGCGGGGTCTGCCCCGACGCGGCCGAAAGCCTCGCGGACTTTCGGTTTCGTCAGCGCTTTGTTGATTGCTGCATTTAGGCGCACAACGATCTCGTTCGGCGTGCCGCTCTTGACCGCGAAGCCCACCCAGTCCTCCACCGACAGGCTTGGAAAACCCTGCTCGGCGATCGTTGGAGTGTCACCGAGGGCCGCGATTCGCTTCGGACCCGTGACCGCGAGCGCCCGCAATTTCCCCGTGGCGATCAGGTCGACGACAGGCAAGGTTGTAATGAACATGTAGTGGTTGGTGCCGCTCAGGAGGTCCGCAATGGCTTGCGGAAACTGATTGTACGGGACATGCGTGGCGCTGGTGCCGGTCTGCAGCTTGAACATTTCACCGATGAGATGCGCCGGCGTGCCGAAGCCGCCCGAGGAGAAGGTGAGCTTGTCCGGCTGACTCTTTATCAGCGCGACGAGATCGGAAACCGACTTAGCCGGAACGGAAGGGTTCACGACCAGTACGTTGTAGGATGTCGAAATCTTGATCACCGGGGCGAAATCGGTCTCCAGCCGGAACGGCATGTTCTGCAGAAAGGCCGGTGCGGGCGTGCCCACCGGAAGCGCCATCGCATAGAGGGTGTGTCCGTCTGCAGGGTGCTTGAGGACCTCAACGCCCCCGAGCGTCAGCACCGCCCCGGCTTTGTTCTCGACCACGACCCTCCAGCCTTCGCTCTCCGACAGCTCGGTTGCAATCACCCGACTTATGATGTCTGGCGGCGTGGCTGGAGCGGTGGGGACCACGATGATGACGACCCTTGATGGGAATTGCTGCGCGCGAGCCTCGCAAATTGGGCCGAGGATCATGGTCGCCACCAGCGGGAGCGCTTCGAACGCGGCGCGAAAAGGTCGAATCGCACTCATTGATGCCTCCTATAGGTTGCGTCTCGTCGTTTCGCGCTCAATGATGGCCGCGGACCGGTCCTATCAGAACAAGAAAAGAGAACGATTCCGCCAGGTGAAACGATGCATTTCACTGGGTGAAATGTTAAGCTCTATTGGCACCTCAAGCCGATGCGTATTGGATGATGAAGACGATCCAGAGCTTGGAGCGCGGGCTGCGCGTGCTGCAGGCGTTGCACGCGACGCCCATCTCGTCGCTGCACGACGTGCATCTTCTGACCGGACTTCCGAAACCGACGCTATTGCGGATACTGCACACATTGGAGCGATCCGGATTGGTGTCGCGGCGGCTGGCCGACGGTCGCTATCGTATCAGCGGCATCCAGACACGCCTGACGCGCAAGCGCGACCGTTACGCTCGCGTCGCCGAAGCGGCAGCGCCGGTCCTGGACCGCCTGTGCCAGAAGGTGTCCTGGCCCTCCGATCTGATGGTCCCGGCCGGCGACCACATGGAAATTCGCGAAACCAGCCGAACGCAAAGTCCTTTTCTGACCTATTACACCAAGGACAGGGTCGGCACGCCGGTAAATTGGCTGCTGTCTGCAGTCGGGCGTGCCTACCTCGCCTATTGCCCGGACATGGAACGCCGGAAGCTCACCGATCTGCTTCGCAGGTCTGACAAACCGGAAAACTGGCTTGCGCGCGATCCGAAACGTCTCGAGAGGATTCTGTCCGAAACGCGCGCGATAGGCTATGCCACGCGCGATCCAGTCTTCGTCGGTGGCCCCTACGGGGGCCAATTGCCCGACGGGCTGGCCGCCATCGCGGTACCGCTCCTGGATCGTGGGCGAGTCCACGGCGTGATCAACATTATCTGGCCGAAGCCGGCTCGCACCATAGAAGAGATGGTTAAGAGCCATCTGGGAGATCTGCAGACAGCAGCAGTGGAAATCGTAAGTTTGCTGCGCAGCGGTGCGCGGATCTGAGCGGGAGTTTGCTCCGGGTCTCGGTTGTGTGAAAACATGGTTCCCTTCGGCGTTTTCGCACAGCCAGGGTCATGAGCGGACACCGTCATCGGTCCGGGTCCGCTTGTTCTGTGAGCGGACAATCGTGACGACAAACCGGCTGCAGCACGGCGAACTGAACGTGGACGCACCGAGCCTCCGCTCGCTTTTCTAATAGCGAACAATACCCTGCCGCGTCCGAGTTTCGCTCTTCGCGGGGTGTGGGGGGATATCACAAGGAGAGCGGTCGGGCCTACGCGGAGCCCTTGTCTAGGGTTGAGGCCAAAGCGCCGCGGCGGAGCGTCGCAGTGCAGACTTCTCTATCTCTGAACGCTTCGCCTTTTTAGCGTTTGTTGGACCTGAAGTTGGTTGCTGGGCAATGAAATCGCTGATGATCTTGCGCACTTCCTGCTGATGCCCGACCAGCAGGTGACCGCCCGTGTCATAGACGACGAGCTTTGCGCCAGAAATCGTGCCGGCCGCGAACTCCGCAGCAGGTAACGTGTTGAACAAGTCGTCTCGCGCCGAGATGACAAGCGTCGGTGCGTTGATCATCTCCAGCGAGGGTCGGCGAGCATCGGGGTTGCTGTCGATATTGATGCCGGGAGAACCGCCGCGACAGCGGCTGAATGCTACGGACCACCTGCATGACCCGCTCCTGCTCGGCCGGCGGCGACGAGGCGAGCAGCTCGGGCGGAACCCCCATGAAGCGCACCAAGACCGACGGCGCGATTTTTTCCATAGCCCACCAGGCGAAGTCGGCCCCGGCGTTGACCAGCCAGAGCACGAGCGAGCTCGCGCGGCTTCCTTCGACCGCAACCGGGCTCGCAGGCGCATAGGTTCCCGGGACGATAAGGATCAGCCTCGCAATTCGCGCCGGATGGCGAATGGCAAGTTCCACCGCCGAGCGCGTGCTGGCAGAAATGCCGACCACGATTGCCTTGCCGATCTTTAATTCTTCTAGGAGAGCCGCATGCGCGTCCGCTTGCGCGGCGGCCGATGTGTCGGAGTGGATCGGGGTACCCAGATAGCCGAACCGCGATGGCGCGATCACGCGAAAGTCATTGCCGACGAGATCGGCAACATTGGCGAGGCCCTGGTCGTAGCCACCGCCGGCACCATGAATTGACAGGAGCGGAATGCCGGCGCCATTGACGGCATATTCGATCGGCCCGGCGCTTGTGTTTGCGATTGGCCGCCACGGATTGCCGCCTCTCGCGCGTGAATAAGGTCGCGCTCGTACGACAGGAAAATCAGCGCGCCCGCTGCGACCGCCGCAACCAAAATAATGAGCAGAGGTACCGCGCTCCGGCTCATGGGCGAACCTTCGGCTAAGCGGTCGCCATTCTTTGCTCCGTGGAGGGCGCCGCTTTGATCTGGCTCAAAGGGCAAGCACCTCGCCTCCCCAATCTCGACCACGACCGGCTTGAGCTCTTCCAAGTGGTGAGGATCACGTCAGCGTGAGCCTTCGAACCGCCTCCCGCGGGTTCCAGACTAACGCTCGATGAGACTCCCCTGCGCCGAGGAGAGGGAGCGACGCCGCGCGATCGCGCAGGTCTCCGATGCAACATTCCGGAAACAATCACCCCAAAGCTGCGGCAATAACTCAAGGATAAATAAAGCTGTTCTCCAAGCGCCAGGACATGAAGGGGGGCATGGTGCCGACCTCCAAGGTTCGAACCGCGAAGGGAGAGGGAGCGTTACGTGCTCGAAGCAAGGACCAGAACCAGGGGACGGCTGCGCCTGCTCGGCTGTGCGCTGCTCCTGGCCTTTGGCTTCGGCACAGGCCCCCTATTTGCCGAAACGGCCAAGCCGGATACGCAAGCCATTCAAGCGCGTTTTGCGGAATTTCAGGCCCGCGTCGATGAGAAGGCGATCGCGCTCGCGAGCGAGCCGAGCTTCAAGCAGCTTTCGCCCCGCGAGCGGAGCACCGGCATCGAGTTCCTTGTCGGCAACATGCTGTTCGTGGTCGCGCACGAAATGGGGCACGCCGTCATTTCGGAATTGAAGTTGCCGGTCCTGGGGCGCGAAGAGGATGCCGCCGACACCTTCGCCATCATCGCCGCGCTCACCGGGGTGGCAAACGACTTTTCGTACCGGGTGCTCGAGGAGGCCACCAAAGGCTGGTTCTGGACCGCCCGGCGCGACAACCGGCAGGGAGCCAAGCCTGCCTACTACGATCGACACGGTCTCGACGAGCAGCGCGCATACCAGATCGTCTGCCTGATGGTCGGCTCAGACCCGGCCAGGTTCAAGACTTTGGCCGACGAGACGAAGCTGCCGGAGGAGCGGCGGCGCACCTGCGGCTGGGACTTCGAGACCGCAGCGCAGTCCTGGGGGACTTTGCTGGCACCGCATCGGCGCGCCCCCGACAGCCGAAGACTGCAATCGAGGTGAGCTACGGCGAGGCCAAGGGCGAGCTCGAGATATTGGCCCAGTGGTTCCGGTCGATCCGGTTCCTGGAGATCTTCGCCGACTGTTCGCCGAGCGCTACGCCTGGCCGGCGCCGATCACGCTCGAAGATGCGAAGCTGCGGCGAGGTGGCGCTCGCTGGACGACTCCGAGGCGCAAGGTCCACATCTGCTACGAGATGGCGCAGGAGTTCGCCGAGCTCTATCGCGAGTTCGGGCGCGAGCAGATCCTGAAGCGGCGCACGAAGCGGCCAGGCGTCGCACTTGCGCGATCGCGCGCACCTCGTGCGGCAGCGACGCAGGCGCGGGGCGCACCGACCTCGCAGGCGGAGCGAGCGCACTCCCACGGCCGCCATTCGAGGCCGGGCTCGGCGAGCGCGCTTCGCCTGGCGCGTCCTGTTGCTACTCATTTTCCGGTGTCTAGGACAGAGTAGGTTGCGAATAAGTCAGGCCCGAACACGTGTAGGCCTTCACCAACCCGCGCACGTGCCCACTTCATTGCGCTTCGGCCGGTATGCCTTGCATTCCGGCGAGAACGCGGCTTGCCACTAGGGCTGTCGAGCCAGCCGCAGGCGGAATCAAACTCTTCTCAAGAAAAAAACAATCTCGCCATCAAGCCTTCCGCGGCCGTATCTGCTTTGGTTCAAGGACCCGGCAAGCGAGGCCGCGCCGCCACAGGAGAAGCAAAATGCCCGCCAAGTTTGAAGAGATCGACCGCAACAGAGGCGTCGACAGCCTAAAGCCTGGACCTGGATGGATCATGGTGCCGGAAGGCAAGTCCAATATTGTCTGCCTGACCGGCGGGGCGGGATACGGCGTCAAGGCGGTTGAAGGAAAGAACTACGTCAAAATCGACGTAATCAACCATGACAAGTATTGTGATGAGATCGGCTTCATCAACTCGCTATTCATCGGCAAGGACGACAAATTGCTGCGGATCACCGGCTTGAACCGCGGGCCGGGGAAGATCGTCGCCACCAAGGGGAGTGACAAGGCCGAACTCGAGTTTTCAGTTCACGGCACCCGGACCTTCAATATCTCGTTCTTTTTTCTTCACGACCTCGATGGCAAAAACGTTCCCACGTCGAGAACGAGGTTCGCGCAGAAGGATGCCACTGGCTGGGTCGAACGGCTAAACCAAGTTTACGGGCCCCAGGCCAATATCTGGTTCAAACTGGACAAGAACAAGCCGCTTCCCCTCTCTGGGCTCGGCGCGGAAGTGACTCCGGACCACGCCAAAATGCTTGCCGCGCATAAGGATGCGCAGGTTGCAACGGGCAAGACCAAGGAATCGAAAGCCCCGATCAGGGTGTTTCTCGCCGGGTCGGCGCTGCGCTCAATCGACGGTGACCATCCCGCCGGCTTCTATCACATCGCGAGCAAGGTAATCCTGCTCAAGGACCAGCAGGATCCAAACCCATGGGATTACGTGGGGAGTAAAGTCGTCCCACAGTCCCTTATGCTCAAGACCCTTGCCCATGAGATCGGCCATTTTCTGAATTTTTTCGAAGGGAGGGGAATAGGGCACGATTATTACCTGGAAACGGGGTATGTGGGCGACGTTCTCAACACCATGGATGGCACGAACATCAAGATTTCGAAACAACGCGTTCTCAGATTGGAACCCGCGTTAAGCGCTTGCTTCTGCGCACACAACGGGCACCGCTGGGCATGGGCAAACAGGGAAGAAACTAGGCTGCCCGTTCAGGTTCCTTGAACCGAACGCCACCGCACGCCCGCGCGTTCGTCGCAACGTCGAGGCGCGGTCATTAGCAGACTTCGCCGGGCGCGTTTGCCTGGTCGGCCCGACAAGCGGACCATAGCAGCCTCCATTGCACGAAGCGGCGCGGTGGCGACTATACGCCCTGTCGATATTTCGGAAAGTGAGCCCGGGCGCTGCTCACGCCAGCTTCGCTTGCATGCGGCGTTCCGGCGCCGAGCCTCGTTCCTCTCGGCGTGCGGACGGTATTCGCGGACTGCAGCTGATGCGCTCGCAATGCCCGTTGGCCGGTCTGTTCTAATCGTAGTGCCCTGACACACGCCGCGAGGTCGCAGAGGCGGCCTCCCCGTTCGCTCTTCGCTGATATGCTGTCAGGGTAGTTGGCAGCGCCGCGACCGCGCTCCTCGGCCCGCGGAGGCCACGTGCGGGATATCGGGCGAGGTCACCATCGGCCTCGGGCCACCGTCACCCTTCGAAAGGACCAAGCCAGATGTCCTTGTTCTGGACGATCACCACCTCGTCGGCATCGCATCGCCCGAACTCGATCGCCCATTGGATTTCCTCGACGGAGAGGTTCGCGATTTCGGCGGCGCGTTCCAGGCTAATGTCGCCGTGGAGGGCGCAGCTCGCCGTTCGCCGAGTAAACGTCATAATTCGGGCCGTTCTGTTCAGGACCGACTGCGATGGACGGCGCCGAGATACGATAATCTGCGATCGAACCGCCCGACCCTACCACTGACCCAGGCGTCGGCGAGGAGTCGGCAGCATTTTCATCACGGCGCCTCGCTGACTGAGGTGACCGCTTGGTCAATTTCTCGGGTTATCTGGAAATCACAGGACGGCGCGTGGTGGCGCTGTCGGAACTTGTCGACCAACACGACGCGCTGCCTGATCGGTCCGCCGCCTGGCTCCTGACGCATACGCGTCGAACGAGAATTGCGCGCATCGCCATCAACCACCACACAAATTGGCCGCTTCGGCTCTCTTAGGGGTTCGAAGTCTTCGATACGGCCATGGCCGTTTCGGTCATGACCCGCCCAAACGCTCAAACCCTGGCCTCGGTCCGTCTCAGCCCGCTGCGGGATTGCGTTCCTTTGCCGGATCATGCTGTCTGTGTCCTCTTCAACCGCCGCATCGGCTCGAATGCCGAGCACGCCACGCCATCAGTCGCGACGGAAGCCGTCGTCCTCGCACAGCCCGGAAGGATCAGCAGCAGCAGCGGCGACGGCGGCACGGAGGGGCATCACGCGCTCCCAAGGGAAATCACTTTCGCCAGATGACGGGGAGCACGCAATTTCGCGCAAGTTGCGTCAGCGCGACGAATTTTGGCGTCACTCGGGCGATCGCGGGGCCCAACACAAAAAGCAAAAAACCTTCGAACCCACCACTACCCCAAATCTACTGATCAACATCACCCGGCGGCCACTCACTCATCCACCGGCCGGGCGATCACACCCTGCCCGGTTGACCCCTTGCCGGGCAGGGTCCTGATCGCGCAATGATCGCCACTCGGCGACGCGCTGCCCGATGGTCCGGCGCCTGACTCCTGACGCAGGCGCGTCGGACGAGCTCGCGCGCATCGGCATCGCTCGAAGCCCGCGTCCAGCCGGCCGCGGATGGTCACGCCCAGGGCCTCCACCAATGTTCGAGGGGTTGCTAGAGCGGCTGGTCCTCGTTCGGGCGCCGGCTGACGTCCAGCCAGAATCCACCCGTACTCGCGGTCGTTGCCCTTCGCAGGACATGCCGTCCTGCCGACAATCAGGCAGTGACCGCTAAGTGGGCCACGTCTTCGTAATCATTATGTACGTGTCCAGCACCGTGCGTTATCGTGCAACAACGTTCGGACGGGATTGCGTCGGTGTGGACGTTGGTAGGGGCCATGATGGCGGCAATCCTCGCGTGATATCAATGGGGTAGGGCGGACGCTCCCGCCTACTACGCCCCCGCTGACTTCTGCGCCGCGGTCAGGCCGCCTTGCGACAACCTCAGTCTCGTCGCCGAGACGCAGCGCAGATCTCCCGAGGTAAGACCGACCGCCTTCGCCGCACGCCCGCCGGATTTACCACCCCGATCCTTGATGGCCGTGGGCTTCGCGATCATTTGCTCGCTCGTCCGATCGGGTAGGCCTCACTATCCGGTTCTTGTCCATCGGGCCGCGGCTTTGCTCCACGCTTCCTTCAGACCCCGCCTCGCGGCGACGCCCTTGCGCTTCGCTAATCCTTCGCCGCCATCAGGCTGGATAGAGGACTTCCACCTCCAAGCTGTCGCTCATGCTCGGCACACAAAAGAAAAGGGCGGCGCAATGGCCGCCCTCTCGTCGTGCTGTGTTGCGGCCGTCTAGGCGGCGGCTTGATGGCCGCTGTCGGTTCGCCGTCCAGCGTCTCGCGCAGCGACCGCTCGATCGACCATCGCCATCTCGCGCCGCAGGTCGAACTTGTCCCATCGCGCATAGACCGCCGTCACGCCCTTGCGCGTGTGCGCCAGCAGCGCGCCGATCTGTTCGAGCGAATAGCCTTCCCGGTCGAGGATCGTCGCGGCGGTGCGCCGCAGGTCGTGCGGCGTCCACCGCTCCATCCCGAGCCCGGCAACGATCCGGCGCGCCGCTTCGTGCAGATCATGGCGGCGCAGGTCGAACAGCCGCGCGCGCCGGATCGGCCTTGAGATGCGGCCGCAGCAGTTCGAGCGCGAAGCCCGACAGCGGCGTGATGAACGCGCTGCCGGCCTTCATCCGCTCGGCGGGCAGCGACCAGTGCGGACCGTGTTCGCTCGGGCCGCGCAGATCGCGAAGCTCGCTGCCGACCATGCCGCGCACCATGCCGGGCCGCGCCGCCGTCACGAGGATCAGGCGCAGGGCGGTCGCGGCGTCGCGCGACACGTTGAAGCGTTCCGGCGCGTCGAGCGCGTGCCAGACCTGCCGGATTTCGGCGGCGGTCAGGAAGCGGTCGCGCGAGACGATGGCGCCGCCGGGCGCCGGAAGATCGGCGAACGGGTTGACGGTCACGAACTTGCGGCCGGGCTGCTTGGCCCATTTGAACATCGCGTGCAGGACGTGCTTGGTCTGGTTCGCCATCGCCTTCTTGCCGCGCCGGTCCGCGATGTCGTGCAGCATGGCGGCCGCGTCGTCGTCGGTGATCGAGGCGAGCGGCCGCTCGTTCCAGCCATAGACGCGCCCGATCCGCTGCAGCGTCTCGCGGGCCTTGTCGCCGGTGCGGAGCGCGGTCAGCTTGGCGTCGTGATAGAGCGCGACGACGTCGGCGTAGGTCTTAGTTTTTTTTCAGCCTCGGCGCGCTGGACCTTGGGCGCGAGCGGCGTCCCGCCGTTGGCGACGGTCTTGCGCGCGTCGTTCGCGATCTCGCGCGCTTTCGCCAGCGGCACGTCCGGGTAGCGGCCGATGGTCAGCCACGCGACCTTGCCGGTCGCCTTGTCGCGGTAGGCGAACGCGAACGACTTGACGCCCTTCGGCGTGATCCGGATGCACAGGCCGGGGCAGGCGGCATCGCCGATCGGCGTATTGCGCGGCGCGCGGCTTGTAGGACCGGATGCCGACGTCGGTGAGCTTCACTTTCATGGTGGTGTCGTTCTTTCAGGGTTGGCTGTTAGCTCGCGCTAACAAAATGGTCAAATGGCTCGCTAGTAGGACACGCCCTGACACCGTTCTGACAAGACGAGACACGCATGGTTCGCCTACAGCCGCAGGCATTTCCATGTGTCAGGACGGTGTCAGGACGGTGTCAGGACGTGTCAGGACGGTGCATGAAAATATTTAGCTGCGCTCAACCCATCCTACATTGCTGATGGCGCGCCCGGCGGCACGCAGTTGAGAGGCTTTCGCCGTCCGGGCGGTGCATTTCGAGGCGAAGAATAGGGCCAGATCATGCAGGAGGGTGCCGAACGCGACTGGCACGCGTGGAGCCGCGAGTCGGTCCGGCTCATGCAGGAACGCAATCGGGCGTTCATGGAGAAATTCGCCCTCGCTGGCCGGAAGTTTCAATGGAACCTGGATGCCGCGCAGATCGCCTTTGTGTCGACGGAATACGTGGTGGTCGCGGACATCTGTGTCGTTGGGTCGGTGTCGGGGTCGGAGGGCACCTTTCTCTGGGCTTGGTCGAACGAGGCGATCCCCCGGCAGGCGCAAGAGCGGATTGGCGAGGTTCGCACTTTCGGCGAGACACACGATCTACCCCTTCTCACGACGGCCGAGTGGCCCGGAGGTCGCGCCGAAGGCCTGGAGATGCTGGCCGTGGCCGGGCGCGTCTTGGACGCCGACGGCGTGTTTGTCACCGCCGACCGTGATTGCCTATTCTTCTTCACCCTCCATCGCTTTCGTACGCAGCCTTTGCGCGAGGTGACGTGGCTGACGGAGCTGCCCGGCGAATAGGGAGAACCGTCAATGGATGTGGCCCAACTCGGTGCGGACGTTCTCAAGGAGCTCGAAGCGAATCGATAAACGCCATACTCGCTTGTAAAGCCGGGCACAGTGCCTGTCCTATGCTCGTAAACGCGCCTGGTCAGATCGTTTGTCACGCCGATGCACAAGGTGCCGCCGATGCGGCTCGAAAGAATGTAGACGTAGAAATATCGCTCGCGCCCCAGCGCCCCATGACGTGACAATGTTGCCGCTCCCCGTGATCGACGTCATCGCTTGCAGACGAGCAAGGGAGGGCGCTGCAACGCTTGCGAACTCTTCTGCGCCGCCAGCGGGTACTGGGTCCCCCGCTTTCGCGCATAGCGCTAACTTAGGTCGTCATTGCCGGGCTTGACCCGGCAATCCAGTCTTTTTGCATGAATCAATACGAAGAAAGATGGATGCCCGGGTCAAGCCCGGGCATGACGGGGTTTGAGAACGCCTTGCTGTCATTCCGCTGCCCGCGGCAATTCTTCGTCGTCGAAGTAGCCGTGACGGTGGAACAGGCCGCGCGGCAGGCGCGCCAGCTCGGCGCGACGCGCCGCGGTCGCCGGCTCGTCCACGGAGAGAAGATCATCGGACAAGACGACGCCGTAGTCGCGGAGCGCGCTCTCCGCCGAGATGAAGCCGTCGAGCACGTCGTCGCGCACCTGCCCGGCGGCGCGCTCGAGCGGCGAGCCCCAGCCGCCGCCGCCCGAGGTCACGATGCGCACCAGATCGCCCTTCTTCAAGCCGGTTGCCTTCCGACATGGGCTTGAGCTCGCGCTCGTCCGGCATGCCGGGATTGACGACGATGCGGCCGGGCCGTCCGCCCATGCCGCCTTTGACGCCCCAGGCCGGCCAGCGGATGTTGTCCATGCGCACGCCGATCACCGCCTCCTCGCCGATGACGCGGAGCTCGCGCACGATGCCGCAGCCGCCGCGGTGCAATCCAGGACCGCCGGAGTCGGAGTGGATCGCGTAGGCCTCGACCCGCACGCCGAACTCCATCTCGGCGAACTCGACCGGATAGTTCTTCTGCGCCACGTAGTAGACGGCGTCGATGCCGTCGGCGTGCGGACGCGCGCCGAACCCGACCGCGAGACCCTCGATGCACAGATCAAGGGCGCGCTCGGCGTTCCAGCTGCGCAGATAGTAGAGGACGTAGACCGACGAGGCCGCCGGCACGTTGCCGCCGGTCGCCTTCGCGAGCGCGCCGAACAGCGCCGAGTTCACCCGCGTGGTGCAATGCGAGCGCATGCCGAGCGGCGCCGGCTCGCGCGGCGCGACGATCGAGCCGGGCCGCGTCTTGACCTCGCCGACCGCGCGGTGGAAGCCGCCGTTGAGCGCGACGCCGGCCTGGTCGCCGGCGAAGTAGAGCCCGCACATGGTTTTCGGGACGGACGGATGCATGATGAAGTTGATGGCGCCCTCGGCCTGGTCGTCGGAGGCGGAAAAATCCAGCGAAACGTCGAGCCCGCGCTTCTCGACCGTGACCGCGACCGCGTAGCTCTTGTCCGAGACGCTGTCGGAATCGATGAAGTCGCGGAAGGCGTAGCGGCCGTCGGGCACGCGCTCGGCCAAGGCCTGGCGCAGCGCGCGCTCGGACTGGTCCATCATGCCGGCGAACGCCGCCTCCAGGGCCGCGGCCCCGAACCGCTCGACGATCTCCTCCATCCGCCGGCTGCCGAGCCGCACCGCCGCCATGATCGCGGCGATGTCGCCGCGGATCATCTCCGGGTAGCGGCTATTGCGGGCGAAGGTGCGGATCAGCTCGTCGTTCCAGACGCCGTCGCGCAGCACCCGCGACGGCGGCACCACGATGCCCTCCTGGAACACGTCGGTCGCGGCCGGCGAGATCGAGCCCGGCACCATGCCGCCGATGTCCCACAGGTGGCCCCAGGCTTCGGTGAAGGCGATGAGGCGCGCGCCGCAGAACACCGGCGCCACGAACACCATGTCGTTGTTGTGCGAGACCGCGCCGCCCGAGCCGTAGGAGTCGTTGTAGAGGTAGAGGTCGCCGGGCCGCATGCCGTCGCGCGGATAGCGCTCGAGGATGCAGTCGATCAGGTTGCCGGCCGCCATCGGCAGCGCGGTCGACACCACCAGCCGGCCGTCGCGATCGAAAAAGGCGGTGAAGTAGTCCTTCTTCTCGCGGATGAAGGCGCTCATGGCGGTGCGCTCGATCACCGCCTCCATCTCGGCGCGCGCCGACTTGATCGCCCCCTTGATCAGCTCCAGCGTGACGATGTCGAGGTTGCGCATCGCGGTTAACAAACCACTCCCTCATCCTGAGGAGCGGCGCGTAGCGGCGCGTCTCGAAGGATGCTCCAGAAGTCGCCAACGGCGCCGCGGTGCGTGCTTCGAGGCTCTCCCGGACTTCGTCCGGGAGAGCATCCCGGATCGAGTCCGGGACAGGCTCTCAGCATGAGGGGCGTTGGAGGTATTGAAAACACAGCTTCTCTTTCGGTCAGAGCATTAGGATGCGCGGCGGAAACTCTGCTGTCATCCCGGCCGAGCGCGAAGCGCGAGAGCCGGGGCCCAGTAAACACTGCGGGAGAAAATAGCCCGCGATGGCGGTGTTTACTGGGTCCCGGCTCGCGCGATCCCCGCCTTCGGCCGGGCTCGCTTGGCCGGGATGACAGCCTGAGGATAGAGGAGCGCGGTACGCGCGCGGCTCGAAGCACGGGCAACGGCTTTCCACGCTTGAAGGCATTCTCAAACGGTCTCTAAGGGGTCAGCGGCAGGATCAGGTTGCCGTGGCGGTCGACGTCGGCGGTCTGGCCGGGGAAGACCAGCGTGGTGGTGTCGAGCTGATCGACGATGGCGGGGCCGCGGATCGTGTGGCCTGCCAGCAAGGCGTCGCGCCGGTAGACCGGCGTCCGTTCGTGCGTCGTATCGTCGAGCCGCACGCTGCGCCGCTCGTGCACGGGAGGCGCTCCATCCGGCGCGGTCGCGACCTCGGGCAGCGCGATCTTGTCGACGAGGCCGAGGGCGCGGAGCCGCAGGGTGACCACCTCGACCGGCGTCGCGCGCTCCGCGAAGGTGTAGAGCCGCTCGTGCGTGGCGTGGAAGCTCTCCACCAGGCGCGCGGCGCCTGCCGGGTCGATCGTGCCGGCCGGCGCCTCGAGGGTGAGCTCGAATCCCTGCTTGGCGTAACGCAGGTCGGCGAGCCGCACGAGGCGGCGGCGCGCGGGCGGAACGCCCTCGCGCTCGAGGTCGCGGTCCGCCTCCTCGGCGAGCTCGCGCCAGACCGCATCCATGGCGGCGAGGTCGAAATCCGGGCCGCGCTGCAGCGCGGTGCGGGCGTAGTCGTATTGCAGGTCGGTCGCCAGCAGGCCGAGCGCGCACAACAGGCCGGGGTGGCGCGGCACCAGCACGGTGCGCACCCCGAGCGCCCGCGCGAGCTCGACGGCGTGCAGCGGGCCGGCGCCGCCGAATGCGACCAGGGCGAAATCCTTCGGGTCGTAGCCGCGCTCGACCGAGACTACCTTGAGCGCGCCGGTCATGTTGGCGTTGACGAGGCGGATGACGGCGTTCGCGGCATCGTCGACCGCGATCCCGAGCGGCCGCGCGACGTCCCGCTCGATGGCGTCGCGGGCGCGCTGCGCCTCGAGCCGCATCTCGCCGCCGAGCAAGCTCGACGGCAGCCGGCCGAGCACGACGTGGGCGTCGGTGACGGTCGCCTTGGTGCCGCCGCGGCCGTAGCAGGCCGGCCCCGGATCGGCGCCCGCGCTTTGCGGCCCGACCTGCAGGCTGCCGATATCGGTGACGCGAGCGAGCGATCCGCCGCCCGCCCCGATGGTATGAATGTCGACGATCGGGAGCGCGAGCGGAAAGGGCCCAAGCTCGCCCTCGGTAGTCGTCGCCGCCTGGCCGCCGCGGATCAACGAGACGTCCGCCGACGTGCCGCCGATATCGATCGTGACGGCATCGCCAAATCCGGCCGCGCGCCCGACGAAGCCCGCGCCGATGGCGCCGGCCGCCGGCCCCGAAAGCGCCATGTGGATCGCCTGACGGCTCGCCTGCGCCGGACCGAATACGCCGCCGTTCGACTTCATCACCAGCAACGGCGCGGCGAGCTTGCGCGCCTTGAGCCCGGTCTCCAGCCGGGCGACGTAGTCGCCGACCAGGCGCTGCACATAGGCGTTGAGCGCGGTCGCCATCGAGCGCTCGTATTCGCGGAACACCGGCAGCACGTCGGACGAAATGGAAATCGCGGCCGCGGGAAGCTCCTCGGCCACGATCGCGGCGGCGCGGCGCTCGTGCGCCGGATTGGCATAGGCATGCAGGAACACGATCGCCACCGCGTCGACGCCGAGCGCAGCCAGGCGCCGCGCCGCGGCCCGGCAGGCGGTCTCGTCGAGCGGCCGCTCGATCTGTCCATCGAGCAGCACGCGCTCGGGAACCTCGACGATCAACCGCGGCGGGATCGGCCGTTTGGGCTTGCGCCACACGAACAGGTTTTCGGCGCGGGGGATTTCGTGACGGCCGATCTCGAGCACGTAGCGGAAGCCGGACGTCGTCATCATGCCGGTCTTGGCGCCCTTGCCCTCGAGCACCGCGTTGGTCGCGATCGTGGTACCGTGATAGATCGCGGCGACGTCGGACGCGGCCTGCCCGGCGGTGCGAAGGATCCGGTCGATGCCATCGAAGAAGCCGTCGGACGGATCGCGCGGCGTCGACGGCGTCTTGGCCGTCCACAGGACGCCGGACGCACCATCCACCATCGCGACATCGGTGAATGTTCCGCCGATATCGACCGCAAGTTGGAGATGCGCCATCCAGTCCCCTCGTCGCCGCCGTCGCCGCGATTCGATCGTGGGGCAAGCCCGGCACCGCAGGCAAGGCATGGCTCGCCTGCGCCGGCCGTCATTGCGAGGAGCGCTAAGCGACGAAGCAATCCAGAGCGGAACCGCCGTCCTGGATTGCTTCGCCTTCGGCTCGCAATGACGGATCGAGAAGCCCAAAATAGCTCACGACCATCATCGACATCATTCGGATGCATGCCATCGAGATCCGTGGTCGTGAGCTTCATCGGCGTTGAGTTTGGTCATTGAACCTACCGTGCCCGCTGAACGCCCCCAATTTGGCTCTCGGATACCCAAGTGGTACACTTTGCAGTCACTCCAAGCACAAGAAGGAACAGGCCGTGGACGCCCTAACGGCAGAACACCATGCGACGAAATACCCTCTCGGCGATCTCATCGCCGAAGGCAAGACGAAGAAGATCCACCGCGTCGATGATGGATCCGATCTGGTGACTCTCGTATCCAAGGACGACATTACCGCCGGTGATGGTGCCAAGCATGACGTCATCCCCGACAAGGGCAGGCTTGCCAACGCGACCACGTGCAATGTCTTCCGTTTGCTGAGAGCCTGCGGTCTTCCTGTCGCCTTCGAGGAGCAGGACGGTGCGACTTCATTCGTCGCACCAAAGTGTCTCATGCTTCCATATGAGGTGGTGGTACGGCGCGAAGCCCATGGCTCCTATCTCAAGCGCAATCCGCAATTTTCAAAAGGACAGCTGTTCCCAAAGCTGCTTGTCGAGTTCTTCCTGAAGACCAAGGACAAGGACTGGAAAGGAAAGCCGCTCATCTGTGACGATCCCTTGATGGTCTATGCGGAAGGCTCTTCGCAAATACAGCTTTTCAATCCGGCAAAGCCGATCCAGGGGCAGGAGCCCTTTCTCATCCTTTCGGAGTCGGACGTCTTTGGCTACGACGAGGAGTGGAAGGTCTTTCCCGAGATGCGGCGCATTGCGCGCCAGGCCTTCCTTGCGCTCGAGAAGGCATGGCAACTCGAGGGCGGAACGCTCGTGGATCTCAAGGTCGAATTCGGTTTCGACTCCAAAGGACACCTGCTGCTTGCGGACGTTATCGACAACGACTCGTGGCGGGTCGTCGAGAGCGGCTCCTACATTGACAAACAGGTGTACCGCGATGGCGGCGGGCTTGACGATGTGGCCGCGAAGTATCGGCACGTCGCGGAAATCACCAGCCGCTTTCGGTTGCCTCGCCAGCGGATCATCCTGTGGCGTGGCTCGGAAAGCGACAAGACGAATGCTTTTTCAGAAGCGCTCGGCGAATTGAAGGACTTGATGACCGTGGTGACCTGCTCTGTCCACAAGGAGCCGGTCGCTGCCGCCCGCATTCTCCATCGCATGGCGCACGAGGTTCCGGACTCGGTCGTGATCGCCTATATCGGGCGGTCGAACGGCGCCGGTCCGAACTCTTTCGGCCATGTCGACGATTCCGGTCATAACAGTGCCGGCCAGCATCAAGGACTTTCCCGACGACGTTTGGTCGTCGTTGCGAGCGCCGAGCAACGTCCCGGTGATGACGGTTCTGGAACCGTCGAACGCGGTCCTCGCCGCCTTGCAAATCCTGGCCGCTCGCAATCCTCGCCTGTACGCGCGGGGGCGCGGGGAGATCGAGAACCGGACGGTCAACATGCTGGAGATCTGACTAGACGGCCGGCCCGTTGATCCAACCGCTGTCCACTGCAGGTCATTAGCGGCCACCCCGCTTCGCATGGCTCGTCGTTCGTGGGTCGCCAGGCCCGGTATGGCGCAACGGCCCTGATCGCCCGTGAACACCGCCTCCATACCGACGGAAAGGGGCCCCCGTCCGCACATTGAGCCTTGTCGCTGTCATCGGAAACGCGCCACAATGCCCGCCAGAGGTTTGGACCGGAGGCGACCGCCGCAGAAAACGGCGGCGCCGTCCGCTCGACTTTAGGGAGACGATCATGCGTGACCGCCATCGCAGGCCTTTCGACGTTTCGCGCCGCGAGCTGATGACCTATGCGAGCGCCGCCGCGCTCGCCGCCGGTGCCGGCGTCGGCACGGTGACGCTCGCAGAGGCCAAGACCCGGTTCGTGTTCGCCAACGAGAGCGACTACGACACCGTCGATCCGCACGCCGCCTTCGACGTCGGACGCGTCGCGATCCGCCTCAACATCTACGACGGCCTGATGCGCTGGCAGAACAACCCGGCGGTGCTGGAGCCGTGGGTCGCCGAGAGCCACACCATCTCGCCGGACGGCCTCACCTATACGTTCAAGCTGCGGCGCGGCGTGAAATTCCACGACGGCACCGAGGTGAAGGCGCAGGACGTGGTCTATTCGTTCGAGCGCATCCTTGGCGGTCGGCAAGGGCGCGGCCTCGCTGTTCAAGAGCATGATCGACACCGGCGCGCGCCAAGGCGGTCGACGACTACACCGTCGAATTCAAGCTCCCGAAGCCGTCGGCGATCTTCCTCTCGGTCGTGCCGGAGGTCCACATCGTCAACTCCGCGCTGGTGAAGAAGAACGAGACCGGCGGCGATTGGGGCCAGGCCTGGCTGTCGAAGAACTCGGCCGGCTCCGGCGCCTACAAGATCACCCAGTTCGATCCGGCGATCGGTTTCGTCGCCGAGCGCTTCGCCGATCACTTCAAGGGCTGGGGCCCGAAGTGGCTCGACGAGATCGAGTTCCGCGCGGTCAAGGACACCAACACGCGCGTGCTCGGGCTCATGCGCGGCGATTTCCAGGGCATCGGCGGCTACCTGCAGACCGACCAGCTCAACCGCATCAAGACCAACGGCAACGCGCAAGTGCTGGAAGCCGAAGTCGATGCGCGTGATGATGGCGCAGATCAACATGACCCGCGCGCCGATGAACGACGTGCACGTGCGGCGCGCGATCAACTACGCCTTCGACTACGACGGCTTCAACAAGGACATCCTCGGCGGGCTGGTCGAACGCAATCCAACGCCGCTGCCGAACACGATCTGGGGCGTGCCGAAGGACGTGAAGGGCTACTCGCTTCGACATCGACAAGGCCAAGGCCGAGCTGGCGCAAGGCCAAGGTCAAGATCGACAAGCCGATCGAGCTGGCGTTACCTGACCGGCTTCCAGCAGTCCGAGCAGGCCGCGCAGCTGCTGCAGAACGGCCTCACCAAGGCCGGCGTACAGTCGAAGGTGGTCGGCTATCCGTGGCCGACGATCGTCGAGCAAGTTCAAGGATCCCAACACCACGCCCGACGTGTCGATCTATCTGGATCTCGACCTACTACGCCGATCCGCACAACTGGGTCGGCGAGATGTTCTCCTCGTCGACCGCCGGCACGTTCAAGAACGCCGCCCACTACAAGAACCCGAAGGTCGACGACCTGCTGGACAAGGCGCTGCGCTTGACCGACCAGGGCGAGCGCTCGAAGCTGTACGAGGAGGCGACCCGCATCGTGGTCGACGAGGCGGCGGGTCTGTGGATCTACAACACCAAGTGGTACGGGCCATATTCCAACAAGCTCAAGGGCATCGTGTTCTGCCCGATCGGGTCGGCGCAGGAGATGCGGACCGCGTACTACGAGAGTTGAGCTCGGCGCACCGGCGCGGCTATCGGAATCACACATCGGTGCGGAGCCGTTGCTCGGGTCCGTCGCTCGGACTGAAGCTCGGCTCCAGCGTTCCCTCCCCCCTTGAGGGGGAGGGACAGGGAGGGGGGTAACGGGCAATTCTGAATTCGCGAACACCCCCCTCCCCAACCCTCCCCCGCAAGGGGGAGGGAGCACGAGGCCGTGCCCGCCTTACGTCGCAGCCTGTCTCGTACAGTGCGCTCTTTATCGTAGCGACGCATAAGCGATGCGCATCCTGGCGCTCATCCTTCAGCGCGTCGCATGGCTCGTCCCGACGCTCGCCGGCCTGGTCGCCATCGTGTTCTTCATCTCGCGCGTCATTCCGGCCGATCCGGTCGCGAATGCTGGCGGGCGAGACCGCCTCGCGCGCCCAGATCGAGCTGTTGCGCCAGAAGCTCGGCCTCGACCGGCCGCTGCTCGTCCAGCTCGTCGACTACTATCGACAGCTCCTGTCCGGCGACCTCGGCACCAGCCTGTTCACCACGCGGCCGGTCTGGGACGACCTGTTCGCGCGGCTGCCGGCCACCATCGAGCTGACGATCGCCGCCATGATCGTGGCGGTCGTGTTCGGCATCCCGCTCGGCGTGGTGTCGGCGCTCTACCGCAACCGGCCGGTCGACCATGTGCTGCGCATCGTCACCGTCGCGGGCCTCGCGGTGGCGAGCTTCTGGCTCGCGCTCATGCTGCAGCTCACTGTTCGCGATGGATCTGCGCTGGCTGCCGCTGCAGGGCCGCATCACCGGCTTTCCGCCGCCGTCGATCACCGGCTTCTACGTGGTCGATGCCTTGCTGGAGGGCAACTTCAAGCGCCTCGGCAATGTGCTGGCGCACCTGACGCTGCCGACCCTCACGCTGGCGTTCCCGGCGCTCGCGACGGTGGTGCGCTTCACGCGCGCCGGCGTGCTGGAGACGCTGCAAAGCAGCTTCGTCACCTACCAGCGCGCCATGGGCATGCCGGCCGGCCTGATCGTGTGGAAATACGTGCTGCGCAATTCGCTGGTTTCGACGGTGACGCAGATCGGCCTGTTGTTCGGCATCCTGCTCGCCGGCACGGTGGTGATCGAGACGGTGTTCCAATGGCCCGGCATCGGCGCCTACGCGTTCGAGGCGATCCTGCAGTCCGACTACGCCGCCGTCATGGGCTTCACGGTCTATGCCGGCGTCGTCTTCGGGCATCGTCAACCTGATCGTCGACATCGCGCACGCGGTGCTCGATCCGCGCGGGGCCGCGGCATGAAGGGCACGCTCGACATCGTTCCGCAAGCTGCTTGCGCGACCCCGTCGGCGGCCGCTCGGTCTGCTGATCATCCTGGCTGCTGATCGCGATCGCCATCCTGGCGCCGGTGCTCGCCACGCATCCGGACGCCGTCTGGGACATGAACCCGCGCAGCGGCTGCTGCCGCCGTCGGAGACCTACCTGTTCGGCACCGACCGGATGGGCGCCGACATCTACAGCCGCATCCTGTTCGGCGCGCGCATCACGCTGCTGATCGCCGTCGTGGCGGTCGGCGCCGCGCTGCTGATCGGCGTGCCGATCGGGCTCGTCTCGGGCTGGCGGCAGCAACTGGTTCGGCGAAGCTCTGATGCGGGTCTCCGACATCTTCCTCGCGGTGCCGCAGATCGTGCTGGCGATCGCGATCGCGCAGACGCTCGGGCCCTCGATCGAGAACGTCATCCTGGCGCTGTCGATGACCTACTGGCCGTGGTTCACGCGGCTGGTGCATGCCGAGGTGCGCGCGCTCAAGAACGAGACCTTCATCGAGGCGGCGGTCGCGCTCGGCGTGCCGACCTGGCGCATCATGGTGCTGCACGTGCTGCCGAACGTCGCCTCGCCGATCATCGTGCGCACCTCGATCGGCATGGGCTTCACGATCCTGACCGCCAGTGCGCTCGGCTTCCTCGGTCTCGGCGCGCCGCCGCCGGCGCCCGAATGGGGCCGCATGATCTCGGAATCGCGCGAGTTCCTGCCGGAGGCGTGGTGGTACGCGCTGGCGCCCGGGCTCGCCATCTTCCTCGTCGTGATGGGCTTCAACCTGCTGGGCGACGGCCTGCGCGACGTCCTCGATCCGCGGATCCGCCGTGCGCGCGCCCAACGATAGCCTGCTCGAGGTCGAGAACCTGCGCGTCTCGTTCGCGCACCGAGCAGGGCGTCGCCGAGTGCTCGACGGCGTCAACCTGACGCATCCGGCGCGGCGAGATCATGGGCCTGGTCGGCGAGTCGGGCTGCGGCAAGACCACGCTGGCGCGCGCGATCCTCGGCATCCTGGCCGGCAATGCCCGCCACGAGGCCGGCACGATCCGTTTCCGCGGCGAGGACCTGCTGGCGATGCCGCGCTCGCAAGTCGACACCGACGTGCGCGGGCGGCGCATCACCTTCATCCCGCAGGACCCGTACGGCTCCTTCAATCCGCTGTTCCCGATCGGCGCGCAGATCATGGAGGTGATGAAGTGGAAGTCGCCGCGGCGCGGCGCGCGGGAATGGCGCGGCCTGTCCGGCTTTTTCAGCCGCTATCCGCGCACGGCGCCGGCGCGCCGACACGGCGCCGCGGTCGACATGCTGCGCACCGTGCAGATCCCGAATCCGGAGCAGACCTTCGCCAAGCTGCCGCACGAGTTCTCCGGCGGCCAGCGCCAGCGCCTGATGATCGCGCTGGCGCTGCTGCCGCAGCCCGAGCTGGTGATCGCCGACGAGCCGACGACGGCGCTCGACGTGACGATCCAGGCGCAGATCCTCAAGCTGCTGAAGCAGCTCGCCAAGGAGCGCGGCATCTCGGTGCTGTTCACCACCCACGATCTCGGCACCGCCTACGAAATCTGCGACCGCGTCACCGTGATGTATGCCGGCCAGGAGGTCGAGACCGCGCCGGTCGAGGAGTTCTTCCGCCGCCCGAGCCATCCCTACACCGTGCGCCTGCTGCGAGAGCCTGCCGCAGCCGGGGCGCGAGCTGCATCGAGATCGGCGGCGAGATTCCGGCCCTGGTCGATCCGCCGGCGGGCTGCCGCTTCCATCCGCGCTGTCCGCGCGCGACCGACGACGTGCCGCGCCGAGCGGCCCGGCCGTCACCGCGATCGGCGGCGGGCATCAGGTGCGCTGCTATCATCCCGTCTCCGGTACGGTGCAGGCATGAGCGCCGCTCCGATCCTGGCGGTCGATCGGCTGTCGCGGCATTTTCCGGTGCGCAACATGTTCGGCTGGCGGACCGGCACGGTGCGCGCGCTCGACGGCGTGTCGTTCGAGGTGCGGCCGGGCGAGACGCTCGGCGATCGTCGGCGAGTCCGGTTGCGGCAAGTCGACGCTCGGCAAGACGCTTGGTCGGGCATCCACCCGCCGAGCGCCGGCAGCATCGTCTTCGAGGGCCGAAGACATCAGCGCGCCTGTCCGTCGCCGGGCGCGGCGGCGCGGTCGCACGACGCCTGCAGTACTGCTACCAGGATCCCGGGCATTCGCTCGATCCGCGCTGGACGATCCGGCGCTCGCTGGAAGAGCCGCTGGTCGTGCACACCGAGCTGCGCGCGGCCGCGAGCGCGCGCGCGCGCATCCGCGACATCCTGCGGCAGGTCGGCCTGCCGCCGACGCATCTCGATCTCTATCCGCACGAGCTCTCCGGCGGACAGCAGCGCCGGGTCGGGCTCGCCCGCATCCTGACCCTGCATCCGCGCCTGGTCGTGCTGGACGAGCCGACCTCGGGCCTCGACGTCTCGGTGCAGGCGACGGTGCTCAAGCTGCTTCCGCGAGCTGCAGCGCGCATTCTCGCTGACCTACCTGTTCATCTCCCACGATCTGTCGGTCGTGCGCCTGATCTGCGACCGCGTCGCGGTCATGTATCTCGGGCCGCATCGTCGAGATCGCGCCGACCGAGGAGCTGTTCGCCGCGCCAAAGCATCCCTATACGCAGTCGCTGCTCGCGGCGATCCCGCAGATCGGCGGGCGGCGCGTCACCGACACGTTCGCGCTCGAGGGCGAGCCGCCCGATCCGGCGCAGCTGCCGAGCGGCTGCCGCTTCCGCACCCGCTGCCCGCGCGCGGAGCCGGTCTGCGCCGAGACCGATCCGGAGCTGCGCCCGATCGTTGCCGGGCAATCGGCCGCCTGCCTGTTCGCGTGATGAAATGCACGGGATCGCGCTCACCCGCCCCGGCTTGGCTGTGCTCGGTGCCGCTTCGGATCGTCAATCAGCACCCGTCTCTCTTGGGTATGGCGCGGCGCGACAAGAAGGCGGGAGAGTAATAAGATCACCGACGGGGCCAGCCGCGCGACGCTCTCGCGCCGCCGTTTCCCATGGCGCAGATTGACGGCGGAGATTGCGTGATGATCAAAACAGGGATGCTCTTTTCGTTTGCGGCCATTGCGCTCGGGTTTCTGACGATGCCCGCGATTGCGAGCGACATGCCGAGGCTCGACGTCAGCCGCACCTGTGGCGCCGAGTTCGGCGGGCAAGAAGGCCACGGCGGACGCCTGCATGGCCGATGAACAAAAGGCGCAGGAACAGCTCACCCGGGAGTGGAGCCAATTCGCGGCCGACATCCGGCGAAACTGCGCAAGCGAGGCCACCGGGATCGCCGGCATCCAGAGCTACGTCGAACTGCTTACCTGCGTTCAGATGGCAACCGAGGCAAAGAAACTGCCCAAGCAGTGACCGCGATGAAGCCCATACGCGGCAATGATACGGACAGAGAGCTTTGCCATGGCGCCTCACCGCCTGGTGACCGGCGCCGTCGGGCCACTACCCGCACGCTTGCCGAGCGGGGCTTGGGTCCGAAGGCGCATCTCGGCATGACGAAGGAGCTGCTCGTTCCGGGCCCGGTCGTCTTTATCGCGCCGGCCGGGATCAGTGTCACCTCGGTAGGCGTGAAAGTGCGTTTTTGCTCGAAATATCCAGTGGTGCGCGAAGCGTGCGCCGTCGAGGCGAAAAGGCCGCATGAGTGAGACCGCGCTCGGCTTGATAACGCTTGCATGCATCCTGGGCGGCATTCTGCTGGGAGTGCTGCTGCGAAACGCCTTGCCGGACCACCATTTGAGCAGCGATGCGAAAGACGTCGTCCGAACTCGGCACCGGCCTGATCGGCACATTGGCGGCCCTCGTCCTCGGTCTGCTGATCGGCGCGGCCAAGAGCTCATATGACACGCAGAATGCGCAGGTGAAACATTTGACCGCCAACGTCATCCTGCTCGACTACATTCTGGGCGAGTATGGCGCCGAGACGCGCCCGCTCCGCGAGCTCATGCGGTACGGCATCGACGCTTTGGTCGATCGCATGTGGCGTCAAAACCGCGCACGTTCGGCCGAGCCGTTCGAAGCGACACATGAGGGCGAAGCGTTCTTTTTGAGAGTTCAGCAGCTCTCGCCGAAAGACGACGTGCAGCGCTCGCTGCACACGCGGGCGATACGGACGCTCACGGAGCTGGCGCAGACGCGCCTCGCGCTGTTCACGCAACAGAGCGATCCCATTCCAATGCCGTTCTTGGCCATGCTGGTGCTCTGGCTCACCATTATCTTCATGGCTTTAGTCTGTTCGCAGAGCCGAGGCCGATGGTGATCGGCTCATTGTTCCTGTTTGCGCTCTCGGCCACCGGCGCGATTTTGCTGATACTGGAGCTGGGTCACCCCTTTGGCGGCATCATGCAGATTTCGAGCGAGCCGTTGCGTAACGCTTTGGCGCCTCTCCGCAGCTGAGGATTTTCCCACCCACATGCTTCGTTCTGATCTACAGTTTCTTAGGTGACGGCGGCTTGGATTGCGCTTTGCGCGCTCATCGCGAGAAGCTGGGCGAGCAGGAGCGCGTTCGGCACCAGCCAAGCTCGTAAACGTGGAACACGCGATGCAACGAACTGCGGTCCGTATCTCACTCGTCTTGCTGTTTACGCTCGGCTTGGGTGCGCTGACGTTCTATGTCTGGCACTCCTATCCGTGGTTGTTCTCGGCGCGATACACCATCCGTATCGCCGTCGGGCCGCTGAGCGAGCCGGCCGAGAAGTTCGCGGCGGCGTTCAGGCGCGAGGTGCTGCAGGACCATCCCCGAATTCGGCTAGCGTTCGTGCAAACCCCCGATCTCGACGCCAGCGCCGCCGCGCTCAAGGACGGGAAAGTCGACGTGGCCCTGGTGCGCAGCGACAATCCGATGTCAGCAGAAGGCCGCACGCTGGCGATCCTGCGCAAAATCGCAGTCGTCACGATCCTACCCCCGCATTCCTCGGCGGACGGCTGGTCGGGTCTCGACGGCAAGACCATCGGCGTGGTCACGCCATCCAGGGAGATGGATCCGCTGCAGAAGGTGGTACTCGAGTTCTATGGGGTCAAACAGGAACACGTGCGCGTCCTTGCGCCCAAGGACGTCGGCGCGGTCGCCACCGGCACGCATGTCGCAGCCCTGCTTGCCGTCGGACCGCCGGGACAGGGGGCGATCGCCGACCTCGCCCGTGCGGTCCGCAGCGCAGCCAAGAAGCCGCCGAAGTTCCTGGACTTCGACGAAGCCGATGCCATCGTGGCGCGCTATCCCGCATACAAGTCGCTCGACATTCCGCAAGGAGCATTGGTGGGTTCCCCACCAATGCCGCCCGACACCGCAACGGCGCTGGCGACCTCGGTGCGACTAGTGTCGCGGCCGTCGCTCTCGAATTATGCAGCGGGCGAATTCACGCGCCTGATCCTCGCCACCAAGGCAAGGCTTGCGGCAAGCGTGCCGGACGTCGGGCAGATCGAGGCGCCGGATACCGACAGCAAACTGTTCCCCATTCATCCGGGCACCTTGGCCTACCTGAACGGGGACAAACCGGACCTGCTCGACGAATCGATCAACTACCTGTTTGTGGCTTCGATGGCGTTTGGGGCCATCGGGACTACCGGCGCCTGGATCGCGACCGTGCGGGGCCGGCGCCGGACGCGCGAAATACTCGCGCGGCTCGCGAACCTTCCTGCGTTCTTGCCCACGATCAAGAACGCCTCGCCGTCCGATTTCGACACGATCGAGGCGAAGCTCGACGAGCTCTCTGAATGGCTCGCCGAGCGTTATCTCTACGACCATATTCCAGGCGAGCAGTTCGGCGCAATCAGCACGAAGCTCGGCGAAATCCGCTCGATCATCGCAAGGCGCCGCCGCAGCGACCAAAAGGGAGGTTCCGCGCAGTTGCCCAGCGCCGCCTCCTAAGCGCAACCCCGCGAACCGATCCAGTAGACGATCCGTCAGCGGCTCGCCCAGAGCAGGGCCCGTCGGCAACCGGGCGAGATCGAAGGCTGATTGGCGACGAGGCAATCGATGACCCTGCCGCCACCCGGGGGGACTGCACCGCAGAACTGCATCCGATCGGCTCTGCAGACATTGAGAATTTCGAGCCGGAACCGGACCGGCAGCGGCGGGATCGCTCCGATCGGAGGTCCAGCGACGACGGGCGGGGGTGACGCGGGTGCTGCAGCCACCGTCGCAGCAGCTGCGCCACCGATGGCATCCAGGGCCTGCCTGCAGCCGGCGGAAAGCTCAGGCGCATGACCTTGCAGGCATTGCAGGGCCTGCGCGCCACCCGGCTGCACGCCCGGGCAGCGGGATAGGAAGTCGGCCTGGCAAGCCTGGCGGATCGCCGCGCGCTGCGCGCCTGTGGGTTGCCGCGGCGGCGCCGCGGTACGGGCCGCAGGAGCCACGGCCGCGCCGGAGCGAGCCGCAGGTGCCGCAGCCGGAGCGGCGGCAGGTGCCGCAGCCGGAGCAGCGGCAGGTGCCGCAGGCGCTGGCGCCGGGGCTGCCGCCGGCGCGGCCGGCGAGCTGATCGCGGCGACCGCGCTTCGGCACGCGGACGACAATCGTGCCGAATTGCGTTGCAGGCATTGCAGCGCCTCGACGCCGCCGGGCGTGACCCCTGAGCAGTTCGCCATGAAGTCGGAACGGCAGTTGTTGCGGACCGCATTCTTCTGCGCATCCGTCGGCTGTTGCGCCATCGTGACGCTCGCCGACAACCAGAGTACCAGCGCCACCGGCGTCGCACTCAGCACTCGCCTACAAATCTTCCGCACTGGAACCTCCGGCGAATGAGCCTGATCCTCAAAACATACACAACGGCGCGCCAAAGTTCTAGAAAACGGGTGGTATGCCGCTTGCGATGCAGTGGTGCCCGGGCTTGGGGCGCGCGCGCTCAAGCCTGGAGCGAGGGCGCCGCAGGCACCGACGGCTCCGCCTTCTTGCGCGATTGGCGCCACTCCTCGAACCGCTGCAGCACCACGTAGAACGACGGCACGAACAGGACGGCAAGGCAGGTCGAGGCCAGCATGCCGCTGAACACCGCGATGCCGATCGAGCGGCGCGCGTTGGCGCCGGCGCCGGTCGCGAGCACCAGCGGCACCACGCCGAGGATGAAGGCGAACGACGTCATCAGGATCGGCCGGAAGCGCAGCCGCGCCGCTTCGACCGCCGCCTCGACGATCTCCATGCCCTCGGCGCGCTTCTCGCGCGCATATTCGACGATCAGGATCGCGTTCTTGCCGGCGAGCGCGATCAGCAGGATGAGGCCGATCTGCGTGTAGAGATTGTTGGCGACGCCGAGCGCGAGCAGCGCGCCGACGGTGCCGAGCAGTGCCAGCGGCACGGCCAGGATCACCGAGACCGGCAGCAACCAGCTTTCGTACTGGCCGGCGAGCACGAAATAGACGAGCAGGACCGCGAGCGCGAAGACGAAGTAGATCTGATTGCCGACCACCTTCTCCTGATACGACATCGCCGACCATTCGCATGCCCATGCCGGGCGGCAGCGTCTTCTCCGCGATCTGCTCCATCAGCGTCATCACCTGACCGGAGCTGAAGCCCGCGGCCGGCAGGCCGGAGATCGTCGCCGCCGGATAGAGATTGTAGAGGCCGATCAGCGACGGTCCCTCGACCTCCCGGATGTCGAGCAGGGTCCCGAGCGGCACCATCTGCGCCGGCTGGCGTCTTGATCTTCAGGTTGCGGATGTCGTCGGGCTGCACCCGGAACTTGCGATTCCGCCTGCACGTAGACCTGGAACACCTGCCCGAACTTGTTGAACTGGGTGACGTAGCTCGAGCCGACATAGCTTTCGCAGCGCGCTGAACACCTGCCCGACCGTGACGCCCAGCGTTTCCGCCTTGTTGCGGTCGATCGCCAGGTAGAGCTGCGGCGTGGACGCGCGGAACGAGGTGAACACGGTCTGTATCGCCGACTGCGACGCCGCGTTCGCCACGATCTGGTCGGCGACGCTCTGCAGCTTGACGAAGTCGCCGCTGCCGTCGCGCAGCTCCACCATCAGGGTGAAGCCGCCCGAATTGCCGATGCCCTGGATCGGCGGCGGCGGGATGATCGTGGTCGCGGCCTCGAGCACCTGCGCTTTGAGCGCGCTGTTCAGGCTGCGGAACAGCGACAGCAGGTCCTGGCCCTTGGCCTTCTCGCGCACCGACCAGTCCTTGAGGATCACATAGGCGAGCGCCGGCGCTGGGCAGCGTGGCGTTGTTGTCGAGCACCGAGATGCCGCTGATGGTGATGACCTGGTCGACGCCGGGCGTCGCCTGCGCGATCTTCGATCACCTTGCTCGAGCGACACGGTCGGTGCGCTGCAGCGAAGCGCCGTCCGGCAGCTGCACGTTGACCATCAGGTAGCCCTGGTCCTCGATCGGGATGAAGGCGGTCGGCATGCGCGTCATGCCCCAGAACGCGAGGCCGATCAGCACGAGCGCAGCCATCACCATGATGCCGCTGCGATCGACCATGCGGCGGATCAGCCTGGCGTAGCCGCGCTCCGCCGACGTCGTAGACCTTGTTGAAGCCGCGATAGAAGACATTGCGCTGCTCCGGCGGCACCGGCGCGCGCAGCCACAGCGCGCATTGCGTCGGCTTCAAGCGTCGCCGCGTTGATGGCGCTGATGAGCGCGGTTGCGGCGATCACCAGCGCGAACTGCTGATACATCTGACCGGTGAGGCCCGGCAGGAAGGCGGCCGGCAGGAACACCGACATCAGCACCAGCGTGATGCCGATGATCGGGCCGAACAGCTCGCCCATCGCCTTCACGGCGGCCTCGCGACCCGACATGCCGTGCTCGATGTGGCGCGCGACGCCTTCGACGATGACGATGGCGTCGTCGACCACGATGCCGATGGCGAGCACGATGGCGAACAGGGTCGAGAGGTTGACCGTGAAGCCGAGCGCCGCCATGGCGGCGAAGGCGCCGATGATGGTGACCGGCACGGTGGTGGCGGGCACCAGCATGGCGCGCCAGTCCTGCAGGAACACCAGGATGACGATCAGCACCAGGATGCCGGCCTCGATCAGCGTGACGTAGACCTCGTTGATCGAGGCCTTCACGAACATCGTGGTGTCGAACGGAACGCTGTAGATCAGGCCCGGCGGGAACGCCTTGGCGAGCTCGTCCATCTTGGTGCGGACCGCCTCGCGCCACCTCGATGGCGTTGGCGTCCGGCAGCTGGAAGATGCCGAGGCCGGCGGCCGGGCGCCGTTGAGCGTGAAGGTCTGGCTGTAGGTCTGCGCGCCGAGCTCGACCCGGCCGATGTCCTTGACGCGGGTGATGCGCCCGCCCGCCTGGTTGTCGACCTTGACGATGATGCTTCTCGAAGTCGCGCGACGTCGTTGAAGCGGCCGGTGACGTTGACGGTGTACTGGAAGTTCTGGCCGGTCGGCGTCGGCGGCATGCCGATGACGCCGGCGGTCGACCTCCTGGCTCTGCTGCTGGATCGCGTTGATCACGTCGCTCGGCGTGAGGCCGCGCGCCTGCAGCTGGTCCGGATCCATCCAGATGCGCATGGCGTACTGGCCGGCGCCGAAGACGTTGACGTTGCCGACGCCCGGGAGGCGGGCGAGCTCGTTCTGCAGGTTGATGACGCCGTAGTTGGCGAGGAACAGGCTGTCGTAGCGGTTATCGGGCGACGTCAGCGTCACGAACATCAGGACGGCGGTCGACTTCTTCTGGACCTTGACGCCCTGCACCTGCACCGGCTGCGGCAACTGCGCGAGCGCGGCCGAGACGCGGTTCTGCACCAGCACCTGCGCCATGTTGGGATCGGTGCCGATCTCGAAGGTGACGATCAGGTTGTAGGTGCCGTCGCTGGCGCTGGTCGACTGCATGTAGAGCATGCCCTGCGACGCCGTTGACCTGCTGCTCGATCGGCAGCGCGACGGTGTCCATGACGGTCTTGGCGCTGGCGCCGGGATAGCGGGTCGGTCACCGACACGGTCGGCGGCGTGACGTTGGGATATTGCGCGACCGGCAGCCGCAGCAGCGCGACCGCGCCGATCAGGATCATCACCAGCGCGATCACGTTGGAGAGGACCGGCCGCTCGATGAAGAAGCGCGAGAACATGGGTTGGCCCCGGTCTGAGAAGCGGATCGCGATCTCCTGACTGCGCCGCTATCGCCCTCGCCCGGGCAGCCGCCATCTGCTGTCGGTCGGGATCGACCTTGTTGCCGGGGATGGCACGCTGGATGCCGCCGGTGACCACCCAGTCATCGGCCGGTGAGTCCGGATTCGATCACCCGAAGCGCACCGTCCAGCTGGCCGACCTTGACCGGACGCTGCTCGACGACGTTGTCCTTGCCGACCACCAGCACGTACTTGCCGAGCTGGCTGGTGCCGATCGCCGTGTCGTCGACCAGCAGCGCGTTGTCGAGCTTCTGCACCGGGATGCGCACCCGAACGAACAGGCCAGGCAGCAGCGCGCAGGTTCTTGTTGTCGAAGATGGCACGCACCTCGAGCGTGCCGGTCGCCGGATCGACCTGGGCGCGACGTAGTCGAGCGCGCCCCTTGTGCGGGTAGCCGTCCTCGGTCTGCAGGCCGATCTCGACCGGAACCTCGGGAATATCGCGCAGGGTCTTGCCCTGCTTGGCGAGCGCCTCCTTGATCCGGAGCACCAGCGTCTCGCTCACGTTGAAATAGACGTAGATCGGGTCGACCTGCACGATGGTGGCGAGCTTGGTCGGACCGGCGTAGCCGACCAGCGCGCCGACGCTGACGAGGTGTCGCGTCACGATGCCGTCGAACGGCGCCTTGACGGTCGTGTAGCCAAGATTGATCGCCGCAATGGCGGCGTTCGCCTGCGATTGCTGCAGCGTGGCCTGATCCTGATCCCGCTGAGCCAGCGCCTTGTCGTAGTTGGCCTGGGTCGAGACCTGCTTCGAGACCAGGTCGGCCTGCCGCTCGTATTCGGCTTGCGACTTCTTCAGTTCCGCCTGGGCACCGACCACGGAGGCCTGCCCCTGATCGAGCTGCGCCTGATAGGTGTTTTGCTGAATGACGAACAGAACGGCGTCCTTCTTCTGAAAGGTGCCGTCCTGGTAGTCGATCTTCTCGAGGAAGCCCTGCACGCGCGCTTCGAGATCGACCTGATTGAAGGCCTGCGTGTTGCCGGTGAGCTCGATATAGCGCGTCACCGGCTGTTGCAGCGGCTGGGCAACGTGCACCTTCGAGGGCGGCGGCGGAACGTAGACGTTCTTCCCCTCCTCGCAGGCGGCCAACGCCAGGATCGCCACGCACGCGGCAGCGGAGCGGGCGGCGGCGCTGCCGAGGCGCCCGGCTGTCGCAAGGTGCGCTCCCGCCGGGCCGGCACTCAATTGCATCCAGACATAGGCGGCTATTGGCTTGACTGGTCGCACACCGGGCCCCCTTCAGGTCACAGCACTACGCAAGCATCCTAGCACGAAATCTTGCGACGCCGACGTCCGGAGTTCGTCCGTTTTCCGGCGGGTCGTCGCACTCAGACCGCGCGCACGTCAACTTGGGAGGTCATTGCTGGTACTTTCATTTTGCGATGCGAATTGCCGTGCCCCACCGCCACGGTAGTAATCTGCGGCAAGGACCTGCAGGATATTGTCGATGACGGCCGGTACATCGAGCGCGATCGGAACCGCGGTGTCGATAGGGCTCGTAGTGCCTGCGTCGATCACCCGTTGTCCTGCGCCCGCGATCACGGTCGGCGTTGCGCGGAAAAGTCTTGCCCGATGCTGCTCGAAGAGGCGTGCCGCCGGCCCACCGATGGCGGCAATCATATCCAGCTTGCGGCCGGCAAATAGGCCCCGCAGGTACTGGATGGACGGCCCCTCGTCCCGAGGTTTACTGAAACATGCGGTCTTGAGGAAGGCCGCGTAGATATGCAGAGACTTCGAGGGCAAACGCATCCTCGTCACCGGCGCGGCGGGCGGCCTCGGCGGCGCCATCGTGGCGCGTCTGACCGCCGAAGGCGCCGCGATCGTGGCCACCGACCGCGACGCCGAGGCGCTGGCGGCCATGCGGAGCGCCTCCGTTGCTCCGGCGCGGCTGACGACGATCGTCGCCGACCTCTTGTCGGAGAGCGCGATCGAGGCCCTGGCAGCCGCGGCCGGAGCCCGCGGCACGATCGATGGCCTGGTCAACTGCGCCGGCATCTATCCGGTGACGCCCCTGGGCGACCTGTCGGCTGCCGAATGGGACCAGGTGCTCGGCCTGAACCTGCGCGCCCCGTTCCTGCTCACGAAGGCCTTGCTTCCGGCGATGCGCGAGCGCGGCGGCGCGGTTGTCAACATCTCGTCGACCGCGAGCGTGCTGGCGCGCCCGGGAATCGCCCACTACGGCGCCTCGAAGGCCGGGCTCAGCCAGCTCACCCGCGTGCTCGCGGTCGAGCTCGCGCCCTACCGCATCCGCGTCAACGCCGTCCTCCCCGGCGTGATCGCGACCGAGCGCGTGCTTGCAGCGGCGACCAGCCCGGAGGCCGAGGCCGAGATGGCGGCCAAGGTAGCGCGCATTCCCCTTCGGCGCCCCGGCGAGGCGCACGAAGTCGCGCCGCTCGTCGCCTATCTGCTGTCGGACGAGGCGAGCTACGTCACCGGGGCGCTGATGACGGTCGACGGCGGCTTCTCGCTCGGCATTCCGAGCTATGCTGACGACCGCATTTCCTGAGGGCCTGACCGAAACTCCACCCTCATCCTGAGGAGCCGCGCGGAACGCGCGGCGTCTCGAAGGATGCTCCAGAAGTCTCCGACGGCGCCGCGGTGCGTGCTTCGAGGCTTTCCCGGACTTCGTCCGGGAAAGCATCCCGGATCAAGTCCGGGACAGGCTCTCAGCATGGGGAGATTGGAGAGCGCTGAAAACAGCGTATTCTTTCCCGGTCAAGCTATGAGGTGATCGCTAGGAGGCACATGAGCATCAAGGGCAAGGCCTATATCGCCGGCATTTACGAGCACCCGACGCGCAAGGCGGACGACAAGTCGCTGGCGCAGCTGCACGCCGAAGTGCGCCAAGGGCGCACTCGAGGACGCCGGGCTCAGCAAGGACGACGTCGACGGCTATTTCTGCGCCGGCGACGCGCCCGGCCTCGGCCCGCTGTCGATGGTCGATTATCTCGGCCTCAAGCTGCGCCACGTCGACTCGACCGATACCGGCGGCTCGTCCTACGCTGCTGCATGTCGGCCACGCCGCGGAGGCGATCGCCGCCGGCAAGTGCAAGGTCGCGCTGATCACGCTCGCCGGCCGCCCGCGCGCCGAAGGCATGGCGACCGGCACGGCGCCGCGCGTTTACAACCCGGCCGCGCCCGACGTCGCGTTCGAGTTTCCGTTCGGCCCGACCACCGTCAACATGTACGCGATGTGCGCGATGCGGCACATGCACGAGTACGGCACCACCAGCGAGCAGCTCGCCTGGATCAAGGTCGCGGCCTCGCATCACGCCCAGCACAATCCGCATGCGATGCTGCGCGACGTCGTCACGGTCGAGGAGGTGGTCAACTCGCCGATGATCGCCGACCCGCTGCACCGGCTCGATTGCTGCGTGATCAGCGACGGCGGCGGCGCGATCATCGTCACCAGCCCGGAGGTCGCCAAGAGCCTGAAGCGCCCGCGCGTGAAGATCCTCGGCGCCGGCGAAGCGCCGAAGCACCAGATGGGCGGCCAGCGTCGACGTGACCCGATTCGGCGCGGTGCGCTCGGGCGCGGCGGCGTTCGCCGAGGCCGGCGTGACGCCCGCCGACATCAAGTACGCGTCGATCTACGACAGCTTCACGATCACCGTCCTGATGCAGCTCGAGGACCTCGGGTTCTGCGAGAAGGGCAAAGGCGGCGCCTTCGTTTCGGACGGCAATTTGATCTCGGGCATCGGCAAGCTGCCGTTCAACACCGATGGCGGCGGGCTGTGCAACAACCATCCGTCCAATCGCGGCGGCCTGACCAAGGTGTTGGAGGCGGTGCGACAGCTGCGCGGCGAGGCGCACCCGGCCGTGCAGGTGAAGAGCTTGCGACCTCGCGCTCGCGCACGGCACCGGCGGCTCGCTCGGCACCCGCCACGGCAGCGCCACCGTCGTGCTGGAAAGGGAATAAGACCGATGACCGCACAACAGCGAAAGATCGCCGCGCCGCAGGTCAACGCCGGAGACGAAACGGTATCTGGGACGCCGCGGCGCAGGGCAAGCTGCTGGTCAAGAAGTGCCTCGCCTGCGGCAAGGTCGCATCACTATCCGCGCTCGCTCTGCCCGTTCTGCTTCAGCGACAAGACCGATTGGCAGCCGGCCTCGGGCGCGGCACGATCTATATCGTACAGCGTCATGCGCCGCGCGCCGGTCCCCTACGCGATCGCGCTATGTGACGCTGGAGGAAGGCGCCGACGATGATGACCAACATCGTCGACTGCGACCTCGACACGATCACGATCGGCCAGAGCGTCAAGGTGGTGTTCAAGCCGAGCGACGGCGGCCCGCCGGTGCCGATGTTTCACGCCCGATTGAACCTGCGCGGCCAGCTCCGCTGCCATCGATCGCCGTGTCGCCGGGGCGATTCAATATCGCCTGGGTTGCAGGCGGACCTCTGCTACCTTAATTTTGTTCCTTAGAACGATCCTACCTGAGGCAACGCGCACTTCGAAAAGGGGGGCGGTATGAGCGTGCTCGGTTATCCCCGACTGCACTTCCGTGGCGAAATCTCCTGGGATCCCGGGATCGCCAACAACATGCCCGGACTTTTCGATCCGGAAGCAGTGGAGCTGAGCCTTCCCGACGGCGTCACCATTGGTCAGCTGAAGGCCTTCATTGCGGCGAACGTCGCGGAACTCGGCATCTGGAATTTCTACGGGACGCACGACGCCGTTTTTGAGCAAGTAAAGATCACCGGCGGCGCTGCTCCCGATGGTTCGCCGGCAACGCAAGACCCGATCATCGGAAAACCATTGTCGTTGCGCGGAAAGCTGGTCGACCTCGATGCCAAGGCCGCCATTGGCTCGCAGGTCTTTTTCGACCGCATGCGAGTCGGGGATGGAACCGTCGGGTTGCAGGCGAGACGCTCGCAGCGGCTGCACGGCCGCTGGCTCAATTTCGGCCGCAACCTATCGAACCAGGTGGCCATTGCCGGGGGAGCGGCGGTCACCTGGCAGACCTGCTTCGAGAAGGACGTTGTGACCTTTACCGGCGCGGACACTTCGCCGCTGCTCAAGGTCTTCCGCCAAAAACTGGAGGACGAGGCGATCGGCCTGATGATTCGCTTCCAGACCTATCGCACGCTCTATTTCCAGAACGGCATCAAAAACACCATCAGCCCCGCACCAAGAACCTCGGCCGAGTTGCAGCAGGAGTATGTTCAGGGACGGAATTTTTCCAATCCGGCGTATGCCGTCCTGGTCGGTACGATCGGGCTGTGGCGGCGGGGCGAACCCAGGAGCGCGCCCGGCGGAAGGGTCCTGCTTGCGCGCGACAGAACCCGGGTGCAAGCCCTCATCGGCGCCGCCGGCGGAGCGCCTGCGTTGCAGCTGACGGATGCTGCGCTCGGCCCGGCCGTGGTTGAACTGGATGAAGCGGCGCGCCGCCTGTCGCTGGACTTCGGGGCAACCATACCGGAAAGAAGCCCGGACCTGACCAAGGCCGATTTCGGAACGCTCGAACTCGTCGTGGCTCATGGCGGCGAAGTAACGAAGCTCGCAACGTTTGCGCCGGAAGCCTACAGCCGCGCAAAGTACGAAGCGCAGGCCGGCATTCTGGACGTCGATCTCGGACAAGCCGCCAGCGGCGTATTGGATGCGATCAAGGCCGGCATCCTGCAGCTGCGCAATGCCGACGGCAGCCTTCGCCTGCTGGAGGAAGTCCGCGGCTTCGTCGCCGTGGACGAAAGAGACATCTACCTCAATCAAGGTGAACCGCGCGCGTTGCGGCTGCAGGTTTCCGTGCAAGGCCAAACGGCACCATCCGGGCATCAGGTGCTGGTCGGGCAGTACGATCGTGAGCGCAACTTCGTGAGGACCCTCGCGACGCTGACCGTGGGCAGCGATGGGGCGGCCCGTTTTGACCTGCAGGCCGAAAAGGCGGGCATTGTAAGCTACGTCTTCTTGCCGTTTCCCGCCGGCGCACCGGCCCCGACCCCCTCCGCGAGGTTGAGTCCGCTTGCCCACGCCTATCTCAACGTCAGGACGTTGCCGTTTGATGACGATCTGGCGCGCAACACCCCGGACGAGGCGCTTCGCTGGTCGTTCGTCTACGAGCAGATCCTGCGCGTCTACGACATCATCAATCCCGTGATGGCAAGAACCGAGATCGGACTGCCGCTCGATGATCGCGAGCGGATCATGGAGGCTGCCGCCACAATCAAGCAGCTCATCGCCGAAGACAATTTCGAGAGCGCCTCCCATATGCCGGTGACACGGGACATGTCCGCCGGCCGCCGCAAGCTGCTGGAGCGCTGGTGTCAACTGGTCTTGGACGGAACCGCCCCGGAGGATGCAGCCGCGCTCGCCGCCCTGATGGCGGCCGCCCGCAGCAGGGAGACGATGGATACGAGCGCCTTGTCCGACAAGGCCAAACTCGTGTCGCAGCTTCTTGGCGGCACAACGGATTTCCGCATGGGCCGGGTTTAGGCTCGAAGAGCGGTTTATCGCGTGAAATCCGCCATTCTGGTGGACGGCGGGCGATGTCGTCGGCCCCGCCCGCCGTTTGGCTCACCTTCCCGCGAGGTTCGGCACGCGCCGCTCGGCCATGGCCTTGACGCAACCTCGCCGCGCGCCCGGCTTGAGCTCCCTGCGCAATTTTCGCCGCGGTTCGCCGCCTTTCGGCCCGCATTCTCCACCAGGACCTGCGCCGTCTACTCGAACACCATGCTGACGATCTCGGCGACCAGCGCGGGTCGCTCCTGGCCTTCCAGCTCGACGATGCAGTCGCTCACGATGCGCGCGCCGCCGGCGACAAGATGGACCTCCTTCAGCGTCAGGTGCATGCGCAGGCGCGAGCCGGCGGGCACCGGGCTGGTGAAGCGGACCTTGTTGGACCCGTAGTTCAGCCCGCGCGATTTGCTGCGAACGTCATAGAGCCGGTAGGCCATCTGCGGCACCAGCGACATCGTGAGGTAGCCGTGGGCGATGGTCTTGCCGCCCGGCAATTCGCGCCCGGCGCGCTCGACGTCGACATGGATCCATTGGTGATCGCCGGTGGCATCGGCAAATCGTTGGATCATCGCCTGATCGACCGTGATCCAGTCGCCGGGGCCGAGCTTTTGGCCGATGTAACCGACAAGGTCCGCCGGCCTTTCGACGACGAGCACCGCGCGGCCTCCCCTGCCCTGCTCAACGGCCGGCGAAGTTCGGCACGCGCCGCTCGGCCATGGCCTTGACGCCTTCCTTGAAGTCCTCGGTCGTTCGCAGGCGCTTCTGCTCGGCGAGCTCGTGGTCGGTCGCCTTGCGCACGCGATCGGCGAGCCCCGCGCGCATGGTGGCGCGCGTCGCCATCACGGCGAGCGGCGCGTTCTCGGCGATCTCGGCGGCGAGCGCGAGCGCCGCGGCGCGCACCTCGCCCTGCGGCACCAGCACGTCCGCGAGGCCCATCTTGTAGGCGGCCTCGCCGGTGACGCGGCGGCTGGAATAGAACATCAGCGCCGCCTGGCTCGGCCCGATCAGGGCCGGCAGCGTGGTGGTCAGCCCGAAACCGGGATGGAAGGCGAGCCGCGTGAAATTGGCGGCGAAGCGCGCCTCCGGACAGGTGACGCGGAAATCCGCCACCAGCGCGAGCCCGAGCCCTCCGCCGACCGCGGCGCCGTGCACGGCTGCGACGATCGGCTTCTTGCTCTCGAACAGGCGGATCGCCTCGACGTAGAGGTGGCTGACGCCTTGCATCTGCTCGCCGGGCCGCTGGCCGGCGCTGTCGAGCGTCGCGCCGTCGCCGAAATTGGCGCCAGCGCAGAATGCCTTGCCCTGCGCGGCCAGCACCACGGCGCGGCAGCCGCCGTCCTCGTCGAGCGCCTCGAGCGCGCCGCCGATCTCGTGGATCAGCGCGACGTCGAAGAAATTGTGCGGCGGCCGGCGGATTTCGACCAAGGCGACAAGGCCGGATTTTTCGACGCCGATATCCTTGAATGGGCCCATGCAGAGTGCTCCTGCGTCATGCCCGGGCTTGACCCGGGCATCCATCACGCTTCGCAAGAGTCTTTGTTGAAGAGATGGATTGCCGGGTCAAGCCCGGCAATGACGAGACGGAGTGGAATGCGCGGGTCAAGCCCGCGCATGACGGGGCAGCGGCTGTCGACCCTCAATCCCCCGTTTCACGATCAGCGCATCGACCACCGATACCCCCTGCCCCTTCGGGTGCACAAGCACCGGGTTGAGATCGATCTCCGCGACCTCATCGGCATGATCGGCCGCGAACTGCGCAAGACGGACCATCAGGTCGACGAGCGCATCGACGTCGGCCGCCGGCGCGCCGCGATGGGCCTCGAACAGGCCTGAGCCCTTGAGGCGCGCTAGCAGCGCCCGCGCGTCGTCGCGGCCGAGCGGCACCGGCGCCAGCGCGACGTCGCCCAGCACCTCGACCAGCACGCCGCCCAGGCCCACCATCAGCATCGGGCCCCAATGGTCGTCACGCTTGATGCCGAGGATCGCTTCGCGGCCCGGGCGCGCCATCGGCTGCACCAGGACGCCGAGGATGTGCGCGCCGGGTGTGTGCCGCTTCGCGGCCGCCAGCACGCGATCGTAGGCCGCGCGCACCTCCTCCGGCGTCGTCAGGCCCAAGGCGAGTGCCCCCGCCTCGGTCTTGTGCGGGATGTCGGGCGACTGCACCTTGAGCGCGACCGGCGCGCGAAACGCGCGGGCGGCCGCCTCCGCCTCGTCGGCCGACCGCGCGAGTGTCCCGGCATTGCCGCCGCCGATGCCGTAGGCGGCGAGCAGCGGCCGGGCCTCCCATTCGCACAGCACCGGCCGGGCGGCGGCAAGCGCCTTCCTCGCCTCTGCGCGGGCGCGCGGCGCGACGGAATCGATCTCGGCCGGACGCGTGAACCGTTCGCGCACCGCCCGGTAGTCGGCCATGTGCCGCATGGTGCGGGCGCAGTTGTGCATGTTGGTGAACAGCGGAAAGCCGGCCTCGCTCAGGATCGCGATGCTGTCGTCGCGCCGGCGGCGTGTAGCTCCAGAACAGGATCGGCTTCTCGTCTCGCGCGCCAACGCCGCAAGCTTCTCCCGCTCGCCCGCAAGAACCTCGGCGCGGCGCGTCGAACGACCATCAGTACGCCGTCGATTGCCGGCGAGCCGACCAGCAGCGCGCCCGAATTCCGCATATCCGACCTTGAAGATCGCCTGAGCGGTGACGTCGACGGGATTTTGCGACGTGCCGTACGGCGGCAGGTGGACGTCGATCGCCGCGCGCGTCGCGGCGTCCAGTTCCGGCATTTCGAGGCCGCGGCGGCACACGCATCGGCGAGCCATCCGCCGCCGCCGCCCGAGGACGTGCAAGATTGCCACGCGTCTTCCGGCCGGCAAGCCGTCCACGGAAGGCGAGGAACCCGGATGCGACCTCGACCATCTCGTCGAGGTCGCTCCCCTCGATCACGCCGTAGCGCTCGAACATCGCCTGATAGGCCGCATAGGAGCCCGCAAGCGCGGCGGTGTGCGACGCGGCTGCGCGGCGGCCCGGCTCCGACTGCCCGATCTTGGCGACGATCAGCGGCTTGCCGGCGCGCAGCGCCTTCTCGGCGACGCGCCTGAACGTCTGCCGGCGACTTCACGTCCTCCAGCCACAGCAGGAACGCGTCGGTCTTGCCCTCGTCGAGCATGTGGTCGACGTAGTCGAACGTCTCGAGGCCGGCCTCGTTGCCGGTCGTCACGACGTAGCGGAACGCAAGATCGCGCGGCCGGCCGCGGTCGAAGAATGCAAAGCCGATGCCGCCGCTCTGGGCGACCACCGCGATCTGGCCGCGGGTGCGGCCTTCCGGCGGCAGCAGCGGGCGCGCGCCTGCCTCCATCACCGGGCTGAAAGTCGGGCACAGCGCGAGCGCGGTGTTGGCGAACCCTTCGGAGTTGGGGCCGTTCACCGCCATGTCGTAGCGGGTCGCGATGGCGCGGATGTCGTCCTGCAGGTCGGCGCCGGCGCCGCCGGGTTCCTCGGCGAAGCCGGAGGAAAGGATGACGGCGGCCTTGACGCCGGCCCTGCCGCAGCGCTCCAGCTCCTCCGGTACGTGCTTGGCCGGAATGATCAGGACGGCGAGGTCGACCGGCTCCGGCAGGTCGGCGACCGACCGGAACGCCTTGAGGCCTTGCACCTCGGCCTGGCTGCGGCTCACCGGATAGATCGTTCCGGGGAAGGCGTGTCCCTTCATGACGCGCAGGATGCGGCCGCGCAGGCCGTGCGTGTCGGACGATGCGCCGATGAGCGCGACCGTCTTGGGCCAGAGCAGTTTGGCGATATCAGGCACGATCCAAAGCCCGGCCGAAAACTTATCCGTCATCCTGAGGCGCTCGGCCGCGAAACGCGGCCGAGCCTCGAAGGATGATCCAGAAGTCTCCAGCGGCGCCGCGGTGCGTGCTTCGAGGCTTTCCCGGACTTTGTCCGGGAAAGCACCTCAGCATGACGGAGTTGGAGGATGCTGAAACCATTGGATTCTCTTTTCGCCGGACTCTGTCAGCGCAGGCCGAGGCCGCGGGCGATGATGCCGCGCAGCACCTCGGTGGTGCCGCCCTGGATCGTCAGCTTGGGCGCGATCATGGTGGCGAAGGCGAGCTGCTCCTCGAACGTCACGCGGTTGGTGACCTCCGGCTCGATGAAAGCGGCAAGCTCGCGCACGCGCCCGGGCAGCCGCTGCTCCCAGATCGTGCCGACGTCCTTGACGATCGAGGCCTCGACCACCGGCTCCTTGCCGGCCTGCAGCATGCCGGCGACCGACACCGACATGCGTCGCAGCGTGTGCAGCTGTGCGACCAGGCGGCCGAGCCCTTCTGCGCTGCGCAGATCCGGGTTCGGGCCGAGCGCGCGAATGAGCTCGATCAGGACGTACAAGGTCTCCAGGAACCGCTCCGGCCCGCTGCGCTCGTAGGCAAGCTCGCTGGTCGCCTGCTTCCAGGCGCCGTCGATCTCGCCCAGCACGTGGTCGTCCGGCATGAAGGCGTCATCGAACACCACCTCGTTGAAGTCGTGCTGGCCGGTCATCTGGTAGATCGGATTGACCTTGATGCCCGGCGTGCGCATGTCGACCAGGAACTGGGTGAGCCCGTGGCGGCGGTTCTCCTTGGTCGGGGCCGAGGTGCGGAACAGGCCGAGCATGTAGTCGGCGATGTGGGCGTTGCTGGTCCAGATCTTGGTGCCGTTGATGCGCCAGCCGCCGTCGGCCTTCGTCGCCTTGGTCTTGGCGGCAAACAAGTCGGAGCCCGAGCCGGGCTCGCTCATGCCGATCACGAAGCAAACTTCGCCGCGGCAGATGCGCGGCAGGATATCCATCTTGACGCGCTCGGGCGCATATTTGAGCAGGATCGGGCCGCTTTGCCGGTCGGCGACGAAGTGCTGGCGCACCGGCGCGTTGGCGACGCGGAACTCCTCGGTGACGACGAAGCGTTCGAGGAAGCTGCGCTCCTGCCCGCCGTACTTCTTCGGCCAGGTCATGCCGATCCAGCCCCGGGCGCCGACGCGGCGGCTGAACTCCGGGCTGTGCGCGTCGCCGTGTCCAGGCCGGTCGGGATTGAACGTGCCGGCGGCGATCTCGTCGGCCAGAAACGCCCGCACTTCGCCGCGCAGCGTCTCGCATTCCTTCGGCAAGCGGATCTGATCGAAGCTGAGCTCGGTGGTCATCGATGAATTTCCCGTTCGTCAGCGCGACGCGACCAGCGGCCAGAAATCGTTGGCGCCGCGCGCCGCCACCCGATTGCCGAGCTCCGCCGCCCAGTGGCTTTCATTGCCGAAGTCGTCGCGCCAGGACAACAGCCGCAGCGTGAAGCGGTGCAGGACGTGCTCCTTGGTGAAGCCGATGGCGCCGTGGACCTGATGCGCGATCGAGGCGCCCTCCGCGGCCGCCTCGGCGGACCGGATCTTGGCGGAGGCGGCCTCGAGGAACACCGCGTCATCGGACGCATCGGCGGCCGCGACCGCGTCCGCCGCCGATCCCGCCGCCGTCATGGCGGCCGCGACCTCGCCGGCCAGGCGCGCGAGGTTGTGCTGGATCGCCTGGAATTTCGCGATCGGCCGCTCGAACGCGACGCGGTCGTTGGCATAGCGCACCGCCAGCGCCAGCACGGCCGTCAGCGCGCCGGCGGTGGCGACGCTGCGAGCGACCGCCCCCATCAGCATCAGCGCGGCCTGATCGAGCCCGGGCGGCGCCGACGCGCCGCGCAGCGGCGCGGCGCGATCGAAGGTCACGACATTCGACGCGTCGCCGGCGAGGTTCGCGCCGTCGATCAGGCGGCACGCTCCCCGCTCGACCAGCGCCACCACGGGGCCGGCGGCGCCGTGCGCCAGCACGGCGATGTGCTGCGCATCCCTGGCGAACGGCACGCCGCGGGCGCACCCGCTCAACGTACCATCGGCATTGAGCGTAACGCGGTCGCCGGGACGCGCGGGCGCGACCGTCATGGCGCCGGCGGGCGCCGCAATGCCGGCGCGGCCGAGCAGCCAGCCGGCGAGCAGCGTTTCGACCAGCGGAACCGGTGCCGCGAACCGGCCGGCGACCTCGACCACCGCGAAGCCGTCGGCGAGGCTCGCGCCGGCGCCGCCGTATTCCTCCGGCACCCACGCCAGGGTCAGCCCCGCGTCCGCGAGCGCCTGCCAGAGCGGCGCTTTCCAGGCCTCGTCTCCGGCCGCGTTGACGGCTTGCGGATCGGCGAGGTCCGCAAAAATCCGCGCCGCCGTCTCGGCGACGATGTTGCCGCTGTCGTTCACGATTGCCTTCGTCCGGCTCTTAAAGCTCCTATCGCGGCATGGTGGGGAGAAGTCGTAGACTTGGCAAGCGCGTCCGTTCACACGTAATGGTCGGTCAACCCGCGGCCATCCTTCGAGACGCCGCGCGTTCCGCGCGGCTCCTCAGGATGAGGGTTGGAACAAGCCGCGCCCTCTGACCTCATCCTGAGGAGCGGTCCGAAGGACCGCGTCTCGAAGGATGATCCAGAGGTCGCAAGCGGCGCCGCACGCGCGTGCTTCGAGGCTCTCCCGGACTTCGTCCGGGAGAGCACCTCAGCATGAGGAGGTTGGAGTAAACTGAATTCCGTGCAGTTCGGGTGTGGGATCGAGACGGCGAGAAGATCATGTTCGAAAAAAATCTCCTGCAAGGCAAACGCGTGCTCATCACCGGCGGCGCGACCGGGCTCGGGCGCAGCATCGGCCGACGCTACGTCGAGCTCGGCGCCGACTTGGTGATCTGCGGCCGCCGCGAGGCGGTGCTCAAGGAGGCCGCGGCAGCGTTCGCAAGCGAGCTCGGGGCGACGGTCGAGACGCACGTCTGCGACGTGCGCGACGCCGAGGCGGTCGAGGCGATGATGGAGCGCATCTTCGTCAAGGCGCCGCTCGACGTGCTGGTCAACAACGCGGCCGGCAATTTCATCGCGCAGACGCACCGGCTCTCGCCGCGCGCGATCGACGCCGTGCTCGACATCGTGTTGCACGGCAGCGCCTACTGCACGGTCGCGGCCGGTCGCCGCTGGATCGACGCGGGCCGCCCCGGCACCGTGCTCTCGATCCTGACGCTTTCGGCCCTGCACGGCGGGGCCTTCACGGTGCCCTCCGCGATGGCCAAGGCCGGCGTGCTCGCCATGACCAAGAGCCTCGCGGTCGAGTGGGGGCGCAAAAATATCCGCCTGGTCGCGGTGGTGCCGGGGCTGTTCCCGACCCCGGGCGCGTGGTCGCGGCTGATGCCGGAGGAGCGCTCGGCCGATGAGCGCATGCGCGGCATTCCGGCCGGCCGCTACGGCGAGCATGGCGAGCTTGCCAACCTGTGCAGCTACCTGGTGTCAGACCAAGCCAGCTACATCAACGGCGAGGCCGTGGTGATCGACGGCGGCAAGCGCTATCTCGGCGGCACTGCCGACGCCGGCATGCTGGAATGGAGCGACGAGCAGTGGGCCGCCATCCGCGCCAAAACCAGGGGGTAGGGTTAAAGGTCCTTTGACATGGGAGATCGACTCTGCGGATCGCTTTTGCGTCCTTCGAGACGCGGTCCTTCGGACCGCTCCTCAGGATGAGGATGTGGAGCGTGGCACCCACAACATCCTCATGCTGAGGAGCGCGCGGAACGCGCACGTCTCGAAGCACGCGTAGTGCCGGACATGTAAATTCAAGCCAAGGCACCACAGAGGCAGAAATCATGCATGCACAGACCGACGAAGTCCTGTATGCGGTCAACGACCGCGTCGCCACCATCACGCTCAACCGGCCGGACAAGCTCAACGCCTGGACCGGCGTGATGGCCGACCAGCTGCGCGATGCGTTCGCGCGCGCCGAAGCCGACGACGGCGTGCGCGCCATCGTGGTGACCGGCGCCGGCCGCGGCTTCTGCGCCGGCGCCGACATGGCGCGGCTGTCCTCCGCGGCCGCCGGCAACCGGCAGCTGATCGCCGACGACGATGCCCCGACCGAGGGCCTGGCGGCCAATTTCGCCCAGCGGCTGAGCTACATCCTTGCGATCAAGAAGCCGATCATCGCGGCGATCAACGGGCCGGTCGCCGGCATCGGCTTCGTGCTCGCGCTCTATTGCGACATCCGTTACATGGCCGAGGGCGCCAAGCTCACCACCGCGTTCGCGCGCCGCGGGCTGATCGCCGAGCACGGCGCCGCCTGGATGCTGCCGCGGCTGATCGGGCCGATGAACGCGCTCGACCTGTTGTGCTCGGCGCGCGCGGTCGAGGCCAAGGAAGCCGAAGCCATGGGTTTTGCCCGCGTGCTGCAGGCGGAGGGATTTCGGGAGGGCGTGCAGGCGCGCGCGGCCGAGATCGCCAACCTCGCCTCCCCGCGCGCGGTCTCAATCATCAAGCGCCAGGTCTACGAGGGGCTGTTCCAGTCGCTCGCGGAGGCGACGCAAATCGCCAACCGCGAGCAGGAGCTCTGCCGCGACACCGAGGATTTCCGCGAGGGGGTGGCGCATTTCGTGGAGAAGCGGGCGCCGAGGTTCACGGGGCGGTAGTTGCTTCCTCGCCTGGGGACTTGCCGCAGGCAGTGCTTCACGATCGACTAATCGGCATAGGCTCCCGCCGCCTTGATCACCGGTGCCCAGCGCACAACCTCGCTTTCGAGCTTGCTCTTGAGCGCCGCCGGTGTTGCCTCCGCCTCACTCACAGGCGCGGTAGCGAGGGCCGCGAATTGCTTGATGACGGTGTCGTCCTTGAGGGCCTTCCGAAGGGAAGCCGAGAGGCGATCGATGACATCCTCCCGAGTTCCTTTTGGGGCATAGAGACCATGCCACACACCAAGCTGGAAATTCTTGAGCCCCGCCTCGTCGGCGGTCGGCACCTCAGGGAGCGCGTCGAGCCGCCGCGTGGTCGTAACGGCGTAGACCTTAATCCTGCCATCCTTGATCTGGCTCGTCGTGTTGGTGGTCTGATCGCACATCAGGTCGACTTGGTTCCCGAGCATGTCGGTCATCGCCGGCGCGGTCCCCTTATACGGAACGGTCGTGAGCTTGGTACCGATCGCGCTCATGAGCAACATGCCGCACAGGTGCGAGGAGGTGCCGAGTCCGGCATTGGCGTAGGTCACCTTCTCGGCGTGGGCTTTGAGGTGACTTATCAAACCTTTCAAGTCCGTCGGTTCGAAATTGCTTCGTGCGACAATGGTCATCGGAACTTCGGTCACGAGACCGACATACTCAAAGGACGCCAAGGTGTCGTAGGGTAATTTGCGATAGAGCGAGGCGGCGGTGGCAGTGCCGATATTGTACAACAGCAATGTATGTCCGTCGGGCGTCGCCCTGGCGACGCGCGCTGTCCCGATCGTGCCTCCGGCGCCACCGACATTCTCGACGATGACACGTTGACCGAGATCCTGGCTCATGGCGCCGGCGACCAGACGTGCGACCGTATCGGTCGGACCGCCCGCCGCCGCCGGCACGATGATCGTGACGGGTCGCTGGGGATAACCTTGAGCCAACGTCCCTTCCGCGTTCAGCACGAACAAGCATACGGCCGCAGCCGCCAGCCGACATCTCGTTGTCGTCATGTGGTCCTCCCTAAAGGGCATTTTCCAGCCCATCGTCGCGGCCTGACGGCAATTTCATCGGGGCGTCCATCGGCGAAGCCGGATGAGCCCATTGCCTGGGCCGCAGCGCCGTTTGACAGCGCGGTGCGATTGATGTCAATCTGATCTTGATTTCGTTTATTGATGCGGATTACGCATTGGAGACTTCTGCATGCTCAGAGACGTCCCGGATCTGTCGGTCAAGCACTTGCGGGCAGTGGTGGCCGTCGCGCGCTTCGGCAGCTTCATCGCCGCGTCATCGTACCTGCGCATCTCCCAGCCGGGCCTGAGCCGCATCGTTCAGCAGGCCGAGAAGCTGTTGGGGGTGGAGCTATTCGCGCGTGGTACGCGGAGGGTGGCGCAGACCCCGGCCGGCCAGGACTTCATACCGGTCGCCGAGCGCTTGATCGGTGAGATCGGACAGCAGACCCAGAAGATGCGCACGCTCGATGGAGCAATGCGCGGCCAGATCGTCATCGCCAGCCTGATGTCCATTTGCCATCGGGTATTGCCCGCCGTGCTCGTCGCCTATCGCAACCGATATCCGAACGTGCACATCCAGATTCGCGAAGGTTTCGGCGACGGCGTGCAGGAGGACGTTCGCCGCGGCATCGCGGATGTCGGGATCGGCAACGTCGCGGGCCTGCACGAGTCGGTAGCCGTGGAATCGGTCATGATCGAGTCTTGCTGGCTCGTCATGCCGCGCCGGCATCGGCTGAGCTCGCAAGCGGGCGTTCGCTTCAAGGACCTGGCCGGGGAACCGATGATATCGATGCCGCCCGATGCCGGGTTGCGCCGCACCGTCGATATCATGGCGAGTGCCCAGGGCGTACTGCTTCACCACACGCTCATCACCAGCCAATATGCCTCGCTGTTCGACTTCGTCGGCAGCGGCCTCGAACTCGCCATCGTCCCGGTGTCGGCGCTGCCGCGGTCGGCCGATCCGTCCATCGTCGCGCGTCCCCTGCGCCCTGCGATCACACGACAAATCGGCATCCTGCATCCCGCCGATCGCCCGATATCGCCGCCTTCGCAGGCGTTCCTGGATATATTCCGGCCGGCATTCGTCGCCGCGATCACGGACGCCACGCGCGCAAAGGCCAAGCGGCGCGCGGCTGCCAAGGGCCGTCGCGCGTGAGCGGTGTCAGCGATCGCGTACGGTCGTGCGATCAAACGGCGATGAATAGGCGCAACCCACTGCACGGGAAACGATCGTGCACCGGACCTATGCAAAATCCGCAACAAAAAACCTGATCAATAGGAAATTGAACGGGAGGCGGGCGCGCCGTAGAGCTTGTCCGAGGCCGGGCGCGTAGCCCGGAGTGAGCGCAGCGGAATTCGGGACCCGGCTCGCCGTACGGAAAGCCCCGGATTCCGCTTCAATCCGGGCCACATGTGCGCGGGGTCGGGCCGAGAAAGCCGCGATGGAAGCTAACGATGCCAGAAAATACCGATCGCAAAGAAATCAAGATGTACTCCGACTACAAGAGCCCCTATGCGTGGCTCGCCTTCGACCCGGGCTTTGCCCTGCAGGAGCGCTATCGCGTTCGGGTGCGCTGGATTCCGTTTCAACTGAGAATCAAGGGCAAGGGACAACGCAGTGAGTATTCCGAGTACAAGGTCAGGTACTCGTATTTGGACGCGCGGCGCTGCGGCAAGAGCCGGGGCTTTTATATCCGCGGCCCGCTCAAAATCTACGACACGACGCCGGCGCTCATCGGCGGCCTGTTTGCGGACAAGCACGGGCGGCTGCTGGACTATAGCCGGGAAGTGTATCGGCGGTTCTTCCTGCGCGAACTCGAAGTGGACCAGCCGGATGCCCTGGTCAGCCTCATTGTCGACCTCGGCCTCTCGGAACGAGAGTATCGTGAGTATCTCGAGGGCGAGGGACGACGCGCCTATACGCATGCGCAAGAAGAGGCCGCGGCCGATCACATTTTCGGCGTGCCGATTTTCGTCTTCGAGCAAGAGCCGTTCTGGGGCCAGGATCGTATCTCGTACCTGGAGATGCGGCTCACCGAGGCCGGCCTCGCGATCGATCCGGGCCGCGTCGAAGCGGATTGAGCCAGGGTGGGCAAAGGTGCGCGTAGGCGCGCCGTGCCCACGCGGTCTGCACAACGTGGGCACGCGACGCTTTGCCCACCCTACATGCTGATACCGATCGACGAGGGAGCAAGCATGAACGCCCGACCGCCGATGCTGACCGGCTATCGCGTGCTGGATTTCACGCAAATCGTGGCCGGCCCGACCTGTACGCGGATGCTGGCCGAGCTGGGCGCCGAGGTCATCAAGGTCGAGCTCGCGCCCGCCGGAGACCGCGGGCGGGTCGCGGGCCACAAGCCCCAGGCGCACCGGGATTGCTCGCTGAGCACCTATTACTTCCAACACAACCACTCCAAGAAAAGCATTGCGCTCGATTTCAAGCATCCACGCGGCCGGGAGCTCATCAAGGCGATGGTCCCGAAGGTCGATGTCCTGGTGGAGAATTTTTCACCCGGCGTGATGGCGCGCGCGGGGTTCGCCTATGAGGAGCTGCGCAGGATCAATCCGGCGCTCGTCATGTGCTCGATCTCGGTCGCCGGGCAGAAGGGACCCCTGAGCGACAAGCCCGGATACGATTACATCGGGCAGTCCTACGCGGGGGTGACCGGCCTCATTGGAGAGCCGGACGGCAGCCCCGCCATGTTCACGATGGCTGTCGGCGACACCGCCACCGGCATTGCCGCCGCGATGGGGATCGGGTTCGCGCTGCTTCATCGCGAACGGACCGGTGAAGGCCAGTATATCGACGCCTCGATCCTCGACGCCTACTTCAACATGCACGAGGTCAACATCCCGCGGATATCGGTACGCGGCTCGACCTACGTGCCGAAGCGAACCGGATCCCAGCGGCCCGACGGCGGGCCGGCGGGCATCTTCCGTTATGGCGACGACCAGTTCATCACCCTGATGGTGCTTCCGCATCAATGGCCACAGCTGGTCAAAGCCCTGAACATGCCGGAGCTTGCGACCGACCCGCGCTTTTGCTCGCCGCGGGCGCGGCGCGACAACAACGAAGCGATCAAGGCCATCATCGAAAAGTGGCTCGGCGCCTTCCCCTCGCGCGAGGCCGCCATCCATGCCTTGGAAGCCGAGCGCGTGCCCTGCGCCCCCGTGCTCACCCTGCATGAATGCGTCGCTCACCCGCACCTGCGCGAGCGCAAGACGGTGCGCCGGGTGAAAGACCCGCTGATGGGGGAATTCGACATTCCAGGAATGCCGATCAAATTTTCGCAATGGGAAGATCGTGCCGACCTGAAAGCTGACCTCCTGGGCCAACATAACGACGAGATCCTGGAAGAGCTGCTTGGCTTGTCGGCGTCCGAAATCGCCGCGCTCTACGCCGATAAGGTTTTGGTCCGCGACCCGATGCTGGACGAGAGCTGACGGCGCATGCCTCAAGCCATCCGTTCGAGCTTCTGCAGACAGCGCACGATCTTCGGCATTGGGGTGTCGGGGAAGCTGTTCTTCCAGTTGGTGACGCCGACCTCGGCGACGTAGAGATCGCCCTTCGAATCGAGCGCGAGGCCGTGCGGGGCGAGGAACTTGCCGGTCTCGAGGCCGGGTCCGTTCTCGCCGCCGAGCCGCGCGATCCGCTTCCCTTGGCGTCAACGATCGCCAGGCGGGGGCCGAGGATCGGCACATCGCTGCCCTGCATACGCCGGAGCCTGAGATGCGCCGCGACTACAGGTCGACGAAAGTGGTGACGTCGTGATTGACCATCGTGTCAGGCTCGAGGGTCTCGATCGCAACGCCGCCGCGATCGAGATCATAGCGGATGTAGCCCGCTTGGTCCCGATCACGGGCTGGATGCGATCCGGCAGGATGAACGCAGCCGACGGCCCCCAGCAATGCTCGGCGTGCGGGAGCGCGGTCCGCGCCTGCTTCGCGCCGCCGGGCCGGTGACGCCGATGCTGGTGGACGTGCCCGCTGGCAACGAGCCGAACGTCCACGTCGGCGAGGGCGGCCATGAGCCGCCTGCGATGCGCGGGGACGACATAGCGGTGGTTGACGTCGGATTCGCCCGGCGCGTCCTTGAACAGCGGTTTGTGAATGAACAACGCCACCAACCGGTCGCCTGCATCCGCGGCGGCGTTGGCGAGGAAGGACCACTGCTCGTCCTCATCGGGAAGACCGCTGCCGAAGAGCTGCGCGTTGAGGCCGACCAACATCCACCGATCGACGTCGATGCGCCAATAGTCTTCACCGAAGTGCTGGCGGTAACGATCGCGGCGGGCGGCGGTGATCGTCTCCGCGTCGTGGCCGCGCCAAGGATTGTCACCCAGATCGTGATTCCCGGGGATGACGCGTACCTCAGAGCGCAGGGCCGCGTGGCGGGCGCGCGCAAAAGCCAGGTCGGCGTCGCTGCCGGCACCGTCGAAGGCGACATCGCCCATGTTGATGACGAGATCGGGTCGTTGCCGGGCGATGATATCGGCCATCGCTTCGAAGTTGGCTGTGATCCACGGATGCGCCTGGCCGAGGTGAGTGTCGGAAACGTGAATGATTCGAAACGGTGTCATGTGCGCTCGGCGTGGTGCAAAACGAGCTCGACCTGTTCGCGTGTCACGCCTGGAAACCATTCCAGAAAATCGTCCACCCGCGCACCGGCTTCGAGATTCTCAAAAAGCGCTCGTACGGGCACGCGCGTGGACTTGAACAACCACTCGCCGCTGACCTTCCCCGGCACGCGTTCGACGGCCGGACACTCGCTCCAATCCAGCATGCCGCAAACCTGGTGGCCCAATCCCGCCGTTCAAGAGTGAAAGAGTGCATGGCGCACGGCGAGTAGCGCGTAGCCCTAACGGAACGGCAGCGACATCCGAGAAGCGGAGTTTATGCCCGAGCGTTGCACTCCCCGCATTTCGCTGCCGCTCAATGCGGGCTACCTGCCGCAGATCGTCCTGGCCGGGCTTGTCCCGGCCATCCACGTCTTGCTGTCATAGCCCCAACTGAAGAAAGACGTGGATGCCCGGCACAAGGCCGGGCATGACGAGTCAGCATCCGGTCCCGTTGGCGTATGCGCTCCGATTGCCGACCCGCCTCGGCCCCTCTCACACCACCCTTTCGAGCTTCTGCAGACAGCGCACGATCTTCGGCATCGGGGTGTCGGGGAAGCTGGTCTTCCAGTTGGTGACGCCGACCTCGGCGACGTAGAGGTCGCCCTTCGAATCGAGCGCGAGGCCGTGCGGAGCGAGGAACTTGCCGGTCTCGAGGCCGGGGCCGTTCTCGCCGCCGAGCCGCGCGATGCGCTCGCCCTTGGCGTTCACGATCGCAAGGCGCGGGCCGAGGTTCGGAACATGGAGGTTGACCGGCATGCCGGGCCCAAGCTCGCCGATGATGAAGCTCGGCTGCTTGCCGCCGCAGCAATGCAGCGCGCACGGCCGGTGCAGGTTGTTCCACTGCGTCTCGTATTTGCCGTCGGCGTCGAACACCTGCACCCGGTGGTTCTCGCGATCCGCGACATAGACCCAGCCGTCCGCGTCGGTGACGATGTTGTGCACGATGTTGAACTGGCCGGGATCGGAGCCCGGCTCCCCCCAGGTTTTGAGTAACTTGCCGTCGGGGGTGTACTTGTGCACGCAGGCATTGCCATAGCCGTCCGAGACGTAGATCTCGCCTTGCGGCGACAGCGCGGTGTGGGTGCAGCGATGGAACGGCTCCCCGCTCATGTAGGGCGCGGGCTTGTTGGGGATTCCGATCGTGAGCAAAACCTTGCCGTCGACGGTGCACTTGCGCACCGTATGGTCGCCGTCGTCGGTGCAGTAGAGACTGTCGTCGGCGTCGATGTGCAGTCCGTGGGCGCGCGCGAACAGCCCCTCGCCCCAGCTCCGGATGAAATTGCCGTCGCGGTCGAGCACGACCATCGGATGGGCGCCGCGGTTGAACACGTGCACGCGGTCCCGGCTGTCGACCGCGACCGCGGCGACGTCCCTGAGGTCCCAGCCGTCGGGCAGCTTCGCCCAGTTCTCGACCACGCGGTAGCGGTGCTCGCCCGAGCCCAGGATGACCGGCGTTGCGTGCATGGGATGTCCTTTCGACTGTCGCGTCTCGACCGCGCAATTGTTGCAGAGGTCGCGCCGCGGTGCGAGGGGGCTTTCGCGGCGGGCAACCACAAGGGTTGCCTCTATGGAGGGGACGGCATCGACGCGCGGACTGCGCGCGGACGGAATAGCCCATCTTGGCGCGTCATATCCGGGCCTTTTCGAACCAATGATGCGCGAAAGCCTCGTCGTTGAATGGCTCGACCTCGAAATATCCGCTGCTGCGATAGAGCGCCTGCGCTTCCTTGAGCGCGCGATTGGTCTCGAGTCTGAGCGTCCGCAGCCCGAATTCGCGCGCGTGCGCTTCCAGCGTTGCGAGCAGGCGGCGGCCGAGCCCGAGGCCACGCGCATCGGGTGAGACCCACATGCGCTTGATCTCGCCGATATTCCGATCCTTCACCTTGAGCGCGCCGCAGCCGATCGGCTGGCCGCCGAGGCGGGCGATGACGAACAGGCCGGCCGGAGGCGTCAGCTCCTCGGGGGTCGCGGAGATGGTCCTCGCCGGATCGAATCCGGTGTCGAAGCGACGGGCATTCTCACTGAAATATTGCTCGATGCACCAGCGTGCGTCGGCACTACCCGCCGCTTCCGGCCTGATCTGAACGGCAGACGCGCGCATCAGCCGCTCGACCTCCGCCATCGCCGTGACCAGACGATCCTGTTGCGCCGTGCTCAGCGGAGCCAAAATGGAGCCTGCGAGCGCGCCGGCGCGACGATCGAGCTCATCGACCTCGCGCAAGCCCTTCCGGGTCAAACTCAGGCGGCGAACCCGGCCATCGGCGGCGGCGGCGCGTGTCGTCACGAGTCCTTGGCGCTCGAGCGAGCGCAGCAGCCGGCTGACATAGCCGGAGTCAAGCTCCAAGCGCGCGCGGAGCTCCCTCACCTCCGCACCGGCGCGCCCGATCTCGTAAAGCAGGCGGGCCTCGCCGAGCGGGCGGCCGCGGTCGAGGAAATTGTCGTTGAGCACGCCGATCCGCGCGCTGACGGTACGATTGAAGCTGCGCACGCGGCGCACCCGCTCGGCGTCCATCCTCTGACTTTAGTCAGATAATGGCGCGGCGGCAAGCTGTTGGCGCCGGCGGGCCAGGCGACCTCAGGCCGGCTCTGCCTTTGCGGGCAGTGGAAACAACCCCACGAAGCGCTCGGCAAGGGCGCGATCGCCCTCGAGCGACAGGGCCCCTGCGGCCGCGAGCGCCCGCAGCGGCTGGCCGCCATAGACGGCGGCGGCGATAGCCGTGGCGGTCCCGATGAAAACCACATCCGCCCCATCGAGTGGAGCGCGCGCGGCCTCGATCCGGCCGTCGGCAAGGCGGGCGAGAAAAGTCTCGGCGCCGATCCGAAAGCCGATCCGCGCACGCAGGCCGCGAGCCCGGCGCGGATCGAGCATGGTGCGGAACGACAGAAAGAGCGAGACGGAGCTGAGCGGCAGGCTCGGGTCATGGTCCGGCGACCGCGCCGCCCATCGCCCCAGCGTTTGGAAGATCGGCTCGCTCTCATAGCCCCAGGCGGTCAGCTCGTAGACTTGGGCGGGCGCCGGCGGCGGAAGCTTGCGGCGCACGAGCACGCCGGCCGCCTCCAGGCCCGCGAGCCGCTGAGTCAAAACGTTGGCGCTGATCCCGGGAAGATCCGCCCGCAGGTCGCTGAACCGTTTGGGGCCGAGCATCAGCTCGCGCATCACCAGCAGGGCCCAACGGTCGCCGACCAGGTCGAGCGCGTGGGCCGTCCCGCAGGCGTCCTCGTAACGGCGCCGGGAGGGCGCCGCGCTTCTCTTAGTTATTTTTTTTAACTTCATAGTTGCTTTTTATAACATACCCCGCTATGAAGGTCAAACAGCCAAAAAGGAGACACCGATGTCGAAGCTTATTTTCGTCAACCTGCCGGTCAGCGATCTCGCGCGCGCCACCGCCTTCTACCAGGCCATCGGCGCCCAGAAGAACGAGCAGTTCTGCGACGGCACCGCGTCGTGCATGGTGTTCTCCGACACCATCCACGCGATGCTGCTCACCCACGACAAGTTCCGCCAGTTCACGCCGAAGGCGGTGGCGGACGCCCGCAAGGTGAGCGAAGTTTTGATCTGCATTTCCGCGGACAGCCGTCAGGACGTCGATGCGATGGTCGACAAGGCCGGCCCGGCCGGCGGCAAGCTCGATCCCTGCCCGAAGCAGGACCACGGATTCATGTATGGGCGAAGCTTCGAGGATCCGGACGGCCATATCTGGGAGGTGATGTGGATGGACGTGGCGGCGGCGACCGCTGCCTGCCCGAAATCCGCCGCGGCGGCCTAAATCGGGCTGAGACCTACGCCGTCACCGGAGAGCTTCGCGGGAAACTAATCCGTCATCCTGAGGCGCTCGGCCGCGGAACGCGGACGAGCCTCGAAGGATGATCCAGAAGTCTCCAACGGCGCCACCGCGCGTGCTTCGAGGCTTTCCCGGACTTCGTCCGGGAAAGCATCCCGGATCAAGTCCGGGACAGGCTCTCAGCATGACGAGGCTGGAGTTTGCTGAACCATCCAGTGCCTTTGCGATCAAAACCAAGGAGAAACATCATGAGCTATATCGACGGATTCGTCATTCCGGTGCCGGCAGGAAAGCGAGAGGCCTATCGCGCGATGGCCGCCAAGGCGGCGCCGATCTTCAAGGAGCATGGCGCAACGCGCATCGTCGAATGCTGGGGCGACGACGTGCCAGACGGCAAGGTCACCGATTTCAAGGGCGCGGTGAAGGCGCAAGCCGGCGAGAACGTGGTGTTCTCCTGGATCGTGTGGCCGTCGAAGGCGGCGCGCGAGGAGGGCAACAAGAAAGTGATGAGCGATCCGCGCATGAAGATGGGCGACGACATGCCGTTCGACGGCAAGCGCCTGATCTACGGCGGCTTCGAAATCCTGCTCGACACCGGCGAGTAGTCGGATGGCCAAGATCGTCCCTTGTCTCTGGTACACCGATAAGGCCGAGGAAGCCGCCGCGTTCTACGTCTCGCTGCTGCCCAACTCGCGCATCGACAGCGGGACGACCTTGCCGGCCGACACGCCGAGCGGGCCGGAAGGATCGGTGCAGGTGGTCGCGTTCACGCTTGCCGGACAGCCGTTCATGGCGATGAAGGCGGGGCCGCTCGATCCGTTCAACCATGCTATATCCTTCATGATAATCTGCGCCGACCAGGCCGAGATCGACCGATTGTGGGCTGCGCTCTCCAAGGGCGGAACGATCGAGCAATGCGGCTGGCTCAAGGACCGCTACGGCCTCTCGTGGCAGATCGTGCCGACGGTGTTCGGCGAGATGATGAAAGACAAGGACCGCGCCAAGGTCCGCCGGGTCGCCGAGGCGATGCTCAAGATGGTCAAGCTCGACATCGCCGGATTGCGCAAGGCCTACGACGGCGCAGCGGCCGCGTAAGCCGGCTTCTCATCGAAGTCGATCAACCCGCCCGTCATGGCCGGGCTTGTCCCGGCCATCCACGTCTTGCTGGATCGCTCCCACAGAAGGAAGACGTGGATGCCCGCGACAAGCGCGGGCATGACGGGTCAACATATTGGGGCGGCATCCGTCCGGGTTGATTGCGCAAACCGCACCGTTTAGCGTGGCCGGCACAAGAGAACAAAATCCGCCGCGCCGTGGCACGTACCTTTAGCGTCCGCTCGGCGGCCTCAGAGGGAGGATGCAATGCGACCAGCGTTCGCCGGAACCGCTGTGGCCTTAGGGCTTTGCTTGATCGCGACCCTGCCAGCCGCCGCGCAGAAGCAGGGCGGCACGCTCCGCGTCTATCACCGCGATAATCCGCCCTCGGGCTCGATCCACGAGGAAGCCACGATCTCGACGGTGTGGCCGTTCATGGCGGCGATGAGCAATCTCGTCCTGTTCGATCAGCACAAGCCGCGCAACAGCCTCGAGACGATCGTGCCGGATCTGGCCGAAAGCTGGAAATGGAGCGACGACCGCAAGCAGCTTTCGTTCAAGCTGCGCCCGGGCGTCAAATGGCATGACGGCCAGCCGTTCACCGCCAAGGACGTCGCCTGCACCTGGGACCTGTTGACCGGCAAGGCCAAGGACGCCTTGCGCATCAATCCGCGGGCGGGCTGGTACCACAACCTCGACAAGGTCAGGGTCGACGGCGACCACGAGGTGACGTTCGAGCTCAAGGAGCCGCAGCCGGCGTTCCTCGGGCTGCTGGCGTCCGGATACACGCCGGTCTATCCGTGCCACGTCTCCCAGCGCGACATGCGCACCAAGCCGGTCGGCACCGGCCCGTTCAAGTTCGTCGAGTTCAAGCGCAACGAAAGCGTCAAGCTCGTGCGCAATCCCGACTACTTCAAGAAGGGGCGGCCCTATCTCGACGGCATCGACATCAGCGTCATTTCGAGCCGCTCGACCCGAATCCTCGCCTTCGTGTCCGGCGAGTTCGACCTGACCTTCCCGGACGACGTCACGATTCCCCTGCTCAAGGACGTCGAATCGCAGGCCCCGAAGGCGGTGTGCCAGCTGCGGGCGACCAACGTCTCGATCAACCTCCTGGTCAACCGCGACGCGCCGCCGTTCAACGACGCGAAGCTGCGCAAGGCGCTCGCGCTGGCCATGGACCGCAAGAGCTTCGACGACATCCTGGGCCAGGGCAAGCTCGGCATCGCCGGCGCCATGCAGCCGCTGCCCGAGGGCTTCTGGGGCATGCCGGAGGAGATGACCCGCGCGCTGCCGGGCTACGGCAAGGACGTCGAGAAGAACGTCGCCGACGGACGCGCGATCATGCAAAGCCTTGGCTACGGGCCCGACAAGCCGCTCAAGATCAAGGTCTCGACCCGCGACATCGAGATCTACCGCGATCCCGCCGTGATCCTGATCGATCAGCTCAAGAAGATCTGGGTCGAGGGTGAGCTCGAAGTCATCGACACCACGATCTGGCACCGCAAGGTCACGCGCGGCGACTATACGGTCGGTCTCAACCTGACCGGCGTCGGCGTCGACGACCCGGACGTCAATTTCGTCGAGAACTACACCTGCAAGTCGGAGCGCAACTACAACCGCTACTGCAATCCGGAGGTCGACAAGCTGATCACCGAGCAGTCGAAGGAAGCCGACGTCGAGAAGCGCAAGAAGCTGGTGTGGCAGATCGAGGGCAAGCTCGCCGACGACGGCGCGCGGCCGATCATCCTCTACCGGCGGGACGGCACCTGCTGGCATCCACACGTGAAGGGCCTCGTGCTCCATACCAACAGCATCTACAACGGCTGGCGGATGGAGGACGTCTGGCTCGACAAGTGATGCGGGCATCCTTCGAGGCTCGACCGCTTACGCGGTCTCGCACCTCAGGATGACGGCGAGTGGGAAGGATGCCGTCGTCCTGCGAGCCTGACCGAAAATGACACCGTCATCCTGAGGTGCGAGGCGCGGAACGCGCCGCGCCTCGAAGGATGATCCAGAAGACTCGGCGCGTATCCCCAGTCGCTTCGAGGGGAGAAACAAGTTGTGGGTGCCTACCTGATCCGGCGGCTGCTGTTGATGATCCTGACCTTGTTCGGGATGTCGGTGCTCATCTTCGTGCTGCTGCGCGTGCTGCCGGGCAACATCGCCGACATCCTGTTCGACGCCGCCGGCATGATCAACACCGCCGAGAAGGCCAAGCTCGAGGCCGAGCTCGGCCTCGATAAGCCGATCGTCGTCCAGTACCTCCACTGGATCGGCGGGCTTCTGCGCGGCGATCTCGGCTACGCCTACGTGTCCGAGCAGCCGGCGCTCAACGAGATCCTGCCGCGCATCCCGATCACCGCCAAGCTCGCCGCCATGGCGCTGGTGTTCTCCGTCGCTGCTCGGGGTGCCGCTCGGCGTCATCAGCGCGGTGCGCCAGAACACCACGCTCGACTACGTGCTGCGCGTGGTGAGCCTGAGCGGGCTGTCGCTGCCGTCGTTCTGGCTCGGGCTGTCTGATCCTGATGGCGTTCGTGCACTTTCTCGGCTGGATCCCGATCTACTCCAAGCCGCCGGCGACGCTGTGGGACGAGCTCGTGCTGCTGAGCATTCCGGCCGCCGCCGTCGGCTTCCGCGCCTCGGCGCTGATCATGCGGCTGACGCGCTCGTCGATGCTGGAAGTGCTGCGCCAGGACTACATCCGCACCGCGCGCGCCAAGGGCGCGTCCTATAACGCCGTCAACTACAACCACGCGCTGCGCAACGCCGTGCTGCCGATCATCACCATCATCGGCATCGAGGCGGCGTTCCTGATCGGCGGGCTGATCGTGACCGAGACCGTGTTCAACATCCCCGGCGTCGCGCGCTTCCTGGTCGAGGCCATCCGCTGGCGCGACTACCCGATCGTGCAGAACCTGGTGATGTTCATCGCGGTCGTGGTGGTGACCGTGAACTTCATCGTCGACATGGCCTACGCGGTGCTCGATCCGCGCATCAAATACGGGGATTGAGCCATGGCGGTCGTCGAGCATCGGGCCGAGCTCAGCCGCGCCGGCGCCGGCGTCGAGGGGTTCTGGGGCGGGGTCGGCTTCTTCATCCGGCGCTATCCGCTCGGGGCGGCGGGCGCGGTAATCGTCGCGGTCTTCGTGCTGATGGCGCTGTTCGCCGGCTGGATCACCGCATTCGACCCGACCACCACCAACGCGCGCTCATCGCTCGCGAGGCCCGGCGGGGCGCACTGGCTCGGCGCCGATTTCATGGGCCGCGACATGTGGAGCCGCATCGTCTACGGCGCGCGCATCTCGCTCACGGTCGGCATCGGGTCGATGTCGCTCGGCTGCCTGATCGGCGTCACCGTGGGCTTGCTGTCGGGTTATTTCGGCGGCTGGCTCGATCTCATCGTGCAGCGCTTCATGGACATGCTCCAATCGCTGCCGCTGCTGGTGATGGCGCTGGTGATGGCGGCCTCGCTCGGCCCCTCGATGACCAACACCATCATCGCGATCTCGATCCCGCTGGTGCCCAATGTGGCGCGCGTGATCCGCTCCAACGCCTTGATGCTGCGCGAACTGCCGTTCGTCGAGGCGGCGCGGGCGGCCGGCATGAACGAGGTGTCGATCGCGCTGCGCCACGTGCTGCCCAACACGCTGGCGCCGCTGATCGTGCTGGCGACCGCGCAGCTCGGCTCCGCGATCCTCACCGAAGCCGCCTTGTCGTTCCTCGGGCTCGGCATCCCGGAGCCGCATCCCTCCTGGGGGCGGATGCTCTCGGAGTCGGCGGCCGAGTACGTGCGCACCGCGCCCTGGCTGGTGATCTTCCCGGGCATCGCCATCAGCCTTGTGGTGTTCGGGACCAACCTTCTGGGCGACGCGCTGCGCGACATCCTCGATCCGCGCGAGCGCACCTGATGGGTCGGCTCGCGCCATGACCGCCGTGACTGGCGAGCGATCGCCCGCAAGGGAGACGACGGCCGCGGTCGAGGCGCGGGACGGCGCCGAAACCCTGCTCGACGTCGACGACCTCAAGACCTTCTTCTTCACCCGGCACGGGGTCCTCAAGGCCGTCGACGGCGTCACCTTCTCGGTGCGGCCGGCCGAAACGCTGGCGATCGTCGGCGAATCGGGCTGCGGCAAGAGCGTCACCGCGCTCTCGCTGATGCGCCTCGTGCCCGATCCGCCCGGCCGCATCGTCGGCGGCTCGATCCGGCTCGCCGGCATCGACCTCGTCGGCCTGACCGAAGAGGCGATGCGCGACGTGCGCGGCAAGGAGATCTCGATGATCTTCCAGGAGCCGATGACGTCGCTCAATCCGGTCATGACCATCGGCCGGCAGATCGCCGAGGTGCTGCTGCTGCACGAGGATCTCGGCCGGGCGGCGGCGCACCGCAAGGCGGTCGACATGCTCCGCCTGGTGCGCATCCCGGAGCCGGAGCAGCGCGCCAGGGAGTATCCGCACCAGCTCTCCGGCGGCATGCGCCAGCGCGCCATGATCGCCATGGCGCTCGCCTGCAATCCGAAGGTCTTGATCGCGGACGAGCCGACCACCGCGCTCGACGTCACCATCCAGGCGCAGATCCTCGAGATCATCCTCGAGCTGCAGCGCAAGCTCGGCACCGCCGTGATCCTGATCACCCACGACCTCGGCGTGGTGGCCGAGACCGCGCAGCGCGTCATCGTGATGTACGCCGGCCGCAAGGTCGAGGAGGCGCCGGTCGACGAATTGTTCGCCAAGCCCCTGCATCCCTACACCCACGGCCTGTTGGCCTCGATCCCGCGGCTTGGGCTGATGCGCGGCGAGGTCGACGGCACCGAGGGCCATCTGCAGGAAATCCCCGGCATGGTTCCGGCGCTGACCAACCTGCCGGACGGATGCGTGTTCGCGCCGCGCTGCGCCTACGCCATCGACCGGTGCCGTGCGCAGTACCCGGCCTACGAGGAAAAGCGGCCGGGCCATTGGGCCGCGTGCTGGCGCTCGCGCGAGCTCTACGGAGCGGCCGATGGCTGAGCGCGGCCGCGTCTCGACCGTCGTTCCCGGCACGCCGGTGCTGGAAGTTGCCGGCCTCAAGAAGCATTTCGCCGTCCAGAAGGGCGTGCTGCGGCGCACGACCGGGCACGTGTTCGCGGTCGACGGCGTCAGCTTCGCCATTCGGGCGGGCGAGACGTTGGGGCTGGTCGGCGAGTCGGGCTGCGGCAAGTCGACGGTCGGGCGCACCGTGTTGCGGCTGCTCGAGCCGACCGAGGGCAGCATCAAGATCAACGGCGAGGACATCACCCGCCTGAGCAAGGCGGAGCTGCGCCCCTACCGCCGGGAGATGCAGATCATCTTCCAGGACCCGTTCTCGTCGCTCGACCCGCGCATGTCCGCCGGCGACATCGTGGGCGAGCCGCTGCGCGTGCACGGCATCGTCCGCGGCAAGGCGTGGGCCGCGCGCGTCGCCGAACTGTTCGACCGCGTGGGCATGCGCAAGACGCAGATGGTGAACTATCCGCACCAGTTCTCCGGCGGCCAGCGCCAGCGCATCGGCATCGCGCGCGCGCTCGCGCTCAATCCGAAGCTGATCGTCGCCGACGAGCCGGTCTCCGCGCTCGACGTCTCGATCCAGGCCCAGGTGCTCAACCTGATGATGGACCTGCAGCGCGAGCTCGGCCTCGCGTACCTGTTCATCTCCCACAACCTCGCGGTGGTCGAGCACATCAGCCACCAGATCGCGGTGATGTATCTCGGCCGCATCGTCGAGCACACCGACAAGAAGACGCTGTTCACGGCGGCGCTGCATCCGTACACCGAGTCGCTGCTGCTGGCGGTGCCGGTGCCCGATCCCGCCATCAAGCGGCAAAAGCGCGTGCTGCAAGGCGATGTGCCGAGCCCGGTGAAGCCGCCGTCCGGCTGCCATTTCCACACCCGCTGCCCGTACGCGGTCGAGCGCTGCCGGATCGAATCTCCCGCGCTGCGCGAGGTGCGGCCGGGCCAGCTGGTGGCGTGTCATTTGCGGTAGGGCCGTAGTCTGGATTGAGCGGAGCGAAATCCAGGTAGTCTTGCGCGGATGGGGCAGCCCCGGATTTCGCTGGCGCTCAATCCGGGCTACGTACGTGGAATTTGAAGTGATCGTTGTTGTTGGGAGGACAGCATGGCTTACGTCAAACATGCGGCTGCGATCCTGCTGGCCGCCATGACCGCCGCCTTCGCGATTGCCGAACCCGCGCGCGCACAGAAGCCTGGCGGGATCCTGCGGTCCTACAACAGCTCAAACCCGCCGAGCGCCTCGATCATCGAGGAGGCGACGGTCGCGACCGCGATGTCGTTCTCAGGCGTCTTCAACAACCTCGTGATGTTCGACCAGGCAAAGCCGCGCAACGGCCTGGACACCGTCGTGCCGGAGCTGGCCGAGAGCTGGTCCTGGGATGCGTCGCGCACACAGCTCGCCTTCAAGCTCCGTCAGGGCGTCAAGTGGCACGACGGCAAGGCGTTCACCGCGAGCGACGTGCAATGCACCTGGAACAGGATCCAGGGCACGGGTCCCGATCCCTTCCGCAAGAACCCGCGCCAGAATTGGTGGGTCAATCTGCAAGAGGTCAAAGTCAACGGCGACTTCGAGGTGACCTTCGTGCTCTGCCAAGCCGCAGGTGTCGTTCCTTGCCTTGCTGGCCAGCAACTTGTCGCCGGTCTATCCGTGCCATGTTTCCGCCAGGGACATGCGCACGAAACCGATCGGTACCGGGCCGTTCAAGTTCGAGGCGTTCGACTCCAACGTCGTCGTCAAGCTCGTCAAGAACCAGGGCTACTGGAAACCCGGCAGGCCCTATCTCGACGGGATCGAGTTCCGCATCATCGGCAGCCGCGCGACCCGCATTCTCGCTTTCGGGGCGAACGAGTTCGACCTCACGTTCGTGGTCGATGTGACCGCGCCGCTTATCGGCGACGTGCTGGCGCGCTCGCCCAAGGCGACCTGCGCGCTGGTGTCGACAGGGGTGAGCACCAATCTGCTGGTGAACCGCAGCCGGCCGCCATTCGACAGCGAAGAGCTCCGCAAGGCGATGGTTTTGGCGCTCGACCGGCAGGCGATGATCGACATTCTCAGCCTCGGCAAGTCGAGCCAGGCGGGCGCCATGCTGCCTCCGCCCGAGGGCGTATGGGGGATGCCACACGACATGGTGATGAAGCTTCCGGGCTACGGCGGCGACCTTGCCTCGCGGCGCGCGCAGGCGCGCGCGATCATGGCGAAGCTCGGCTACGGTCCCGACAAGCGGCTCAAAGTGAAGGTGTCGACGCGCGATTTCCAGGCGTTCAAGGATCCGGCGGTGCTGCTGGCCGATCAGCTCAACCAGATCTACTTCGACGCCGAGCTGGAAGTCATCGAATCCACGGTTTGGTACAACCGCCTCGTTCGGCAGGATTATTCCGTCGGCCTCAACCTGACCGGATCGGGCGTCGATGATCCGGACGTGACCCTGACCGAAGGCTATGCCTGCAAGTCCGAGCGCAACTATACGAAGTACTGCAATCCGCAGGTCGAAAAGCTGCTCGACGCGCAGTCGGAGGAGGCCGACGTGGACAAGCGCAAGCAGCTCGTCTGGCGCATCGAACACATCTTGGCCGAGGAGGCCGTGCGTCCGATCATCTTCCATAACCGCGCCGCGACCTGCTGGCACCCGCACGTGAAGGGGCACGTGGCGCACGAGAACTCGATCTACAACAATTGGCGCTTCGAGGAGGTCTGGCTCGACAAGTAATACCAGCGGCGTGAGATGGTGACCTTCCACCCGTCATGGCCGGGCTTGTCCCGGCCATCCACGTCTTGCTTGAGCGGCAAAAGGAAGAAAGACGTGGATGCCCGGCACAAGGCCGGGCATGACGAGTCAGAATCCGACGCCGCTGGTATAAGCCTTCGCGATGCCGCGGGTCCTTGCTTCCCTGGCGTTTGGTGGCCAGGCCGGTCATGACGCGCAGGATGCGGCAGCTACTTGAAGAAATCGTTGGATCGCAACACCACCGGCCCTTTGGCGTCGACTGGCCCTTCGAAGAACTTACGGGATGCCCGCTCCTCGATCGCATCGCGCAACCGCACAAACTGGTCGACCCGCTGATCTGACTTCACCTCACGCTTGCCTTCAAGATCGTCCATGGCCGCGGTGCTGATCGCACACCGCACCGTCTTGCCCTGATTGGACATCGTGAAATCAACGACCATCCGGTCGAAGTCGTAGCCCAGCACTTCACCTCGCTGCAGCGGCATTGCAAATCCTCCGTGCTACTAGGGCCTGACTATGCCATGTCGGCCGATCTTGTGCGACGTGCGCCCGCGGTCAAGTCATCGCGGTCTTGCAAATGCACCCGAGGCGTCAGCGCGCCCGCAGCTTCGGATCGAGCTCATCGCGCACGGCGTCGCCGAACAGGCTGAAGCCGAACACCGCGAGGCTGATAGCGACCCCCGGGAAGATGGCGATCCATGGGGCGCTCTCGGCGTATTCCTCAGCGCCCCCTTGCAGCATCAGGCCCCAGGCCGGCGTCGGCTCCTGCACGCCGAGGCCCAGATAGGAGAGCGATGCCTCGAGCAGTATCGCCTGGCCGACGAAGGCCGTGATCATGATCAGGAAGGGCGCCATGACGTTCGGCACCATGTGGCGCAGGATGATCCGGGCATGGCTGAAGCCGCAGGCGCGCGCGGCGTCGACATAGGGCATCTCGCGGATCGCAAGCGCGGTCGAGCGCACCACGCGCGCGCAGCGCGGAATGAAGGGAATCGTGATGGCGATGATCACGTTCTGCGTCCCGGGCCCGAAGATCGCGATCACCGCCAGCGCCAGGATGATGATCGGGAACGCCATGAACACGTCGAGCACGCGCTGGAAGATCAGGTCGATCCGGCCGCCGAAATACGCGCTCGCCACCCCGAGGACCAGCCCGATGGACGCGCCGACGATCGCCGACGCGAAGCCGACGACGAGCGCGGTGCGGGCCCCATAGACGAGGCGCGAGAACACGTCGCGCCCGAACTGGTCGGTGCCGAACCAGTTTGCCAGGCCGGGCGGCTCATGCATCCGGTCGAACGCATTGGCGACCGGGTTGTAGGGCGCGATCACGTCGGCGAACACCGCGACCAGGATCATCACGACGATCACCGCGCCGCCGGCGGCGCCGAGCGGATTGCGGCGCGCGAATTGCCCGGCGGTCGCGAGCCAGCCGCGCTGCTCGGCCTGGTCGTCGGTCAACTCGATTTCGGTTCTGCCGTCGGCAGCGATCGTCATTCGCGACCTCCGCGCCTACTTGCCGTAGCGGATGCGCGGGTCGAGCCACGCATACACGATGTCGACGAGGAAATTCGTGAACACGAAGATCGCGACCACCAGCATGACCAGCGCCTGGGTCATCGCATAGTCATGGTTGGTGACGGACGAAACGAACAGCTTGCCGAGGCCGTTGAGGTTGAACACCTGCTCGGTGACGACCAGCCCGCCGATCAGGAACGCGAATTCGATGCCGATGATGGTGACCACCGGCAACAGCGCGTTCTTGAGCGCGTGGCGCCGGATGATGAGCTTGCGAACCAATCCCTTGGCCCGCGCGGTGCGCACGTAGTCCTCGCCCAGGACCTCGAGCAGCGCCGATCGCGTCATCCGGGTCGCCACCGCGGAATAGCGGTAACCGGTCGCCACCGCCGGGAAGATCGTCATGCTCAGGTTGTAGAGCGGGTCGACCCAGAGCGGCACGTACTTGATCGGCGGCATCCAGGACACGCCGAACAGCTTCTTGGTGGTGACGAGCAGGCCGAGGATGATCAGGATGCCGAGCCAGAACGAGGGCATCGCGATCCCGGCGATCGAGAAGGCGCGCACCCCGTAGTCGATCCAGGTGTTCTGCTTGACGGCCGAGATGGTGCCGAGCGGGATGGCGAGCAGGACGGCGGTGAGCGTCGCCATGACGGCGATCTGCAGCGAGAGCTGGAAGCGCAGCGCGATCTCCTCGACGATCGGCCGGCCGGTCCACATCGAGTTGCCGAAATCGAAGCGGACGAAGCCCCAGATGAAATCCAGGAACTGCACCACGTAGGATCGATCGAGCCCGAGCTCGCGCTGGCATAGCGCGATGGCCTTGGGGTCGACATATCCCGATCCGCCGGCCATGCGCAGCACGCAGATGTCGCCCGGAATCAGCCGAAGCAGGATGAAAACGAGAAGTCCGGCGCCGAGCAGCGTCGGGATCATCAGCAGCAGCCGCTTGAGGATGTACTGGTGCATGGTCGTCGGCGCCGGCGTCTCAGCGGGCTGGCCAAGAACTACACCGTCATCCTGAGGTGCGAGGCGCGGGACGCGCCGAGCCTCGAAGGATGATCCAGAAGTCGCTGACGGTGCCCGCCGTGCGTGCTTCGAGGCTTTCCCGGACTTCGTCCGGGAAAGCACCTCAGCATGACGAGGTTGGAGCGCGCGGCGGTCACTTGTCGAGCCACACGTTGGCGAGGTCCTGGTTGATGTAGTGGCTGGGGCTGATCTTCCAGCCCTTCACATAGGACCGGTGCGGGATGATGCGGTTCCACCACAGCGTGATGAAGGAGTGGGCCTCGTCGTCCAGCACACGCTTCTCAAACGCGCGCATCAGCTTGCGTTGCTCGGTCGCGTCCACGGTGCGATTCATGGCCTCGAACACCTTGTCGAGATCGCGATCCGTGTACGCGCCATAGCTTTCGTTGCCGATGTCTTCCGACAGGAACTTGCCGATGTCGAGCAGTGGATTGACGACGGATTGGCAGTTGAAATCCATCGTCACGTCGAACTCCTTCGACCGCAGCCGTGCATAGAACGGACCCGTCGGCTCCATCGTCTGCTCGACCGTCACGCCGATCTGTCGCCATTGGTCGATCAGCCAGGTGCCGACGATCGTATACGGCTGGTCGATGGCGCGGTTCGCGATCGTGAACTTCAGGTTGGGGACCCCCGCCTCTTGCAGCAGCCGCTTGGCCTCGGCCCGCGACTTGTTGATGTCCGGCCAGTAGCCGGGGATCTGCTCCAGCTCCGCCTTGGTCGCCGCCAGCGGATGGCCCGGAAAGGCGACGCCACCGACCGCCTTGACGATGGCGATCTGCGACAGGTGCTTCGATCCGCCCCAGCGATCGACCGCCAAGGTGAGCGCGCGGCGTACGCGAACGTCGTCGAAGGGCTTCTTCTTGTGATTCGGGGTGAACAGAAGCGAGCAGTTCCAGTCGCTCTCCTGCACCGTGATGTCGTTGCCGAGGGCCTGGACGAGGTCGTCGCGGCTCTTCGGCGGGAAGCCGCGGAACTCGATCGCGGCCCGGTCGCCACGGATCGACTGTACGCGCACCGCCTGCTTGTTGGAGAAGATCGCCTCGAAACCGTCGAGGTAGGGCTGGCCCTTGACGTAGAAGTCCTTGTTGCGCTCGCCGCGCACGAAAGCGCCGGCCTCGCGGGCCACGAACTTGAACGGTCCGGAGCCGAGCACGTTCTTCTCGTACCAGCGGATGTCGGCGTCGAGCTTGGCCTTGGAGTAGATGAAGTTGTACGGCGTCGCCAGCGCCGGGATGAAGGCGCCCGACGGATATTTGAGCTTGAACACGACGGTGTGGTCGTCGGGCGCGGTCACGCTTTCGACCATCACGAAGAATGCGACGCGGGCGCTGGTCGTGCCCTCCGGCGGGAAAACGATCTTCTTGTACGACGCCACCACGTCGTGGGCGGTCAGCGGCGTGCCGTCGGTGAACTTCACGCCCTGCCTGAGCTTGAAGGTGTAGGTCTTGCCGCCGTCCGTCGGCTTCGGCATCTCGGTGCACAGGTCGCACACGAAATCCGTCGGCGAGGACGGATTATTCGGATCGACCTTGATGAGCAGGCTGTAGAACGGCGCGAATGGATGGATCAGCGCGAAAGTCGTCTCCCGATGTCCATCCCAGCTCGGCGGTTCGTCCGGAACGACAAAGGTCAGCGTCCCGCCCGTCTTAGGGGCTTCGACGGCCAGCGCCGTACCCGCAACCGTCAAGGACAGTGCTGCGGCCAGTGTGCACGCGAATTTCAGTGTTGAGCGTTTCATGCTCATTCCTCCCGTTTGTCGCTCCCCTGTTTTCTTTCCCCGCCGATAAGCTTCGGCGTTTACCCTTTTGGAGTCTTGCCGGCCCCTCTACACCTCCGTACAGGCGACCCAGTGGCCCGGCTTCACCTCCCGCAGGGCAGGTACAGCCTTGGCGCACCCCTCGACGGCCAGCACGCAACGCGGATGGAACACGCAGCCGGCCGGCGGATTCATCGGACTCGGCACCTCGCCCTTGAGGATCCGGTGCGCGCGTCGTTCCTCGACGGCGGGATCCGCAACAGGCACGGCCTCGAGGAGGGCCTGCGTGTAGGGATGCAGCGGATTCCCGTAGAGCTCGTCACACTCGGCGAGCTCGACCACCTTGCCAAGATACATCACCGCGACGCGATGGCAAAGGTGGCGCACCACGCTCAAATCGTGGGCGATGAAGAGGTAGGTGAGATTGAACTCCTCCCGGAGCTCTTCCAGGAGATTGATGATCTGCGCCTGAATCGAGACGTCGAGTGCCGAGATCGCCTCGTCGCACACGATGAATTCCGGCTTCATCGACAGCGCGCGCGCAATGCCGACGCGCTGACGCTGCCCGCCGCTCATCTCGTGCGGATAGCGGTCGGCGAATTTCGCCGGCAGGCCGCAGATGGTCAGCAGGTCGCGCACGCGCTTCGCCTCGGCCGGCCGGTCGGGCTCGATTCCGTGCACGCGGATCGGCTCGGCAATGATGTCGCCGACTTTCATGCGCGGATTGAGCGAGCTGTAAGGGTCCTGGAAGATGACCTGAATGCGCCGGCGCACGCGGCCCAGCGATTTCCTGTCGAGCTTGGTGAGGCTGAGGCCGTCAAACAGGATTTCCCCCTCGGTCGGGCGCTCGAGGTGCAGGATGCAGCGGCCGGTCGTGGTCTTGCCGCAGCCCGACTCGCCGACCAGGCCGAGCGTCTCGCCGCGGCGAATATCGAAGCTCACGCCGTCGACGGCTTTGACCTGGGCAACGATGCGCGGAACGAGCGCGCCCTCGGTGACGGGGAAGTATTTCTTGAGCCCGCGCACGCTCAGGAGGACGTCGCTCGCCGCCGGCGTCGCGCCGGGCCGACGAGCGTCGGGCGTCTCGGTGCCGGCCGCGGTCACGACGCCATCCTCCTGAACTCGGTGAGGCGGGCCTTTTCCCAGCACGCGGAGCGATGGCCCTCCGCCACCGGCTCGAGAGCGGGCGCGGTCTCCCGGCAACGGGCCACCGCGAAGGCGCAGCGCGGTCGGAAGGCGCAGCCGGCGTCGAGCCGCATGAGGTCGGGCGGCTGCCCCTCGACCGGAACGAGCTTCGCCTTGCGCGGCTGATCCATCCGCGGGACGGAGCGCAACAGCGCGAGCGTGTAGGGATGGCTTGGGCTGTGATAGATCTGGCGGGCCGTCCCGCTCTCGACGATGCGGCCCGCATACATGACGTTCACCCGGTCGGCATAGCGGGCGACGACGCCGAGATTGTGCGTGATGATGATCAACGCCACGCCGAGACGCCGGGTCAGATCCTTCATCAGCTCGAGGATCTGCGCCTGGATGGTGACGTCGAGCGCGGTCGTCGGCTCGTCGGCGATGATGAGCTTCGGACCGCAGGACAGCGCCAGCGCGATCATCACCCGCTGGCGCATGCCGCCTGAGAGATGATGCGGATATTGCCGCAGCCGCCGCCGCGGTTCCGATATGCCGACCATCCCCAACAGCTCGACGGCGCGCGCCTCCGCGATCTCTTGCGACACGCCCAAGTGTTGCCGCACCGTCTCGGTGAGCTGAAGCCCGATGGTCAGGACCGGATTGAGCGACGTCATCGGCTCCTGGAAGATCATGCCGATCTCCCGGCCGCGAACGCGGCGGATTTCCTCTTCGCTGAGGGTGAGCAGGTCCCGACCATTGAATCGAATGCTGCCGCCGACGATACGGCCGGGAGGGTCCGGAATGAGCCGCAGAATCGACAGCGCGCCGACCGACTTGCCGCAGCCGGATTCCCCAACCACGGCGACCGTCTCGCCCTCGCCGACCTCGTAAGAGATGCCGTCAACCGCTTTGATAAGGCCCGCCGACGTCAAGAAATGCGTCTGGAGGCCCTCGACCTCGAGCAGCTTGGCCACATTCCTCCCCTTGTGGTCTCGGCGCCCCACTGCAACTCGGCCATTCTCGGCTCTTTCGTTCGGGCCATCCAGCGACGGCCGGCCCCTTCGGCCCGAATTGGCTCTACCGGAGCGTGGTCGATTTTGTCGCGCGGCGCAATCGCGGCATCAATTGATCATGCGATGATGTCAATCATGCCGAAGCCCAAGCGGCGGATGGGGGCCCGCGGAGTTTGCCCGTGACACATTCCAAGCTGACGGTCTGGTACAATACCAAGTGTCCCGTCTGCAATGCGGGCATCGATTGGCAACACAACCGCCTCGTGCGGGCGGCACGCGCGGGCGCGATCGAGTTTCGCGACATCAATCTCGAGCCGGATGCGCTCGCCCGCTTCGGGGCCGGCGTCGAGGATGTTCGGCGGCGGCTCCATGGCGTCGATTCGAACGGCCGTCTCCACGTCGGCGCCGATTGCGCGATCGAAGTCTGGCGCCGCACGCCGGGCGACGCCTGGCTCGCGCGGCTGCTCGGCTTGTGGGGCATCCGGTGGATCACGCGCTTCGGATATGACCGGTTCGCCGACTTGCTCTATGCCTGGAACCGTCGAAAGGGGCATTGGTGAAACGGGCGTGCAGTTCCATCCCATCCTGCGCGGCATCAACCATATCGTCCAGGTCGTGCGGCGGCCGGCCGACCTGACGCCATTCGTCAGCGAGTCCTATCCGAGCGGGCCGGGTGGCATACGCCTGACGCCGCTCGCCGGCTGGCTTGAGGCTCGAACCGGCGATATCCACGCCGGCAGGGCCTGGGCGGTCGACCCGTTCGCAATGGCGCATCCGGGCAGCGGCTGGGTGGCGCAGGCCGAGGGTGCCGGGGTCCAGGGAGCCGCTGCCGACCACTGTTGATGTACCAGCACACGGCTTAGACTTGAGCTCCCGCCACGCGCCGCCCCAACGCCCGCTCTCAGCCACGGAAGGAAGCCCGCCCATGCCGGATCCGATCTTCGCGGGCCTGAAAGTCCTGGATTGCGCGAGCTTTATTGCGGCGCCGGCGGCGGCGACCATCCTGTCGGATTTCGGCGCCGAGGTGATCAAGATCGAGCCGCCGGGCGGCGGCGATCCCTATCGCCGGCTGTCGAGCCTGCCCGGCTATCCGGTGAGCGAGCACAACTACTGTTGGATACTGGAGTCGCGCAACAAGCGGAGCCTCGCACTCGACCTGACCAGGCCGGAAGGCCGGTCGGTCCTGTATCGTCTCGTCGCAGATGCCGACGTCTTCATCACCAACATGCCCTTCCCGGCGCGCGGCCGGCTCGGCATCACCTACGAGACGCTTGCGCCGCTCAACCCGCGACTGATCTATGCCTCGTTCAGCGGCTACGGCGAGACCGGCGAGGAAGCCAACAAGCCGGGCTTCGACAGCAACGCGTATTGGGCGCGCTCGGGCCTGATGGACATGGTGCGGCCGAGCGGCGACGCTCAGCCGGCGCGCTCCGCGCCCGGCATGGGCGACCATCCGTCCGCGCTGGCGTTGTACTCCGGCATCGTCATGGCGCTCTACCGGCGCGAGCGCACCGGCGAGGGCGCCCATGTCGGCACCTCGCTGCTCGCCAACGGCGCCTGGTCGAACGGCTGCTGGGTGCAGGCGAAGCTCTGCGGCGCGCGTTTCCTCGACCGTCCGCCGCGCGAGGAGGGGCGCAATGCCATCGCCAACCACTACCGCTGCCGCGACGGCCGCTGGATCCTGCTCTCGCTGCTCAACGAGGACCGGCAGTGGCCGGCATTCGCCAAATGCATCGGCAAGGAGGAGCTGATCGGCGATCCGCGCTTCGCCACCAACGCGGACCGGCGCGCCCATTCGCGCGAGCTGATCGCGATCCTGGACGCGGTCTTCGCGGGCAAGGATCTGGCCGAGTGGCGCGCCCTGCTCGACGCCTACGGCCTGGTGTTCGGCTTCATGGCGTTGATGGACGACCTCCCCAACGATCGCCAGATGCAGGAAACCGGGGTCTTCGTTCCGCTCGAAGGGGATACGATGCTCACGATCGACAGCCCGATCCGGATCGACGGCGCCGAGAAAGTCCGCCCGCGCCGCGCACCCACGCTCGGGCAGCACAGCGACGAGGTGCTGGGCGAGCTCGGCTACGACGGCGAGGCGATCCGGCAGCTGCGGGCCGGCGGCGTGGTGGGGTGATCCTTGGCGTTCGCGGCCATCCTTCGAGACGCCGCCGTCGGCGGCTCCTCAAAGTCTGGCCGAAAGAGAATCCAGGGGGTTCAGGGTCCTCCAACCCCCTCATGCTGAGAGCCTGTCCCGGACTTGATCCGGGATGCTTTCCCCGACGAAGTCGGGGAAAGCCTCGAAGCACGCACCGCGGCGCCGTTAGAGACTTCTGGAACATTCCTCGGATCAAGTCCGAGGACAGGCTCTTCGAGACGCGCCGCTTCGCGGCGCTCCTAATAAGAAACGATCGACATATAGAGCGAGCGCTGGCGAGTACCCGCAATGTATGGATCGTTTCATCCGCAGCGGGTCGACCCAACGCCGGTTGGCAACTCAGGATGAGGGTTAATTTCGGCCAGGCTTTCATGATCAGGGTTGCAGCAAGCCGCTCGCTTCTTAAACCCTCTTCGTGAGGAGACAGGCGATCGCTGTATCATGGTGCCCCATGCAGGCTTCCGAATTCTTCGCCTACCACGCGCCGGCACTCGAAGCGCATGAGGCGCGCCACAACCTGATCCTGGCGATCCTGGAGCGGGCCGCGCGCGAGCAGGCGCGGGACGTCGTGACGTGGAGCCTCGGTACGCCCGGCCAATGCGCCGCGATGACGATCGGTTGGCCGATCGTCCTCGGCGAGCTCGACGCCCTCGGCTGCCGGCACTTGGCCGAGCTCACCGCAGACATCGAGTATCGCGGCGTGGTGGGTCCGGACCTGACCGCACAGTGGTTCGTCGAGCGCGCGTCCGAACTTGGCCTTGCGTTTCTCGATCCGATCCCCCAGCGGATCTCCGCCCTGACCGGGCCACCGAAATATCCCGGCACGCCCGGTCATGCGCGACCGGTGACGGCCGAAGACGCCTCCCTGTTCGCCGACTGGATGGTCGCGTTCGCCGGCGAAGCGACGCCGCAGGACCCGTCGCCCGTTCGAGAGCGGCTGGAACGGGCGGCCGCCGACGGGCGGCACCTGTTCTGGGTCGTGGACGGAGAGCCGGTCTCGGTCGCCGGCATTGCGCGGCGGACGCGCGGCGCCGCGGCGATCAGCGGCGTCTACACGCCGCCTCGCTTACGCGGGCGCGGCTACGCCGCGTCGGTCACGGCCGCGGTGGTGGAGCGCGCCTATGCGGAAGGCAAGCGCATCGCCTGCCTCTACACCGATCTGCGCAACCCGTTCTCGAACCGCTGCTATGCCAAGATCGGATTCGAGCCCGTGTGCTCGTCCCTGCATTTTCCCAGGCGCGCGCTCCCGCTCAAAGCGCATCCGGCCGAAGCGACGCGGTAGCCTGCCGCATCGGCAGCGCGACCGGCATGGCGGAGATCATCTCTGCAGCATCGTCCTGACATGCGAAAAGGTGCGCCACACCGGCCCGATCAACCCGCTCGTTATGGCGTGGTCGTCCTCTCGACTGCCATCGGCGCGTTCGATGCCGAACGTCAACCGTTCCGGTTCCTTGTTGGGAACATGCAGCGTTCCGAACACCCAGTCCCAGACCGAGAGACAGCTTCCGAGGTTCTTGTTGAAATGGATGGGGTTGGTGGAGTGATGCACCTGGTGATGCGCCGGGCTCGCCAATACGCGCCCCAATACGCCCGTGAACGGAATCCACAGGTGCGTATGCTGCAGATGAAGATAGGCATGCACGAACAGCACAAATATGAGGTTGCGATCCGTGACGGCATATTGGTACGCGATTTCGCCCAATGCATAATTCACGACGCCATTGGTGATCGCCATGGTAATGGCGATGATGTTGGCGTTTACCACCCCGTCAACCGGATGCACCCGGAATATGGTCAAGGGCGTCAAGACGTGAGCGGTGTGGTGGACCTTGTGGAATTCCCACAGGATCGGGATCCGGTGGCTGAGATAGTGATCGATCCAATAGCCTAGCTCATAGGCGAGGAAGAGCGAGACGGTCACGAGAATTCGAGCCGGCCATCCGGCGAGGAACGTCGGCTGCGTCGGACCAAATGCGCCCACCAGGCCATCGATCACGGCGTTGGTGAGGACCTGATACGACAGCACGGCCCAGCCGAAGACGAGGCCGAAAACGAACACGTTGAAGAAGAAGTATCCGACGTCGGCAGAATGCGAGGCGCTTGCCGTGATGCGTTTTGGGAAAAGCGCCCGTGCCAGCGTGCCGAGCCGGATGCGTCGGTTTTTTCTCCGGCGCTTGAACGCCAGGAAAACGACGGCCAGACACAGCGCACAGCCCAGCGACGTAATGGAAAATACCGAGCCGAGCGACAACAGCTTGTTGGCGAGCTGGTTGTAAGGGAACTCCGCCACAGCCAGCACGTCGAACATCCGGCCCTCCGAAAACCGTCCGTCCGCCTGTCTACGCCCTCGATGGTAACTTTTTGCTCAATATTGCCGTCGGGTTTCGCATAAATTTGGACTGCGCACAGTCCTCTGTCGAACGGTGTAAGCAATAGACATTGCTCGAATTTCCCCGTGGGCCACGTGATCTCATACCAACGCGCGCCAGGTGTTGAGCCCATCCATCCGTCATGGCCAGGCGAGCAATCGCGAGGGTTTGTCCCAGCCATCCACGTCTTTGCGTGCGCCACCGCCAAGGAAGAAAGCCGTGGATACCCGGCACAAGGTTTCACGCGGGCCGGCCAAAAGGCGGACCGGGTGCCGGGCATGACGAGTCGGAACTCATGCTGCTGGTATCACTCAATCGATGAGATAGATCGGGCTCGACCACGCCTGATGGCCGTCGGCTTGGGGCACGCGCACATAGACCGGGAGGTCCGCCCCGCCAGGAAATGTCGCGACGTGCTCGAGCGCGACGGCTGGCCGGGCGGGAGAAGCCCAATTACGATACCGAGTAGCCCCGATTGGGCGGAGCGAATCCGGGAATGGTCGCGACCAGGCCGGCCCCGGGTTTCGCTGGCGCTCAACCCGGGCTACGCGCCAGGCGTAAACCGGGGAGCATTCCTGATGATGTTGGTTCGCGTCCTTGCGACGCTGGCAGCCCTGACCGCGGTCGCGCCGCTGACGGCTTACGCCCAGCAATGGCCGAACCGTCCGATCCGCATGATCGTGCCGTTCGCGGCCGGCGGCTCAACCGACGTCGCCGCCCGTCTTGTCGGCGAGCATCTTTCTCGCTCCCTCGGCCAGCAGGTCTACGTGGAGAACCGGACCGGCGCCAACGGCAATATCGGCATCGAGGCCGCGGCCAAGAGCGAAGCCGACGGCTACACGATTTTGATCGCTCCGGACGCGATCGCGAGCAATCCGCACGTCTACAAGGTCAACTACGATGCGCTCAAGGATCTTAGCCCCGTGATCCAACTCTCCCGCCAGCCCATCGTGCTGGCCGTGCATCCTTCGCTCGGCGTCAGCACGCTGGCCGAGCTCGTCACGCTGGTGAAAGCGCAGCCGGGCCTGCGCTACGCGACCGGCAGCGGTTTCGGGTCGTCGCAGCACATGGTGACGCAATGGTTCGCGCAGATCGCCGGCCTGCAGCTCGAGCAGGTCTCGTATCGCGGCGGCGGCCAAGCCATCAACGATCTCATCGCCGGCCACGTCAAGCTCGGCTCGCTCGGATCGACGCCGCTCATTCCCCACTATCGGGCCGGGAGCTTGCGCCTGCTGGCGCAGACGACCGCCGCGCGCTCGCAAAGCCTGCCGGACGTGCCGACCTACCAGGAGGCCGGCATCAAAGGGCTGGTGCTCGACCAATGGCTCGGCGTGTTCGTGCCGGCCGGAACGCCGCCGACGATCGCGGCGCGGCTGAACGCCGAGATCGGCAAGGCGCTGGCCGATCCGGCGATCCGCGACAACCTGGTGGCGTCGGCGCAGGAGCCGATCGGCGGCAGCGCCGACGCATTCGCGCGCCTGGTCCGCGATGACTTCGAGAAATACGCGCGGCTGGTCAAGGAGCTGAACATCAAGGTGAATTAGCGTGTAGGGATCGGGATAGGGGGGAGTCTCGCGACCCCTCCCCTCCCACACCACCGTACATACGGGTCCGTATACGGCGGTTCGGCGGATTAAGCGATGCGTTTGGATGCGAGGGAAGACAGCTTGAGCGAGACGGAGAAGGAGGCATTGGATAGGGCGATGGTGAGCGCGGGGCTGTTACTGAGCCGCCAGGGGCCATGCGGGCTGCCGGCGGTTTGCGCCGCCAGGTCCCGGCCGACGCCGCGGCGTCGCAGCTGTGCGTAACGGGTGCGTCCGCGTCGCCATTGCTGCCAGGCGACGGCGCGCAGCCGCCGCCTGGTCCACTGGTCGAGGTGGCGCAACACCGATGGCGTCTCGCAGAAGCCGAAGTAGCCGCGCCATCCAACAAGATAGACGGACAGTTCCTTGGCGATCTGCGGCAGGCTCGCCCCGCGCGTGCGCCGCGTCAGTTCTTGAACCCGGCTCTTGAAGCGGGCGATCGCCTGCGGCGCGATGCGCCGGCGCAGCTCTCTCCTGCTTGTGAAGCTGAAGCCCAGGAACTTGCGGACGCTCGGCTTGGCGACCGCGCTCTTCGCCTTGTTGATCTTGAGCTTGAGACGCTTGGCAAGGAACGTCTCGATGCTCGCCATCACCCGTTCGCCCGCCCGTTGACTGCGTACATAGATGTTGCAGTCGTCGGCGTAGCGCACGAAGCGGTGGCCGCGCTCCTCCAGTTCCTTGTCCAACACGTCCAGCATCAGGTTCGACAATAGCGGCGAGAGCGGTCCGCCCTGCGGCGTGCCCTCCTCGGTCGGGCCGACAAGACCGCCGTCGAGCACGCCCGCGGTCAGAAACCCGCGAACGAGCTTGAGGATGCGCTTGTCGGTCACCCGCTTGGCAATGAGCCCCATCAGGATGTCGTGGTTGACCCGGTCGAAGAACTTCTCCAGGTCGACATCAACCACCACGTCGTGACCGGACGCGATGTACTGTTGCGCCCGCTCCACCGCTTGATGCGCCGAGCGCCCCGGCCGAAAGCCGAAGCTTGCCTCGGAGAACGTCCGGTCCCAGTCCGCCTGCAGCACCTGCATCATCGCCTGCTGGATGAAGCGGTCGAGCACCGTCGGGATGCCGAGCGCGCGTATGCCGCCCGACGCCTTCGGTATCTCCACCCGCCGCACCGGCTGCGGTCTGTAGGTGCCTTCAAGCAGCTGCGCCCGGAGCGTGAGCCAATGCTCCTTCAGGTAGGCCGGCAGGTCATCGACGGTCATCCCGTCGATGCCGCCGGCGCCCTTGTTGCGCTTCACCTGCGCCAGCGCCTTCTTCAGGTTCGCACGCTCCACAACTGCTTCCATCGACGGTCCCAACGCGACCGCCTGGCCTTCGATATCGGCTTTCGCCGCGCGCGCTTCGGTCTCTCGGGCGGCGCCGCTTGCGGCTTCACCGCTTGCTCCGGTGCCCAAGTTCAGCTTGACCTGATTGTTCTGCCGCATGGCGCGCACGAGATTGCCGCTCTACCGGCCATTCCACCGTTCGGGCCTTCGGCGGACGCTCCCGCCTGTCGGGTCGGAGGAGGCGCGCTCGATTGCTCTCGCGCTGGCCTCCGTCCGCCGCACAAACTGGACGTGCAGTTTTCCCGCATCCAGCTTTCACGAAGACGCTGTCCTCTGAGTTGCGATGGAAGGGATCAGCGCGACAAGATTGACGAGCCCGAACTCGCCGTAGAGCTTGCGGAGTGGCAACGTTGTCCAGCCGCAGCAGCGCCACTTGCCGAACCGATGCGACCAGATTCGCCGCACCAGCCAGCCGTCGAGTCGGTGGAAGAGCTTTCGGACGTGAGCCCGCTTGTAGTGATGGCCCCAACCACGCACGACGGGGTTGACCTGTTTTATCAGCTCCCGAGTGTTCACCGGAGCCTTGCGCCGTGTGAGCCGGCGAATCTGATCCTTGAAGTGACGGATCGATTTCTCCCGGGGATACGCATAGAGCGCTCCCGGTCGGGCACGCGTTCGGATCTTGCTCGTCGGCAGCCGCATCGGGCTGCCGCCGCGCTTGATCTTGTACCCGAGGAACTCGAAGCCGTGCCGAACGTGGACGATCCGCGTCTTCTGCGGATTGATGTTCACGCCCAGCTCCTTCAAGATTCGGCTCGCCGCCGCCAGCGCGGCACGCGCCTCCGCCGCGGACGTGCAGGTGATGACCCAGTCGTCCGCGTACCTCGTGAGCTGATAGCCCTTGCTTCGCATCTCCCAATCGAACGGCGTCAGGAGGATGTTGCTCAGCAACGGTGAGGCTACCCCGCCCTGCGGTGTCCCTCGTTCAGCCGGGAAGAGCCGACCCTCTCCATAACTGCCCGCTGTCAGCATGGCCTCAATGAGGCGCAGGATTCTGCCATCGGACACACGTTGGGCCACGAGTGTTAGGAGCTTCTCGTGCTCCACAGACCCGAAGAAGTCCTTCAGGTCTGCGTCCACGATCCATTCCCTACCCGCTTCGATCTCCTTCCAGACTTTGCGCAGAGCGTCTTTCGTCGACCGCCCTCGCCGGTATCCGTAGTTGGCATCATCGAACACCGGCTCGAAGATCGGCTCCAGCCGATTGAGCAAGGCTTGCTGACATACCCGATCGAAGATCGTCGGGATTCCCAGCGTGCGCCACTCACCCGGTTTGCCCGCCTTCGGGATGCGCACCTGCCTTACAGGTTGCGGGGTGTAGCTGTCGGTTCGAAGCTCCTCATGCAGTCGGGCAAGGCGCTCTTCGAGCTCTTCGCCAAATGCTTCGATGCTCTCACCGTCAATCCCACCGGCCCCATGATTGGCTCTGACGCGCTCCCAGGCGATCTCCAAGTTCTTCCGCTTGTACACCTTGTCAATCAGCGAGTGGACCTTCCTCGCCCCCGTCGGATTGATCCAGTCTGCGAGTCTCCTCGGTCGATGATGTTCGGGTCTTTCGCTCAAGGAACTTTCCACCTCACCGACCTTGCTCATCTCGCTTCTTTTCTCTCCCCGACCGTCTTCGCCGGCTGGCTTCCCCGACCCACTCGGTCGCCATGCTACTGGTGGCGCGACTTTCGCCGCACTTGCGGTACTACCCAGCCGTCCGACCACTTCCAGAGCTCCGCTTCTCGTTTCGCTTGCGCTTATGGAGTCGCTTCCCTCAGTGCCACCCGAGGGCTCTGGAAGTTCTCCTGGGGTCACGTCCTGATCTTCCGTACCGTGCCGTCCGCAAACACCTTGGTGCGGTGGGTGAATGAGAATGCCTTCGCCCCCATAGTGCGGGCTCGACCGTGTCCCACCTTTGGCCGACCGGTTCGTCCTTGGGGTAGCCCCCATCGACTACGGCCCGGTACTTCTCCGCATACCCTTCGGATCCCGCCTCGCGGCGGGCACCCTGTCCTCCGAAGTTCTTCGAGCGGTGGCTTCAGGTCCGCCTTGGCTGTCTCCGGCTTTCGCCTTCGTGCCCGTTTAGGCTTCTCCATACCTGCCTCTCACTTCGGCCAGCGAGGCATTACCCCCGCCTTTGGATACGGCACTCCTCATCCGAGCGCCGGAGGGACTTCAACCCTCCTGATCTGGGCGCTGCCCAGCGCACACTATGCCCTCTGCTGACTTCTGCGCTGCGGTCAGGTCGCCTTGCGACGACCTCAGTCTCGAATCCGGGACACAGCGCAGACCTCCCGAGGTAAGATCGACCGCCTTCACCGCACGCCCGCCGGATCTACCACCCCGGTCCTTGATGGCCGTGGACTTCGCGATTCCCAGCTCGCTCGTCCGACCGGGTAGGCCTCGTTATCCGGTTCTTGTCCATCGGGCCGCGGCTTTGCTCCACGCTTCCTTCAGACCCCGCCTCGCGACGGCGCCCTTGCGCTTCGCTAATCCTTCGCCACCATCAGGCTGGATAGAGGACTCTCACCTCCAAGCTGTCGATCATGCTCGGCACACTGGGCAAAGGCGCGCGCTTGCGCGCCGTGCCCACGCGGACGCGCGAGACGTGGGCACGGCCGCAAGCGCGCGCCTTTGCCCACCCTACGTTCTGCCCCACGGCGTCAGGTAGACCGCGGCTGCCGTGAGCACGCCGTAGGTCGCCATCGCGGCGGCGACCAGCGCGAACAGGGTCCAGAGCGGCGCGCCGGCGGCGGTGAGCCACCAGCCGACGCCGATCACCAGCACGAGACGCACGGTCGCGGCCAGCACCGGCCCAAGGATCCTGCCGGCGCCCTGCGAGGCGAAGTAGAGACACAGCCCGAGCCCGAAGAACGCGAAGCCCGGCCCGGCCCATTGCAGGTACGCGCGGGCCGCCGCCAGCACGGCGGCATCCTCCGTGAACAGCCGCGACCACGCGTCCGGCACGAGCGCGACCACGAGGCCGATGGCGCCGAGCACCGCGGCGGCGAGGCCGCCGCCGGTCCACGCCACGCGCCGCGCGCGCGCGATATCGCCGGCGCCGACCGCCATCCCGACCATGGGCACGCAGGCGACCCCGATCGAGAAGGCAATCGGCACCAGCAGGAATTCCAGCCGCGCGCCGATGCCGTAGCCGGCGAGCGCCTGCGTGCCGAAGCGGGCGACCAGGCCGGTGAAGATCAGGATGGTGAGCACCGATTGCAGCGGCGACAGGCAGGCGAGCGCGCCGACCTTGAGGATGTCGGCGAACATCTCTCGCCGCAGCTCCACTCCGGAGAGCCGCAGCGTCAGGCGGCCGCGGCCCGAACGCAGGAACCAGAACAGGGCGACCGCACCGAACGCGAACGCGCCGACCTGTCCGATCGCGACGCCCGGCATGCCGAGGCGCGGGAACGGGCCGAGGCCGAGGCCCAGCGTTCCGCCGACCGCGATCTGCAGCGCCCCGACCGCCAGCAGGGTCGCGGACGGCACGATCATGTTTCCGGTGCCGCGCACGACGGAGGCGAGCGTGTTGACCAGCCAGATCGCCACCGCACCGGAAAAGACCATGTTGGAATAGGCGACCGCTTCGCTCAGCGCGGCGCCCTGGCCGCCGAGCACGCGATAGATCGACGGCCCGAGCAGCAGAAAGAAAGCCGTGAAACCGAGACCGGCGGAAAGCCCGATCAGCGCGGCATGCAGCGCGAGCGCCTGCGCGCGCCCGACGTCTCCGCTCCCGAGCGCGCGGCTGATCGCCGAGGACACCCCGCCGCCCATCGCTCCCGCCGACATCATCTGCGTGAGCATGATCATCGGGAACACCAGCGCCATGGCGGCGAGCGGCACGGTCCCGAGGCGGCCGATATAGGAGGTCTCGGCAATGGCGACGAGCGCGGTCGCCAGCATGGCAACCGCATTCGGCAGCGTGAGCCGGACCAGCGTCGGCAGAATCGGCGCAGCGAGCAGCGGATTGGGCGGGGGCGGTCGAGCAACCGAGGTCGTGTCGTTCATGCTCCGCTTGTAGCGCAAGCGCGGGACTGTGGCTCCCCGTCGCATCGGCGCGCAGCGCATGAATACGGACAGGGCGCGCTTTCGCGTGTGACGGCCGCCAGGTTCCGGGCGTTCGCCCGTGTTCCCCAAGTAACAGCCGCCGAACCAGCCACCCCCCACCCCGGACAAACAGTTTGTTGGAAGCAATCACTCATTGCCCGCCAGGGCAACTGAGCAGGTCCACCTCGGGGAGGCAGCAATGGATATCGAAGGCATCAGGTTTTTCAGCGTTCTCGACAAGGGCGGAAGCCTCATATACGTGGCGCTGGCGTTCACCGCCACCAACGGCTCCCATACGGCCATTTATGGTTTCCACAGGGCGAGGCGGAAGGTTGACGAGGAGAAGGCGATCAAAGCGTTTGAAAAGGCAACAAGGGGACAGGGAAACGTCAAGGTCGTCGGCACCGACGCGTATCCTCCTCGCATCATCAAGCAGACCGTAAGTGCATTCGCGACTGCCCTTGTTCCCAATAGGCCCGACGATGATGAGAAACCCGATGAAATAGTGATCGGCAAACTACAAAAGACCGGGGGAAAGAACCATTTCACCGTTACGGTCAAGATCGATCAAGGCAAGGACAAGAAGAAAAAGCCTCAGGGCAAGCTGGTTCTAGAAGTTCCCTTTCAGGGAGATCCCGGGACCCTGGCCGACAGGGCTTTTCACGGGTCCGTCGGCATCATGGCAGACGGTGGGCGGGCTGTCGCAGAGGTCAAGCTTGCGCTCTACAACATATAGCGCATGTCAAGGAATCTCTCGTTGTTGTGATATAGGTGACAAGCGAGCATTCAGGGTGGCCGTGTGTCATCGGAAGATCTCGGATGTCGCAGGCACGAGCGTGCGTTGCGCCGGGCGTAGATGGAGGCTTCCATGCGGAACGGGTTCGACGGCATGCATCGGGAGCATGTCCTGACCCGGAGGTCGTTGTTCGGCGTTGCAGGAGCAACTCTCGCTGTTTCTGCGGCCTTTGCAGCAGCTGCCCGAAGCGCCGAGCGAGCCGGCGCGGTCGAGGACGTGCGGGGGGAAGCGTTCGCCGAAACTGATACGGTGCGTCGCGGGTTGGAGCGCGCCGCGCCGCTCTTTGTCGGCGATCAGGTCGGGACCGGGTTCCAATCGCGGCTCGCCATGCGACTTGGGCGAACGACATTGCTTCGTCTCGGGGAACAGGTGCGGCTCACGCTTGACCGCTTTCTCGTGAATGCGGGCGGGGAGATCACGCTTCAATCCGGACCGATGCTGTTCGATCGGCCAGCTGGCGGTGCGCCCTTACCCATCCAGATCCGTAGCCCATTCGGCCTCATTGCGGTGCGTGGCACGCGTTTCTTTGCCGGCCCCAGCAACGCACGCTTCGGCGTCTTTGTGGAACGCGGCGGCGTTGTCGTGTCAGCGGCGGGGCGCCAAGTCGTGGTGCGCGCGGGAGAAGGGTCGGATATTGCTTATCCCGGAGCCGCGCCAACTCCGGCTGTCCGCTGGGGCGAGCCCCGCATCCGTGCCGCACTGGACAGCGTCCGCTAACTCGCGCCTCGCGGGCGTCGACTGCACGACGATATGCTGAGCAACGATGCCATCACGTCGCTTCTTTCGCGCACCGACCTCTTCGGCGGTCTGGCCCTCGACGACCTTCAGGCCTGCGCGGCGAACTTTCGCGAGGCGCGTTTCGGCAAGGGCGAAGTGCTCTTTGCGCGCGGTGGGCCCGGAACACATCTCTACCTGGTGGTGGACGGCCGTGTACGGCTGGCGATCGCCACAGAAGAGGGACGAGAGCTGAGTTTCAGGCATGCCGTTTCCGGCGATCTCTTCGGTGAAATTGCAGTACTCGATGGCGGGCCCCGGAGCGCCGAGGCGACGGCGGTCACGCGGGTGATCGCTTTTGCGCTTGAGCGCAATGCTTTTCGCGATCTCTGGTCCACGCGGCCGGCGATCTCGGCCCGGGTCATCGCGTTCCTGTGCCGGCGCCTCAGGGATACCAGTGATCAGCTGGAGGGAATCGCGCTTTACCCGATAGAGGTTCGTCTGGCCCGGGTCTTGCTGTCCGTGCTCTGCACCCGGAAGGCGTCACCAGGAACGCGCGCTTCGCTGGAGCTGGGATATTCGCAAAGTGAGCTGGCGCGGCTTGTCGGTGCAAGCCGCCCCAAGGTGAACGCGGCACTCGGCTTCCTGGAAAGTGCGGGCGCCATCAAGCGCACCCAGGATCGTCTCTTCTGCGATCCGGTTAAGCTCGCTGAGCTCGCGCGGCGGGACGATGCTTAGAAGCCTCCTGAGGCGTCGTGCGTCCGTCGTCGCCGGCGTCTCGGCGATCGCATTGTTCCTCGCCGCGATGTTGCTCATGCCGGGCGCTTGGCGTGAAATCCTGCGCGAGATCGCCTTCGATCGGGTGCTGAGTGCAGATGTTCAACTCAGGCCAACGACGCAGGGCAAGACCGGCCAGCGCGTCATTGTTCTGGACATCGATCGCCGATCGATCGAGGCGCTGGGCGCGTGGCCATGGTCACGCGCCACGATGGCGCGACTTGTCGAGACCGTCGCCAACGAGAAGCCCGCGGCAATGGCGATCGATATTCTTTTTGTTGAACCCGATGCCCAATCTCCTGCGGCGCTTGCGCGCCTCCTGGCTGGGCTTGCCGGCCGTCCCGATCTTCTGGCGCTTGCTGACGCGTTGGCAGATGGGGACCGCAGCCTCGCCAAAGCGCTCAGGTCGCCGGTGACGCTTGGGTTCGTGCTCGATCCGGAGCTCTCAAAGCCAGTGCCGGGTGTGCCAATCGCAACCCGCGGCCCGCTGGCGATCGACAAGCTGTGGCGAGCTAGCGGTGCAGTGGGCCCTCTTCCGCTGCTCGCTGAGGCGGCCGCCGGGATCGGCGCGCTGTCGTTGCCTGGGGACGCGGATGGGATGGTTCGCCGCGTACCGCTCCTCGTGGGCGTTGCGGACACTCTGCGACCGGGTCTTGCGCTCGAGACTGTGCGGCTGGCGCATCAGGCATCGGCATATCTCATCCGGTCAGACCCGCCAACGCTGGAAACCGGCGATCTCTCAATGCCCTTGCCCAGCGACGCACTGTTGCGCCTCCTTCCCGTGGCTGCCGACCAACGCGCCGTTCGCACGATTTCCGTCGCCGATGTCATTGACCACACCGCGGATGCAAGTCGACTTGCTGGAACGGTGGTACTTCTCGGCGCATCGGCGCCGGAGGTCGGCGGGCTGCGCCCGACACCGGCCGATCCGCTTACGCCATCGGTTCAGATCCAAGCCGATGCCGTCGCGCAAATCTTCTCAGGACGGGTTCCGCGCTCTCTCGACGGATGGAGAGTGATCGAGCCATCAATGGTCTGCGGAGCTGGTCTGCTGGGCGTGACGGCTGGCGCTCTGCTATCGCCGATTGTTGGCGCGTTAGGCACCCTTGCGCTTGTTGTTCTCGCGTGGGGATCCTCGTTAGGACTGTCGATCTTCGCCGACCGTCTCGCCGATCCGATGATGCCGTCACTCGCTGCGGCGCTCGCCTTCGTGGTGACATCGGTTGCCGGTTACGCGGCGACCCGGCGGCGCGAGGCTTTGGTGCGGCACCGCTTCGAGCAGCACCTTGCGCCTGCCGTTGTCCGCCGGATCGTTGAGAACCCCGCCCTGGTGAAGCTCGCCGGTGAACGGCGCGAGGTTACCGCGCTCTTTACGGATATCGAAGGATTTACCGCAATGACACGTCGCACCGATCCGGAGCGACTCGTGGCGGTGCTCGACGGCTACTTCGAAGGTGCTGCCGTGATTATCGTCGAGCATGGCGGCATGGTCATGCAGATTGTCGGCGATGCAATCCACGCACTCTTCAACGCACCGATCGATCTCGACGATCATCCGCGACGGGCGGTCGATTGCGCCGTTGCGCTGCGTGCATGGATAGCGCGCTACCGCAGTCAACCCGAGCCGAGTGCGATCGGTTTGGGGCGAACACGCATCGGAATCGAGACAGGCCCTGCGGTGGTCGGCGATGTTGGCATTCTGACCAAGCTTGACTACACGGCCCACGGCGATGCCATCAATGCGGCCGCGCGGCTAGAGGCTGCCAACAAGGAGCTGGGTTCTACGATCTGTGTGGGCCCGGGGACGGCAGCCCGCTGTGATACCGCTCGTCTTCGACCGCTAGGTACAATCACGGTAAGAGGACGCGATGAGCCGCTCGCGGTTTTCGAGCCGTGGCCGGCCGACGCTCCGGACGCTTGGCGAGACAAATACCGCGAAGCATTTCGCGCGATCGACGAGCAGCCCTTGCGAGCTGCCGTTTTGCTCAACCAGTTGGCGGGCGAGCGTCCGCACGACCCAGTGCCACGGCTCATTGAGAGACGGTTACGCGACGCCGTAAACGGGCAGGGATTTACTTGGTCACTGTAACTGGGCAACACAGTTTTGGGCCCGTCAATGAGCGTCTTCCAAAGCCGCAAACCCTCAGCGCGCGTCGTGGAAGATGATGCCGAGCGTGTGGCGGCGCCCGGAGCGCAGGCGGCTGACGCCGTGCCGCATGTTGACGCGGTAGATGCCGCGCGTGCCCTGCACCGGCCGGTGGTGCACCGGGAAGATCACGGCGTCGCCCTGCCGCAGCGGCACCACCTCGGCGCGCGACTGCATGCGCGGCCGCTGCTCGGTCAGCACGAATTCGCCGCCCGTGAAGTCGCGCGCCCGGCTCGGAGAGCAGGATCGCGACCTGCAGCGGGAAGACGTGCTCGCCGTAGAGGTCCTGGTGCAGGCAGTTGTAGTCGCCGGCGCCGTACTGCAGCAGCAGCGGCGTCGGCCGCGTCTGGCCCGGCGGCGTGGCAGCGCGCGAGGAAGGCGTCGTGCGCCGCCGGATAGCGCAGCGTCGACGCCCATCGCCTCGTTCCAGCGGTTGGCGATCGCCGCGAGCGGCGGGTAGAGCGCGCGCGCGCAAGCGCCGCGACCACGTCCGGCAGCGGATAGGCGAAGTACTTGGTACTCGCCGCGGCCGAAGCCGTGGCGCGCCATCACGACGCGGCTGCGGAAACGATCCGTCGTCGCCGTAGAGCGCCGCGACCGCCTCGCATTCCGCCGGCGTCAGCAGCGACGGGCGACAGCGCAGCCATGGGCGTCGAGCTCGGCCGCGATGCCCGGCCAGTCGAGCGCGGCGACGCGCGTGGCGTCGGCCGTCGGCGCGCGCTCGGCGGCATGCGGCCGCCGGCGCAGGTTCGCGGCCGTCATGCCGCGGCCTCGCGCTCGAGCAGCGCGCGCTTGCGCTCGACGCCCCAGCGGTAGCCCGACAGCGCGCCGTCGCGTGCGCACCACGCGGTGGCAGGGGATCGCGACCGCGATCGGGTTGGCCGCGCAGGCCTGCGCCACCGCGCGCACCGCCTTCGGCGCGCCGATGCGCGCGGCGATCTCGGCGTAGCTCGCGGTCGAGCCCGGCGGGATCTCGCGCAGCGCCTGCCACACGCGCTGCTGGAACGCGGTGCCGCGCACGTCGAGCGGCAGGTCGAGGCCGCGCGCCGGCGCCTCGACGAAGCCGACCACCTTGGCGACCAGCTGCTCGAAGCGTCTTGTCGCCGCCGATCAGCCGCGCCTTCGGGAAGCGGTCCTGCAGGTCGCGCACCAGCGCGTCCGGATCGTCGCCGAACAGGATCGCGCACACGCCCTTGTCGGTCGCCGCGACCAGGATCGCGCCGAGCGAGCACTGGCCGACCGCGAAGCGGATCGCGGCCCCATGCCCGCCGGCCCGGAAGGCGGTCGGCGTCATGCCGAGCAGGTCGGCCGAGGCGTCGTAGAAGCGGCCGCTCGAATTGAAGCCGGCGTCATAGATCGCCTCGGTGACGGTTGCGCGCTGCGGTCGAGCTCGCTTGCGCACCCGCTCGGCCCGATGCGCGGCGGCATAGGCCTTCGGCGTCAGCCCGGTGATCGCCTTGAACACGCGGTGGAAATGGAATCGGCTCATGCCGGCGGCGCGCGGCGAGCTCCTCGAGGGTCGGCGGCTCCTCGGCCTCTTCGATCAGCCGGCAGGCCTTGACCACCGCCGCGGCCTGCCGCTCGCGCGAGCGACGCCTCGTTCGGGCGGCAGCGCTTGCACGGGCGGAAGCCGGCGCGCTCCGCGTCGGCGCAGCTTGCGTGAAATCGCACGTTCTCGCGCCGCGCCAGGCGCGCCGCGCACGACGGCCGGCAATAGACGCCGGTCGTTTGCACCGAGTAGAAGAATGCGCCGTCGGCGGCGTGGTCGCGGCGCACGAGCGCCTCCCAGCGTGCGTCGTCGCCGGAGAAGGCGCGCCGCGCCGGATCGGTTCTCAGGGCCAAAGACATGGTGATCTCCTTCGCGGACAATCGGTGCCCGTTTGCTCCCCACCAATCTAGGTCGCCGCAAACGCCGCGCACTCCGGTGCTTGCTCTCAAATTGAGATGAATATTGCCACCCGGAATCTGGCAACGCCTAACGGTTTCCGCCAGGGCCGCGCAGCTTTCGTGAATTCGACCGCAACAAGCGGAGCGCCAACGGGAGCAGGCCGCGCCAGATAACCGAGCAGACCATTCGAAAGGCTCGGCATCATGCACCCATCACCTGCAATTGGTTTCCCATCCGAGTTTCAAGCGCCTCGCCTGGTCCAACCTGGCCGCCCAATCGGCCGAGCAGATCAGCCTCGCTGCGGCGCCGATCGTCGCGGTGCTCGCTCTCGGCGCCGAACGCCGGCGAGACCGGCCTGCTGCAAACCCTGCATACCCTGCCGTTTCTCCTGTTCGCGATTCCAGCCGGCCTGCTGGCCGATCGGAGCTCGCGCCCGCGCCTCATGGCGTACGCCGAGGCGCTGCGCGTCGCCTCGCTGATCGGGATTGTGCTGCTGGCAGCATTCGGCATGCTCACTTTTCCGCTGCTCGCGGTGCTGGGCTTCGTCGGCGCGTGCGGCACGGTCGCCTACAGCGTGGCGGCGCCGGCGCTCGTGCCGTCGCTCGTTCCTGCGCCGGCGCTCGCCGCCGCCAATGCGCGCATCGAGCTGGCGCGCACGGTCGCGTTCGTGGCCGGGCCGGCGCTCGCCGGCGCGCTGGCCGGCTGGACCGGCGGAGCGCCCGGCCTTCGCCCTGGCGGCGGCGCTCTCGGCCGGCGCCGTGGTTCTGCTCGCCGGCTTGCGCGAGCCGCCTCGGCCTCAGCCGACGCTTTCGGCGCGCCGTCCCCTGCATGAGCTTCGGCAGGGAATCGAATTCGTGTTCCGGCATCCGCTGCTCAAGCCCGTCTTCATGACGCAGCTGATCTTCAACACGGCGTTCTTCATGCTCCACGCCGTGTATGTGCCCTACGCGGTCTACCGCCTCGGCCTTTCGGCGGCGCAAGTGGGCGCCACGCTCGCCGCCTACGGCGGCGGCATGGTGGCAGGCGCGCTGCTGGCGCCGCGGATCACGAGCGCCTTGCCATTCGGCACCGTCATCGCCATCGGCCCGATCGCCGGCCTCGTGGCCGCGGCCGTGATGGTCCTCACGATTTGGACGCCGTCATTCCTGCTTGCAGCAATGAGCTTCTTCCTGATCGGCGCCGGCCCGATCCTGTGGGTGATCAGCACCACCACGCTCCGCCAGACCGTCACTCCCCGCGACTTGCTGGGCCGGGTCTCGGCCATCAACATCTTGGCCTATGGGTCGCGGCCGATCGGCGCAGCCATCGGCGCGCTGGTGGGCGGACTGTACGGAGCGGAGACTTGCCTGATCGTGGCGGCGATCGGGTTTTTCATCCAGGCCTTGGTGATCCTGGCCTCGCCGGTCGTCCGACTCGCGCACCAGCCGGTGATGGCTTGGCAGCAACAGCCGGCGGCGTAGAGCCAGCGACATCAGATTCTAACTCGTCATGCCCGGCCTTGTGCCGGGCGTCCACGTCTTGCTTCCTTTGGCGCTGCGACGAGCAGACGCGGATGGCCGGGACAAGCCCGGCCATGACGGCCGGAAGTGTCATCATCCAACGCCGCCGGTATGCAGGTCGCTTCGGCATCGGGCGAAGCATCGTCGGGACGGAGTGTGGCACCGTGGCCCTCGTCACCGAACAAGGAGGTCACCCATGGCCGTCACCTGCTGCATCCGGTACGTGCTCGATCCGTTCAAGCGGGACGACTTCGAGGCCTATGCGCGGCGGTGGACGACGATCATCCCGCGCTGCGGCGGCGATCTCGTCGGCTATTTCCTGCCGCACGAGGGCACCAACAACATCGCCCTCGCGCTGATCACGTTCGAAAGCCTCGCGGCCTACGAAGCCTATCGGGCTCGCCTCAAGGCGGATCCCGAGGGCGCCGCGAATTTCCAGTTCGCGGAAGGCGCGCGCTTCATCTTGAGCGAGGAACGCACGTTCCTGCGCCCGATCGTTTGAGGCGGTATGCCAGCGGCATTGGATTCCGTCTCGTCATGGCCTGGCTTGTGCAGCCTTGTGCCGGGCATCCACGTCTTTCTTCCTTGGCGATGCCGTACGCAAGACGTGGATGGCCGGAACAAGTCCGGCCATGACGGGTGGATGGGTCAGCACTTGGCGCGCTTGGTCTTAGGTCAGCTCGAGGTTTGAATCCCCCTCACGCGCCCGCGCTTCGCTTCGCTACGCCCGGTCGACCTCTCCCAGCGGACGTCGGCGAGCACCCAAGGTGCAAACCAGGTGAGGGCAACGAAAATTCAAACCGACCCTACGCAAGCTCGGTCGCCGTCCAACCCTCCTCGGCCGGCGCAAAGCGGTAAGGCGCCGCGTGCGTCGCGCCCGGGCGCGTGCCGAGAAGCTGCTCGTGCAAGGCGCGGAACAGGCCGTCATGACTGACGAACAGCACGGTCTTGCCGGGATACGTGGTCAGCCATTTGGCAACGACCGTCCGCGACCGAGAAAGCGTTTGCGGCCACGGTTCGGCGTCCGGAGGCAGGATGGTGCTGATGGGCTGCTCCGGCGGAATGCCGTGCTCTTGCTTGAGCTCGGCGAGGATCCTTCCTTCGAAGGCGCCAAAGCTGCGCTCCTTCAGGTCGCCATCGAGTTGAACTGGAAGCCGCAGCCGCTCGGCGACGAAACCGGCGGTCTTGTGGGCGCGCGCAAGCGGGCTTGAGACGATGAAGTCGACCCCCTGGCCGACCAGGCGTCCGGCCGCGGACCGCGCTTGCGCGATGCCGGTCTCGTTGAGCGGCATGTCGGTATGCCCCTGAATGCGGCCCTGCGCGTTCCAGTCGGTTTGCCCGTGCCGCAGAAAGAAGAAGGCGTGAGGCGGCAACATCAGGCGCGATCCATTCGGCGGCGCGATGCACATATTCGCGCTTTTCATGACCCTAGCATGGAAAGGCGTCGTTCCCGGTGGTAGCAACGGGGTCGCCAGCCTCGGACAGGAATCTCTCACCCGTGACCACCCGCAGCACCGCCGAACGCGCACAGGGCGACGAGGCGGAAACCTCGTATGCGTGGTGGCGGCTCGCCATCTCGACCGCGATCAGCACGATCGGCGGGGTCGGCCTGTGGTCGGTCGTGGTCGCGCTGCCGGCCGTGCAAACCGAGTTCGGCGTTGCGCGCGCCGACGCGTCGCTGCCGTACACGGCGACCATGCTCGGTTTTGCCGTCGGCGGCGTGCTGATGGGACGGCTCGCCGATCGGTTCGGCATCATGCTGCCCGCGGCCTGCGGGGCGCTCCTACTCGGCGTCGGCTATGTGCTCTCGGGCTATGCGGCGACTCTCTGGCAGTTCGCCGTGGCGCAGGGGCTGCTGATCGGCCTTGGCAGTTCGGCGACGTTCGGTCCGCTGGTCGCCGACGTGTCGCACTGGTTCACGCGACGGCGAGGCATCGCGGTCGCGATCTGCGCCTGCGGCAACTATCTCGCCGGCGCATTCTGGCCACCGATCCTGCAGCATTTCATCGCCACCGCCGGATGGCGGCCGACCCATATCGGCATCGGACTATTTTGCGCCGCCACCATGCTGCCGCTGGCGTGGACGCTGCGGCGGCGCGTGGCCGCCCACGACGACCCGGCAGCGAACGCCGCCGCCAAGGAAGCGTACGCCGTGCTCGGCGTATCCCCGAATACGCTGTTGATTCTCTTGTCGCTCGCATCGGTTGCCTGCTGCGTCGCGATGTCGATGCCGCAGGTGCACATCGTCGCGTACTGCAGCGACCTCGGTTATGGCGTCGCGCGCGGTGCCGAGATGCTCTCGCTGATGCTCGGCTTCGGGGTGGTCAGCCGCGTGGCCTCCGGATTCATCGCGGACCGCGTCGGCGGCGTCGCGACCTTGCTGCTCGGCTCGGTGCTACAGGCGACCGCGCTGCTGCTCTACATGATGTTCAACGGGCTGGCATCGCTCTACCTGATCTCCATCCTGTTCGGCCTCGTCCAGGGCGGGATCGTGCCGAGCTACGCCATCATCGTGCGCGAATATTTTTCGCCGCAGGAAGCCGCCACGCGTCTCGGCATCGTGCTGATGGCAAGCCTGTTCGGGATGGCGTTCGGCGGCTGGATATCCGGGGTGATCTTCGATCTCACCGGCTCGTACCGCGCCGCCTTCGCCAACGGGCTCGCCTGGAACCTCTTGAATATCGCGATCGCGCTCTGGCTGCTGGCGCGACCGGGGAGACGGCTCGCCCCGGCGTGAGCCACCATAGCCCGGATTGCTTCGCCTTCGGCTCGCAATGACGGGGAATCGCTTCGTCGCTTACGCTCCTCGCAATGACGAGCGCCCGCCGGCAATGGCGACGATCCGCGGCATCGGGACCGGCCTGACCGACTTGGCACCCGCGCTCGCGGCGGCCGCCGCAACCTTGTTCGGTCCGTACAGTCCGCGCCTGTCGGGTATCGGCTTGAACGCGTCGGTCAGGCCCACCACGGTCTCGGCGGCGCCGAGGGTGAGGAAGCCATCCGGCGCCGTGATGCGCGCCAGGCGTTCGAGCACGTCGATCTTTGTCTCCTGGTCGAAATAGATCAGGACGTTGCGGCAGAACACGACGTCGAACATGCCGAGGTTGGAGAAATCCCGCAGCAGGTTGAGCGGGCGATACTGCACCATCGCGCGGATGTCCGGCGAGATCTGCCACATGTCGCCGATCTGGGTGAAATATTTCACCAGCAGCTGGATCGGCAGACCGCGCTGCACCTCGAACTGCGTATAGGTACCGGCTTTCGCCTTCTCCAGAACCTCGGTCGCGAGATCGGTCGCCAGGATGTCGACGCGCCAGCCGGCGAGCTTCGCGGCCGTCTCCTTGAGCATCATCGCGAGCGAATAGGGTTCCTGCCCGGTTGCCGCGGCGGCGCACCAGATGCGGATGCGGCGCTGGGCGGCGCGCGCGGAGATGAGCGCCGGCAGCATCGTCTCGCGGAAATGATCGAACGGGATCTTGTCGCGGAAGAAGAACGACTCGTTGGTCGTCATCGCTTCGACGACCTGCACCGTGAGGGATTCGGCCTCCGGCCCCTTGAGCTTTTGCACCAGCTCGCCCAGGCCGGATGCGCCGGTCCGGCGCGCGATCGGCAACAGCCGGCTCTCGACCAGGTATTGCTTGTCGGCCGACAACATCAGGCCCGAGCGGTCCTTCAACATCCTGCGCAGGTACTCGAAATCGTTCGGCGTCACGCAAATTCTCCCGCAAATAAACTCACGATCCTCGACGCGATCTGGTCGAGCGGCAGCACCGCCGCGCACAGGCCCGCATGCGCGACCGAACCGGGCATGCCCCACACCACGCTCGAGGCTTCGTCCTGGGCGATGATGTTGCCGCCCGCGGCAACGACGTTCTCGGCGCCGTGCGCCCCGTCCGAGCCCATCCCGGTCAGGATCACAGCCAGTGTCGAGCCGCCCCACACCTCGGTTGCGGAGGAGAACAGCGGATCGACCGCCGGTTTGCAGAAATTGATCGGGGGACCGTCGTCGAGCCGGATCAGCGGCTGGCCGTCTCGGCGCGTCGCCAGCATGTGCCGGCCGCCGGGCGCGACATAGATTTTTCCGGCCGCGATCGCCTCGCCGTCCTTGGCCTCGTGAACCGGGCGGCCGCTGGCCCGTGTCAGGTGCTCCGCCAGGATGGTCGTGAACGTCGGCGGCATGTGTTGAGCGATCAGCACCGGAACCCGTTCGCCGACCCCTCCCAGGCGCGACAGCATCGCCGTCAATGCCTGCGGGCCGCCGGTCGAGCTGCCGACCAGGAGCACGCGCGGGACATGTCTCGACCAGGGCCGCAGCTTGATCGGCGGTGCGGGCGTTTCGACGCCCCTGCGCGCGTCAGACGCGGGCAGCGTGCCGGAGACACCCGGTAGCGGCGTGACGGTGCCGCGACGGCGACGCCTCCCCAGCTGGCGAATCTTGTCGGTGAGCTGGCGCCGGAACTCCGGCGACGTCGTCACGCCGCGATTGGAATCCGGTTTCGGGACGTAGTCGGCGGCGCCGAGCGACAACGCTTTCAAGCTGACTTCGGCATGGCGGCGCGTGAGCGCCGAGGCCATGATGACTACGAGGTCTCGCTTCCTTTGCAGCAGCAAAGGCAATGCCGAGAGCCCATCGAGCTCCGGCATCTCGATGTCGAGGATCACGACATCGGGATCGGCGCGCTCGACCTGTTCGACGGCTTCGACACCGGTCCGCAGCGAGGCCACGACCTTGAGGTCCGGCTCCTCCGCCAGCCAGCGCGCGACCAGGCCCCGCACCACCACGGAATCATCGACGACCATGACCCGGATGGGTGCTTGCGCGTCGGCGGCGACGGCGGGCGCGGCGGCAAGGCCGACACTCATACGGGGGAACTCGACGAACGCGGAGCGCGCGACGCAACGACAGTTCAGATCAGCCCGACCTCCTGGAACTTCGCTTCCACGATTTCCTTGTCGAACGGCTTCATGATGTATTCGTTGGCGCCGGCATGCAGCGCGCGCGCGATATGCACGACGTCGTTCTCGGTCGTGCAGAACACCACTTTCGGCTTGTCGCCGTCCGGCAGGCGGCGCAACGCCTTGAGGAATTCGTAGCCGTCCATCACCGGCATGTTCCAGTCGAGCAGGATGGCGTCCGGAAGCCCGTTGCGGCACTGGTCGAGCGCCTGCTGCCCATCCTCGGCTTCGACGATCCTGAAGTCCAATCCTTCAAGGATGCGCCGCGCCACTTTGCGGATCACGCTGGAATCGTCCACGACCATGCATGTTTTCATCGCTGCCCTCTCTCGTTCGTCTGCACCAATCTGCGTCCCGATTCCAAGCCTCACCTGTCACGCCGCCTTGGCGTCGTGACCGATGTCGAGTACGCGGTCGACATCGAGGATAACCAAGAGCTGCCCTTCGAGCCGGTGCACGCCGGCCGATACGTGCGCCAGCCGCCGGTCGAGATTGACCGGGTTGATTTCGCGAGCGTCGGCGGCGAGCTTGAGCACCTCGCCGACCGTGTCGATCAGCAGGCCGTAGGATTCGCCGTTGCACTCGATGCCGACCGCCATCGGTGGACGCGGCTCGGCCCGCGGCGGCAAACCCAGCCGGCAACGCATATCGATCGCAGTTACGATGCGGCCGCGCAGATTGAGAACGCCTGCGATCTCCGCGGAGGCGAGCGGGACCCGGGTCAGCCGCTGCGGCATGAACACGTCCTGCACGCGCGAGATCGGCAGGCCGAACAGCTGCTCGCCGATCATCACCGTAACGTATTCGTCGATATGCGCCTCGCTTGCGGCTTTACTCGTGCCCATGCTCTTCCTCACGCCGCCTGTTCCCACTCGAGCGCCACTTCCTTGAGCGCCGCAATGAGGCCCGGCCGGTCGAACTTGGCGACGAAATCGCGGAATCCGGCCTGGCGGACCGGCTCCATCAAGGCGGGGGCGGCATGCGAAGACAGCGCGATCATCGGCATGCGCGCGGTACGCGGGTCGGCGTGCACCGCCTGCGCGAATTGCAAGCCGTTCATGCCCGGCATCTCGATATCGGACACGATCACGTCGAAGCGCTGGCCCGACTTCAGCAGCGTCAGCGCGTCCTCCGCGCTCGCCGCGGTGACGACCTCGTATCCGGCGACCTGCAGCACCGGCGGCAGCATGCCGCGGAAAAACGCCGAGTCGTCCACCAGCAACAAGCTTTGCGTGACGGCGCGCGCCCGCAGCTCCTTGCGCCGGAACCAATCCTGGAACGCCAGCGGCAGGAAGTGGCCGACATCGATGATTTCCGTCGCCTTGCCCTTGATGACGGCGGAGCCGATCACGCCGGCGGTGTCGCTGGCGACTTCGATCGCGAGCCGGTCCTGAACGATGTCGACGATCTCGTCGACGACGAGACCCATCGAGCGGCCGGCATCGGAGAACACCAGCATCGGCTGCGCGCCCTCGGAACGCACCCGGCTTTCGTCGTTCACGCATACCAGCGGCATGAGGTGACCGCGGTACTGGACGAGGTGCCGCCCGTTCGACAGCTCGATCCGCTTGCAATCGATCTCCTCGAGCCGGGTCACCAGCGAGAGCGGCACCGCCTTGAGCTGCTGCGAGCCGGCGCGAAACACCAGGAACGACACCGTCTGGTCGGCGGCCGCGCGGCCTTGCGCGTCGGCGTCCTCGGCATCGTGGGCGTCCGCGCTCGAGGTGCCGATCGTCTCGGCGATTCCGTTGGGGTCGATGATCATGATCACCGAACCGTCGCCCAGGATGGTGTTGCCGGAGAACATGCCGATATGGCGCAGCTTGCTCGACATCGGCTTCACGACGATCTCCTCGGTGTGGAAGACGCCGTCGACGACGATGCCGAATTGCTGGTTGCCGACCTGGGTTACGACGATGAAGCCGTTCTCCGCGCCGCCCGGGCTCTCCCGCCTGATGCCGAGCAATGTGCCGAGGTCCACGAGTGGAAGCAGCCTGTTGCGCAGCCGCAGGACCGGGGTGTCCTTGATGCGCTCGATCCGGTGCTCCGATTTGGCATGACTGCGTACCAGCTCGATGACCGAGAGCTGCGGGATGGCGAAACGATCGCCGCTTTCTTCGACGATCAGCGCCGAGACGATGGCAAGCGTCAGCGGGATCTTGATGGTGAAGCTCGACCCCTCGCCGGGCACGGACTTGACGTCGATCGTTCCGCCGATCTGGTCGATGTTGCTCTTCACCACGTCCATGCCGACGCCGCGGCCGGACACGCTGGTGATCTGTACGGCCGTCGAGAACCCCGGAGTGAAGATGAACTTGTGAATCTGCGCCTCGGTCATGCTCTCGATGTCGGCGTCCGAGGCAAGGCCGTTTGCAATCGCCTTGGCCTTGATCCTTTCGCTGGTCAGGCCGCGGCCGTCGTCGGCGATCTCGATGATGATGTGGCCGCCTTCGTGATAGGCCGAGAGGCGGATGGTGCCTTTGTCCGGCTTGCCGACGGCGCGCCGCTCCGCGCTCGTCTCCAGCCCGTGGTCGGCCGAGTTGCGCACCATGTGGGTCAGCGGATCCTTGATCAGCTCGAGCACCTGGCGGTCGAGCTCGGTGTCGGCCCCGAACATCTGCAGCTCGATATCCTTGCCGAGCTCGGAGGCGAGATCGCGCACGACGCGCGGCAGCTTCTGCCAGGCGTTGCCGATCGGCTGCATGCGCGTCTTCATGACGCCATCCTGCAGCTCGGCGGTGACGTTGGACAGCCTCTGCAGCGGCGTCTTGAACTCGGAGTTTTCGTGCCGGCGTACGATCTCCAGGAGCTGGTTGCGGGTCAGCACCAGCTCCGACACCATGGTCATCAGATGCTCGAGCGTCTCGACGCTCACCCGCAGCGTCTGATGCGCGACCTTGCTGTTGCGCAGGCCGTTTTCGTCATCGTCCTTGTTGTCTCGCGCGCCCTTGCGGGCGGCCGCGGCCGAATCCGCGCCTTCGGATTCCGGCTTGGCGCGCTCGGCGGCTGCCGGCGGCGCCGGATCGATCTCCGCCGCGGTCTCGCGGAAGGCGCGTTCGAGCTCGTCCGGCGACACTTCGCCCGAACGCAACGGCCGTTCGAGCGCCGGATCGACGAGCGATCCGCGCGCCTCCTCGGCGGAATCCCGAACGGCACCGGCCCGGCCCGCACCGTCGACCGCACGTGCCATACGCTCGAGCTTCCCGATCAGCTCGGGATCGGCCCCCGGCGGCTCCTGCTGCGCGCGCTCAAGCTCGCCGAGGATCTCCTTGATACGATCTATAGTTGCAAGGATCAGGCTGACCGCGTCGCCGGTCACCGGCATGCCGTCGCGAAACTTGCCCATCAGCGTTTCGGCCGCATGCGCCAGCGCTTCGAGCCGCGGCAGCCCGAGGAAACCGCAGGTCCCCTTGATGGTGTGAACGAGACGAAAAATGTTGCCGAGAATCCTGGCGTTGTTCGGATTCTGCTCGAACCGGACGAGTTCCACGTCGACGGTGTCGAGAACTCTCGTTGGTCTCGGTCAGGAACTCACGCAACAACTCGTCCATGGCAAGACCTTCGCCGACGCGACGCAACGGCACACGCACCCTTTCGGGAGCGCTGCAGTGTGTTGCGAAAGGGTTTAAGATTGGTTGCGGGAGCCGGGCGAATGTCGCTGAAGGCCGCTATTTCCGGCGCTACCGCGGGCTGGCGCCGGCAGCCCTGAATGCCATCGATCAGCGGGCCGAGATGACGATTGCGTCCCCTTCGGGCTCGATCGCGACCTTGAGGCCACAGGCCTGGGCAAGCAAGCCGGTATAAAACGGCTGGATGGCATGGGCATCGACCGTGCCGGCGGGCGTCTCGCCGGCCACCAAGCCGGGCACGGCCTGCGGCACGCGGGCGTTGAGACCGGCCGCCGAGATGCGAAACGTCATGCCGGCGCCCTCGCCGCTTGCCTCGGCGGTGATCTTGCCGCCGCGCGGAATGACCTGGGTTGCCAGCAACAGCAGGTTGAGCAACAGCTTGACGCGATTTTTCGGGAGCAGCACCCGCGGCAGCTGCCAGCCGAGCGCGGTCTTGTCGTCCTCGATGAAGCCGCGGGCGACCGCTTCGGCGTCTCCGAGATCGATTTCGGCCCCGGCCGACCCGGCCGCCCCGAAGGCCAATCGGCAGAACTGCAGACGCGCCGAGGCCTGGGTGGCGCTTTTCTTGATCAGATCGAGCGCGAACGTTTTCGTGCTTTCGTCGGTCGTGTCTTCCAAGACTTCCATGCCGTTGACCACCGCCCCCACCGGGCTGATCAGGTCGTGACACACCCGCGAGCAGAGCAGCGCGGCAAGGTCGAGGGCTTCGATCGCGGTGGGCCCGGACATGAGCATCTCCGAAAAAGCCAATAATTCCGCAAATCGGCGGCCTGATCGCGGAGGCGTGTGATACACCGCCGTCGGCGGAATCGCCAAGGCAGGGGGCCGATCGCTTGGCACGGACCGCGCCGCTCCTGGAGCCGGGGCTGCTCGATGCCCTGACCGACCTGGTCGCGCGCGCCGGCGCCGCGGTCCTGGCGGTCGGCCGCGCCGATTTGGCTACCCGGGCAAAGCCGGATCAGTCGCCGGTCACCGCCGCCGACGAGGCCGCCGAAGCCGTCGTGCTCGAAGGCCTGGCGCGGCTGTTGCCCGGCGTTGCCGTGGTCTCCGAGGAACAGGCCGGCGGCCTGCCGTCGTCATCGCACGCGCTTCGTCCGGCATTCCTGTCGGTCGACCCGCTCGACGGCACGCGCGAGCTTCTCGCCGGCCGCGACGAGTATACGGTCAACGTCGCGCTCGTCGTCGACGGCGTGCCGGTGCTGGGCGCAATCGCGGCGCCTGCCCGGGGCCTGCTGTGGCGCGGAATGCAGGGCCGGGGTGCAGAACGGCTGCGGATCACGCAGCGCGGCGAGATCGTCGGAGAAGCGATCCCGATCCGCTCGCGCCGGTGGCCGGCACGAGACCCGGTGGCCGCGGTCAGCCGCTCGCACCTCGATCCCGCCACGTCCGAATTGCTCGAGCGATTTCCGGGGATTCGCCGGTGCGCCTGCGGGTCGGCGCTCAAATTCTGCCAGCTGGCGGAGGGTTTGGCCGACATCTATCCCCGGCTGGCGCCAACATCGGAATGGGACGTCGCCGCCGGCCACGCGCTTCTCGCCGCGGCGGGCGGCATGATCGTGACGCCCGCCGGTGCGCCGCTGGTCCACGGCCGCGCCGAGGACTCGTTTCGCGTTCCGGCGTTCATCGCGGTCGGCGATCCGGCTGCGGCCTCGAAGGCCGTGGCCGCACGAACGACTCCACGGGAAATCTAGCGATTCAGGGCACCAACGTGTTCATGACGCCGGGCCATTTCTCCTCGCTCGCCGCCAGCACGGCGCTCGGGTCCGCCGCGGACGCATCGCGGCCTGCGGGGCTGTGGAACGGGTAAAGGCGGTAGCCGGCAACGAGCCATACCACCTGATTGCCCGGCGTCGCCACGCCGCGGGCGAGCGCCACCGGGTCGTACCCCCCGAAGCCGGGCAGGAACACGCCCGGATCGGCCGCGAAGGCGGCGCGATTGCCCTCATTGCGGAACCGCCAGGTCGTGCCTTCGAGCATACGCTCGAATTCCGGGCGGCCGGGAGCCGCGCGGGCCTCGTTGAAGTACGCCACGGGGTCAAATCCTTGCAGGGCCAAGCCGGCACGCCAGTCGGCGACGATGCTGTCGCCTGCCCAGGCGGTCGGGAGGGTCCCGACCGCGGCGAAAAGCAGGGCCGGCAGCAAGCTCCGCCGTGCCGCGATCATATTTTGGGCCATAATGTGCTTTGATTCGATTTTATTAACCGTTTCTACCGCATCGACGTATGCAACGGGTAAATGCCCGGCCGTGAACATCGATGGAGCCTTCCATGCGCACCGTCCTTCGGATCATCCCGCTCGTCCTCGTGCTGATCGGCCTCGCCGCCCATTCGGCCGCGGCCCAGACGGGGCCTGCCCGCAATCCCAACCAGTATTCCTCCAACGAGCTGGTCGACACCGGCCACCGGTTCTTCGGCTCGGTCTCGCGCGGTCTTGCGACCGTGATCGAGAAGGCGGTGAGCCAATGGGGACTGCCCAACGGCTACATTCTCGGCCAGGAAGGCGGCGGCGCCATTATCGGCGGCCTGCGCTACGGCGAAGGCACGCTCTTCACCAAGAACGCCGGCGACCTGCGCGTGTTCTGGCAGGGCCCATCGATCGGCTGGGACATCGGCGGCGACGGCGACCGCACCATGATCCTGGTCTACAACCTGCCGGCAACGAACGCAGTCTATCAGCGCTTCGCGGGCATCGATGGCTCGGCCTACCTGGTCGGCGGCTTCGGCATGACGGTGTTGACCTGGAACAACGTCGTTATGGTGCCGATCCGCTCGGGCGTGGGCGCAAGGCTCGGCTTCAATGTCGGCTATCTCAAGTTCACGCCGCAGGCGACCTGGAATCCGTTCTGACCGGGCCTGACCGGACGTCCCGGACAGGCGCGGCCGGCGTTACCGCCGCCTGCCTCGCTGGCCCATGCCGCGAGCGCCTGGCGAGCCTTGCCGATGATCCGCCGAGTGAGCTGAGCGCAAGCGAACGCCGAGACGGATAGGTTTCCTTCCACTCTATTGATCTGGCCGAAGCCGGAAACATCCGACTTGGCCTTGAGGGTGGCGCCGGCGCGGCGCCGGCCGGGAGAATTTCATATCCCGCGTTCGCTCATCCCGGCCGCGCGCTCTTCGCGTTCAGCCGGCTTGCGGCCTCACGTCGCGCTCGAAAGAAGGGATGCGCGGCGCCGCAATTTAGGTTAACGGGCGGTTAATCTGGAACGCGGGCCGGGCGCGTGGCATGGTTGGCGGCTGTCACCATGCAGGCCGGAGGCGCTTTTCATGGTCGAACCGATCATGTTCGTGGGGCTCGGCTTTTTGGCCGCCAGCCTGTTGGCGCTGGTGATCGTGCCGCTCGTGCATGCGCGCGCGGTCCGCCTCACCAGGCGGCGCCTGGAAGCCTCCATTCCGGTCTCGGTCTCGGAGATCCAAGCCGACAAGGATCAGCTGCGGGCCGAATTCGCCATGTCGACCCGGCGGATGGAAATGAGCGTCGACCAGCTCAGGACCAAGACCACCGCCCAACTGGTCGAGCTCGGCAGGAAGACCGAGGCGATCAACGCGCTCCAGGCCGAGCTGACCGAGAAGACGGCGACCGTTCTCGCGCTGGAGAACCGCGACCAGACCCTCAAGGACCAGCTGCAGACGACCGAAGCGGAGCTTGGCGCCAAGACCGGTTCGTTGCACGAAGCCGAGCGCAAGCTCGCCGCTACCGAGGCCGAGCTCGCCAAGGTGAGCGTGGATCTCCAGGAACGCTCCATGACCGGCGACAGCCAGCGCATCGAGCTCGTGGCGCTCAAGACCCAGGTCGCGACCCTCAAGGACCAGGTCGCCGACTTCGAGCAGCAGATCAAGCACGCCGAAGACCAGCTGGCGCGCGAACGCGCCGACGCCGAGCGCATGCGCGAGGACCGCGTCAGGCTGCAACGCGAGCTGGTGACGCTCAAGCGCGAGACCGAAGCGACGTGGGCGCAAGAGCGCGCCGAGAACGCCGTGATTCGCGAGCGCATCAACGACGTCGCCGCGCAGGTCGCGCAGCTCACCACCGCGCTCGAAGGCCCGAGTTCGCCGATCGACACGATCCTGGCGGCGGACGCGATCGGCCGGCCGACCAACGGCAACGGCACAAGCGACGCGATGCCGGCCGGCAAGGCCAGCCTCGCCGACCGCATCCGCGCGCTGCAAAGCCGGGCGGGAAGGATGGCAGGAACGGGGTGATCGGCCATCGTAGGGCGCGCTGCGGGACGCGCTGAGGCTTGCGCCTCGACGATCGGCTCCGCACCGAGATAGGCCTCCGCCGATATCAAATCGTCCTTCAAGGTGGCGGTCGGCTTGCCGTTCTCCAGGATGGTGTCGGTCAGCTCGAGCACGCGATCGGTGATCAGGCTTCCGGATACCGCCGCAACCTTGACGCCGTTGGCGCCGAGCTGGCGGAGCCAGTGGACGATCCGCTCGGCGGCGCCGTTCGGGTTGATCCAGCCCTGGTTGCTGATGATCTTGGTCCCGCGCTTGAGGCAGCCGGGAAGGACCGCCTGCATGCGGTCATCGAGATAGGTGTCGTAGCCGGCGAATGTCGGATCCCGGCGCTTGCGCACCTGCGCGGCCGAGATCGTCGCCTCGGCCATGGTCTCGCAGCACAGGTAGTCGAGATCGCCCTCGTCGGCATTGAGCTTTGCCGGCTCGAGCCGATCGCCCCACCAGGCCGAGCCTGCCCCGATGCGCAACGTGTTCACCAGATCTCTCCCCGGCCTGCCGCGAGTCTAATACCCAGTGGCACCTGCAGACCATCACCCGAGGTGCGCGCGCCTGCAAGTGCGCTAGCCTCGAGGGGCGCACTGAGGAGGGGCCGCTCCGCAGAGCGGGGCGGGCGCGGAAGGACCGCAGCGACCGAACAGCATCCTTCGAGGCCCTCGCTTCGCTCGGGCACCTCAGGATGACGGTCAATGCAGCTCGATCACCATCTCGACCTCGACCGCCATTTGGCTCGAGAGTGAACCCATGCCGACGGCCGCACGCGCGCCGCGACCGCTTTCTCCGAAGATTTCCACCATGAGATCCGAGAAGCCGTTGATCACCTTCGGATGCTCCCTGAAATCCGGCGCGGCGTTGACCATGCCGAGAACCTTGACGACCCGCTTCACCCGATCGAGCGTACCGATCGTCAGGCGGATGTTCGACAGCATCGAGAGTGCGGCTGCACGCGCGGCTTCGTAGCCCTGCTCGACGCTGAGATCGGCGCCGACCTTGCCGGTGATGTAGCTGCCGTCCGGCCGGCGCGGCCCGCAACCCGACATGAAGAGCAGATTGCCGGCTTGCACGCCCGCAATGTAGGTGCCGGCGGCCTTCGGCGGCGCGGGCAAGTCGATCCCGCGGTCTTTCAACCTTTGTTCGGCGCTCATGGACTCCCTCCAAAGATGAGGCGGCCGGCGCAGGATCGATTGCGCGGCAGCGAAACCCATTATGGCGCTTCATTCCACCCGATGGTGCGACTAGGGTGTTTCCCACAGGATTGACGAGCGCCGCACGGGGCGGCGGTGATGGGTTTCGCTTCGCACAATCTGTCAAGTCGCGTTTTGTCCCGCGCTATCAAAAGCTTGGGCCAACGCCGCGCGGCGTCACGCTAACGCTGAGCTAACATGGCCAGCGGGGCGCGCTAGACTGGCGGCCATGCCGAAGGCGAAAGCGCCGAGGAAAGCAGGGAAGCGCAGCTTGAAGCCCGTCGTCCACCATGCGGCGATGACCTACGACGCGGTGCCGGGTCTGTTCCAGAAGCTGACCGCCACGAATATGCAGCAATGGGCCAGCTTCCTCGCCGCGCCGCCTGCGCCGAGACGCTGGTCGCGGTCGAAGGCCAGCCAAGCGACACCCGCGACGTGATGTTCATGCGAATGGCGATCGCGCTTGAGGTGATGGCCGTTCGCGACTGCCGTGAGGGATTTCCTTGGGATGCTTACGTTGCCCCACCAAACAGCGACAGGGCTGGCTGTTAACCGGTTGAAGGCAGCCGCGGAATCCGCCTAGGCCGGGTTGCCGTCATCGGAGCTATCAAGCTCGTCGGCGATCGTTCGCAACGTATGAGCACCTTCGTGCTTGCCCCTTCTTGGCGCATTTGGCGCACGGCGCGCGAGAGGGTCCGAAAGTGTTCTGCGGATCGATCAACTAAACGACGCTGCCTCGCATCCGCCTCGGCTTTCGCCTGTAGCCTCGATCCAATGCTTACGATGTTGTCGTCGCCCACGACCCTCATCCCCGCCCCGGTGCCTTGCGGGGTAGTCTTAGTCTAGTTTCTGTCGCGAAACGCAAACTAGCACGCAAAATTGGGGCCTTTGGCAGTTTTCTCCCGCGCGATTTTGTTGTTGACATGCATGTGTGAGTTATTGCACACATGAACATGAACAAGACCGAATCACCTTCCGATGTCGTGCGCTGGCTCGAGAGTCGGTCGGCTGACGTTTGGCCAGCCGTTCTTGGCTCGCTCAGCCTGCGCCGCAGTCCCTGCATACGCGAGAACTGCCCGGCCTGTTTGTCGGGGGAGCAGCATCGCAGTCACGTCCTCTACGGTCGCCTGAAAGGGCGTCGCTTTTCGATTTACGTTCCGGAGGAGCTGGTGCCTGAGGTGCGTCGTTGTCTGGACAATGGGCGGGCACTGCAGGAGCTGCTGCATGAAGCCGCAGCGCGGTATGTCAAGGCTCTGAAGCGCGAGCGGACGAAGGCGGCACGAGAAGAAGCGAGCTGAGAAGTGTCGAGAGCCGCGCATCCGCAGATCAGCTTTGCTGACTGGGAATTGCTGCGGCAGGGGCTCGTTTTGGAGCCGGTGCTGCAGGCCATCGCCGACTTTCTTGATGACCACGAGGAGATGATCGAGACGATCCGCGGTGATCTGCGGCGCAGTCTGAAGAACCCCGACACTGGTCGCAACGGATTGACCGCACAACAGGTGCTGCGCTCGCTGATTTTGATGCGGGTCAAGAACTGGGACTATCGCGAGCTGCGCGAGCGGATCGCCGACGGATACACGCTGCGCCAGTTCACCGGCTTCTACTGCCAACCGGTGCCCAAGCACGATGCATTCAATCGCGGCTTCAATCGGCTGACGCCGGATACGCTCAAAGCCGTCAACGACTTAGTGGTTGAAGCGGCGGTCGGTCTTGGATTGGAGGACGGCACGAAGCTGCGTGTTGACACCACAGTCGTGCAAACCGACATTCATCACCCGACTGACAACACGTTATTGTGGGATGTGGTGCGCGTCGTCACGCGCCTGGTCGACCGCCTCGCCCAAGCGCTGGGGCGCCAACGTATCAAGGGTTTTTGCGATCGCACCCGTTCGGCGCGGCGTCGGATGTACGCAATCCAACGCATGACGACAAGGCAACGCCACGAGCAGCAGACGGGGACGTACCGCGAGCTCATCGGCATTGCCGAGGAGGTAGTGGAACGGGCGCGAGCGGCGCTGAGGCAGACCCGGAAGGTGCGTGGCAAAGACCTGCTTTCCGAGCTGGCGATCGAGCAACTGCGAAAGGAGATCGAGCGCAACTGTGGACTGGGTGACCGCGTCATTGATCAGGCGCGCCGCCGCGTGCTGCACGGAGAGCAAGTTCTCAACGCAGAGAAGATCTATTCGATCTTCGAGCCCCATACTGATCTGATCAAACGCGGCAAGGTGCGAACCCCCATCGAGTTCGGCCACAAGGTGTTCCTTGCCGAGAGCGCGCAAGGCCTGATCACGCAGTATGAGGTGTTGAAGGGAAACCCCTCTGACGAGGTCCATGTCGCGCCCTCCCTCCGGCGCCACATGCAAGCCTTTGGTCGGGCTCCGGAATTGTATGGCTCGGATCGCGGCTTCTTCAGTGAGCAAAACGTGACCTCGTGCAGGCGAGATGGCGTCAAGGTGGTGTGCATTCCGCAGCGCGGCGGCAAGAAAACGCCGGAACGCGAAGCATGCGAGAAGAGCGCGGAGTTCAAGGAAGGTCAGCGCTTTCGCGCCGGCATCGAGGGCCGCATCTCGGTCCTATTCCGAGGTCGCGGCATGAAGCGCTGCCTCGCCGAGGGGGCCGAGCGCTTCGAGTTGTGGGTTGCCGCGGCCGTCCTCGCCAACAACCTCATGAACATTGCGGCGTTGCTGACCAGGCGCTCGTCTCGCAAACGAAGAGCAATCTGACAAAATAGTCGTCGCCCGCCGCAGACCAAAGCCGGCCGCGCCTCAGCGCGTCTCCTGCTACAAAATCCGCCGCTCCATCCCAAATTCGTGGCAAAATAACCTGCCCAACGCGCGCAAATGCCGACGTTGCCCAGTAAACTTGTGCCCAGTTTATCGGGATAATTGAACAGTCCCCTCGCAAATCGAGGCGTTTCGCGACAGAAACTAGTCTAGCGCAACTGCCGTTGACGTCGAGCGACGCAAGCGGGGCGTGCGGAGCCACCGGCGACTCCAGCCTTGAAACAATCAGTCCGCCGGGGGCTCCCCCGCTTCGAGTCCCCTAGAGAGCGCCAATGCTTTCAACAACTTAGAGAAAAATTCAGGCGGCGCAGCGGGTTGTACGGCAAATATACGGCAATTCGAACCGTGTGTTATATTAGCTGCCTTGATGGAGTGACGCGATATCTCCACCGATGTTACCTACGGACGGCCTGGGCTCAACGCCATAGGTCGATGCTCGGAAAATGATCCGGGATGCTCACCGAACCGCGCATGAAATGCGGCAGCGCTTCGAGATAGAGCGCGCTCTTGTTCATGTCGCTGCGCTTATAGGCAATGCCAGCATCCTGAAATGCGGTCTCGGCCCATGCCGCGCTGTAATTATCGCCGTTGATAGTCACGATGCTGTACGCCTTCAACAGCGCAGCATATTCCGCAACGACACTGTGCGGATCAAACGGCGGTGCACGACCACGCACCACATCGACGACGAACCTGGCGTCGCTCTCCTTGTGGCCGATGGCGAGCGTAAATGCGTCATGGCGACCGCCCGATGGATCGACAAAGCTCTTGTAGCTGATGTCATAACGTGGCGGCAATTCGAGCGGGCGACTGTAATCAACCGCATCATCTAGGAAGGCAAGAAGCGGGCGCACCGTCGCTATGCCGATGCGGTGGTGACGCTATCGAAGGCGTTCGCGTTGGCCGCGGCGAGCGACGCCGCCCAAGCTATTCGCGACGAGGTTGGATTTTTTCAGGCGATCCGCGCAGCACTGATCAAGAGCGTGCCCGGTGATGGCAAAAGGAGCGCCGCCGAACGCGAACTGGCGATCCAGCAGATCGTGAGCCGGGCGGTGGTGTCCACCGAGATCGTGGACATCATGAAGGCGGCCGGGCTTGGAAGCCCGGACATATCCATCCTGTCGGACGAGTTCCTTGCCGAAGTGCGCGAGACCGACAAGAAGAACCTTGCCATCGAGGCGCTGAAAAAAACTTATTAACGGCGACGTTCGCTCCCAGTCCAAGCGCAACGTCACCCAATCGAAGGCGTTCTCCGAACGGCTCGAAGCGGCCATTTCCCGCTACCACAACAACGCTCTCACGACGGCGCAGGTGATCGAAGAACTGATCCAACTTGCCAAGGACATCCGCGCAGCACGCGCGCGCGGCGAGGAGACGGGTCTCACCGACGAAGAAATCGCGTTCCACGATGCGCTCGCCGAGAACGAGAGCGCCCGACAGGTGATGGGCGAACCTGCGCTGCGGGTCATCGCTACCGAATTGGTCAAAAGCATCAGGAGTAACGTGTCGGTGGACTGGATGCACCGGGAGGCGGCCCGCGCCCGGATGCGGGTTCTGGTGAAGCGTTTGCTTCGCAAATACGGCTACCCGCCTGACTTGCAGGATGCGGCGGTAGACGCGCGTCGCGGATGAGAAACGCGCCGCGCGCCCTCGCGGTCGCGGGTAACCTGGGAGGGCCAAGCGCGGCCGCAGATCATCGTCGCGCCACGGCGCGAGGATACTCTGATCTGGATCAGGGCGCGCTCCCGCCTCGCGGCGCAGGGTTGGCCCGCATGGGGTACTCGGGACGCAGGCAATCATTCCCCGCCGATCCATAGATTGCTGTGGGCGTGCCACATGACCACGCTCGCACTGCACGTGTCGATCGCGCTGCTTGTTGCGGGCGTGGCGATCGCGATTTGGCTCGCCCCCGTGCTTGAGCGTGCCGGTCGCCGATCAGTTCTGGCGCCGCAAATTCTGCGTCAGGGATAGAAAAACGACACCAAGAGCTGATTTAGATCATGGCGAAAGGACGAGGCCAAGGGCAAAAGAAATACAAACAAGACGGTGGGGCATCTGAACGGTGGGGCATCTGATGGGTAACTTTGGCTTCTTGACGGGTATCGGAGCGGCGCAAAGAGCCGCTGCCAAGTCCACCGATGGCAAGTCTACCGATCGTCGGCGTCACGTTTTTTCGATCGTGGTCGGTATTCTCCTTGCCCTACTGATGGCTGCTGGGTTGATCATTGCGCTGTCAATTGGCCACTAGTACCTCGTCACAGTGATTATGACTCTTTGGACGTGTCGGGATAGGCGCGGCCCATTTTGGTGCGTGCCTTGTCGGTTGTGAACATCCAATTGATACGGGCGCCAGCGGCATTTCGCTGTTGCTCCCAGGCGGCGATTTCACGGACCAGGCGCTTTGGGTCGTCGATCCTGCGGTCCAGGCACTGGCCGCGCAGGACGCCGATCTCGATCTCGACCATGTTGAGCCAGCTGGCGTGCTTGGGGGTGTAGTGGAACTCCAGTCGACGCAAGATGCGCCTTGCTTCGGCGGGCGGAAAGGCCTCGTAGAGCGAGCCGGCCGAGTGGGTCGACAGGTTGTCTTGGACGACGCGGATGCATTCGGCCTCGGGATAGTGCACATCGACGAGGTCGCGCATGCATTGGGCGTAGTCTTCGGCCGCGCGGCGGTCGGTGACCTTCACGTTTCGCCAAGGCCGGTTGACGTCGAGGCAGACGAAGAGATTGACGGTGCCGTTGCGGCGGTACTCGTAGTCGTACCGTTCGAGCTGGCCCGGCGCGGCCGGGATGGGCTGGCGCACCTCGCCGATGAGCTGGACCGGGCTCTCGTCGAAGCAAACCACCGGTCGCGTGGGATCGGGCGCCTCGGCATAGAGGTCGAGCACGTCTTCCATGCGGGCGACGTACTCGCCGTCGACCCGGGGAATGCACCACATGTCCCTGCGCCACGGCTTGAGACCGTTCTCAGCCAGCCGCCGGCGCACCGTCTCGCCCGACAAACTCTCGTGCTCCGTGAGCTTGACCATCTGGTCGGCCAAAAGCTCCAGCGTCCAGCGGGCGCGGCCTTCGGGAGGGTTCGCGCAGGCCGTC
>CAVTXS010000032.1:0-166093 GCA_963738705.1 uncultured Alphaproteobacteria bacterium
GCTTAACGCAAATGCCCGATTTCTTGACAGGGGGGGACCCCGTAAGTATGGTCCGCGCGGCCTTGGGGGCGGCGAAACGCTTGGATTTCCTTACGCTTTGCGGGTGTCGAGAGCATGGCCGACGGCACCCGCGACGAAGGGGGTCACAGCGTCAAGCCCGCCGACGAGGCTGCCCTGTCCGCAAGGCTCCGACAACTCGGCAGGCAGCTCGATCGGGTCGATGCGAGCCGCGAGGCCGGCCATGGTGCGGGGTCGCGCGGAAGTGCCGACACGACGGCGATGGCCCGTGGGCTTCGCTTGTCGGCGGAACTGGTGGGGGGCGTGATCGTCGGAGCCGGATTGGGCCTCGGGCTCGACTACCTGCTCGGAAGCTCGCCGTGGTGCTTTATCGTGCTTCTTCTGCTCGGCTTTGCCGGCGGCGTGCTGTCAGTCATGCGGTCCGCCGGGGTTATCCCCGAGCGGAAGATGTAGTGCCGCCGCACTGTTGGATGGCAGCAAGCGTCGGTCTTCGGCCGACATACTAGTCAAGGAAACGATCCGGTCATGGCCGACCCGATCCATCAGTTCGAGATCAAGAAGCTCCTTCCGCTCGGAACGGTCGGCGGTCATGAGATCGCCTTCACCAATTCCGCCTTGTTCATGGGAATTGCGGTCGCCGGCATCTCGCTCTTGATGATCGGCGCAACGGCGAGCCGCGCCTTGGTGCCGGGGCGCGCGCAGTCGCTCGCCGAAATGTCCTACGAATTCGTCGCCGACATGATCCGCAGTACCGCCGGGCCGGACGGCATGCGGTTCTTCCCGTTCGTGTTCACGCTGTTCATGTTCATCCTGTTCCTGAACATGCTCGGCTTGCTGCCGCTTGCCGGATTCACCGTCACCAGCCACATCGTCATCACGGCGGCGCTGGCGCTGCTCGTGTTCATCACCGTCATCGTCTACGGGCTCGCGCACAACGGCCTGCGCTTCTTCAAGCTGTTCGTGCCGAGCGGCATCCCGATCTACATCCTGCCGCTCATCGTGCTGATCGAGGTGATGTCGTTCCTGTCGCGCCCGATCTCGCACAGCGTCCGCCTGTTCGCCAACATGCTGGCCGGCCACATCACGCTGAAAGTGTTCGCCGGCTTCGTGGTCATGCTGGGCGCGTTCGGCATCGGCGGCTGGCTCGGCGCGATCCTGCCGCTCGCGCTCACGGTCGCGCTCACCGCGCTCGAGCTCTTGGTGGCGTTCCTGCAGGCCTACGTGTTCGCCATCCTGACCTGCATCTATCTCAACGATGCGATCCACCCGGGCCATTGAGCGCCCGATTCTCCAATCCAGCAACCCTCGAAAAGGAGCTTTCTCATGGATCCGATCGCCGCGAAATACATCGGCGCAGGTATTGCCTGCATCGGAATGGGCGGCGCCGGCGTCGGCGTGGGCGCGATCTTCGGCCACTATCTGGCGGCGGCGCTGCGCAACCCGTCGGCCGCGCAGGGCCAGTTCGGCAACCTGATCTTCGGCTTCGCGGTCACCGAGGCGCTCGGCATCTTCTCGTTGTTGATCGCGCTCCTGTTGCTGTTCGCGCTCTAGTTCGTCATGGCCGGGCGAGCAATCGCCACGGCGATTGCGAGGGTTGTCCCGGCCATCCACGTCTTGCTTCGCCTGGGGCCAAGACGTGGATGCCCGGCACAAGGCTCACGGCCGGGCCGGCCAAAAGGCCGGACCCGGGTGCCGGGCATGACGGAAAGTGAAAACGACGCCAGAGTATAAGGTCGGAGTGACTGATGGCGACGCCGACTGCCGGCACGCAGGCGCCGGGCGGACCACCGCCCTTCCCGCCGTTCCTGAAGGAGACCTTCGCGTCCCAGCTGTTCTGGCTCGCGCTGTGTTTCGTGCTGCTCTACGCGCTGATGGCCAAGGTCGCGCTGCCGCGCGTCGGGGAGATCCTGCAGGCGCGGCGCGACCGGATCGCAAGCGACCTCGCGGAGGCGCAACGTCACAAGGAGGAATCGGAGGCGGCGCTTGCGGCCTACGAGAAAGCGCTGGCGGATGCCCGTAACCGTGCGCAGGGGATCGCCAACGAGACGCGCGACAAGCTGCTGGCGGAGGCGGAGACGGCCCGCAAGCTGCTTGAGAACGACCTCAACGCCAAGCTCGCCGAGGCGGAGCGCATCATCGCGGCGACCAAGCTTGCCGCCATGGCCAATGTGCAAGGCGTGGCGCTCGAGGCCGCGCGCGCGATCGTGCAGCGATTGATCGGCGTCGCGCCGGCCGAGGACATGGTGGCGCGCGCGGTCGAGCGTGCGCTGAAGCCGTAGCCCGGATGAGCGAAGCGACATCCGGGACCAATCTCGTCGCATCGCCCCCGCATTTCGCTTCGCTCATGCGGGCTACTTACTGAGAGAGACGCGATGTTCGAAGCCGAATTCTGGGTCGCGGTCGCGACCGTCCTGTTCGTGCTGGTGCTCGGCTACATGGGCGTGCACACGAGGCTCCTGGAGGCGCTCGATGCGCGCCGCGCCCGCATCCAGGCGGAGCTCGACGAAGCGCGCCGCCTGAAGGACGAAGCCGCCAAGCTGGTAGCCCATTATCAGGGCAAGCGACAGGACGCCGAAGCCGAGGCCGACGCGCTGATCGCCGGTGCGCGCGCCGAGGCCGAGCGCTACGCCGCCGAGGCCCATGCCAAGATGGACGAGTTCGTCGCCCGCCGCACCAAGATGGCGGAGACCAAGATCGCGCAGGCTGAAGCGCAGGCGCTCGCCGACGTGCGCGCCGCCGCGGCGGAAGCCGCGGTGACCGCCGCAGCCGACGTCCTGCGTGAGAGCGCCAAGGGCAAGGTCGCCGACGATCTGATCGCGCGCGGCATCGCGGACGTGAAGGCGAAGCTGAACTAGCAACCAAGCCGTAGGACGCGCAAAGGCGCGGGGCCGGCGCGCGCCTAGCGCACGCGTGACCGCCCTTGCCATGGCCCGGCCAAGCAAATCATCGTGCTGTGCCTCCAACCCGGGCTCAGCCCTGCGCGGAACGCGCTTCATTGTGACGGCCTCCGGGTCTAGGCTTCCGTCCAAGGGTGCGGACCCACGCACCACAACCAGGGAGGCCTCCATGTCAGACGTCAATGGCTTATCGTTGTCGCGCCGGACGTTGCTTGCCGGCGGCTCGGCCCTCGGAGCAGTCGCGTTGAGTGGCGCGGTGCCCAGCGGCCCCTCTTTTGCGAAGGCGCCGATGGCCAACACCCAGGCGCCATATTTCTACCGGTTCAAGCTCGGCAATTTCGAAGGAACGGTCGTGTCCGACGGCATCCTGCCGCTCGGCAAGCCGGACGAGAACTTTGTCGGATTGAGCAAGCCGGAAATGGACAAGCAGCTCACCGACAACTTCCTGCCGCTCGAGAATGCCGTGCTGGAGCAGAACGCGCTCGTCATCAATACCGGCGACCAGCTCGTCCTGTTCGACACCGGCATGGGCGGCCTGAACATGTTCGGGCCGACGACCGGCAAGCTGATGAACAGCCTCAAGCAGGCCGGGATCGATCCGAAGGACATCGACGCCGTCGTGATGAGCCACGCGCACATCGATCACTGCGGCGGCAACGTGGCCGACGACGGCAAGCCGCCATTTCCCGAACGCGCAATTCTACATTACGCAGGCCGACTACGATTTCTGGACCACCGAAAGCAACGTGCCGGCCGCAGTTCAAGGTGTTCTGGGAAACGGCGACCAAGAACCTCAAGCCGGTTCGCGACCGCATGCACTTCGTCAAGGACGGCGAGGAGATCCTGCCGGGCGTGCATGCGATCTACGCGACCGGCCATACGGTCGGGCACACCATCTTCATGATCAACTCGGCCGGCAAGCAGCTGTGCTACATCGGCGATCTGACCCACCATCCGGTGCTGCTGATGGAGAAGCCGCTGACCGAGTTCAAGTACGACACCGACCCGAAGCAGTCGGCGCAGTCGCGCGTGAAGATGCTCACCATGCTGGCGGAAAAGAAGATACCGCTGCGTCGCCTATCACTTCGCGTGGCCCGGCGTCGGCCACGTGGCCAAGCAGGGCGACGGCTTCCGCTACTTCCCGTCGCCGATGCAGATGTCGCTGTAGGACCTGGTGTCCCGCATGCGGTGCAGCGCGTCAGCGGTGCACCGCAGATCGGGATCGTCGCAGTCACCGGCGTTTGCGAAGGTCCCGGTTCTGCAGCACATCACGGCGCTTCGCTTGTGCTGCGCTGCGCCCGGGACACGGCCTCGCTCGCCCGGCCTTGCTCACCCGCACGCGGCGAGAACCGTCAACTCGGGCCAGCAGGCCTTCCACCGCGCCGCCTTCTCCTCGTACCGCTCCATCTGAAAATTGTCGCACCGGTTCGGCCGGATGATCATGGCTTCGATGTCGTCGAAGCCGCGCGGCGCGTAGACCTGCACATCCGCGCCCGTGGGCCGGATGCCCACCATGCAGGCGGGCGCGAGAAAGCGATCGATACTGTCGGTCGAAGACGCCAGCGCCGGATAGTCGGTCCCAAACCGGTCGCGGTACCACAGATGGACGCGCGCCTGGTTGCGGACCTCCACATGACCGCCGAGAGCGCCGAATGCGCCGGCGCAGCGTCGTATCACCCGGTCCTCCGCCTCCCATGACCGATCGGGGTCGAAATAGAAGATGTCGTAGTCCCTGATGCCGTGGACCGGCGGCCTGCCGGTGAGCGCGTTCCAAACCGTCTGGAACAGGGCTGCCCGATACCAGCCACGCATCGGGCAGGTGGAGCGCCGGCAGCCGCTCCAGGATCGAGCGGTTCACCGGGTTGGTCTTGACCGTCGCGATGAACCGCCCCGTATCCATCGTCAATCCCGCCGATGAGGACTCTCGCACATATGACAACTCGTCATGCCGAGGCGGTCTCCCGGACAAAGTCCGGGAGCGTCTGGAGGCACGCCACGCAGCGTTACAGAATTTCTGACAACTACTCCGCCTCGTCGCGGCGCGGCGATGGTTGCGGTGGCCGGCTCTGGGGCCGGCGGTCACTATTTCGCCACAGCACAGGATTGAACTGACCCCTGGTTAGTGTTGCGTAGGGCGCCGATGAAACTTGCACCGCTCGTTGCCGCCGCCACCTGTTGCTGTGCGCTGTGGAGCGTGTCGGCCGCGGCCGAGACCTGCGACCAGCGATTTCCGGGATCCTGCCGGCTAGAGGTCTCCACCACGACCGTCAAGACCAAGGGCGATACCCTGGCAGTTGCGCCGCGCTCCTCCCGTCGCATCAAGCGTACCCGCAAGCTGACTGCGAAGGGCGTCCGCCCGGCGGCCGTCCGCCTGGCGGCCCACACCGTGTCCGTGCCGTTGCCGCCGCCTTCCCCCCGTCGCGTCGCAACGAAGGGCGTCCGCCTGGCGGCCATCCGCCTGGCGGCCCCCACCGTGTCCGTGCCGTTGCCGCGGCCTTCGCCCCGTCGCGTCGCAGCCGCTTCCGGAACCAAACCCACAACCGTTGTGAATGAGGCTTTCAACAGCCTCGCTTCGAGCGGCTCGACTGACCGTGCTCTGGAGGCGGCGTTGATCAGCCGGCGGGATCAATTTCTCGGTTTCGCGCTGCGGTGAAAAACGCCACCTGGCTTCCTTGGGCCTCATCACCCGAATTTGTCTGGCGCCAGCTTCTCAATGACATGCGCACCACGGCACCCCGCATGCCGCACAGGCTCCCGCTGTGCCGCCTCGCGCGTCGGGCGCGTCGCCGGAAATCCGCATGACCCCCGGTCCAGCGGTGCACGCCATCGATCGCCCGTGCCGCGGTGCTGCTGATCGCAGGCGAGGGACAGGCACAAGCGGGCTTGCGCCCGCCCTCGCCTTTTTTGTCGGCGCGCCTCGGAGGTTGCTTCATATGATGCCCGGCCTCGCGCCATCACCAGGTCGCGTGGTACGGGCCAGGTGCCAACTCCGGCACGGCACCGGCCGAGATGGCGCCGCCGAGGACGTGATCGTCGGCGGCCCGAGCTCAGATCGCGTCGCGCACTTCCTGCACCGGAAGGTCTGCCGCTTTTAGCGTGAGCTCAAGGATCGAGAACGGCGCCTCCGCGGCGGCGACGGCCGTCCCCGGCCGGCCGGATTTGGCCGCGAATGCGACGCCGGAGGCCGCGACCACGACTACGATCGCCATGATTGACCAGTTTCGCATGACAAATCTCCTTGGGCTCGGCCCGGGGCACGACCCGAGGCAAGCCGGTTAGTCCGCCGCGTATTAGTCCTCTGGGCCCACGAAAAGGTTCACGAGCCGGCCGGGCTTCGATTGCGTCAGTGGTGCGCATGGGTCACGGGCGGCGAGGGCTTCGGTGAATGCCTCGCGGACCCACCTGTCGCCGGTGCGCGGCGGGTCGACAGAGTTGCGGCGAAGACTCAAATGTCACTTCGACCGGAACGTCCTTGCTATCGACCCTGACGAATGCAGCCGGCCATTGATCCCGCTTTGTCAACGCTCGGAGTTTGAGCACGAGTAATTTTGACGGCGTTCTCTTTTTGTTCTACCGTGAGCGTATGCGGTCAGCAACCTCTGACCGGAACAGCGCCGCTCTCTCTAGGTTGCGCGGATCGCAAATCAGAAGTTGTATTTCGCAAAACGAACGCGAGGGTTCCCGCTCCAGCTGATCCCCCCGGATGTGGCGTGGATGCAACATTTCGCAAAACGAGCTCGGCAGCCGCCGGGCCCGACTTTGCAAAGAATTTGTATTTTCAAATTCGACGCGGCCGATGGCTGGCGAAGCCGCCGGCGTCGAGCGTCACTCCGCCGCCACGGTCTGCGGCGCCGGCGGCGTCCAGCGCAGCACCGGCTGGCGCGCGGCGCGGGTCTCGTCGAGACGGCGGCGGGGCGCGTGGTAGGGCGCCCGCGAGAAACGCGCCGTCTCGCCGCGCTTCGCCGCCATCGCCAGGTCGCGCAGCGCCGCGATGAACAGATCGAGCGAGGCCTTGCTCTCCGATTCGGTCGGCTCGATCAGCATGGCGCCGTGCACGACCAGCGGGAAATACATCGTCATCGGGTGGATAGCCCTCGTCGATCATCGCCTTGGCGAAATCGAGCGTCGTCACGCCGGTGCCTTCCAGCCAGGCATCGTCGAACAGCACCTCGTGCATGCACGGCCGGTCGCCGAACGGCAGCGACATCAGGTCGCTCAGCCCGGCGCGCACGTAGTTGGCGTTGAGCACGGCGTCCTCCGACGCCTGCCGCATGCCGTCGGCGCCGTGCGCCAGCATGTAGCTCATCGCGCGCACGAACATGCCCATCTGGCCGTGGAACGCGCACATGCGCCCGAGCGGCTGCGCGCCCGCGCTCCGCCTGGCTGCGCGTGCTCGACCAGCGCGCACGCCGTTCGCGTCCGCGACCACGTAGGGCACCGGCATGAACGGCGCGAGCGCGGCCGACAGCGCGACCGGGCCGGCGCCCGGCCCGCCGCCGCCATGCGGCGTCGAGAACGTCTTGTGCAGGTTGATGTGCATGGCGTCGACGCCGAGGTCGCCCGGCCGCACCTTGCCGACGATGGCGTTGAAGTTGGCGCCGTCGGCATAGAAGTACGCGCCGACCGCATGCACGGCCTCGGCGATCGCCACCACGTCGCGCTCGAACAGCCCGCAGGTGTTCGGATTGGTCAGCATGATGGCGGCGACCTGCGGCGACAGGTGCCGCTTGACCTCCTCGGCATCGACGGTGCCGTCGGCGCGCGCCGGGAACGCCCTCGACGCGGTAGCCGAGCAGCGCCGCGGTCGCCGGATTGGTGCCGTGCGCGGAATCCGGCACGAGCACGACCGAGCGCTTGTCGCCGCGCGCCTCGAGCGCCGCCTTGATCGCCATCATGCCGCAGAGCTCGCCGTGCGCGCCGGCCTTCGGCGTCATCGCGATCGCCGGCATGCCGGTGAGCTCGCGCAGCCAGCGCGCCAGCTCGGCGATCAGCTCGAGCGCGCCGCGGCACGGTCGAGAGCGGCTGCAGCGGATGGATGTCGCCGAAGCCGGGCAGCCGCGCCATCTTCTCGTTGAGGCGCGGATTGTGCTTCATCGTGCACGAGCCGAGCGGAAAGATGCCGGTGTCGATGCCGTAGTTCTTCTGCGACAGCCGCACGTAGTGGCGCATGGTCTCGGGCTCGGTGAGGCCGGGCAGCCCGATCGGTGTCGTGCGCTCGAGGCCGCCGAGGCGCGGCCGTGAACGCCGCCGGCTCGTCGAGGTCGACGCCGGTCGTCTCGGTGCGGCCGATCTCGAAGATCAGCGGCTCCTCGATCTGCAGCGCGCGGTTGCCGGTGAAGGTTTCGTGCGCGGACGTTTCCGCCTGTCCGGCATCGCTCGGGCGCCCTTGCCGGTTCAGCATCACAGCACCTCCTTCAGCGCGGCCGCATAGGCGGCACGGTCATCGTCGGTGTTCATCTCGGTCGCGGCGACGATGATGAGATCGGCAAGCTCCGGCACGCGCCGGCTCGCAGCCGCGAACCGGAACGCCGCCGAGCACGCCCTTCTCGGCCAGCCTCTCGACCACCTCGCGCCGCGTCGCCCGGCACGCGGATGGTGAACTCGTTGAAGAACGTGTCGTTGAGCACGCGCCACTCCCGGCACCGTGCTCAGCTGGTCGGCGAGCGCAACCGCGTTGGCGTGGTTGAGGCGCGCGAGCCGCGCGCAGGCCGGCCTCGCCGAGCAGCGTCATGTGGATGGTGAAGGCGAGCGTGCAGCAGGCCCGAATTGGTGCAGATGTTGGAGGTCGCCTTCTCGCGGCGGATGTGCTGCTCGCGCGTCGAGAGCGTGAGCACGAAGCCGCGCCGGCCCTCGGCGTCGACGGTCTCGCCGGCGAGCCGGCCCGGCATCTGCCGCAGGTACTTCTGCCGGGTCGCGAACAGGCCGACATAGGGCCCGCCGAACGACAGCGCATTGCCGATCGACTGGCCCTCCGCCACCACGATGTCGGCGCCCATCTCGCCCGGCGGCGTGACGAGGCCGAGCGAGACGACCTCGGTGACGACCGCGACAGCAGCGCGCCGGCGGCGTGCGCCTTCTCGGCGATCGGCGCGAGATCATGCAGATGGCCGAAGAAATCCGGCGTCTGCACGACCACGCAGGACACCGTGTCGTCGATCGTCGACAAGCTCCTCGCGGCCGGCCGGCTGCGGCGCGCAGCGCCACCACCTCGTCGCCGGCCAGCCGCGAGACGGTCTCGATCGTCTCGCGGTAGTGCGGATGCAGGTTGCCGGCGAGCAGCGCCTTGCGCCGCTTGGTCACGCGGTGCGCCATCAGCACCGCCTCGGCCGCCGCGGTCGAGCCGTCGTACATCGAGGCGTTGGCGACCTCCATGCCGGTCAGCATCGCGACCTGGGTCTGGAACTCGAACAGGTATTGCAGCGTGCCCTGCGCGATCTCCGGCTGGTACGGCGTGTAGGAGGTGAGGAACTCCGAGCGCTGGATCAGGTGGTCGACGCTCGCCGGGATGTGGTGCTTGTAGGCGCCGCAGCCGACGAAGAACGGCACCGCGCCGGCCGCGACATTCTTGTCCGCCATGCGCCGCAGCGCGCGCTCGACCTCGATCTCGCTCTTGGCGGCGCGGCAGGTCGGGCGGCTCGCGCAGCAGCTTGTCGGCCGGCACGTCGGCGAACAGCTCGTCGATCGCGCGCACGCCGATCCGCGCCAGCATCGCGCTGGCGATCTCGGCGGTGAGCGGGAGATAGCGCATCCTCATTCGATCGTCTCCAGGAATCGGTCGACGTCTGATCGCCAGCGTCGCCAGGAATTGCCTTGTATTGCTCCTCGGTCATCAGCTGCGTCGAGCTCGTCGCGCGCGGCGATCTTGAGCTCGCAGGAACCAGCCCTTGCCCTGCGCGTCCTCGTTGACGGTGGCGGGCGCGCCTTCGAGCTCGTCGTTGACCTGCGACGACCTCGCCGGAGACCGGCGCATAGACCTCGCTCGCCGCCTTCACCGATTCGACGACCGCGGCTTCGCCGCCCTTGGTCAGCGTCTTGCCGACCTCGGGCAGCTCGACAAAGACGATGTCGCCGAGCTGCGACTGCGCATAGTTGGTGATGCCGACGGTCCCGACGTCGCCTTCGACGCTGATCCATTCGTGGTCCTTGGTGTAGCGGACGGTGCTCATCCGAAGTTCCTCCCTCCTCCGTGCGGAAGCGTAGGTGCGGCTAGCCGCGAAATAGCGGTGCGGCACGAACGGCAGCGCCACCACCTTGGCGGCGAGTTCCTTGTCGCGCACGACGAGCACGACCGGCGGTGCCGGGCGCGGCGAAGCGGCGCTCGACGTAGCCCATGGCGATCGGCCCGCCGATCGTCGGCCCGAAGCCGCCGGAGGTGACCCGGCCGATCGGCGCGCCGTCGCGCGCGGATCTCGGCGCCCTCGCGCGCCGGCGCGCGGCCTTCGGGCAGCAGGCCGACGCGCACGCGCGCCGGGCCGTTCGCCAGTTCCTCGCGCACGCGCGTCGCGCCGGGAAAGCCGCCCTCCTCGCGCCGCCGCTTCTGGATCGACCACGTCAGGCGCGGCCTCGACCGGCGATGTCGTCTCGTCGATGTCGTGGCCGTAGAGGCAGAGCCCGGCTTCGAGCCGCAGCGAGTCGCGCGCGCCGAGCCCGATCGGCTTCACGTCCGGCGTCGTCGAGCAGCCGCTCGGCGATCGCGACCGCGCGCTTGCCCTTGACCGAAATCTCGAACCCGTCCTCGCCGGTGTAGCCGGACCGGCTGATGTGACAGTCGATGCCGTCGAAGCCGCGTGCTCGTCGCCGACATGAACGGCAAGCGACGGCGACATCGCGCACGTGCCGCGCCATCACCTCGCGCGGCCTTCGGCCCCTGCAGCGCGAGCAGCGCGCGATGCTCGGCGCGCAGCAGCTTCACGCTCGCCGGGCAGCCTGCGCCTCGATGTGCGCATAGTCCGTCGTCCTTGCGCGCCGCGTTGACGACGAGCATCAGCACGCCGTCCTCCGCCGGATCGGCCGAGCGCGTCACCATGAGGTCGTCGAGGATGCCGCCTTCCTCGTTGAGCAGCTGCGTGTAGCGCTGCCGGCCGGGCGCGAGGTTGAGGATGTCGGCGGGAACCAGCGCCTCGAGCGCGCGCGCCGCCGTCGCGTGATCGGGCGCCGACCAGGAACGCCTGGCCCATGTGCGAGACATCGAACAGGCCGGCGGCGGTCGCGCGTGTGCTGATGCTCGGCGATGATGCCGTCGCGATACTGCACCGGCATGTCGATAGCCGGCGAACGGCACCATGCGCGCGCCGAGCCGCGACGTGCAGATCGTGGAGCGGCGTCGCCGCGAGCGCTGCGGCATTCGGTTTCGGGGGCTGGGTTCGGACATCACCGGTTCCGCATCAACGAGCCTTGTCCGGGCGCCATTGCCCGCTCGAGCCCCCTCTGTCGCGGAACCTGAGAGATTTCGCCGCACGGACCGAGGTCCGGTCGCGGCCTACTCCGTCGGTGAGCCGTGCGCCGCTGCCGGCGCGCGGCTGCTTTCCAGAGCGTCATCCCCCTGCGGTCCTTTTGCCTGAGCGTTTCCAGGGCGGTTTCGCCTTCGGCGCCGGCCTTGCCGGTCTCTCCCGCAGGGTTCGTCTGATCGTGGCCGATCCTATTGCGCGTGGGGAGCAAGTCAACGGTCACGCGGCTGCGGCTTCGATTTCGGCCGCGGCTTCGTTTCTTTCACACCGATCTGATCGAACCCCACATAGACCACGTAGCTTTCGAGGTCGTCGGCTTTGGGCACGGGGAACGTCAGGTCCTGCTCGACGTGCACGAAGGGCACATTGGTCTGGCCGGTCGCTATCGCCACCGGCACTTGATAGAGTTTGGTCCACAGCGTCTTCGGTTCCGGCCCCTCCTGCACGAGCGCCATGCGCACCGGAACATCCAATTTGCCGGGCCCTCCCAACGGACCGAGGACGATGCGCCCCTGCATGCCGACCTTGATGGTCATGGTGGTGCCGAGCACGGCGCATTCGCGCGCCGTCTGACCGATCATGGCCTGGTAGCGAACGTTGGTGGCGACGGCGTCGCCCGGGCCGTGAACCGTCATGGTCGCGGCCCCGCTGCGTACTTCGATGATCGGGCATTCGAGCTCGGCCTGCGGGGCATTGGCCTGGCGCTGCTGGGACGAGGGCGGCGCGCCGAGGAAGAAATTTTTGATCCGATCCGTAACGCCCGGAGAATTCCGCCGACTGCGCCGCCGCCGGACTGACCGGAGCGACGCCGGCAATTGCCCCGCTCAGGCAAGCGACCATGAGCGGCGCGCCGAGGACCGATGCGACAGGCCGCCTCCAGCCCCTGCCGCTTTGAAGTTTCGCTCGCACGCGTCACACCTCGCTCAAACGAGTGTCACACCAGACCGGTGAAATTATAGCAGGCGAACCATGGCGCACCCAAGGCAAGCATTCACTGCCGCGCGTCGACATTCAGCAGCGCGTAGAGCAGATGGTCCTGCCATAGACCGTTGATGCACAGGTACTGCCGCGCCACCCCCTCGCGCACGAAGCCGGTCTTTTCCAGCAAGCGGATCGAGGCGACGTTGCTCGGGATGCAGGCAGCCTCCAGCCGGTGCAATCGCAGAGAACCGAACGCGAACGGAATGAGCGCGTGCACGGCCGAAGTCATATGGCCGCGCCCGGCGTAAGGCGCGCCCATCCAATATCCGAGGCTTCCGGCCTGCGCGACGCCACGGCGCACGTTGGCGAGCGTCAGCCCACCGATGAGCTCATTGTCGGGCTTGCGAAAAATGAAGAACGCGTAGGCCTGGTCGGTTCGCAGGTCTTCGCCATAGCGGCGGACGCGGCGGCGGAAAGCACCCCGGGTCAGATCGTCGGCCGGCCAGATCGGCTCCCACGGCGTGAGGAAATCACGGCTGAGCTCGCGCAAGGCGGCCCATTCGGGGAAGTCGACCATCTGCGGCACGCGCAAGGTCACGCCGTCACCGTCGATGGCCGGCAGCGACTCGGCCAAACTCACCGTGCGAAAGAACGCCATGGACGGGGCTTTGACTAGTGTGCGACCTACGCGGCGCGGCGGCCCAGACTTTCAGCGATGATCGCCGCCCGTTCAAGTCCCGGCCCCGGTCCGAGCGCGGCGATGGCCGGACGGCTGCGCGCCATCAGGGCGCGGCCGGCCGCGCGCGTGCTCTCGACCGTCACCGCGTCCACCTTGGCGACGATCTCGCCGGTCGGGATCGGGCGGCCGTAAATCAGGATCTGCCGCGCCAGCTGTTCGGCGCGCGACCCGGAGCTTTCCAGCGCCATCAGCAGGCCGGCCTTCATCTGCGCCTTGGCGCGATTGACCTCGACCTCGGTGATGGTCTCGGCCGCGGCGGCGATCTCGCCAATCGCGACGCGCATCAGTTCGGGGGTGTCGGCCGCGTCGGTGCCGGCGTAGAGCCCGAACAGCCCGGTGTCCGAGTAGGGCCAATGGAACGTGTAGATCGCGTAGCATAGCCCGCGGACTTCGCGCACCTCCTGGAACAGGCGCGAGGACATGCCGCCGCCCAGCACGTTGGTGAATACCTGCAGGCTGTAAAGCGTGGGATCGCGCTGCGGAACACCTTCCATCGCAAGGGTCACATGCACCTGTTCCAGCTCGCGCGACTCCAGCCGCGCGCCGCCGCCATAGCGCGCCGGCTCCGGCATCGGCGCATGCGGGCCCACGAAGCTCGAAAAGCGCCGCTGCACCTCATCGAGGACGGCCGCATGCTCGATCGCGCCGGCGGCGGCGACCACCATGTCCGGGGCGCGGTAGTTGCGCGTCAGGTAGGCTTGCAGGCGCGCCGCATCGAACGATCGCACCGTCTGCGGCGTCCCGAGAATCGAACGCCCGACCGGCTGGTTGGGAAAAGCCGTCGATTGCAGGAAATCGAATACGAGGTCATCAGGGGTGTCCTCGCAGGCGCCGATCTCCTGCACGATCACGTTCTGCTCGCGCGCCAGCTCGTCGATGTCGAACGCCGGATCGGCCAGAATATCGGAGAGCACGTCGAGTGCGAGCGGCACGTCGGCCCGCATCATGCGGGCATAATAGGCGGTGGTCTCAACGCTGGTCGCCGCGTTGAGGTCGCCGCCCACCGCCTCGACCTCCTCGGCGATCTGCCGCGCGGTGCGCCGCGACGTGCCCTTGAACGCCATGTGCTCCAGCAGGTGCGAGATGCCGTGCTCGTCCGGCCGCTCGTCGCGGCTGCCCGCGCCCACCCAGACGCCGAGGGAGGCGGTCTCCAGGTGGGGCATGGCGTCGGTGACGACCGTCAGACCGGATGGGAGGCGCGTCACTTCTACGCTCATGCGGCAGCTCCTTCTTGGGCAGCGCGGCTCGCCGCCAGGATGAATCGTTCGACCGCGCCCTGGTCGGCCGGAAGCGCGGTTGTCCGCTCGGCGCGCCGCGGCAGATCGGCGAGCCAGTCGGGCAACGCGGGACGCAGGCCGCATGCCGCCTCGACCGCGTCCGGGAATTTCGCCGGATGCGCCGTTGACAACACGACCATGGGAACCGAGGGATCGTTGCTCTCCTTCTCGGCCACCGCCAAGGCAACGGCCGTGTGCGGGTCGCAAAGGTACCCGCTCTCCTTGCGCAGCGTGCGGATGGTCGCCGCGGTTTCTTCTTCGCCGGCGCGTTCCGCCGAAAAGTGCGCCCGGATCTGCGCGAGCGCGGCGGGCGCGATGGTGAAGCGGCGCGATTGCGCGAGCGAGCCCATCAGCGCGCGCACCGCACTCCCATTGCGGCCGCAGGCGTCGAACAGCAGGCGCTCGAAATTCGACGAGACCTGGATGTCCATCGAGGGGGAAGCCGTCGCGATCACGTCGCGGATCTCGTAGGTGCCGGTCGCGAGCGCGCGCGCGAGGATGTCGTTGGCGTTGGTGGCGATGATGAGACGATCCACGGGCAAGCCCATGCGCAGCGCCACGTAGCCTGCGAAAATATCGCCGAAGTTGCCGGTCGGGACCGTGAAGGCAATCTTGCGATGGGGCGCGCCGAGGGCGGCGGCGGCGGTGAAGAAGTACACCACCTGGGCGAGCACGCGGCCCCAGTTGATCGAGTTCACCGCGGACAGGCGGACGTGGTCGCGGAAGGCGTGGTGATTGAACAACGCCTTCACCAGCGCCTGGCAATCGTCGAAGGTTCCCTCGATCGCGACCGCATGCACGTTGGCGTCGTCCGGCGTCGTCATCATCCGCCGCTGCACCTCCGAGATGCGGCCGTGCGGATAGAGCACAAAGAGATCGACGCGCCGGCAGCCGCGAAATGCCTCGACCGCAGCCCCGCCGGTATCCCCGGACGTGGCCACCACGACGGTCGAGCGTTCCCCGCGCGCCTCCAAGGCGTGATCCATCAGGCGCGCGAGGAACTGCATCGCCAGGTCCTTGAAGGCCAGCGTCGGGCCGTGAAAGAGCTCGAGCAGGAAACACCCCGGGCCGACCTGGACGAGCGGCGCGACCGCCGGGTGCCGGAAGGCGTCGTAGGCCTCGCGCGCCATACGGGCGAGATCGCCGTCGGGGACCACCCCGCCGACGAACGGCCGGATCACCTCGACGCAGGCCTCCGCATACGGCCGGCCAGCCAGTCCGGCAATCCGCTCTGGCGGGAAAACAGGCCAGGATTCAGGCACATAGAGGCCGCCATCGCGCGCGAGCCCGACCAGCATCGCCTCGACGAAATTGAGCGGCGGGGCCTCGCCCCGGGTGGAGACGTAGCGCACGTTTCGATCCTTGAGGTCGGCCGGACAGTAGTGGTCGCAGGGGCCTTGCACAAGGAACGCTGTTTGTGCGTACGGTACAATCTACAATTTAAGCCACACACCGGTGCATCTGGCCTTGCGGGTCGCGGGCCGCGCTATGTCACCATCCTGAATCCCGCGACAGCAAAGTGATGATTGAACGTGAATGCGAGTCGAATTCTTGCGCGCTTCATGATTACAAAGCTGGTGGCGTCAACCGCCGACAGCTTGTGGAGGTCCCCCCGACGAAAGTACTGCCACGCCTGCTCCAGATCGCGTAGCTCGCAGGGAAGGACCTTTGCAAGGCCGGGCCGGTAGATGGATTCTTTCCAAGTCAGTGCCACGTCGCGGTTGGCGTTGCGGTCGAGAAACGTGAATGTCTCGATCACGATGGGAACGGAGGTGTGAAGCTTCGCGCCGGCCCCTTGCACCAGGTCCCATTGCTCGCGCGCTTGCCGATGCAGTGGATCGCGCGACAGCGCGAGAGCGATCCACGCCCCGCTGTCGACGAAAACCGCCTCCCCTTGCCGCATCAAGGCTCGTCGTGAACGCTATCGTGTTCGATCGATACGCGCCTCGGCTCGCCGTCCCAGATGGCGACCGGCCCGGCGGCTTGCGGCTTGAGTACGACCTTACGGATCGCGTCTCGAACCAGGTCGGCAACACTGCGCCCCGACCGCGATGCGGCCTTGCGCAAAGCATCAAGCTCCTCCTTGCGGAGGTAGATTTGGGTCTTTTCCATATATGTCACTTTAATTCCGAAACTGACATACGTCAAGCTCGCCATCAAGCCGATCCGGAAGCGCGAGATCGGGCGCAGGGACCCTCACAAGAACGCGGCGGGCCTCACGGGCCCGGCTTCCGGCCGAACAGGTTTCACTTGAACCGTGCTATAATGACCGCTCACAATGACAAACGGGAGGCCAATGAAGCAGTTAGTCATTGCAATCGTCGTTGTAATGCTCGGTGCCACGATCGCCGAGGCCCAAAGTCGCAGCGCCTTCTGCAGCCGATGGCATGACGTCTGTCGGAGTACGTGCCCGCCAGGTGTGCCCACTGTATCTTGCCACGCAACTTGTGCCGATCGCCGTGCCGTCTGCATGAGCACCGGCTGCTATCACTTCAACCGCCCAGGGCCACGATGTCAGACTGACCGTGGTCGTTGATTTCCCCTCGTAATCGACACAGAAAGCTTCGAGGCCACGTCACCAGCAGGGGCCGGATGTTCGGCCCGGGCTCTCAGCCTCAGGGCAGGGTATTTCGGAGCCGCTGCACTGCCCAGATCGCGAATACGGCAAATAGGCTGGCCGCGAGGCCGAACCAGGTCAGCGCGTACTGGAAGTGGTTATTGGCAAGGATCACCGACAGCTTCCCGGCGCGCGGAAAGCCGCCCGGGGCCGGCGGCGCCTCCTGCTCGACGTAGAAGGGCGCGACTGGCTCCAGGCGCTTCACCCCGGCGATCGCCAAGTGGTCGCGGAGGTACCAGACATTGCCGTCCGTATTGTCGGCCGGGGTGAACGGGCCGCGCGGCTCGGGCCAGCGCATCGCGCCGACGATCTCGACCGAACCCTTGACCTGGCCCTCGCCTCTGCTGTTCGCATCCCGGCGGCCTTCCGGCACGAACCCGCGGTTGACGACGACAAGGCTCCCGCCGGCGAGGCGCGCCGGCGTGAACACCCAATAGCCGGGGCCGGAAGCATCGGGCCGGAAGGCCGAACCGAAACTGTGAACCAGGGCTTCGTGCTCATGCAGGAACTCGGCCGGGAAGGCCACGCGCCGGAATTCGAGATCCTCCTGGCTGAGCCGCTCCCAGGACTCGCGCGCAGGCATGGGGCGCGGCGATGCCGCAATGCGTTCCGTCAGCCTAGCGATCAGCTGCTCTTTCCAGGTCTTGCGCTCGAGCTGCCAGACGCCGAGGGCAATCAGGACGGCGATCCCGATCAGGCTGAAGACCCCCGCCGCCAGCAGGCCGCGCCACCGCCGCGGCGCGCCGCCGGCGGCATTCATCGACCGCCTCCGCCACCAAGATGATCGATACGGCCCTCCGCGGCCTGGAAATGGTGCTGCAGCGCGATCAGAAGACCCTTCAGCGGCCGCAGCGGGCCGACGCAGACGACGACCGCGAGCGGGCCCCACAGCAGCGCGTGCATCCAGAGCGGCGGCTGGTAGGCGAACTCCACGACCAGCGCCGAACCCGCGACGATGAATCCGGCAATGAGGATGACGAACACCGCCGGCCCGTCGCCGGCGTCGGCGAAGGCATAGTCAAGCCCGCAGGCCTCGCAGCGCGCCCGGACCTTGAGCAGCCCGTCAAACAGCCTGCCCTCGCCGCAACGCGGACAGCGGCCGCCGAGGCCGCGCGCGAAGGCCGACCCGAGCGTCGAAGAGGGCTGCGCGGCCATGTGCTTCGATCCTTGAATTACGCCCGGCGCCAAGCATGAAGGGGCGGCCCCGGCCGCCCCCTTTCGTCAAGACCTTGGCGCGCGGTCAATGGGCGCCGGCAACACCATGGGGCGCGGCGCCGTACACGTAGATGCAGGCGAACAGGAACAGCCACACCACGTCGACGAAGTGCCAGTACCAGGCGGCAAACTCGAACCCCAGATGCTGCTTGGGGGAGAAGTGTCCCGCATAGGCGCGCGCCAGGCAAACGGAGAGGAAAATGGTGCCGATGATGACGTGCGCGCCGTGAAAGCCGGTCGCCATGAAGAAGGTGGCGCCGTAGATGTGGCCTTTGAAGCCGAAGCCGGCATGGCTGTACTCGTAGGCCTGCACGCAGGTGAAGAGCGCGCCCAGGATGATCGTGCACCACAGGCCTTTCTTCAACCCGTCGCGATCGTCATGCAGCAGCGCGTGATGCGCCCACGTCACGGTCGTTCCCGAGGTCAGCAGGATCAGCGTATTGAGCAGCGGCAAGTGCCAGGGATCGAACGTCTCGATGCCTTTCGGCGGCCAGGTCCCGCCCAGCAGCTCGGTGCGGGCGAACTCGGGGATCGAAGCCGGGAACAACGCCGTGTTGAAGTAGGCCCAGAACCAGGCGACGAAGAACATCACCTCGGAGGCGATGAACAGGATCATCCCGTAGCGGTGCGAGATCTGCACCACGCGCGTGTGATAGCCCTGGTGCTCGGCCTCGCGGACCACGTCCCGCCACCAGCCGACCATGGTATAGGCAACCCCGAGCGCACCGACCGCGAACACGATCGGGGCGCCGGCGAACATGTGCTTCATCCACGCGATCAAGCCGACCGCCAGCACGAAGGCCGAAACCGCGCCCACGATCGGCCATGGTGACGGATCGACCAGGTGGTAGTCGTGCTGATTGGTATGCGCCTGCGCCATCGTTGCCTGTTCTCCGTTCAATTCAAGGACGAGCGCCGGGCGGCGTCGCTCTGGCCAATCTGCTCGGCTTGCGGGCGTGCCGGCGGCGACGCCGCGGCGCCCGACGCGACCGGCCGCGCGGGCTCCCGCACCGCATAGAACGTGTATGACAGCGTGATCGTGTTGAGCGCGTCTTGTTCCGCATCCTGCGCCAACGCCGGATCGAGGTAGAACACGACCGGCATCTCCCGCTTCTCGCCGGGCTTGAGACGCTGGTCGGTAAAGCAGAAGCAGTTGATCTTCTGGAAGTAGATGCCGGTCGCGAGCGGGGTCACATTGTAGGCCGCCTGCCCGACCGTCTCGCGCGCCGCCTGATTGGTGACGTGATAGAGCACGGTGACGACCTCACCGAGCCTCGCCTCGACCGAGGTTTGCTCCGGCTCGAACTTCCAGGGCAATCCGCCGCCAATATTCGCATCGAAACGAACCGTGACCTTGCGGTCGAGCATGCCGGCCGGTCCCGCGACCGCGACTTGCGGCCGCCCGCCGAAGCCGGTCGTGCGGCAGAACCAGTCGTAGAGCGGGACCGCCGCATAGGCGGCGCCGACCATCAGCACCACGAACGCCGCGCACGCCCCGGCGACCGCGAGGTCGCGGCGGCGGGCCTTCGGTTCGTTCCGGCGCGTCACGTTCGTGCTCATCGGTCCGTCATGCTCACAGCGGCCGGTTGAGGACACCAGGTCCGAGCTTGACGATGGTTGCGACGTAGAACAGCAGGACCAGCGCGCCGAGCGCCAAGGCTATCGCGATCGAGCGCGCGCGGCGCCGGCGCTTCTGCTCTTCGGTCAGGACGATGCCGGGGCGCGGATCTTGCTCGCTCATGACGGACGCCCATCTCGCGGCCTCAAGCCAGAATACCGCGCAATGCGTGCTCGACCAGCAGGGCGGCGAACAGCAGGAACAGGTAGAGGATCGAGAAGCCGAACAGCCGCTTGCCGGCGGCGTTGCGCAGGTCGTGCGCGCGCGGCCAGCAGACGCGGAACGCCAGCGCCAGCATCACCAGTCCGCTCACGATCGCGGTCGCGCCGTAGAGCAAGCCGGCGCGCCCGAACAGAAACGGCGTCACGCCGAGCGGCGCCAGCAGCACGGTGTAGAACAGGATCTGCTTGCGGGTGACCGCCTCGCCGGCGGTGACCGGAAGCATCGGCACGCCGGCGCGCGCATAATCCTGCACGCGCGACAGCGCGAGCGCCCAGAAGTGCGGCGGCGTCCAGAAGAAGATGATGAGGAACAAGAGGATCGGCTCGAACTCGAGGCCGCCGGTCTTGGCCGCCCAGCCGATCACCGGTGGAAGCGCGCCGGCCGCGCCGCCGATCACGATATTCTGCGAGGTCGCGCGCTTGAGCCACATCGTGTAGACGACCGCATAGAAGAAGATCGTGAAGGCGAGCAGGCCGGCCGCAAATACGTTGACCAGCAAGCCGAGCACGGCGACCGAGCCGACGGCGAGCACGAGGCCGAACGCGAGCGCTTCGCCGGGGTCAATCCGCCCGGCGGGAATCGGACGGCTTGCCGTGCGCGCCATCAGCGCGTCGATGTCGGCGTCGTACCACATGTTGAGCGCGCCGGCCGCGCCCGCGCCTACCGCGATGCACAGGAGCGCGACGAATCCGATCACCGGATGAATGGGCCCGGGCGCGATGACAAGACCGACAAGCGCCGTGAAGACGACGAGCGACATGACGCGCGGCTTGAGCAGGGCAAGATAGTCGCCGACCGTGGCAAGGCTCGGCCCGGCGGTATCTAGACCGGCCGCGAACGGGATGCGCACGTCCTCGCTATCGACAACGGACATCGCCTTCAATCACCTGCTGTTGCGCGGGTCACGGCATTTGCGTCGATACGCGGTCGTCATGCCTGCGGCCGGCGGCCGTTTCACTTGATGCGCGGCAGCACTTCGAACTGGTGGAACGGCGGCGGCGAAGGCAGGGTCCATTCCAGCGTGGTCGCGCCGACTCCCCACGGATTGTCCGCCGCCTTCTCCTTGCGCATGAAGGCCAGCGCCAGGGCGTAGAGGAACAGCAGCATTCCGGCGGCGGAAATGTAGGAGCCGTACGACGACACCATGTTCCACCCCGCGAACGCGTCCGGATAGTCGGCGTAGCGGCGCGGCATCCCGGCAAGCCCGAGGAAGTGCTGCGGAAAGAACGTCAGGTTGACGCCGACGAAGGTGATCCAGAAGTGCAGCTTGCCAAGCGTCTCGTTGTACATGTAGCCGGTGATCTTCGGGAACCAGTAGTACCAGCCGGCGAAGATCGCGAACACCGCGCCGAGCGACAGCACGTAGTGGAAGTGCGCGACGACGTAGTAGGTGTCTTGCAGCACGCGGTCGACGCCGGCATTGGCCAGCATCACGCCGGTCACGCCGCCGACCGTGAACAGGAAGATGAAGCCGACCGCCCACAGCATCGGCGTCTTGAACTCGATCGAGCCGCCCCACATGGTCGCGATCCAGGAGAAGATCTTGATGCCGGTCGGCACCGCGATCACCATGGTGGCGACCACGAAGTAGGCCTGCGAGGCGGTCGACATGCCGACCGTGTACATATGATGGGCCCAGACGATGAAGCCGATGCCGCCGATCGCCACCATGGCGTAGGCCATGCCGAGATAGCCGAACACCGGCTTGCGGCTGAACGTCGCCACCACCTGGCTGACCATGCCGAAGCCCGGAATGATCAGGATGTAGACCTCGGGGTGGCCGAAGAACCAGAATAGGTGCTGGTAGAGGATCGGGTCGCCGCCGCCCTCGGCGGAGAAGAAAGTGGTGCCGAAGTTGCGGTCGGTCAAAAGCATGGTGATCGCGCCCGCCAGCACCGGCATCGCCAGCAGCAGCAGGAACACCGTCACCAGGATCGCCCACACGAACAGCGGCATCTTGTGCAGCGTCATGCCGGGCGCGCGCATGTTGAAGATCGTAGTGATGAAGTTGATGGCGCCGGTGATCGACGAGGCGCCGGCGAGATGCAGCGACAGGATGGCGAAATCGACCGCCGGACCGGGGTGCCCCGAGGTCGAGAGCGGCGCGTAGATCGTCCAGCCGGCGCCGACGCCGTTGCCGCCCGACTCGCCCTCGACGAACATCGAGATCAGGAGCAAGGCAAAGGAGGCCGGCAGCAGCCAGAACGAGATATTGTTCATGCGGGGGAACGCCATGTCGGGCGCCCCGATCATCAGCGGCACGATCCAATTGCCGAATCCGCCGATCATCGCCGGCATCACCATGAAGAACACCATGATGAGGCCGTGGCCGGTGGTGAAGACGTTGAAGGTGTGCGGATCGTGGAAGATCTGCATCCCCGGCTGCTGCAGCTCGAGCCGGATGCCGATCGAGAGCGCCATGCCGATGAGGCCCGCGACGATGGCGAACACAAGGTACATCGTGCCGATGTCCTTGTGATTGGTGGAGTAGACGTAGCGCCGCCATCCGGTCGGATGATGCTCATGCGCATCATGGCCGTGGGCGTGCGCGTCATGCGCGCCGTTATGCACGGTTGTCGTGGTCGCCATGATTTTCGGTCCTCGGTCTCGTTCTCGGCCGCGCCCCGCCGTCACCGGGCGGCTGCGAGCGTGGTCGGCCCGGCGCGCCCGTCGCTTGCGTATTTCTTCTTCGCCTCTTCGACCCACGCGGCGAACGCCTGGTCGCTCACCACCCGCACCTCGATCGGCATGTAGGCGTGGTCCTTGCCGCAGAGCTCGGAGCACTGGCCGTAGTAGATGCCTTCGCGTGTCGCCTTGAACCACACCTCGTTGAGACGACCGGGCACGGCGTCGATCTTGACGCCGAACGACGGGATGGTCCACGCGTGGATCACGTCGGCGGCGGTGGCCTGCAGGCGCACGACCTTGTTCACCGGCACCACCATCGGATTGTCGGCGGCGAGCAGGCGCGGTTGATCCGGCTTGAGGTTATCCCGCACCAGCAGGGAATCGAATTCGAACTTGCCGTGGTCCGGATAGTTGTAGCTCCAGAACCACTGCTTGCCGATCGCCTTCACGGTGACGTCGGCCGGCGGAATGGTCTGCTGGTAGAACAGGAGCTTGAACGACGGGATCGCGATCGTCACCAGAATCAGGACCGGCACCAGCGTCCAGGCGACCTCGAGCGCGGTATTGTGCGTGGTCTTGGTGGGAACCGGATTGGCGCGCGCATTGAACTTGAAGATCACGATCACCAGCAGCGCCAAAACGAAAAGGGTGATCGCGGTGATGATGACCATCACCAGGTTATGGAACCAATTGATGCTGTCCATGATCGGCGATGCGGAGCCCTGCAATCCCAATTGCCAGGGGCTGGGTTGGCCTACTCCCGCGAGCGCGACACTGTCGCCCGCAACGGCCACGGCGAGCACGATCCCGATGGCAATCAACCGCGTCAGCATCGACGTTTCAGCTCCTTCGCGTTTCGGCCGAGGCCGCATCCCTCGCACCCGCCGACCGCGCACTCCAGGCGCCATTCTCGGGTGCGGGCACGCCGCCGGCCGAGCGGTCGGCTCGTCAGGGCGACGAAGAGTCGTTTGAGCCTCTCAAACCACAATTCCGGGCAAGCCGCAACGTGTGAAAACGATCCACCGAATGCGCCAGCCGGAAGGGGTTTTGACCGGAAATCGAACAGGGTCACCGCATCGCAGCGCAAGTCGGATTTATCCGACTTGCGCTGCCTCCATGAGTACCCCGAAGTCGGGTACCCGCGACTGCGGGTGTGCTGCGCTGCGCCCGGGAAAAGCGCGATCCTTGACAGGGTGAACGCGTGAACCCAACGTCGCGTGCGTGCCACGGTAGGGCCGCGATTCGGTCCCATAGCGGCTCTGGGGGCGCCCCGCTTAGGATTGGCGAGCATGGATATCTTCGGCCGCGGCGGCCGGCCTCGAGCGATCGCGCCGCGATTGACGCTGCTGGCATCAATTCTTGTCGGGCTTGCGGCCTCCGATTCTGCCGCGCGTGCGCAGGGTACGGTCAAATCCGTGCACGCCGACTGGCAGGTCCGCTGCGACACGCCGCCCGGCGCCCAGAGCGAGCAGTGCGCGCTGATCCAGAGCGTCACCGCCGAGGATCGCCCGAACGTCGGCCTCACCGTGATCGTGCTCAAGACCGCCGATCAGAAAAGCCGGCTCCTGCGCGTGCTTGCGCCGCTGGGCGTACTGTTGCCGTCCGGCCTCGGTCTGAAGATCGACACGGCCGACATCGGCAAGGCCGGCTTCACCCGCTGCCTGCCGAACGGCTGCGTGGCCGAAGTGCTCATGGACGACAATTTGATCAAACAGTTGAGCACCGGCCAGTCCGCCACCTTCATCATCTTCCAGACGCCCGAGGAGGGCATCGGCATCCCGGTGAGCCTCAGGGGCTTTGCTGACGGTTACGGCAAGCTGCCGTGAGGCACGAGTCGTAGCATGCGCAAGCGGCGCGCGCGTAACCCACGCGATGTCGCAATTGGCCGGTCCTCTGTGGTGCGCACGCGACGCTTTGCGCACCCTGCGTCTTAACTAGTTGCTTTTCCGCGGATCGTCCGCCGGGTTGACGTAAGTGATTCCGCTCGGCCCGATGGCGTGGACCTGAACGACGGTGTCCTCGGTGACGACCACGTAGTGCGCCATGCCCTTCGGTGTCATGGCGAAGGAGCCGGCTTTCAGGAGCGCCCCCTTCTGCTCGTCCAATTTGTCTCCATGTCCGAACCGGAGCGCGCCCGACACCACCGTCAGATTCTCGTCATTCGGATGGGTATGCGCTGGAACCTTGTAGCCGGCCGGGAACTTCAGGCGAAGGACATAGAGCCCGTCCTTGCTGGGGTCGCCGTTGAGCACGGCAATCTGGGCTCCCTTCGGAAAGGCGGGAGGCGCGGCCGACCATTTGACATCGTCGGCCGGGGTCAGCACGTGCTGAGCCGCCGCAGGTCCAACAAGAGCCAGGGAGCCGAACACGAGCAAGGCTGCGATCGGGGAGTTCCGGGTCATGATACTTTGCCTCCTTGGGCAGTAACCGACGTGAAACGCCGTGATCATAGCAGCTTGACGAGGTCAGGACCATTCGACGAGGGGCAATGGAGCTCTGAGGCTCTCGCGATTCCGGCGATCCACACCTATGTTCCGCAGCAGCCACCCAGGAAGGCGCAATGAATTCTCAAATGTCCTCCCTCATCGACCGCGCGGGGCTTGAGCGCGCCAAGGTCGATCGCGTCATCCGCGACGGTCTTGCCGGCGCCGACGACGGCGAGCTTTATCTCGAATACCGCCAGTCGGAGATGCTGCTGTTCGACAACGGGCGGCTCAAACAGGCGACCTACGACACCGGGCAGGGGTTTGGGTTGCGCGCCGTCAAGGGCGAGGCCGTCGGCTACGCGCATGCTTCCGAGCTGTCCGAACCGTCGCTGCGGCGCGCCGCCGACGCGGTGCGGGCCGTGCAGGGCGGCTATTCGGGCAGCTATTCGGAACCGCCGCCGCGGACCAATGTGCGCCTCTACGCTGACGACAATCCGCTCGGCGCCCCGAGCTTCGAGAGCAAAGTCAAGCTGTTGCAGGAGATCGACGCGCACGCCCGCGGCAAGGACGCCCGCGTGCAGCAGGTCTCGGTCAGCTTAGGGGCGACCTGGCAGGTGGTCGAGATCGTGCGCGCAGACGGCTCGACCTACCGCGACGTGCGCCCGCTCGTGCGCCTGAACGTCTCGGTGGTCGCGGGCTCGGGTGGCCGGCAGGAATCCGGCAGCCACGGCTACGGCGGTCGCGAGGGCTTCGGGCGCTTCCTCGACGCGCAGCAATGGCGCGGCGCCGCCGACGAGGCCGTACGCCAGGCGCTCACCAATCTGGAATTGGTGCCGGCGCCGGCCGGGGAGATGGACGTGGTGCTCGGCCCCGGCTGGCCGGGCGTAATGCTGCACGAGGCGGTCGGTCACGGCCTCGAGGGCGACTTCAACCGCAAGAAGACGTCGGCGTTCGCCGGGCTGATGGGAGCGCGCGTCGCCGCGCCCGGCGTCACCGTGGTCGACGACGGCACGATTGCGAGTCGGCGCGGCTCGCTCTCGATCGACGACGAGGGCACGCCGACCAACCGCACCGTGCTGATCGAGGACGGCATCCTGGTCGGCTACATGCAGGACCGCCAGAATGCGCGCCTGATGGGGATGCGCGCGACCGGCAACGGACGGCGCGAAAGCTATGCGCACGTGCCGATGCCGCGGATGACCAACACCTTCATGCTGGCGGGCACGCGCGAGCCGGGCGAGATCATCGCCTCGGTGAAGGACGGCATCTACGCGGTCAATTTCGGGGGCGGACAGGTCGACATCGTGTCGGGCAAGTACGTGTTCCAGTGCACCGAAACCTACAGAATCGAGAACGGCAAGATCGGCGCGCCGGTGAAGGGCGCGATGCTGATCGGCAACGGTCCGACCGACCTGCACCGGGTCAGCATGGTCGGCAACGATCTCGCCCTCGACACCGGCGTCGGCACCTGTGGCAAGAACGGCCAGGGCGTGCCGGTCGGCGTCGGCCAGCCTACCCTGCGCATCGACCGCATCACGGTCGGCGGGACGGGATAGAACGGACCGGTCGCGCTATTCGACCTTGCGCCGGACCGGTCTGCGCATTACTATTGCGCAGACTGGGGAGGCGAGCCATGCTTTCCAAACCACCCCCGAAGAAGCGTGCGGTCAATGTGTTCGTCGACACCGAGCTGATCGACGAAGCACGCCGCATGCGTATCAACCTGTCGGAGACGCTCGAGCGCCGCCTGCGCATGATGGTGCGGGCAGATCAGGAAAAGCGCTGGCTGGAAGAAAATAGAGCGGCGATCGAGGCCTACAATGCGCGCGTCGCCCAGCATGGGCTCCTCTCCGACGAGGCCGGTTTGCTCTAGGCGGCGATGAAACAATTCGAGGTCTTCGCCAATCCGTTTCCGCGCAGCCGCCAGCGGCAACCTTTTCTTGTTGCCCTCCAAAGCGATCTTCTTGCCCGCAGCCTGGACACCACCGTCGTGGCGCCGCTCGAGCCGGCGAATTCCAGTTCCTTTGCGGATCGCCTGAACCCGCCCGTGACGGTCGAGGGTCGCGATTATGTCGTGGTGATGCAGGAGCTTGTGACCGTGCGCAAATCCCTCCTTCGCGAGCCATCGGGATCGATCGCGGAACACCGCGATGCGATCATTCGCGCGCTCGATCTGCTGTTCACAGGGTTCTAAGAGTTTGTCCGGGAACATCAAGTTGGATTACAAAGTTTTCGGAGCATGAGGCGGATTGATGCGAGGCGCAAGAATGCGAGCCCCTTGCGATTGAGGTTCTCCCAATCTTTGGCGAGCCTTCGGCAGCGATTGAGCCAGGCGATCGTGCGCTCGACCAACGCCTGTACAATGTTGCCAGGAGCCGATCGTTTTGGTCGGTGATGCTGGTCCCGATGGATCTGGTGATGGGACCCGGAATATGACCTCGATACGGCTGTCGTCGATTTCGATCCGGCGTACGACGGTGCGAATGATATCCTGCATGCCGAGCCGGTCGAGATTATCGAGCCCGGTTGTCACCTTGGCAGAGAAATCTTCCAGACGGCTGATCACGAGGGCGAGGTCGCGTTCGGTCTCAGCTGCGTCGAGAGCTGCCTGATGCCGCTCCTGCAGCTGGGACTCGCGCTGTTTCAAGCCTGCGATGCGCGGCTCGAACTCAGCTTTGTCGATGACGCCTTCGGTATAACTGTCGATGAGCCGACCAATTCCGCGCCGCAAACTCGTCATTTGCCGATCGAGGCGAATGATCTCGTCCGGCATGGCGGCGCCGTCACGCGCTTGGTCAATGCGACGACGATATTCGTCGGCCACGCGGTGCGGTTCTTCCAAGAGAGCCTGCACCTGATCCCATACTTCCTGTTCCAACTGATCGCCGCGCACGGGGCCGTTGTTGCACACCGCGTTGCCACTGAACCGGTAACCGTCCGCACCGGTGCAGCGATAATAGCGCAACGTGTTCATCGGATCGTATGGGCGTGAACGAGGAGCTATCTTGCCGTAATAGGCGTATCCGCAGCGCCGGCAGACCGTCAGACCTTGCAGCAGCCAGCACTGGCCGCGCTGACGTTCCCGCTTACGCCTCCGGTTCTCCTCAAGCTGTGCTCGCACAGCCTCGAACACCGCGGGATCGACGATTGGAGGAACTGGAATCTCGATCCATTCTTCGCGTGGCATGGGGATGCGCGAGGTGGCGCGCGGCGAGGGCTTCAGGTGCCCACGGATCGGCCGCAGCCGTGGCCGAGGAGGTAAGAAGCGTGCTCGCCCGAAGGCTGCGCGTCCGATATAGGCCGGATTGTTGAGCATGTCGCGGATCGTGGAGGCATGCCAATACGTTGACCCTCGCCGGGTTTGGCAGCCCATCTGCTGCAGGCGTCGGCATACTGCGCGCAGGCTCATTCGCTCCAGACCGATCCACGCAAAGATGAGACGAACGATGGGCGCTTCCAATTCCACCACCTCGAAACGCGCTATTCCGCCGCCCTGAGTTCGACTCACGTAGCGATACCCGTAGGGAGCCCCCGTCAGCGCACTGACGGATCCGGATTGTGCGGCATGCCGGCGGCCGCGCCGGCCCCGTTCGAGGATCTTGGCCCGCTCGTATTCGGCGATCACGCCTTGAACCTGGAGCAAAAGATCGTCCTCCGCGGTGCCGCCGATCGGGTGGTTCAGGAAGACAACCTCCGCACCCGCGCGGCGAAACTCATCGATCAGGAGCACTTGATGGGCGTAACGGCGGGCGAGCCGATCCGGGGCATGGACATAAATGCGCTCGACTTGGCCGCCAGCAATTGCATCTCGTAGCCGCTCCAGCGCCGGGCGAAACAGGATTGCACCACTGTAGCCTTCATCCACGTAGTTATGATCCGGTTCAAGCTGAAAGCCGTCAGCTGCGATACACTCTCGTAGCGCGGTAACCTGGCTGGCGATCGTGTTGTCGCGTGCCTGACTCTCGCTCGACACACGTGCATACAGCGCAACGGAGCCCCTCGCGGTCATCTGTCACCTCCGCGCGCTGTCACTGTCGCCACCTTCGTCTTCCGCGGCTGAGCATTGCTGCGCTTGGGCCGCGGGCTCGTCCGTCGCACCGCCGGTACGAGGCGAGCGTAGGCCTCGATCAGGTGCTGGGGGCCGAACCTTGTCGCCTCGAATGACACGCGCACTTGCAGTAGAAGGCGATCCGTGCGCCGGACCATGCGCGCCTCCATCGGCCATGGGCCCCGCGGCGGGCCGCCGATGGCGCATCAAATCCTGCGTTAGACTCTGAGTCGCCTGTGACAAATTGACTCGTGCATTGCTTTGGGTCTGCCGGGACGAGGAGCGGTTGCCGTCTGCGGTCCCTGCGTTCGATGATCGATGACCACTCAAAACCTAACTTGGCAACATTGTACGAACGGTCACGATCCATCGCTTGGGCAGAACCGCAAATCCTTCGACGCTGATCAGAGCGTTTGACGATCTCGGTTTCGATGTACGGCAACACGCGCGCCAAGGTGTCGTGGAAGGCGGGACCCTGATAGGCCGCGTCGGCAAAGAGCTTGGTCAGGAACGGATGCAGCCCGAACATCGTGGCGAGCAGCAGGATGCCGCCGTCGCGGTCCTGGATGTCGGCGGGATGAACGATGGCGTGCAGCAGCAAGCCCAGCGTATCTACGAGAAGGTGGCGCTTCTTGCCCTTGATCTTCTTGCCCGCATCATAGCCAGGCGGATCGATCCGGGCCCCCCTTTTTCGGCGCTTTTCACGCTCTGGCTGTCGATGATGGCGGCGGTCGGGCTCGCCTCCCGTTCGCTCTGCTCGCGGCATTCGACGTAGAGCGCGTGATGGATGCGATCGAGCGTTCCGTCCCAACTCCACAAATCGAGATAATCGAACAGCGTCGAGCGCGGCGGCAGGTCTTTCGGGACCGCCCGCCACTGGCAGCCCGTGCTCAACACGTACATGATGCCGTTCATCACTTCGCGCACATCGACGTGGCGTCGGTTGCCGCCGCGCTTGGCCGGCGGGATCAACGGCGCCACATGCGCCCATTCGTCGTCGGTCAAATCACTCGGGTAGCGCAAGCGGCTGCGATCGTAGCGCGCGCGGTTCTCTGCCGTCCACATCGGGTGACCCTCCTCGAATCAGGCCACCACCTTTGAAATCACAAATGATTCACAGGATTCAATATGTTCGCGGACAGACACTAAGCGAGGTCCAGGACATACTCGAACGATGTGACGACGTGCATCCGGCGCGTAGCAATCGCCGATGTGTATAGGCGCGCGGCATCGGGGCACCGGGCTTGACACCGTCGCGGCCCGATCATACACTTAACCACATGGTAAAGTATACAGGCGACGGACTGGACCGCACTTTCGGAGCGCTCGCCGATCCGACCCGACGGGCCCTCCTGGCGCGGCTGAACGAACAGCAGGAGCTGTCGGTCAGCGAGCTTGCGCGGCCGTTTGCGGTGTCGCTGCCGGCGATCATGAAGCATCTCGGTGTCCTCTCCGACGCCGGCCTGATCGCGCGCAAGAAGACCGGCCGCACCGTGGCTTGCCGGTTGACCGCCGCGCCGATGGAGCAGGCGATGGAATGGCTCAATCGCTACGCACAGTTTTGGTCCGAGCAACTCGATCGTCTGGCCAAGTTTGTGGAGGAAGACGGATGCCCACCCCCCAGCCCAGCACCGCTGCCAAGCCGAGCCTCACGCTCAAACGTCGTCTCAATGCACGGCCGGAAAAAGTCTACGCCGCGTGGACCGATCCGAAAAAAATAGCGCATTGGTGGGGGCCGGCGGACACGGTGGCCGGCTCGATCCGCGCCGAGATGGACGTGCGGGTCGGCGGCCGCTTTCGGCTCAGCTTCAAGACCGGCGACGGCGAGTACCACGAAGTCAGCGGGGTGTACCAGGAAGTCGTGCCGGACCAGCGGCTGGTGTTCAGTTGGGCATGGCACTCGACGCCGGAGCGCGAGTCGCTGGTCGCGATTAGCCTGCGGGCCGACCGCGACGGCACGCTGCTCACGCTTCATCACGAGCAATTCTTCGATCAGGCCGCGCGCGACGGCCACGAGCGCGGATGGACACGGACGCTCGACAAGCTCGAAACATACTTGGCTTGAAAACGAGAGGAGAAGGTCATGGCGCAGACGAACACGGCTCAAAAGACGGGTGCGCAGACGGACGAGGCGCGCGGGATGCACGGCACGTTCCATTGGAACGAGCTGATGACGCGCGACGTGGAGCGCGCCAAGCGCTTTTACCGCGAAACCATCGGATGGAGCTTCGACTCGATGCCGATGCCCGACGGCGCGACCTACTGGGTTGCCATGCTGGATGGCAAGCCGGTGGCCGGCGTTTTCTCACTCGCCGCCCCCGAGTACGAGGGCGTGCCTGAAAGCTGGATGTCCTATCTCGCGGTCGACGACGTGGACATGCGCGTGGAGAAGGCCATCAAGGCCGGCGCCAAGCTGATGAAACCGATCTTCGACGTACCGAATGTGGGTCGGATCGCGATGCTGATGGAACCCGGCGGCGCCGGCATCGGCTGGATGACGCCGGCCGGATGAACTGCCCGACGACACCGGCGCTCGCTGCCCGACGCTCACGGCAGCATCGGACCAGCGACGACAAGCCAGACAGTGCAACGAAAAGGAGCTCGATATGAAGCTTTACTATGCCGAAACGCTCAATCCGAGGAAGGCGTGCGCGGTCGCAAAATATCTCAATGCGCCGGTCGACTTTATTCGCGTGGACCTCGCCAGGGGCGAGCACAAGTCACCCGGATATCTCGCCATCAACCCCAACGGCAAAGTGCCGGCCTTGACCGACGGCGACGTCCGGCTTTGGGAATCCCATGCGATCATGGCTTACCTCGCCCGGGCCGCGGGCTCCGACCTGTGGCCCGCCGACGAGCGCCAGATCGAGACGATGCGATGGCTGAGCTGGAGCTCGGAGCATTTCACGCGCCACGCCGGCGCGTTGTATTTCCAGCACGTCATCAAGCCGAACTTCCTCGGAGCCGCGCCCGACCTCAAGGCGGTCGACGAGGCAACCGGGTTCTTCAGGCAATTTGCGCAAGTGCTGAACGATCACCTGCGGGGGCGCAAATACCTGGTGGGCGAAACGCTGACGATCGCCGATTTTTCCGTCGCGGTGACGCTTCCCGACGCCGACAAGGCCAAAATACCGGTCGGCGAGTTCGCCGAGATCGAGCGCTGGCATGCCCGGCTCAACGAGCTTCCGGCTTGGCGCGAGCCATTTCCAGCCGCAACGAAGGCCGCAGCTTGAACCGACGCTAGACTGGATTCCGGTGATGTTGGGTGCACAGCGGCGCCGCCTCTTCACCTCTCCCCGTTGGGGAGAGGTCGGGTTGCGCGCGTAAGCGCGCAATCCAGGTGAGGGGCATTGCGCTTAGCCGGCGACGCTCCAACCCCTCACCCGCCCGCGCTTCGCTTCGCTCAGCGCGGTCGACCCCGGATCAAGTCCGGGCAGGCTCTCTCCCTTTGGGAGAGGTTTAGTCAACGCGAGCGGGATCCGCGCCAAGCTAGCGTGTCGGCTTGGCGGGCCGAGCACCGAGGGGCAATGCAGGAGTTGACGATGCAACCGCACAAGATTGTTTCGCGCGAGGAATGGCTCGCCGCCCGCAAGGCGCATCTCAAGAACGAGAAGGCGCTCACCCGGATGCGCGATCTCGTGAGCGCCGAGCGGCGTGCGCTGCCCTGGGTCAGGATCGAAAAGGACTACGTCTTCGATACCCCGGAAGGAAAGCAGGGACTCGCCGACCTGTTCGGACGCAACAGCCAGCTGATCGTCCACCATTTCATGTGGCGATGGGATCTGGACATGGGATGCGCGAGCTGCTCGCTGGAGGCCGACCATGCCGAGGGCGCGATCGTGCATCTGGAGAATCACGACGTAAGCTACGTACGCGTCTCGCGCGCACCGCTGGACAAGCTCGAGGCCTACAAGAAGCGGATGGGCTGGAAAGCCAAATGGGTATCGTCCTACGGCAACGATTTCAACTACGACTTCCATGTCTCCTTCACCAAGGAGGAGCTGGCGAAGGGCAAGATCGACTACAACTATGCCATGATCGAGGACGGTTTCGACGAGCTTCCCGGCCTTAGCGTTTTCTACAAGAACGAGGCCGGCGAGGTGTTCCACACCTATTCGAGCTACGCGCGCGGAAACGAGGAGGTGATCGGGGCGTTCATCTATCTCGACATCACGCCGAAAGGCCGCAACGAGGTCGAGATCATGGACTGGGTGAAGCGTCACGACGAGTACGAGGATGTCGCCGGGCCGCCATCGTGCTGCGGCTCGGAAAAAACCGCACTTGACGCGGCCGCCTAGGCCGGCGGCGCGAGACCCCCGCGCGATCCTCTGCGGCGAACCGCCGCTCCTTCGCTGCAGGGGATTTCAGAAATACGCGATCGAGCGGCCGCACGCGACGACCGCAAGCCATAGCGCGAGCGAGGCGGTGGCCGACGCGCGGGCGACGGGGGGAAGCGGCCTGCCGGGCGGAAAGCCGGCGGCGCTTCGGCCGAAGAAGAATTCGAACAGCAGCACATTGGCTAGCCCGAGCAGGATCAGGATCGCCTTGGTCTGGAACACCGGATTGAGCACGAGGTGGCTCGCCTCGGCGGCGAACAGCATCGAGCCGGTGAGCGCCACGGCGGCGAAGGCCGTCACCGCCGCGCGCCGCGCGTTGCGGATCACGACGCCCGGCGCGGTTGCGGAAAATGCACCGAGCAGGCGCAAATCCATCACCGCGACGCTGGCGAAGAAGGTGACGACCGCGACCACGTGCCCGACATTGGCCAGCGGATAGAGCCAGATCGACTGGCGGATGCCGGCGCCGAAGCCGGAGGCTTCGAGCGCCTGGAAGACGGCCGGCGCCGAATGGTCCATCAGCGCATCTCGTAGGTCTTGCCGTCGACCGTAATGCGCTCGGCCCGCATCTCATCCTTCTCGACCGTCGACGGATACCCGTACGCGGAGATGGTCTTGCCGACCGCAACGATCTGCATGAGAGCGCCGCGGCTGGCCATGCGCGATGTCGGCGCGAGCGTCACGGTCCACACCTTGTCGTTCCCGCGGACGGTGAGCGTGGCGTGCGGATTCTCGTATTTGGAGGTGAGGATCGGACCCGCGACCGTCACCGGATTGGCGGCGTCGTAGCTGCCCCATCCATGGTGGGCGGCGGCCGGAGCAGCGACCGCGATGAACCCCAGAAGCAATCCTGCAAGGCGCGTCATGTGAAGCCTCCTCGTCGTTGCCGCCGTATGCTACCGCACCACGCCCGATACGCAGCACGGTTTGCGGCGCGGCGGCGTGATCCGGCTCTTGAGATAGCAACGCCCCGATGGTCCCTGGTAACCGGGACGAACATAGGTCCAGGCGCGACAACGTGCCTCCCCCTTGCACGCGCTCGCGCAGGAATTCGCATCGCCACCCGCCGGGATGTCGAAATGGCGATAGTCGCCGCCGACCCTGTCGATGCCGAACTCGTGACCCCCGCCGCGGGACTCGATCACGCCGCCGCCGCGCACGCCCGAGACGCAGCAGGCATCCTCGACCCGTGCCGGCACGTCGGCCTTGAGCCAGCACATCGCCCGCTGACCGCGCGTGGTCGGATAGGCGAAGCTCCAGGCGCGACAGCGCGCGTCGCTGTCGCAGCGCTCGGCGCATGTCGCCGGGTCGCCGGCGCGCACCGGGAAGCTGGTGTAGTCGCCACCGGGCCGATCGAATCCGGTTTGCGCCCATACCTGGGCCGGCGCGGCCGACAACAGCACGGGCAGCCAGCAGCCGGCGCACAGGAGCGCGGCCCGCAGCAGTTTCCGGGTCATTGTTTGGCCTCTCCGCCTGAACCCGAGATTCCCGCCCCATCGCAATCCTAGAGAAGGCCGCGCGGCGAGGCGAGGGCAAGTCTTGCCCGACAGCGAGCAAAACGCCGCAACGGGCCGATGGTTGCGAAATGTCCACGCGCGCGCGACATAGACCAAGGGCATCCAGCCGTTCCCTTCGCACGCTTCGTTGGCCTTGCCGCGGTCCGCGCTCGGACGGCAGAGCGCCAAGCCCGGCCCCTGATGGAGCAACCGATGGCGCCGCATGCACCTTTGGGATTCCTCTACGTCGCGGTGGTGCTGTTGGCGACCGTGGTCGTGGTTGTGGCGATTGCGCGCCGGCTGCGCTTGTCACCGATCGTCGCCTACCTGGTGGCAGGGGTGCTGATCGGGCCCTACGGCGTCGCCTTGTTTCCTAGCGCGGAGAGCATTCTGGGCGTCGCCGAGCTCGGCGTCGTGCTGCTCTTGTTCCTGATCGGGCTCGAGCTCGAGCCGGCCAAGCTGTTCACGATGCGCAGGGCGATCTTCGGGCTCGGCGCCGCGCAACTGTCGCTGACGACCGGCGCGATCGCCGGCCTCGCTTACCTGAGCGGCCTGTTGTCGTGGCGCGGAGCGCTCGTCGCCGGAGTGGCGCTCGCCATGTCGGCGACCTCGATCGCGCTGCGGATCCTGGAAGAGCGCGGCGACTTGCAACAGACCTATGGCCAGCGCGCCTTCGCCATCCTGCTGTTCCAGGACATGGCCGTGGTGGCGGTGCTGGCGCTGCTGCCGCTGCTGGCGCCGATCGGCGCGGATCAGCACGGCTCGCTGCCCGCGACGATGACGGCGGTTGCGATGGCGGCCGCCGCCATCGCGGCGGTGGTGCTGGCCGGACGCTACCTGCTCAATCCGGTCTTCAGCGCGCTCGCGAAGACCGGTGCGCGCGAGGTCATGACGGCTGCGGCGCTCTTGGTCGTGCTGGGCACCGCGTTGCTGATGCATACGGTCGGCATGTCGATGGCGCTCGGCGCGTTCCTTGCCGGCGTCGTGCTCGCGGAATCGAATTACCGGCACGAGCTGGAAGCCGATATCGAGCCGTTCCGCGGACTGTTGCTCGCGCTGTTCTTCACCGGCATCGGCGTCGGCATCGACCTCGCGCTGGTGCGCGACAGTCTGGCGCTCATTCTCGGCGCAACGGTGCTGCTCACGCTGTTGAAGGCCGGCATCGTATGGGTGCTATTCCGAGCCACCTGCGCACGGCACGAGGATGCGCTGCGCGCGGGCTCGATCCTGACCGGCACCGGCGAGTTCGCCTTTGTGCTGCTGCCGCTCGGCGCCTCGCTCGGGTTGCTGGCCACGAGCCACGCGAACGTCCTGACCGCAATTGCCGCAGTCAGCCTGATGCTCGGTCCCCCGACCGCGACCCTGACCGAAACGCTGCGGCATCGGTTCATGCGCCGCGACCAACGCGAGGCCGACAGTTTCGACGACGCCCACGGGTCGGTGCTGCTGATCGGGTTCGGACGGTTCGGCCAGGTGGCGGCGCAATGCCTGCTGGCGCAGGGCGTCGAGGTCACCATCATCGACAACGATTCCGAGATGATCCAGAGCGCGGCCCGATTCGGCTTCAAGGTCTACTATGGCGACGGGACGCGCCTCGATGTGCTGCGTGCCGCGAATGCCGGCAACGCGCCGCTGATCGCGGTGTGCACCGACGCACGCGACACCACCGACCGCATCGTGACGTTGGCGCAGGCGGCGTTTCCCGGTGCGAAACTCTACGTTCGATCCTACGACCGCGGCCACACGCTCGACCTGATCGCGAAGGGCGTCGATTTCGAAATGCGCGAGACCTATGAGTCGGCGCTCGTGTTCGGCACCGGCGCGCTCGAGGCGCTCGGTCTTGATCCCGAAACGGCGCAGGCGACGCAGGAGGATGTCCGGCGGCGCGACCGGGAACGCCTGGCGCTGCAGCAGGCCGGCGATATCTACGCCGGCGCCGACTTGATCGCGCGCGCGCCAATCCCGGAGCCGTTGGTCCCGCCGCGCACCAGCCCGCAGCCCTTGAACCCGGAAGCCCAGGACATCATCCGGTCGAAGGCGGAGGTCGCGTGAGCCTGGGCGGCGAAGCGGCGCGAGCCATGCCGCGCGGGCCACGTTACGCATTGCCGCCGCGGCGGCCTGCCGGTAGGCCTGCGCCATGACTGCTCCGGCCGCGCCGAAATTCGTCGAAGGCTCGACGATGCGCCACGTCGTGGTGATGACCGCGACCGGGTCGCTCGGCTTGATGGCGATCTTCGTCGTCGATTTCCTGGATCTCTTCTACATCTCGCTGCTGGGGCAGCAGGAGCTTGCCGCGGCGATCGGCTACGCCGGCCCGGTCCTGTTCTTCATGACGTCGCTCTGCATCGGGGTCGCGATCGCGGCCACCGCGCTGGTGTCGCGCGCGCTCGGGGCAAGTCGGCGTGAGGACAGCCGCCGCCTCGGCACCTCCTCCTTGCTGTTCATGTTCGCGGTCGCGGCGCTGGTGAGCGCCGCCATGCTGCCGGTGCTCTCCCCGATCCTGTCCCAGCTGGGCGCGACCGGCCGCACCCACGACATCGCGTGGCGCTTTCTGATGATCGTAACGCCGTCGACGCCCCTGCTCGGGCTCGGCATAGCGGCGGCGGGGCTCCTGCGCGCGATCGGCGATGCCCGGCGCGCCATGTACGTCACGCTCGCCGGCGCGGTGGTGACGGCGCTGCTCGATCCGCTGTTCATCTTCGTGCTGGGCCTCGGCGTCGACGGCGCCGCGATCGTGAGCACCCTGTCTCGCCTCGCGCTCGTCTCCGTCGGCCTCTACGGCTGCATCCGGATCCATAACATGCTGGCCCGGCCGAGCCTCGCGGCGGCGATCCGCGACGCGCCAGCGCTGGCAGCGATCGCCGTCCCGGCGGTGCTCGCCAATATCGCGACGCCGATCGCCAACGCTTACACCACGGGGGCGATCGCCCCCTTCGGAGATTCGGCGATCGCCGGCTACGCGGTGATCGGCCGCCTCATCCCGCTGGCGTTCTGCGCGATCTTCGCCTTGTCCGGGTCGGTCGGGCCGATCCTCGGCCAGAACCTGGGGGCGCGGCGCTACGACCGGCTCGAGCGCACGCTCACCGACAGCCTGGTCTTCATCCTGATCTATTGCGCCGTGGTGTGGGCCCTGTTGCTTCTGCTTCAGGAACCGATCGCGTGGCTGTTCGGGGCGACCGGCGAGGGTGCCGCACTGATCCGCTTCTTCTGCCGCTACGTCGCCGGGACATTCGTGTTCTTGGGCGCGCTGTTCGTCGCCAACGCGGCGTTCAACAACCTCGGTTTCCCGGCCTGGTCGACGCTGTTCAACTGGGGCCGCGCCACGCTCGGCACGATCCCGTTCGTGGCGATCGGGGCAACCTATTTCGGTGCCGAGGGCGTGCTGGCGGGTCAGGCGGCGGGGGGAACCGTGTTCGGCATCGTGGCCATGCTGGTTTGCTACCGGGTCGTCCGGCGTATGGCGAAAGCCGAACAGGTGGAGCCGGCGGACCGCCCGGCGCTCACGGCACCACCGATCCCGTCATTCTCCGTCGAGGCCGCCGCCGCGATCCACCTGGTGGAGGGCGCCGACAAAAAGGCGCCCGCCGTGGGGACGGCGGGCGCAAAGGGGCCGTGAGAGGGAGCGGCCCCGGGGCGCGACCGAACGGGGGGAGGGTCGCGGAACGGTTAGTGGTAGCGGGTCGGAAGCTGCGTGAGCTTGCCGGCCCGCAGGCCGGTCTCGAGGTCAGGGATCAGCGAGGGCGCGCCGGCGATGCGGAAGCCTCCCGGGGCGGGACCGCGCCGAGACAACCGACGCTCCTGGGCGCGGGCCACCAAGATGTTGGTCGGATCGCGCCATAACGGCTCCGCGACGGCGTCGCGAACATCGCCGCGGGTCAAGCCGATGTCGGCCAACATGCGATCGTCAAAACCCGCCAGAACCTGCAGGTCGCGCCGATTGAAATAGGCGCGCAGGAAGTTCACGGTACGGAGGGCCACGGTCCCGGCCAGCTCTGCAATCCGCGCAAACGTCTTCGCGGCAGTCGGGGGGGTCATCGTAAGGGTAGTCATGGCATCCTCCAATCGGTTCGGATCGCTATCGGCCGCAATCGATGCGCTCCGAACCTCCCGTGGAGCCACCCGTTATTCGCGCCGATCTCTTCGATCGAAGAGTTATATGGGGCACCCCTATTGATAAGTGAAACGAATGTTTTTAATATGATCAATCGCTATCGATGATCTATCGTCGCTGACGCCGCTGAGCCCTGGAGAGCCCCATGACCGCCCTGATCGATGCCGACCACCTGCGGACCTTCATCGCCATTGCCGAGTCCGGCAGCTTCACGCGCGCCGCCGAGTTGGTGCACAAGACCCAATCGGCCGTGTCGATGCAGATGAAGCGGCTCGAGGAGCGCGTCGGCCGCCCGATTTTCGCGCGCGACGGGCGGTTCTCGAAGCTCACGGAGGACGGCGAACGGCTGCTCGATTACGCGCGGCGCATCATCAAGCTGAACCTGGAGGCGTTGGCGGCATTTTCCGATGCCGAACTCAGCGGCCGGGTCAGACTCGGCGTGCCGGATGATTATGCGGACCGCTACCTGCCGGAAATCATGGCGCGGTTCTCACGCGCTTACCCGGGGGTCGAGTTGACCGTCAGCTGCGAGCCCTCGACCGACCTGATCGAGCGCATCGAGGGCGACGATCTCGACCTTGCCATCATCACCGCGACCGAGAGCACCCGGGCGACCGAAACGTTCCGCCAGGAACGGCTGCTGTGGGTGACATCGAGCCGCCACCCGACGCACAGCGAGGAACCGCTGCCGCTTGCGCTCGGTCTCGCGCGGTGCTGCTGGCGCCGCAGCGCGCTCGATTGCCTGGAAAAAATCGGCCGGCCCTACCGTATCCTCTACACCAGCGGCAATGCCGGCGCGATCGCCGCCGCCGTGCTGGCGGGGCTGGCGGTATCGGTGTTTCCGGAATCGGGCCTGCGGCCGGGCATGCGGGTGCTGATGCCGAGCGAGGGCTTCCCGCCGCTTCCGTCCTGCCGGGTCGGACTGGTGCGCAGTCCGCACGGCAGCTCGCCGCTGGCCGACGCTCTGGCCGAGCACATTATCCTGTCGCTCGATAATATTTCCGAAACGGCCCAGCAGGCGGCGGAGTGATCGAAGCCGGTGCGGAGGCGCCGGCAAAATGCTAGGTTCAGCCCATGACCCAGGATGAAGTCAAAGCCGTTCTCGACCGCGTGCTGACGTGGCCGCGCGAACGGCAGGTGCAGGCGGTCGAACTCCTCGCTTGTTTGGAAGCGCAGGAGGACGACGGCGCATACCAGCTGAGCGATGAGCAGGCCGCAGAAGTCCGTCGTCGGCTGGCGGAGAAGGATTCACCGACGCTTACGCTTGAGCAGCTGGATGCCCGCCTGCGTCGTCTCGGAGTATGAGAGTCATCATTCTTGCGAGAGCCGCGGACGATCTCGACGAAATATATGCCTGGATCGCCAAAGACAATCCAACTGCTGCGGTCCGCACGATACGCCGTTTGCGCGCCCGCTTCGAGCAATTGAGAACTCCAGGACTTCGAGCGTATGGGGCGTCGTGGGCTCATTCGCGACACGCTGGAACTCGTAGAGCGTCCTTACATCATCATTTATAGGGTGGATGAGGAGCGCGAGCAGGTCTTGATCCTCTCGGTCATGCATGGTGCCCGGAAACGATAAGCGCTCGCGCGTGCCCCTCTTTGGCGATCCTATCGGCAACCCCGAGTGACGTTCGCACGCAACCGTGGCGGTTCGTTGGAGGCCTTTCAAATGTGCAATGTGCCGGGGTTCGCGATGCGCTTCGCAGCGGTCTGTTTGCGGTCGCGCAGTCGGAGCTGAAAGACCTGGAAGTGCGCGGGCAGCGCTTGCGCACGGAAAGCGGCTGCAGATAGCTGCGATTCAACCGCTATCTCTCGGATTGTGGCCTTCGCCTCGTTCGATCGCCTCGGCGATCGCCACGGTCCGGCGCGCCATATCGGCATGCATGCGTTCCACCATGCGGCCGTCGATCTGCAGCACGCCCTTGCCCTTGTTCTCCGGCAGCTCGAACGCCGCGACGATCTTGCGCGCCTCCGCCACCTCGGCGTCGGTCGGAGAGAAGGCGGCGTTGCAGCCCGCGATCTGGCTCGGATGCACCAGCGTCTTGCCGTCGAAGCCCATGTCGCGCGCCTGCGCGCATTCGGCCTCGAATCCAGCCGCATCCTGCAGGTCGTTGAACACGCCGTCGAGGATGACGAGCCCGTAGGCCCGCGCGGCCGCGATGCAGGTCGCAAGCCACGGCACGAGCGGCGCGCGGCCGGGCACGATGCGCCCGCGCGCCTCCTTGGTGAGATCGTTGGTGCCCATGACGAAGCCGGCGAGCCGCGCCTCCGCATCCTTGGCGACGGCGGCAAGCTCGTGGGCGCGCAGGACGGCAAGCGGGGTCTCCATCATCGCCCACACGCGGATGCGATGATCGGCATGCATGTCGAGCAGCCGCGTGCCGATCATCTCGAGCGGGTTCGGGTCGGCGATCTTCGGGATGAGGATCGCATCGGGCGCGGCCTGTACGGCGGCATTGAGGTCGTCGATCGCCCAGGGTGTATCGAGCCCGTTGACGCGTACGAACACTTCGCGCGCGCCGAACCCGCCCGCCTTGACGGCCTCGACCACCTGATTGCGCGCGGCCTCCTTGGCCTCGGGCGCCACCGCGTCCTCGAGATCGAGGATGATGCCGTCGACAGGCAGCCCGCGCGCCTTCTCGATGGCGCGGGCATTGCTGCCGGGCATGTAGAGCACGCTGCGGCGCGGACGCACGGCCATGCGGCAAAACTCCCGGCGGAATCGGCCTCAACCTAGCCGCCGCACCGCCGCCGTGCCACCCTTCTGCGCAAAGACGCGGGAGGGCAGGTGAGCTCCGAGCAGTTCGACGTCGTCATCATCGGCGGAGCCGCCGTGGGTTCCGCCGTCGCGTACTTCCTCACGCATGATCTCGGCTTTACCGGCAGTATCGCCGTGATCGAGCGCGATCCGACCTATGCGCGCGCCGCCACGACGCTGTCGGCCGCGTCCATTCGGCAGCAATTCTCAACGCCGGAGAACATCCGCCTGAGCCGGTCCGGCTTGCAGTTCATCCGCGAGCTGACACAGCGGTTCGGGCCCGATGCGGACATCTCGTTTCGTGAAGGCGGCTACCTGTTGCTGGCCGGTGACGAGGGCCGGCCGACGCTCGCTGCCAATCATGCGATCCAGACCGCCGAAGGCGCCGACATCGTGCTGCTCGACGAGAGGGCGCTTGCCGCGAAGTTTTTTTGGCTCAATGCGGCGGACTTGGCGGCGGGCGCATGGGGTCGAACCGGCGAAGGATGGTTCGACGCCCACGCCCTCTTGCACCTTCTGCGTACCGCAGCGCGCCGGATGGGTGCGGTCTATCTGCATGGCGAGGCGGTCGGGATCGAACGGCAGCGCGACCGCGTCACCGCCCTAACGCTTGCCGACGGCCGGCGCATCGGCTGCGGCATCCTGGTCAATGCGGCCGGACCGCAGGCCGGCGACGTCGCGGCGCTCGCGCACGTCCCGCTGCCGGTCGAACCGCGCAAGCGCTGCGTCTTCGTGGTCGCCTGCCGCCGCAAGCTTCCCGGCATGCCGCTGATCGTCGACACCAGCGGGGTGTGGGCGCGGCCGGAAGGTCATGTCTTCCTCTGCGGGGTATCGCCGCCCGACGACGCCGATCCGCGCGCCGATGGCGATTTCGAGGTCGACTATGCTTTGTTCGAGGATGCGGTATGGCCGGCGCTCGCGCACCGGATCCCGGCGATGGAGGAGCTGAAGCTGCAGCGCGCCTGGGCCGGGCACTACGACTTCAACACGCTCGATCAGAACGCCATTCTCGGTCCGCATCCCGAGGTCGCCAATTTTCTCTTCGCCAACGGGTTCTCGGGCCACGGGCTGCAGCAATCTCCGGCGGCCGGCCGGGCCGTCGCCGAGCTGATCGTGCACGGCCGCTACGTCTCGCTCGACCTTGCGCTGTTCGGCTACGAGCGCATCACGCGCGGGCGCGCCGTGCGCGAGCTCAATATCATCTGAGCAACGGCGGCCGATGAAGCGTTGTTCATCCGGGAACAAACTTTGGTGAGCGGGGAAATCGCAGTGCCGCTTCTGGTTTATTGTTGGGGACGACATGCCTCCGGCGCCCGGCGGCGCACCGCCGGCTGCGGAGATCTGACGGGAGGTTCTTCCATGCGTAAGCGTCTCATTCATATCGCGGCGGCCGCGCTGGCAGCCGCGATCCTGTTGCCATTCGATGCCGACGCGCGCTCCGGCGGACGCGGTGGTGGCGGTGGCGGATTCAGTGGCGGCGGCATGATCCAAGGCGGGGGAGGCGGCTTTGCGAGCCGCGGCTTCTCCGGCGGCGCCGTTCACGGCGGAGGCGGCTTTGCGGGCCGCAGCTTCTCCGGCGGCGGCATGGGCGGCGGTTTTGCCGGAAACCGGGCATTCGTGGGCGGCAATCCAGGGCTCGCCGGCGGCAGCCGAGCATTCGTCGGCGGCAACCGAGCATTCGTCGGCGGTGGCCGAGCATTCGTCGGTGGCAACCGGGCGTTTGTCGGCGGCAACCGGGCGTTTGTCGGCGGCAACCGAGCATTTGTCGGCGGCAATCGGGCGTTTGTCGGCGGCAGCCGGTTTGCCGGACCGGGCGGGTTCCACCATCGCCGTTTCCATGGCCGCAGGTTCATCGGACCGGCGTTCGTCGGCGGCCTCGCTCTTGGCACCTATGCGTATGACCCGTACTGGTACGGCTACGACGATGACGACTGCATCCGGTGGGTCCGGGATTGGTATGGCTTGCGGCAGGTGAACGTCTGCTATTGAGTTCGGCGCCGCCGTCGGTCCTCGGCGCAAACCCGGACTTCGAACCGAACGGAGCGGGCCGGAGCGCGCAAGCGCGCCCGCCCGGCGAGGTTTGGCTCGCCGGGGTCGATGGCTGTCGGGCCGGATGGGTTGTCGCGTTGGTGCGATCGGGCGGGTTCGAGGCCCGCGTCCGCGTCGTGGCCCGCTTTGCCGATATCGTCGCCTCGCCCGAGCAACCGGCGATCATCGCGGTCGACGTCCCGATCGGCCTTTCCGAGTCGAGCGGCTACGGCGGACGCGCGGCAGAGAACGCAGTGCGGCCGCTGCTCGGCGCCCGCCAATCGTCGGTGTTCTCGGTGCCCTCGCGGGCCGCGATCTACGCCGAGGACTATCGCGAGGCGTGCCGGATCGCGGCCGCAACGTCGATACCCCCGCGGAGAGTATCGAGGCAGCTGTTCATGATCGCGCCGAAGATCCGCGAGGTGGACGGGCTTCTCCGGGCGGAGCCCGAGTTCGCGCGGCGCGTCTACGAGTGCCATCCGGAGGTCGCGTTCTGGCGCCTGAATGGCGACCAGGCGCTGAGCGAACCGAAACGCGTCAAAAGCCGGCCGCATGCCCCCGGACTGGCGTTGCGCCGCGCGCTGCTGATCCGTGCAGGTTTGCCTGCGGCTGCGGTGGAGGCCCCGCCGCCGACTGACGCCAACGCCGACGACCTCGTCGATGCCCTTGCCTGCGCCATGGTCGCGTGCCGCATCCACGCCCGCTTGGCCCGGTCCTTTCCTGATCCGGTCGAGCGGGATGCCCACGGCCTGCCGATGGCGATCTGGGCCTGACGGCGTCGCGAGACATATGACCGAATGCGGGCCGAAACTCTCAGGCACGGACAAGCGTTAGTTCCCATGGAGGCGGACACCACCAAGGGAGACGGTGACATGCGTAGGATTTTATTCTGGGCCGGGGCGTTCGGCGCGCTCGGCATTCTTTCTCTGGCAGGCCCGGCGGACGCGGCCTCGGGCAAGGCCGCCAGCGTTCGGCCCGAACAGGCCATCGACCTCAGCGCCGTGCATCGCCCGCGCCACCTGCGGTATGGCTCCCGCTGGGTCGCGCCGCGCTATCGCTATGTGCGACCTGCCTATCGCTACTATGCCGGCCCCGGGCCGTACTGGGGGGGCTACCCGTACGGGCCGTACTACCGGCCGGCGCCGTTCCCGTTCTTCCCGTTCTTCTGGTGACACTCGGGGTCAAGGCACACGGATCAATCTCCGAGCCTTCCCTGGCGGAAGGCGCCAGCCACTTGGACTTGACGGGGAGCGTGTCGCCCGCGGCCGCGCCGTCAGTGAGTTAGTGTTCCGATTGGCGTAGCCGAGCGTCGGCTGCGCCGCAGGATCGCCCGATTCGCCCTTGAAAGTGCGCGCGCCCGGAGGGGTCGATTCCCCCGGGGCGCATACCGCCGAGGAAGACAGCGACATGCGGCGATTCTTATTGGGAACGGCGGCGCTGGCCGCCTTACGCGCGCTCGCCCTCTCTAGTCCCGCGGGGGCGCAGTCGCCCGATCCGACACCGCCCGCTCCGGTCCGCGCGGCACCGACCGATCCTAACCTCGTCGCGCAAGACAAGAGTCCCGACGTCAAGCCGGCGAAAAAGCCCAAGCCGCCTCCCCGCCGGGTAGCGAGCAGGCCACCGCCACCGCCTCCCCCTCCGCCGCCATATCCCCCGCCGGGCTATCGGTACTACGCAGGACCGCCGGGGCCGTATTGGGGCGGCTACCCGTACTACGCCCGGCCCTACTACCCCTATTACCGCCCATACTACCGGCCTTTCCCGTTCTTCCCGTTCTTCTGGTGAAAGCAGCCGGCCGTCATCGCGAGGAGTGCCGCGACGAAGCAATCCAGGCGCGGCACCGCCGTTCTGGATTGCTTCGTCCGCGGCTCGCTGACGGGGGAGGGTCTCGCCAAATCTCAGCGCAGCGATAGCTAACGCCACTCGCGCACGTCGACGAAATGCCCGGCAATGGCGGCCGCCGCCGCCATGACGGGCGAAACGAGGTGGGTACGGCCCTTGTAGCCCTGGCGGCCCTCGAAATTGCGGTTGGAGGTCGAGGCACAGCGCTCGCCCGGGGCGAGCTTGTCGGGGTTCATGGCAAGGCACATGGAACAGCCCGGCTCGCGCCAGTCGAATCCCGCCTTGATAAAGATCTCGTGGAGGCCCTCCGCCTCCGCCTGTTCCTTCACCAGGCCCGACCCCGGAACGATCATGGCGTTGAGGTTTGGGTTGACGGTCTTGCCGTTCACGACGCGCGCGACCTCGCGCAGGTCCTCGATACGGGCGTTGGTGCATGAGCCGATGAAGATGCGGTCGAGCGCAATGTCGGTGATCTTCTCGCCGCCCTTGAGGCCCATGTATGCGAGCGCGCGGACCGCGGCGTTGCGCTTGTTCTCGTCGGCGATCTCGTCCGGCACCGGAACGCGGCCGGTCACCGCGGTGACCTGCTCGGGGCTCGTGCCCCAGGTCACAATCGGCGGCAGTTTTGCGGCATCGAGCCTGACCTCGCGATCGAAGGCGGCGCCTTCGTCGGAGCCCAGCGTCTCCCAGTAGCGCATGGCCTGCTCCCAGGCTGCGCCCTTCGGCGCCTTGGGCCGGCCCTTGAGATACTCGAAGGTCTTCTGGTCCGGTGCGACCATGCCGGCGCGCGCGCCGCCCTCGACCGACATGTTGCACACCGTCATCCGGCCTTCCATCGAGAGCGCGCGGATCGCCTCGCCCGCATATTCGATGGCGTGGCCGGTGCCGCCGGCGGTGCCGATCTCGCCGATGATGGCGAGAATGATGTCCTTCGCGGTGACGCCGGACGGCAGTGCGCCGTCGACGGTCACCCGCAGGTTCTTCGATTTCTTCTGGATCAGCGTCTGGGTCGCGAGCACGTGCTCGACCTCCGAGGTGCCGATGCCGTAGGCGAGCGCGCCGAACGCGCCATGGGTAGCCGTATGGCTGTCGCCGCACACGATGGTGGTGCCCGGCAGCGTGAATCCCTGCTCCGGACCGATGATGTGAACGATGCCCTGCCGGACGTCGAACTCGTCGTAGTACTCGATGCCGAAATCGCGCGCGTTCTGGGCCATCACCCGGATCTGTTCGGCGCTTTCCGGGTCGGGATTGGGCAGGTTGCGGTCGCTGGTCGGGATATTATGGTCGACGACCGCGAGGGTCTTCTCCGGCGCCCGCACCTTGCGGCCAGCGACGCGCAGGCCCTCGAACGCCTGCGGGGAGGTCACCTCGTGGACGAGGTGACGGTCGATATAGATGAGGCACGTGCCGTCCGGCTGCTCGTCGACCAGATGGTCGTCCCAGATCTTGTCATGGAGGGTCCGCGGCTTCGCCATCTTGCGCTCGTCCTGTCACGGGTCCGTTACTCGGGCTCTCTTTAATGCGTCCGAACGTTATGGAAAAGTGCCGAATAGCGCGCACCCGCCGCGCGGATCATGCCGAAGGAGAAAGCGATGGCCGAGCAATCGATTATTCCCTACCTCACGGTCAAGGACGCCGCCGGCGCGATCGCCTTCTACCAGAAGGCTTTCGGCGCCACCGAGACGTTCCGCATGCCGGCCGACGACGGCAAACGCCTGCTGCATGCCGCCCTCACCATCCGGGGCGGCACGCTGTTCCTGTCCGACGAGTTTCCCGAGCACGGCGGTGCAGCGCCGAAGGAGGGACAGCACGTCCCCGTCGCCATAGCGTTGGCGCTTTCCACGCCCCCCGAGGTCGATGCCACGTTCAAGCAGGCGGTCTCGGCCGGTGCCACCGGCACGATGGAGCCGGACGACATGTTCTGGGGCGACCGCTTCGCGATGCTCAAAGACCCGTACGGCCACCGCTGGATGCTGAACGCGCCGCTCGCCAAGAAATAGGTTCACCTATCTGGCGGCGATCTCCACTTCGACGACGGAGCCGGGCAATCGGCTCGCAAGGTCCGAGGTCTGCTCGGCGCTAAGGCGGCCCGAAATTTCCAACAAGCCGCCGGTAATCGGCTCCCGGAGCACGAAGCGCCCGACGACTTGTCCGTCCCGTCGCATTTCGACCCACTGGCCGACACGGTCGGTCGTGAATTTACCGAACGCCGCGGCCGACGCTTTGCTGAGCCGAATGCGAAGGCTCGGCTCCTTCGTACGCGCGTCGAAGGCGGCGGCCGCGTCCACAACTTCCAGCATCAGCGGCTGAGCGACGGCGCGGACGCCCAGCGCCGACAGCGCGATCACACTGGCAGCGAGAAGGCTGATGGTCGAAGCATGCCGGGGCATCGACCCCGCCTTACTCCGCAGCAGCGCCCGCCTTGGCGGCGCCGCCGCCCTCGCCTTCGCCCCGTGCGGAGCGCTCGGTGATGCGCGCCGATTTCCCGCGCCGTCCGCGCAGATAGTAGAGCTTGGCGCGGCGCACCTTGCCGCGGCGCACGACCTTGATCGAGTCGATCATCGGCGAGTAGAGCGGAAACACCCGCTCGACGCCTTCGCCGTAGGAGATCTTGCGCACCGTGAAGCTCTCGTTGAGGCCGGCACCCGAGCGGCCGATGCACACGCCCTCGTAGGCCTGCACCCGCGTGCGTTCGCCTTCGACCACTTTCACCGCGACGCTGACCGTATCGCCGGGCGAGAAGTCGGGAATCGTCTTGCCGGCGGCGAGCTTCTCCATCTGCTCTTTTTCGAGCTGGGCGATCAGGTTCATGGGAGGTCTCCGTCAGCCGCGCGCAATCGGCGGCGCGTTGTTCTGTTGGTTCTGTCTGGGTCGGCGCCGCCTATACGATAAAGCGCGAGGCTTGTCACCCGTTCGTCGTCTTTGTCGCCAGGGCTCGACCAGCCGCCATTCTGCTTGCCTAGGGGCCGAAATCGAACGCCCGGGCAAGGCTTCCCACGGCCTGGAATCGCGCGCCGGGCAGCGGATCCAGGCGGTGCCGGTCGGCGATCAGTTTGAGGATCGACGTGGTCTCGTACTCGGTGGGATCGACGACGCCTTTTCGCACGAAGGGCGATACGATGATCGCCGGTACGCGCGATCCGGGCCCAAAGAAATCGGCGCGCCCACCCGCCCCGGGCTTCTGAGGCGGGCTGACGTGATCGAAGAATCCGCCGAACTCGTCGTAGGTGATGATCAAGGCATATGAATCCCGCATCGGGCTGTTTTGCATCAGCTCGTAAATGCGGCCCACCTCTTTGTCTGCGGCAAGAATGTTGGAATAGCCGGGATGTTGGTTGCGCGAACCTTCCGGTTTGTAAAAGGCCACGGGGGGCAGCCTCCCCGACTGGATGTCAGCTGCCAGCTCGTCCTCATCCTTCAAATGCGCGGCGCGCTCGAAGCGGCCTGACTGACGCTTGGGATCGAAACGCGAATAGTATGCGAACGGTTGATGATGCCATTGAAACTGCGCTTTATCGAAAACCGTCTGCTCCTCCTGCGAACGGCTCTCCTTGATAGCCAACTTCCATGCCCCCGAGTACCAAGCCCAATCGATCCCCTTGGCGGTGAGCCTATCGCCGATCGTGGGCGCCGTCTGTGCGGGCAGCAGACGTGCCCCTTGAGTGCCGTCATTGAACAGGACGGATTGGGTCGTGTTTACCGCGTAGTCGCCATGCTGCTCGACGGTCACGTTGCGATCCCGCAGTGGATGACCCTCGTCATTGAGCGTGGAGCGATACTCGTCCGGCGGATCGGCCCAAACCGGCGAACAGGCGCAAATAAGCCATTGATGGTTTAGGAAAGAGCCGCCGAAGGCGCCCTGAAAGAACCTGTCGAGCAGTTTGTAGCTACGAGCCAACTTCCAAAGATTCGTGCCTTCCATGCTCGCTTTGCTGTAGTAGCCCATGGTCAGCGCGCCTGCGTCGGTGAACAAGGCGAACCGATCATTCTTCCCGTCATGGATCTGTGCGCGGTGGGCGTAGAATGAGTGGCGCAGATCACGGGTGTGAACGTCGAGCGTTATTCCGGCGGCGACACCGTCGATCTTGAACGGTTGGTTGGCGAGATTCTCCAGATCGGGTATTGCGCGGATAGCAGGGGGGTTTTCGTCCCGCTTGAAGGGGCCTTTCGCGACGGGGAGTGAGTCGTAGCTCGTGCCGTCGAGCTTGCGTTGAAGCGCCGCGCCGCCCGCCTGCGCAATACCGTTGGCATCGGGAAACTCGCCGAACAAGTTATCGAAGCTACGGTTTTCAAGATACAGGACGAGGATATGCGTGAGCTTGTGCAGCCCCTCCGGGGCCTGCGCGGAGCTCTCGGTTGCTCCCAGGATCGAAGCAGCGGCACCTGCGATTAGAAACCAACGCCGGCCCATGGCTTCCTCCCCGGCATGCCCAAGACGGCATCCTGGCGGCAAAACCGCAAGCGTTCAAGTTGAATTTTCAGCTTTGCTCGCCTATCTGCGGACCGTCTCCGCGCCCGGCAAATCCGGCCTTCGTTCGCGGGTGATCCGTTCGGCTTCGGCGCGGCGATAGGCGGCGATCCGGCTGTGATCGCCGGAGAGCAGACACGCTCCGGAATGGCACGACCCTCCCAGGTCTGCCGGCCGGGTGTATTGCGGGTATTCCAGCAGACCTTCGACGAAACTCTCCTCCGCCGCGGAGGCAGCCTGGCCCATCACGCCGGGCAGCAGCCGCACGCAGGCGTCGATCAGCACCAGCGCCGCGAGCTCGCCGCCCGAGAGCACATAGTCGCCGATCGAAACCTCCTCGAGCCCGCGGCCGGCGATCACCCGCTCGTCCACGCCCTCGAACCGCCCGCACACGACCACGACGCCCGGCCCGAGCGCCAGCGCCGCCGCCCGTGCCTGAGTCAGCGGCGCGCCGCGCGCGCTCATCAGCAGCCGCGGACGCGGATCGTCAGACGCGACGGCGGCATCGAGCGCGCGCGCCAGCACGTCGGCCCGCATCACCATGCCGGGTCCGCCGCCTGCGGGCGTGTCGTCGACGGCGCGGTGGGCACCGAGACCGTGGTCGCGGATGTCGGCGGTCTCAAGCGACCACACCCCGTTCGCCAGCGCCTTGCCGGCAAGGCTTACGCCCAGCGGCCCCGGAAACATCTCCGGGAAGATGGTGAGGACGGTGGCGGCCCACATGGCGACGCGGCTCCCTCATCCTCTTCCGTTGCGGGAGAGGGCCTCACCCGAGCCGAGCGCATCCTCGGGCGGATCGACGACGACGCGACCCGCGGCAATGTCGACCATCGGGACCACCGTCTCGGTGAACGGCAGCAGGGCCGTCGGCCCCCCACCCAGCGGCTGCACTTCGATGAGATCGCCGGCGCCGAAATTGTGGACTGCCGTCACTGTCCCGATCGAGGCGCCCTGTGCATCGACCACCGCAAGGCCGATCAGGTCGGCATGGTAGAAGGTTTCGCTGTCTTCGGTCTCGGGCAGACGCGTGCGCGGGATGTAGAGGCGAAGGTTGCGCAGACCTTCCGCCGCGTTGCGGTCGTCGATGCCGCGCAGGCGCACGATCATCGCATCCTTGTCCTGCCGTAGCGTGGTCTCGATTTCGAAGCTGCGCCGGCCGTCCTCGGTCTGCAGCGGGCCGTAGCGCGCGACCGCTTCCGGGTCGACCGTGAAGCTCTTCAGCCGGACTTCGCCGCGCACGCCGTGCGGGCCACCGATCTGCGCAACGCACACGCGTGGCCGCTCCTCGGACGCCGGTGCACGGGGCTTGGCGGCCTTGCGGCCGCCGCGATCGGGGCGAGATCGTGCAGGCAAGCTCGGCTCACGCGGCAGGCGCTGCTGCCGGAGCCGCGCCCTCGGCGGCCGCGCCGGCGCCGGCACGCTCCTGCGCCTTCTTCTTCGGCTTCGCCTTCTGCGGATTGTTGCGCGCGGTGCGCTTCATCACGCCGGCGTCGTCGAGGAAGCGCAGCACGCGATCGGTCGGCAGCGCGCCCTTGGCGAGCCAGGCCTTGACCTTGTCGAGGTCGAGCTTCAACCGCTCCGTCTTCTCCTTCGGAAGCAGCGGATTGAAGTGGCCGATGCGCTCGATGAAGCGGCCGTCGCGCGGCGAGCGCGAGTCCGCCACCACCACGTGATAGAACGGGCGCTTCTTGGTGCCCGCACGCGCGAGCCGGATTTTCAGGGACATTCTTCTTCCTTTCTAAATCGGACCAATTGTCTTCGGTGTCATTTCTTCTTTTCGATTCCCGGAAATCCCGGGAAGCCGCCCAAGCCCGGCAGCTTGCCGCCGCCGAGGCCGGGCAGGCCGCCGGGGAATTTCGGCGGCAGGCCGGGCGCTCGCCGGGAAAGCCGGGGGGCAGACCGCCGGGGATGGCGCCGGGCAACCCGCCCGGCATCTTCTCGGCCAGCTCGCGCCATCTCCTCCGGCGAGGGCATGCCGCCGCCGCCGAAACCCATCAGATTGCCGAGCGCCGCCAGCGGGCCGCGCTTGCCGCCGCCCATCGCCTTCATCATGTCGGCCATGGTCCGGTGCATCTTCAGCAGGCGGTTGATCTCCTCGACCTTGGTGCCGGAGCCGGCGGCGATGCGCTTCTTGCGGCTCGCCTTGAGCACGTCGGGATTGCGCCGCTCCCGCGGCGTCATCGAGTTGATGATCGCCATCTGGCGCTTGAGCACTTTCTCGTCGAGGTTGGCGCTGGCGAGCTGGTTCTTGATCTTGGCGATGCCCGGCATCATGCCCATGAGGCCGCCGATCCCGCCCATCCGGGTCATCTGGTCGAGCTGGTCGCGCAGGTCGGCGAGATCGAACGCGCCCTTGCGCATCTTCTCGGCGACGCGCGCCGCCTTCTCGGCGTCGATCGTCGCCGCCGCCTTCTCGACCAGCGCGACGATGTCGCCCATGCCGAGGATGCGGCCGGCGATGCGCGCCGGATCGAAATCCTCCAGCGCGTCCATGCGCTCGCCGGTGCCGATGAGCTTGATCGGCTTGCCGGTGACGGCGCGCATCGAGAGCGCGGCGCCGCCGCGCCCGTCGCCGTCGACGCGGGTGAGCACGATGCCGGTAAGCCCGACGCGCTCGTCGAACGCGCGCGCCAGGTTGACGGCGTCCTGGCCGGTCAGCGCGTCGGCGACGAGCAGCACCTCGTGCGGATGCGGCGGCGCGCTTGACCTCGGCGGCCTCCGCCATCATCGCCTCGTCGAGGGTGATGCGGCCGGCGGTGTCGAGCAGCACCACGTCGTAGCCGCCGAGCCGGCCGGCTTCGAGCGCGCGCCGCGCGATCTGCACCGGCGCCTGGCCCTGCGACGATCGGCAGCGTGTCGACCGCAACCTCGCGGCCGAGCACGGCGAGCTGCTCCATCGCGGCCGGGCGCCGCACGTCGAGCGAGGCCATCAGCACCTTGCGCTTGTCCCGCTCGGTGAGGCGCTTGGCGAGCTTGGCGGTGGTCGTGGTCTTGCCGGAGCCCTGCAGGCCGACCAGCATGATCGGCGACCGGCGCCGGCGCATTGAGGTCGATCGGGCTTGGCCTCGCGCGCCGAGCGTCTCGACCAGCTGGTCGTGCACGATCTTCACGACCATCTGGCCGGGCGTGACCGAGCGGATCACCTCGACGCCGACCGCGTGCTTGCGCACCCGGTCGACGAAGGCGCGCGCGACGTCGAGCGCCACGTCGGCCTCGAGCAGGGCGCGCCGCACCTCGCGCAGCGCCGCGTCGACGTCGGCCTCGGTGAGCGCGCCGCGGCGCGTCAGCCGGTCGAGAATGCCGCCCAGCTTTTCCGAGAGGCTGTCGAACATTCATGCAAACCCACACGCTTTGCGCGCGCTTCGAAATGCCGACGCCATCTCGAACTGTCGGCAGCCGGATTGCAGCCGACCACGCGCCCTGCGCGGGACCGGATCGCCGCGATCGGCTTGACCACGGGCACGTCTCGTTGACGGCATCCTCGAGTGCGCCGGCGCCTAGGCGATGGCCGCTGCCGTTCAAGCTCAAGGCGCCCGAGGGCGCATCGCGCTGTCGGGCGTTGACCTCCGGCCTGAGGACTGGGCGGCGCATAGATCGTCTCGCGAAATCGGCGCGGAATCTGGGTCGCTGAAAGTCAAGCTAGGCGCCGCCAAAAGCCCGCGCCCGTGGTAACGGCGGCCATGCGATTCGCGACGACGCTGTTCGCGGCCGCCGCCGTTCCGCCGCCGTCGGGCCGGGTCGGCGTCGCGCCGCGGCCGCGCGCTACTACGACGGTCCGGTCTCCGATCATTTCGACGGCCGCGTTCTTCTTCGATCCGCACGGCGTGCCGCCCAAGAGCCTGGCCGACCTCGCTGCGCTGGTGGACCGGCGGACGGCAAGGCCGAATGGCCGGAGCGGGTGGCCGAACGCGCATCGCCGACCGCCCGCCGGCGCGCGTCGAGGGTGCGCGGCTGGCGCATCTCGTTCGTCGGCCACGCGACGCTGCTGCTGCAGACCGCCGGGCTCAACATCCTCACCGATCCGGTCTGGTCGGAGCGCGCCTCGCCGTTCAGCTTCGCCGGGCCGAAGCGCGTGCACGAGCCCGGCATCGCCTTCGACACGCTGCCGCCGATCGACGCCGTGCTGGTGTCGCATGGCCACTACGACCATCTCGATGCTCGACACGCTGTCGCGGCTCGCGGCCGCGCATCGCCCGCGCGTGATCACGCCGCTCGGCAACGACACGATCATGCGCGCGCACGATCCGGCAATCCGCGCGGAAGCGCACGACTGGGGCGACCGGGTCGACGCTCGGCAACGGCGTCGCGGTGACGCTTGCGCCGATGCGGCACTGGTCGGCGCGCGGCGCTGCTCGACCGCAACAAGGCGCTGTGGGCGGCTTTCGTGCTGGAGACGCCGGCGGGCCGCATCTATCACGTCGGCGATTCCGGCTATGGCGACGGCCATCACTTCCGCGCCGCGCGCGAGCGCTACGGCCCGTTCCGGCTCGCCGTCCTGCCGATCGGCGCCTACGAGCCGCGCTGGTTCATGCGCGACCAGCACATGAACCCGGAGGAAGCGGTGCGCGCGTTTCGCGACTGCGGCGCCGAGCTCGCGCTCGCGCACCATTTCGGAACGTTCCAGCTCACCGACGAGCCGATCGACGCGCCGCGCCAGGCGCTCACCGAGGCGCGCGCCGCCGCGGAGATCCCGCCCGAACGGTTCCGGCTGCTGGAGCCCGGCGAGGCCTGGGAACTGTAGGGTGGCGCCTACCGGACTGACACGCGCTGAAGGTCGTCATTGCCGGGCTCGACGCCGGCGATGCCGATCCCTCAGGCGAGTGCGCTCCTCGCGAAGGATGACTGCGATGCGCGTGGTCAAGCCCGCAGCTGCGGACCGCCTACTTCACCGGCACGAATACGTTGACGACCAGCTTGTCCTCCGGCGTGGTCAGCGGATCGGTGACGTATTCCTCGACGAACAGTGTCCTGCGCCTCGAGCTGTTTCGAATCGAGATAGTTGGTGATCGCCTCGTAGGTCGTGTCCATCGCGTCGTAGGAGCCGCGGTGGACGAACTTGAGCATCTTGCCGGCCGGCGACTTGCCGACCGTCGATGTCGCCGCGCGGCGGATTGGCCGGCGCCTGCGGCGATCGGTACGGCGGCCTGGTACTCGAAGCCGGTGTCGTCGGTCGAGGTGTAGATCGTCATCGCCGGCCCGGCCGGCTTGATGCCCTTGCTGGTCCAGGAAGCCGTAGACCGACTTGAAGCTGTCGACCAGCGTCTCGAACGCCGAGTCCCAGTTCCGCGCCCTTGCATGAAGATGATCGTCTTCGACCTCGAGCGTGACCTCCTCGCCGAATGGCTCGGAGCTTTGCGCGGGCGCGGCCTGCGGCGGCGGGCTCAGGTGCCGGCGGGGCCGGAGCTGGGCAGCGGCGGCGACGAGGCTTGCGCGGGCAGCGATCGCGGCGGACGCTGCGCGCGGCGGCGAAGCGTCTCCGTGCCGAGCCAGGGCGGGGCAGCCGCAACGACGGCCTTGGCGGCGCGAACATCGCACAGCTACTCCTTTGAGGCGCGAAATTGCCGATATGTGCACCGGTGTGGCGGATTCGCAGTTCGCCAGTCTGGCGGCGATCTCGTTGGAACTTCAAATCCAAGCCACGCCTGACGCTTAAATCGCTAGCGCCTTCGAGTCCGAAGTTCGCCCGAAATGTGCCGGCAATGGTGGGCGAACTCAGCGGATACTAGCGACTCGCAAGTGAACCGCTTTTGGCCATATAAGGCGCCGGCGGAGTACGACATGAGCGCACTTGCCGACCGCGAATTCGTCAAGATGAACGGTCTCGGCAACGAGATCGTGGTGGTCGACATGCGCGCGAGGCCGGCTCGGATCAGCGCCGCGGAGGCGCGCGCCGCCGCCCGGCCGGGAGGCGCCCACTACGACCAGATGATGGTGCTCTACGCGCCGCGCACGCCCGGGCACGGACGCGTTCGTGCGCATCTACAACCGTGACGGCTCGGAATCGGACGCCTGCGGCAACGGCGCGCGCTGCATCGCCTCGCTCGTCTTCCGGGAGACCGGCAAGGAGGCGCTGACCTTCGAGACCACGGCGGGACTGCTCAACTGCTGGAAAACCGACCGGCCGGACGTGTTCACGGTCGACATGGGCGTGCCGCGCTTGCGCTGGGACGAGATCCCGCTGGCGGAGGAGTTTCAGGACACCCGCATGATCGGACTGCAGATCGGCCCGATCGACGCGCCGGTCCTGCATTCGCCGTCCGTCGTCAGCATGGGCAACCCGCACGCGATCTTCTGGGTCGACGACGTGACCGCCTACGACCTCGGCAAGATCGGCCCGCTGCTGGAGAACCACCCGATCTTTCCGGAGCGCGCCAACATCTCGCTCGCCGCGGTCAAGTCGCGCGAGCACATCGTCTTGCGCACCTGGGAACGCGGAGCCGGCCTGACGAAAGCGTGCGGATCGGCCGCTTGCGCGGTCACGGTCGCGGCGGCCCGGCTGCGGCGCACCGGACGCAAGGTCACGGTGACGCTGCCGGGCGGCGACCTTGCGGTCGAATGGCGGGAGACCGACGGGCACGTGCACATGACCGGGCCGGTGGAGTTCGAACATGCCGGCCGCTTCGATCCGGCGCTGTTCGAGCGCCTGGAACCGGCCTGAGGCCGCCATGACGGTCGACATCGTCACTTTCGGCTGCCGGCTCAATACCTACGAGTCCGAGGTCATCCGACGCCACGCGGCGGCGGCCGGAGTCGACGACACGGTCGTCGTCAATACCTGCGCGGTCACCGCCGAGGCGGTCCGCCAGGCCCGCCAGGCCATCCGCCGGCTCGGCCGCGAGCGCCCGAACGCCCGCATCGTCGTGACCGGCTGCGCGGCGCAGATCGAGCCCGAAACTTTCGCCGCCATGCCCGAGGTCGACGCACGTGATCGGCAACGAGGAGAAGATGAGCCGCACCGTCTGGGCCCGCTATCGGCAAACGGCCGACAGCGGCAGCATCGACGGCGCCGAGGAGCACGAGTCGCTGGTCAACGACATCATGGCGGTGCGGGAGACCGCGCCGCACCTGATCGAGGGGATGGAGGGCCGCGCGCGCGCCTTCGTGCAGGTGCAGACCGGCTGCGACCACCGCTGCACCTTCTGCATCATCCCCTACGGGCGCGGCAACTCGCGCTCGGTGCCGATGGGCGAGGTGGTCGAGCAGGTGCGCCGGCTCGCCGACAACGGCTATCGCGAGGTGGTGCTGACCGGCGTCGACATCACCAGCTACGGCGGCGACCTGCCGGGCGCGCCCACGCTCGGCACGCTGGTGAAGCAGATCCTCAAGCACGTGCCGGAGTTGCCGCGGCTGCGGCTCTCGTCCATCGACTCGGTCGAGGCCGACCGCGACCTGCTCGACTGCCTCGCCGGCGAGCCGCGGCTGATGCCGCACCTGCACCTCTCGCTGCAGGCCGGCGACGACCTCGTGCTCAAGCGCATGAAGCGCCGGCATCTGCGCGCCGACGCGATCGCGTTCTGTGCGCAGGCGCGGCGCTTGCGGCCCGACGTCGTGTTCGGCGGCGACATCATCGCCGGCTTCCCGACCGAGACCGAGGAGATGTTCGCCCGCTCGCTCGACCTGGTCGACGCGTGCGGGCTGACGCACCTGCACGTCTTCCCGTTCTCGCCGCGGCCCGGCACGCCGGCGGCCCGCATGCCGCAGGTCCCGCGTCCGGTCGTCAAGGAGCGCGCGGCACGGCTGCGGCAGAAGGGCGACGCGGCGCTGCGCCGCCACCTCGACGGCGAGATCGGCGCGCGCCGGCGGGTGCTGGCGGAATCCGAGCAAGCCGGCCGCACCGAGCAGTTCACGCCGGTGCGGCTGACGGCGCTGGCCGAGCCGGGCGCGATCGTCGAGTTGGCGATTGCCGGCCACGATGGGCGGCATCTGCTGGCGGCCCGACCGTAGTGGGTACGAAATGGTGAACGTCGGTTGTCATCATCCGCGAAAGCGGATGATCCAGCAATCACGGCCGTTTGGGGTTACTGGATGCCCGCTTTCGCGGGCATGACAGGGGTGGCCTCCGCCTCTCGCGCTTTGTCTCCTCCGCAGCTACCATCCGCCGTTTCGAGGAACTTCCATGACCCAGCAACAAGCCTTGCGCGCGGCGCCGATGGTGGCAGCCCGCACCAATTCGAAGATCGAGACCGAGTATCGCGGCCGCACCACGGGCTCGGCCAAGCTCTATGCCGAGGCCTGTGAGGTCATCCCGGCCGGGCTGACGCACGATTCGCGCACCCTCCTGCCCTATCCGATCTACGCGGCGCGCGCGGCGGGTCCCCGCAAGTGGGACGTCGACGGGAACGAATACGTCGACTACTTCGGCGGCCACGGCGCGCTGCTGCTCGGCCATTGTCATCCCGCCGTGGTGGCAGCGGTGCAGGAGCAAGTGACGCTCGGGACGCACTGGGGGTCATCGCAGGAGCTTGAGGTGCGCTGGGCCGAGCTGGTGCACCGACTCATCCCATGCGCCGAGCGCGTCCGCTTCACCGCCTCGGGAACCGAGGCCTCGCATCTCGCGCTGCGGCTCGCGCGCGCCCATACCGGCAAGTCGAAGGTCGTGCGCTTCGTCGGCCATTTCCACGGCTGGCACGACCAGGTCGCGCCCGGCGCCATGTCGCATTTCGACGGCGGCGTGCCGGCCGGAATCCCGCCAAGCGTGGTCGAGCAGACGATCCTGCTGCCGGCCGACGACGTTGCCGTGGTCGCCGAAACGCTGCAGCAACACGACGACATCGCGGCCGTCATCCTGGAGCCGTCGGGGGCCTCATGGGGCATGGTGCCGCTGCCGGACGGCTTCCTCGCCGGGTTGCGCGCCGCGACGGCCAAGCACGGCGTCGTCTTGATCCTCGACGAGGTCATCACCGGCTTCCGCTGGTCGCGCGGCGGCGCGCAGGCGCGCTTCGGTGTGATCCCCGACCTCGCCGTGCTGGCGAAGATCGTCGCCGGCGGGCTGCCCGGCGGCGCCGTCGCGGGACGCCGGGACATCATGGACCAGCTCGATGCGGCCGCGGCCGCCGCCGCCAAGCGGGAGAAGATCGGCCACCAGGGCACGTTCAACGCCAATCCGCTGTGCGCCGCCGCCGCGGTCACGACGCTCGCGATCGTCGAGCGCGAGGAGGTGTGCGCCAAGGCGGAGGCGACCGCCGCCGAGATCCGCGCCGGCATGCGGCAGATCCTGATCGAGGAGGATGTGCCGTGGGGCATCTACGGCGACGCTTCGGCCTTCCTGATCTTCCAGAACCCGAAACGGCTGCGCCTCGATCCGGCGAATTTCGATCCGCTGCGGCTCGGCTTCAAGGATCTCAAAGCCGTGCGCGACGCCAACTTGAGCCATCGGCTGCGCATCGCCATGCTGGCGAACGGCGTCGACATCATGGGCGCACCGGGCGGCCTCGTGTCCGCGTCGCACGGGCCCTCCGAGGTGGCGCGGACGCTCGACGCCTTCCGCGTGAGCGTGCGCTGGCTCAAGGACGAAGGCGACATCGCCGCATGACCAACGCCCCACCGGCCGAGATCGGCGCCCCGCTCGCCGAGGTCGAGACGCCCGCGCTCGTCGTCGATCTCGACGCGCTCGACCGCAACATCGCCAAGATGGCGGAGTTCGCGCGCACGGCCGGGGTCCGACTGCGCCCGCATGCCAAGACCCACAAGTCGCCGGCGATCGCGCTCAAACAAATCGCGCATGGGGCGGTCGGCCAGTGCGTGCAGAAGGTCGGCGAGGCCGAAGCGCTGGTGCGCGGCGGCGTCCGCGACATCCTGGTGAGCAACCAGGTGGTGGGCGAGAAGAAGCTGCGGCGGCTCGCGGCGCTTGCGGCCGAGGCGAAGGTCGCGCTCTGCTTCGACGCGCCCGAGCAGGTGGACGCAGCCGCCCGCGTCGCGCGCGACTTCGGCGTCGAGCTCGGCGGCCTGGTCGAGATCGACGTCGGCGCCGAACGCTGCGGCGTCGCGCCTGGACGCGATGGCGCGACCCTCGCACGTCGCATCGCCGACGCATCCAACCTCACGTTCCGCGGCCTGCAGGCCTACCACGGCCGCGCCCAGCACATGGCCACGCATCAGGAGCGGGCCCAGGCGATCGCGTCGGCGGTCGATTTCGTGCGTGAGACGCTCGACGCGCTGGCGGCCGAGCACCTCCCCTGCGAGATCGTCGCCGGGGCAGGCACCGGCACCTTCGCGTTCGAAGCGGCGAGCGGCGTCTACAACGAGCTGCAGGTCGGCTCCTACGTGTTCATGGATACCGACTACGCCCGCATCGGCGGCAAGGACGGCGGCCGCTACGCGGAGTTCGAGCACAGCCTGTTCGTGCTCGCGACCGTGATGAGCGCGCCGACCTCCGACCGGGCGATCGTCGATGCCGGCCTCAAATCCTACAGCGCCGAGAAGGGCCCGCCATGGGTGCACGGCCGCGAGGACGTCGAGGTGGTCGCGGTCTCGGACGAGCACGGCAAGCTCCGCCTCGGCCCGAAGGCCGAGCGCCTGCGCCTCGGCGACCGGGTGTGGCTGATCCCCGGCCACTGCGACCCGACCGTCAACCTGCACGACTGGTACGTCGGCGTGCGCCGCGACCGCGTCGAGGCGCTGTGGCCGATCGCGGCCCGCGGCGCGAGCGTCTAGCCTGAGCACGTCCTCGCCGCACGTCACGGCTATCGGACGCGCTTTCGCGGGGCATGACAACGCTGGTATAAGCCCGGCAGAGACGAAGGGATGCGCGCGCGATGACCACCAACGGCTCAACCGATCACCTCGTCACCAGCGTCGAGGAGCTGGAGCGGCTCTACGGTGAGCCCAATCCGAACTCGCTGATGAAGGAGATCGACTACATCAACGTGCACTACCGCGCCTTCATCGAGGCGGCGCCGTTCGTGGTGCTGGCGAGCGTCGGCCCGGAGGGCCTCGACGGCTCGCCGCGCGGCGACGCGCCCGGCTTCGTGCGGGTGCGCGACGAGAAGACGCTGCTCGTGCCCGACCGTCGCGGCAACAATCGCATCGACACACTCAAGAACATCGTGCGCGACCCGCGCGTATCGCTCCTGTTCCTGATCCCCGGGATCGGCGAGACCTTGCGGGTCAACGGCCGCGCCTCGATCTCGGCCGACCCGGCGCTGTGCGAGAGCTTCACCGTGCAGGACAAGGCGCCGCGCAGCGTGCTCGTGGTCACGGTCGACCGCGTCTACTTCCAGTGCCAGAAAGCCCTGGTGCGCTCGAAGCTATGGGACCCGGCGAGCCGGATCGAGCGCGCGGCGCTGCCCTCGACCGGGACCATGATCGCGGCGCTGAGCCAAGGCACGGTCGACGGCGAGGCCTTCGACCGCGCCTATCCGGAGCGGCTGAGGCAGACGATTTACTGAGCGGATGCGTTACCGGCTGCTGCGCACGACAGACGTCGGGGCGACCTTGCGATCCGTTTCGCTCACCCTCTTGGCTGTGGTCACTTCAAGTTCAGCGGATGCTGCCGATAGAATTTCCGGCAGTTGGTTCTTCACGCCCGGTCCGCCGGCGAAGATTGGTCTTGTAGCCAACGAGGGCGATGCGCACCCACTGTTTCTGTACGTGGATTGCACACCAAAACCTGGAGCTGCGACCGGGATGCTCGAACCCCGGCCACGCGACTTCGCCGGCCTCATCGCCGGGGACAAGTACATGCATCTGGTTTCCAGGGCAGAGAATTCCCAGGTCGGCCTTTTCGTCGATGCCATTCAGCTAATGGATGCCGGAGCACATGCCTGGGCGATAAGGTTCGGAGCGGGTCGCGAGGTATTGGAACAGTGGACTCAGCCCGGCCGCATCGAGATTCGTCTGGGGGAAGGAACAGGCGCGGATTTCAAACCAAGCAAGGGATATGAGTTGCCAGAGCGAAACAGAGTCGCCGCAGCGCGCGGTTTTCTCGAAGCATGCTTTCCGGGTCAGCCGCCCCCGCGCATAAGGTGACGGGATCTACTCTCCGACCCACCCGCACGCGGCCAGCCGCTCGCGCATATGCGGCGGCACCGGCGCGGTGACGCGGACCGATTCGCGGTTCTTGGCGAGCGGCACCACGACCTCGCGCGAGTGCAGATGCAGCGCGGGGCCGCCTGAGCGCGGGGCGCTGCCGTAGATCGCGTCACCGACGACGGGGAAACCCATGGCGGCGCAGTGCACCCGCAGCTGATGGGTGCGGCCGGTAAGCGGCTCGAGGGCCAGCCAAGTCAAATCCCTCCCCTGAAAGGGGAGAATGGCTTCGCGCGGCAGCGCGAAGCCGGGTGGGGCGCTGGCGTCCGCGGAGTCCCCCACCCCGCCGCATCGCGGCACCCCTCCCCCTGCGCGGGGATGGCGTCCCAGCACCCGCCACGCCGTCAGCGCCGGCTGGCCGTTGGGGTCGGGCTTCATCCACCAGCCGCGCGAGGCGTCGCGGCGGCCGAGCGGGAGCTCGATGCGCCCCTCGTCGGCCTGCGGTCCGCCTTCCACCACGGCCCAATAGGTCTTGCCGACGTTGCCGTGCTTGAACAGGAGGCCGAGCGACGCCAAGGCCTTGCGGTGGCGCCCGAGCACCAGGCAGCCGGAGGTGTCGCGGTCGAGCCGATGCGCAAGCGCGGGCGCGCGTGGCAGCCCGAAGCGCAGCGCATCGAAATGATCCTCCAGGCTCGCGCTGCCCTTCGGCCCGCGATGCACCGCGAAGCCCGCCGGCTTGTCGATCACCAGCATCAGGCCGTCGCGGTAGAGCACGCGCGACACCATCTCTTCCGGGGTCATGGCGAAACCGCTATCACGGCTGCCGATATGAATAACAGCAACAAGGACGACGCGCGGCCGGGCTGGTGGCGCCGGCTGAGCACCGGCTTGGCGCGCACGTCGGCGTCGATCGGCGACGCGATCGGCGATCTCGTCCGCAAGCGCAAGCTCGATGCGGCGACGCTTGGCGAGCTCGAGGACGCGCTGATCCGCGCCGACCTCGGGGTCGAGACGGCGGCGCGCATCGCGGCCGCGGTCGGTGAGGGACGCTACGACAAGACGATCGCGGCCGACGAGGTGAAGGCGATCCTGGCGGCGGAAGTCGAGAAGGTTTTGGCGCCGGTGGCGCGGCCGCTCGTCGTCGATGCGGGCGCGAAGCCGTTCGTGCTGCTCGTTGCCGGCGTCAACGGCTCCGGCAAAACCACGACGATCGGCAAGCTGGCGGCGAAATTCGGCGCCGAGGGACGCACCGTAGTGCTGGCGGCCGGCGACACGTTCCGCGCCGCGGCGATCGACCAGCTCAAGATCTGGGGCGCGCGTGCGCACGCGCCGGTGATCGCGCGCGAGCCCGGCGCCGATGCCGCCGGCGTCGCGTTCGAGGCGCTCGGCAGCGCGAAGGCGCAAGGCGCCGACGTGTTGATCGTCGACACCGCCGGCCGCCTGCAGAACAAGACGGTGCTGATGGGCGAGCTCGAAAAGATCGTGCGGGTGATGAAGAAGGTCGATCCGACGGCGCCGCATGCAGTGCTGCTGGTGCTCGACGCGACCGTCGGGCAGAACGCGCTGGCACAGGTCGAGGCGTTCCGCAGCACCGCGGGCGTGACCGGGCTTGCCATGACCAAGCTCGATGGCACCGCGCGCGGCGGCATTTTGGTGGCGATCGCGGAGCGCTTCGGCCTGCCGGTGCATTTCATCGGCGTCGGTGAGGGAGTGGACGACCTCGAGCCGTTCGCGGCGCGCGACTTCGCCCGCGCCATCGCGGGACTAAAGTAGGGTAGGCAAAGCGCCGCGAAGCGGCGCGTGCCCACGTTGTGCAAGCCGCGTGGGCACGGCGCGCAGGCGCGCGCCTTTGCCCACCTTTGCCGGTACGTTAAATTAGCGCATATCGGCGAGTTGCTTCTCGGCCCGGTCGGCGGTCGCCTTGAACAGCGTCTCGACCGCTGCGTCGAGCTCGCCGGTTCGGCGTGACAGCCCGCGCGAGAATTCAAGCACGGCGCCGGCGGCGTCCTGCGTCTGCCGGATGGCATCGTCGACCGCGGTGAGCGCGTTCGACACCGTGGCCGCGTTGGCGGTGGCGGCGCTGGCGCTCTTGGCGATCTCGCCGGTGACGGAGGCTTGCGCGTCGACTGAAGCCGCCACCCGCTCGGCGATCGCGGCGACGTCGGAGATGGTCGTGCCGGCGCCCGCGATCTCATCGACCGAGCGGCGGGTCGCTTCCTGGATCATCGCGATCTGATGGCCGATCTCCTCGGTCGCCTTGGCGGTCTGGGTGGCGAGCGACTTCACCTCGACGGCCACCACCGCGAAACCCTTGCCGGCTTCGCCGGCGCGGGCGGCCTCGATGGTGGCGTTGAGCGCCAGGAGGTTGGTCTGCGCCGCGATATTGGCGATCAGCCCGACCACCGAGCCGATCTTGTCCACCGCCTCCGACAGCGAGCGGATCGCCTCGTTGCTGCGGTTGGCCTGCGACACCGCCTGATGCGCCATGCCGGCGCTGCGCGTCGCCTGGGTGCGGATCTCATCGATCGAGGCGGAGATCTCCTCGGTGGCGGCGGCGGTTCTGGCGAAATTCTCGAGCGTGCCGGAGGCGGCGCCGGTCGCCGCGCCGGTCTCGGCCGACGCGCGCTCGGCGAGCGCGGCGAGCTGCCGGGAGCTACCGCCCAGCGCTTCGACCACCGCGAATAAGCCGTCGCGCAATTCGCTCACGGTCTGTCCGAACTCATCGACCGCGCCGGAGAGCGCATCGCCGCGAGCTTTGTCGTTGAGGCTCTCGGCCCGGTAGTGAAACACCATGGCATTGGTGACGTCGAACATCAGCACCCGCGCGGCCGCGTCGGCCAGGCGCGCAACCTTGCGTCCGGAGAAGCGATGCCTGCGGCCCAGCTCCTTGACCAGGCGCGACAGCAGGAACCGATTGACCACCCCGCGTGACCGGAAATCGAGCCCGGTCGCGATCTCGGTCTGCACCTGCTCCCGGCAGTCGGCGACCCATTGCGCGTCGAATGCATGGCAGAACAATCGGGTCGTGTTCATGACCATGGCTTCGCCGCGGCGCTCGCCGAGCCGGTCGGCATATTGCGGCGCGATCCGCTTGGTTTCCGCCGTCAACCCGTTTGCCGCCGCCTCGAGAATCGGTCCGAGCACGGCCCAGACCTCGGCGCGCGCCGCCTCGATCTCGGCGTCGATTCCGAAAAACTTCAGACGCGTCTGGAATTCCTGCGGAAGGGACATCGGTCGGCCCGCATCAGGACGGCAATGCGCCTGTATGCGCTACCGACGTTTACGAACCGTTAAACATGATTGCGAGTCAGCGAGCCCGGTGCGCCGCGCCGGCCATCACGGTCGGGATGGCGGCGAGGGTGAACGCCACGGTCGCCAGGAACACGGCGCGCGGGCTGCCAACATCCAGGAACCAGCCGAACAGCAACGGCGACACCATGCCGCCGATATTGAAGCCGGTGGTGACGAAGCCGAACACCTTGCCGAAGGCGCCGGGCGGGGTCACGGCACGCACCAACAGGTCGCGCGACGGCATGATGACGCCGGTCGCCAGGCCGGCAAGCGCGAACAGCGCGATCATCGCGACGACGTGCAAATGAAGAACCGCCACCAGCAGCACCGCGCATGCCGCCCCGGCAAGGCCCGCGATGGCGACGGCGCTGTGCCGCGTTGTACGGCTTGCGATCACGCCGCCGATGAGCACGCCGAACGCGCTCATCGCCAGATAGGCGGTCAGCGCCACGTTGGCGACTTCGAGCGGCGTCGCGTAGAGGGCGTCGAGCACGACGACCGCGTAGTTCTGCACGCCGGCGTTGGACAGCGCCAACATGACGAAGAACAGGAGGTTGAGCAGAACCGGCACGGAGAGCAGCAGCGGCCGGCTCGTGTCGGCTTCGGTACCGGCCGGTGCGGAGCCCGCCCTGCCGCGCTCGAAGCGATCGCCGGCCAGCGCGCTGCCCGACAGCGCGAGCAGCGCCGCCACGGCACCACCGAGCACGGCCGACGCCAGATAGGCGCCGCGCCAGCCGAAAGCAGCCGCCAGGAACAGCAGGCTCGCGGGCGCGACCGCGCCGCCGAGCATGCCCGCACAAGTGTGCACCGAGTAGGCCTGGCCCATCCGGCGCGGCGAGACGTGCCGCGACAGCAGCGCGTAGTCGGCCGGGTGATAGACGGTATTGCCGAGGCCGAGCAGCGCGAACATCGCGACGAAGGCCCAGAACGACGGCAGCAGCGCGGCGCCGGCGAGCGCGACCGCGCCGATCAGCAGTCCGCCGACCAGCACAGCACGCGCGCTCACGCGATCTGCCAGGAATCCGGCCGGCGTCTGCAGCAGGGCCGACACCACGTTGAAGGCGGTCAGCGCCAGGCCGAGCTCGGTATAGCTCACGCCGAAATCGGCGCGGATGACGGTGAACAGCGGCGGCAGCACCAGGATGTAGTAGTGGCTGACGAAATGCGCGGCGCTGACCAGGCCGATCACGTGAACGTCGCTCGCCGGCTCAGCCCGCGCGGCAATTTCGGTAGTCGGAGTCATTGCGGCAATCTAATCGCGGCCGGTGGTCCTGATCCATGCGCTGCCGGCAACCCTGACCATCGCAAGCGGCTCACTCGCGCGCCAGCACGAGGTCGTCGCGATGGATCATCTCGGTGCGGCCGGCAAAGCCGAGGATGAGCTGGATGTCGCCGGAGGATTTGCCCCGGATCTTGTCGGCATCGGCGGCGTCGTAGGCGACGAGGCCGCGGCCGATCTCGGCGCCGTCGGGACCGCGCACGACCACCGCGTCGCCGCGCTCGAAACCGCCGTCCAGGTGGACGACGCCGGCGGGCAACAGGCTCTTGCCGCGGCGCAACGCCGCGACCGCACCGGCATCGATCGTCAGCGTGCCCTTCGGCTCGAGCGAGCCGGCGATCCATCGCTTGCGCGCGGTCACCGGGTTGGCCGGCGTCAGGAACCAGGTGCAACGGGAGCCGTCGGCGATCGCCTGCAGAGGATGCGCGATCCTGCCCGATGCAATGACCAAATGGATGCCGGCGGTGGTGGCGATCTTGGCCGCCTCGATCTTGGTCAGCATGCCGCCGCGCGAGAGCTCGGAGCCCGCGGGCGCCGCGGCGGCTTCGATTTCCGGGGTGATGCGTGTCACCAGAGGAATCAGCGCGGCCTGCGGATTGTCCTTCGGGGGCGCGTCATAAAACCCGTCGACGTCCGACAGCAGGACCACGAGGTCGGCGCTTGCCATGGTGGCGACGCGCGCGGCGAGCCGGTCGTTGTCGCCGTAGCGGATCTCGGTGGTTGCGACGGTGTCGTTCTCGTTGATCACGGGCACCGCCCGCCATTCGATGAGCTTGGCGATGGTTTCGCGCGCGTTGAGATAGCGCCGGCGCTCCTCGGTGTCGCCGAGCGTCACCAGGATCTGGCCGGCGCTGATGCCATGCGCCGCAAGCGCTTCCGCCCAGGTGCGCGCAAGCGCGATCTGGCCGACCGCGGCGGCGGCCTGGCTGTCCTCCAGCTTGAGCGGGCCGTCCGCGAGCTTGAGCACGCTGCGGCCGAGCGCGATCGCGCCGGACGACACGACAAGGAGCTCGCGCCCCTCGCCGTGCAGCTTGGCGATGTCGGCGGCGAGCGAGGCGAGCCACTCCTGCTTGACCCGTCCGGCCTGCGCGTCGACCAGCAGCGAGGAGCCGACCTTGATGACGATGCGCCGGAAATCCGTAAGGCGGGGGGATTTCATGGTAGGGCCGGCGGAATGTCCGTGAGGCGGAAATCATCGCCTCTAAAGAGAGGCGGCACACTGCGGAACCTTGCGACCGCATACGACATGCAATCGCCGAAATTGAGTTTGGCACGGTGATGACCGCGCCCAAACCGGTCGTGCGATGGCTCACAAGAAGGCAGGCGGATCTTCATCGCTGCGGATGTTGAGTTGGCGGGGCATGATGCTAGCTCCGATATTGAATTTGCTGGCATAGCCACGGAAACGGCGGATGCCAACGCGCTTAGGGGTGCCAGGCCGATGAAACTTCGTCTTTTTTCTCGCCAGACTGGTTGGTGCCCAGCGCCCGCAACGCCGCCTGCACCCCCTGCCCGCTCGCCGCCGAAAGCACCAGCGGCGCACGCTTGGCGGCGCGGCGCAGGCGCTCCTTCTGCCGCTTGAGCAATTCGGGCGACAGCGCGTCGGCTTTCGACAGCGCGACGACTTCGGGTTTCTCGGCGAGGCCGTGGCCGTAGGCTTCGAGCTCGGCGCGCACAGTCTTGTACGCCTCGCCCGCGTGCTCGCCGGTGCCGTCAACCAGGTGCAGCAGCGCCCGGCAGCGCTCGACATGGCGGAGAAACCGGTCACCGAGGCCGGCGCCCGCGCTCGCGCCCTCGATCAGTCCGGGGATGTCGGCCAGCACGAAGTCATGCCCATCGCTGCGCACGACCCCGAGCTGCGGATTGAGCGTGGTGAACGGATAGTCGGCGATCTTCGGCTTGGCGGCGCTGACGGCGGCTAGGAAGGTCGACTTGCCGGCATTGGGCAGCCCCACGAGGCCGGCATCGGCGATAAGCTTCAGCCGTAGCCGGATCGTGCGCTCCTCCCCGGGCTGGCCCGGATTGGCGTGGCGCGGCGCCCGGTTGGTCGAGGACTTGAAGTGCGCATTGCCGAAGCCGCCGTTGCCGCCGCGCGCCAGCACGGCGCGCTCGCCGACTGCGCCGAGATCGGCCAGCAGCGTCTCACCGTCCTCCTCAAGCACCTGCGTGCCGACCGGCACCTTCAGGACGATATCGGCGCCGCTTGCGCCGTGGCGGTCCTTGCCCATGCCGTTGCCGCCCCGCTTGGCCTTGAAGTGCTGCTGGTAGCGATAGTCGATCAGCGTATTGAGGCCGTTGACCGCCTCGACCACGACGTCGCCGCCGCGCCCGCCGTCGCCGCCGTTCGGGCCGCCGAACTCGATGAACTTCTCGCGCCGGAACGACACGCAGCCGTTTCCGCCTGCGCCGGATTGGATATAAACCTTGGCTTCGTCGAGGAATTTCATGACTCAAGATATGGGCCGCGGTCGGGCAATCCCAATGGGCGTGGTGAGTGCGAAGCGAATCGCCCGGCCTCAGCGCTTGCGGACGAAGCGCGGAATCGAGCCGCTGTCCTTGCGCTCAGGCTGGACTGCTTGATGCCCGGCGATGCATCGCGACCGCACACCTGATCGGCGCAGCGGTCATCGTTCGCGGCGGTGGTTCATCGTCTGGCGCGCAAGGCAGAGGCGGCGCGAGGAGCCGTCGCGCCGCCGTCCCCTCCAAACTCACGCCACGCGACGCACGTCGCGCCAGCTCTTGAGCGATTCCCAGATCCGCCGCTCGAGCCGGAATCGATCGATCGGCGCGGAACTCGCGATCGCCCGGATGCGATAGAGGCCGACCCCGGTCCACTGGAAGCCGCATTTCTCCAACACCCGGCGCGAAGCCGGATTGGTGACCCGGGCGCCGGCATTGAGGAATTGGTAGTCGAACTCGGTGAACGCGTAGTCGATGACGGCGCGCACCGCCTCGGTCGCGTAGCCTTGACCCCAGAAGGGAACGCCCAGCCAGTAGCCGAGCTCCGGCCCCTGACCGTCAACCGCGCCGACCCCGCACGCCCCGAGAACCGTGTCGTCCGAGTCGGTGATCAGGAACACGGTCTCGCCCCCCGGCACATTGACGCCGGCGATGAACGCCTCGGCATCCGCAAGCCGGTAAGGATGCGGAATGCGCGCGGTGTTCTCGGCGATGCGGCGATCGTTGGCGAGCGTTGCGACCGCTTTTGCGTCCCCGAGCCGCGGCGCGCGCAAGATCAGCCGCTCGGTCTCGAGGACGGGGATACATGCTCCCGCAGGGCTTCGGCGGGCCTCTCCTCCAGCAAAGTCATGCACGGGCTCCTTTCATGCGACGAGGGGGAGCCGGCTTGCCCGTCTCCCCTCGCGTATCGGAACCCATTCGATCCGCCGGTTCGACAAGGAAGCCGGCGGACCTATGTTGGTCTACCGGTTACTCGGCCGCAGCCTCCGCCATCGGACGTACCGATACGTAGGTGCGGCCCTTTGCTTTCGTATTGAACTCCACGCGACCGTTGATGAGAGCGAACAAGCGTGTGATCCGTACCGATCCCGACGTTCTGGCCGGGGTGCCATTGGGTGCCGCGCTGGCGCGCAAGAATATTGCCGGCGAGCACGATCTCACCGCCAAATTTCTTCACGCCGAGACGCCGGCCCGCACTGTCGCGGCCGTTGCGTGAAGATCCGCCTGCCTTCTTGTGAGCCATCGCACGCCTATCCGTAACTCTGCTTACCTTGTACAACGATTCCGCGACGAAAGCATCCCGCCGCGGATCACTTTTTGTCGCCGCGTTTTGCGGGCTTGGCCGCCTTCTTCCTTGCCGGCGCCTTAGATTTCGTCGCGGCCTTCGGCTTGGCGGCTTTTTGCCTCCGGTGTCCGCTCCGCATCGGCGGCTGCTGGTTCGGAACCCTCGCCGGCCGCGTCCTCGACCGGCTTGGCGGCAGGCTTTGCCTTCCTCTCGATCGGTGAAGGCCGCCGGCCCTCGGTCAGGATCTCGGTGATCCGCACCAAGGTGAAGTCCTGCCGGTGGCCGCGCTTGCGCCGCGAGTTCTTCCGCCGGCGCTTCTTGAACGCGATGATCTTCGGCGCAGCGCGCCTGATCGATCACCTCGCCGGCCACGGTCGCACCGGCGACCGTCGGGCGTGCCGAGCGTCGGGGTCTCGCCGCCGACCACCAGCACTTCGCCGAACTCGACCAGGTCGCCGGGCGCACCGGCGATCTTGTCGACCTTGATCATCTCGTCGGCGGCGACGCGATACTGCTTCCCGCCGGTTCTGATGACTGCGAACATCGTTCTGATCCTCGTGTTCGATCCGGCCTCGGACCTAGGCCCGGGCCGGCTTCTTGGCAGTCGCTTGCTTATTTGTGTGTCGCCTGCGCGAAAAAGAAGCCGATCCAGCACCTGCGCGCAAAACGAACGGCGCGGAAACCCCGCGCCTTGCGGGCCGCACTATAGAAATGGTCTCGGCGCTGTCAACCGGCGTGTTTCTATCGGCTGGCGTGTTTCTACTGGCTCGCCCACACGATGCGGACGATCCACAGCACGTCGCCGGCGGCCAGCTGGCGATCCGGGTGCGCCTGATTGAGCGATCTGAGCTCGATCGACTTGGTGGTGCGGCGCTTGAGCTCCTTTGCCATCACGTCGCCGTCCTTGGTCTTGACCACGACACGGTCGCCGCGGCGGATCGGCGCCGCGGCGAGACCACGATGCACGTCGCCGTCGCGGTAGGCCGGCTGCATGGAATCGCCGGAAATCTCCAGCGCATAGGCGTGCTCGTCGTCGACGGCCGGGAACGCGATCTCGTCCCAGCCGCGCCCGACCGGGAAGCCGTCATCGTCGAAATAGCCGCCGGCACCGGCCTCCGCGAAGCCGATCAGCGGCACCGCACGCGTGGCGCCGCGTGCCGCCGTCGCCGATCAGGCCGACGAAGGTGTCGATCGTGGTGCCGGTCGCCGCCAGGATCTTCGCGACCGACTCGGTCGAGGGCCAGCGCGGCCGCCCGTCCGGCGTGATGCGCTTCGACTTGTTGAAGGTCGTCGGGTCGAGGCCGGCGCGCTTGGCAAGGCCGGACGCCGAGAGCCCGGCGCGCGCCGCCAGGCGATCGACGGCATTCCAGATCTGCGCGTGCGTCAGCATGGCGTGATCGCCTCCCGGAAGCGGGATTCGCGCGAGACTTTTCTCCATCGTTAGGAATTATACCTGAGGTGACCCAAGTCCAGCACTGTGGCATGCGTTGACTTGCGCGGCATCATTCGGCCGCCGGTACGGTCCCGGCGCCGCCCTCGACCCAGGCCTCGGAGTTATACCGTGTTCAGCCTCGTCGACCGCTTTGCCCGGCGCGCTTCTGCATGGGCTGGATCCGGAGGACGCCCACTGGCTTGCGATCAAGGCGCTGCAGGTCGCACCGCTGCCGGCGACGCGACCGCGACGACCCGCGGCTCGAGGTCGAGGCTTTCGGGCTGAACTTTCCGCAATCCGATCGGCACCGCAGCCGGCTTCGACAAGAACGCCGAAGCGATCGACCCGGTGCTGCGGCTCGGCTTCGGCTTTGCGGAGATCGGCACCGTGACGCCGCGCCCGCAGGCGGGCAATCCGCGTCCGCGCATGTTCCGGCTGCCGGCGGACGAGGGCGTGATCAACCGGCTTGGGTTCAACAATCAGGGCCATGCGGCCGTGCGTGCGCGGCTTGGCTGCGCGGGCCGGCCCGCACGGCATCGTCGGTCTCAATGTCGGGGCCAACAAGGATGCCGCCGACCGGGTCGCCGATTACGCGGCGGGCATCGAGGCTTTCGCCGGGCTCGCGAGCTATTTCACCGTCAACGTCTCGTCGCCCAACACGCCGGGCCTGCGCGATCTGCAGCAAGCGGCGGCGCTGGACGATCTCCTCGCGCGGGTCATGGACGCGCGCGAGCGGTTCGGCGGCCCCGCAGACGCCCGTGCTGCTCAAGATCGCACCCGACCTGACGCCTGGCGGAGATCGACGACATCGTCGCGGTGGCGCGGCGGCGCGCGATCGACGGCATGATCGTTTCGAACACGACCGTCGCGCGGCCGGCCGGATTGCGCGATCCAGATACGGCCCGCGAAGCCGGCGGGCTCTCGGGCCGGCCGCTGTTTGCGCTGTCGACCCGCGTGCTGGCCGAGACCTATGTGCGGGTCGAAGGCGCGTTCCCGCTGATCGGCGTCGGCGGCATCGATTCCGGCGAGACGGCACTTGAAAAGGTCCGCGCCGGCGCGACCCTTATCCAGCTCTACAGCGGGCTGGTCTATCACGGCATGGGCTTGGTGGACGAGATCAAGCGCCACCTAGCGGCGGCGGTTCCGAACGGCCGGTCCCTCGCCGACCAGATCGGCGCCGACGCGGAAGCCCGAACCACGGAGCCGTGGCCGGCATAGGTCGAGCGATCCGCACGCTCCGCTGTCATCCCGGCCGGGCGCGAAGCGCGAAAGCCGGACCGACATACTCTTGCAATAGAGGTCCATCACCGGCGCCAAGATGCAGGATCCCGGCCTTCGCTACGCTCGGCCGGGATGACAGCCGTTTAGGCCTCACAAAATCCATTCTCAGGCATAATGTAATCGAATCGCAGCTGACCGAGACTGAGCGCCATGTGCCGCTGGATCGCCTATCGGGGAGAGCCGATCGCGCTCGAGCACTATGTCACCGCGCCGAAGCACTCGCTGATCGAGCAGCGCAGCGCGCGCTCGAGGCGGTGGCGCGCATCAATGGCGACGGCTTCGGGCTCGGCTGGTACGGCGAGCACGACGAGCCGGGCCTCTACCGCGAGGTGCGGCCGGCCTGGTCGGACGAGAACCTGCGGCATCTCTGCCGGCACATCCGCTCGCATCTGTTCTTCGCCCATGTGCGCGCCTCGACCGGCACGCCGACCACGCGCCCGAACTGCCACCCGTTCGCCCACGGGCGCTGGATGTTCATGCACAACGGCCAGATCGGCGACTGGTCGCTGATCCGCCGCAAGGTCGAGGCGCTGATTCCCGACGCCTTCTACAAGTCGCGTGTCGGCACCACCGACTCGGAAGCGGTGTTCCTGGCGATCCTCGGCGCCGGCGCGGAGGACGACCCGGTCGCGGCGACCTTCGACACGCTCGCGCGGCTGACCGAGATGGTGCGCCAGAGCGGAACGCGCGAGCCGCTGCGCTTCACGGCCGCGCTCAGCGACGGCCAAAACCTCTACGCCTTCCGCTACGTCCACAGCGGCAGCGCCAACACGCTGTACTACCGCGAGGGCGGCGCCAACGTGGTGATGGCGTCCGAGCCGCTCGACACCGAGCGCGACTACTGGAAGCCGGTGCCGCCGGCGCACGCGATCGTCGCGCGCGCAGGCAAGCCGGTGGAACTGCGGCCGTTCCCGCAGGACGCGCGGCTGGCGGCGGAGTGAATCGGGGCTTCGTGCCGTCCGAGGACAGGCTCAGCGAAACCCCGGGGTCCGCCTCGTCCAGGCGGATCACCAGATGCCGAAACGGATCGGAGCCTTGACGGTATACAGAAGGGCGATGACCACGACCGAATTGACGATGGCCAGCACATAAATCCAGTGCTCGAACAGCATCACCGGCACATACCTGCGTATGTCCATAGACGGCTCCCGGAATATCAAGGCGCCTGACGGGGCGCCCTGCCGTGGTGGGCCGCTATTTCACGCTGATCAGCAGTTCCGCACAGGCGCGGGCGACCGCGGTGTCCGGCGTCTTGCTGCCGGGAAGCGTCGCCCAGCCGCCCTTCTCGACAAACGTCGCCTGTTGCCACGAGGTGACCTTCTTGAGCTCGACCAGGTTCGCGTTGGAATCGGAGGCAAGCTGGAACTTGTCGACGCAGATCGGTGCGAGCGCGGCCACCACGGCGCTGCTGGCGCTTCGCTGCGCCTGCTCCTTGGCGGTGCTTCCGAGCGTCCAGCCGCCCCAATAGAAACCGACGATCATGGTCCCGATAGCGCCGATGGCGATGCCTTGCGCCAGACGGGTGAGGGATTCGCCCTGCAGAAATGAGGGAAGTTGCATGAGGTTTAGCCTTTCGATGCGAGGAACGCGCCGGCCAAGCGGGCGCGCGCGCTACACGGCAGCGGGGCGGATCGCACCGGCGCCGAGCGCAGCTCGATTGGAGTGTTATTGTGCCTGCCGATGGCACCAGCGCTGCCGATTATTGGTAACGGAGACTTCGGAAGGTCCGCGCTTTATGGGCAGCTCTCGGGCGGCCGTTGCCCACCCGTCGACGCATCCTACTCTGTCGGGTACCCGACGTACAGCACAATCAGGTGCGTAGTTGGTCGGATGGGTCGACTGGCCCTCGCTGAGCGAAAACCGGCATCGCGCGCCGAAAGGACCCTGTCCCGGACTGTCGGGCCGGTGACGCATGATCTTGCTGCGTCCCGCTGGACATGCACGATGTCGTCTCGGCTGAAAGAATGAGACCGGCATGCCGGAAGCACGGCGCAAGCATTTCGGGTGGGGCCGCGAGGGCGAAGGCCTCACCGGCGACGAGATCGATTTCGCGTTCGCGCGCAGCCGCGAGATCCTCAAGGCTGAACTAACCGAGGAGGTGAAGCCGCCGCGGCTCGAAGACATCGTTTGCCAGCCGCCGCGCGTCGCCCCACCCGCATCCCTCGGCGCCATCTGCAGCACGGACAAGTACGACCGCGTCGCACACGCCTACGGGCAATCGTTTCCGGACTACGTGCGCGCCCTCGCCGGCGACTACGCGGCGGCGCCGGACGTGGTCGCCTATCCGCAGAACGAGGCCGATGTCGCGGCGGTGCTCGACTGGGCCGGGGCGCAAGCAGGCGTCGGTCGCGATCTACGGCGGCGGCTCGAGCGTCGTCGGCGGGGTCGAGCCGCGCATCGACGGCAGGCGCCACAAGGCGGCGGTGACGGTCGACCTCTGCAAGCTCGACAAGGTCGTCGAGGTCGACAAGACCTCGCGCGCCGCACTGATCGAGGGCGGCGTCTACGGGCCGGCGCTGGAAGCGCAGCTCAAACCGCACGGTCTCACGCTGCGCCACTTCCCGCAGAGTTTCGAGTACTCGACGCTCGGCGGCTGGATCGCAACCCGCTCGGGCGGCCACTTCGCGACGCTCTATACCCATATCGACGATCTCGTGGAGTCGCTGCGCGTGGTCACGCCGAAGGGCACGGTCGAGACCCGCCGCCTGCCGGGCTCCGGCGCCGGGCCTTCGCCCGACCGGCTGTTCATCGGTTCGGAAGGCATTCTGGGCGTGATCACACGGGCCTGGATGCGGCTGCAGGACCGGCCAAAATTCCGCGCCGGCGGCGCCGTGCGGTTCAGAGGCTTCTTCGCTGCCGCGCGCGCCCTGCGCGCGGTCGCCCAGTCCGGACTCCATCCGGCGAACTGCCGCATCCTGGATCCGGCCGAAGCCTACAATACCGGCGCGGGCGACGGCTCCTTCGCCGTCATGGTGCTCGCCTTCGAGTCCGGCGACCACGACGTCGGACCCTGGATGGCGCGCGCGCTCGACCTCTGCCGCGACCACGGCGGCGACACCAGTGCGGCCGGCGGAGCGCAGGCGCATCGCGAGGGCGCAGCCGAGAAATGGCGCAACGCCTTCATCCGCATGCCGTACGCCCGCGAGGTCACCGTGCCGTGGGCGATCATCAACGACACGTTCGAGACGTCGATCACCTGGGAGCGCTTCGAGACCTTCCACGATAGCGTCAAGGCCGCGACCGAAGCAGCCATTCGCGAGGCGACCGGCCGCGCCGGCTGCGTCACCTGCCGCGTCACCCACGTCTATCCGGACGGGCCGGCGCCCTATTTCACCTTCCACGCCTGCGGGCGCCACGGCGAGCTGATCCCGCAGTGGGACGCGATCAAGTCGGCCGGCCTCGACGCCGTCATCGCGGGCGGCGGCACCGTCACGCATCATCACGCGGTCGGCCGCGACCATCGCCCGTGGTACGACCGCCAGCGCCCGCCGCTGTTCGCCGAGGCGTTGCGCGCCGCCAAGCAGGTGATGGATCCGCAGGGTCTGCTCAATCCGGGCGTGCTGATCGACTCCTGATTTGAGGAGTGTGTTGCTGCGTCATTGAGGAATTGGACGGCGACAAGAATCAACGCCTGTCGTCAGTCGGGCCGCCTGCACGTGCCGGCATGATCAGCCGCGCGCCTCGCTCATAGGTGATGTAGCGCCAGAACCATTCCAGAGCGACGCGCAGCCGGTTCTCGAACCCGACCAGCAGATAGATATGAATGACCGCCCACAGCACCCATGCGAGGCGGCCTTTCAGCTGCAGCCAGCCAAAATCGAACACCGCGGCATTGCGGCCGACGATCGCCGTGTTGCCGCGGTTGCGGAATCGGAATGGCGCAAGCGGTGTGCCGTCGGCGAGATTCTTGGCGAGTCCCTTGCCGAGATGCGTGCCCTGCTGGGCGGCGACTTGAGCCAGCGCCGGCAAGGGCGCGCCGTCCTCGCCCGGAGCGAGCGCGGTGTCGCCGAGCACATAGGTGTCGGCGATGCCGATGACCGACAGGTCGGGATTGACCGGGACGCGGCCGTCCTTGGAAAGCTCGACCCCGAGCCATTGGCCGGCGTTCGACGCCTGCACGCCCGCGCCCCAAATGACCGTCCCGGCCTCGATCCGCCGACCGGCAACGATCACGGCGCCCGGCTCCATGGCCTCGACCGCCTGCCCGGTCATGACGGTGACGCCAATCCGCTGCAAGGCGGCGTGAGCGTATGCGGACAGCGCTTCCGGAAACGCCGGGAGCAGCCGTGGCCCGGCCTCGACCAGCAGGATGCGCGCGCGGCGCGGATCGATGCGGCGGAAGTCGCGTGCCAGCGCATGGCGCGCCAGTTCCGCGACCGACCCCGCCATCTCGACCCCGGTCGGGCCGCCGCCGACCACGACCGTGGTCATCAGCACGTCCTGCTCGGCGCGGCTTTCCGCCATTTCGGCGCGTTCGAAGGCGGACAGCAATTGCCCGCGGATGGTGCGCGCCTCCTCCAGCGTGCGCGGGCCGAGCGCCAGTCGCGCCCACTCGGGATGGCCGAAATAGGAGTATTGCGAGCCGGTCGCGATCACGAGCCGATCGTACGGGAGCGTCGCCCCGCCGGCCAGCCGGACCGACCGCGCCGCCGTGTCCAGTCCCACCACCTCGCCGAGGACGATACGGATGTTCTGGTACTTGCCGAGGATACGGCGGACCGGACGGGCAATGTCGGCCGGCGACAGCGCCGCGGTCGCGACCTGATAGAGCAACGGCACGAACAGATGATAATTGTGCCGGTCGACGAGCGTCACATCGACCGGCTTGCGCCCCAACTCCTTGGCGCAGGCAAGGCCCGCGAAGCCGGCTCCGACGATCACGACACGGGGATGCTCGGCCATCGGACGTCTGCCCCATTCATTGGAGGACAACGAGTTGCCAGCGTGCAGCCCGCGAACCATGCCCGCAACCGGCTTCGCTGCGCAATCGTTGAGTGGCAAGCGGCAGCGCCGCATTCGCTTGCCGCTTGCGGGCCCACGATGCTAAGCCGCGCGCCATGACGGCGGGCCCGATCGACAATATCCGCAACTTCTCGATTGTCGCGCATATCGACCATGGCAAGTCGACGCTTGCCGACCGGCTGATCCAGCTCACCGGCGGCCTGAGCGAGCGCGAGATGGTCGAGCAGGTGCTCGATTCCATGGACATCGAGCGCGAACGCGGCATCACCATCAAGGCGCAGACCGTGCGGCTCAACTACCGCGCGCGCGACGGCCGCGACTACGTGCTCAACCTGATCGACACGCCCGGCCACGTCGACTTCGCCTACGAGGTCAACCGCTCGCTCGCCGCCTGCGAGGGCTCGCTCCTGGTCGTCGACGCCTCGCAGGGCGTCGAGGCGCAGACGCTCGCCAACGTCTACCAGGCGATCGACAACGGTCATGAGATCGTGCCGGTGCTCAACAAGGTCGACTTGCCGGCGGCCGAGCCCGAGGCGGTGAAGCAACAGATCGAGGACGTGATCGGCCTCGACGCCTCGAACGCGATCCGGATTTCCGCCAAGACCGGCGAGAACGTGCCGGAAGTCCTGGAAGCGATCGTGCAGCGCCTGCCCGCGCCCAAGGGCGATCGAGAGGCGCCGCTCAAGGCGCTGCTGGTCGACAGCTGGTACGACGCCTATCTGGGCGTCATCGTGCTAGTACGCGTCGTCGACGGCACGCTGCGAAAGGATCAGCGCATCCGCATGATGCGCACCGATGCGGCCTACGAGGTCGACCGCGTCGGCGTGTTCACGCCGAAGATCAAGGAAGTCGAGGTGCTCGGCCCCGGCGAGATCGGCTTCCTCACCGCGTCGATCAAGGAGGTGGCCGACACCCGCGTGGGCGACACCATCACGGACGAGCGAAAGCCGACCGCGGAGCCGCTGCCGGGCTTCCGCCCGGCGATCCCGGTGGTGTTCTGCGGGCTGTTCCCGGTCGACGCCGCCGATTTCGAGAACCTGCGCGCCGCCATGGGCAAGCTCCGCCTCAACGACGCGAGCTTCAGCTACGAGATGGAGACCTCGGCCGCGCTCGGCTTCGGCTTTCGCTGCGGCTTCCTCGGCCTGCTGCACCTCGAAATCATCCAGGAGCGGCTGACGCGCGAGTTCGACCTCGACCTGATCGCGACCGCGCCGAGCGTGATCTACCACATCACGCTCACCAGCGGCGACCGTCTGGAGATCCACAACCCGGTCGACATGCCGGACGTGGTGCGGATCCGGGAGATCGAGGAGCCGTGGATCGAGGCGACGATCCTCACGCCCGACGACTATCTCGGCGCGGTCTTGAAGCTCTGCCAGGACCGGCGCGGCACGCAGAAGGAGCTGTCGTACATCGGCAGCCGCGCGATGGTGAAATACGACCTGCCGCTCAACGAGGTGGTGTTCGACTTCTACGACCGGCTCAAATCGGTGTCGAAGGGCTACGCCTCGTTCGACTACCACCTCACCGACTACCGGCCGGCCGATCTCGTCAAGATGCAGATCCTGGTCAACGCCGACCCGGTCGACGCGCTCGCCATGCTGGTTCATCGCACGCGCGCGGAGAGCCGCGGCCGCGCCATGGTGGAGAAGCTCAAAGAGCTGATCCCGCCGCACATGTTCCAGGTGCCGATCCAGGCCGCGATCGGCGGCAAGATCATCGCGCGCGAGACCGTGCGCGCCTTCCGCAAGGACGTGACCGCGAAATGCTACGGCGGCGACGCCACCCGCAAGCGCAAGCTCCTGGACAAGCAGAAGGAGGGCAAGAAGCGCATGCGCCAGTTCGGCAAGGTGGAGATCCCGCAGGAGGCCTTCATCGCCGCGCTGAAGGTGGATGTGTGAATCCGGGTCTTGACGTCGCGCAACACCCGTAACATGTTACGGTCAGCAGGATCGCGAGCATGCCGTCCAAGGCCAAGTCGTCCCGTCCGAAGAGCGCGAGCGAGCGCATGCGCGCCCGGCGCCAGCGGCTGCGCGCGCAAGGCTTACGGCCAGTGCAGTTTTGGGTGCCCGATCTGCGCAATCCGCGCGTGAGGGCAGCGATCCGACGGGAAGCGGCAACGTTGTCGCGGCATCCCGACAATGCTGCGATCGATGAATGGATCGAAGCCGCCTACGATCCAAGTGACCGACCGTGAGGCGCGGCAATGTAGTGCTCATGGTTGTCCCAGGCGATTTGGGTAAGCCGCGTCCGGGCGTAATCGTGCAAGCCGACGGGCTCGGCGACGCCACAACCAGCGTGTTGGTTTGTCCGGTATCCTCGGATGTGCGTGAAGGCATGTATATTCGGCCGATTGTCGAGCCCTCTTCCGACAATGGGCTCCGCCTGACGTCTCAGGTCATGACCGACAAATTGCTTGCGCTCCGCCGCGATCGCATCCGCCGCGTGATCGGTCGTCTCGATCCGGCAGCGCGTGGCGCGCTCGATCGCGCGCTGCTGGTTGTCCTCGGACTGACGCGCTAACTAACCCAACTTGCGCAGGTTGGGGGCGTTTTTGGAAACTCACAGGAAGCAGTGTGAATCGGATCAAGGGCTTATGTCGCCCACATGGCTGATTTAGACGTGTAGTGCCAACCTTGGGGATTGACGCGCATCGGTCGAGCATGATTCTCGTGGACGAAGCGCGATCCGCGCCGGAAATCCTCGCCACCGCAGCAACCTTACAAAATTTGTAGTGCCAACTTTTCGTCTAACCCATTGATCGCATTGATTGCGACCCTCGATTCTGCGCAAGTTGGGCTAACTGCCGCTATCCGCGCAGGCGCCGCCACCAGGCGCGGATAGTGCCGGAGAGCACCAGCGCCGCGATCATCACCACGACCACCGGGATCCAGATCAGCACGAGGCCGAGCAGCGCCACCAACACGATGGCGGCGATCAGCCCGACGATCAGCAGCACCAGGATGATGACGAACGGTCCCGGCGCCTTGAAGGTGGCGCGCCGCGTATTGCCGTGCTCGTCGACGTAGATGAACACGCCGCCGCCAGGAGGCTGCCCGCGGTAGCCGGGCGGAATGATCTCGGGCTCGGCGCGCGGCCGCTCCGGGGTCGGCTCGGCGCCTGGTCGGTGCGATGGGTCGCTCATGGCGGGCATCTATTGTGGCGCCGGATGCCCCGCAAGCGCGGCGAAAGGCCGCTTGACGTGTACCGGTGACGTCCCTGCTCGACTTTACATGTAGGTACGGGTAAACCGTAGTGCGTGGTCGACGACACTTTCGACTGGGATGAGGTCAAGGCCGCCGAGAACTACGCCAAGCACGGCGTCAGCTTCGAGACGGCCCCCGGAGAGTCTTCGACGACGCGTTTGCCATCGAGCGGCTGGATGACCGCGAGGACTATGGCGAAGAACGTTTCATCATCCTCGGGATGGTCGATGGCCGCGTGCTGTTCGTTGTCTACACGCTGCGCGACGGGACCGTTCGCATAATCTCCGCGCGGGGAGCCGAACTTCATGAAAAACGCCAGTACCACGAAGACAACGCCTGATAAGGCGAAGCCCTTGAAGACCAACTGGAGCCGCATCGATGCCATGACCGAAGCGCAACGCCATCAGGCCGCTCTCGACGATCCCGACGCCCAGCCGCTCTGCGAAGCAGACTTCGCCCGCATGACGCGCACGCCGCAAGTCAAGATCATCCGGCGCGCGCTGGGCTTGAGCCAGGAGGACTTTGCGGCACGTTATCACATCCCGATCGGCACCTTGCGCGATTGGGAGCAGGGGCGCGCCACGCCCGACCAGGCGGCGCGTGCCTACCTCACCGTGATCGCGCGCGACCCGGAGGCGGTGCGCCGGGCGCTCCAGTCGGGACCGGGGTAGAGCGCATGAGTGTGCGTGACTACCCCTCGCACGAAGCTGTCGTGCTGAAGCGATACGATCGCCGCGTCGTCCGCCTGGAAGATTTTTCCGACGAGGAGATGGCGCTCATCGCCCAGAGGGAGGCGCCGGCCGAGGACGCTCGACGCGACGCCGAGCTGACAGACTGGAAACCGTGAGCTGAACTCGTTATCCCTTACGGCCATCGCACATACGTATCCCGCCTCTCATGCCCGGCCTTGTGCAGCCTTGTGCCGGGCATCGCGGGCCGTTTACTCCGCCGCCGTGCGGCTTGTCCCCGCCGTGCCATAGCGGCGCTCGATGTAGTCGATCACCAGCTTCTTGAAGTCGGCCGCGACCGTCGGCCCGCGCAAGGTGACCGCCTTCTTGCCGTCGATGAATACGGGCGCGGCCGGCTGCTCGCCGGTGCCGGGCAGCGAGATGCCGATGTCGGCATGCTTCGACTCGCCCGGTCCGTTGACGATGCAGCCCATCACCGCGACGTTGAGCGCCTCGACGCCCGGATACTGCGTCTTCCAGGCCGGCATCGAGTCGCGAATGAAATCCTGGATGTCGCGCGCCAGTTCCTGGAACGTGGTCGAGGTGGTGCGCCCGCAGCCCGGGCAGGCGGCGACCAGCGGCACGAAGGTGCGGAAGCCCATGGTCTGCAGCAGCTCCTGCGCGACCTTCACTTCCACCGTGCGGTCGCCGCCGGGCTCGGGGGTGAGCGAGATGCGGATGGTGTCGCCGATGCCCTGCTGCAACAGGATGCTCAGCGCCGCCGACGAGGCGACGATGCCCTTCGAGCCCATGCCGGCCTCGGTGAGGCCGAGATGGATGGCGTAGTCGGAACGCCGGCCGAGCTCCATGTAAACGGCGATCAGATCCTGCACCGCCGAGACCTTGGCGGAGAGGATGATCTTGTCGCGCGGCAGGCCGATCTCCTCGGCGCGCTTGGCCGAGAGCAGCGCCGACTGCACCATCGCCTCGCGCGTCACCGCGCGCGCGTCGACCGGGGCGGGCGACTTCGCGTTCTCGTCCATCAGGTGGGTGAGCAGCTCCTGATCGAGCGAGCCCCAGTTGGCGCCGATGCGCACCGGCTTGTCGTGCTTGATCGCGGTCTCGACGATGGCGCCGAATTGCCGGTCGCGCTTCTCGCGGAAGCCGACGTTGCCGGGGTTGATGCGATACTTGTCGAGCGCCACGGCGCAGGCCGGATGTTCGGCCAAGAGCTTGTGGCCGATATAGTGGAAGTCGCCGACGATCGGCACGTCGACGTTCATCTTGAGCAGCCGCTCCTTGATGTGCGGCACGGCCGCGGCCGCCTCGTCGCGGTCGACCGTGATGCGCACGATCTCGGAGCCGGCGCGGGCGAGCGCCGCGACCTGCGCGGCGGTCCCGGCAACGTCCGCCGTATCGGTATTGGTCATCGACTGCACGACGACCGGCGCATTCCCGCCGACCGCCACGTGGCCGACCTTGACTGCAACGGACGTGCGGCGCGGCTGCGGGGCGGCCATTTCGGCCATATTTCTCTCCGTCATGGGCCAGCGAAGTGCCAGACCGTAGGGCAGGCGTCAACGCCCGGCCGTATCATGGCACCTTCAGCGCGGCCTGTTTACCAAGATAAGCCCTGCCGCCACCAATGCCACCGCGGCGGCAAAGGCCGGCGTAAGCGGCTCGCCCAGCACCAGGCCCCCGGCCGCAACCCCGAACAACGGCGTCAGGAAGGTGAAAACCGAGAGGCGGCTGGCCGAATAGCGCACGATCAGCGCGAACCACAGCACGAACGTTACGCTCACCACCCAGACGGTCTGGTAGGCGAGCGAGGCGAGCGGGACGAGCGACGGCATGGCCGTCATGCGCTCGCCGAAGAGCGCGGCGCCGAGCGCCAGCATCGGCGCCGACACGACCAGCTGATACAGCATGGTCTTCTCGGGCGAAACGCGCGCGAGCGCGCTCGCCTTGATCACCAGCGTGGTGGCGGCCCAGGCCGCCGCCGCCGCGACCATCATGATGTCGCCGGTGAGCTGGCGCGGGTCGGCGGCCGGCGTCGGCAGGCCGAAGGCCACGATCATCCCGACAAACGACAGCGTGAGCCCGATCCATTGCGGCAGCCCGAAGCGGTCGGCGGGCAGGAACCAGCGGGCGCCGAGCACGACGAAGAATGGCGCCAGATAGATGAACAGCACCGCGCGGCTCGCGGTCGTCCACAACAGGCCGCGATAGATGAGGAGGAACTCGGCCCCGAACAGCACCCCGGCGACGATCCCCGGCACCAGGGTGCGGTCGCGGTCGAGCAACGGGACGCCCTTGAGCCGCGCCCAGACCGCCACGATCAATGCTGCGCCGGCGGACCGGGTCGCCGCCTGGATCAGCGGCGGGATGTCGGGAATCGCAAGCTTCACCGCCACTTGGTTGAAGCCCCAGCTCAGGCACAACGCGACCGTCAGCAAGACCGCGAAGGCGTCGAGCGGGCGGGCGGAGGGGCTCATTCCGGCATGGTGTCCTTGTTCGTCATGGCGGCTTGTCTCGGCCATCCACGTCTTTCTTGCTGTGACACGAGCGAAGCAAGACGTGAATGCCCGGCACAAAGGTTCACGCCCGGGCCGGCCAAAGGCCGGACCCGGGTGCCGGGCATGACGGAGAAGAGGCGGACCTCAGGTCAGCTTGACGCGCGCTCGGCCGACCGGCAGTGCGCGCACACGCCCGCGACCTCGACCACCGGCAGCTTCGGGGTGAAGCCGGCCTGCGCGGCCGCCGCCTGCAACGTCTGCGTCACCGCCGCGGACGATGCCTCCCCCACGACGCCGCAGCGCTCGCAGATCAGGAACACGACGTTCTCGCTCGCGGGATGATTGCGGATACAGGCGATGAAGGCGTTGCGGCTGGCGATGCGGTGGACGAGGCCGTTCTCCAGCAGGAAGTCGAGCGCGCGATAGACCGTGATCGGTGCCGGTCGCGGGCCGCCTTCGGCCAGCCGGTCCATGATCTCGTAGGCGCCCAGCGGCCGATGCCCGGAGACCAGCACCGACAGGACCTTGCGCCGGATCGGCGTAAGGCGCAGCGCATGCGTCGCGCACCAGACTTCGGCCTCGGCCAGCACGTCCGCCTCGCAGCGTGCATGGTCGTGGTCGGGCGCATGAAAAACCGGCGTCATGCTCAAGGTCTCGCAGGCTCGGCGCCCCCCGTCAAATGGCGGCCGCCGCAACATATGGGGGCGCCGGGGACGTGCGGGGAGGGCCGCCGGTACGGGGTCGCCGGGCGAAAGGCGACGCCCGCTGCTATAGTGCGACCATGTCCGGCGACGCCTCTCCCCGGTGGACCGTTCAACTCGACGCCACGCGGCTCGATATCGTGGTCGCGGACATCACCACGCTCGCGGTCGACGCGATCGTGAACGCCGCCAACCGCAAACTGCTTGGCGGCGGCGGCGTCGACGGCGCCATCCACCGCGCCGCCGGGCCGGATCTGCTGGCGGAGTGCCGCACGCTGGGCGGCTGCGAAACCGGATCGGCCAAGATCACCAAGGGCTACCGGCTTCCCGCCAAGCACGTCATCCACGCGGTCGGCCCGGTGTGGAGCGGCGAGAATGCCGACGAGGATCTCCTGCTCGCGTCCTGCTACACGACGGCGCTGCAGCTGGCGGCCGATCACGGGCTGACCTCGATCGCGTTTCCGGCGATCTCGACCGGCGTGTACGCGTTCCCGCCGGATCGCGCCGCGCGCGTCGCGGTCGGCGCGGTCGTGTCGGACCTCTCGGCGCACGCGCGCGGGCTCACGCGCGCGGTGTTCTGCTGCTTCTCGGAGGCGTCGGCCCAGCATCACGCCGACGCGTTGGCCGAGCTCGGGCTGTAATCCCTCCCCCGCAAGACGGAGAGGGATGAAGAGGCGCGGTCAAGGCTTGCCAAGCATGCTCTCTGCCAGGACTGCGCAACCCAGCAGACCCGGCTCCTCCAATGTGATCAGGGTGGTCGGGATCGGCCGCAGCAGCTTCTCGTACGGCGGGTGCGCCTCGAACGCGGCGCGAAACGCGTGGGCGTCGAGCGCGGCGCCGATGCGCTGCGCCACGCCGCCGGCCACATAGACCCCGCCGAGCGCCTTGAACATGAGAGCGAGGTCGCCCGCGAACCGGCCGAGCAGCCTCACGAACAGCGCGACGGTTTCGCTCTCCGCTTCCTCGCCCTCCTTGGCGTATTTGACGATGGCCTCGGTGGTCAGCCTTTTCTTCGGCCCATGCACGGCCCGGTGCAGCCGCTCGAGTCCCGGGCCCGACAGCACGCATTCGGCCGACACCGCCCCGCACTCGGCTCGCAGCCGCGCGAAGATCGGCTCCTCCTCGTTCGAAGCGGCGCCGAACGCCGCGTGACCGCCTTCGGTGGCGACCGCACACCAGCCGTGCTCGGTGTGCACCAGTGCCGCCACGCCCAGGCCGGTGCCTGGACCGAACACGACCTTGGTCCCCGGATGCGATTCTTTGGCGGAACCCAGCGGCCGCATATCGGCGGGAGCAAGGCGGAGCAGGCTCCACGCCGCCGCTTCGAAATCGTTGACCGCGCGGATGTGCGAGAGCCGAAAGCGTTTCGCCAGATCGCTGAGCCGAAAGCGCCAGTCCCGGTTGGTCATGGCAATGGCGTCGCCGTCGACCGGCGCCGCGACGGCCAGGACCGCGGCGGACGGCTTGATTTTCATCAGCTGCAGATAGCGCGCGATCGCCGCCTCGACGCTTTCGACGCCGTCATCCGCAAACGAAATGATCCGGTCCGGCCGCCCGTCAGCGCCGACAAAAGCGAAGCGGCTGTTGGTCGCACCGATATCGGCGATCAGCACTTCGGACATGAACGGTTCACGCAAAACGATCTCAACGCCGATGATCAACGCTCTCGACGCGGCTGAGGTCCCGGACCATCACGCTCTCGGATCGGCGTCGAGGCGGGCCACCCAGCCTTCCAGTCCCGGCTTGGCGGCCGGGTAGCGTTCGAGCACCAGCGGATCGTGGCCCGGTATGACGCGGTCGGGCGAGCCGGCAAGCCGCTTGAGCGTCTCGTAGCCTTCGAGCACCTCGCCGACATTGTAGGTGATCGGAAACACCCGTCCCTGTTCGAAATGGGCGTAAAGGTGGGTCGCATCGGACGCCACCATGACCGGCCCGCGCCGGGTGTTGACCCGCACGCTCTGCAGGCCGCGTGAATGGCCGCCGATCTTGTGCACCGTGATTCCGGAGGCGACCTCGTCGCTCCCGTCATGGAACGTCACGCGGCCGGCAAACACCTTGCGCACCAAGGCGATCACGTCATCCGGCTCGAACGGCTTGCGCAATTCCGCATGGCACATGCAGCGGCCGGTCGCATACGCCATCTCGCAATCCTGCAGATGATAGCTGGCGCGCGGGAACAGATCGTAATTGCCGCTGTGGTCGTAATGCAGGTGCGTGATGATGACGCTCTCGACGCTCTCCGGCGCAATGCCGATCGCCTTCAGTCCCTCGGCGACCGGCTTGGTGATCTGGCGATCGCGCTTGACCCCCATCGCCTCGTCGAAACCGGTGTCGACGATCGTGGTGCCGCCCTTGCCGACGATCGCCCAGACGAAAAAGTCGAGCGGCTGCGGCCCGTCATGCGGATCGCCGCCGAGAAAGTTGGCAGACGCCAGCCGTTCGTGGCGGCCGTATTTGATCGCATATATTTCATGCACGTCGTCGCTCACGAGCGGCCCCCATCGGTTTCGCGTTCTGTGAAAGTTCGGTCGGCGTCTGGCGGGGGCGCTTAAGTCTTGGCGTCCTCGGCGAACACTTCGCGCGCGATGCGAAACGAATCGACCGCCGCCGGCACGCCGCCGTAGATTGCGACCTGCATCAGGATTTCGCGGATCTCGTCCTTGCTCACGCCGTTGCGCAACGCGCCCCGCAGATGCAGCTTCAGCTCATGCGGCCGATTCAAGATGCTGATCATGGCGATGTTGAGCATGCTGCGCGTTTTGCGGGGCAATTCCTCGCGCCCCCAGACTGCACCCCAGCAATATTCCGTCACCATTTCCTGAAACGGCTTGTTGAACGCGTCGGCCGTGCGCAGCGAATTTTCCACATACTCCTTGCCGAGCACCGCACTGCGAACTTCCAGGCCCTTTTCGTACGTCTTCTGGTCCATGGTCCTCATCCTCGCGTGATCAATCAGCCGCAGCAGCGCTCCGTGCCGCAGCACCCAGGAACTCTTGCCGCACCATGTCGGTGTGCTCGCCAAGCGAGGGCACGCGCCCGTAGCTGCGGGTCTCGCCGGCCCACACCATGGCCGGCGCCGAATAGGACGCCGGTCCGGTCGGCGTGTCGACCGATATCCGCCGCAGATGCGGGTGCTGCGCGAGCCCGGCGACGTCGTTGACCAGCGCGAAGGCGATGTCGGCCGCCTCGAGCTTTGCGATCAGCGTCCGAGCGTCAGTCGCGGAAAATACCCGCGCGACCCGCTCATCGGTCTCGGACCGGCGCGCGGTGCGCTGAGGGACAGTGGCAAAATCCGGATCGGCGGCCAGCCGCGGATCGTCGAGCACGCGCTCCGCAAGAAGGCGCCACTCGCGGTCGTTCTGGATGGAGATCAGAATGTCGGTGCCTTCCTGGGTCTTGAACACCCCGTACGGCGCGATCGAGGTATGCGTCAGGCCGAGACGCCGCGGCGGCTGTCCGCCTTCCTGCAGCATCAGCGCGATCGCCATCCAGTCGGCCATCGAGTCGAACAGCGAGATGCTGATGGCGGCGCCTTGACCGGTGCGCCGGCGTGCGAGCAAGGCCTCCAGGACGGCTGCGTGCGCATTCATGCCGGAGCCGACGTCGCAAACCGAGACGCCGACGCGCGCCGGCGCCTCCGGTCCGCCGGTGATCGAGGCGAGGCCCACCTCGGCCTGGATCAGGAGATCGTAGGCCTTGCGGTGGGCATAAGGGCCGCTCTCGCCGTAGCCGGAGATCGAGCAGACGATCAGGCGCGGATAGTCGCGCCGCAGCCGCTCGACCGCGAAGCCGAGCTTGGCGACGGCCCCGGGCTTCAGGTTCTGCACGAACACGTCGGCCTTGGCGAGCAGGGCTTCCAGCAGCGCCTTGTCCGCGTCCTTGCCGAGGTCGAGCACCACGGACTCCTTGCCGCGGTTGAGCCAGACGAAGTGCGCGCTCTCGCCGTGCACGACGCCGTCGTAGTGGCGGGCGAAATCCCCTTCCGGCCGCTCGATCTTGATCACGCGCGCGCCCGCGTCGGCCAGCCGGCAGGTGCAGGTCGGCGCCGCCACCGCCTGCTCGAGCGAGACGACCAGCAACCCTTCCAACGGCAGCTTGGACGCGGCGCTCATGCGGCGATCTCGGCGCGGCCGTTGGAGATCGCCGTCACGTCGCGTTCGGCGATGCGAGCGCGATAGCTCACGGCTGCGCCGTCGACCCACATTTCGGTGCGGATGGTCTCGCCCGGATAGACCGGCGCCGAGAAGCGGCCCTCCATGGCGATCAGCTTGCGCGGATCGTAGCCGCACAGCGTCTGCAACAGCGCGCGACCCGCGATGCCGAAGGTCGCGAGACCGTGCAGGATCGGCCGCGGGAAGCCGGCCGCCTTGGCGTGCGCCGGATCGGAATGCAGCGGATTGTAGTCGCCGCTGAGCCGGTAGATCAGCGCGATCTCCGGCCGCGTCGAGAGATCGCAGACCGCGTCCGGCGCGCGCGCCGGCGGCGCCTGTGGTGGCGGGCTCGCGCGCATTGGCCCACCGAAGCCGCCGTCGCCGCGGCAGAACGTCGTGTGGGTCAGCGTCGCGATGCGCTCGCCGGTCGCCTTGTCGGTCAGGGTGCGTTCGGTCGCCAGCACCGCGCCCTTGCCGGCGCCCTTGTCGATGACGTCGGTGATGCGCGGCTTGCCGACCACGGTTGCGGCCGCCGGCAACGGGCGGTGCAGGCGAAAGCTCTGCTCGCCGTGCACGACCTTGTGCCAGTCGATGCCGACACTGGCTTCGCGCATCGCCCGGCCCGACGGCGCGAGCACGCACGCCATGGTCGGCAGCGCCTGCAAATCCTTCTCGTATACGAAGCCGAGCTCGGTCTCGTTCATCGGGTCTTGCCCGAACCCGAGGCCGAGGGCGTACAGAATCGTGTCTTTCGCCGCGTAGCTGTGCTCGATGTGCGGGAGCTCGAGCGCCATCAAGCGATCATAGTCGATCGCCATGCGTTCAGCCCCAAACCTCTCGGGAGGTTTCCACGATCATCCTGAGCTTCGCCCACTGCTCGTCCTCGGCCAGGACGTTGCCCTCCTCGGTCGAGGCGAAGCCGCATTGCGGGCTCAAGCTCAGTTGCTCCAGGTCGGCAAACTTCGTCGCCTCGTCGATGCGCCGCTTGACGTCGTCTTTCTTCTCCAGCGTCCCGGTCTTCGACGTGACGAGCCCCAGCACAACGATCTTGTCGCCCTTGGGGAGAAAGCGCAGCGGCTCGAAGCCGCCGGCCCGCTCGGTGTCGTATTCCAGAAAATAGCCGTCGTAGTTCGTACCGCCGAGCATCGTCTCGGCAATCGGCTCGTAGCCCCCTTCCGAGATCCAGGTGGAGCGGAAGTTGCCACGGCACACATGCGTGGTGATCGCCATGTCCTTCGGCTTTTCGGCGATCGCCTGGTTGATCGTGCGGGCATAGGCGGGCGGCAGCTTTTGCGGCTCGTCGCCGCGCTGGCGCGCTTTCTCCAGCTCGGCCGGCGAGCAGAGATAAGCCCAAGCCGTGTCGTCGAACTGCAGATAGCGGCAACCGGCGTCGTAGAACGCGCGCACCGCCTTGCGATAGGCTTTGCCGAGGTCGTCGAAGAAGGCATCGAGGTCGGGATAGACGTCCTTGCTGATCGACTGGCGCCCGCCGCGGAAATGCAGCACCGCCGGGCTCGGGATCGTCATCTTCGGCACGACCCGCGTGTTCGCCTTCAGGAACTTGAAGTGTCCGAGCATCGGATGATCGGCGGGAAAATCGACCTTGCCGGTGACGCGCACACCCTGGGCCTTGGTCTGGACACCGTGAAACTGGATGCCCTGGCTGGTCTGGTAGAGCTCGACCCCGTCGAGCATCTCGAAGAAATCGAAATGCCACCACGCCCGGCGGAACTCGCCGTCGGTCACCGACTGCAGGCCGATGTCCTCCTGCCGCTTGATGATCTTGCGGATCTCCTCATCCTCGACCGCGCGCAAGCTGATCGGCCGTGACTTCGTTGTTCTCGCGCTTGGCGCGCGCTTCCTTCAAAGGCGCGGTGCGCAGGAGGCTGCCGACCATGTCGGCGCGGAATGGCGGCCTGGTTCTCTTCAATTCGGAGCCTCCCATTTTTCTTGATGCCGCTGCGGCGTTGCATGCGCTTCGCCGGCCGGTCATGCTTCGAAGAACACCGTTTCGCCGTCGCCTTGCAGCTTGAAGTCGAGCAGGTAGACCGGCGCCCCGGCGCGCTCCTCACGCCGCGCGATCAGCGTCGTACGGCGCGCCGGCGGCACAAGGGCGAGGATGGGATCGGCGGCGTTCGCCGCCTCGTCAGAGAAATAGATGCGGGTCACCATCTGCTTGAGCACGCCGCGCGAGAACAGGTTGACGGCGACGTGCGGGGCCTGCATCTGGCCGTTCGGCCCCGGCACGGCGCCGGGCTTGATCGTGTCGAAGGCGTAGCGGCCGGCGTCATCGGTCGCCGAGCGGCCGAAACCCTTGAACGCCGCATTGGGAAGCGCACGCGTGTCCGCCGGATGGGCGTAGCGGCCGGCCGCGTCGGCCTGCCAGATTTCCAGCATCGCATCCGGGATCGGGGCGCCATCTCCGTCGAGCACGCGGCCCTCGATGCGGATTTTCTCGCCCGAGGCGTCCGGCGTCACCAGGTTGTTGGTAATGACGTCCTGACCGCCGTAGGTCGACGGGATCAGGCCGAACAGGAAGAAGGGACCGACCGTCGCCGAGGGCGTGATGCCCGCCATCTCAATGCTCCATCGGAGTGGCGTTGCGTCCGCGCAAGACGATGTCGAACCGGTAGGCGAGCGCCCATTCCGGCACCGTATTCTCCAGGTCGAAAGACGAGACCATGCGGGCGCGCGCCTTCTCGTCGGTCACCGAGTTGTAGATCGGGTCGAATGCGAACAGCGGGTCGCCGGGGAAATACATCTGCGTCACCAGGCGCGACAGGAACGAGTGGCCGAACAGCGACAGGTGGATATGCGCCGGCCGCCAGGCGTTCGGATGATTGCGCCACGGATAGGCGCCCGGCTTGATGGTGGTGAAGCGATAGTAGCCCTTGTCGTCGGTGACGACGCGGCCGGCACCGGTGAAGTTCGGATCGAGCGGCGCCGGGTGCTGGTCGACGACATGGACGTAGCGGCCAGCGGCGTTGCACTGCCAGATCTCGATCAGCGTGTTCGGCACCGGCCTCGCGTCTTCGTCGAGCACGTGGCCGTGCACGATGATGCGCTCGCCGAGCGGCTCACCGGCATGCCGCGTGGTGAGGTCGTCGTCCCCGGGCCGGACGCTCTCGTGGCCATAGACCGGCCCGGTCAGCTCCGACAGCGTATGCGGCAGGATGATCAGCGGCTGCTTCGGCGAGCGCTTCGCCGTGCTGCGGTATCCGGAATAATCGTAAGCCGGATGCGCTTTCGCGCTCTGCGGCGGAAACATCATGGTCATGGAAAGCTCCTCCATTCCTCCTTTCGTCATGGCCGGGCTTGTCCCGGCCATCCACGTCTTGCTTCGGACGACCCGAAAGGAAGACGTGGATGCCCGGCGCAAGGCCTGGCATGACGGCCTACTGCACCCGCTCCAGCGCCAGCGACACGCCCTGGCCGACGCCGACGCACAGCGTCGCGAGCGCCCGCCTGCCGCCGGTCTTCTCCAGCTGATGCGTTGCGGTCAACGCCAGCCGCGCGCCCGACATGCCGAGCGGATGGCCGAGCGCGATCGCGCCGCCATTCGGATTCACATGGTCGGCCGTCGTCCGGCAACCCGAGCTGCCGCAACACCGCCAGCGCCTGCGCGGCGAACGCTTCGTTGAGCTCGACCACGTCGAAATCGCCGATCCGGATGCCCAGCCGCTCCAACAGCTTGCGGGTCGACGGCACCGGGCCGATGCCCATGATGCGCGGCGGCACGCCTGCCGATGCCATGCCGAGCACGCGTGCGCGCGGAGTCAGTCCCTGCTCTTTCGCGGCCGCCTCCGAGGCCAAAATAATGGCGGCGGCGCCGTCGTTGACGCCGGACGCATTGCCGGCCGTCACGGTGCCGGGATTGCGAAACGGCGTCTTGAGCTTGGCCAGTTGCTCCAACGTCGTCTCGGGCCGCGGGTGCTCGTCCTTGTCGACCACGATCGGGCCGCTCTTGCCGCCCGGCGCTTCCACCGGCACGATCTCCTCGGCGAAGTAGCCGGCCGCGATCGCCTTGCCGGCGCGCGCCTGCGAGCGCAGCGCGAACGCATCCTGGTCGGCGCGCGTCACCTGGAATTCCTCGGCGACGTTCTCGCCGGTCTCCGGCATCGCGTCGACCCCGTACTGCGCCTTGAGCACCGGATTGATGAAGCGCCACCCGATGGTGGTGTCGTAGGTCTCGGCCGAGCGCTGGAACGGCTCCTGCGCCTTGCCCGTCACGAACGGCGCGCGCGTCATCGAACTCGACGCCGCCCGCGATGGCGAAATCCATCTCGCCGGCGCGGATGGCGCGCGCCGCCGTGCCAACCGCCTCCAGGCCCGACGCGCACAGCCGGTTGACGGTCACGCCCGGCACGCTTCCGGGCAAGCCGGCGAGCAGCAGCGCCATGCGCGCGACGTTGCGGTTGTCCTCGCCGGCCTGGTTGGCGCAGCCGAAGACGACCTCGTCGAGCTTGTCCCAATCGACCTTGGCGTTGCGGCTCATCAGCGCTTTGAGCGGCACGGCGGCGAGGTCGTCGGTGCGTACTTTGGCGAGGCTTCCGCCGTAGCGGCCGATCGGCGTGCGCACGGCATCGCAGATGAAGACGTCACGCATTCGGTTCTCCTTGCCGGCCGCATGCCGTATGTGCTCGCCGCTCTTTTATATGACGGGGGCGCCGCGGCAAGGGCCATTGCCGAGGCGTCAGCCCAGGTATGCGCCGCCGTTCACATGGATGGTCTGACCCGTGATGTAGCGGGCGTTCGGACCGCACAGGAAACGGACCGTCGCGGCGATCTCCTGTACGGCACCGAGCCGACCGGCGAGGATCTTGCTCGTCGCATGGTGGGCCGGCGCCGGCCCGCTACCCTGCCGCGCGGTGTCGATGAAGCCGGGCGCGAGGCAATTCACGGTCACCCCATGCTCGGCGAGGTCGTGCGCCAGTCCGCGGGTGAAACCGACCAGCCCGGACTTCGCGGTCACGACGTGCAGCCGGTCCTTCGATCCGGTGTGCCCGCTCAAGCCGCCCAGGTTGACGATCGAAGCCTGCCCGCTGCGCCGGATGTGGGGCAGGCAGGCCTGCACGCAGTGGAAGGCCCCGTCGAGGATGCAGCCAGTGATCTGCCGCCATTCCTCGAACGTCATGGTGTCGAGCTTGCTCTCGCGCCGCAGCGCGGCGTTGTTTACCAGGACGTCGATGCCGCCGAAACGCTCGAGCGCGAGCGCCACCATGCGGTCGACCGCGGCACGATCCGTGACGTCGCCAAGCGCCACGGCCGCGCGCCCGCCGCCGGCCTCGATCTCGCGCGCCACGGCATCCGCCTCCGCCGCATTGGAACGCGCATTGACCACGACCGCGGCCCCTGCAGCCGCAAGTTCAAGGGCGATCGCCCGCCCGATATTACGGCCGGCGCCAGTGACGATCGCGACGCGCCCCTCGAGCTCCTTGGTTCCGTTCATCGTCATTATCCGCGCAGTGGGCTGAGATCGATCGGTCCATCATACAGCCTGCGCGCCAGCGCGAGGGCGGCATCGATACGCTGCGCGCTCCAGCCGCCGTGATCGGCAGTTGAGGGCGAACTTCTCTTCGACATCGGCGCGCGTCAGCGGCTCGTGCGCCCCGCCGCGCAAATGCGGTTGCCGCTCTTCGATGACGCGGCCGTCGCGCAGCCGGACCCGGACGTGGCCGGTGTACTCGTCCGGATAGGGGTTTTGCGGATCGATCTCGTAGCGGACCTTGGCGGCGACCGCGAGCACCTGCGGGTCGCGGACCGCCTCGTCGGTGAACGAGGCGAGGCCGACGCCGCCGTGCACGAGGCCGGCCGCGACCGCGTAGGGCACGCTGAACTTCGCCGCAAAACCGTTCGGCGGCGCTTGCTTGTCGGCGAGCGGCTCCCACAGCCGATGCACGATGCCATCCGCGGTCTCGCAGACGATCTCGTCGATGTCCTGGGCCGGAATACCGAGCGCGTGCAGGCGCCGCGCGCAGTCGATGTACGGCTGCGCCATGGTGCCGCACGGATAGGGCTTGAAGGCCAGCGTCTCGGTCACCCATCGCTCGCCGAAACCGCCAGTGAGCGCGGCGAAATTGCCGTCGGCGCTCCGCGCGAAGCCGTGGAACAGGCCATGCACGCCCTCGAACACGGTGCGCGGGCCGACAAAACCGGCGCGCGCCAACAGCGCGGCGCGCAGGCCGGACTGCCCGGCCCAGCCGGCATGCATGCGTTTCGGCCACGTGCCTTCGGCCAGATACTCGATGATGCCGCTCGCCATGCTGCCGGCGACGCCGAGCGCATCGACCAGGGCGCGGGGCGGGAGCTTGAGCGCGGCACCGACACCGGCCGCAGCACCCATGGTGCCGAACACGGCCGTTGGATGGAAGCCTGCCTTGTGCACGGCCTTCGGGATGACCGTGCTCAAGCGGCACAACACCTCGACGCCGACCGCGATGCCGAGCAGCGCGGACGGTCCGTCCGGATTATGGCGCTCGCAGGCGGCGAGCACCGCCGGCACGACCACGGCGCCGGCATGCACCGGCCCGCCCTCGAACGTATCGTCGAAATCCTCGCCGTGCGCCGCCGTGCCGTTGACGAAGGCCGCGCCGGCAGTCGACAGGGTCCGCGCGTGGCCGATCACCGTGCATGGGCCGTCGTCGTCCCAGCCATGCATCGCGCTTCGCACGTAGTCCTGGTTGCGCGCGGTGACGGCGAGGCCGATGACGTCCAGCAGGAGGTCCCGGCACTTCGCACGCACGGCTTGCGGCAGGCCTTGGGCGTCGAGACCGGCGATGCGATCGGCCAGCTCCTCGGCGACGGCGCGTGTTGGAAGGCGTGAATTCATGCGCGAGATTCGCCAGTGCTTCGTCATGCTCGGCCTTGTGCCGGGCATCCACGTCTTCCTTCTAACTCACAGTAAGCAAGACGTGGATGGCCGGGACAACCCTCGCAATCGCTGTGGCGATTGCTCGCCCGGCCATGACGAAGGAGAGTCAGGTATTCCGCAGCCGCACCCCGCCGCCGAAGCCGGGGATGCGGTTGACGAAGCTGACGACCACGAAGGTGATGATGAGCATGGTCAACCCGAGGACCGCGATGGCGGCGAGGTCGCCGCTTTCCTTGAGGTCGAAGATCAAGACCGACATCGGCCGCGTCTCCGAGGTGAACAGCATGATCGCGGCCGACAGCTCGCGCATGACCGAGACGAAAATGAAGCACCAGGTCGCGATCACGCTGGTGCGCAACAGCGGCGCCGTGATCTGCCGCAACGTCTGCAGGCGGGTGGCGCCGAGGATGCGGCTGGCGTCTTCCAAGTCGCCGTGTACGGCGCGCAAGGCCGACTGCAGTTGCTGGTAGGCGGCCGGCAACTCGATCGTGACGTAGGCGATCAGCAGGATCCAGAGCGTGCCGTAGAGCACGAACGGCGGCCGCGTGTAGCTCAGAAACAGGCCGACGCCGAGCACGATGCCCGGAATGGCGATCGGCGCCGTCGCCAGGAAGCCGAGCACGCGATAGCCGGTCACAGCCTGGCGCGCCGTCAGATAGGCGATCACCAGCGCCAGCACCGTGCCGATCGTCGCCGCCAGCGTCCCAAGGATGAAGGTGTTCTGCAGCGCCGGCTTGGTCGCCGACAGCTCGAAGAACACGAAATGGATGTTCTTGAAGGTGAAATTGTCGAACCAGATCGGCTGCGAGGCCACGCGCGAGAACGTGGCGTTGAACAGCGCGAAATACGGCAGGAACACCGGCAGCATCAGCACGCCGAACGCCAGCGCGAGCGCGACCCATTTGAGCCAGCCGAGCCGCACCAGCCGCGGCTCGCCGGTCTTGCCGCCGACCACCGAATAGCCGCGGCGGCCGAGCACCAGCTGCTGCGCGCGCAAGAGCACGATCGTTACTACGAGCAGCGGCAGCGAGGCGGCCGCGGCCAGTTCCGGCTTCGGCGGATACTGAAACAGGCTCCAGATCTTCGTCGTCATGGTGTGGAAGCCGGCCGGCAGCGCCAGGATCGCGGGCGAGCCGAACAGGGTCATCGCCTGCAGAAAGGCGACGAGCGCGCCGGCGAGCACGGCCGGCAGCGCCAGCGGAATCGTGATCCGCCGGGCGGTCGTCCAGGTGCGCCCGCCGAGGATCGCGGAAGCGTCCTCCAGATCGCCGGGAATGCGGTCGAGCGCATTGGCGACGAGGACGAACACGTAGGGGAACGTGTAGCAGGAGATGACGAAGATCAGGCCCGTCAGCGAATAGATGTTGAACAGGTATTCGTCCATCTCGGCGCCGGCGAGCACCCGGTAGGCCTTGTTCAACAAACCGCTGTTGGGCGCGGCCAGGAGCTCCCAGGCGATCGCGCCGAGAAACGGCGGGGTGACGAACGACGCCATCACCAGCGAGCGGATGGTGTTGCCGAAAGGCATGTCGGTGCGCGCAACCAGCCATCCCATCGGGGCGGCAATCGCGCAGCAGATGATGCCCGACGAGACCGCGAGCGTCAGCGTGGTGATCAACGGATCGACGAACGCCGGATCGGTGAACAGCTGGCGGAAATTGCCGAGCGTGAACGCGCCGGTGCGGTCCGTGACGCTGTAGATGACCAGCCAGGAGACCGGCAGGATCACCAGCACGCAGAGCAGCGCCGCGAACGCGATCATCACCGGCTGAGACAGATCGAACGCGATCCGCCGCGCCTCCATGCGCGCCGGCAGCGCGACGGTCATTCGCCGCTACCGAATCGCGCTGCCCCGTCATGGCCGGGCTTGTTCCGGCCATCCACGTCTTCGCTTCCACAGCGCTCGAGAAGGAAGACGTGGATGCCCGGCATGCAGACAAGTGTACGCAGTCTGCCCAAGTTTGACTGCGCGCCGGGCATGACGAGGGTGGTAGGCCGCTTCATGGGCAGGCTGGTCGCTAGACTTTGAAGATCTGCGCGTAGCGGGTCTTGATCTGCTTCGGCGTCGCGCTCGACGCCGGCGGGATCCTCCTTCATCAGCTTGATCTCGGACAGCGGGCGGACGCCGGGCTTTTCCACCGTCTGGCCATGCGCCGAATACTGGCGGGCGACGTCGACGAACATCTGCTGGGCCTCCCGCGTGTGCATCCAGTTCTGGAACAGGCGCGCGGCGTTGGGATTGGGCGCGGCCTTGAACACCGCGCTCGGGCCGGTGGCAAGCGGCGTCCCCTCCTCCGGATAGACGATCTCGACCGGCTGCCCGTCCTCCTTGTACCGGATCACCAGGTAGCCCGCGCCGTCAACCATGACGGCGCGTTCGCCGAGCGAAATCTTCTTGGGCGTGTCGGTCGCCGATTGCACCTGCATGACGCGCTGTTTGGCCAGCTTCTCGAAATAGTCCCAGCCCAGATCGCGCGCGATCTGGAACGTCGCGTTCATGATGGTGCCGCTGTAGGCCGGATGCGCCTTGACCAGCTTGCCCGCCCATTTCGGATCGAGCAGATCCTTGAAGCTCTTCGGCGCATCCTCCTTTTTCACCAGGTTGGTGTTGTAGCCGAGCGGCGAGACCAGGATGCGGCTCGTCACATGCAGCCCGTCCGGGTCGTAGTAGCTCTTGTCGAAATGTTTGGCGACTTCCTCCGGCAGGTATGGCGCAAGCCAGCCGTTGCGGGTCCAGACGATGCAGTGCGCCTGATCCGACGTATTGACCACATCGACGCTGTGGATGTTGGAGCCGTACTCCTGGTCGATACGGCTGAACACGCGCTCGGCGCCGGAGCGCTGGACGCGCACGGCGATGCCGGGAAACTTCGCCTCGAAGGCCTTGGCAAGCTGCTGGGCGAACGCCAGGTCCATGGCGGTGTAGAAGGCGAGCTTGCCCTCCTTCTTGGCCGCCTCGACCAGCGCCGGCGTGATCGCGGCAGGCTCCGGTGCGGCGGCGCGCAGGGGCGCGGCGAAGGCGGTCGCCGCCAGCGCCGTCGAACCTTTCAGGACAGCGCGCCGTGAGATTTTTCTGGTCCGCATGACCGTTCCCTGTGTTCTGAAAGACTTCCTTTCTCGTCATGCCCGGCCTGCCGGGCATCCACGTCTTTTTCTGCCAGCCGACAAGCAAGACGTGGATGGCCGGGACAAGCCCGGCCATGACGGAGTCACACCCTGAACAGCTGGGTGTACTTTGTCTTGATCTCCTCGGCCTGCTTCTCGACCGCCGCCGCGTCGTCCTTCATGGTCTTGATCTCGGCAAACGGCTTGCGTTCCGGCTTCTCCTTGGTTTGCGGATGCATCGAGCGCAATCCGCCGACGTCGATGATGAGCTGCTGCCCCTCCTGGCTGAAGCAATAGCTCTGGAACAGCCGCGCGGCGTTCGGGTTCGGCGCCTGCTTGAAGATCGCATTGGGCCCGATGATCAGCGGCGAGCCCTCGGCGGCGTAGACCGGCTCGACCGGCTGCCCCGTCTCCTTGAGCTGATGGATCAGGTACTCGACGCCGTCCGCCTGCACAGCGCGTTCGCCGAGCGCGAGCTTCTTCGGCGGATCGGCGGCCGACTGCACCTGCATCACCCGCTGCTTGGCGAGCTTCTCGAAATAGCCCCAGCCGAGGTCGCGCGAGATCTGATAGGTCGCGGTCATGATCGTGCCGCTGTAGCCCGGATGCGCCTTGACGATCTTGCCGGCCCATTTCGGTTCGAGCAGGTCGGCGAAGCTCTTCGGCGCCTCCTCGGCCTTCACCAGGTTGGTATTGTAGGCGATCACGCTCAGGAACACGCGGAAGCTCGCGAACTGGCCGTCGGGATCTTTGTGCTCGGCCGGATAGTGCTTGGCGACGTCCTCCGGCACATAAGCCGCGAGCAGACCGTCGCGCTTCCACACGATGAGGTGCGCGGCGTCCGATGAGTTGACCACGTCGACCGCGTAGATGCGGCTGCCATATTCCTGGCCGATGCGCTGAAACACCCGCTCGGCGCCCGAGCGCTCGACCCGCACGGCGACGCCGGGGTACTTCGCCTCGAACGCCTTCGACACTTTCTCGGCGAGCGGCAGGTCGACCGAGGTGTACCAGACGACCTTGCCCTCCTTCTGGGCGGCCGCGATCAGATCCGGCGTGACGGTGCTGGCTGGCGGGGCGGCCGCGACCGCGACCCGCGGCACAATCGACGCGGCGGCAAGCGCCGCCGACGTCTTCAACAAGCCCCGGCGCGAGAGCCCTTTGTGCATGCCCTTCCTCCCATTGTTTTCATTGTTGTGTCTCGATGGCCTCAACCCGCAAGAGCCCGGCACCGTTCCGCCGGCAAGTGCAGCCACACCGCGCTGCCCGGCGGCACGCTCTGCTCGGCTTGCGTGACCACCCGCAGCTGCGTGCCCCCCGCCACTTCGACCATATAGTCGCGGCTACCGCCGAGGAAGACTTGGCGGATCACGCTCGCCGGAACCAGGTTCTCCCCCTCGTCGGGCCGCGCGGTGGTCAGCCGGATGTCGTGTTGTCGGATGGAGACCGGCGTCTCGCGTCCCGAAGTCAGCGTCGCCCCGCTGCAGCGCAACGGCACGCCGCCGAGCTCGATGTGGGCGGCGTCCAGGCTCTTTCCCCGCACCACGTTGCTCGACCCGATGAAGCGCGCAACGAATTCCGAGCGCGGCCGATAATAGATGTCCTCCGGCGAGCCCGCCTGCTCGATCCTGCCGGCATTCATCACCGCGATCAGATCGGCGGTGGTCATCGCTTCCGACTGGTCGTGCGTGACGTAAACCGTCGTGTAGCGATACTCGTCGTGCAGCCGGCGGACCTCGAAGCGCATTTCCTCGCGCAGGTTGGCATCGAGATTCGACAGCGGCTCGTCGAGCAGCAAAGTCTCCGGCTCGACGATCAGCGCACGCGCCAACGCCACCCGCTGCTGCTGGCCGCCCGACAATTCACCCGGATAGCGATCGCTCAGCGCCTCCAGCCGGGTGGTCGCCAAGATCGCCCCGAGCTTGTTGGCGATCGTGCCGCGGTCCAGTTTGCGCAGCTTCAGTCCGTAGGCAATGTTCTCGGCCACCGTCATGTGCGGCCAGAGCGCGTAGCTCTGGAAGATCATCGACATGTTGCGCTGCTCCGGCGGCAGCGTGCGCGACGGCGAAGACACCACGCGCTCGCCGACCTGAATTTCGCCGTTCGAGGGCTCGAGGAACCCGGCGATCAGCCGCAGAGTCGTGGTCTTGCCGCAGCCCGAGGGGCCGAGCAGACAGACCAGCAGCCCATGCTCGACACGCAGCGAGACGTCGTCGACGACCGGAACGGCGCCGAAGCGCTTGGTCAGGCCGCGCAGTTCGACCGATGCCACTTTAACTCCTCCCTGGGCGTCATTCCGGGGCGCACAAAAGGTGCGAACCTAGAAATCCATGCTGGTTGGCCGAACTCGGGAATGCCCCATTTCGGCTGGCCCCCGGAATAGTGGATTGCCGGGTCGAGCCCCGCAACGAGGACGAATGCGTCAAATCGCCTTGGCTTTGCGCAAGCCGGCGATTTCGTCCCGGCTGAAGCCGAACTCGTGGAGCACCTCATCGGTGTGCTCGCCGATGTCGGGCGGCGGCGCCGCGATGCGGCTCGGCGTACGCGACAGGCTGACCGGCTGGCCGACCACGCGCAGCTCCTTGCCGTCGCGGGTCTTGACCGGCTTGGCGATGCCGAGATGCTTGACCTGCGGGTCGTCGAACACCTGATCGATCGAATAGATCGGGCCGCACGGCACGCCGGCGGCGTTGAGCATGTCCACCCATTCGGCGCTGATGCGCAAGACGGTCTGGCGCTCGATCGCGGCATTGAGGGCATCGCGATTTTTTGAGCGCAGCGGCCCGGTCGTGTAGTCCGGATGCTTCGCGGTTTCGGGAATCCCAAGCGTCTGGCACAGCTTCTCCCACATCCTTCCGCCGGTCGAGGCGATGTTGATGTGCCCGTCCGCGGTCTTGAACACGCCGGTCGGAATGCTGGTCGGGTGATTGTTGCCGGCCTGCGGCGGCACCTCGCCCTTGATCAGCCAGCGCGCGGCCTGGAAATCCAGCATGAAGATCTGCGCCTGCAGCAGCGAGGTCTGGATCCACTGCCCTTCGCCGGATTGTTCGCGCTCGAGCAGCGCGGTCAGGATGCCGATCGCGGCGAACAGGCCGGCGGTGAGGTCGGCGACCGGAATGCCGACGCGCACCGGCCCCTGGCCCGGCAGGCCGGTGATCGACATCAGTCCGCCCATGCCTTGCGCGATCTGGTCGAAGCCCGGCCGCGTGCGGTAGGGCCCGTCCTGGCCGAAGCCGGAGATGCTGGCATAGACCAGGCGTGGATTGATCTTGCGCAGCGTCGCATAGTCGACGCCCAGGCGTTCCTTCACGTCCGGCCGGTAGTTCTCGACCACCACGTCCGCCTTCGCCACCATGCGGTGGAATGCCGCCACACCGTCGGGACTCTTGAGATTGAGGCCCATGCTGCGCTTGTTGCGGTGCAGGTTCTGGAAGTCGGGGCCGTCGCGCGCACCGCCAAGCGGCTCGCCGGTCTCGAGCCCCTCCGGCATCTCGACCTTGACGACGTCGGCGCCCCAGTCGGCGAGCTGGCGCACGCAGGTCGGGCCGGCGCGCACGCGGGTGAGATCGAGCACGGTGAAACGCGCGAGCGCCTCGGAAGCGCGGGGAAACGGCGACATGTCGCCTCCATGCTGGCGTTGGTCTTGCTCAGGCGAGGCGCCGGAGGGAGGAGACCATCGGCAATCCGCCGGCCATTGTCCAGACGACCTTGTCGCGACCCTCGTTTCGGCGATTGCAGTTGAAGGCTGCCCATTGTTCGAGACAATGAGCCGAGCCATGAAATTCCTGAGGCATGCCGTCTGTGCCGCCGTCGCGCTGTCGGGCATCGATGCCGCGGCCGCGGCTTGCCCGCCGCGCAGCACGATCGCCGAATACGTTTTCGGCGGCGGCCTTTGCATGGCGGCGACGACATTCGGGACCGAAAGCGCCGGCGCCGCCCCGATCCTGATCGTCGTTGTGCACGGCGACATTTCGGACGGCGGCGCCGCCACCTACCACGCCGACTTCGCCAGGACGCTCGCGCGTCCAGGCGTAATCGCGGTCGCACTGATCCGGCCCGGCTATACGGGCGGCGATGGCCGCAGGAGCCAGGGCAGCAACTACGGCCGCACCGACAGCTACACGGCCGCAACCGTTTCGGCGATCGGCGGCGCGATCGATGCTCTCCGGAGGCACTACCGCCCGCGCCGCGTGATCTATGTCGGGCATTCGGGAGGCGCTGCGATCGGCGGGGTGCTGATCGGCAAACGGCCGAAACTCATCGATGCCGCCGTGCTGGTTTCCTGTCCCTGCGATATCGCGCGCTGGCTCGCGGAGCGGCGCCGACCTCAATGGACCCGCAGCCTATCGCCGGCGCATCACCTTCACCGCGTGGCGATGTCCACGCAGGTTGTGGCCATCACCGGTGCGGCGGACGACAATACCCCGCCGCATCTGGCCCAGGACTACGCCGCGCGCCTTGCCGGCCGCGGCGTGCGTGCGCGCTTCGAGGCGGTCGCCGGTGCCGGCCACGGCTTCTCGGGCGTGCGTGCCGCGACGCAAGCGACGATCGAGGAAATCATCGGGCGATGACACGGCGCCGGGGTACGGCACGTCACTAGACCATGCTATCCCGTAGCGAGCGACCGCAGGTGCACCCTGCGCTCGGAGAGCTAAGACGAACCCCAATGCCGACAATTGCCTATTTCCTCGGAATTTCCGTTCGAATGTTCTTCAACGACCACGATCGCCGCACTTCCACGCGCGCTACCAGGGCTTTCGCGCCCGCATTCGCATCGCGGATGGCGAAATGATCGATGGCCGCTTGCCGCCTACAGCGCGCAGGCTGCTCAAGGAGTGGGCGGCTTTGCGTCGAAATGCACTCATGCGAAACTGGCAGCTGGCGAGAACCGAAGGAGAGCTCGAAAAGATCGGGGGTCTCGATGATGATTGATGTGATCGGCATTCGCCGCCTCGGCGGTTATCGGCTCGAAATCGAATTCTCGGACGGCACAATCGGTGTGCGTGACTTTGCGTTCGTCCAGGCGAAAACCGGCCCGATGGCCGAGCCGTTGAAAGACCCAGCCTATTTCGCGCGCGTGTTCATCGAAGACGGGACGCTGACCTGGCCGAACGGCTACGATTGGGACCCGATCGCGCTGCACGATGAGATGAAAGACGCCGGGCTGCTCCGACGAGCGGATGCGGCCGAATGAACGCGCCGCATCACTCGATCACGATCTCGCCCACCATGCCGTGCTCCGCGTGCGTCTTGCCGTCGGCGGCCTTGATGCCGCACTGCAGGTCGGTGACGCGGCCGGCCGCGACCGGGACGAACCACCATTCGGCGGTTTGGCCCGGATAGACCTCGATCTCGCGGATCGCGCCCTTGAACTCGGCGAGCACCGCGGTCTTGCCTTCGCGTTGCTGCACCACCTGGACCTTGCGCGTGAAGATCAGCTGCGTGAAGGCGTGCGACGTGAAGTAATGCGGGTCGCTGCTCGGGTTGCGCAGCACCAGCTTGTAGAGCTTGCCGGTCTCGAACTTCAGCCGGCTCGGCTCGAACGCGTGCTTGCCGGGCTGGCCGAGATCGACCGTGACCTCGATCGGGTCCTGCCGCGACAAGTCGCCGGCGCCTAGCGCGGCACCGACCAGCACGATGCTGATTGCCGCCCCGAAAGCCACTCGCAGTGCAGTCATTGTTCCCCTCCCGGCAACCAAGCCTGCGAAATCTATTGCAATTGCGAATTACTTGCAATGGGCGGTTCGAAGCCCCTCCCCACGCTGCATCCCGCAAAGTATGGCCTCTTCTCTATAGTGGTCGCCCGTTTGGCACCTTCCAGGGCGCGAAATGGATTACGACCGAACCGACCTGCCGACGAACTACGACCGCGCGCGTGGTTTGTCGGACGCCGCCATGCGGCTGTGGCTCGATCGCCTGACCGCGTACGTGCCGCCGCCCGAGGTCGAAGACATCATCGATCTGGGCTGCGGCACCGGCCGCTTCAGCGCGGCGCTGGCCGAAGCCTTTTCGGCCCGCGTCACCGGGATCGACCCATCGGAGAAGATGCTGGCCGAGGCGCGCACAAAGCTTGGCGGCAACGTCGCCTTTCGCCGCGGCGCCGGCGAGGCATTGGAGGCGGCCGACGGAGCGGTCGATCTGATCTTCCTGTCGATGGTGTTTCACCATTTGACTGATCCGGAACGCACGGCACGGGAGGCGTTGCGCGTGCTGCGGCCCGGCGGCTTCGTGGCGGCGCGCAACAGCTCGCGCGAGCACGCCGCCTCGTTTGCGCATGTCAAATTCTTCCCCCGCTTCGCGGTGCTGGCCGAAAGCCATTTGCCGAGCGTCGCCGCGATGCAAGCGACGTTCGTCGACGCCGGCTTCGCGCCAGTCGCGCACGAATTTGTCGTCAGCCCGACTGCGGCGAATTGGCGCGAGTTCGCCGACAGGGTCGCCTTGCGGGGGGATTCGCTGATTGTCCGGCTCTCGGACGCCGAGTTCGCGACCGGGCTCGCGGCGCTGCGCGCCTACGCGGCGGAGGCCGACCCGGCGCAGCCGGTGACGGAGAACGTGGAGCTGCTCGTGTTCCGCAAGCCGCGGCCGTGAGTTTCGCTCGTTCTTGCGCCCTGCGGTCGCCGCTCAAGAAAAGCTGAGGAAATTGCGTCTGATTGCACTCACTGCTCCGTCAACTCCCGCATGATCCGGTAGAGCGCGTTCTGCGCCTCGAAGCCGATTCCGGGGCGATCCGGCAGTCTCAGATAGCCGTCCTGCAGCCGCGCATCGTCGGCGAAGCCGCCGAACGCGCCGAACACGCCGGGATAGGATTCGGCGCCGCCGAGCCCGAACCCGCTGGCGATGTGCAGCGACATCTGATTGCCGCCGTGCGGGAACAGCGACGCGCGCTGCCAGCCGCGGCGTTCCAGCAGCGCCACCGTGCGGGCGAATTGCACGATGCCGTAGGCCTGCGGCGGATCGATCTGGATGATGTCGCGGTCGGCGCGCAGGCCGCCGAAGGTGACGAGGTTCTCGACGTCCTGCGTCGAGAACAGGTTCTCGCCGGTCGCCAGCGGCGGCGCGTAGGCGCCCGCGATCTCCTCAAGCGTCGCGAAATCGATCGGATCGCACGGCTCCTCGAACCAGCGCAGTTTCAGTGGCGCCAGTGCCGCCGCGTACGCCAGCGCCTCGCCGCGATCGAATTTCGCGTTGGCGTCGACCGCGAGGCGGCCGCCCGAACCGACGACATCGAGCACCGACTGCACGCGCCGCACGTCGTCGCCGAGCGGCAGCCCGCCGACCTTCATCTTCACCATGGTGTAGCCGGCATCGAGGTGCCGGCGCATCTCGTCCTGCACGTCCCGGAAGGTCTGCCCGGGCACGTACCAGCCGCCGCCCACGTAGCAGAAGACTTTGTCCGCGAGCTTGCCGCCGTTGTAGCGTTCGGCCAGCACGCGGTGCAGCGGTTTATCGGCGATCTTGGCGACCGCGTCCCACACCGCCACCTCGATCGTGCCGATGCCGATCGAGCGCTCCGAGTGCCCGCCGGACTTCTCCCGCCGCATCATGCAGGCAAGGATTTTTTCCGGATCGAAATTGTCGCCGCGGGCATCGAGGAGCGATTCGGGCTCCGCCTGCAGGATGCGCGGGATGAAACGCGCGCGCATCTGCGCGCCGCAGGCATAGCGGCCGGTCGAGTTGAAGGCGAAGCCCGCGACCGGCTTGCCGTCGCGTACCACGTCGGTGATCACCGCTACCACCGAGGTCGTCATCTCGGTGAAGTCGATGCTCGAATTGGCGAGCGCGGAGTTGAGCGGAACCGCGGTCTCGCGGATGTCGACGATGCGCATAGCTCCTACCACTGGCATTGCAACAATGGCCGTCATCCTGAGGTGCCCGAGCGAAGCGAGGGCCTCGAAGGATGCTGCGAAGACTCCGTCGTGCGTCCTTCGAGGCTCGGCCTTCGGCCGAGCACCTCAGGATGACGATGTTGCGCTCACTGGATCTGCGGGATCTTGGCGTCGCGGATCACCTTCGCCCATTTCCTCAGCTCGACATCGATGCGCTGGGCGAACTCGTCCGGCCGGTTGGCGATCGGAAGGAAGCCGAGCGAGGTCAATTTCTCCTTGACGTCCGGCAGGGCGATGATCGCGGCGATCTCGCGATAAAGCAGGTCGACGATCTCCTTCGGCGTGCCGGCGGGCGCCAGGATGCTGGTCAGGGTGTCGGCCTCGTGGCCCTGCACACCGGCCTCCGCCATGGTCGGCACGTCGGGCAGCGACGGCACGCGCTTCTCGCTGGTGAGTGCCAGCGCGCGCAGCTTGCCGTCCTTGATGGCGGCGATTGCCGGCGGCAGCGCCGTGAACGCGATCGGTGTGTGTCCGCCCATCGTTGACGTGATCGCAGGCGCGGCGCCGGTGAACGGCACGTGGACGAGATCGAGATTGAAGTGAAGCTTGAACAGCTCGCCGGACAGGTGCGGGGTCGAGCCGGTGCCCGGGCCGGCAAAGCTGTACTTCCCGGGATTGGCCCTTATGAGATCCACGAGCTCCTTCACGCTGTTGGCCGGTACCGAAGGATGCACGGTAACGACGTTCGGCGACGCCGCCGCGAGCGTGATCGGAGCAAAATCCTTCTGCGGGTCATACGGGATCTTGGCGTAGAGGCTGGCGTTGACGACGAAGCCGGTGCTGGCGACCAGCAGCGTGTAGCCGTCGGGCGCCGCCCGCGCGGCCTGCCCGGTGCCGGTATTGCCGCCTGCGCCGGCAATGTTCTCGACGTAGAACTGCTTGCCGAGCTTCTCCTGCAGGTGATGTGCGATCAGCCGGGCGGTCACATCGGTCGGGCCGCCGGCCGCAAACGGCACGACCATGCGCACCGGTCGGTCGGGATATCCCTTGGCGGCTCCGCTCGGGGCCTGCGCATGACACAGCCCTGCCGACAGCAACACGGCAAGCAGCCCGACCCTTGTTTTCATCGTCTCCTCCGTGGTGACGGCTCGCATGTTGCATGCGCGCGCGCCCGACCGCAACGGCACGGTGGTTCCGCCCTGCGCCCGCCATTCGCGCCGATTTGCTTGGCTTTTCTTTCGGGCTATTAGTTTTGCGTTCGCGGGGGGCTCGCGGCCGCCAGCCCCCCGCGCCCGCGCCTATCCAACCAAAAAGAGGAAACGCCATGGCCGCCCGCAAGCTCACCCGCGACGACCTCCGCCAGGCGGCCGACACGTACAAGAACTGGGGCAAGTGGGGGCCGAACGACGAGATCGGAACGCTGAACTATACCAGCGCCGAGGACATCGTCGCCGCGGCGCGGCTGGTGAAAAAGGGCAAGGTGCTCTCGCTCGCACTCAACTTCGACCACACCGGCCCGCAGGGCGCCAAGAGCAAATACCCCGCGCTCGGCCGCACCAACCCGATCCATACCATGCTGCGCACCGGCACCGACGCCTATGCGGGCGTGCTCGATCACCGCGGCATCCGCGCGGCCGACGATATGGTGGTGATGCCGCTGCAGTGCGGCACGCAGTGGGACGGGCTCGGCCATGTGTTCTACGAGAACCATATGTGGAACGGCTACGACTGCCGCGAGGTGACGACCGCCGGCGCGCAGAAGTGCGGGATCGAGAAGACCAAGAACAAGATGGTGGGCCGCGGCGTGTTCCTCGACGTGGCGCGATTCAAGGGGGTAGAGTGGCTCGATGACGGTTATGGGATCACCTGCGACGATCTCGACAACACCGCGAAGGCTCAAGGGCTGACCATGCGGCGCGGCGACTACGTCGTCGTGCGCACCGGCCAGATGGAGGCGAAGCTCAAGGCCGGCAGCTGGGACGGCTATCCGGGCGGCGACGCGCCCGGCTTCGCGTTCGAGACGCTCGAATGGGTCAAGCGCACCGAGCTCGCGGCGCTCGCGAGCGACACCTGGGGCTGCGAGGTGCGGCCGAACGAGACCGAGCCCGGCATCAACCAGCCCTGGCACTGGATCACCATCCCGATCATGGGCATGACCATGGGGGAGATCTTCTACGTCAAGGAGCTCGCCGAGGATTGCGCGCAGGACAAGGTCTACGAGTTCCTGTTCGTGGCGCCGGCGATCCCGATCACCGGCGCGGTCGGCTCGCCCACGAACCCGCTGGCGATCAAGTAGCGGTACGTGCTTCGAGACGGCCGCTTCGCGGCCTCCTCAGCATGAGGATGTTTGTTGGCGCCAAGCATAAACCGCGCCTCATCCTGAGACGCGGTCCGGAGGACCGCGTCTCGAAGGACGCACAACGCCATGCGCTACGTGCGCTGCGGATCGAGTGGCGTGCCCCGATAGAGATCGACGACCCGACAGCGCAGGCCGAGCTCAGGCATGTCGATCCACTCGTCCATTTGTGCGAGGATCGCGGGCTGCCAGTTTCCGCGCTTCGCATAAACCTCCACCAGAAATTCGCGCGGCTCGATCACGACAGCATAGAGATTGTCCGGCGCCTCACGATAGCGGCGCAGCTTCAGCTCCATTTTCCGGCGCGTGTTCGAGGGCGACAGGACCTCCGCCGCTAAAAGATAGTCTTCGGAGTAGAGATCGTAATCGGAAATGCCGGGCACGACCGCCACGTCCGGCAAAACGTGGAAGTCTCTGACGCCGGGCGCGCGCGCACCCGTCCCGATATAGGCGAACAGATCGCGGCGCTGCGCCGCGAACGCGCTGTTGAGGAGCGCGGCAAAGTTCTGCGCAATTCGCTGGTGCGCACGGCTTGGCGGCGCCATCATCACGGCCACACCCTCGACCAGCTCCCACCGTTCTTCGTCCGGCCGCGTTTCCAGGAAGGCCATGAACTCGTCCACGTCCATGGTTCCCGACAAGGGCGCCGTAGGTACGGTTACGCTCATGATGTGCGTCTCCCTGCACCGGCATTTACATAGCATCGGTGGGCGCAGTATGCGATAGCCGGGACTGCTCCCATCGCCAAGCAAGTCTTCAGAGAACGAATCCACTCACCCTTCGGGGGCCCGGGTTGGCAGCGCACACTTCGTGCTGCGCTGCCCCCCGGGACACGAACGCGGAGTGCATGGAGAAACAAGATGCCCAAGATGACAGGCGCCGAGGTTTTCGCCGACATGCTGAAAGGCTACGGCGTCACTGCCGTCTTCATGGTGCCGGCGGTGGCGCGGCGCACCTTCGCCGAGATGGAGCGCCGCACCGAGATCAAGCGCATTCACACCCATGGCGAGAAATCGGCCGCCTATATGGCGGACGGCTACGCGCGCGCGACCGGCCGGCCCGGCGTGTGCATGGCGCAGGTGATCGGCGCGCTCAATCTCGCCGCCGGCCTGCGCGACGCCTATCTGGCGCATTCGCCCGTGATCGCCATCACCGGCGGCCGCGATCCGAAGACGAAGTTCCGCAAGGTCTACCAGGAGGTCGACGACGTGCCGGCATTCGAGCCGGTCACCAAGTTCAACGCCACCGTCGATGCGGTCGAGCGCATTCCGGACATGGTGCGGCAGGCTTTCCGCGTCGCGGTCTCCGGTTCGCCCGGCCCGGTGCACCTGCAATTCCGCGGCAACGAGGGACAGCTCGACGCCGAGGAAGCCGAGATGGATCCGCTCACGGAGGAGCTGTTCGCGCAGGTGCCGCCGTTCCGGCCGGAGCCGCAGCGCGAGCACGTGCTGGCTGCGCTCAGACTGCTGCAGGAGGCCGAGCGGCCGGTGATCGTCGCCGGCGGCGGCGTGCGTCAATCGGGCGCCGGCGGCGAATTGGTCGCGCTGGCCGAGACGCTGCAGATCCCGGTCGCCACCTCGCTCAACGGCAAGGATGCGATCCCCGGCACGCATCCGTTGTCGGTCGGGGTCGTGGGCAGCTACTCGCGCGAGAGCGCCAACCGCGTGGTCGCGCAGGCCGACCTGGTCTGCTTCGTGGGTACCGAGACCGGCGGCATGACGACGCATTTCTGGGCGGTGCCGAAGATCGGCGTGCCGGCGATCCAGATCGACATCGACCCGGAGGCGCTCGGCCGCAACTATCCGCTCAAGGCCGCGGTGCTGGGCGATGCCAGAACAGCGCTGGCGCGCATGAAAGAGCAAGCCGATGGCGGCACGGCGGCGCGCCGCCAGGCCTGGGTCGCGCAGGCGCAGGCGATCTGCCAGGAGTGGCAGGACAAATACCGCCCGCTGCTGGAATCCAATGCGGTGCCGATGCGGCCCGAGCGGCTGTGCGCGGAGCTGACGCGGCATGTGCCCGACGACGCCATCGTGGTGGTCGACACCGGCCATGCCGGCATGTGGATGGGCGGCATGTACGACCTGCGCTCGCCCAAGCAGAGCTACATGCGCAGCGCCGGCCATCTCGGCTGGGCGTTTCCCGCCGGGCTCGGCGCCAAGTGCGCGTGCCCGGACCGGCCGGTGGTGACGTTCACCGGCGACGCCGGCTTCTGGTACCATATCGGCGAAGTCGAGACCGCGGTGCGCTGGAGCCTCAACGCCGTCACCATCGTCAACAACAACGGCAGCGGCAACCAGTCGAAGCGCGGCTTCGACCGCGTCTACGGCGGCCAGCAGACCCAGAAGGCGCGCGAATTGTGGACCTACACGCAGGTCAACTTCGCCCGCGTCGCCCAGGACATCGGCGCGCTCGGCCTGCGGGTCGAGAAGCCGAGCGAGTTCGCGCCGGCGCTCGCGCGCGCGCTCGCCGCAGAGCGGCCGGTCGTCATCGACGTGATCACCGACATCGATGCGCTGGCGCCGCTGGCGGTGAGCTAGAGAAGGGACGCCCGCTCACATTGCGAGCGCTGCAGAATTAGCGCGATACTCCCGGCCGCCCTATCCGCCCGACCGGGGGCGCAAACGGGGGCAGTGCATGGCACCGCAGGCCTCGCTTACCAAGCTCGATGAGGCTCGCTACCGCCGAGACGCGTTCGACGACTTCAATGCCGGACTGGATCAATTTCATCTCGGCAACGCGCAGGCGCTGATGTGGATGTCGCAGCTCGCCTATGAGACGGACGACCGCCCGAAGATCGAGCGAATCCTTCAGCGATGGGACCTCAAGACGATCGACGTGGTGCGAGAACCGACTACCCATCCTCTCAATCTGAAGATTTCGTCTCCCCTCATCCTCAGTCGCGCCATCGTCGCCGCAGGGCGCGGCGCCACGATCGTCGCCTTTGCGGGCACGAATCCGCTCGAGCCCGGCGATATATTGACCGATATCATGCTGGGTCGATCGAAAGAAATTCACGAGGGCTTCGAGGCCGTCGCGGAAGCCGCATGGACGCGCGTACGGCCGGCGCTCGCCGAGGCAATCGAGGGGCGCCTTTTCATCACCGGCCATAGCCTTGGTTCGGCGATCGGCACCATCGCCGCGCTGCGCGTCGTAGAGAAGCCGACGCCGCCCGTCGAGGCGGACGGGGTGCAAAAGTACGGCTTCGGCACACCGCGCGCACTGCGACCGGACGGCGCCAGCCGCTACAACGCCACGAGTCTGCCGCAACGAACCTTTCGCCTGGTGCACGGGTCCGACTTCGTCGCCAGTGTTCCGCCCTCCGTGTTGAATTTCGTCCACGTCGGGCGGCCGCATCTGTGCGGCTCGGGCAAAACGTTCGATCCGGCCGGGCCGCCGCAACGATTCGACGACGTGCCGGATCTCGGCGCGCAGGTGCTCGGCGGAGTGGGGCAACTCTCCAGCTTTTTCAAAGCGCCGTTTTCGCCGCGGCCGACGTTGCTCGATTCGTTTCTGGCCACGCTGATTCCCCCGGTCCGCGACCACGTGCCCCACGCGTATCTCCACGCGCTCGGGAAGCCGATTCCGTGATCCGCCGCAGGCGAACGGACATCGCACCGGCGCGGGGGAGCGGCCGGTCGTCATCGACGTCATCACCGACATTGATGCTGGCGCCCCTGGCGGCGACCTGAGGCGCGCGCCGCGTCCTCGGGGGCGCACGCGGCGTGCGCGCCCTGGTCGCCTTGACTCTAGGGACCTCGCGGCTTCCACTTGCGGCCAGCAAAGAGCCGAAAACGGCTGCCGCCGGGCCAGAGGGAGACCGCATGACCGCCATCCACGGCAAGCTCGTCGCCGCGCTCGTCGCCGCCTTCGTCTCGGTTAGTCCCGCGCTCGCGGGCAAGAAGGACAATTCACTGCGCTTCGGCTACGACCAGGTGCTCGACCACGTCGATCCCTATTTCAACAGCAACCGGGTCGGCGTGATCATCGCGCCAGCACGTGTGGGACACCCTGATCTACCGCGACCCCAAGACCAACGAATACCAGGGCCAGCTGGCGACGGCCTGGCAATGGATCGACGACAAGACCCTCGAGCTCGAGCTGCGCCGGGGCGTCAAGTTCCATGACGGCGCGGCCTTCTCCGCCGACGACGTCGTCTATACGCTCAATTTCGTATCGAATCCCGACAACAGGGCGGTCACCCAGCAGTACGTCAGCTGGATCGCCCGCGCCGAGAAGCTCGACACCTACCGGGTGCGCATCATCGCCAAGGAGCCGTTCCCGGCGGCGATCGAGTACCTGGCCGGTCCGCTCGCGATCCACCCGCACCGAGTACTACGCCAAGGTCGGCCCCAAGGGCATGAACGAGAAGCCGATCGGCTCCGGCCCTTACCGGGTCACCGAGCACGCGCTCGGCAAATACATTCGCTTCGAGCGCAACGCCGATTACTTCAAGGACGGGCCCAAGCCGCAGCCGAAGATCGACAAGCTGGAGATCCGCTTCATTCCCGATCGCCAGACGCAGATCGCCGAGATGCTGTCGGGCGGCCTCGACCTGATCATGAACGTGCCGCTCGACCAGGCGGTGCAGCTGCGCGACGCTGCCGCACCTGCAGGTCCTTTTCGGCGAGACCATGCGCATCAAGTTCCTGCAACTCGATACCGACCGACCGGTCGCTGGTCGCCGCAGTTCAAGGACGAGCGCGTCCGCCGCGCCGTGCTGCATGCCATCGACCGCGAGGGCATGCTCAAGTCGATCGTCGGCGAAGGCGCGCGCGTCATTCATACCGTCTGCTTCCCCGGCCAGTTCGGCTGCACCGACGAGGGCGCGCCGCGCTACGCCTACGATCCCGGCGAAGTCGAAGCAGTTGCTGGCAGAGGCCGGGCTGGCCCAAGGGTTTCGAGGTCGATCTCTATGCCTGGCGCGAGCGCAACCACGTCGAGGCCATCGTCGGCTATCTGCGCACGGTCGGCATCAAGGCCAATCTGCGCTTCATGCAATATGCGGCCGCGCGAGACGCCGTGCGCGCCGGCAAGGCGGCGATGACGTTCCAGAGCTGGGGCTCGGCCTCGATCAACGACGTCTCAGCCATGACGCCGATCTTCTACAAGGGACTTCCCGACGATCGCAACCTCGATACGGACGTGCGCGATCTGCTGCGACAAGGGCGATACCACCGTCGAGGCGGCGGTCCGTAAGGAAGCGTACAAGTCCGCGCTGGCGTTGATCGCAGGAGCGCGCCTATGCGTTGCCGCTGTACTCGATGCCCGCCTATTTCGTCGCTACCAAGGATCTGAACTTCGAACCCTACACGGACGAAATCCCGCGCTTCTGGGAGATGAGCTATAGGTAGTAGCTCGCGGGCTTGGCACTCACTCGGAGGGATTCATGGGCGTTGCGCGACTGGGCTTGAGTATCGTTCTGTTGGGCGGTTTGGTCGCCGGCGGACCGGCCTTCGCCGGCAAGAAGGACAACTCGGTCCGCTTCGGCGACCCGCAGGTGCTCGACAATGCCGATCCCTATTTCAACAGCGTCCGCATCGGCGTGATCTTCTCGCACCACGTCTGGGACACGCTGATCTACCGCGATCCCAACGACCAACGAATACAAGCGGCCGGCTCGCGACCTCCTGGAAATGGGTCGACGACACAGACGCTGGAGATGGAGCTGCGCCGCGGCGTGAAGTTCCACAACGGCGCGGAGTTCTCCGCCGACGACGTCGTCTACACGCTCAACTTCGTGTCCAATCCCGACAACAAGGCGATCATCCAGGGCAACGTCAACTGGATCGCGCGCGCCGAGAAGCTCGACACGCTACAAGGTGCGCATCGTCACCAAGCGGCCGTTCCCGGCGGCGTTCGAGTATCTCGCCGGGCCAATTCGCCATCCATCCGCACGAGTACTACGCCAAGGTCGGCCCGAAGGGCATGAACGAGAAGCCGATCGGCACCGGCCCCTATCGCGTCACCGAGCATGCGCTCGGCAAGTACATCCGCATCGAGCGCAATCCCGACTATTTCAAGGACAGCCCGAAGGGGCAGCCGAAGATCGAGAAGGCCGAGTTCCGCTTCGTGCCCGACGCGCAGACCCGGGTCGCCGAGATCCTGGCCGGCAGCCTCGATCTGATCCGCCAGGTCACGGTCGACCAGGCGCGAGCAGCTCAAGGCGGTGCCGCACGTGCAGGTCGTCTCCGGCGAGATCATGCGCTTCGTGTTCCTGCAGTTCGACGCGCGGGAGAACACGCCGGCGCCGGCGCTGCGCGACATCCGCGTGCGCAAGGCGATCATGCATGCGATCGACCGCGAGGCCATGGTGAAGTCGATCGTCGGCGAGGGCTCGCGCGTGCTGCACGCCTTCTGCTTCCCGTCGCAGTTCGGCTGCATCGACGAGAAGGCGCCGCGCTATGCCTACGATCCGGCGAAGGCCAAGGCGCTGCTGGCCGAGGCCGGATACCCGAACGGCCTCGACCTCGAATTCTACGCCTACCAGGACCGCCCCCACACCGAGGCGATGATCGGCTACCTGCGGGCGGTCGGCATCCGCACCAGCCTGCGGTTCATGCAGTATGCGGCGGTGCGCGACGCCGGCCGGTCCGGCAAGGCGGCGCTGTCGCACCAGACCTGGGGCTCGTTCTCGGTCAACGACGTCTCCGCCGCGACGCCGGCGTTCTTCAAGTTCACCCTCGACGACCTGGCGCGCGACCCCGAGGTCCGCGACCTGTTGGAGAAGGGCGACACCTCGATCGATGCGAAGGTGCGCGCCGACGCCTATGCGCGGGCGCTCGGGCTGATCCAGGAGCGCGCCTACGCGCTGCCGATGTACTCGCTGCCGGCGCTCGTACGCGGCCGCCAAGGATCTGGTGTTCAAGGCCTACGCGGACGAGATTGCCGCGCATCTGGGAGATGAGCTACAAGTAACGGCTGGCTGCCGGGAGGACCGTTCAATGCTCGCCTTCACGATCAAGCGTCTCGGGCTCGCGGTGCTGGTGGCGCTGGCGGTGTCGGCGCTCGCGTTCCTGGCGTTGCGCGCCTCCGGCGACGTGGCGATCGCGCTCGCCGGCGAAGGCGCGCGCGCCGAGGACATCGAGAACATCCGCCGCGTCTACGGCCTCGACCGGCCGCTGCTGGTCCAATACCTCGACTGGCTCGGCCACATGCTGCGCGGCGACTTCGGCCAGTCGCTCTATTTCAAGACCGACGTGCTCGGCCTCGTGCTCGCCAAGCTGCCGACCACGGCGCTGCTCGCGCGTGCTCTCGCTCGGCTTCGCGCTGGCGATCTCGGTGCCGCTCGGCGTCCTCGCGGCGGTCTACCCGAACAGCTGGATCGACCGGCTGTGCCTCGCGCTCGCGGTGGTCGGGCAGGCGATGCCGAACTTCTTCTTCGCGCTGATCCTGATCATGGTGCTGGCGGTCTGGCTCCACCTGCTGCCGGTCTCCGGCAGCGAGACCTGGGCGCATTTCGTCATGCCGACGATCGCGCTCGGCTACTACGTCGCGCCGCCGTTCATGCGGCTGGTGCGCGCCGGCATGATCGAGGTGCTCGCCTCCGACTACATCCGCACGGCGCGCGCCAAGGGCCTGTCCGGCGCCAGCATCATCGTGCAAGCATGCGCTGCGCAACGCGCTGGTGCCGGTGGTGGCGCTCGCCGCCGTGCAGCTCGGCTTCCTGCTCGGCGGCTCGGTGGTGATCGAGACGATCTTCGCGCTCGACGGCGCTCGGCTATCTCGCCTACCAGTCGATCACCCACATGGACATCCCGGTGACGCAGGCGATCGTCGCGCTGCTGTCGTTCATCTATGTCGGCCTCACGCTGGCGGCCGACCTCGCCAATGCCTGGCTCGATCCGCGCATCCGGGTGGGCTGACGCATGACCGAAGCCTACGCGCCCGCGCTCATCGACATCGCCGGCCCGTCGCCGCAGGCGCTGCTGCGCCGGCGCATCTTCGCGCACAAGGGCCTGCTGATCGGCGCGACCGTGCTGGTCGCTCATCGTGCTGATGGCGCTGGTGGCGCCGCTGCTCGCGCCGCACGACCCCTACGCGCAGGACCTCACGCGGCGCCTGATCCCGCCGATCTGGCACGACAAGGGCACCTGGGCGCACCCGCTTCGGCACCGACAATCTCGGCCGCGACTATCTCTCCCGCGTCATCTACGGCGCGCGCATCTCGCTGCTGATCGGCTTTGCCGTGATGGTGATCTCGGGCCTGATCGGCACCACGCTCGGCCTTGCCGCCGGCTATTTCGGCGGCCGCGTCGACATGGCGGTCACCTTCATCATCACGGTGCGGCTCGCGATGCCGCTGATCCTGGTGGCGCTCGCCGTGGTCGCCATGGTCGGCGGCTCGCTGTGGATCGTGATCCTGGTGCTCGGCCTGCTCAAATGGGACCGCTTCGCGGTGGTCATGCGCGCCGCCACCCAGCAGGTGCGCTCGCTCGACTACGTCGCGGCCGCCGAGGCGACCGGCGCCTCCACGGCGCGCATCATCGTCGGCGAGGTGCTGCCCAACGTGCTGCCGCATCTCATCGTGGTGGCGAGCGTCGAGGCGGCGAGCGCGATCCTGCTGGAGGCGGCGCTGTCGTTTCTCGGCCTCGGCGTGCAGCCGCCGCTGCCGTCCTGGGGCCTGATGATCGCCGAGGCCAAGACCTACATGTTCTTCTCGTTCTGGCTGATCGCCATTCCGGGCACCGCGCTCGCGCTGCTCGTGCTGCCATCAACATGGTCGGCGACGGCATCCGCGACGTCTCCGCGCCCGGCGGCCGAGGCTGAATTGTCGCCTCCGCTGCTGAGCGTCGCGGAGCTTGCGGTCGACATCGCGACGCCGCGCGGCACGCTGCACGCGGTGCGCAACATCTCATTCGACATCGCGTCGGGCGAGACGCTGTGCCTGGTCGGCGAATCCGGCTGCGGCAAGTCGATGACCGCGCTCGCGCTCATGGGCTTGCTGCCCGATGCCGCCACCAGGACGGCGCGCCGCGCTGTCGCGTTCGAGGGCGAGGACCTCGCCGGCCGCGCGCGGCTCGCCGGCCTGCGCGGCAACCGCATGGCGATGATCTTCCAGGAGCCGATGACGGCGCTCAATCCCGCCTACACGATCGGCGACCAGCTCTCCGAGGTGCACCGCCGCCACAAGGGCTCGACCCAGGCGCAGGCGCGCGCCCGCGCGATCGAGCTGCTGGAAAAGGTCGGCATCACCGCCGCCGCCGAACGGCTCGGCCAGTATCCGCACCAGCTCTCGGGGGGCTTGCGCCAGCGCGTCATGATCGCGATGGCGCTGATGTGCGGCCCCGCGCTGCTGATCGCCGACGAGCCGACGACGGCGCTCGACGTCACCATCCAGGCGCAGATCCTGCGGCTGCTGGTCGAGCTGCAGCGCGACCTCGGCATCGCTATCCTGCTGATCACGCACGACCTCGGCGTGGTGGCGCGCGTCGCGCATCGGGTCGCCGTCATGTATGCGGGCGAGATCGTCGAGACGGGCGTCCGCGAGCGATCTGTTCGGCGCGCCGCAGCCATCCCTACACGCGCGGCCTGATGGCGTCGATCCCGGTGCCCGGACGCACTCCGCCCGGCGAGCATCTCGGCGCAATCCCCGGCATCGTGCCGTCGCTGATCGGCGACGTGCGCGGCTGCGCCGTTCCGCGACCGCTGCGCCTATGCCATCCCGATCTGCGCGCATGACGTTCCGTGGCGCACCGCGAACGACCACGGCTGGCGCTGCGTCCACGAGCACCTGCCGGAGGCGGTGGCGGCATGAGCGCGTTGCTCGAAGCCCGCGGCGTTTCACGCAGCTTCCTGGTCGGGCGCGGCCTGTTCACGCGCAAGCGCGCGCTGCATGCCGTCGCCGACGTCAATCTCGACGTGGCGAAGGGCGAGGTGGTCGGCCTGGTCGGCGAATCCGGTTCCGGCAAATCGACGCTCGCCCGCATGCTGCTCGGCCTGCTGGCGCCGGACCGCGGCACCATCCGTTTCGCCGGCGAAGACATCGCCGGCATCGGCCGCCGCGCGCTGGCGCGGCGCATCCAGCCGGTGTTCCAGGATCCGTATTCTTCGCTCAATCCGCGCAAGACGCGTGGCGGCCATCGTGGCACTGCCGCTCGCCGTGCAAGGCATCGGCAGCGCGCGCGAGCGCCGGGCCAAGGCGATGGCGATGCTGTCGCGCGTCGGCCTGTCGCGCCGGCATGCCGACGCCTACCCGAGCGAGCTCTCCGGCGGGCAGCGCCAGCGCGTCGCCATTGCGCGCGCCCTGGTGGTCGAGCCGGAGATCGTGCTGCTCGACGAGCCGACCTCGGCGCTCGACGTCTCGGTGCAGTCGCAGATCCTCAATCTCCTGCTCGACCTGCGGCGCGATTTCGGGCTCACCTACGTGTTCATCAGCCACAACCTCGCCGTGGTGGAGCACATGGCGACGCGCGTCGCAGTGATGTATCTCGGCCGCATCGTCGAGATGGCGGAGCGCGACGCGCTGTTCCGCGCGCCGCGTCATCCCTACACGCGCGCGCTGCTCGATTCCGTGCTCACGCCCGGAGCCCGGGCTCGGCGTACCGGAGACCGGCCTCGGCCTCGCCATGCCCAACCCGCTCGCGCCGCCGCCCGGCTGCGTGTTCCATCCCCGCTGCGCCCAAGTCGGAGCGCGCTGCGCGGCGCAAGTGCCGCGACTCGTTTCCGACCAGGGCGGCATCGTCGCCTGCCACCTGTACGACGGAGGTACCCAGTTGGCCGCATGAATCGCGAAGCCGCAATCGCCGGCTGATACAAGGGTGGGCAAAGCAGCCGCGAAGCGGCGCGTGCCCACCGTCGAGGGCCCGGAAAATCCGCGTGGGCACGGCGCGCAAGCGCGCGCCTTTACCCACCCTTGTATTAGCGTGATTCGATATTGTGGAGGCGCTCCGAGAGGAATGGTCCGGCCTGGGTGGCGACCCAGGCCGGACCGCCGGTCGTCGGATCGCTGCCCACCGTAGCCGCAAGGGCTGACTTTGGTAGCAAGATCGCGATCGGCTCTTCATCGGACCCGGATGGTTGAAGGAACCGTGGGTTCGCATCACAAGGAAGGGTCGAGGAAGATGAGCAAGCATATCATGTCCTGCGCCGGTATCGACACCGGCAAACACCAACTGCATGTCGCGCTCAACGGACGTAAGGACCGGCTGCAAGTCGCCAATACGGCGGAGGGTCACAAGAAGTTGCCGGCCTGGTTGCGCCGGCACCGGGTCAAGCGCGTCGGCATTGAGGCAAGCGGCGGCTACGAACAGGAGGTGGTTAGCGAACTGCGTCGGAGTGGGTTTGTGGTCGTCGTATTCCAGCCCGCCCAGGTGCGTGCCTATGCCAGGTTCCATCTGCAGTTGGCCAAGAACGATAAGATCGACGCCGCCCTGATCGCGGATTGCACCGCGGCGATCAAGAAGATCCATCCCCCGCCGGATCCTCGGTTGGCGCCGTTTGCCGAGTGTTTGACGATGATCGAACAGATCGGAGAAGACATCGCTCGGGCCAAGACCCGCCTGGAGACCTGCCGCCACCCCGATATCCGTCGCTACTGGCGCGAGGCGATCGCCCGTGACGAGAAGCGAGAGAAGCTTGAGCTCAAGCAACTGGTGGCCGCCATCCGCCAGCATCCCGACCTCGAGCGGCTTGCTTTGATTGCCAGCATCGACGGCATCGGACTGCCGACGGCTGTTGCCATCCTGATCCGACTGCCCGAGATCGGATCGCTCACTCGAGAGCAAGCCGCTGCGCTCGCAGGCCTTGCTCCTTTCGATGACGATAGTGGCGAGCACTTCGGAGTGCGGCACATCAAAGGCGGCCGTGAGCGGCTGAGAACGGCCCTCTATCGCGCCGCATTGCCGGCCGCCTTCCGCTGGAACCGGCACCTCATCGATATCTACCGACGTTTGACCGCGAAAGGGAAGCTCCACAAGGTGGCACTGATCGCCTGCGCCAGAAAGCTGCTGATCTACGCCAATATCGTCGTCGCCCGCGGCACCCCATGGCTGCAAACACCAGCCGCCGTGGCCGCACCCAGCGTGAGGTGAAGAACACTGCGGCCTTGATCGCTTGGATGCAAAGCTCGGACGCGGCGGCTGGTGTCAAGGACGGCTCTCGCCGCCGCGCAGCGGTTTCCTTGACACCAGCCGTCGCGTCCGAACACAACCGTCCAAGCGGTCAAGGCCGCATCGCCCATTTAATGGTTGCTACCGACGGTTGGCCGCATGAGCCGTGAATCCGCCATCGCCCGCGCCGAAGCGTATTTCGACAGCGGTGCCTTCAAGACCGATCTGGCGCGCCGGGTCGCGATCGCGACCGAGAGCCAGAACCCGGAGCGCGCGGACGAGCTGCGGCGCTACGTCGAGGACGAGATGAAGCCGGCCCTGGAGGCGCTCGGCTTTACCTGCCGCGTGCTCACGCATGCGCGCGGGCGCGGGCCGTTCCTCTTCGGCGAGCGCATCGAGGACCCCGGCCTGCAGACCGTCCTCGGCTACGGCCACGGCGACGTGATCCGCGGGCTGGAGGCCGGCTGGAAGGCCGGGCTGTCGCCCTGGCAGGTGACCGAGGTCGACGACCGCTACTACGGGCGCGGCATCGCCGACAACAAGGGCCAGCACACGATCAACATCGCGGCGCTTGCCGCCGTGCTGCGAACGCGCGGCAAGCTCGGCTTCAACGCCAAGTGGCTGATCGAGATGGGCGAGGAAGTGGGTTCGCCGGGCTTGCGCGAGGTATGCGCGGAGAACCGCGACCTGTTCGCGGCGGACGTGCTGATCGGCTCGGATGGGCCGCGGCTGGCGATCGAGCAGCCCGGCATCTACCTCGGCACGCGCGGCGGTTTTCCGATCGACCTTTGGATCGACGCGCGCGAGGGCGGCCATCACTCCGGCAACTGGGGCGGGCTCCTGTCCAATCCGGCGATCCAGCTCGCGCACGCGATCGCCTGCATCGCGGGCGCGACCGGACAGATTCGCGTGCCCGAATGGGTGCCGGACGGCATCCCCGATTCGGTCAGACGCGCACTCGCCGACTGCACGGTGGAGCCGGGCCCGGACGGCCCGGCCATCGATCCGAACTGGGGCGAGCCGGGCCTCACCACGGCCGAAAAGGTGTTCGGCTGGTGCACGTTCGAAATCCTGGCCATGACGGCCGGCAATCCGGAAAGCCCGGTCAACGCCGTGCCGCCGCGCGCCTGGGCGCGCGGGCAGCTCCGGACCGTGGTCGGCGTCGACAAGGATCGCATTCTGCCGGCGTTGCGGGCGCATCTCGACCGGCACGGATTTCCGTTCGTCGAGATCGCGCAGGGCCGCGACGAGGTCTACGCCGCCACGCGGCTCGATCCCGAGCATCCGTGGGCGCAATGGACGGCCGCGTCGATCGCGCGCAGCACCAACCGGCGTCCGGCCATCCTGCCCAATGTCGGCGGCTCGCTGCCGAACGACATCTTCGCCGACGTGCTCGGGCTGCCGACGATCTGGGTGCCGCATTCCTATCCGAGCTGCTCGCAGCACGCACCCAACGAGCACTTGCTCCCGGCGCTCGCGCGCGAGGGTTTGCGCGCTGATGGCCGGTATCTACTGGGACCTGGGCGAGCCGGGCAGCCCCTAGCCCTAGCGTTTGGGCTCGGGCTCAATTTGGCGGCGGCCGATGACCTCTTCGGGCCGCACCGCAGGCAGCTGCGGTCTGCGCCCTGGTCGCGGAACCGTCTTCTCGCGATGCTCCAGGGGATCCTTCGCGCCTCGATCCGCCGGCCGCCGCGTCTCCGTGTCGATCACACGACGCGTCTTGGTGATTTCATTCATGGTCCGGGCTTTCGTCTCGACCATCGACCCGCTCGGCATGCTCCCGAGCACACCGATATATGGCAATTGTCCGCTCTTGAGCAAAGAAGTCGCACCTCGGCGAGATGTTCCGGCCCGTCGGCGGCCGGCAGCCGCTTCCGGCCGGATGCGGCAAGCCGCCGGCGTGTCGTTTGCGGGGCCGCTACAGCGTGATGCGCGCCCAACGCGTCCGCCACTCGTTCCTGACCGACGCTGCGTGCTCTTGGATCGTCCAGAATTGGTTGGCGTTGTCAAAGTCGGGCTGACAGGCGCTGTAGTCGCCCCAGCGATTTTCGCTATCGCCCACGTAGACGCTGCGGCCGCGCGCGTAGATCTTCGGGGTGCTGAACGTGCCTCCCGCGCGGCGCAGCGCGAACGCGGCGCTGGCAAAGATCGTCTTCGAGAAAGCCGACATCCCCAATATCATGTCGCCGTTGCGGTTTACCGCAAGGCTGGGGTATCCGAAAAACATCTCCTGTTCGAGGCCGTCGATGCGGCCGACCTCAGCGACCGTCGGTGGCGTGTCGAGCGTGATGGTGTACCACTGCACGAGGCTGCGTTTGGCCGCTCCCGCGCCCAGGAACACGCTGTGCGCCGCGTGCAAGCGCCCACCGCGGCGGCAAACCGTCAGCATGCGGTCATCGCCCACGTCGATGCGCCGAGAGCTGCCTTTCTGCGGCGCGATCTCGCCGCCGGTCTCCTCCCAGGTCATATTGGTGATCTGCAGGAAGCCTACGCGGTTGAGCGCCGTGGTGCCGCCCGCAACGTTGCCGGTCAGCGCAAACAGCGCCAGATGGCCGCTGCCCTGAAAGTTGCCGGTCCATGCGCAGAGGACGTGCTGGTCGGCGACCCCGCCTTCGAGCGTGACGGCAGGCGCCAGCGTGAATCCCTGATCGGCCAGCACGAACTGATCGAAGATCATCTGGTGCGGCGGATTCAAAAGCGAGGCCTTGTCGATGGCAAAGATCACGACGCCTTTGAATGCGTTGTTCGAAACTGCAAACAGGTTGAGGCTTACGGTGATCTTGTCGTCGGTGAAGCCAAGGCTCGGATAGTCGAACCAGGCCCTCAGCCCCTGGATTTGTGCGTCCGGATCGATCCTTCCGAAATGCCAGTCGCCGGTGGCGTCCTCCGTCTCGCTGACGGCCACCAAGATGCAGCTGTCGGCTCGCTCGGCGTTGCCGCAGGTCACGAAGATGAACCGGCGCGTGAATGGATCGAAGACGACCTTTGGATCGAACGTCGACACGCTCGGTCCCTGCGCAAAATCGTTCCAGAAGGCGTCCAGCGTCACGGAGGATTGCTGTTGTGCCCCGTTGCGGTCGTAGAACCAGACCCTGTTGTTGTGCGGCGTGAACGCGCTGATCGCGCTGACGGCACCGTGCGTGTCGGGCGGAAGCACGTCCGGTGCGCCGAAGATCTGCCCGCGAAGGTGGCGACGGTCGGCGCGGCGGCCGGCGCCGCAGCCACGGGCGCCCTGGCTGTCCCGGGCGATGCAAACATGGCGACCTGGATTGGAGCGAGCGCCTGCGCGGGATCGACCGGACTGCGGCGCGGCACCTGCCCCTTCGGTCGTCGCGGCATTTTCTTGGCCTTGTCGGCCGGGACGATCCTCATGGAGTTGGCCAGTGCCGGCGCCATCACAACCGCGTTGCGCGTCCTGGGGGGCGCCGGCGTCAAAGCGGCAGTCACTACGGGGACCTGTCGACGCGTTGGCGCCGGCAGGATTGCACGCGGATTGGCCGCATTGGCTTTTGCAAGCGTGGGCTTCTTTGCCATGACCGCGCCTCCTCTGTTCCCTTTTCGGCTGAGCTTTAGCAGACCTGCAAAGACCCCTTGCGGCTCGTGCTATCGCCGCGCCGCGAAGAACTCCCGCAGCAATACCGACGCCTCCGCTTCGCCGATGCCGCCGTAGACGTCCGGCCGGTGGTGGCAGGTCGGCGAGGCGAAGAAGCGCACGCCGTTGTCGACGGCGCCGCCCTTCGGATCCGCCGCACCGTAGTAGAGCCGGCGGATGCGGGCGAACGACATCGCGGCCGCACACATCGCGCACGGCTCAAGCGTGACGTAGAGGTCGCAATCGACGAGCCGCTCGGTCCCGAGCGTGGCCGTAGCCGCACGGATCGCCAGCAGCTCGGCATGCGCGGTCGGGTCGCGCTCGGCGAGGGTGCGGTTGCCGGCGCGGGCGATCACGGCGCCATCCTGCGCGATGACGCAGCCGACCGGCACCTCGCCGCGCGCCGCCGCGGTGCGCGCTTCGGCCAGCGCAAGCTCCATGAACGACGACGATTGCGGCACGGCTCGTTTCGCCCGGCAAACTCTGTTCAGCAAGCTTCTGCGATCAACGGCACCACTTGCCGGCATGATCATCAGCGCCCGCTACGACGACCCGGCCATGACCCGCAAGAGCGCACCGGACAGGAGCGGCGAACGCATCGCCAAGGTGATGGCGCGCGCCGGCCTGTGCTCGCGCCGCGAGGCCGAGGCCTGGATCGCCGCCGGCCGGGTCGCCGTCAACGGCGTGGCCGATCACGTCGCCCGCGCTCAACGTCGGTGCGCGCGACCGCGTCGCGGTCGACGGCCGGCCGTTGCCGGCGCGCGAGCGCACGCGGCTCTTCCTGTTCCACAAGCCGCGCGGTCTGGTGACCACCACCGCCGACCCGGAAGGGCGGCCGACGATCTTCGGCGCGCTGCCGCGGCAGCTGCCGCGCCTCGTCAGCGATCGGCCGGCTCGATCTCAACACCGAAGGGCTGCTGCTGCTGACCAACGACGGCGGGCTTGCGCGCGTGCTCGAACTGCCGGACGACCGGCTGGCTGCGGCGCTACCGCGTGCGCGCGCACGGCAGCGTGACGCAGGCCGCGCTCGACCGGCTGCGCGACGGCATCACGCTCGACGGCATCCGCTACGGCGCGATCGAGGCGACGCTCGACCGCCCGCAGGGCTCCAACGTCTGGCTCACCTTCGCGATGCGCGAGGGCAAGAATCGCGAGATCCGCAACGTGCTGGGTCACCTCGGCCTCAAGGTCAACCGGCTGATCCGCGTGTCGTATCGGACCGTTCCAGCTCGGCGAGCTCAAGGCCGGCGCGATCGAGGAGGTGAAGACGCGGGTGCTGCGCGAGCAGCTCGGCGAGCGCGTCGAACGCGCGGCGGGCGCCGATTTCTCGGCGCCGCTGGCGCCCGTCTCTCCCCTGAAACCGGAGGGTGGCTCATCGCACCCGGATCGGCGCTCCGCGCCGTCCGGGCATAAGCTCCGCTGTGAGCCGGGTGGGGTCGCGGGCAGAGCGTCGCCAATCAAGCGCTCCCACCCGGCCGGCGCGAAGCGCCGGTCCCCCTCCCCCGCTTTGCGGGCGAGGGATAAGAAACCGCGCAAGCGGCGGCGCTGATGCGCGTCGTCGGCGGGCGGCTGCGCGGCCGGATCTTGCAGGCTCCGCAAAAGCCGGACGATCCGCCCAACCAGCGATCGCCTGCGCGAGTCGCTGTTCAATATCCTGACCATGGCTACGGCGATGCGGTCGCGGGCGCCCGCGTGCTCGACCTGTTCGCCGGCACCGGCGCGCTCGGGATCGAGGCGTTGTCGCGCGGCGCGGCCTTCGCGTTGTTCGTCGACGAGGGCGTCGAGGCGCGCGCGCTGCTGCGCGCCAATGTCGAGGCGCTCGGCCTCGGCGGCACGATCCGCATCTTCCGCCGCGATGCCACCAGGCTCGGGGCCGCCCATCCGGTCGAGCCGTTCTCGCTCGTCTTCGCCGACCCGCCCTATGGGCGCGGATTAGCCGAGCAGGCGCTTCGCGCGGCGCACGCGGGCGGCTGGCTCATGCCGCAGGCCTTGACCGTCGTCGAGGAGGCGGCCGACGCCGGCTTCGCGCCACCGCAAGGACTTCAAGAACTGGAGCGGCGCGCCTACGACGATACCGAGTTGATTTTTCTGCGATGTGTCGGCGACAGCAGAGCGTCGACGCTGACTGTCAGCCCGGCCCTGTGCGGGAATCCCGTCTTGCGTCGCTTCGCGCGACCGCTAGCGGGACGTGGATGGCCGGGACATAACCCGGCCATGGCGGTCGGCGACGCCGCTAAATGGGCTCATGCAGCGGCGACCGGGACGCGTCATCCCCACTCTGCACAGGCCCGACGAATGCGGAGTTGCCGCGGCGCTCCGGCCGCGCCAGGATTGCCGCGATGATTCGCAAGGCCGCCGCGATCGCCGACGCCGCTCGCCCGCCTGCCGCTGCAGGACGCGCCGGAACGGCCGACCTTCGCGCGCGAGCGGCGCGCGATGGCGCGCGGCGTGCTCCCGATCGCCGGCTGCGACGAGGCCGGGCGCGGTCCGCTCGCCGGCCCGGTGGTCGCGGCCGCCGTGATCCTCGATCCGAAGCGCGTGCCGCGCGGGCTCGACGATTCGAAGAAGCTGACCCCCGAGGAACGCGAGGCCCTGTACGAAAAGATCCTGCGCGACCGCGCAAGTCGCCGTCGCCTTCGGCTCCACGGCGCGGATCGACCGCGACAATATCCGGCAGGCGTCGCTGTGGGCGCTGTCGCGCGCAGTCGCCGCGCTACCGACGACACCGCGCCTGGTGTTCGTCGACGGCTGCGACCGCGTCGCCGTGCCGGCCGAATGCGAATGCCGTTCGGTGATCGGCGGCGACGGCATCGTGGCGTCGATCGCCGCGGCCTCGATCGTCGCCAAGGTGACGCGCGATCGGCTGATGATCCGGCTCGGCGCCGCGCATCCCGGTTACGGTTTCGAGCGCCACATGGGCTACAGCGTGCCCGAGCATTTCGCGCGCTGGCGCGGCTCGGGCCGACGCCCCATCATCGCCGCTCGTTCGCGCCGGTCGCGGCGGTGCTCGGCGAGATCATCGTGATGCAGGCGCACGAAAGCGTGGCGATGGCGCCTTTGCTGTGAGCGCGGAATAGTGTTGCCACATTGTTCGTGTTGCTGAGCGTCGCACGGCGGTCTACCGCCTGTCGGGCAACGTTGCGGTCTTCAGTTTCCCTTTCACGTTCGAGCGCGCATCTCCGTATGCATTCGCCTTTCCATTCCGGGGCGCCGATGTTCCGTGTCGTTTCGATCGCGGCGCTACTGCGCGAGCGGCCGACGACGGTTTTCTGGGCGGCGGCGGCCGCGCAAGCGGTGCTGTGGTTCCTGGTGCCCTCGCTGTTCTACGCGAGCCCGCCCGGCGACCTGCCGGAAGTGCTGGCGGTCGGCCACGAATGGCAGCTCGGGTCCTGGCTCGGCCCACCGCTCGCAGTCTGGCTCGCCGAGATCGCCTTCAACGCCGCCGGCGGCCACGCCATCGGCGTCTATGCGCTGTCGCAAGCCTGCGTGGTCGGGGCGCTCTGGACGACCTTCATCCTTGGCCGCTCCATCGTCGGCCCGCCGCACGCCGCCATGGCGGTCCTGCTGATGACCGGCGTCTTTGCGCTCTCGGTGCCAACGCCGGAGTTCGGTCCGAACGTTTTGGGCATGCCGCTCGCGGCCGTGGCGTTGCTGTTCTACTGGCGCGCGGTCGGCGAGGGCTGCCGAGGCTATTGGATAGCCCTCGCGTTCGCTCTCGGGCTCATGCTGTTCGCGACCTACTGGGCCGCGGTGCTGATTGCGCTGCTCGCGCTGTTCACGCTTGCGACGGCACAAGGCCGCGCGACGCTGGCGACGATCGATCCGTGGGCGGCGGGCGCGATCGCGCTCATGGTCCCGCTGCCGCACTGGGCCTGGCTCTATCGCGGCGGCGCGGCGCTGCTGCGGCATTCCGCGCCCGACGCGCTGCTCGGACCGCTGGTTCTGGCCGCCGTCGTGGCATCCCATGTCGGGCTCGTCGCTCTGGTCCTGCTGGCGCGGGCAAGAAGCGCCGGCCGCGGTCGCGATGTCGCCGAAATCGAGCGGCCGGCGCCGACGCCGTTCGCTCGGCTGTTCGTCCTGTTCTTCGCGGTCGCGCCGGCGCTCGCCGGCACGGCCGCGGTCGCGATGCTGGGATACGCATCGCCGACGTGGGCCGCTCAACTCGTGTTGATGTCGGGGCTGGCAGTCGTGGTCGTGGCGGAAAACCCCACGCGGCTCCGCCGGGCGAGCAGCCTGGGGCCGGCGTGGATCGCCGTGCTGACGCTGCCCGCCTTGATCACCGTTGCGGCGATCGCGCTGCTGCCGTGGCTCCGCCTGTCGGCCGCCCCCGGCCAGGAACCCGCCGGCGCCATGGGACGCTTCTTCGGCGACACGTTTGCGCGCCGGGTCGGCAAGCCGCTCGAACGCGTCGGCGGCGATCTGCACACCGCGAGCCTCGTTGCGCTGGCGTCGCCCAGCCGGCCGAGCGTCTACGATGCGGCGGCGCCCGAGCGGACGCCATGGACCCATGAGGCCGACATGCGCCGGAGCGGTGCGATCCTGGTGTGGCCGATCCAGGATGCGGTCGGCGCGCCGCCGGCGGCGCTGCGCGCGCGCTTTCCGGAGCTGGTGCCGGAAGTGCCGCAGACGTTCGAGCGCCCGGTGCAGGGTTTCCTGCGCCCAATCCGGATCGGCTGGGCGGTGATCAGGCCGCAGCCGGCACCGCGGTAGTGCAATTTCACTCGATCGTCGTCCCGACGAAGGCGCATAGGCGCTAATTTAGCTGGGACGACATCCGAGAGCATGCAGCGAGCCAAGCTAGCGCCTACGCGCTTCCGCGGGCCATCGGCGAAAGGCCAAGCCGCATCGACCGAATTCACGACGAATCCTGCCCGGCGGTTGCCCAGTTCGTTTTGCGAAACGTTGCGTCCAGGGCATCCGCGCGAGAGCCAGCAGCGGTCATCGAGTTCGTTTTGCGAAATGCAACTCTTGATTCGGCGCTCCCGTGCAACCTCAGAGTATGGGGATCGATCTGTTGGCACCAGTCGGATGCTAAAGCGGCCGCACATTGCGTGGATGATGGAACAAATAGGGAACACTGTCAAGATACTTGCGGCTTAAGCGCCCTAACTAATTTGCTTGCAGGCCGAACAGGCTTCGGACGCGTCTCTTGATTGGGCCGCTTATGCCGTCGGTGCCCTCAGTGATACGCCTCGCCCTCGGCGACCTTGCCGCGGAACAGCCAGTACGACAACGCCGTGTAGCCGAGGATGACCGGCAGCAGGATCAGCGTGCCGACCAGCATGAAGAGCTGCGAGGAGGGATGCGCGGCGGTGTCCCAGATGGTGAGCGAGGGCGGCACCAGATACGGGAAGCTCGACACCACGAGGCCGAGAGAGCCGAGCAGGAATAGCGCGATCGAGGCGAAGAACGGCAGCACCTCGCGGCCGGTTTCGAGCCAGCGCCATGCCGCCCAGGCGGTGAGCACGGTCACGATCGGCACCGGCCAAAGATAGAAGATGTTCGGGGTCGCGAACCAGCGCTCGGCGATCCGTTCGAACGCAAGCGGCGTCCACAGGCTCACAGCCCCCATCAGGCCGAGCACCGCGAGCAGGAGCACCTTGGCCTGCGTGCGCGCGCGCTCGGCCACCGGCCCTTCGGTCTTCATCGCCAGCCAGGTCGCGCCGAGCAGCCCGTAGCCGGCCGTGACGCCGAGCCCGCACAAAAGCGCGAACGGCGTCGCCCAGTCGAACGGTCCGCCCGCGAACGCGCCGTTCTCGACCCGGATGCCCTGGATCATGCCGCCGAGGATCGCTCCCTGCGCCAGCGCCGCCACCAGCGAGCCGCCGCAGAACGCGGCGTTCCAATATTTGCGGCTGGTCACCGCGACGTGGCGGAACTCGAAGGCGACGCCGCGGAACACCAGCGCCAGCAGCATCAAGATCACCGGCACGTAGAACGCCGGCATGATCACCGAGTAGGCCCGCGGGAAGGCGACGAACAGGCCGCCGCCGCCGAGCACCAGCCAGGTCTCGTTGCCGTCCCAGAACGGCGCGATCGAGCGCACCATCTGGTCGCGCTCGCGCTCGTTCTTGGTGAACGGGAACAGAAGCGCGACGCCGAGGTCGAACCCGTCGAGGATGACGTAGAGCGCGACCGCGCTCCCGATCACCCCGGCCCAGATCAGCGGCAGCCACCATTCCATGACAGCCCTCCGTCCCAATCTCCACCGTCATCCTGAGGTGCCCGAGCGGAGCGAGGGCCTCGAAGGATGATCCAGAAATCTCCCACGGTGCCGCCCCGCGTGCTTCGAGGCTCTCCCGGACTTCGTCCGGGAGAGCACCTCAGCATGACGAGGTTGGAATTTGCCGAACCACTGGATGCTCCTGCCTGTAGGAGGATTTATGTTACCTACTCTGTCCGAGCGCCTCGCGGCCGGCATCCGCCGCCGCCGCGATCGGGCGGTTGGCGCCGCCCGGCGACGAGGGCTCGATCAGCCGGCCGGCCGGACCCTTCTCGATCAGCCGGTTGATGAAGTAGATGCCGGCCGCGAACACGATGCCGTAGACGATCACGAACAGGGCCAGCGACTGCGCGACGGTCGCGGCCGGCACCGGCGAGATCGCGTCGGCGGTGCGCAGGATGCCGTGCACGATCCAGGGCTGGCGGCCGCTCTCGGTCACCACCCAGCCCGCAATGATCGCCACGAACCCGATCCACCAGCTGCGCGCCGCAAGCACGAGATACCAGCGGGTCGTGAACAATCGCCCGCGCCACCACAACCAGGCGCCGAACAAGCCGGCCGCGATCATCGCGGCACCGACCGCCAGCATGATGCGGAACGCGTAGAACACCGGCCACACCGGCGGCCGGTCCTGCGGCGGCACGCTGGTGAGCCCGGGGAAAAGGCCGTTCGGATCGTGGGTCAAGACGATCGAGGCGCCGCGCGGGATCGAGATCGCGAAGGCGTTGCGCTCGTTCTTCTCGTCCGGCCAGGCGACGATGTGGAAGTCGCCGGGTTTCGAGCCGTCCCAATGCGCCTCCATGGCGGCGATCTTGATCGGCTGATGCTTGAGCGTGTTGAGCCCGTGCAGGTCGCCGATAAGGAGCTGCGCCGGCGCGAAGATCGCGAGCAGCCCGATCGCCATCCGCATCATGGTGCGCGCCTCCTCCTCGTGGCGGTTGCCAAGCAGGTAGCGCGCGCCGACCGCCAGCACGCAGAACGCGGTGGTCAGATAGACGGCGTTGAGCATGTGGGCGAAACGGTACGGAAAGCTCGGATTGAAGATGATCGCCCACCAGTCGACCGGATAAGCGATGCCGCCGCGCACCTCGTGGCCGGTGGGCGTCTGCATCCAGGAATTGGCGGCGAGAATCCAAAACGCGGAGGTCGCGGTCCCGACCGCGACGAAGATCGCCGCCATCAGATAGAGCCAGCGCGGCACGCGGTTGCCGCCGAACAACAGGATGCCAAGGAAGGTCGCTTCAAGGAAGAACGCGGTCAGCACCTCGTAGCCCAACAGCGGGCCCATGATGTTGCCGGCGACCACCGAGAACCGGCTCCAGTTTGTGCCGATCTGGTAGGAGAGCACGATCCCCGACACCACGCCCATGGCGAACGAGACCGCGAAGATCTTGATCCAGAACTGCGCGATGCGGTGGAAGTGGTCGCGCCCGGTCGCGACGGACAGCAGCTCGAGCGTCGCGATATAGGCGGAGAGCCCGATGGTGAAGCTCGGGAAGATGATGTGGAACGCGATCGTGAACGCGAACTGCAGCCGGGCAAGCAGGACGGCATCGAGCTCCATACCGGGGAATCTACGCGCGCAAGCGGCAAAGCGGAAGCGGGAGCTGCCCGCGAATGTAGGGTGGGCAAAGCCGCGCGAACGCGCGCCCTGCCCACGCGGACCAATATGCTGCGAAGACGTGGGCATGCGCCGCTACGCGGCGCTTTGCCCACCCTACGCGCGCACAGGCGGATCCTCCAATGCGCTCGCGACCAGCGCGGTGTCCATGTATTCGGTCAGCTCCTGCAACTTGCCGTCAGCGATCCGGCACACCCAGCAATAGCTGTTGTGATAGGGCTTGCCCGATTTGGTGGTGACGCGGCCGCGGCATTCGACCACCACGTAGTCGTCTTCGGCAATGAACCGATGCGCGGTGTTGATGTATTGATCCGCAAACTGCGCAAACAGCGGCCGCAGCAGCTCGTCGATGACGGTGCGCTTGCCCTCATAGGTCCGCGACCATTTGGTCGTGCCGGTCAGGATCCAGCGGAAATCCTCAGCCAGACTGTCGCGGAACGGCTTGCCGTCGCCTTTCGACAGCCCCGCGAAGATTTGCTGCAGGAGCCGCTTGTTGTCGGCCGCACTCACGATGTCTCGTCTCGTCCGCATGTCTCGCGACGCACGTTCCCCGTCATCCCTGCGCAACCGGGGCATCGTAGGGGCAACCCTTGTGGTTGCCCTTCCCGGACGTCACCTCATGAGCTCGGCAGGGCGCCCACGAGGGGCGCCCCTACGAAGTCCGGATTACGCCGGGCCACAGCCATCGCGCGGTCAGTCGCCGCCCCTTTCGATGCATGCGGCGAGCGCCGCAGTGCGATGAACCTCGGCGCCGGTCCCGCTTCCGAACGTCCGGCCGACGAAGGCTTCGCACTTCGCCGAGATTTCCGGCGTCGTGCGCATCCCGTGCATCAGCAGCCGATTTCGGCCGGTTGGCTGCGCCGATGCTGCGCGGATGCCGCCTCGGCGGGCCAGACCTGGACGAGGCCGAGCGCCGCAAAGGACATCGCGGCAAGCTGCAGTGCGGTATTGGTCATGATACGTCTCCTCAAAACGACCTGTGAAATTTGCGACCGGAAGGTCGCTTCTTCTGGCTGTAATGTGTGGAGCGTGCTCGAAAGCGATAATGGCAGCGGAACAGAATGGCTCATTCGCTGCGGCCGAAGAATGCGCCGGCCCGGGTTTGCCTCGCCGACCTTGCCCCATATTCCACACTGTGTGGAGCAATGCTGGTCTTGACCTCCTCCGACCTCACTCAGTCTTCGGAGCAAACCACAACGCGCGTGTGTCGCCGGTAGCTGTAGGTGTAGTAGCAGCCGTCATTGGCATAGGTATAGCGATCGTCACTGCCGGACACGTAGACGCCATTGCCTCTCCCGTGGCGGTCTCGCCACGCACTATAGCCGTGGCCATAGCGTGCAGAGTGGCCGTAGGCATAAGCTGCCGAGCGGCCTTGGACACCGCGAACATTGCTCGGAATACCGCGATCACCACCACGGAAACCAGCAGGACCACCGAGACGAGAGGGAGGACCGCTGGCGCCGGGGCGAGGAGGAGGACCGCCCACGCCAGGGTGAGCAGGAAGTCCTCCGAGTCCAAGGCCAGGAGGACGACCAGCCAAGCCAGGAGGAGGGCCAGAAAGGCCGGGAGGAGGACCAGCGAAAGCAGGGGGCGGAGGAGGACCGAATGCGAGCGCAGCATTTGGCGCGAGGACGGGAGCGCCGAGCATGGCGCTCGCGAATAGGGTCAGAAGTGTCTTCCGCAGCATCGGTGTCTCCTTCAATTCAAACGCGGGGTTTTGGTACAAGCTCTTGCGATTCGCGAGGACATCCGTCCGTCAAGCCGCGAAGTCAGGCTCCTTCACTTAGCTCACGCGGCAATGCCTGGGAGGCGACGCCGCTGCTCGAGCTCGGCGATCAGGACTCGCCGCGCTTCGACGATCTCGCGCGCTTGCGTATGGCCACGTTCGAGGTCGACTGTGGGATGCGTCTCAGTTTCGCGGCTCATGCACCTCGCTATCGCGCGGCGTTCCTGACATTGTGCCGCCGCCCGCTGGTTCGTTTCCGTAGGCTGCCCTACGTCCTGGATGCCGCCGTCATGCGCCAACACGGCACCGTGTTTTTCCCGCCACCGCGGGCCGGGGCCGCGCATGTAGTGCAGTTCGGGCCGATACGAGTTCCGCAACTCCCTGAACAGATCGCGCCAAGGTTTCGCGACGAAGGTGATCCCGAAGGCCAGCGCGACGTGCTCAATGCCGCGGCCGAGAGTCGCGGATGGATCGATGTGAGGCCACTCGAGGAAGTTAATCATCTGGTTGTGGAACATCAGGTCGTCTCCATTTCCCGTGCGACTCTCCTTGGCCCTTTCTGACGGTAATAATAGGTTGGCTATCAGCGCGCATGCCACTCGGCCTAGCGTCTATAACCCTACGTCATGGTTTAGGTCAGACACTATTCACGCAGCGCAAATCATGCCGTTCCACGAAAATGTTTACGCTTTAGATGCCCGGGATAGGGACTCGGGCTACCGACCGGACGAAACGACTAGTGCTTGGGTTTAGGGCTGGAAGGCTGACGAAAGGACGCCGCCGGATCGCCGGGCAGCTGAACCGAAAGGTTGCGCTCTATCCCGTGTTGCCGCTGGCCCGCAGATGGCCGCCGAACTAAGAACCCTGCTCGCGGCTCTTTATCAGCACCATCGACCTCAGCCAGGACGACTCCAAGCAATTGCTGCGCAGCGCAAAGCCTTGGGGACGCACGTCCGATGCCTTTTCCAGGGTACGCGGCGATACCCGTACTCGAATATTCCGCAAAGGTTCACAATTTCTGTGCACGGAGACGATCGAATTCCGCGCGACACGACTCGCTAAAATCGCGAAGTAAGTCGAACGATTCGTCTTGAATCAACGTCTTGAGTTCGATGTCAGTAAAATTTATGTTCGTCCCGGAATAGGTGTCGATAAGTCGTCTAACTACGTCCTCGGCGGCGGCAAGAACATCAGGCGATGATATCACGCGCATCTCGCTCGTCTTTGCATACAGGGCCACGAGCACGAGAATGTCGGGTTGGTGGTGCTGGAGGGCATCGATGTAGCACTTTGATGCCTCCTCGATAAATTCCCTATAAAGGCTTTGTCGGCGCAGCTTGTCCTGGGTGACCCATTGCACACGGACTTGACGCTGTTGACCGAGCCAAGACCCAAGAAAGGATCCTGTTCCACCGGCAGCCGCGCCTGCAAGAGCTGCGATTGCTGAAATCACGCTAGGCTCCATCATCTCAGGAGACACCAAGTGAGTGCCCCCGGTATTCGGCGCACTTCCTCGCCGGTCGCTATTTCCGCACGCTTCAGGCGGCCTGCAATGTCGCTGATGCCGGCCGAGGCGATGCTGAGGCCGCGCTTGCACGCCGGCGTAGCTCGCGGGTCCGCGGCCATGGCGATCGAAGGCCCGGCCGCAACCGAGAGCGCAACCGGGAACGCGAGCAGATGAGATCGGAGCATGGCCTGCCTCAGCCCCGACCGTGACCTCCGGCGTGACGCGACGCCGGAGCCGATCGGCGATTCCATTGTCAACCTCCGCCCATGCTTTCAACTCTTCGCCAGATCTCCAGCCGCACGTTGGGGTCTGGATCCTTGCCGACGACTTTCCCGCCGACGAAGACCTGATTGTCCGGGCCATGGACGATGTTTCCGATTGACCGCGTCATCGCCGGCCCGGTGATGAGGAGGGCGCCGATAACGGTCGAAAGCAAAATTTTCGCACGCATGTTCCGCTCCTTTGCGGGTTCCCCTGCATGATCGGGAGGGCGGCCGGCTCCGGGGGGAGGGAGCCGGCCGCAAGCGGGCCCAGGTGCGGTTGGGGGGACAAACCGGGGCGCGCCTATCGTTGCGTTCCGTCTTGCCGCGCGGGCAGCTGATCAATTGTGCCCGGGCGTGCTCGCGTCGCTGCCGTTCACCTCGCGATCGTAGTTGGTCCCGGGACCGTAGTAGCCGGGCCAGTACGGCCGGTTCACGAGCTCCTGATTCCAGCCCGGTTGAGCGACCACGACGCTCGGGATGGCGAACAGACCGACGGCGAGCGTCACCAGCACGGCCCTGGAAAAGTTGGAGAGGGTCATCGTAGGTTCCTTCGGTTCGATTTTCGTCTGTTGTCGCGGCGGTGCGAGCGACCGTGTTTGCCGTCGACGCAAGCTCTTCGCCGCCCGCAATGCTCGACTTGCGTGGCGTGAGACCAAGATCGCGATTTGCGGCAGCGCCGTCTATTGCGCTTGGGTGGAGCGGGATTGGCTTTTAGTCGGCAGCAGCAAGCGAAGGCTTAGAAAATGTGGAATTCACGGGCCGGTCATTTCCGCTCGCGCGAGCCAAGCGTGTCGAGCCCTCGCTGAGCGCAGCACTCTTGTCGTTCGGCCGATCAAACACTTGCACGAACGAGAATCGTGTAGATCGTCGTCGCGCCGATTCCGACCGTGACGAGGCCGATGGCTGCCCGAAGGCCGCGGTTCATCCAGGTGAGCAAACGGGCCGAGACCACCAGCGGCACCGCAATGACGCTCGACAGCGCGCCCATCCCGATCATTGAGCCGAGGCCGAACAGCACAACGTAGGCCACGCCCTGCAGCGGGTCCGTGACCTGGGAAACCGCAAGGACCAGCAGTGCTGCCGACCCGGCCATGCCGTGCATCAGCCCCACCGCCAGCGAACGCCAGCGAAACCCATGCGCGTGCTCGTCCTCCGCGCTCCCGTATGGAACCCGGTCGCTGGCGTGGCTGTGTGCGTGAACATGCTGGGCGGCATCGCGATGCCGGCGGAAATGCACGCGGTCGCGCCACAGCCGCCACAGCACGTGGGCTCCAAGGCCGACGAGCATGACGCCAACCGCGGCTTCGAGGGGCTGCGCGAGCATCTCGGGGATAGCCCAACCCAGCACGATCGCAGCGCCTGCGAATGAAAACAGCGTCAACGTATGCCCGAGTCCCCAAGTGAGGCCGTGCTTAACGATGTCCGCCGTACTGGTTTCGCGCGCCGCAATGCTCGAGACCGCTGCAATATGATCTGCCTCGAGCGCGTGCTGCATTCCGACGAGGAAGCCTAGGCCCAGAATCGGCGTGGAGATCATCGGACGCCCCGTCGTCTCGATCGCAACGTCATGCGCCGACGATGCATTCGGCTGCCAGGTCTGCGGAGAACTCGTATCGCGCGACCACCGCGACGGCGAATGCTTCGCGCCAGAACTCCGATGCAGCGTAGCTCATCCAAACACCGCCTTCACACGACGATCGAAATAGGTCGTGACATCAACATCGCGATTTGGGGCGCTGCAGTCTATTGCGCGTGGGTCGTGCGGGATTCGCTTGTGGTTGGCGAAGCTAAGCCAAGGCTTAGAGCAGATGAACGACCGATCCGGCGTGCCCGCTACATGATCCTGAAACCGTGGCGCCGCTGATCGATGAATCCCGCCGCCAGCCTGCCAGCACTCGCCGGACGACCGGCCCGGGCACCTGCCGCTAATCGCAGGGCACGACTGCATGACGCCTGAAATGACACAACTGATCCGGACTCGAACCGACTGGCGGCGTAAGTCAGTGGGGCGATGGGTTGTGAAAGGCGCAGACGGTGATTTTGGCCGCATGCCTCCTCGCGAAGCTTGAGGAGGATCGATAGGTCGGTTAGGAGCGTTGCTTTTCTGGTGCCAGCTGAAGCATATCCGCCATTCGGCTGAGCTCGGGAAGCGACCGGGCCTTCATTTTTCTCATCAAGTTGCTGCGATGCACCTTCACCGTAGATTCGGCGATGCCGATGTCGTTGGCAATTTGTTTGTTGAGGCGACCGGCCGTGACCTGAACCATGATCTCACGCTCGCGGGAGCTGAGCGTGTCGAAACGTTGGCGGAGCGCAACTAACGCTTTTTCACTCTCCCGACGGGCACGATCGCGAGCGAGGCCGGCGTCGACAGCATCGAGGAGGTCCTGATCGCGGAACGGTTTTGTGAGGAACTCGATGGCACCGCCCTTCATCGCTTGCACGGTCATCGGGACGTCGGCATGCGCTGTGATGAAGATGATCGGCATTTGCCTGTTCGCTGCGGCAAGGTCGCGCTGAAGCTCAAGACCGCTTCGCCCCGGCATTCTCACGTCCAGCACCAGGCAGGTCGGGCCGTCCGACAGATCGGCCTCGAAAAAATCGGAAACAGACGAAAATTGCTGGGTATGCAGGCCGACCGTCCGCAACAGCCGCCCAACCAAGTCGCGAAACTCGGGATCGTCATCGACGATCAAGACAGTGGGGTTCGCGTCAGGCATCCCCGCACCCTGCGTTAAACGGCGCCTCTTCGTTCCCTAGTTACCCTTCATTCTACTCAGAATCTGTCGAGATGAACAGCCGCCTCTACCTAAGCGGATAGCCGAGCGCATAAGCCATCGTTTAGGGCCGCCGGCATTGCTTTGTCGCGAGCCGTCGCCGACATTAGTCAACTGCATGCAGGCGCGACGCATTGAAGGGCGCCGGCATGGTCAGGACCGGGAAAGCTGGCTGGAAGCGGCGATGGCGAAACGTCGAGTGATCTCTATCGTCGAGGATGACGAGCCCTTTCGCGAATCCATGCGAAAGCTCATGACGGCGCTGGGCTACACCGCCGAGGCGTTCCCGTCGGCAGCTAATTTCCTGGCGTCGCCTCTTCTCGCTGAGACCGCTTGCTTGGTCGCCGACGTCCAGATGCCTGGAATGACTGGGGTCGAGCTCCATAGACATCTGGTCGACGCGGGGTACGCGATCCCGACCATTCTCGTTACCGCATACCCGGACGAGGTTGTCCGGAATCGCGCACTGAAGGATGGCGTGGTTTGTTACCTCGGCAAACCTGTTGATGACGACCATCTCGAGCGTTGTCTTCGTTGTGCTCTCCAGTCCGGCAGGCCGCTTGAAGAAAATTCATGAGTTTCCTTGTGCCACTGGCAGGGTGAACTGAAATACGGTTCCCCGAGGTTGATTGGCATCTGCCCACAACCGGCCCCCATGAGCGTCGATAATGGAGCGGCAGATCGACAAGCCCATTCCGAGTCCGCTTGGCTTTGTCGTGTAGAAGGGCTCGAAAACACGCTGGAGATGTTCCGGATCAATGCCGGGTCCCGAATCGTGAACTGCGACGAGGATGCCTGCGGCTCCCCTTTGCTCGGTTCTGATCGATAACGTCCGCGCCCCGCTCCTCAACGGAATCCATTGCTTCGACCGCGTTCAGGATCAAATTGAGGACGACTTGTTGCAGTTGAACACGATCGCCCCAAACGGAAGTCACGCCCGCCGCAAGACGGGTGCGAACCGAGACTCCATTTTTGTCGATTGGGGCGCGCACCATTTCAATCACCTCCTCGATTGCTTCATTGATGTCAAAACGGTCATTCCGCGGAGGTGCTTTCTTGATATGCTCACGGATGCGGTCAACTATAGCTTTGCCGCGGTCGGCATCCCTGACAATACAAGCGAGCGCTTCCGTGACTTCGGCCATATTTGGCGGACTCATTTCCAAAAAGCGCATGGCCGCACGGGCGTTATTGCGCGCGGTGGCGATCGGATGCAGAATTTCGTGAGCCAGAGAGGCGGTCAATTCTCCCATCATGCCTAGGCGATTCAGGTGCGCGAGATCCGACTCAAGCTGGCGAAGTCTCTCGTGCTCCTCTTGCGCGTGTTTGCGTTCCGTCACATCGACGTGCGTAGCGACCATCTCGACAAGCTCTCCATCCGTGGAGAACAAAGGGTGGCCGGTCGCTTCCATATATTTGACCGTTCCATCGGGAAGTACGATTCTGAACTCGAATACGAAACCTCTTTTCTGGCGCACGGCCTCCTCGGTCTCCACATCCACTCTTTCGCGATCATCTGGATGTATCCGTTGCAATACAGTTTCCCGGTTCGGGAGGCCCTGCAGCGGATCGAGTTCCCAGATGCGGTAACTTTCCTCTGACCAATAGAGAGGCCCGGTCGCGTTGAAGGCCAAGGTGCCGGTGTGGCTCAGCCGCTGCGCTTCGGCCAGATAGGCTTCGCTGCGTCGGAGTGCCTCTTCTGCCTTCTTTCGCTCGGTGATGTGCCGCCCCACGCCGCGGTAGCCGATGAAACGTCCCGACTTGTCAAATACCGGCAACCCAGAAACCGACACATAGCGCTTGCCGCCGTCGGGCGCAGGTCGCGCGAGCTCAAAATCTCGGAATGGCAGGTGGGCATCGAGGGTCTCGCGATGCTTGCGCCAGGCCTCGGCGTCAGGCTCGAGGTAAGGCACTTCCCAGCGAGTCTTGCCGATTTCGGAGCCCTGCGCAGGCGCGTCAGCCAGCCCTGCAGCAAACTCCTGGCGGATGAAGCGATGCTGTGCGTCGGTCTCCCAGTACACATCGAACGAAAATTGGACGAGCGTGCGAAAGCGCTCCTCGCTCTCCCGCAGTTCTTCTTCCGTCCGCCTCAGCTCGGTGATGTCCTGCAATACGCCGAACTGACGTAACGGTCGCCCCGACGCGTCCCACGTCACGTCGCCCTGGCTGTGGACTATTCGTTCGGTGCCGTCGGGGCGGACCAAGCGGTATTCGATGTCATACCGTGGACCGCCGGCCACCAGGGCAGCCGCAGCCGCCTCTGCTGCTCTCGGCCGGTCCTCGGGGTGAATCAGGTTCAGCCAGCGTTGATGCCACTCTGGCATGTCCACGGGCTCGATCCCGAAGATCCGGCAAACCTCGTCCGAAAGAATTACCTGAGCGGTACGGAAGTCACGCTCCCACCAGCCAAAATGCGCGATCCCCTGCGCCTTCAGCAACCTGGATTCACTTTCGCGTAATACTTCCTCCGTGCGCTTGCGTTCGGTGATGTCGCGCGCCAGCGACAGACGGAATGGACGCGCTCCCAGCGGGAACTGGCGAGCGCGAACCTCGACCGGAAACACGGTCCCATCCTTGCGCCGATGAAGTGTCTCGAAGGTCACGGTTTCCCCGGATTCGATCTCGCTCTCCGATTCGTGCGATGGAAGCCGGATCCAGGCCGGCATCGAAGTCGCGCGGATGCATCCCGATCATCTCCTCGCGGCTGTAACCCAAGCTCTCACACGCCTGTCGGTTCACGTCGAGAAGGGCCTGGTGCTCGTCGAAAAGGAAAAAACCATCCGTGGCATGATCGACGAAGCTGCGAAAGCGCGCTTCCGTCTTGCGCAGCTCATCCTCTGCCCGCTTGCGTTCGGTGATATCGCGCACCAGGCACAAGAACCGACGTCCGCCCTGCTCAAATTGGCCGACGCGGATCTCCACCGGGAAGGAGGTCCCGTCCTTGCGCTGGTGGCGAGTCTCGAAAGTGATCGTTTCCCCAGCGACAATGCGCTGCCTCAGACGCTGAATGGATGCCTCGTCCAAACCGAATCGAAATCTCGCGGTGCATGCCAACCAGTTCTTTCCGGCTGTAGCCCAGACTGACGCAGGCCTGCCGATTGACGTCGATAACTATCAATTCATCACTTAACAGAAAGAAAGCGTCAGTCGCGTTATCCACGAAGGTGCGGAAGCGCGCCTCGCTTGCGCGCAGCTTGGTCGTTAGCGCGATCACGATCAGCGACGTTGTGAGGAACACCGCGATCCTCACAAGATCGTCCTGAGCATCAACGCGAAGGTCGAACAATGGCGGCGCGAAGAAGAAGTTCAGACAGGCTGCGGCGATCAAGGATAGAACGAGCGAGGCGCTAAAGCTCCCCAGCAGCGAAACCAGCACCAACACAATCACATAAGCCAAGCCCGTCCTCGAAAGGCCAAAGCCGAGCTGAAAGCACACGAAAGTGGTCAATGACAGGCCGGCGATACCCAACAGGAACTGGGCGGCAACGGCCCGTAATCGGGGTCTCCGCTTGTGCGTCATCTCCATCCCAAGCACGCCCGGAACGACGCTCATTCTACCGGCTTGACCGGGGGCTGGGCTGCTTTGCCCTTTCGTAAGGGTAGATGACCTCCCCCGACGCGTATTCCGCTGGCGCAACGACGACCTGAGTGGACATGTCCTTGAATTGAGCAACGTCGTGTCCTGTTACGTTCTGATATTGCACCTGGAGAACGCGCGAGTACGCCCATTCCCCTTTGGCGCCGAACTCAACTCCTCCCACGACTGTCGTGAACGAGTGCGCGCGAATGTAATCTCCGAGCTTGGCATCATCGAGGGACTTTGTCGCCTCCACTGCCTGTTGCAGTACCTGAAGCTGAGCGTATGCCCATGGCGCCATGTAGTATCCCAACGGATCGACCCCTTCTGCCGCCGCTCTCGCTTGATAACGCGAAATGAGATCGGCCACGCCGGGGAACTGCATTTTCTGCACCGGCAGCCAAAGCTCGTAGTTGATGAAACCATTGAGCAACGGTCCAAGCTGTGCCTTGATGGCCGTGGACTGCAACCCAACCATGGCACCGCCGATCGCTCTTGGCTTGAACCCAAGCTCGTTCACCGCACGCACCATGCCGACCGAGTCGGATGGGTATGAGCAAACGACCACGAGGTCAGGGTTGGCCGCCGCGATCGCGCGCACGATTGGCGCAAAATCGACGGTGGCTGGCGGATAGGTCCGATCATAGACAAGCTTCAATCCGTTCTGTTTCATGTTCTCGCGCGCGCCATCCGCCGCATTGCGCGAGAATTCCTGGTCGGCGGCCACAATGGCCACGGTCTGCGGCCTTGGATTTTGGGTCAGGGCCACGTCGAAGAAGCCGCGAGTGAAGGCGGTCTTCGCGTCCGGCCCGGAGGGGATCATGACGAAGTAGTTCGGATAATTGAACTCGGAGTTCACTGCGAGTCCCAGCAATCCGATAAATGTCTTCTTCCTTTGCATGACGATCGGCATTGCTGCCGCGAGCAGCACGGTGCCATACGCGCCGACAACAAAATCGACCTTGTCGACATCCAGAAGCTTGGCATAGATCGCGGGAATTTCGCTGGGCGAGCTCTTGTCATCGTAATAGATGAGCTTCACGGGTCGACCAAGCATTCCTCCTTTTGCATTTGTGTCCTCTTCCCAGATGCGGTGCGCGAGCAGCGCGGATTTGCCATTCGGCGCGAGACCTCCGGTCAGCGACATGCTGTAGCCGATCTTGATTGGCTCGCCGGATTGTGCGCATGCAGGACCGGCAAGCATCACTGCCACCACCATGGCCAGAGCGGTGGCGCCCGCGAGATCCAGGCGAGAACGGCAGCCATAAGCGCAACGGATCATGCCCCGACCTCCGCATTGCGTCAGGCGGGTGAGCGAAATCGTAGCATATTCAGATCATGCGGTCCCGCCCCTGGACGACGAGACGGACCGGCGGCGAACCCCCCGGTCTCCCGCTTGGCACGTGGATAGGCCCTCAAGCGCAATAGAGGCGGCGAACGTCAGACGCTACGCCGCGCTTATCAGATGACGGACAAGCGCTCACTACCGGGACGCCTCGCCGCCCCAGCGGATATCGAAAGTGTCACGCAGAATGGATCGTGGCGTGGCGCGGACCGCCGCCGAAATGATCACCTTCTATCTTGCTCGCTTGCCAGCCCACGTCCAAGTCGAGTTGACGGGCCGCGGCGGCAGCCGCATACGCGAGGTTCCCTGTATAGGTAGGGAACGCGAGCGGAGCCCGAGCCAGGTCCTCGACCCGCATCCCCGCCGAAATGGCTATTGCCGCGACTTGGGCGATCTCCACCGCCCTTTCGCCCACAACGTGGCAGCCCAATATCTTCGCGGTCTTGCGATCGACAATGAGCTTGCAAAACCCTGCCTTGCGCCCATCGATAATCGTGCGGATGGTCGAGTCGAAATGGATGACCGCGGTCACGATGTCGTGTGTCTCGCGGGCCTTTGCTTCCGTCAGGCCCGCTCCCGCATACTCCGGATGCGTGAAGCCGGCGGTCGTATTCACGGCCTGCTCGAGCCGCATCGTCGGCCCTAGCACGGCGTTGGTTGCGGCCACGAAACCCTCCTGTATGGCGGGAGGAACAAGCATGAGGTGACCCGTCACGTCGCCGGCGGCGAAGATATGGGATGCTGAGGTCGTCAGGTGGTCATCCACCGTCACGAACCCTCGATGGTCGGTTAGGACGCCGGCCGCGGCCAGATTGAGCCCACTGGTATTCGCCACCCAACCCGTCGCGACGACAGCGAGTGCAGCCTCGGCGCTGTCTTGTTTGCCGTTCTTGGAGAAGTTCATCCGCACTCCAGCCGAGGTCTTCTCGAAGGAGTCGATAGCGCCGAAGTTCTCATGCACGACGATACCTGCCTGGCGGAAAGCCGTCGCGACCGCCGCTGCGACATCTTCATCCTCAGCCGCGAGGATGCGTGGACCCGTCTCGAAGAGCTCGACCCGCGAGCCAAATGCGTTGAAAATCGAGGCGACCTGCACCCCGGTTGCCCCGCCGCCGATGACCAGCATCGAGCGAGGAACCTCGGTCAAAGCCCAGGCGCTGCTGTGGGTGCTCGTCAGCTCGAAGCCGGGGATGGGAAGCCGCCGGCTGACGCCGCCAGCGCAGATGATGATCTTGTCAGCCTGGAGCCGAAGCCCGGCCTCGCTGACGATGGTGTGCGGGTCGGCGAAGCGCGCTGGCCCGGCCTTCTCGTGGACGGTGACTCCGGCCGAATCGATCTGCTCGCGCAAGGAAGAATGCGCAAGCACGTCCGTGACGACCTCGCGCACACGCGCCAGCAGCCGCGGATAATCCAGCGCCGGCTCGCTCACGGCAATGCCATATCGACCGAGTTGCCGAGCTTCACGCATCAGCCCGGCGGCATGAGCCAGGGTGCGCACCGGAACCGGTCCGTCGTTGGCGGCCATGCCGCCGAATTCGGAGCTCGTCACCAGCACGGTGCGCGCGCCCAGGTCCGCCGCACGGAGCGCCGCCACCGCTCCCGCCGGTCCGGCGCCGATCACGAGAACGTCTGATGCTGGCGCGGGCGCGCTCATGCGGCAACCCCCTGGACCCGCGAAACTTGCTGCGCGTTGCCCAGTGCCTTCGCCAAAAGTCTGCGTGAGCGGGGCGTGTCGCGGAGTTTCCAATTCGCCGAGGCCAGCTCGACCGCGCGCTGCGGTCGGTTGCCGAGGCCCATGAAGAAGGCTGCGGCGTGGTCGGCATAGGCTTCGGGCCGTCGCGCCAGCAACAGCTCGTACGCTGCCGCGGCACGTTCCGCTTCCATCGCAGCCTTGCTGTCACCGCGCGCGGCCAGGATCTCGGCATAGATCGCGCGATATTCCGGATCGTCAGAGGTCTCGATCAGCGGCATGATCAGGGCCGTGGCGACGTCCAGCTGTCCGCGGGCAAGCGCCACCTCGGCGCGATGTCCTCGTCCCGGAACGTGCGCGGGCAGGACCGCGTCGAGCTCGACGAAGATCGCCTCGGCACGGTCCAGATCACCGCGGCGCATCGCGCTCACGCCCCATTCGAACAGCAGTTGGCTGCACGGGAGCGGCGACACGCCGTGGTCAGCGTCGAGCGCCGCCGCATAGCTTGTTTCTGCGGCGACCCAGCGATCCATTTCCGCCAGCAGCGAGGCGAGCGCGCCAAGCGTATGAATCCCAGGCTCTTCCTTTGCCAGCCTTTCACACAGAACCAGCGCGTCTTCGTATCGCCCCGTCGCCTGCAGTAGCGCCGCCCTTTCGAGGTCAATCTCGTGCCGTGGATAGCGGGCCGCGAGCGCTTGATCGAGAGCGGCGTTCGCTTCCTCGAACCGATGGAAACGCGCCGCGAGCCGCGCACGGATGTAGAGCGCGGTTGCGGCATCGGGCGACAACGCAATCGCCTCGGTGGCGATGAGTTCCGCCCGGTCATGGTCCGCGATACGACCAAGCAGGTCACCGCGCAGGAAGAGCAACTTCGACAGCGCAACCACGTTGTCGAAAGTCGCACCTTCGGCACGACGAAGCTCCAGGCTGTCAATCGATGCCGAAAGATTGGCGACGGCAATTCGGCCGCTCGTATAACGTCGGGCATCAATCATGCTGCTTTTTTCAACCCGGTCAGCAGCGCCGGATAGCCGCACGTCAACGAACCGCCGTCGATCGCGATCGTGTCACCGTTGATCGATCGGGCGTGGTCCGACGCGAGAAACACCGCGGCTGCGGCAATCTCTTCTGCTGCAACCGCGCGCTTCATGGGGATGATGCCGAGGAAGAGCTCGCGCATGGCAGGATCTTCCAGCTCCTTCCGCGTCAACGGCGTCTCCACCAGGCCTGGGGCGATGCCGACCACACGGATGCCGCGGCCGCCGAGCTCCAGCGCGCCGCAGCGCGTGATCATGTCCACGCCGGCCTTCGCCGCACAGTAGGCCACCTGTCCCTCGCCGGGCTGCCGTCCGTTCACCGACGAGATATTGATGATGACACCGGGGCGTCCCTGCTCGAGCATCTGCCGGGCGCCGTGCTTCACGCCGTAGAAGACTCCGCCGAGAGTCACGGCCTGGACGGCTTTCCACTTGTCACCGGTGAGCTCGGTCAGCGGCACAATGGCACCAAAGCCGGCGCAATTGACCACGATATCCAGCGACCCGAATGCCTCGCGAGCCGCGCGCATCGCGCCCTCGACGTGACCCTCGTCCGACACGTCGGTGAAGCGCCCGATCGCGCGGTTACCGAGCTCGCGGGCTGCGTCATCCAGTGCTTTCGCACTCAGATCGCAGAGCAACACGCTCGCGCCCGCTTCGATAAATGCCGTCGCGATCGCCTTACCGATGCCAGATGCAGCGCCGGTCACGACGGCGCCCTTTCCATTCAACAAGTTCATGTTCAATTCTCCTGTAATGGCGGTGGAGTGAGTTCCACACGCAAAGTTAGACTTCTTGATCGAACCTAGGGGCGCTCGGCTTCCAGGTAGTCGTGGACGACTTGACCATCGCTGAGCGTCATGTCCCAGAGATGCTGGCGGCCTTCGAGGACGCGCACGACCGGAAGCGCCGCGACCGGGCAGCCGACGTGCGGGACCATGAACAGCTCTGCCGGTCCTCCCCAGGCGCCCTTCAACCGGACATCGTAGATACCGACCCGGACGAGCTGGGCGACCTTCGGCGTGTGGTTGTCAACGTCGGGAAGCAGCTTGAGCACGAGTTGGGTGGTCTGCAGCTCCTGCTCTATCTCGGCCAAGCGGTCTGAGAGGTCGATCGCGCGATACGGCATGGTCGCAAGCGCGACCTGCACGCCGCCATAAGTCAGAGTGCCCGTCAGCACTTCTCGGACGGTCTTCAGCTCGGGCTCGCCGTGCCGCTTGGGAAAGCCGAGGATCTCCCGGCCGGCGAGCGTCGGCGATTCGCTGTCGAGGAATGCCTGGAAGACGTAGGTGACCGGTTTGCCCTCGAAGGTGCAAGCCACCGCATGACCGACCTCGGTGTACGGCCCGAATCCGGTGACGTCGGCCATGTGTCGCCATTCTATCGTGACACGGTTGCCGTCGGCGGGTTGGAGAGGTCTTGGGACAACCGCGCGCACCGCCTCCGCAGTGCTCTCGTATGTGATGGCGAGTTGGTGCATGTTCTTGTAGTGCCAGGGCCCGCGCGGGTAAGCGGGCGTCAGCGTCGGCATCACCGGATACTGCAGGAACCCGTCCCTGGCGCGGACTTTGCCGCTTCCAGATGTAGCGCCGGTTACGACGGCGCCTTCGTCCTTCAAGTTGTACATGTTTAGCTCCTCAAGAATGCCGGTATTGGCAGGTCGGTTCGATTGTTAGGCTCACGAACATAAGGAAACGACAAACTGGCCGGTCTGCTGGGGGCGTCGACCCCGTCGCCAAGCCGCTCGCCTTGCCCACCACTCACCATCAGCGTGAGCAGCTCGTCGAGAATGTCGTCATCGAGCCAGCGGCCGCCGGCGGTCTTGTGCGGGCGGTTGTCGATCAGCGCGCGCTCTATCTCGAGGAAGCTTCCGGGTGCGAAAGCTCGCGCGAGATCGACGATCAAAAAATCGCTGATGAGGAGATCGCGTAGCGGATGGCGTCCATCTGGTCCTGATAGCCACGTGGTCTTGCCGTCGAGACCATCGAAGAAGGCCAGGTTCGCGTCGAGCCGCGACTCGTAGAGTCGTCGATATTCCCTGGAGAGCGCAAAGGCATCTTCGCGATTGTAAAGATCGCGGAGCTCGACGCCTTTCGTGTTCGTATCGCGGGTCGGGTTTGCCAGGACGAAGTTCTTGATCTCCGGCCGCCCGAGACGTTCGATTCGAATCGGCTTGCCCCGGCGCGTGACAATGTTCTCTGCGATGGCGGCGATCAGTGTCACGCCATTGAATCGTTCAACTATTGGAGCAAACGGGACCTCGACGACGATCGACAAGACGTCGCGAAACTGAACGGTGTTTGCAGCCGTGTCAAAAGACAGTCTACCCGAGAGATCCGTGCGGAGCGCGGCCTCGACATCCATGAAGAACGGGTCGCTGACCAGTCCCGCGAAGGCACGCATGCCATTCTTTTCCAGCGCTTTGCCAACTACGAAGCTGGCTTCGCGCCCGTCCGATGTGACGACGCTCGCTGTCTGAACGGAGCTTCCTTCCGCCACATCACTGAATGTGACATCAATCGTGTGTTCTGCCGTTCCATACGTGACGCTGCCGCCCGACCATGTCAGCGGGCGCAGTCGAAACCGGTGAGTGAGAACATCGCTGAAGAAGGACTGCGATGTCGCCATCGGAAACACATTCATGATCAGAACGAGATTTCCCGGCCGTTCAGGGCTCGGAAACGCATAGAAGTCGGTGATGTCCACCGCCGGATCGCCTATTACCGCCGGGCCACTGAAATGGTCTGACATCGTGATCGCCTCCTTCCACAGCTTCAGAATTTCTTTTCGATGATGCCCTTGAGCGCGTTCAGCCCGGGCACGAACAGATATTCGCCGGCTTTCACTCTGACGAAGGTAGGCAGATCGAACAGGAACGGTCGTTTGGCGCCGGGCACCACCATTTGCGAACCTTCACCGCCGACACCGTTGATCGGGTCCTGCTCGTTTGGATCGAGTCCGATGAACTCGCCGCCTTTCATCCATTCGTGCTGCACGAACTCGAACTGCCGTTCGATATCGGCCTGGATGAACAGATTGATCAGGCCGCGATCGACACCGTCGTCCTCGAGCACGCCATCTGGCAAATGCGGGCCATACTCGACGCCGCGCCGAATCAACCGGTGCCGCCTGACCGCGGTCGCGCGTTTCAACGGAGTTGCGCGCGGGTTGCTGCGGCGCAGGTGCGAACCGAGCGGGCAGCGCAGGCCCTGGTCGTCGCCGGCATAGGTGAAGTTGTTGCGGCGTTGAGGGTCCGCCGCGATTTCGGGGTCGTCCTTGTCGGGCGACAGATCGACCGGGCACCCGCTGCGCCAGCGCCCCATCATTTTGGCCGCAACCAACTCCTGGTGATTTTGGTCGTCGGAACCGTAGAGCGACTTCGCGGCCGTCGCTAAGTATCGGCGAAATGCCGCCACATCTTGATAGAGCTTGCGGAAGACCATGTAGGTTCCATTCAGCCGCAGCTCCAGCGGCTCGGGCGCCTGCGTGCCGGCGGGGTCCGCCTCATCCTCGTACCCGAGCAGGAACTCGCCCGGTTTCAGCGGACGCCACGTGCCGTTTGGCTCTAGGACACCATCGCCGGGATACGAAGGCGTGTCCGCGCCCTCGATCGGCGGCTGCGAGATTGGATCAGCAAAACCGAAATGCTCACCCTCTGATCCGATCCCGTTTTCATGCGCGAGTGCCATCGTGTCTTGAATGAACCGGATCTCGACGCCGCCGGTCGCTTCGATCTCGGCGCGAATGATCCGCGTCGCCTCTTCGCGACCTTGGTCGGAATCGGTTCGAAGCCATCCCATCGCGTGAATGTCGGGACCGCCGAGGCCGCCCTCCCAATGGTCCGGCGCGTGCGGTCCGACATCGCCTACGAGATTGGCGCGACCCCGCATGCCGACGCGAAACGCCTCGGGGAAGCTGTCCAGCGACCGTTGAGATAACCCCAGCGCTTTCAGGCCTTCGTATGTGAAGCCGATGTTGACGGTGAAACATGTCCCATGCGCTTGCTGCCGCGCATTCACGTGCTTGAACATGTTGCGCAGCCATGCGCGCGCCTTCGCACCATCGTTAAACTTGAAGAAGATATGCCGCCCGTAACGCATCAGGATGGGAGCGACGACATTGTCCTGAATGTCGTGCAGATTGTCTTTCAGGTTAGCGGATGTGAGCGTCCGCGCAGGCGTCACAGCGAGCATGGTCTAATCCTCGAGGGCAAGCATTTGCGCAGTAGACGGGTAAGGATCGGCCGCGAGATGGAAGCCCGAGGCCGATCCAACTCCCGGAAGAGTCAGGCGGAACTACGCTGCCTTCATCGCCGCCGCGGGCTTTTCGACGCGGTCGCGCACGTCCTCGTACTGCCACTCGCGGGCGACATCCGTGTCGATCATCGCGGCGCTCAGCACGGCCTCGTACGGCTGTGCCAGCTCCTTGAAGAAGGCGTTGACCTTCTCCTCGAGCTTGTCGCCCTTGGCCACCGCACGCTGGAACTTCAGCGTCTTCTCGTACCAGTCGGCCGCCTTGTAGATCTGGCCGATGCTGAGGCTGGGAGCGACGTCGTAGCAGGCCAGCGTTTTGATCTGACCGCGCGCGATGTACTCGACGATGTCCCGCGCCGTCGCATCCGGGCCGGTCGGACACCCCACGCAATGGCCCCAGATCTTCGTCAGGTTCTCCTTCCCGTTGAGAACGAAGTCGTCGAAGTACTTGTCGAGAGTCCCGTCGAACTGAGAGACGAAGAACAGGGTATAACCGTCGAAGTCCTGAGTCCTGGCGACGAACCAGCGCGCCGTCCGGATCAAGCCAAGCATCGTCGTCGCCTCCGAGAACGTCTTTCCCGGCCCTCCCCAGACAGGAACCTCGCGGCTCAGCGTATCCGTGAACGCCACCAGGTCGGCGTCGGGCTTGAGGCGCCACATGCCGGTGAACTCCTTCACCTCGTTCTTGCCGCCCGCGCTCATGACGAGTCCCGGGTAACGCAGGCCCCACGCGCCCGCGGTCGTAGTTGATGTCTCATGTTTGCCAGTCATTGGAAGACCTCGTTTGCAGTCGCAGTGGCGATTAATGTCCGCGCATTCAGAGCGCTCGTGGGTAAATTAGTGATTTGTTGGCCCCGATCTATTGGGCCGTGGGTGAGTTAGGATAATCCAACGAGGAACGTGTTAGTGCTTTGGCTTAGTTGCGCACCAACACGTTCGATAGAATCAGATTGGGATTCGCTTTCGCGGATTCGGTATTCGGAATTAAAGAACATCAAAGCAATAGCGCACTGGCATTCAGTACCGGCAACAATGGAGTGTATCACCAGGAACGGCTTGCAAGATTAATATGAGACCGAAAAGCAATCCCATGCTCAGGCCGACCAACCGCGCAGCCCGCCTTCCATCTTAATCCCGGCTGAGATCTGCTCGAGCTGCCATAATTCGGGGCACTTCTTTCATGTGTTGACTCAACTAAAGCGGTGGAGGGCCCTTGATTTTACAAAACGCGCCGATGCATGAGCAGCCGGGGCGCAGTGCGAGCATCACTCGTCACGGCCGCGCGCAGCTCCTCCTCGCGGTCCGTCCTCTTTAGTTGGATCCGCCCGGTCAGAGTGCCCGCAGCGAGATGTAAGATCGGTGGAAGCTGACCAAAGGCAGCTTTCAGCTAACTCAGTGTTCTCGATGAACGAACTTCAAATTGGGATGGATGTTTGTAATCGCCCGTACACGCGGTTGCGTGACTCATCTGGCCCGGTGATTGCGCCCATTCAGCCACGCAGCGATGGAGATCGCCCAAATTGTGCCGCATCTGCTCCAGCGCGAAGCAGAGTGCGAAGAAACGCTCGGTCACCTCGCTGGGCAGGCACCGCGTCAGACCGTCGTGGCGAATCGTGTCGATTGCCGCCGCATAGGAGTCGAGCGCCAATTCCACGCCATCGAGGCGGGGAGGAAGGCGGCGAGCGAGGAGCGCGGCCCCGCTCGCGCGAAGGAAATCGCCGATGGCCGTCGCAACCTGCGTGAGCGGATCGAGTCGAGCCTGCAAGTCTTCGGGCAAGGGCGAAACGGCAGCGCGGCCGATGATTACAAGGTCGTGGCGCAATCTGAGCAGCGTACGCAGGAGGAGGCCCGTGTCGGGCGCTGAGGAAATGCGCGCCGCGCGCTCGCGCTCCGCCTCGGCGCCGACTACGTTGAGTTCCATCAGCGCCTCACCGATGCCGTCCTGGATGCGGTGGAGCGCGCCAACTTCGAGACCCCCTTTCAGGCCGCCCATGAGCTCGCCCAGAGCATGGGCCAGGCGATCGAGCGTACGCGCCGCCGCTTCGATCGCCAAACGATAGGCGCTCGACGGGAAGAGCACGAACGAAATCGTGAGCCCGATGACGGCACCGAGCGCGACCTCGAGCATACGATCCACTGCCGTTGCGATCGGGCTCGCATGGGTGAGTGCTGGAACCAGCAACACGATCGCGGCGGTGATCGGGGCGGCCGTCAGGCTTTGTCTCATTGCTGCGATCAGCGCGAGCGGCCCCACTGCGATGGCAAGCCCTGTAAGCAGCGCGACTTCGCTGCCACCGCCAACCAGAACGCCGACAGCGGCTCCGTAAATCGCGCCGCCTATGGTGCCTCCCAGATAATCGAGCGACGCCTTCAAGGATCGGCCGACGTTCAACTGAGTGACGATGATCGCGGTGAGCACGGCCCAGAGCGGCATGAGCAAACCCAACCAGTGGGCTAGTTCAAAGGAGAGCAAGGCAGAAGCCGTGACGCGGAAGAAGAGCCCGAGCCGCGCCTTGTGCCGGCGAAGCCACGCGCGCGACCGAATCCACAGCTGCGCCAACCGTGTGAGGGCCGTCTCTCGCAATCCGTCGACGAGCTGTTCAGACGTATACCAAGAGCCGATCCATGACGTGATGGATAGCCTCTCAGTCAGGCGGACTGCCGGCGTAGCGGGCCGCCATTCGTCGGGCAACCTCGTCATGTGAGCTCACTCGGGGCCAACACCGGGCTATCACTCGGGGCCAACACCGGGCTATCACTCGGGGCCAACACCGGGCTATCCATCGTCGACTCGGACATCGCAGCCGGCTCGGGAGCCTCGGGCTCCTTGATCCGAAACCACGCGACGTAAAGCGCCGGCAGGAACACAAGCGTCAGCACCGTACCGACGATGATGCCACCGATCATGGCGTAAGCCATGGGGCCCCAGAAAATCTCGGGCGCGATCGGAACGAGCCCCAGACTTGCAGCAGCTGCGGTCAGAATGATCGGCCGCATGCGATGCTCGGTGGCCTCCACCACCGCTTCCCATGCTGGGCGTCCTGCCTCCCTCAGCTCTTCAATCTGCACGATCAATATGACCGAGTTGCGGACCAGGATGCCGATCAGCGCCAGCACCCCGAGGATTGCAACAAACCCGAGGGGCGCTCCGCTCGGCAGCAAAGCCAAGACGACGCCGATCAATGCGAGCGGCGCGACGGCGAACACCAGGAACAATCTATGGAAGCTTTGCAGCTGAATCATCAGGATCGTTGCCATGACGAACAGCATCAGCGGAACAACCGCCACGATTGGCGCTTGGCTCTTAGCGCTCTCCTCGACAGAGCCTCCGACTGCGACCGAATACCCGGCCGGCAGCTGCCTCGCGAACTCGGCCATCTTCGGCGCGAGTTGATCGCCGACCGTTTTTGGCTGCACGCTGTCAACGACGCTCGCTTTTAGTGTGATCGTCGGAAGCCGCGATCGCCGCCATATTGTCGGTTGCTCCATTTCATAGCGCACGTTCGCCAGCGCCCCGAGCGGCACTGATTGGCCGCCCAAGCCGATAAGCTGCAGATCTCGCACCGTATCGATGGACGCGCGCTCGGACGAAGTGGCGCGTCCCACCACATTCACCAGGTAGATGCTGTCCCGGACCTGGGTGATCGTCGTTCCGTCGAGCACGCTGTTCAGGGTCAGCGCGATATCTTCCGAAGTGACGCCGAGCTGGCGCGCCTTGTCCTGCAGAACATCGACCTTGACGACCCGGGCAGGCTCCATCCAGTCGAACACAACGTTGCCGAGATGAGGATTGCTGCGCATGATGCCGGCAAGGCTCTGCGCGGCCTCCCGGACTTTTGCAATGTCAGGTCCAGTAAGCCGGTACTGTACAGGACGTCCAACCGGCGGCCCGACCTCGAGCAGTTTGACGAAGGTGTCCGTGCCAGGAAAAGTCCTCCGCAAATAAGTCTCGAATTCGGTTTTCAACCGGTCGCGGGCGCTGATGCCACCCTTGGTCACGATGACCATCTGGCCAAACCAGCTATTGGCTGTCTGCACATCGAATGACAGCACAAACCGCGGAGCGCCCGTTCCGACGTAGGTTGACCAGTGGTCGACGCCGGGATTTCCCTTTAGCTGCTCGCGCTCGAAACGAGCGATCTGTGCATCGGTTTCCGCAATGGAGGCGTTCTGCGGCAGGTTCCAGTCGATGACAAGCTCGGCGCGATCCGAAGACGGGAAAAACTGCTGCTGCACGAATTTCATCCCGAACAGCGAGAGCGCAAAGGCTGCGACGGTCAACGCAATGGTGATCCACCGGTAATGCATGCAGACCGCAAGGACGCGAGAAAACAACCGTGCAGCCCGTCCTTTATCACCATGATGACCGGCAATCTTGGCCTTCAGGATCGTGACTCCGAGCAACGGCGTGAACAGCACGGCGACGATCCAAGACACGATCAGCGACACCGCGATCACCACAAACAGGGTAAAGGTAAATTCACCGGCGTTGCTGGTGTTGAGACCGATCGGGATAAACCCGGCGACAGTGACCAGGGTCCCGGAGAGCATCGGAAAGGCGGTCGAGGTGTAGACGTAGGTCGCAGCCTTCTCCAAGCGATCGCCAAGCTCCAGACGCGCCACCATCATTTCAACAGCGATCATTGCGTCATCGACCAGGAGGCCAAGGGCGATGATCAATGCGCCGAGCGAGATCCGCTGCAGCGAAATTCCGGCATACGCCATGACGACGAAGGTGATCGCGAGCACCAGCGGGATCGCGATCGCAACGACTAGACCGGCCCGAAACCCAAGGCTGAGAAAGCTGATAGCGAGAACAATAACTACCGCCTCGAAAAGCGCTTTGGTGAATCCCGATACAGCCTTCTCGACGATCACTGGCTGATCCGCCACCAGGTGGACCCCAACCCCGATCGGCAGGTCGGCCAGGATCTTGGACATTTCCTGCTTCAAAGACTCGCCGAATTCCAGGAGGTTCGCGCCGGTCTTCATTCCGATCGCGAGCGCGATGGCTGGCTGGCCGTTGAAGCGAACCAAGGTCGTCGGCGGATCGGCATAGCTGCGTATAATGGTGGCCACGTCGGTCAGAGGAAAAAAGCGATCGTTGACGCGGAGATTGACCCCTTTCAGGTTTGCCTCCGACGCAAACTGGCCGTTGACGCGCACGCTGATGCGCTCCGGCCCGGCCTGGAACACGCCCGACGGCGTGACGGCATTTTGCGCCTGCAGCGAGGCGATGATCGAACGGGAATCGAGGCCGAGTGCGGCGATCTTTCGGGTTGAAAATTCCAGGTAAATAACCTCGTCCTGCGCGCCGAGAATGTCGACCTTTCCCACATTCGGCACGGTCAAGACCTTCGCGCGAATGTCCTCGACCTGATCGCGCAGCTGGCGCTGGCTTAGCCCGTCGCTGGTGAAAGCGTAGATATTGCCGAACACATCGCCGAAGCGATCGTTGTAGCCGGGCCCGATGACGCCTTGCGGGAAGGTGGGCTTGATGTCCGCAATCATGTTGCGCACCCGCGCCCAGGTCGGGGCGACATCGGCAGCTTTTGTGCTGTCACGCAGATACACGAAGACTGTTGTCTGACCAGGGACGGTGACGCTCTTGGTGTAGTCGAGCGACTCCAACTCTTCGAGCTTCTTCTCAATTCGGTCCGTGACCTGGCGCATCACCTCCTCGGCGGAGGCGCCCGGCCATTGGGCCTGGATCACCATGGTCTTGATCGTGAAAGCGGGATCTTCTTCCCGCCCAAGCTGCAGGTAGGAGAACAAGCCTGCCGCCATGAAGGCGATCATGAAATACCAGACAAGGGAGCGATGTTGGAGTGCCCAATCTGAAAGGTTGAACGACTTCATGGGGTGGCGTCCTGTTCGATCCGAACTTTTTGTCCTGGCTTCAGGCTATGGATTCCGGCAGTCACGATGCGGGCGCCTGCGGCTAGCCCGCCGCTCACCCGACCGCCCGCGCCGTCCATGACGAGCTCGACCTTGTGCAAGGAAACCGTGCTGGCGGGGACATCAACCACCCAAACGAAGGTCTCGTCATCTTGGGAGAGGACAGCCGACGCAGGCACCCGCAGCATTGAGCTCTGGTCATTGCTGAGCCTCACCGTGACGGTCGATCCAAGCCGGAAGCTTGGAGGCGGATCGCTCAACGCAATGCGGACGCGGTACGTACGAGTGACGGGATCGGCCTGAGGCGCGATCTCGCGAATTCGGCCCTCCACCTGAACGGTGGGAAGGAGCTGCAAGCTGACGCTAAACGGCAAACCAACCCGCAACGGGACCGGAAAATCTGTCCCGATGTCGACGACCGCCTCTCTGATGTCGGGCCGCGCGACGGTGAGTGCACTCTGGCCCGGAGACACCACTTGTCCGACGTCGGCGCTCACCGCAGTGACAACGCCGGCGAAATTGGCCTTCAACTGTGCATAGCCAAGTTGCTCGAGCGCCTTTGTCAGTTTGGCCTGGGCATGAGCGACCGATGCTTCGGCGCCGGCCCGGACCTGCTCTGCGTCGTCCAGGGCCTGCTTGGTGGTTGCATCGGTGACGATCAGCGTACGCTTTCGCTGCTCCGTTGCGCTCGCAGTCTCAAGCTGAGCCTGCGCATTCGCGAGCTCTGCTCTCGCCGCCCGCACGGCAAGCTCAAGCGGAAACGAATCGATTGCAGCGACGATCTGGCCTTCGGCAACCGAGTCTCCGAGATTGACCGGAAGGGCAACAAGACGCCCCAGCACCCGGAACGCGAGATCAGTCTTGAACCGAGGTTCTACCGTGCCGACGATGACAGAGTTGGCCGATGGCATGGGTTCGACGATGGTCGAGAGCACCGGTCGAACGGGCTGCGGCAGCTCCGTCTCCTGCTTGCATCCAGCCGTCGCGAGCACGCAAGCCAACAGGGGAGCGATGATCCTGGCCCGGCTGTTCATGACGGCTCCTCCCCGTAGGACACGGGCTGGCCAGAACTAAGCAACTTGCCGCCGTCGACGACGATGCGTTCGCCGGGCTCGAGTCCGTCCTTGATCACCACCGCTCCCGCTTCGTAACGAGCGATCGTGACCGGCTTGAGTGACGCAGTCCTGGTCGAGGGCTCGACCACCCAGATTGCTGGCTTTGATCCCGTGGCCATCAAGGCCGTCCATGGCACTGCGATCTGCGCGACGGGCTTCCATTTGGCAGTCCCCGCAACGGCGCTTCCAAGCGTCATGGCTGCAGGGGGATTCTGGATCGTCACCTTGACCCGGATGGTCGCGCTCTTTGCATTAACCGCAGGAGAAACCTCCCTGACGTACCCGGTCGCTTTGACATTGGGATCCGAAACGAGCGTCAGCGATATCGGGCCTCCATCAAAGTCGCCGAAGAAGACTGCTTCATAGAGGTCGAATACAGCGTCGCGCTCACCCTCTTGAGCGAGGCTGAATACCGGCTGACCGGCTTGCACCACCTGACCGACTTCGAGACTGCGCGCTGTGATCACACCCGATACACCGGCGCGCAGCTCGGTATAGCCAAGGGCATCTTTCGCCGTGCCCAGTTGCGCCTTCGCCGCTTCGAGCGAACCTTCTGCGGTTCGCAATCCTTCCTTCGCCTGATCGTGCGCCACACGCGTCGTGAAACCGGACGAAATGAGACGGTTCTGCCGATCAAACGTCGCTCTCGCGACGCGCAACCGCGCCTCCGCCGCCGTCACGGCTGCGCTCGCAGCGTCTACATCGGCCTGCTGCTCGGCCGCGTCGAGCCGACCCAGCACTTCGCCGGCATCGACGTGGGCTCCAACATCTACGAGCCGCTCGCGCACGCGCCCGCTTACTCGAAATGACAGGTCAGCGCTGAAACGAGCCTGCACCGCGCCGGTCAGCGTCACAGAACCTTGGCGAACTAGCGGCCGCACAATCTCGGTGCGTACGAACATGGCACGCTGGACCGCGGTGGCCGAACCATCGTTGCAGGCGCTCAACGGCGTCGCCAGAAGCGCAACGGCAAGCGCGGCGTACAGGCCCTTCAGGTTGGGCTTGCTGGCCTTTCGACCGGCATCAGGATAACGGGGAGAGTGGTGATCCATGACATTTCCCTCCAGCGAGAGATCAACGCTCGTTTTCCTGATCGCCCATTGATCTCTGATGAAGGTGACGATTTCCCTGTCCCGCATCCATTGGGCGTGGGTCCAATTCGGATAATCCAACGAGGACAGTTCTGGTGCTTTGGCTTAGTTGTGCCGCCTTGGCCTTTCGAGAACGAACCACGGCGCCACGCATCGCCGCCAAGCTACTTTCATCGACGAAATCGAGAAACAGGTGGCCGCGGTGCACCCTCAGCTGGCGCGCAACGACCAACATGAAGGACTGGGCCGTAATCGAGCGTGCCCACCACGGTGTCGATCTCCGTGCGGAGCGTGGGACTCGCAAGCTTCTTGGGAAAGCCCCACAGCTCGCGTCCGCCGGCAATGGGCGGGTGGTCGTTGAGAAACATGCAGTGGCTGTAGCTGCCCTTGCGGCCCCGGAACGAGACCGGGATAACTTGTCCGCTTTCCGTGTAGTCGCCGAAGCCAGTCGAGTCCGGCATGCGAATGAACTCGAACTTCACTAGAGGTTCGCGCACCTGGAGCGGTTCCGGGACGAGTTCGCGAAGCTTGTGCGGATCGGTCCGGTAGGTGATGATGAGATATTCGCGGTTGCGGAAGCGATACGGCCCGATCGGGTAGGCCGGGCTGCTCAGCGGCATTGCGAACGCCCTCGTCCGCACGGTGTCTTCGTGCACAGCTGAAATCTCCTATGGTTGATTGAACGGTCTGTGGGGCTGTTTTGCGCGCTATTCCCGCCCGTCAACGGCGAGATCGAACGTGCAGACGCCTTCCTGATTGCGGGGCCGCTGGAGCGCCTCGGGATGGCGCAACGTGCGCACCGCGTCGTGATAACCGGCGCGCCAATGCTCCTCCATGGACAGCCGGGAAAACTCGTAATCCTTCGAGTGGCTCTCATAGTGCCTCGAGCGGTAGATCAGCTGGACGAGGCTGTAGACCTTCTGATCGGCGATCGAGCTCAGCATCCTTGCTTCCTCGCCGGCGAGGAGGTCCGCCGGCAGCTTCGAGAGAAGACTCGCTAGCGTCTTTCGGGCGCGCTGATGCTGCTTGAACTGATCGGTGTTGGCGCGCGTGCGACTCGAATACTGGATTTCCTTCTGACGCATCACGACGTCGGCCAAATTGCCAGGAACCTCGCCGCGCGCGCTCCAGAGGTCCACCTGAAAGGCCAGCGTGTCCTGGCGGGGGCCCTGCTCAACGACCCACTGCAGCGGCGTATTCGAGATGAGGCCTCCGTCCCAGTAGAACTCGCCCTCGATCTCCACCGCAGGAAAGCCGGGCGGAAGCGAGCCACTCGCCATCACGTGCTCGGGCCGGATCGTATGCGTTTCGTTGTCGAAGTAGACGAAATTGCCGGTGCGCACGTTCACCGCGCCGACACTGAAGCGCATTTCGCGGGCATTGATCCGGTCGAAGTCGACAAGTCGCTCGAGCGTGCTCTTCAGGAGCTTGGTTTCGTAAAAGCTCGTGGCCTCAAGAGCGCCGTTCGGGTGCAGCCAAGGAGCGGGCTGCACGACGGATGCATGGCTCAAACCCGCCAGCGATCTGCGGTTAACGAAAGCTGCGACCAAATTTGATGATTGCTTGGCCCCAATCCATTGGGCCTGCGTCGAGTCGGGATACTCGATCGACGAAAGGTCTAATCTTTAGCTTAGTCGTGTTGAGAATCGATCAAGCGATTCATCAGACCGGGCTGTTCGGCTGCCATTTAGGCACGCATGCCGCTATCGTCTCGGGAAGCTAAAGCGCCCGTCGCTCACGCGGCAAGGACGAGGCGATGCCGAACCCGGTAAGCTTTCTTTCCCCCGTCTTCGGCTCACCGCGCTCGAGAGGCGCTCTATCGAAATTTTAGTATTTCAGCCTTCGCAACTAAACCTTAGCTTATGTCGCGCAACTCACAAGCTTATATCTCGCAACTTACATCTAATTGCGCGATCGCGCCGTAGTGCATTCTATAGAAGGCGATGCGACTGATCTGACATCTTTGGGAGAAATCCAGATGAAGAAGTCTTCGCTTTACCTGGCGGTAGTCGCTGGTCTTCTTGGCTTCGCCTCTGCCGCACACGCGCGCGCAGCCTACGATGGATCTTGGGACCTCGTCTTCGTGACGCAAAGAGGCGCCTGCGATTCCACCTATAATTTCACCGTTAACATCTCCGACGGGCTCGTAACGCATCCTAATCTGGTGAAGTTCAGAGGCTACGTGGCGAGATCCGGCGCGGTTCGCGCTTCGGTGAGCGTTCCCGACAAATACGCCTCCGGCTCGGGCAGACTGTCGGCCACCGCCGGCCGCGGGACTTGGACCGGTCACTCAGGAAATGCGCGTTGCGTAGGCTATTGGACCGCCCGCCGAAATTAGCTCTCGGTGCACGTCAAGTCGCGGTTCGTACCTCGCCCAGGAATTTCAGCGGGCTCACGCCCCCCTTATCTCGGCGGCGGCGTCAAGAACGGCGCGAACGATCTTATCGTAGCCGGTACACCGACAGAGGTTACCAGCAAGCCAGTACCGGGTCTCGATTTCAGTCGGGTTGGGATTGCGGTCCAGCAAAGCCTTGGCCGCGACCAGCACCCCCGGGGTGCAGAAGCCGCACTGGAGTGCGGCATGCTCGAGGAATTTTCGCTGCAATGGGTGGAGATCATGGCCGTGCGCCATGCCCTCCACGGTCTCGATCGCGCGACCTTCAGCCTCGACCGCAAGCATCAGGCACGAGCAGACCAGACGACCGTCGACGATCACGCTGCAGGCGCCGCAGTCGCCCGAGCTGCATCCCTCCTTGCTGCCCGTCAGACGGAGCTCGTCCCGCAGCACGTCGAGCAGAGTGAGTTGCGGCTCGCACAGAAACTCGGTGGGCTCCCCGTTGATGGTGGTGACTACGTGATGCTTTCTCATCGACGCTCTCCGGCGCGCTCATAGGCGATGACTGCCGCCCGGCGCGCCATCACGCCTGCGACCTTGGTGCGGTATTCGATTGTCCCTCGCTTGTCGTCGATCGGCTTGCAGGCTCGCCGCGCCGCACCGTCGAGGCCGGTGAGCGCAGTCTGGTCGAGCGTGCGCCCGATCAGAGCGGCGGCGGCCTCTGAGACAAGAACCGCGGTCGGCGCGACGGCGCCCAGCACGACCCGCGCATCGGTGCAGACGCCGCCCGGGTCCAGCGTGACGCTGACCCCGGCGCCGACCACGGCAATATCCATCTCGGTCCGTGGAATGAAGCGGAGGTAGGCATCGGCCGAGCGGGGCGGGCGCTTGGGCAGGCAAAACTCGATGATGAACTCGTCCCTGTTCAGGGAGGTGAGCCCCGGGCCCGTGACGATGCTCTCCACCGGGACCTCGCGTCGCCCGTTGGCGCCGGCGAGCACGCAGGTCGCGCGCGCGGCGATCAGCGCCGGAACGCTGTCGGCCGCCGGCGATGCGTTGCAGAGATTGCCGGCGAGCGACGCCCGGCCCTGCACCTGGGTCGAGCCGATCAGGGTGGTGGCCTCGACGACCCCGGGCCAGACCCGCTTGAGGGCCTCGCATTCGCCGATCACCGCGCCGGGGGTCGCGGCCCCGATCACGAAGGCGCCGTCTTGCTCACGAATGCCGGAGATGCCGGGAATCTTCTTGGTATCGATGATCAGTTCCGGTTTGGTTCGGCCGGACCTGATCTGAACCAGCAGGTCAGTCCCGCCGGACAGGACCTTCGCAACGCCGGCGGCTCCGGCGAGGATGCGAACGGCCTCTTCGACCGTCGCCGGGGCTGAATACGCAAGCATGGGCACGGCGTCTCCCAAATGAGCCAAACGGGACGCTAGTGCAAATCCCGCTCGCATTGACTCACCTCTCCCAAAGGGAGAGGTCGACCGCGCTGAGCAAAGCGAAGCGCGGGCGGGTGAGGGGTTAGAGCCTCGCCGGCTTGGCCGCCCCCTCACCGGATTGCGCGCTGACGCGCAATCCGACCTCTCCCAATGGGGAGAGGTGGGACACGGCGCCGCCGTGCATCAAATTCATCGGAATCGAAGTCCAGCGCCGGTTGGCGGTCCAGGGCGACGAGGACGGCGCAACCGCTTGCATTTGGGCACTGTGCGCGCGACCCTTTGTGCAGGCAAGCCCAACCGGCGACGAGGCGAGGTAGCTGTGAACGACGTGATCGCGCGAGATACCGTAGCACCATTCAAATGGGTTGGAACGCGTCCGGTTCGTCCCGACGGCGTGCCGAAGGTCACCGGAACTGCACTGTACGGCGCCGACCTGACGATGCCGGGCATGGTGGTCGGCCGGATCCTGCGCTCACCGCATGCCCACGCGCTCATCCGCTCGATCGATGTCTCGAAGGCGGCGGCGCTCCCCGGCGTCAAGGCGGTCGTGACCTCCGCGGACTTCCCCGAGCAGAAGTTCGAGTATGTCGGCCCGGAGCGCGTTGCGCAGAACTTCTGGCATATGACCCGCAACATCATGGCGCGAGAGCGAGTCCTCTACGAGGGCCATGCGGTGGCCGCCGTGGCGGCTGCCAGCAAGACCATCGCCGACGAGGCGCTGTCATTGATTGCAGTCGACTACGAGGTGCTGCCGCACGTCATCGACGTCGATGAGGCGATGAAGCCGGATGCGCCTTTGCTGTTCCCGGACATGATCACCCGGGGCGTCGAGCCGCCGCCGCCGCCGTCGAACATCGCGAAGCGCAACGTATTCACGCTCGGCGACCTGGAAGCCGGCTTCGCAGCGGCCGACGAGATCGTCGAAATGTCGTTCAAGACTGCACCAGTGCATCAGGCCTATATCGAGCCGCAAGGCTGCGTGGCCCGATTCGATGCCGACGGCCAGTGCGAGCTCTGGAGCGCAAGCCAGGGGCATTTCGTCGTACGCACGTACACGGCGCAACTGCTCGGCATGAAAATCGGCGACCTGCGCGTCTATCCGGCGGAGATCGGCGGCGCTTTCGGCGGCAAGACGGTGGTCTACGTCGAACCGGTTGCCGTCGCGCTGGCGCGTAAATCCGGCCTTCCCGTCAAGGTCGTGATGAGTCGCGAGGACGTGTTCAGGGCTACGGGCCCGACGTCGGGATCGTCGATGACGGTGAAGATCGGCGTCAAACGCGACGGCACGATCACTGCGGCCGAGGGGCTCTTCAAGTTGCAGGCTGGCGCATTTCCGGGCTCGCCGTTCATGAGCACGTGCATGTGCGCGTTTGCGCCCTACGACATCGCGAACGCGCGCGCGGTCGGCTACGACGTCGTATCCAACCGCCCAAAGGTTGCGGCCTATCGTGCGCCGGGCTCGCCGATCGGGGCCTTTGCGGTAGAAAGCGTGCTCGACGTTCTGGCCCGGAAGATCGGCATGGACCCGCTGAAACTGCGGCTGAAGAACGCCGCCAAGGCGGGAACGCAGATGCTCTCCGGCGCAAAGCTTGCGCACGATGGATATGCCGAGACCATCGAGGCGCTTCTCAACCACCCGGGCTACAGGGCGCCGCTCGGGAAGAACCAGGGGCGCGGCGTCGCCTCCGGCTATTGGTTCAATGGTGGCGGTGAATCCAGCGCCACCGTCCACGTCAACGAGGACGGCACGGTTGTGGTGGCCGACCGGCAGCCCCGACATCGGCGGTTCCCGCGCCTCCATGGCGATCATGGCGGCCGAGACGCTAGGCGTGGACTACCACCAGGTGCGCCCGATCGTCGCCGACACGGCGTCGGTGGGATACACGCACGTGACCGGTGGCTCGCGGGTGACGTTTGCGACCGGAATGGCGGTGGTCAACGCCACGAAAATCGTGATCCAGGATATGTGCAATCGCGCCGCCAAGACCTGGGGCGTCGATCCCGAGGCGGTGGTGTGGGAGGAAGGCCACGCGAAGCCGGCAAGCAGCAACGTCGGCGATTTCAAGCCGATGTCGATCAAGGAGATTGCCAGCAAACGCGGGCAGACCGGCGGGCCGATCGTCGCCGCCGCAGGCGTCAATCCCGCCGCTGTCGCCCCTGGTTTCGCCACCCAGTTCTGCGACATCGAGGTCGATCCCGACACCGGCAAGGTGACGATCTTGCGCTTCGTCGCCGCCCAGGACGTCGGCCGTGCGATTCACCCCAGCTACGTCGAGGGGCAGATCCAAGGCGGCGTCGTGCAAGGCATCGGCTGGGCGCTCAACGAAGAGTACATCTACGACTCGCGGGGGCACTTGGAAAATCCGGGCTTCCTCGACTACCGAATTCCGGTGGCCTCCGATCTGCCAATGATCGAGCCGGTGCTGGTTGAGGTGCCGAATCCCGGCCACCCATACGGCGCCAAGGGAGTCGCTGAGGTTAACATTTGTCCCCCGATGGCGGCCATCGCCAACGCGATCGAACGCGCGGTCGGCCGGCGACTGACGGAGTTGCCGATGTCACCGCCGAAGGTCCTCGCCGCGATCGACGCACACGAACAGGCGTAGGACCGTCAGGTCCACGCTACAACAACCAAATCTTCACGGAAGCGATCGCGGGTATGGGGTGGGGATGAAGCTGCAAAATACTAGCTTCGAGGTCCACTCCGGGTCTTGGTTGTGTGAAAACGTGGCGGCGCGAAGATCCGATATAGCGCACGCGGCACAGCAACACACACCTGACTTGCGGTTTCCTCCCTTGGAGTTTGGCGAAGGCCTGGAGCTCGTCGCTCCTTGATGGCGTCCGGTGCCAACAGCCGACATCGCATCTTTCGCCCTATCATCAAGACTGGAAGACGTAACATTGGCGCACGCACGGCTCAAGCAGTTGCTTGTCCGAGCGCTGCCCAAAAAACGGCGACGTACCGAAGTCTCCGCTTATTTCAATTGGCAGCCCTGGTGCCGTCGGCAGGCACGAAATCACCCTGAACTGACATTGGTATCGCGGTCGCCCGCGCGCGTCCTGGTCGTGCCGACCATTCAAG
>CAVTXS010000033.1:0-30584 GCA_963738705.1 uncultured Alphaproteobacteria bacterium
GGAATAGACCGAGTGGCTGCGGTCATCAGCAGGCGGTTGCGCTTGACGCCGCCGAAGCACAGGTTGGCGCAGCGCTCGGGCAGTGCGATCCTGCCGATACGTTTGCCGGTCGGGTCGAAGACGACCACGCCGTCGTGGCCCTCGCCCATGCCCCAGCCGCACCACAGATTGCCGTCGACGTCGACGCGAAAGCCGTCCGGCGTTTCGCCTGGCTGGACGGTGATGAGGGGCGGCCGTTGGCCAGCTTGGTGCCGTTGTCGACCACGTCGTAGACCTGGATGACGCGCGGATTGACGTTGGCCTCGACGATGTAGAGTTTCGATTCGTCGGGCGAGAAGGCGAGCCCGTTCGGGCGGTTGATGTCGCCGGCAGCGACGGTGATCTGCCCGCTCTTGCCGTCGACCCGGTAGACATTGGTCGGCAGTTCGGGCGGTCGCGGTGTGGCCTTCGTAGTTGCCGAGGATGCCGAACGGCGGGTCGGTGAACCAGATCGAATCGTCCGGACTTCACCACGATGTCGTTGGGCGAATTCAGCGGCTTGCCGTCGAACTTGTCGGCCACGGTGACGATCGGTGCCGTCGTGCTCGGTGCGGGTCACGCGGCGCGTATCGTGCTCGCAGGTGACGAGCCGGCCCTGGCGGTCGCGCGTATTGCCGTTGGCGTTGTTGGAGGGCTGGCGAAAGACGCTGACGGCGCCGGTCTGCTCGTCCCACCGCATGATGCGGTTGTTGGGAATGTCGCTCCACAGCAGGTAGCGGCCGTCGCCGAACCAGACCGGCCCCTCGGTCCAGCGCATGCCGTGCGCGATGCGCTCGACGCTCGCGAGCGCCAAGCGATATCTGGCGAAGCTCGGATCGAGGATCTGCACTGACGGATCGGGATAGCGCACGCTCGGCTCCCAGGCCGCGAATGCGCGCGGCGCGGCTGCGAGTGGCGGCAGCCCCGGCCGCCGCCACGACATGGCGTCTCGAAACATGCATGTGGACTTCTCCCTGTGCGGCAGCGGCCCGCGGCCGCGCCTTGTACGATGATAGCACAAGCGCATCGCGCGTCAGCGCTTCCCTCACCTCGGCCGGACGGGCGAGGCAGCGGGAGGCGGCGTGGGCGATGACCTTGCGCATGAGGCTTCGGGAACGCCTCGCCGGCAAGCTCGCGGAGCGCAAGCCAGCGCGTCCCCACGGGCGCCGGCGTGCCGGCCGGCACGCCGGCCGCGTAGACGACAAGCTGTAGCGGAAAATGCGTGAAGGTGTGGGCGACGGCGCCGGGCAGCCGACGCCACTTCGCTCGCAGCGGCGCGTCGGCGAGCGCGCGCGTGCGGTCGAAATCATGCGTCCACGCGGTCGTCGGGACTTCGGTCATGCCGCCGAGCAGGCCGTTCACGGCCGCGTGCGAACGAGCACGAACCCGTCGCCGCGCGCCACCCAAAAGGCCGCGCCCTCGCGCAGCTTGCCCTCGCGCTTGGGTGCCCGGCGCGGAAAGGTTTCGGGGTCGCCGCGTTGCCGCGCGACGCATGGCCCGCTCCAGGGGCAGAGGGCGCAGGCCGGTTTCCTGGGCGTGCAGACCGTGGCGCCGAGATCCATCATGGCCTGCGCGAAGTCGCCGGTGCGCCGCGCCGGCGTCAGCGCCTCCGCCAGCCGGCGGATCAGCGGCTTGGCCGCCGGCAGCGCGTCCTCGACCGCGTAGAGGCGGGCGATCACCCGCTCGACATTGCCGTCGACCGTCGTTGCGCGCGCCGCCGAACGCGATGGCCGCAATCGCCGCCGCCGTATAGGCGCCGACCCCGGGAACGCGCGCAGCCCGTCCTCGTTCGCCGGGAAGCAGCCGCCATGACGCTCCGCCACGGCTCGCGCGCAGGCGTGCAGGTTGCGCGCCCGCGCGTAGTAGCCGAGCCCCGCCCAGGCCTTGAGCACGTCCTCGAGCGGCGCGGCGGCGAGCGCCTCGACCGTCGTCCAGCGCTCGACGAAACGCGCGGAAGTAGGGCGCGACCGCCTTCACGGTCGTCTGCTGCAGCATGATCTCGGAGAGCCACACGTGGTACGGATCGGCCGTCTCGCCCGGCCGCCGCCCGCCACGGCAGCCGCCGCCGGTGCCGGTCGTACCAGGCGAGTAGCGCTGCCGGCTCGGGCCGCGCCTGCCTCGACCGTTGCTTGGCTGTGCGTGGAGAGCGCTGCCCCTGCGCGAGCGCGGCGCGCTCCGGAGCCGCAATGCGTCGTGGGTTACAGCCGCCGGATCGCTTCCGCCGCCGATGCTCGCCTGTTACGGTCATGCCGGAGCGATGGCAGACCGGCCGGCGATGAACAAGCCCAAGAGAACTTATCCACGGCCGCTTGCCGACTTCGTCGGCCGCTGCCTCGGCGACGTGTTCGCGCGGCAGGGTTTCGCCTTCCGGCGAGGTCGTTACCCACTGGCCGGAGATCGTGGGCGAAGAGATCGCCGCCCATGCCGAGCCGCTCAAGCTGCAATGGCCGCGCGGCGGCGACCCCGATACGTCGGAGCCCGCGACCCTGGTCCTGCGGGTGGAGGGCCCGGCGGCGGTCGAGATCCAGCACCTTGCACCGCGTCATCCTCGAACGGGTCAACCGCTTCCTCGGCTGGCGCGCGGTCGGCCGTATCGCGCTCCGTCAGGCGCCGCTGGCGCGGCGCACCACCCGGCAAGCGCCCGCCCGGCCCGATGCCGAGGCTGCCGCCCGCATCGCTGCGGACCTGGGCGACATCGGCGACCCCGACCTGCGCGCCGCGCTCGGCCGGCTGGGCGCCGCCGTCAAGCAGAGTTGACGACAACGGCAGGCGTCATGCGCCCAAGCCGCCTTTGCCGTGAGACCAAGAGCGACGGCGACCGTCACGTATCCTTGAACTTCCCTTTGACCATCGCGAACTGGCCACCCAGGTTGGTGCCATTCCAGGTAAATGGCGCGTCCCCCAGGGGGAAACCGCAATTGCACCAGGTGCCGAAGACGTGCACGCCCCGCGGGTCGCTGGCATAGCGCATATGCGCCCCGCAATGCAGCTCGACCGCCTGCGTGTCTATCCCGTGGGCACGGAAGAACACCTGCTGCGAGCCGCGATTGTCGTAGTAGGTCTCTCCCGCCAACTTGATCTGCGGCAGGTCTGTGTAGACGCCAGTGTATTTTCTGCCGCCGAGATCGCCCGGCCCCGCGGCATCGAAATGCAACCGGTACTTCTGGAGAACGCCAATGGAATAGGCATGCGGGCGAAATTGGCCGGATGGAAGCGTTTCCACGGGGCCGGCCACATAGCCGTAGATGATCTCCCAATCCCCCTGCATGTCGAGTTTGTCGTTGTCCTTGAACGCGCCATTGGCCATGAGTCGCCTCCTCTCGTTTTCACCGGTGAGGCGCGCAGCCGGCCGATGCGCCGGCATCCGATCGTGCAACCATCCGTCGCTTGGTGCGCGCCAAACGTGTGGCAATTCAGGACTCTAGCGTCATGTGGGCCGGCCGCAAAACATGACGTTGCTGCTTGCGGCGTTCAGAGAGTGCGCGCGGCGCTTGGCCGGCTGGGCGCCGCCGTCAAGCAGAGTTGACCGGGCCGGCCCCTCTTGGAGAGTGCCCGGATCATTGCCACATCCCGGGTTTCGGGATAGCAGCAGCCGGGGCCCTTACGAAGCTTGAGGATTGTGCCGTGAGCATCACTCGTCGCGAATTGTTGCAAGGCACCGCAGCCCTGACGCTGGCGGGCGCCCTCCTTTCGGCCGGCAGCTGGCCGGCGGCCCAGGCGCAGGCGCCCTCCCCGCAGGACCTGCTCGCGCCGAGCTCGCTGCCCGACCAGGCGCAAGGCTCGCCCAACGCGCCGGTGACGGTCATCGAGTATGCCTCGATGACCTGCAGCCATTGCGCAACCTTCCACGCCACGACCTATCCGACACTGAAGTCGCGCTATATCGACACCGGGAAGGTGCGCTACATCCTGCGGGAATTTCCGCTCGACCCGCTGGCGGCGGGCGCCTTCATGCTGGCGCGCTGCGCCGGCGACGGGAAATATTTCGCGCTCGTCGACACGCTGTTCCGCGAGCAGAAGACCTGGGCGTTCGCCCAGAACCCGATCCCGCCCCTGCTCAAGATCGCCAAGGACAACGGGTTCACGGAGCAGAGCTTCGAGCAGTGCCTGTCGAATCAGAAGGTGCTCGACGGCCTGGAGGAGGTCCGCCAGCGCGCGCAGTCGAAGTTCGGGGTGAACTCGACCCCGACCTTCTTCGTCAACGGCAAGATCATCCGCGGCTCGATGTCGATCGAGGAGCTGGAGAAGCAGATGCAGCCCTTCCTCAAGGGCTCGTAGACGCCTGCTCCTCTGCGCCGTCACCCTGAAAGTCTGGCCGGAAATTAATCCCTCATCCTGAGGAGCCGCCGAAGGCGGCGTCTCGAAGGATGCTCCAGAAGTCGCCAACGGCGCCGCGGTGCGTGCTTCGAGGCTTTCCCGGACTTCGTCCGCGAAAGCACCTCAGCATGAGGACGTTGGAGGGCACTGACTCCACTGGATTCCTTTTCGGCCGAGACTCGGAGGCGGAGGCCGCGGAACGCGGCCGAGCCTCGAAGGACGTAAACTCGCAAAGCCTCCGGACCCTTCGAGGCCTCGGCTTACGCTCGGTCACCCCGGATCAAGTCCGGGGCAGGCTCGCGGGTGACGGTCGCCGTTTTGCCCCGCACCAACCAAAAAATGTCTGCGCCCGGTTGCGGTGGGCCTTCCGTTGATTCATTTTCCCCGCGATGCGGGACGTGCAGGTGATTCGCGCCGGGGGCAGCTTCCAGGCGGTGCGCGGTGGGAGATTCCTCCCCTGCCGCGGCTTCACGTCCAAGGGGGCTCACGCATGAAGCTCACCCGTCTGCGCCTGATCGGATTCAAATCGTTCGTCGAGCCGACCGACGTGCATATCGAGCCGGGGCTCACCGGCGTGGTCGGCCCGAACGGCTGCGGCAAGTCGAACCTGGTCGAGGCGCTGCGCTGGGTGATGGGCGAGTCCTCGCACAAGGCCATGCGCGCCGCCGATATGGACGAGGTGATCTTCACCGGCTCGACCAGCCGGCCCGGGCGCAACACCGCCGAGGTGCAGCTCACGATCGACAATTCCGAGCGCACCGCGCCGGCCGCCTTCAACGACCACGACATGCTGGAAATCTCGCGGCGCATCGAGCGCGAGAAGGGCTCGACCTACCGCATCAACGGGCGCGAGGTGCGCGCGCGCGACGTGCAGATCGTGTTCGCCGACGCATCGACCGGCGCGCGCTCGCCCGCGCTCGTGCACCAGGGCCGCATCGGCGAGATCATCGCCGCCAAGCCGGAGGCGCGCCGGCGCGTGCTGGAAGAGGCCGCCGGGGTCGCCGGGCTGCATGCCCGCCGGCACGAGGCCGAGCTGCGACTGCGGGCAGCCGAGCACAATCTCGAGCGGCTGGAAGACGTGATCGGCCAGATCGCCGCCCAGGTCGATGCGCTCAAGCGCCAGGCTCGCCAGGCGGTGCGCTACAAGACCGTGTCGGCGCAGGTGCGCAAGGCCGAGGCGACGCTGTTCCATCTGCGGTTCCTCGCCGCCAAGGCCGAGGTCGCCGACGGCGAGCGCGCGCGCGATCTCGCGATCCGCATCGTCGCGGAGCGCACCGAGGCGCAGGCCGCGGCGGCGACGCAGCAGACCAACGCCGCGGCGGTCCTGCCGGGGCTGCGCGACGTCGAGGCCAAGGCGGCTGCGGCATTGCAGCGGCTGGTGATCGCGCGCGAGACCCTCGACCGCGAGGAGGCGCGTGCGCGCGAGCGGATCGCCGAGCTCGACCGGCGGCTAGCGCATTTCGCCGACGACCTGGCGCGCGAGCACAAGCTCGCCGCCGACGCCGAGGCGGCGCTGGCCGGGCTTGCGACCGAACAGGCTGCGCTCAAGCGCGCCGCCGAAGTCGTGGCGGAGCGCAGCGCCACCGTCGGTGCGCGCGAAAGCGCCGCCGAGGCCGCGCTGGCCGAAGCCGAGCGCACCTTCGGCGATCGGACCGAAGCGCTCGCCAACCTGACCGCGCGGCGCGGCGAGCTGGAGCGTTCCCAGCGCGACAATGCCGAGCGGCTGGAACGGCTGGAGCGGCAGATCGCCGAGGTCGAGGACGAGCGCTCGCGCCTGCAGGCGGAAGCGGCGGCGGACCCGGACCTCGCGGCGCTCGCCGCGACGATCGAGGCCGCGCAGGTGGCGGTCGCGGCGGCGGAGGCGGCCGCGCAGGACGCCGAGGCGCGCCACGCTTCGGCGCGCCAGGCCTACGAGGCGGCGCGTATCCCGCTCGCGGCCGCCGAGCGCCGGGCCGCCCAGCTCGAGACCGAGACCCAGCACGCTCACCAAGGTGCTGCAGGCCGACGGCGCCAGCCTGTGGCCGCCGGCGCTCGACCTCGTCACGGTCGAGAAGGGGTTGGAGGCGGCGCTCGGCGCAGCCTTCGGCGACGACCTCGATGCGCCGGTCGACGCGGCCGCGCCGGAACGCTGGAGCGGCGCCGCGGTCGATCCCGCCGATCCCGACGCTGCCTGCGGGCGCCGAGCCGCTGTCGCGCTTCATGACCGGCGCCGGCCGAGCTGGCGCGCCGGCTGGCGCAGATCGGGGTCGTCGCCCGCGCCGACGGGGCGCGCCTTGCGGCGCTGCTCAAGCCCGGGCAGCGGCTGGTTTCGCGCGAGGGCGATCTCTGGCGCTGGGACGGCTACGTCGCCGCCGCCAATGCGCCGACCGCAGCCGCCCGGCGGCTCGCCGAGAAGAACCGGCTCGCCGAGATCGGCGGCGAGCTCGCCGCCGCCCACGCCGAGGTCGCGGCCAGGCGTGCCGCCGTCGAGGAAGCCGAAAGGGATGCGCTCGCCGCCGCCGGCGCCGAGGTGCAGACGCGGGTCGACTGGCGGGCGCGCCAGCACGAGGCCAATGCGGCGCGCGACGCCCACGCGGCCGCCGAGCGCGAGCGCGCGCTGGTGACCGCGCGCCTTTCCGCCCTCGACGAGGCGAGCGCGCGGCTCACCGCCAGCCGCGACGAGGCGACGGCGTCGATCAACGAAGCGCGCGAGGCGACGGCGCAGCTGCAGCCCGCCGCGACGCTGGAAGCCGAGCTTGCGGCGGCGCGCGCCGAGGTCACGGACCGCCGCGCGGTTTTGGCCGAGACCCGCGCCGAGGCGCAGGCGCTGGCGCGGGAGGCCGAGCATGCCGAGCGCCGGCTCCAGGCGATCGTCGCCGAGCGCGCCGCCTGGAACGAGCGCCGCGCAGGCGCGCAGGCGCAGATCGCGACCGTCGCGGAACGCACCGCCGAGACCACGCGCGAGCGCGATCAGCTGGCGGACGCGCCGAACATGTTCGCCGCTCGCCGGCAAAGCCTGATCGGGGAGATCGAGGGCGCGCAGAGTCCCGCCGCGGGGCGGCCGATCGGCTGGCGGAGGCCGAGAACGCGCTGGCCGAGGCCGACCGCGCCGCGCGCGCGGCGCTCGAGGCCATGGGCTCGGCGCGCGAGGACGCCGCCAGGGCCGAGGAGCGGTTCGAGGGCGCCAAGCGCCGGCTCGGCGAGGTCGCGCACGAGATCGTCGAGGTGCTGGAAGTCGAGCCCGAGCGGGTGCCCGCGCTTGCCGGCGTCACCGAGGACGCCGTGCTGCCGGAGGTCACGCAAGTCGAGGCGACGCTCGAGCGGCTGCGGCGCGAGCGCGAGCGGCTCGGCGCCGTCAACCTGCGCGCCGAGGAGGAGCTGCGCGAGGTCGAGGCCCAACATGCGAGCCTCACCGCCGAGCGCGACGACCTGGTGGAAGCGATCAGGCGGCTGCGCCAGGGCATCCAGAGCCTCAACCGCGAGGCGCGCGAGCGCCTGCTCACCTCCTTCGAGGTGGTCAACGGGCATTTCAAGACGCTGTTCACCACCCTGTTCGGCGGCGGCGAGGCCGAGCTCAAGCTGGTCGAGAGCGAGGATCCGCTGGAGGCCGGCCTCGACATCCTGGCGCGGCCGCCGGGCAAGCGCTTCCAGACCCTGTCGCTGTTGTCGGGCGGCGAGCAGGCCCTGACCGCGCTGGCGCTGATCTTCGCGGTGTTCATGACCAATCCGGCGCCGATCTGCGTGCTCGACGAGGTCGACGCCCCGCTCGACGATCACAACGTCGAGCGCTTCTGCGACCTGCTCGACGAGATGATCCGGCAGACCGCGACGCGCTTCATCACCATCACCCACAACCCGATCACCATGGCGCGCATGAACCGGCTCTACGGCGTCACCATGGCGGAGCGCGGGGTGTCGCAGCTGGTCTCGGTCGACCTCGAAGCCGCGGTCAAGTTCCGCGAGGCGGTGTGACCGACCCTGCTTGACGCCGAGGCCGCGGCGGTACGTCGACGGTTCGGCCGGGCGGCGCCATCACGGCCACGCGGTCGAGGATTGGCCGCGATGGCGGAAATTGAAAATACAAATTCCCTGCAATTGAAAATACAAATTCCCTGCAAGGCACCCTGCAAGCCAGAGCCCAAACGCTGGGTGATCGGGTCGCACCACTGACCCAGTTCGTTTTGCGAAATGCAACTCCGGATTTGTGCTCCGCCCCGCCGTTTGCAACCATAGCGACCGCGAGGGGGAAGTGAATGGCTTCGGCGCTGCGCTCCCGGCCCCGAGTTCGTTTTGCGAAATGTGACCTTCGAGTTACACCAACCGCAATGGCGCCATTTGGCACGCCTCGCCTCCTCGCTCCTGTCATGCCCCCCCCGAAGGCAGGTCTCCAGCAATCACAGCGGCTCCCTTACTGGATCACCGCTTCCGTGGGTGATGACGACTGAGGTCGGGCCCGCATGCGTAAGCGGCTCATTTTCTCTGGGCATTGTACAGGACAAAACGAGAACGTACAACCCACAAACCCGATGTTTTCCCCAAGATCGGAACCCCGACATCCGCGCACGCGTTGAGTCTTCGAACTTCGCTGCGCCACGGCTTGTCGTGCCCGGCGCAAACGAGGAAAGGAAAATATCATGCGTAGCAGCTTGAAGATGACCACACTCGCGCTCGGCGTCGCCGGCATGGTGCTCGCCGCCTCGCAGCCGGCCGCCGCGGCGCCGGTCGCGTCGAACACGGCGGCGCTGAAGGCCGCGGCGCCCGATGTGACGACCGACGTGCAATACCGCCGCTACCGCCGCAACTGGGTGGGCCCGGCGATCGCGCTCGGCGTCATCGGTGCCGGCATCGCGGCCGCCACAGCGCCGCGCTACTATTACTATGACGAGCCCTACTACGACTACTATGCGCCGCGCGCCTACTACGCGGACCCGTATCCTTACGCCTCTGGCTACGGCTACGGCGCGTACTACGGCCGCGAGCGGTTCTGGTAAACTCGGCTTAAGCGGCGGAAACGAGGAGGCGAGGCCGGCCCGCGATTCGCGGGCCGGCTTTTTGTTCCGTAGTTCCGTAGTAGTTCCGCAGGGTGGGCAAAGCGTCGCGAAGCGGCGCGTGCCCACGATCTTTCGCGTCGGCCCGACGCGTGGGTACGGCGCGCAAGCGCGCGCCTTTGCCCACCCTACAATTCTCAATGCTTAATTCTCAATCCTTGTAATCCGGCTCGGTGCGGTCGAGCATGCGCTTGAGCGCATCGAAGTGCCATACGGCCGGGTCGCGCCCGCCATAGGTGCGGCCGCTCTTGAACTCCGCAATGGTCTTGTCGATCACGTCCTGCGACAAGACCTTGAGCGGCCGGCCGGTCCACATCGCATAGATCTGCACCTGCGCGGTGCGCTCGGTGTAGTAGAGCAGGTCGTAGGCCTCGGCGACGGTGCGCCCGACGGTCGCGACGCCGTGGTTGGCCATCATCAGCACGCGCTTGTCGCCGATCACGCCGGCGAGCCGCTCGCCCTCGGCCGGGTCGAAGGCCGGGCCGTCGTAGTGATCGTCATAGGCGGTGACGCAGGCGATCCCGAGCTCGGTCTGGCCGATCGGCAGGATGCGCTGGTCCTCGAGCCGCGCCAGCGCGCTCGCATGCGGCATGTGGGTGTGGAACACCGCGGCGGCGTCCGGCAACAGCCGATGGATCGGCGCGTGGATGCAGTAGCAGGACTCCTCGACATGGCCCTCGCCGGTAAGCCGCTTGCCGTCGTAGCCGACCTCCATCAGGCAGCTCGCGGTCACCTCGGCCCAGTGCAGCCCGAACGGGATCTGGTAGTAGCGGTCGTCGCGCCCGGGCACGCGCGCGGTCAAATGGTTGAAGATGCCCTCGTGGAAGCCCTCGCGCACGCACAGCCGGTGCGCCGCCGCGAGATCGACGCGCGCCTGCCACTGCGCCGCGCTGACGTCGATGTCGGCTTTCGATTCCATCAGCATGGCCGGCCTCCTTGGAATCCTAAACGATGCAACAATCCGCCGTCCCCGCCCCGGCGTCAACGGGGTAACGTAGGGCGCGCAAAGCGCCGCGCCGCGGCGCGTGCGCATGCTTGGGACTCGCCCGGGATCTCGGAACCGGCGTTACCGGTCTTCAGTGGATCGTGACCGCGTACGTTATCGTATTCGCGAGCTCAAACTCGCTGAGGATTGAGGATGGTTGCCAGCGACGGCTTTGCCGAGTTCCTGCGCGATCAGCTCGCACCGCTCGGTCGCATCACCATGCGGCGCATGTTCGGCAAGACCGGCGTGTTCTGCGACGGGTTCATGCTCGGGATGGTGAGGGACAACACGCTCTACTTCCGGGTTGATGACGACAACCGGGCGGCCTTCAAGGAAGCCGAGTCCTTTCCGCCTCTCAACTACGAGAAGAAGGGCGGCACCATAGATCTCTCCTTTTGGCGCGCTCCGGAGCGCCTGTTCGACGAGCCCGACGAGCTTGTCACCTGGGCGCGAGCGGCGCTGGCGGCGGCGCGGCGGGTTGCGGCGCAGAGAGAAAGTCCGGCGCGAAAGCGAAAATCAAAGCCTCAATCATGAAGCTGGAATGCACTGAAGTGGACCCATCGGGTGGGCCCAATCGGTAAGACCACAGTAACCGCAAGGTCGATCTGGATTGCTTCGTCGCTACGCTCCTCGCAGTGACGGCGTCGTCATTGCGAGCGAAGCGAAGCAATCCAGGGGTGCGGCCGTCTGGATTGCTTCGTCGCTTACGCTCCTCGCAATGACGGGGAACGATGTAGGGCGGATTGGCGAAGCACAATCCGCCCTGCGAAGCCAGGATAGCGGGTTACGCCTTCGGCTAACCCGCCCTACGTCGCAGGCGAGCGGCAGCTCGGTGTTCGCCGAATTCAGACGTTAGAGCACGATGATTTCAAGTTGAGTCGTCATGCGCGGGCTTGACCCGCGCATCCATCTGCTTTGCAAGAACTCTTACGAAGATGATGGATTGCCGGGTCAAGCCCGGCAATGACGACGGGGTGGCTCGATCTAAAATCATCACGCTCTAGACCGCGTCGGGAACCACCCAAGCGGCAGGCAAATCAGGAAAGTGTCCCCACATCTCCCATCTTGCTTCTGCGTTCCCAGCGGGACGCGACGCTAATCCCCATTCCGGTGGATCGGGAAAGCCAGACCAAGTGTTCCTAATGAGGATCAGGTCCTCGTCATCAAAGCTGGTCACGTAAGCAATGTGGTGGTTGACGAACCAATCCCGATCGCGTCCAAAAATGCCTTTCTCGGGAAAGTCCTTCCAATCGACTTTCGTCCAGATCAAAGGCTTGAGCGCCCGTTGATGGAAGCCCCGTTCCTGCTCATCGACTTGAGGCCCCTTGACATTCCATGGGATCGGCTCCCATTCGGGAAATACATCGTGCCGCTTATAGATGCTCATTGGGCCGCTCCGCGGAAAGCCGAGCCTGGTCAATTTAGCAGGTTTAGCGAATGTCCGCAGTGTGCAGGAGCGGACGCTCTCGTGTGACCGCCAAATCGGAGAGCATGGTGCGCCGGCAGCCCCTTCGCCGCGGCTTTCGTGGGCGCTGATGACTTGGCGTATGCTCACGCCATGCACGCACCTCGCGAGTGGACCCATCGGGTGGACCCACAGTAACCGCAAGGTCGATCTGGATTGCTTCGTCGCTTGCGCTCCTCGCAATGACGGCGTCGTCATTGCGAGCGAAGCGAAGCAATCCAGCGCGCGGGCCCCGCTCGCGTTGACTTAACCTCTCCCAAAGGGAGAGGTCGCCCGCGTTGAGCGAAGCGAAGCGCGGGCGGGTGAGGGGTTAGAGCGTCGCCGGCTAAGCCCCCTCACCCGGATTGCGCGCCTACGCGCGCAATCCGACCTCTCCCCAACGGGGAGAGGTGAAGAGGGCGACGCTGCCGTGCACCAACATCACCGGAATCCGGCCTATCCGCTGATGCGCTCGACCTCGGCGCCGCAGCGGGAGAGCTTGTCCTCCAGCCGCTCGAAGCCGCGGTCGAGGTGATAGACGCGGTTGACCATGGTCTCGCCCTCGGCGGCGAGCGCGCCGATCACCAGCGAGACCGACGCGCGCAGGTCGGTGGCCATCACGGGCGCGCCTTTGAGGCGCTCCACGCCCTCGATGGTCGCGGTGTCGCCGTCGAGCTGGATCCTGGCGCCGAGCCGCGCCAGCTCCTGCACGTGCATGAAGCGGTTCTCGAAGATGGTCTCGGTGATGCGCGAGGTACCGTTGGCGCGCGTCATCAGGGCCATCAGCTGCGCCTGCAGGTCGGTCGGGAAGCCCGGGAACGGCGCGGTCGAGATCTCGACCGGCGCGAGGCCGGAGCCGTTGCGCGCGACGCGCACGCCCGCATTGGTCGCAGTCACCGTGGCACCGGCTTGCGCGATCACCTCGAACGCGGTCTGCAGCAGTTCCGGCCGCGCGCCTTCCAGCAGGACGTCGCCGCCGGTCATGGCGACCGCCATCGCATAGGTGCCGGTCTCGATGCGATCGGGCAGCACGCTGTGGCGCGCGCCGGAGAGCCGTGGCACGCCCTCGATCACGATGCGCGGCGTGCCGGCGCCGGAGATTTTCGCCCCCATCTTGACCAGGCAGGCGGCGACGTCGGCGATCTCCGGCTCGCAGGCGGCGTTGTCGATTACGGTCGTGCCGTTCGCGAGCGTCGCCGCCATCATGGCCACATGGGTGCCGCTCACCGTCACCTTGGGGAAGGCGATCTCGGCGCCGCGCAACCCGACCGGGGCGCGCGCCACCACGTAGCCGGCCTCGATCTCGATCGCGACGCCGAGCCGCGCCAGCGCCATCAGCAGAAGGTCGACCGGCCGCGTGCCGATGGCGCAGCCGCCCGGCATCGAGATGCGCGCCTCGCCCATGCGGGCGACCAGCGGCGCGATCACCCAGAAGCTCGCGCGCATGCGCGAGACCAGCTCGTAGGGCGCGGTGGTGTCGACGATGCGCTTGGCGGAAATCTGCAGCGTCTGACCCTGGTAGGCGGTGTCGCCAGGGCGCTTGCCGCTCATGGTGACGTCGACGCCGTGATTGCCGAGGATGCGCTGCAACAGCGTTACGTCGGCGAGGCGCGGGACGTTCTCCAGGATCAAAAGCTCGTCGGTGAGCAGGCTCGCGATCATCAGCGGCAGCGCGGCGTTTTTCGCGCCGGAAATCGGAATCGTGCCGTTGAGCGGCCGGCCGCCGACGATGCGAATGCGATCCATGAAAATTCCCCTGCCGGCCGGTCGCGGCCAGCCTACCCGTTGTCCTTGTCAGGGCCAATTCCGGCGGAATTGTGAGGTTCCCTACCCTCGTCACGGTTTTCCTCCGCGCGGCCGCGGGCCTGCGCCTTGCGGCGCTTGAGATTTTGCCGCAGCACTGCCTGCAGGCGCCCTCGCGGCGTGTTAAGCTGCTCGTGGTCATGCCTACCGACGCACGATCTGCGAGTGGAGGGCGCTAAGCCCTCAAAGGGAGGTCCTGATGGCTGGCAAACCGACACTCACCGTCTTCGACAACGAAACGATACCTGATGCATTCAAGTTCGAACTGGGGGCCATCGTTTTGGAGGGAAGCATCAGCACCGACGGCGACCTCGAGGGCTCCAAAGCTGTCGTCTTCACCGATACCGATCATTTCGTCCTGCGCGGTGCAGCGGTTGAGGGTGTGAACCACCTCGCGCAGCACTTTTTCGACACCGGCCAGTTCGATCTTGTTGTTTGAAACGCCTCGGCAACCACGGCGGATGCCTGGCGAAAGGGTCGAGCGACGGAACAGTGACACGCGTGCGCGTCCGCCATCACGAGAGCCGCGGCGCGTCATTCGGCCCTTTGCTTTTCCGTCGTTACCGGTAGCGCGCGCTCCTCCGACGCACTATCCGTTCCGGCGCGCTCTGCACGGTCGCGCGCCTGCGCCTTGCGCCGCTTGAGGTTTTCCCGCAGCGCCGCCTGCAGGCGTCGTTCCCGAAGCTCCTTTTGGGTGGGTTTCGGCCGGTCGGTCATGAGCGTTAAGCTAGGGCGCAACCCTGCCGCATGGAAGGCAACGGAGGACGCCGTGACCGACTTTCCAGATCTGCTGTCGCGCTTTGCCAAGGCGGTCGCCGCCAATGACGGGCCGGGCCTTGCGGCCCTGTTCACGCAAGACGGTGTCTATGACGATGGATTTTTCGGCGAATACAAGGGCCGCCAGGCGATCGCCGACATGCTGGCGCACTTCCACGAGACCGGCTCGAACTTCCGCTGGGACTTCTTCGACCCTCTGAGCGACGGACGCTCGGGCTATGCCCGCTACCGCTTCAGCTACGCGTCCGCCATGCCCGGCGCGGAGGGAAAGCCGGTGGTGTTCGAGGGCATCGGCTTCTTCCGGTTTCACGACGGCCTGATTGCGCGTTATTCGGAATCCTTCGACCGCGGCATGGCGCTCGCACAACAGGATTTTGCCGCCGAGCGCATCAAGAAGGTGCTGCTCAAGCTCGCCGACCGACAGAACGCCGCGCCCGCCGCGAAGGAGCATCTCAAGCGGCTTGCGTGATCCGGCCGCGCTTGCGCCGTTGCGGGCCTTGTGGCAAGCATCGCCGCCGTCTGTCCGAGACCTTTATTCTGCTTGTCCGCCGGTCGCTGCCGTAGCTCAGTGGTAGAGCACTCCCTTGGTAAGGGAGAGGTCGTCAGTTCAATCCTGACCGGCAGCACCACGAAAACCCAACGAAATCAATGGGGAGCGGGTGGCGCGCGAAATCGCGTAGTTACCCAAAAACCCGCAACCTAACGAGAACGCCACGTTTCAACCGGTGTAAAATCCGTGTGATGGTTCTTAGGACGTTCCGGGAATGTTACCCGCGTGGGTAAAGGCTTGTGCCTACCTTATCCCATCGTCTTAATTAGGGGCGAGAGGGGTGGGGCGCAATGGACGCGGTCGCATTGGTGGGCTTCACAAGTTTCGGGGCAGCCGTATGGGCTTTTAGCAAGAACCAAGAGGAACGTGCAGTCACGTTCCTCGCTGTAGCTCTCGCCGGCGTCGCCGCGCTCGCGCTCACCCAGATTCCATCGTGAGCCTCGATTCGACGCGCACGCTCGCCTCGCTCTAGACGGCTTGCGATCGCCACTACCAAATCCTGAGAGATGCCTGTGGCACGGCAGCAGAAAGGCACTCAAGCATGAGCGGCCCGAAAAGCACCCGTTTGCGCGGCCTCGACGCACTCGTCGCTTCCCTGCGCGCAGCCGGCATCAGCCCGAAGGCCCGTACCAGCTACATACGCGAAATTTTACAAAACAGAGACACTCCCGAGTTCCGGCAAGTGCTTCTAGACCATTTCGGCACTGCGATTGCGGCTGAGATACTCGCATCTAAAACGCTGCTGGAGTTTGCTTCTCGGCGGGAGGACAGTGCCACCCCAAATCCCACTAGCGCCGCCAGCCCGGAGACGCCGAAGAGTATAAAGGTTGCCGACACCATCGAGGTGATCCGCACCCGCACGACGAAGATGCAGAACGACGACCGGGCCATCATCGAGGAGACGATGGCGCTGGAGAAGAAGCACACGGCGAGCGGGCAGTGGGATAAGCTCGTCACGCTTGCCCACGACTTGACCATGGCAGGCATCTACCCCGACCGGTCGCTCGTGGACCAGCCACACCCGCGCAAGACGAAGGACGGCGAGCTTGCCGATGTCGCGGCTGAGGCTTGGATGAAGGAGCAGCACCCAGATCTCGCCCGGCGCTGGGCCGAGCTGGACCCGGAGCTCCAGCAGTTCTGGAAGAAGGCGGACGAGTATTACCGCAACCGCCGTAACGCCATGGCACTCGGGGTCATCAAAAATCACATCCTGCGGGCGTTGGGCATCCACTTCGACGATCCGCAGGCGAAGCGTGAGATCAAGGCGCTGGCCGAGCGTATCCACGAAGGCAAGGACAAGGTTACCTACGCCGACCGCGATCTCCTCGGCGACCGCACCATGGACATGGTCCTCGAGGCCAAGGAACTGTCGGCCGTCAAAGCGCCTTACGTGCCGCTCATGCGCCGCATATTATCACACTGAGAATGGGTGGCTGAAGGTGGGCATGACCGACCGTCCATCGGAGATTGCTTGTAGAGAACGGATACGAGATTACGCAAAGCGCAATCAACTTCCACAGAACGGCTGGGATCACGTTGTCCGATGCCCGCTCAGGGCTCCGGTTGACCTTGAAACCCGCCTGCATTGGCATATGAGACATCTGCAAGTTCGGCATGGTTCCGCTACAGAGCTTTTCTCTTGCTCCCCTGCAATGTTTGAAGCCTACCTTCAGAAAGAGAGCAAATGGCTCGATTGGGACTCGGCGTCAGCCAGCCCGCACCTTCAGAAGATCCGAGAAGAACGGAGGCAGCAAGAAATTCGAGAAAGCGAGAGGCGCCGAGCCGACGCCGAGGCTAGGCAGAGAGCCCGGGAAGACCAGGAGGCGAAACGCACGGCCAATCGACTGGTGAAAGAGAAACACGATGAGCTCCATCGTCAGTGGATGGCCCGCACCGAACCGCACAGGCTGCGGGAGAGAGAACTGGAGAACCTGGATGTGTGGCGCATGGTCTGGAAAGCTGCATGGATCGTCGTTTTTGCTATCTGGGTACTTCAGGAGTTTGCCTCTACGGGGAAGGCCGGCACTTTTGGTGAGATGATTAAGGTCGCGGCTTTGGTCGGTTGGGTAGGATGGGCGCATGTACATCGGCGGATGAAGGGCGTCCGGGCGACGCTGGAGGAGATGCAGACGAAGCCGCCGGAACCTAAACTTGAACTGCCGTATCCCAGCATTAAGTAATCCGCGGCGAACGGTCGTCTCGCGATCTCATCAGTATTCGGCTTGCCGATGGGTGCCCGTAAAAGATCGCAAGCAAACGACAAAGGGTCTTAGGCCGACCCGTGTAAAATCCGTGTAGTCCACCAATTTCCCGAGTCCCATCAACGCTAAGTAATCCCTTGGTAAGTGTCTGTCCGAGAACATATTGAATCCGATGAATCGTTTGTGATTCAAGAGTGGTGGCCTGATTCGAGGAGGGTCACCGATGTGGACGGCGAAGAACCGCAGGCGATACGACCGCAGCGCATTGCGATATCCGAGCGATCTGACCGACGACGAGTGGGGGCTTGTTGAGCCGCTGATCGCGCCGGCCAGACGCGGCGGCAACAAGCGCCACGTCGACGTGCGCGAAGTGATGAACGGGGTCATGTATGTTTTGAGCACGGGATGCCAGTGGCGGGCAATTCCGAAAGACCTTCCGCCGCGCAGCACGGTGCACGACTATCTCGATTTGTGGAGCTACGACGGCACGCTGGATCGCATCCATCACGCGCTGTATGTGGCGTGCCGCGAGCAAGGCGAACGCGAAGCCAGCCCCACCGCCGCCATCATCGATAGCCAGAGCGTGAAAAGCGCTGAAAAAGGGGGGCCTGGATCGATCCGCATGGCTATGATGCGGGCAAGAAGATCAAGGGCAAGAAGCGCCATGTTCTCGTAGATACGCTGGGTCTGCTGTTGCACGCGATCGTTCATCCCGCCGACCTCCAAGACCGCGACGGCGGCATCCTGCTTCTTGCCACTCTGTTCGGGATGTATCCGTTCTTGAAAAGGCTGTTTGCCGACGGCGGCTATCAGGGGCCGGAATTCCAAAAGGCGCTCAAGAAAATCATGCCGCAGCTCGAAACTGAAATCGTCAAGCGCGCCGATCACGGCAAAGGATTCGTGGTGCTCCCACGCCGGTGGGTTGTGACCGTTCGTACAATGTTGCCAAGTTAGGTTTTGAGTGGTCATCGATCATCGAACGCAGGGACCGCAGACGGCAACCGCTCCTCGTCCCGGCAGACCCAAAGCAATGCACGAGTCAATTTGTCACAGGCGACTCAAAGTCAACGCAGGATTTGATGCGCCATCGGCGGCCCGCCGCGGGGCCCATGGCCGATGGAGGCGCGCATGGTCCGGCGCACGGATCGCCTTCTACTGCAAGTGCGCGTGTCATTCGAGGCGACAAGGTTCGGCCCCCAGCACCTGATCGAGGCCTACGCTCGCCTCGTACCGGCGGTGCGACGGACGAGCCCGCGGCCCAAGCGCAGCAATGCTCAGCCGCGGAAGACGAAGGTGGCGACAGTGACAGCGCGCGGAGGTGACAGATGACCGCGAGGGGCTCCGTTGCGCTGTATGCACGTGTGTCGAGCGAGAGTCAGGCACGCGACAACACGATCGCCAGCCAGGTTACCGCGCTACGAGAGTGTATCGCAGCTGACGGCTTTCAGCTTGAACCGGATCATAACTACGTGGATGAAGGCTACAGTGGTGCAATCCTGTTTCGCCCGGCGCTGGAGCGGCTACGAGATGCAATTGCTGGCGGCCAAGTCGAGCGCATTTATGTCCATGCCCCGGATCGGCTCGCCCGCCGTTACGCCCATCAAGTGCTCCTGATCGATGAGTTTCGCCGCGCGGGTGCGGAGGTTGTCTTCCTGAACCACCCGATCGGCGGCACCGCGGAGGACGATCTTTTGCTCCAGGTTCAAGGCGTGATCGCCGAATACGAGCGGGCCAAGATCCTCGAACGGGGCCGGCGCGGCCGCCGGCATGCCGCACAATCCGGATCCGTCAGTGCGCTGACGGGGGCTCCCTACGGGTATCGCTACGTGAGTCGAACTCAGGGCGGCGGAATAGCGCGTTTCGAGGTGGTGGAATCGGAAGCGCCCATCGTTCGTCTCATCTTTGCGTGGATCGGTCTGGAGCGAATGAGCCTGCGCGCAGTATGCCGACGCCTGCAGCAGATGGGCTGCCAAACCCGGCGAGGGTCAACGTATTGGCATGCCTCCACGATCCGCGACATGCTCAACAATCCGGCCTATATCGGACGCGCAGCCTTCGGGCGAGCACGCTTCTTACCTCCTCGGCCACGGCTGCGGCCGATCCGTGGGCACCTGAAGCCCTCGCCGCGCGCCACCTCGCGCATCCCCATGCCACGCGAAGAATGGATCGAGATTCCAGTTCCTTCAATCGTCGATCCCGCGGTGTTCGAGGCTGTGCGAGCACAGCTTGAGGAGAACCGGAGGCGTAAGCGGGAACGTCAGCGCGGCCAGTGCTGGCTGCTGCAAGGTCTGACGGTCTGCCGGCGCTGCGGATACGCCTATTATGGCAAGATAGCTCCTCGTTCACGCCCATACGATCCGATGAACACGTTGCGCTATTATCGCTGCACCGGTGCGGACGGTTACCGGTTCAGTGGCAACGCGGTGTGCAACAACGGCCCCGTGCGCGGCGATCAGTTGGAACAGGAAGTATGGGATCAGGTGCAGGCTCTCTTGGAAGAACCGCACCGCGTGGCCGACGAATATCGTCGTCGCATTGACCAAGCGCGTGACGGCGCGGCCATGCCGGACGAGATCATTCGCCTCGATCGGCAAATGACGAGTTTGCGGCGCGGAATTGGTCGGCTCATCGACAGTTATACCGAAGGCGTCATCGACAAAGCTGAGTTCGAGCCGCGCATCGCAGGCTTGAAACAGCGCGAGTCCCAGCTGCAGGAGCGGCAGCAGGCAGCTCTCGACGCAGCTGAGACCGAACGCGACCTCGCCCTCGTGATCAGCCGTCTGGAAGATTTCTCTGCCAAGGTGACAACCGGGCTCGATAATCTCGACCGGCTCGGCATGCAGGATATCATTCGCACCGTCGTACGCCGGATCGAAATCGACGACAGCCGTATCGAGGTCATATTCCGGGTCCCATCACCAGAATCCATCGGGACCAGCATCACCGACCAAAACGATCGGCTCCTGGCAACATTGTACAGGCGTTGGTCGAACGCACCATTGCTTGGCTCAATCGCTGCCGAAGGCTCGCCAAAGATTGGGAGAGCCTCAATCGCAAGGGGCTCGCATTCTTGCGCCTCGCATCAATCCGCCTCATGCTCCGAAAACTTTGTAATCCAACTTGATGTTCCCGGACAAACTCTAAGGGAGAGGTCGTCAGTTCAATCCTGACCGGCAGCACCAGTCCCCTAGTGCCCTTCACCTGACGGATCGAACGCTCAGCCTGTCGCCCTGGAAAATGAAATTTCGAGCTCTCGCAAGTTCGCGAAGCACGAGGGCAGCGGGAAACGGCGAGCGCCAGAACCGCCAGTTCCGTCGCGGCCGTCATTTTGGTCAAGCCGGTGCGGGTAGGGGTACGTCTCCTATTTGTCGGTAGACGTCAACGGCTTGTCGGTGCAGCGATTGTGCGGCGGCGACATCCGCGGCCGAAAGGCGGGCAGATGCCAGCGCGCCGAGGCAGCGCGCCAAAGTCTTGGTGTGGCCGAACGGGCGCAGCAGGGCGTGTGCTTGCGACAACAATCCCTCGTCAGCAACGCCGTCGGGACCAACCCGTGCTATGCCGGCGCGCAGGAGCATCTGGCCTTGATGAAATCGATCGCCCAGGCTCTCGTAGAGCCCGGCAGCGCGCATGGCGTCATCGTAATCGGTCGGATCGTCGATCTCCTTTACGTCGCCGGCCTGCCAGGACAGCAGCCTTGCCACGATCATCGCTGGAGTCGAAGGGACAATACGTCGAAGCGCCTTCTCGACCCAGTACCGGTGCTCGACGATCAACCCAAGCTCGGCCCAGATGACGTGGCTGTACGAGACCAATTCGAGCGCGAGGTCGCAATCGCCCTCGTTGCCGAACGCCCACTGCAACGCTGCCCGCAAGTTGTCGGCGTCCGCCGCATAAGCCGCCATCAGCTGCTCGGTGGGGGTCGTTTCCCACTCCGCCGTAGCCTGCGCACATCGAGCGGCAAAGTGCGCCGCGTGCCGTCGCCGCAGTTGCGACACTTGCACGGCCGTGAGCCGGTCGAGCGCAAAGTAACGCACCGACTCGAGTAGCCGGTAACGGGCTTCGCCGCTTGCGCGATCGGCCATGACCAAAGATTTGTCGACCAGCGAAGAGAGCGCGTCAGGATCACGCCCCGCGGCACCTGTGTCACCGGCGACGGCGGCGATCGATGCAGGGATCGCGCTGCCCGCAAAAATTCCCAATCGGCAGAGCACGTCCTTTTCGTCAGCTGTCAGCAGGTCGTAGCTCCAGCCGATCAAGGCTTGCAGTGTCTGGTGTCGCGGCAATGCGGTACGGCTACCGCCTTTCAGCAGGCCAAACCGCTGCTCCAGCCCTCTTGCGAGCTCGCTCAGCGACAGGATCTCGAGCCGCGGCACCGCGAGCTCGATGGCCAGCGGGATGCCATCCAGTCGCCGGCAAATTGCGCCGACGATCGTGGCATTGTCGTCAGTGAGGACGAAATCGTTGCCGGCCGACTTTGCCCGATCGGCGAACAGCCGGATGGCGGCGTAGTCCTGCGCCCGCGCAGCCGACAACGTCGCCGTTCCGTCGGGCGTCGCCAGCGAGGGCACGCGGAATACGTTCTCGCCCGCGACCGTCAAACGCTCCCGGCTCGACGCCAGGATCCGCACCCGCGGGCAGTACTTGATCAACACCTCGGCGATGCGCGCCACTTCGGCGATCAAATGTTCGCAATTGTCGATGACCAGCAGCATATGCCTGCTGCGCAGAGCAGCCGAAAGCACCTCGATTGCCGGGACATCGCTTGAAAGCGCGACTCCGAGCGGCTCGGCGATAGCCAGCCGCCACGCTCTGCGGATCGCTGAGCGCAGCAAGCTCAACAAGCCATGCGCCATCGGCGTAGTCTTGCAAGCCGGCGGCGGCGCATTCAATCGCAAGCCGCGTCTTCCAACCCCGCCTGGTCCGACCAGCGTCACGAGGCGGTAATCTTGCAGCCGCTTCCCAACGATTTCGATCGCCTCTTCGCGACCGATGAGCGTGGTGATTTGGTGCGGCAGGTTGCCGGGCGCCCGGACTCCGGCCGCAGCAGTCGCGTCGCGCTCGACCAGCCGCGGATGAACCGGGGCTGCGCTCGACCGTTCCACCGGATGCACGAAGCGGTATCCGCGCCCCGCGACGGTCAGCAGAAAACGGCGCTCACCTCTCTCGTCGCCCAATATCTTTCGCAACGCGGAGATGTGCACCTGGATGTTGTTTTCGTCGACCACGACGCCGGGCCAAACCTCGGCCATCAAGTCATCCTTGGTGACCAATTGCCCGTGTCGGCTGACCAGGGCGAGCAAGACGTCGAAAGCCCGTTGGCCAAGCAGGACCGGGACACCGTGCGCGAGCAACTCACGCCGCGCAACCGACAACCGGAAGGGCCCAAAGACAAAGGCGTCCGATTCGGTCACGACTCATCCCGGGCTGGCGAGTGCCGGCTCCTTCGGGAGAAACGTGAGTGTGAGTCGGTTGCGCCCGTCCCGCCGCTCGTAGCGCATCTCCGAGGCAAAACTGCGCATGAGATGAATACCGAGTGCGCCAATGCGCGCCTCCTCGATCGACCTCGGCTTGGGCGGCGGAGGCACTTGCGTCGGATCGAAGGCGCGCCCGCTGTCCTCGATCACCACCATGACGCTGCTGTTGGCCAACTCCATTTCGATCGCGATTCCTGGCGGTCGGCGGGCGCGCCGCCGTGCATGATGATGTTGGCGACTGCCTCTTCGATGCAAAGCTGCAGCGCGAACAAGGTATCGGACGAGAGCTTGGTGCGGCGTGCGAAATCTTGCGTCCATGCCGTGAGCTGCGACAGCTCGGCAAGCTCGCTGCGCAAGACGAGCCGGTCGGCGAATGTGATGATGGCGCCGGACATCGCGATCAGGATGTCGTTACGGCGGCGCGCGCTGCCGCTTCACTGCTGAAGATCGGGATCAGTTGCATCCGTTCCGGCCGTCTTCAAGACCTTCGAGACGTTGTTGTCGGGGCACTGGATGACGAGCCGGCCTCCCTTGTTTGCCGACGGTCTTCGCGCCGACGAGGAGAACGCGGACGCCATAGGAGGACAGAAAGGTCACCGCCGACAGATCGACAATGACGACGCGCTTTTCCGCGACCGCCGCATTGAACGGCAACTCGATCACGACCGCTCCGGTGGTATCGAACCGGCCGCCGAGGACGATCTTGGTGACATCCCTCTCGAGCTGCTTCGACGGCAATTTCCATCGGTCCCGCCCCACGCGCCAGCGGCGTCAGGCCGCCTGCGACTTGGCTCTTAGCGGGCACGATCCCAGCTCGCTTTGCGAACGGGCCGTGGGCGCGGCGATTCAGGAGATTTCAGAACAATTCACGGTCGCCCCAAGGACTTTGCCGCGCCTTCAGCCCTACCGTCGATTTGCAAATCGGCCACGCCCGGTTGGCCGAGCGTAAACGGAGGCCACCATGCCTTCAATCCTCCAGCACGCAACCGCCCCTCGATCTGCTTCGGGGCTGAGCACGCTGCGCCAACCGGAAGGGATGGTTCCATGCGTTTCGTTCCCAGGAAGCAAATTGCGGTTGCCGGCATTCTCACAGCTGCCGTCGGCGGGCTTCTGATCGCCTCTTTCGCGCCCGCTTCGGTCTCAGCCCCGCGAGCCGGTACCCCGGTCATCGAGGCGACCGTCAGTCCGTCTGCCCTGATGATGCAAGCTCCGCGCAACCTCCCGGTCGAGCAATACGACAGCCATTGACCGACTTCGTGGTCCAGCAGGCCGCACCAGAAGGATCTCAACCAGGGGAGCGAGCTATGCGCACGCAGCAGAGAACCACGGATGCCGTCCCGGCGGTCACGGAATTCCGGCCGGAAGATCTTGTCGCTGAGCCATCATTTTGATACCAACCACGATGTGCCTGGCGGTAAGGCTCGCATTCCAGACCGCTCAGGTAGCGGCGATACGGACCATAAGACCGCATATCTTTGGCTCGATGCAGGACAGTGGCCGTTTCTCAGGGGATCGGAGACGATTGGCAATCGAGCTTTGGGCGGCTGGCTGTTCGTGGTGGCCGCCTGCGCCTGCTGGGCCATGATCATGATGGTGACCGGCGGCCCGCGACCACTGGACGCGACCGTCCAGATGGAGCGACTTGCCCAGAAGTTGGACCGTACGACAGCAATCCCACCCGAAACTGCAAACGAGCTCGCACGGTTGATCGGGCAGCCCGGTTACGATTGCCTTCACGTCGCTTGCCGCGCAGAATTGGCAGCCCGGAACGAGGCGGCTCGCACCCGTTTGCAACAGCTCTTGGCAAGCAAGGGGCCTGCGAACGGGCTCGACGTGAGTGCGAACCGATCGCTGCCGGAAGGGGACGCGGCCTCGGACGGCGCGTGCGGCACTCATTGCCGCGCCTCCCTCGAATTCCGCGACCATTCCGCCGTCCCCCGGCCCTAGCCCAAGGTCCATCGGCACCGAAATCCGTTCCTCCTGGCCGGTCCCGCCGTCGGAGACTTCGCCGGGCCGATCGAGCATGGGACCTCAACTCCGCGGAGGGGGGTCCACGGCTTCGGACCGATCGTTGCGACCGAATAGCACAATGAGCGGCAGCTAGCCGATCGAGGCCGCCGAGGCTGGCGTCCCGGCATTTCCGATGCCAAGCTGGGTCAGCGAAGGGCCCGGGGGCGCCCGATATGGATCGCATGGAAGCGCGTATCGGCAATCGGCGCGAGGACATGCCGGTCATCGTGGCGATGGTCGAGCGGTTCGGGGCCGAGCACAAACTGCCAAGCGCCGACATCCACGAGTTGCACGTCGTGCTGGACGAGGTGCTCAGCAACATCATCGGCTACGCCTATGGCGAGGGCGAGCGCGGCGAGATCCTGGTCCGCATGACCTATCGGCCAGATGAGGTTCTGGTCGACATCGAGGACACCGGCACGGCGTTCGACCCGCTGCAGGTCTCGCAACCCGATCTGACGACCCCGCTCAAGGATCGCAAGATCGGCGGGGTCGGCGTCCACTTCATCAAAAGCTTGATGGACGAAGTGGCCTATGCTCGCCTCGGGGGCATCAACCGGCTTCGATTGCGAAAAAAGCTACCCTCCGCCTAGCGCCCCCAACCCGAAGCTCGCATGAGAGTGTGCCGCAATTGTTGCGAACTTCGGAATCGGGACACGAGCTCGTTTGCTGAAAAACACGATCCCGGAGCGCCATATGGAACTGGTCGAGAGCGAAACGGACGGGGTGGTGATCGTCGAGCCGCGGGGGCGCATCGACACCCTCGGGGCGAAACCTTTTGGCGACCGCATGGTCGAGCTCATCCGTTCCGGCTCATGCCACATCCTCGTCGACCTCGGGCGCATCCTCTACATCGGCAGCGCAGGCTTCCGCTCACTGCTGATCGCGCGCAAGCTGGTGGACGAGTTCGACGGCAAGCTCGTCCTGTGCGGGATGTCGGCAGAGCTCAAGCGCTTGTTCGAGCTCGGCGCCTTCACCGACCTCTTCGTCATCTGCGCGACACGGGACGAAGGGATCGGCAGGGCTCGCGTGAGCACGTGAGTGGACTTTTCAGCCGCCAGGTTTTGGCAATCGCACAACAGATCTTCTGAGCGATGAAAAAACCGCCGAACCTCATCTATGGCGTGGAGGAATCGCCACCGGTGCTGCTTGCGGTACTTAATGGACTGCAGCACGTCGCCATCATCTCGATCAATCTGGTGTACATCGTCCTGGTGGCCCGCGCGGCCGGCGCCCCACTGCAACTTGTCGCCAGCCTTGTCGCCGTTGCGCTGCTGGTGCTCAGCGTCGGGACGGTACTGCAGTCGCTGCGGCTCGGTCCCCTCGGGTCCGGCTACATGTGTCCGTCGACACTGACGGCAACGTATCTGGCGCCGTCCCTGCTTGCCGCGCAGAGCGGCGGCCTGCCGCTGGTCTTCGGTATGACAGCGCTCGCCGGCGCGCTCGAGGCAGCGCTCGCGCCTTTGCTCCATCGGCTGCGGGCGATCTTTCCAACCGAGATCTCGGGCCTGATCATTTTCATGATCGGATTGTCGGCGGGGCTTGCCGGATTGCGCACGGTCCTCGGCGAGGGCGCCGCTCCCGTGAGCGGAGCCGAATGGCTCGTGGGAGGATTGACGCTTGCGACCATGGTTGCCCTCAACATCTGGGGCAGGAATGCGGCACGCATGTTGTGTGCGCTCGTCGGTCTGCTGGTGGGCTACGTCGCGGCCGCCGTCACCGGCCTGTTCGACGAGAAAATGCTTGCCGCAGTCAGCGGTGCGCCGCTGTTCGGGCTGCCGCGCTTCGATCATTTGGCCTGGTCGGTCGACCTTGCGCTCGTGGTGCCGTTCGCGATCGCGAGCCTCGCCACCGCCATGAAAGCCGCCGGCACGATCACCATGTGTCAGCGCTTGAACGACGCCGATTGGGTGCGGCCCGATATGGACTCGATCCGGCGCGGCGTCATGGCCGACGGCGTATCGACCGTCATCTCGGGCATTGCCGGCGGCCTCGGGACGAATACGTCGACGCCGAGCGTGGGATTGTCGGCCGCGACCGGCGTCGCCAGCCGGGTCGTTGCGTTCATCGTGGCCGCGATATTCGTGGTCCTGGCGTTTTTTCCGAAGGTCATCGTTCTGGTTGCCGGCATGCCGCGGCCCGTGATCGTCGCGGCGTTGCTGTTTGCCATGAGCTTCATCATTCTCAACGGTCTCCAGACCATGACCTCGCGGCTGCTCGATGCCCGGCGGACGCTGGTGCTTGGATTGGCGATCATTGCCGGCGTGGCCGTCGAGGTATTTCCGCTGCTGGCGCAAACCGCTCCGCGAGCCGCCGCCCCCATCGTCGGCTCCTCGTTGGTGCTTTCCACTGTCATCGCCCTCTTGCTCAACCTCCTGTTTCGCCTCGGGGTGAGGAAGACCGTTGGGCTGTCGATCGAGAGCGCGGCCATCGACCATCAGGCGATCGAAGATTTCCTGCGCCGGCAAGGCGGAGTCTGGGGGGCTCGACCGGACGTCGTCGACCGTGCGATCTTCGGCGTCCTTCAGCTCGTCGATGCGGTTGCGGAAAACTGCTGGCAGCGCGGTCCGATGCAGATCAGCGCCAGCTTCGATGAGTTCAATCTCGACGTCCGGCTGAGCTACCACGGCGATCTGCTCGATTCCCGGAGCGGCGCCCGACCGACGACGAGATCCGAGACAGCGAGGATGGCGTGCGGCGGCTGGCCGGGTTCATGTTGCATCGCAATGCGGACCGCGTACGCTCTACGTCTGGAGATGGAACGTCGGTCGTCCACTTCCACTTTGATCATTGACCGCGGAGGCGACGCGGTGCCGGCCGACCAACGACCGCAAGACGATGCAGGCCCGCGCATTCTTGTCGTCGATGACAACGACGACAACCGATATACCTTGACCCTCTATCTCGAGCTCGAAGGCTACCGCAACGTCGTCACTGCCCATGACGGCGAGGAAGCCATCGCGCATTTGCGGGACGGCACCTTCGATCTGGTGCTGCTCGACGTCATGATGCCGAAGGTCGATGGCTACCAGGTCTTGAGCTGGCTGAAGGGGGAAGGCCGATTGCACCATCTTCCGGTGCTGATGATCTCGGCGCTCAATGAGCTCACCAGCGTCGTGCGCTGCATCGAGATCGGCGCCGTCGACTACCTCACCAAGCCGTCGATCCGATCCTGCTACGGGCCCGCATCGGGGCGAGCCTGGAGAAGAAGCGGTTGCGCGACGAGGTGCGCGCGCATTTGGCCCGGCTGGAATCGGAGCTCGATGCCGCCCGCGAGCTGCAAATGAGCATGGTGCCGAGCGCGTTCCCGCGCCCCACGGCCGACGCTCCGATCGAAATCTTTGCCAGCATGGAGCCGGCGCGCGAGGTCGGCGGCGATCTCTATGATTTCTTCTACTCCGATGACGGGACGCTGTGCTTCCTGGTCGGCGATGTCTCTGGCAAAGGAATGCCTGCCGCACTGTTCATGGCGCGGGCGAAGAGCCTGATCAGGTTCGCCACCGAACTGATGCGCCCTCCGAGCGGTGCGCTGGCAAGTCCGTCGGAGATCATCGCCCGGGTGAACCGCGAGCTTTGCCAGAACAACAACAGCCTGATGTTCGTGTCGCTGTTTTTCGGCATGCTGCAGCCGAAGCTGCACGAGTTCCTGTTCTGCAATGCCGGGCACAACCCGCCGTACCGGCTGGCCGGCAAAATGCTCGAAGCCATCGACGGCGCCAAAGGCATCGTCTTGGGGGTGAGCGCGGATGCGGTCTACGAGACCGGCCTGCTTTCCCTCGATCCAGCCGGTGCGTCATCTACATCTATCCAGGACGGAGTGACGGAAGCGTCCAACGAGATAGGCGCACTGTTCTCCGAGGAACGCCTCGAAGCCGCCCTACGCAGCGCCGGCGCGGCGCGCAGCGCCGATGTGGTCAAGTCGGTCACCGCCGCAGTCAGGGCCTTCGTCGGCAAGGCCGAACAGGCGGACGACGTGACGGCCATGGCGGATCGGCGCGTCGAACCGTCAGCGCTGTAGAGTGTTTTCCGCTTACACTGATTCACCTCTCCCAAAGCGGAGAGAGCCTGGCCCGGACTTGATCCCGGGCTCGACTGCGCTAAGCGTAGCGAAGCGCAGTGGGGTGGGGGGTTATACCAACCTTCGTAATCATCGACGCTCCCCCACGTCATGGCCGGGCTTGTCCCGGCCATCCACGTCTTTGAATCGACTCGCAAAGCAAGACGTGGATGCCCGCGACAAGCGCGGGCATGACGAGTGAGACATTGCGAGGCTTGGTATTATATTACAACCTTGCCGACCAGTTTGAGCCCCCTCACCTCGTTGGCGCGAGGAAGCCGACCTCTCCCCGTCGGGGAGAGGTGGAGATTGCGGCCTGCATCGTGCAGAAAGCCCCTTCGACCCACGCCTGGTCAAATGAATAGCACGAGCCCGATCACATACGTTTTTCTCGAAGGGTTGTTGAGGATCTTCGATAGGGCGCTCGGATGTTGTCCATTACTTCACAAATGTTGTAGTGCGCCGCCCAGCCATGATAGCCGCCGCCAAAGGGGTCCTGACCCCAATCCTGGAAATAGACTGCCGTCGGCGCCGGAACGTTTGCGATGTCAATGCCATGCGCTTCGGCCAGTTGTTTCACGAGTATGCCCGCTGTGAGAGGTGGTTCCCCCGGCACCGAGGTCGGGCCAGTTAGCGGCTGATGCACGGAGGAAGGCGCGATGGGGTACTCGCCTGCGACTTCCAACTCTGCGCCAGAATCGGAGGAGTTGACGTCGTCATAGCTTGCAAGCATGACGTACGGGCCGCCACTGAGACCCGGGCCGCCGGGTATGTTGTTGGCGAAATAGTAGACCATGCGCAACGGCAAATCGGTGATGGTGGCCCCTCCTACCCATTGGGCCTGGGGGGTGTTGGCTGGCGCGTTCGTCGGCAGAACCAGTCGCGGCGGATACTTGCATTCGGGACTGGTGTCCACCAAGCCTGATCGAAGAGTAAGACTACTTTGATGGCGGGCTGGTCGATGGAGGATTCCAGGAGGTATTTGACCTTGGGATCGTTGAGCATGTAGTCGGTGGACAACCCGGCGATAGTTTCAGTGATCGGCGCGGCATCGCAAGGAGTAAACTGATCTGCAGTCACAGAATACGCAGTCCCGGGCGACTTAGTGTGGTCAGTGAATGTGCACGTCGTCGTGCTGCCCGTCGCCGATTTGACAAGCCCAGTGAGTTGCTGCTTATAAAAAATGCCGGAGCCCGGATACTGGGCCGCGAGCGCAGTTATGCGCGCTGCGAGAGCGTCGAAGAGCAAGCTGTAGCCGCCATCTAGGCGTTGGTAGCTTACCGATGAACCATAATCGTTGTTTGCCTGCATGGCGTCGGCAGCATTCCAATTGATCACGTTGGAGGTGTAGCCATTGCCGTCGGCGACGTAATCGAAGCCTTCGTCGCCCAACTGATCGTAGAGCAGGTTCCAGTAGCCCATGTTGTGCACGGCGGTTCCGGCGGGAAAGCTGGGGGTGGCGATGATTTTGGCTCACCGTGCCACTGGCGTAATATGAGCACCACTTGGCGCGATCGACTATTTGAAGAAGCGAGGTCTGGCGCTAATACCGTGCCAATTGTGCCCAGAACGTTATCGGCCGTGTATGGCTTGGGCACGTTGTTGGCTGTAATGAAATCGGCAAACTCACTATTGAAGTTGTACGGCAAAGAAGCAAGGTCCGTTATTGCGTTCTCGTAGACATTTATGCCGCGAAGATAGTAAAGCCGGTTGGACGTCTTCTTGAAACGGCACAACCTTGCCCTGAAGGCCCAGATCGATGATCATCTGCTGCACCAGAACATGTCCTTCGGTGATCTTGGCGGGATTTGGCAAGTTAGGATCCGTGGCGAAACGCATGCCCCCGAACTCACAGTACAGGCCCTCGCCGCCCACTGGATCGGGAAAAGTATAATGTGTAGATTCGTCCACCGGGCCGCTC
>CAVTXS010000034.1:0-178849 GCA_963738705.1 uncultured Alphaproteobacteria bacterium
CCGCTTAAGCCGAGTTTACCAGAACCGCTCGCGGCCGTAGTACGCGCCGTAGCCGTAGCCAGAGGCGTAAGGATACGGGTCCGCGTAGTAGGCGCGCGGCGCATAGTAGTCGTAGTAGGGCTCGTCATAGTAATAGTAGCGCGGCGCTGTGGCCGCGATGCCGGCACCGATGACGCCGAGCGCGATCGCCGGGCCCACCCAGTTGCGGCGGTAGCGGCGGTATTGCACGTCGGTTCGTCACATCGGGCGCCGCGGCCTTCAGCGCCGCCGTGTTCGACGCGACCGGCGCCGCGGCGGCCGGCTGCGAGGCGGCGAGCGCATGCCGGCGACGCCGAGCGCGAGTGTGGTCATCTTCAAGCTGCTTACGCATGATATTTTCCTTTCCTCGTTTGCGCCGGGCACGACAAGCCGTGGCGCAGCGAAGTTCGAGACTCAACGCGTGCGCGGATGTCGGGGTTCCGATCTTGGGGAAAACATCGGGTTTGTGGGTTGTACGTTCTCGTTTTGTCCTGTACAATGCCCAGAGAAAATGAGCCGCTTACGCATGCGGGCCCGACCTCAGTCGTCATCACCCACGGAAGCGGTGATCCAGTAAGGGAGCCGCTGTGATTGCTGGAGACCTGCCTTCGGGGGGGCATGACAGGAGCGAGGAGGCGAGGCGTGCCAAATGGCGCCATTGCGGTTGGTGTAACTCGAAGGTCACATTTCGCAAAACGAACTCGGGGCCGGGAGCGCAGCGCCGAAGCCATTCACTTCCCCCTCGCGGTCGCTATGGTTGCAAACGGCGGGGCGGAGCACAAATCCGGAGTTGCATTTCGCAAAACGAACTGGGTCAGTGGTGCGACCCGATCACCCAGCGTTTGGGCTCTGGCTTGCAGGGTGCCTTGCAGGGAATTTGTATTTTCAATTTCCGCCATCGCGGCCAATCCTCGACCGCGTGGCCGTGATGGCGCCGCCCGGCCGAACCGTCGACGTACCGCCGCGGCCTCGGCGTCAAGCAGGGTCGGTCACACCGCCTCGCGGAACTTGACCGCGGCTTCGAGGTCGACCGAGACCAGCTGCGACACGCCGCGCTCCGCCATGGTGACGCCGTACAGCCGGTTCATGCGCGCCATGGTGATCGGGTTGTGGGTGATGGTGACGAAGCGGGTCGCGGTCTGCCGCGATCATCTCGTCGAGCAGGTCGCAGAAGCGCTCGACGTTGTGATCGTCGAGCGGGGCGTCGACCTCGTCGAGCACGCAGATCGGCGCCGGATTGGTCAGGAACACCGCGAAGATCAGCGCCAGCGCGGTCAGCGCCTGCTCGCCGCCCGACAGCAGCGACAGGGTCTGGAAGCGCTTGCCCGGCGGCCGCGCCAGGATGTCGAGGCCGGCCTCCAGCGGATCCTCGCTCTCGATCAGCTTGAGCTCGGCCTCGCCGCCGCCGAACAGGGTGGTGAACAGCGTGCTTGAAATGCCCGTTGACCACCTCGAAGGAGGTGAGCAGGCGCTCGCGCGCCTCGCGGTTGAGGCTCTGGATGCCCTGGCGCAGCCGCTTGATCGCTTCGACCAGGTCGTCGCGCTCGGCGGTGAGGCTCGCGTGCTGGGCCTCGACCTCGCGCAGCTCCTCCTCGGCGCGCAGGTTGACGGCGCCGAGCCGCTCGCGCTCGCGCCGCAGCCGCTCGAGGTCGCTCTCGACTTGCGCGACCTCCGGCAGCACGGCGTCCTCGGTGATGCCGGCGAGCGCGGGCACCCGCTCGGGCTCGACTTCCAGCACCTCGACGATCTCGTGCGCGACCTCGCCGAGCCGGCGCTTGGCGCCCTCGAACCGCTCCTCGGCCCGGGCGGCGTCCTCGCGCGCCGAGCCCATGGCCTCGAGCGCCGCGCGCGCGGCGCGGTCGGCCTCGGCCAGCGCGTTCTCGGCCTCCGCCAGCCGGTCGGCCGGCCGCGCGGCGGGACTCCTGCGCGCCCTCGATCTCGCCGATCAGGCTTTGCCGGCGAGCGGCGAACATGTTCGGCGCGTCCGCCGAGCTCGATCGCGCTCGCGCCGTGGTCTCGGCGGTGCGCTCCGCGACGGTCGCGATCTGCGCCTGCGCGCCGGCGCGGCGCTCGTTCCAGGCGGCGCGCTCGGCGACGATCGCCTGCAGCCGGCGCTCGGCATGCTCGGCCTCGCGCGCCAGCGCCTGCGCCTCGGCGCGGGTCTCGGCCAGAGCGGCGCGGCGGTCGGTGACGTCGGCGCGCGCCGCCGCAAGCTCGGCTTCCAGCGTCGCGGCGGGCTGCAGCTGCGCCGTCGCCTCGCGCGCTTCGTTGATCGACGCCGTCGCCTCGTCGCGGCTGGCGGTGAGCCGCGCGCTCGCCTCGTCGAGCGCGGAGAGGCGCGCGGTCACCAGCGCGCGCTCGCGCTCGGCGGCCGCGTGGGCGTCGCGCGCCGCATCGGCCTCGTGCTGGCGCTCCCGCCAGTCGACCCGCGTCTGCACCTCGGCGCCGGCGGCGGCGAGCGCGTCCCTTTCGGCTTCCTCGACGGCGGCACGCCTGGCCGCGACCTCGGCGTGGGCGGCGGCGAGCTCGCCGCCGATCTCGGCGAGCCGGTTCTTCTCGGCGAGCCGCCGGGCGGCTGCGGTCGGCGCATGGGCGGCGGCGACGTATCCGTCCCAGCGCCACAGATCGCCCTCGCGCGAAACCAGCCGCTGCCCCGGCTTGAGCAGCGCCGCAAGGCGCGCCCCGTCGGCGCGCGCGACGACGCCGATCTGCGCCAGCCGGCGCGCCAGCTCGGCCGGCGCCGGTCACGAAGCGCGATAGCGGCTCGGCGCCCGCAGGCAGCGTGGGATCGGCGGGATCGACCGCGGCGCCGCTCCAGCGCTCCGGCGCTGCCGGCGTCGACCGGCGCATCGAGGTCGTCGCCGAAGGCTGCGCCGAGCGCCGCCTCCAACCCCTTCTCGACCGTGATGAGGTCGAGCGCCGGCGGCCACAGGCTGGCGCCGTCGGCCTGCAGCACCTTGGTGAGCGTGCGGGTCTCGGTCTCGAGCTGGGCGGCCCGGCGCTCGGCGGCCGCGAGCGGGATACGCGCCGCCTCGTAGGCCTGGCGCGCCGAAGCGTGGCGCGCCTCGGCGTCCTGCGCGGCCGCTTCCGCCGCCGCGACCGCCACCTGCGCGGCCTCGATCGTCGCGGCCAGCGCCGCGAGGTCCGGTCCGCCGCCTTCCGCCTGCAGGCGGGCGCGCTCGTCCTCGACCTCGGCGATCTGCCGCTCCAGCCGTTCCAGCCGCTCGGCATTGTCGCGCTGCGAACGCTCCAGCTCGCCGCGCCGCGCGGTAAGGTTGGCGAGGGCTTCGGTCCGATCGCCGAAGGCGCGCTCGACTTCGGCCAGCGCGGCCTCGGCGGCGCTTTCGCGCGCACCGACGGTGGCGCTGCGCTCCGCCAACGACTTCGGCGGCGCGCTTGAGCGCATCCTCTTCGGTCGCAAACCCGCTCCAGCGCCGCCTCGGCGTCGGCGGCGAGCTTGTTCTCGCGCGCCAGGTCGTCGGCGAAATGCGCCAGCCGCCGGTCGAGCTCGGCGATCCGCTCGCGCGCACGCGCCTCCTCGCGGTCGAGGGTCTCGCGCGCAATCACCAGCCGCTGCAATGCGGCAGCCGCCTTGGCCTCGACGTCGCGCAGCCCCGGGAGGACCGCCGCGGCGTTGGCCTGCTGCGTCGCCGCCGCGCCTGCGCCTCGGTGCGCTCCGCGACGGTGCGGATCGCGAGATCGCGCGCGCGCTCGCCGTCGGCCACCTCGGCCTTGGCGGCGAGGAAGCGCAGATGGAACAGCGTCGCCTCGGCCTTGCGCACCTGCGCCGACACGGTCTTGTAGCGCACCGCCTGGCGAGCCTGGCGCTTGAGCGCATCGACCTGGGCGGCGATCTGGCCGATCACGTCTTCGAGCCGCTCGAGGTTGTGGTCGGCTGCCCGCAGTCTCAGCTCGGCCTCGTGCCGGCGGGCATGCAGCCCGGCGACCCCGGCGGCCTCTTCCAGCACGCGCCGGCGCGCCTCCGGCTTGGCGGCGATGATCTCGCCGATGCGGCCCTGGTGCACGAGCGCGGGCGAGCGCGCGCCGGTCGATGCGTCGGCGAACACGATCTGCACGTCGCGCGCGCGCACCTCGCGCCCGTTGATGCGGTAGGTCGAGCCCTTCTCGCGCTCGATGCGCCGCGAGATTTCCAGCATGTCGTGGTCGTTGAAGGCGGCCGGCGCGGTGCGCTCGGAATTGTCGATCGTGAGCTGCACCTCGGCGGTGTTGCGCGCCGGGCCGGCTGGTCGAGCCGGTGAAGATCACCTCGTCCATGTCGGCGGCGCGCATGGCCTTGTGCGAGGACTCGCCCATCACCCAGCGCAGCGCCTCGACCAGGTTCGACTTGCCGCAGCCGTTCGGGCCGACCACGCCGGTGAGCCCCGGCTCGATATGCACGTCGGTCGGCTCGACGAATGATTTGAATCCGATCAGGCGCAGACGGGTGAGCTTCATGCGTGAGCCCCCTTGGACGTGAAGCCGCGGCAGGGCAGGAATCCCCACCGCGCACCGCCTGGAAGCTGTCCCCGGCGCGAATCACCTGCACGTCCCGCATCGCGGGGAAAATGAATCAACGGAAGGCCCACCGCAACCGGGCGCAGACATTTTTTGGTTGGTGCGGGGCAAAACGGCGACCGTCACCCGCGAGCCTGCCCCGGACTTGATCCGGGGTGACCGAGCGTAGCCGAGGCCTCGAAGGGTCCGGAGGCTTTGCGAGTTTTCCCGATGGCCTTTTTCCCGGCCGCTTGTTCGGATTCGGCGGCTGAATTCCGCCGGCCGGCCCGATCCCGCAAGGGGCTGCGCGCAGGGCGTCCCAAGACTCCGTCTTCGGACGGCGCAGAGAGCAGGCGTCTACGAGCCCTTGAGGAAGGGCTGCATCTGCTTCTCCAGCTCCTCGATCGACATCGCGCCGCGGATGATCTTGCCGTTGACGAAGAAGGTCGGGGTCGAGTTCACCCCGAACTTCGACTGCGCGCGCTGGCGGACCTCCTCCAGGCCGTCGAGCACCTTCTGATTCGACAGGCACTGCTCGAAGCTCTGCTCCGTGAACCCGTTGTCCTTGGCGATCTTGAGCAGGGGCGGGATCGGGTTCTGGGCGAACGCCCAGGTCTTCTGCTCGCGGAACAGCGTGTCGACGAGCGCGAAATATTTCCCGTCGCCGGCGCAGCGCGCCAGCATGAAGGCGCCGCGCCGCCAGCGGGTCGAGCGGAAATTCCCGCAGGATGTAGCGCACCTTCCCGGTGTCGATATAGCGCGACTTCAGCACCGGATAGGTCGTGGCGTGGAAGGTCGCGCAATGGCTGCAGGTCATCGAGGCATACTCGATGACCGTCACCGGCGCGTTGGGCGAGCCTTGCGCCTGGTCGGGCAGCGAGCTCGGCGCGAGCAGGTCCTGCGGGGAGGGCGCCTGCGCCTGGGCCGCCGGCCAGCTGCCGGCCGAAAGGAGGGCGCCCGCCAGCGTCAGGGCTGCGGTGCCTTGCAACAATTCGCGACGAGTGATGCTCACGGCACGATCCTCAAGCTTCGTAAGGGCCCCGGCTGCTGCTATCCCGAAACCCGGGATGTGGCAATGATCCGGGCACTCTCCAAGAGGGGCCGGCCCGGTCAACTCTGCTTGACGGCGGCGCCCAGCCGGCCGAGCGCCGCGCGCACTCTCTGAACGCCGCAAGCAGCAACGTCATGTTTTGCGGCCGGCCCACATGACGCTAGAGTCCTGAATTGCCACACGTTTGGCGCGCACCAAGCGACGGATGGTTGCACGATCGGATGCCGGCGCATCGGCCGGCTGCGCGCCTCACCGGTGAAAACGAGAGGAGGCGACTCATGGCCAATGGCGCGTTCAAGGACAACGACAAACTCGACATGCAGGGGGATTGGGAGATCATCTACGGCTATGTGGCCGGCCCCGTGGAAACGCTTCCATCCGGCCAATTTCGCCCGCATGCCTATTCCATTGGCGTTCTCCAGAAGTACCGGTTGCATTTCGATGCCGCGGGGCCGGGCGATCTCGGCGGCAGAAAATACACTGGCGTCTACACAGACCTGCCGCAGATCAAGTTGGCGGGAGAGACCTACTACGACAATCGCGGCTCGCAGCAGGTGTTCTTCCGTGCCCACGGGATAGACACGCAGGCGGTCGAGCTGCATTGCGGGGCGCATATGCGCTATGCCAGCGACCCGCGGGGCGTGCACGTCTTCGGCACCTGGTGCAATTGCGGTTTCCCCCTGGGGGACGCGCCATTTACCTGGAATGGCACCAACCTGGGTGGCCAGTTCGCGATGGTCAAAGGGAAGTTCAAGGATACGTGACGGTCGCCGTCGCTCTTGGTCTCACGGCAAAGGCGGCTTGGGCGCATGACGCCTGCCGTTGTCGTCAACTCTGCTTGACGGCGGCGCCCAGCCGGCCGAGCGCGGCGCGCAGGTCGGGGTCGCCGATGTCGCCCAGGTCCGCAGCGATGCGGGCGGCAGCCTCGGCATCGGGCCGGGCGGGCGCTTGCCGGGTGGTGCGCCGCGCCAGCGGCGCCTGACGCAGCGCAATACGGCCGACCGCGCGCCAGCCGAGGAAGCGGTTGACCCGTTCGAGGATGAGCGGTGCAAGGTGCTGGATCTCGACCGCCGCCGGGCCCTCGACCCGCAGGACCAGGGTCGCGGGCTCCGACGTATCGGGGTCGCCGCCGCGCGGCCATTGCAGCTTGAGCGGCTCGGCATGGGCGGCGATCTCCTCGCCCACGATCTCCGGCCAGTGGGTGACGAGCTCGCCGGAGGCGAAACCCTGCCGCGCGAACACGTCGCCGAGGCAGCGGCCGACGAGGTCGGCAAGCGGCCGTGGATAAGTTCTCTTGGGCTTGTTCATCGCCGGCCGGTCTGCCATCGCTCCGGCATGACCGTAGCAGGCGAGCATCGGCGGCGAAAGCGATCCGGCGGCTGTAACCCACGACGCATTGCGGCTCCGGAGCGCGCCGCGCTCGCGCAGGGGCAGCGCTCTCCACGCACAGCCAAGCAACGGTCGAGGCAGGCGCGGCCCGAGCCGGCAGCGCTGCTCGCCTGGTACGACCGGCACCGGCGGCGGCTGCCGTGGCGGGCGGCGGCCGGCGAGACGGCCGATCCGTACCACGTCTGGCTCTCCGAGATCATGCTGCAGCAGACGACCGTGAAGGCGGTCGCGCCCTATTTCCGGCGTTTCGTCGAGCGCTGGCCGACGGTCGAGGCGCTCGCCGCCGCGCCGCTCGAGGACGTGCTCAAAGCCTGGGCCGGGCTCGGCTACTACGCGCGGGCGCGCAATCTGCACGCCTGCGCGCGAGCCGTGGCGGAGCGTCACGGCGGCTGCTTTCCGGCGAACGAGGACGAGCTGCGCGCGTTGCCCGGGGTCGGCGCCTATACGGCCGCGGCGATTGCGGCGATCGCGTTCGGCGGGCGCGCAACGACGGTCGACGGCAATGTCGAGCGGGTGATCGCCCGGCTCTACGCGGTCGAGGACGAGCGGCAGAAGGCGAAGCCGCTGATCCGCCGGCTGGCCGAGGCGCTGACGCCGGCGGTGCGGACCGGCGACTTTGCGCAGGCCATGATGGATCTCGGCGCCACGATCTGCACGCCGAGGAAACCGGCCTGCGCCCTCTGCCCCTGGAGCGGGCCATGCGTCGCGCGGCAACGCGGCGACCCCGAAACCTTTCCGCGCAAGACACCCAAGCGCGAGGGCAAGCTGCGCGACGGCGCGGCCTTTTGGGTGGCGCGCGCCGACGGGTTCGTGCTCGTTCGCACGCGGCCGCGTGAACGGCCTGCTCGGCGGCATGACCGAAGTCCCGACGACCGCGTGGACGCATGATTTCGACCGCACGCGCGCGCTCGCCGACGCGCCGCTGCGAGCGAAGTGGCGTCGGCTGCCCGGCGCCGTCGCCCACACCTTCACGCATTTTCCGCTACAGCTTGTCGTCTACGCGGCCGGCGTGCCGGCCGGCACGCCGGCGCCCGTCGGGACGCGCTGGCTTGCGCTCGCGCGAGCTTGCCGGCGAGGCGTTCCCAAGCCTTATGCGCAAGGTCATCGCCCACGCCGCCTCCGCTGCCTCGCCCGTCCGGCCGAGGTGAGGGAAGCGCTGACGCGCGATGCGCTTGTGCTATCATCGTACAAGGCGCGGCCGCGGGCCGCTGCCGCACAGGGAGAAGTCCACATGCATGTTTCGAGACGTCATGTCATGGCGGCGGCCGGCGCTGCCGCGACGATTGCAGCGGCGCCGCGAGCGTTTGCGGCCTGGGAGCCGAGCGAGCGCTATCCCGACCCGTCGGTGCAGATCCTCGATCCGAGCTTCGCGCAAGTACCGGCTGGCGCTCGCCAGCGTCGAGCGCATCGCCCACGGCATGCGCTGGAGCGAAGGGCCGGTCTGGTTCGGCGACGGCCGCTACCTGCTGTGGAGCGACATCCCGAACAACCGCATCATGCGCTGGGACGAGGAGACCGGCCGCGTCAGCATTTTCCGCAAGCCGTCGAATTTTGCCAACGGCAACACCCGCGACCGCCAGGGCCGACTGCTCACCTGCGAGCACGATACGCGGCGCGTGACGCGCACCGAGTACGACGGCACCATCATCACCGTCGCCGACAAGTTCGACGGCAAGCCGCTCAATTCGCCGAACGACATCGTGGTGAAGTCCGACGACTCGATCTGGTTCACCGATCCGCCGTTCGGCATCCTCGGCAACTACGAGGGCCATACCGCGACGCCCGAGCTGCCGACCAACGTCTATCGGGTCGACGGCAAGCACCGGACAGATCACGGTCGCGACCGGCGACATCAACCGGCCGAACGGGCTTGCCTTCTCGCCCGACGAATCGAAGCTCTACGTCGTCGAGGCCGCGGTCACGCCGCGCGTGATCCACGTCTTCGACGTCGTCGACAACGGCACCAAGCTCGCCAACAAGCGGCCGTTCATCACGGCCGAGCCCGGCGGCACGCCCGACGGCTTCCGCGTCGACGTCGACGGCAATCTGTGGTGCGGCTGGGGCATGGGCAACGCCGCAGCAGGACGGCGTGAAGATCTTCAATCCCGACCGGCAAGCCGATCGGCTTCATCGCGCTGCCGGAGCGCTGCGCCAACCTCTGCTTCGGCGGCGTCAAGCGCAATCGGCTGTTCATGGACGGCGAGCCACTCGGTCTATTCGCTCTACGTCAACACCCAGGGCGTCAAGGGCGGGTAATGCCACTTTGCGCCGCTGGCGGCCGGGCGGCCCTAGCGCCGCCAGGCACGTCGCATTCGAACACCGCAGAGGAGAAACCGAAATGAGCGTCGAACGTCAAGAAGTCGGCCCGCGCATGAGCCAGATCGTGATCCACGGCAACACCGTCTATCTGGCCGGCGTCGTGGCGCGCGAGAACGCCGGCAAGAGCGTCACCGACCAGACCAAGCGAGATCCTCGGCGTCATCGACGCGCTATCTGGCGCAGGCCGGGACCGACAAGTCGAAGCTGCTGTCGGCCAATATCTGGCTCACCGACATGGCGACCTTCAACGAGATGAACGCGGTGTGGGACGCCTGGGTCTCGCCCGGCAACACGCCGGCGCGCGCCACCGTCGAGGCCAAGCTCGCCGCGCCCGGCTACAAGGTCGAGATCATGGTGGTGGCGGCGCGCTGATTGCACGCGCCGCCCGCACGCCGCACCGCATCGTGAATTGACCCGCGCGTCGCCGCAGGCGCACCATTCGGCTCGACCGAACGTCGGCTGCATGGGAGGAGCGTCATGTCGATCACGTCACGTCGCGATTTTCTCGCCACCGCCGGCGCGTTCGCGCTCGCGTCGGCCGTCGGCCCGGCGTGCGCCGCCATGGGGCCGAACGACAAGTTCGACCTCGTCATCAAGGGCGGCGACGTGCTCGATCCGAGCCAGTCGCTGCGCGGCCAGCGCGACATCGGCATCCGCTTCGGCCTGATCGAGGCGGTCGAGGGCGACATCCCGGCGGCGCGCGCGCAGCGCGTGCTCGATGCCTCCGGCAAGCTGGTCACGCCCGGGCTGATCGACCTGCATTCGCACGTCTTTCCGTACGGCTCGGCGATCGGCATTCCGGCCGACGAGCTGGTGGCGCACCAATGCACGACCACCTGCGTGTCGGCGGGCGATGCCGGGCGCGAACAATTTCGCCGCCTTCCGCCGCTACATCGCCGGCGCAGACGCGCACGCGGCTCTACGCCTTCGTGCACATCGCCAATATCGGGCTGGCGCGGCTTCCCGGTGCCGGAGCTCTACAACATCGACTTCGCGCAGACCGACGCGGCCGCCAGGGCGGTCGCCGAGAACGCCGACATGGTGCTCGGCATCAAGGTGCGCATGTCCGAGAACGTGATCGCCAAGCACGGGCTCGAGCCGCTGAAGCGCGCGATCGCGGCCTGCGAGCAGGCCGGCACCGGCGCCAAGGTGATGTGCCACATCGGCGGCGTCGAGACCGCGCGAGCTGATGTCGCAGATCCTCGATCTGCTGCGGCCGGGCGACATCCTCACGCACTGCCTATTCGGGCGCGCCCAATCTCGGCGGCGCGTTCACCAACATCGTGCAGGACGGCCGGCTGCTGCCGGCGGCGCTCGCCGCCAAGCAGCGCGGCGTCGTCTTCGACGTCGGCCACGGCGGCGGCAGCTTCGACTACACGGTGGCGGAGGCCGCGATCGCGCAGGGCGCGCCGCCCGACACGATCTCGTCCGACATTCACGTGTTCTCCGGCAACACGCCCGGCATGCCGTACCTGACCTGGGTGATGAGCAAGTTCCTCGGCCTCGGCTTCACGCTCGAGCAGGTGGTCGCGATGGCGACCGTCAATCCGGCCAAGGTCATCAACCGCGCGCCGAAGCTCGGCACGCTGCAGGTCGGCGCGCCGGGCGACGTCGCGATCATGGAGCTGGTGGAGGGGCCGGTGTCGTTCGTCGACACCCGCAACAACACGCGCGACGGCCAGGCCCATCTCAAGCCGGTGCAGACGGTGACGGCCGGCGTGCCGTTCGGCCGGCCGTACCACGCGCCGTTCGCGGTGCGGTGAGGCGGCTTCGAACCTGCGGGTGACGCCATGACGACATCAGGGGGCGACATGCCGGTCGGCGGGCCGGCCACGGCGGGCGTGCCGGCCGCCGTTGGAGGCTGGCAGCCGAGCGAACGCTATCCCGATCCGGCGGTGCAGAGCCTCGATGCCGCCTTCGACAAATACCGGTTCTTTCACGCCGGCGTCGAACGGCTCGCGAGCGGCTGCCGCTTCAACGAGGGCGCGGTCTATTTCGGCGATGGGCGCTGCCTGCTCTGGAGCGACATCCCGAACAACCGCATCCTGCGCTGGGACGAGGAGACCGGCGGGGTGAGCGTCTATCGCAAGCCCTCGAACCACGCCAACGGCAACACCCGCGACCGGCAGGGCCGGCTCATCACCTGCGAGCACAGCGGCCGGCGCCTGACCCGCACCGAGACCGACGGCGCCATCACCGTGCTGATCGACACCTTCGACGGCAAGCGGCTCAACGGCACGAACGACGTCGTGGTCAAGTCCGACGACACGATCTGGTTCACCGATCCGCCGTCCGGCATTGCCGGCAACTACCTCGGCATCAAGGCGCAGGCGGAATTGCCGTTCGACGTGTACCGGCTCGATCCCGCAAGCGGGCGCGCCACGGTGGTGACGACCGGTCTCATCAAACGGCCGAACGGGCTCGCGTTCTCGCCCGACGAAACGAAGCTCTACGTGGTCGACAGCGCGGCCGAGGGGCGCGCGATCTACACGTTCGACCTGACCGACGGCGGCACCAGGCTCGCCCACGGTCGCGTCCTGATCGCGTGCGAAAAGGACGAGACGCCGGACGGCTTCCGGGTCGACGTCGACGGCAATTTGTGGTGCGGCTGGGGCATGGGCGGGCCTGGGCTCGACGGCGTCAAGGTCTTCAACCCGGACGGCCGGCCGATCGGCTTCATCGCGCTCCCCGAGCGCTGCGCCAATGTCTGCTTCGGCGGCCGCTATCGCAACCGCCTGTTCATGGCGGCGAGCCATTCGGTCTATTCGCTCTACGTCAATACGCAGGGCGTGGCTGGGGGATGAACGGCGCCGACGTGATCGTTGGCGTTGGACGACGGCGCAAGCGCGTCAGCCAGCACCCATCTCCAACCGCACCTGTGCGCGCAACGCGTCGATCGAGGTGAGGCCGGCCGGTGTCTCGACATGCCAGAAGGCCCAGCCGTTGCAGGCGTCGAGCCCCTGCGCCAGCGCGCCCATGCGATGGATCGAGCCGACCGTCTCGCCGAGCGCGATCGCACCGTCGGCGCGCACCAGCGCGGCGTGCCGGCGCTTGGCATCGACCAGGCGCGCGCCCGCCGTTACCAGGCCACGCTCCACCAACGCCGCGAACGCGACGCGCGGGGCTTCGCGCGCGGTGACGAACGACGCCAGCGACGCCTCCGGCAAGGGCTCGACCGCGGCAATGCGCGCTTCGGCCGCGGCCGCATAGTCCGCATCGCGCTCGATGCCGATGAAGGTTCGGCGCAGCCGCTTCGCCACCGCTCCGGTGGTGCCGGTGCCGAAGAACGGGTCGAGCACCACGTCGCCGGCCCGCGACGAGGCCAGCAGCACGCGCGCGAGCAGCGCTTCCGGCTTCTGCGTCGGGTGCATTTTCTTGCCGGCGCCGTTCTTCAGCCGCTCTTCGCCCGTGCACAGCGGCAATGTCCAGTCGGAGCGCGCCTGCACATCCTCGTTGCCGGATTTGAGCGCCTCGTAGTTGAACGTGTAGCGGGCGCTCGGCTCGCGCGCCGCCCAGATCAGCGTCTCATGCGCGTTGGTGAAGCGCCGCCCGCGGAAGTTCGGCATCGGATTCGACTTGCGCCATACGACGTCGTTGAGGATCCAGAAGCCGAGGTCCTGCAGGATCGCGCCGACGCGGAAGATGTTGTGATAGGAGCCGATGACCCACAGCGTCGCCGCCGGCGTCATCACCCGCCGGCAGGCGATCAGCCAGGCGCGGGTGAAGGCGTCGTAATGCTCGAAGCTCGCGAACTTGTCCCAGGCCTCATCGACGGCGTCGACGTCCGAAGTCGTCCGGGCGCTTGAGCGAATTCTTGAGTTGAAGATTGTAGGGCGGATCGGCGAAGACCAGATCGACGCAGCCCGCCGGCAGGCGGGACATCTCGGCGACGCAATCGCCGATCAGGATGCGGCCGGCCTTGGCCGGGGCGGGAAACAAGCGGGGCGTCCTGGCGGACGCCCCGCGACGCGACACACCCATGACGCAGAAACTCTGACTCACTCAAGGGGACGCGGCCGGAGACGCGAGACCTACAACCGACAGGCGGCATCTTGCGCGGCTTAGGTAAAGAACGACTTAAATCTGCAGCAAATGCGGCGCGTACTTATGTCTTGTTCGAGTCGCTTCGGTTACCCAAACTTAACGACTGCATGGACTTCGAGCGTGCGCTCGGCGAAGATCGGCGGCCGGCGAGCGCCGGGCAAGGAGTGACGCATGCGCTGGGAGGATTTCCGGCAAAGCGACAACGTCCAGGACTACCGTGGCGAATCGCCTGGCGGGAGCGGCGGGGGCTTCGGCCTGCCCGGCAGCGCCGGCGGTTTAGGCATCGGCACCGTGCTGGTGCTCGGACTGGTCGGGTGGGCACTGGGCATCGACCCGCGGCTGCTGATCAGCGGCGTCGAAGGCCTGCAGGGCGGCGGGCCGTCGCGTTATCAGGAATCGCCGCGGCCTCGCAGCGCCCCGCGCAACGCGCCGCAGGACGAGGTAGCCCGCTTCATGCGCGGTGTGCTCGGCGATACCGAAGATCGCTGGAAGGAGATTTTCGAGAAAGCCGGCAAGCGCTACACCGAGCCGCACCTGGTGGTGTTTCCGGGCCGCTGGGAATCCGCCTGCGGCCGCGCCGTCGCCGCCATGGGTCCGTTCTATTGTCCGAACGATCAGAAGATCTATCTCGACACCACGTTCTTCCGCGACCTCGAAGTGCGCTTTCGCGGATGCGACGTGGGCAGCCGCGCCTGCCGGTTCGCGCAGGCCTATGTGATCGCACACGAGGTCGGCCACCACGTCCAAAACCTGCTCGGCGTTCTGCCGAAGGTGCAGCAGATGCAGCGCGGAATGGCCAAGCCTGAGGCCAATGCGCTGCAGGTCCGGGTGGAGCTGCAGGCCGACTGCTTCGCCGGCCTGTGGGCCTATCACTCGAACCAGAAATGGCGGACGATCGATCAGAGCGACGTCGACGCGGCACTGCGGACCGCAGCCGCGATCGGCGACGACCGGCTGCAGAAGCAGAGCCAAGGCACGGTGGTGCCGGAGAGCTTCACGCACGGGACCTCGGAGCAGCGCAAGCGCTGGTTCATGACCGGGTTCAAGAACGGCTCGATCTCGGCCTGCAACACGTTCAAGGGCACCGAAGTCTGAATCCCGCGATGCCCGGGCTCGACGACACCCGCGCATTCGTAGCGCTCAGGATCGCGGTGCTCACCGTATCGGACACGCGCGCGCTCGCCGACGACAAGTCCGGCGCGACGCTGGCGAGCCGCATCGAGGCGGCCGGCCACGCGCTCGCCGACCGCATCATCGTGGCCGACGACGTGGAGGAAATCCGGGCGCGTCTGAAAACGTGGATCGCCGATCCGGCGATCGACGTGATCATCACTACCGGCGGCACCGGCTTCACCGGCCGCGACGTGACGCCGGAGGCGGCCGAGCCGCTGTTCGAGAAGCGCATGGAGGGCTTCTCGGCGTTCTTCCACATGATCAGCGCCGCCAAGATCGGATCGTCGACCATCCAGTCGCGCGCAACTGCCGGCGTCGCGGGCGCCACCTTCATCTTCTGCCTGCCGGGATCGCCCGGCGCCTGTCGCGACGCCTGGGACGAAATCCTGCTGCACCAGCTCGACTACCGCTACCGGCCGTGCAACTTCGTCGAGCTGATGCCGCGCCTGGACGAGCACCTGCGCCGCCCGAAGGCCAAGGGCGCGACGGTGTAGCCTTCGGCGAATAGCGAGTGGCGAATGGCTGATAGCGAGTAGGGGGCAGTCAGGCTCACTCAATTATTCGCCATTCGCTATTCGCCATTCGCCTCTTACCATTCGCCATTCGCTCACCGTCCGAAATCGACCGCGACCGTGTTCCCGCCGCTGACCAGGATGCCGACGCGCTCGTCCGGCTGCGGCCGGTAGCGGCCCGACAGGATCGCCGCGAACGCGGCGGCTCCGCCCGGTTCGGCAACGATCCGCAGCGCGCTCCAGAGCGCCGCCTGCGCGGCGCGGATCGCGTCGTCGGCGACCAGAACCACCCGGCCTACGTGTCGCTGCGCGATCGGAAACATCTGCATGCCCACGCGCCGAGGCGCGAGCGAATCGGCCGCGATGCCGCCGGCCTCGGCGTCGACCGGCCGGCCGGCGGCCAGTGCCTTCGACAGCGTGGGCGCCGCCTCCGGCTCCACCCCGACGACGTTGATGCGGCCCGCATACCACGCCGCGATGCCGCCGATCAGGCCGCCGCCGCCGACCGCCACCAGCAGCGTATCGAGCTCGGGCGCCTGCTCCTCCAGTTCCATGCCGATGGTGCCCTGGCCGAGCAGCGTCTCGGTCTGATCGAAGGCATGCACCGCCAAGGCGCCCGATGCCGAGACCCACGATTCACTGGCCGCGAGCGCATCGGCGTAGCGCTCGCCGTCCACCACCAGGTCGGCGCCGTAGTCGCGGATGCGTTGAATCTTGGCGGGCGAGGAGATGCCCGGCACGAAGATGCGCGCCGGTACGCCGAGCTTCCTCGCCGCATAGGCGACCGCCGCCCCGTGATTGCCTCCGGAAGCCGCGGCCACGCCGGCCGGCGGGACCTGGCGCATCAGCAGGTTGGCGAAAGCGCCGCGCGTCTTGAACGACCCGGCGTGCTGGAAGAGCTCGAGCTTGAAATGCAGCCGCATCGGCACGAGGCCGAAATCGGCCCCGTCGGCAGCGATGACGGGTGTGCGCCGGATGTGCGGCCGAATGACCCGATCGGTCGCCTCGATGCTGTCCCGGTCGATCACGGCTTGCGCCATTGTCATCTCGCTTCCAGCGCGCGGCGGCGCGTAGCATGCCATTGGGTTGGGCGCGGAACCGTTTCCGCGGCCGAGGGGTTGGTCCCGGCAACCCGGAGATCGTCATGCCCAGCCAGATGCCGCCCGTGCCGCCCGCCAATCGTAGCTCAACGGGCCCGGGCACACTCCCAAAGCCTGCAAAGAACACCGGTCCTCAAGACGAAGCCCCGGAAAACATCGAGCAGCAGGGCGAGCGGGCCAATATCAAGCAGAACACGACCAACCAGGATTACAAGGGCCGCCGCTGACAGCGCTTCCGTCGAAGCTGCCTAGAAAGAAAAAACCCGGATCGTGGGCATACGATCCGGGTCAAGGAGTGGGCCGATAGGAGGCCCCGATGAAGCTCGGTAGCGCGTCGTCGGTGGAGCTGCCCTCAGCGGGCGAGCGTCTCCATGCTGTTGCGATAGACGGCGCAAATCTTGGCGGCGGCCGCAGACTGGCTGCGCTCGAACCGGTCGAAGGTCGCGCGCATGGCCGGGTCGGTAATGCTCGTCAGCGCCGGCCCGCAACCGCTGTTGCGGCCGACGCGGCCACTGTCGGCCGGCGCGGGGAGCGAGCCGATCACAACGAGTGCGATCAGCGGCAGGATGAAGTAGCGGGGACTGAGCTTGATCATCGGGTTGGTCCTTTTGCCCTGGCGTCGCCGTTTGGGGCCGCTCCGGTTTGGTTAACGCGCTTCTAGCGGGCGCAGGTTTCGGCCGTTTTTCGTCGAAATGGTCTTCGCGTTTCGTGCCGGCGCCCGATTGTTTCGTCGCATGGAGGGGCGCGCAGGTTCAGATGCTAACGCAGGCGCGTTGCAGAACCGGAAAACTGATCTCGAAAGAATTGCTAATTTTTAGAAACGTTTGCGGCAAAGCGCTGGCTTTATCTGCACAACGGCAAAAAACCCTGTAATCACTGGATGTTATTGGCGACGGCCGACGGCGGGGTCGCGGTCGGGTTGGCGACCGCATCGTGCACCAGGAGCGCCGCGACCAACATGACGGCGCCGGTCAGGCTGCCAAGCAGCCAGCCGATGAGTTTGAGTCCCCTTTGGTCCGCCATTGCCGCTGTCCCCCAAATCGCGCCCAGCTAACCGCCCGCAACTTTGGGCGATAGAGGTGTTGATATCCTCAACGTTGCCGTCCAGTCGGCCGACTTCCTGGTCGCGATCGACCCCGGTTTTGCAGGCGGCAATCACCGCGCGAGCGTTGACCAGGCTAAGAAACTTGGTCCGGTAGACCGTGCAGGCGGTCTCGTCTGCGCGGGCGCCGCCGGGCTTGAGGTGCGCGGCCTCATCGACGGTGGCCAAGACCGCCGCGAGTTGGCGCTTGCATCGGGGATCGTCGATCGTGCCGGCAGTGGCCGACGTTGCCGCCAGCAGTCGACTTTAGCGAGATTCACGGGCGAAACCCCAAGTCCGCACATGACTACGCACAAAGCGGCAGGAAGTTTCACCGCGCGTTAGCGCGGTACGCTGGCGCCGGCTTTCCAGAGAATGATCACGGCCGCGATCACGGCCGCGAACAAGGCACTTACAAGAGGCAGCAGAGACATCTGAGTTGCTTTCGGTTATTCGTTTGCTTGCCTCGACCGTAGCGCAAACCTGTTTCCGCCATTTGTCGCGATCTATTTCTTGTTAGAAATAAATCTGCGAGATGGTTTGCCTTCGCTTAACCGTTCCGCGCCTCGGCAACCAATCGTCAGGCATGTGCTCCGGCACCGCGGCTGAGCCCCGGGCCGATCAGTCAACAGACTGAAATTGTTGGCATTTCCAACCAAGGTCGGCGAGGCTCGCCACCGCGATCCTCATCCGCCCGCCCGCCCTTTCTCGCCCGCGCCGAGGCGCGGACTTTCTTGACCCGAACCGGCAACGTCTCCGTGCGGCGCGCGTTCTCCTTTTGAACATTACCGAAAAAGGAGGCATCGATGCGCAGCGGCTCTTTTCGGCATGGCGTGATCGCACTTGGACTTTTCGGGGGTGTTGCCCTTGCCGGTGCGGCGGAAAGCACGAACACCGGCAGCGTGAGCCCGGATGTCAATTCCGGCCTCGCCTCGAGCGGCCCGATCGGAGCGACCGGGCAGACCATGCCGGCAAAATTCTCAGCCGAGAACGACGCGCTCGACAAGATGCCCATCATGGGGCATCCGCTGCCGTTGACGGCCGAGCAGAAACGGATGGTCTACGACAGCCTGGCCGCGGGCTCCGAGGCGGAGGCAAAAGGCATCGCAGTCGGGCCGGCGACCGCGTTGCCGGCCGACGTGGCCATCCACGGTCTGCCGGACAACGTGACCGAACAGGTTCCCGCGCTGAAGGGCTACAAGTTCGTCAAGCTGAGCGACAAGATCGTGATCGTCAGTCCGCCAAACCGGGTCGTCGTCGGCGAGATCGCGAAGTAGCCAAGGCGAACATCGGGTGTCCCGGGCGCAACCGTTGGCTCGCTTCGCGGCGATCCCGAATGACCCGAAGTACAATCAACCGGATCTAGCCTCACCCCTTCCAGGTCGGCTGGCGCGGGTGGATCGCGTCCTTGAAGGCGTCGAAACCCTTCCAGGCCGGCTCGGGCGGCTCGTAAGCGGGGCGGGGCGCGTAGACCGACGGCTCGGCGAGCTTGAGCTTCGGGATGTAGCGCGGGCAATTGGGAAAGATGGCGCGGGCTGCGACCCGAACGATCATCTGGGCGCCGACCGTCTGGCCGAGCAGCGGATCGTCGCGGGAGACCGTCGCGGTGCCGTTGACCCGCAGCCGCCGCGGCCGCTCGTGCATGTCGATGAACAGCATGCCGACATGCGGATTGACCAGCAGGTTGCCGAGGCTCTTGAACATGCCGTTGCCGTCGTAGTCGGGAAACGCCAGCTCCGACGGACCGCTCACGCGGACGAAGCCCGCCATGCCGCCCTTGAATGAGCAGTCCGGGTGTCCGTCGGCATCGGCGGTCGCGAGGAAGAAGTAGAGCGCGCCCTCGATGAAAGCTTTGTCGTCGTCGGTGAAGGCGGTGCGCGTCAGCCTCTCCTCCAACCGATCGGAGATCCGCCGGCTGTCGAATTGATCCTGCAGGCGGCGGTTGCCGTCGTGGTACATAATGCTGTCGGTCATGATTTCGGGCCCTCGGCATCGCGACCCCGCGCACTATACCGCAGGATCGAGCGCCGCGTCCCTCGGCTCGCCGCCGCGGCCGTCTGCCCAATTGGCGGGCGCCTTGCCGAGATTCTCCGCAATTGCCGGCCCGGTCGGCCCAGGAAACAGGCTTGACGCGCTCCGCGCGCTGGCATGGCCGTTGCAGACGCAGCCGCAAGAGCGCCGGCCGCAATCGCTGCCGGCCAGCGACGGAGCGCGATCCCATGTCGGTGTTCGATAACCCGTTCGAACCGAACCAACGCCGGCGCGCCGGCTGCGCGTGCGGGCGGCACGTCAGCCAGGCCGAGCACGAGCGTGGCGCGGCGTTGCAGCTGCGATGCACGCCGGCCGAAAGCGACGAGACGCGCTATGAGGGCGTGGTCGCCTGCGCGGTCATGCGCGCGATGTTCCCGCGCGATCGCGCGCGCCGCGCCTTCCTGCAGTCGGTCGGCGCCTCTACGGCGCTTGCCGCGCTGTCGCAATTCTTCCCGCTCGGCACCGCGGTCGAGGCGTTCGCGCAAGGCGCGGGCGCGATCGAGAAGAAGGACCTCAAGGTCGGCTTCATTCCGATCACCTGCGCGACGCCGATCATCATGGCGCACCCGATGGGCTTCTATTCCAAGCACGGGCTCAACGTCGAGGTGATCAAGACCGCCGGCTGGGCGGTGATTCGCGACAAGACGCTCAACAAGGAATACGACGCCGCCCACATGCTCTCGCCGATGCCGCTCGCGATCACGCTCGGTGCCGGCTCGACGCCGATTCCCTACACCATGCCGGCAGTCGAGAACATCAACGGCCAGGCCATCACGCTGGCGGTGAAGCATAAGGACCGGCGCGACCCGAAATCGTGGAAAGGGTTCAAGTTCGCGGTGCCGTTCGACTATTCGATGCACAATTATCTGCTGCGCTACTACGTCGCCGAGCACGGGGTCGATCCCGACGCCGACATCCAGATCCGCAGCGTTCCGCCGCCCGAGATGGTCGCCAACCTGCGCGCCGACAACATCGACGGCTTCCTGGCGCCCGACCCGGTCAACCAGCGTGCGGTCTATGACGGCGTCGGCTTCATCCACGTGCTCTCGAAGGAGATTTGGGACCGGCATCCGTGCTGCGCATTCGCCGCCTCGCGCGAATTCGTGACGCAGATGCCGAACACCTACGCAGCGTTGCTCAAGGCGATCATCGACGCCACCGCCTTCGCCACCCGGCCGGAGAACCGCAAGCAAATCGCCGAAGCGATCGCGCCCGCCAACTACCTCAACCAGCCGGTGACCGTGGTCGAGCAGGTTTTGACCGGCACCTTCGCGGACGGCCTCGGCAACATCCGCAAGGTGCCGGACCGCATCGATTTCGATCCGTTCCCGTGGGAATCGTTCGCGATCTGGATCCTCACCCAGATGAAGCGCTGGGGGCAGCTCAAGGGCGAGGTCGACTACGCCGGCGTCGCCCGGCAGGTCTTCCTGGCCACCGACACCTCGAAGCTGATGCGGGAGGTGGGGCTCAGCCCGCCGGCGACCACCAGCAAGAGCTTCGTGGTGATGGGCAAGACCTTCGATCCGGCGATGCCCGACGAGTACGTCAAGAGCTTCGCCATCAAGCGCGCGGTGTAAGCATGATCACGGAGCGCGCCGCAGGTCGACCTCCCCTCGCTTGCGGGGAGAGGCAATGCGTCCCGAACGGCGAGGGTCGGACCAGTGTTGGTCCTCGCGGCGATACCCGGCATTCGCCGCCCGGCGGGCACGGCTCGACGGCCCTCCCCATTCGGGGCCGGGCTCCTACGCTCCCCGCGTGGTGACGCGCCATGACCGCCTCGCTCACGCTGCGCGCCGCGGTCGTCTCAATCGCGATCTTCTGCGCCTTCGTCCTCGCCTGGCACATCGCCACGCGCGGCGCAGGTCCTGTCGTGCCGATGGATGCCGAATACGCCAAGCTGATGGGCGTCACCGCAACGCAGGGCAAGTCCGCGATGCCGGGACCGCTCGACGTCGGCTCGACGGTCTGGGGACATCTCAGGCGGCCGTTCTATGACAACGGCCCGAACGACAAGGGCGTCGGCATCCAGCTCGCCTATTCGATCGCGCGCGTCGGCGCCGGCTACCTGCTGGCGGTCGCGGCGGCGCTGCCGATCGGCTTCCTGATCGGCATGTCGCCGCTGATGGGCCGCGCGCTTGACCCGTTCATCCAGGTGCTCAAACCGATCTCGCCGCTCGCCTGGATGCCGCTCGCGCTCTACACCATCAAGGATTCCGGCCTTTCGGCGATCTTCGTGATCTTCATTTGCTCCTTGTGGCCGATGCTGATCAACACCGCGTTCGGCGTCGCTTCGGTGCGCAGGGAGTGGCTCGATGTCGCGCGCACGCTCGAGGTCGGCACCTTCCGGCGCGCCTTCACCATTATCCTGCCGGCCGCGGCGCCGACCATCTTGACGGGCATGCGGATTTCGATCGGCATCGCGTGGCTGGTCATCGTCGCGGCCGAGATGTTGGTCGGCGGTACCGGGATCGGCTACTTCGTGTGGAACGAGTGGAACAACCTGTCGATCACCAACGTGATCGCGGCGATCCTGCTCATCGGCCTCGTCGGCATGGTGCTCGACCAGCTGCTCGCGCGCGCCACCCGCCTCGTGACATTCCCGGAGTGAAGCGGATGGCGCGGCAACTGCAACGCATGTCCCTCATCCTTGGGAGCCGCCGAAGGCGGCGGATCGAAGGATGCGGCCCAATGTGTTGCCGCACGCATCTGCGGCAACACCTCGGCCTCGCCCTTCGACACGGGCGCCGCACGCCCTCCTCAGGGTAAGGGCGCAGGGCAGCGATCATGCCGGGTGAGAAATTCATCTCGATCGAGGGGATCGCCAAGCGCTATCCGGCGCCGGATGGTGCGCTGACCACGGTGTTCGACGAGCTGTGGCTTTCGATGCGGCGCGGCGAGTTCGTTTGCGTCATCGGCCATTCCGGTTGCGGCAAGACCACCGTGCTCAACATCCTCGCCGGCCTCGACCTGCCCTCGGAGGGCGCCGTCATCGTCGACGGCCAGGCGATCGAGGGCCCGAGCCTCGACCGCGCGGTAATCTTCCAGAGCCACGCGCTGTTGCCGTGGCGCACGGTGCTCGGCAACGTCGCCTATGCGGTGTCGTCGAAGTGGCGCAGGCGGTCGCATATCGGAGGTCAACGAGCAGGCGCAAAAATTCATCGACCTCGTCGGTCTCAAAGGGGCCGAGCACAAGCGGCCGTCGGAGCTTTCCGGCGGCATGAAGCAGCGCGTCGGGATCGCGCGCGCGCTCTCGATCGAGCCGAAGATCATGCTGATGGACGAGCCGTTCTCGGCGCTCGACGCCCTCACCCGCGGCACCCTGCAGGACGAGGTGCGCCGCATCTGTCTCACCACCGGCCAGACCGTGTTCATGATCACGCACGACGTCGACGAGGCGATCTATCTCGCCGACCGCATCGTGCTGATGACCAACGGCCCCGACGCGGTGCTGGCCGAGGCGGTCGAGAACCCGCTGCCGAAGGAGCGGGCGCGCACCGACGTGCACCGCCATCCGCTCTACTACGCGACCCGCAATCACATCATCGATTTCCTGGTGACGCGCAGCCGCACGTTCCTGGCCGAGGTCGGCCGGCAGCTCGACCCGCGCCACGTGCCGGTGGTGCGCCCCGCGATCCGCGAGCGCGCCCACGTGGTCGCCGCGCCCGGCTCGCTCACCGACGGCGCCGCACCGCGCGCGGCGGTGCAGATGCATTGAAGGACTGTCATCCGGAGGTGCTCGGCGCGGAACGCGCCGAGCCTCAAAAGATGCCGGCGGGAACGGACCGTCGCCCTTCGAGGCTCGACCGCTTCGCGGTCTTCGCACCTCGGGGTGGCGGGTCAAGGATTTGCTGGTGACGCCAAGGGAGGAGAACCCGATGACCCGTGCCGGACTGACCGAGAAAATCCTCGATATCAAGCGCGAGAACGGCTGGAGCTGGAAGCACATCTGCGGCGAGATCGGCGGCTACTCGCCGGTGTTGATCGTCGGTGCGCTGCTCGGCCAGATGAAGCTCACCAGGCCGCAAGCCGAAAAGGCCGCCGAGCTGTTCGGCCTCTCCAAGGCCGAGACCGCGCTGCTCAACGAGGTGCCGGTGCGCGGCGCCGGCGTCGCGATGCCGCCGACCGACCCATTGATCTATCGCTTCTACGAGCTCGTGATGGTCAACGGCCCGGCCTGGAAGGCCCTGATCGAGGAGGAGTTCGGCGACGGCATCATGTCGGCGATCGATTTCGACATGGCGATCGAGCGCGTGCCGAACCCCAAGGGCGACCGCGTCAAGATCGCGATGTCGGGCAAGTTCCTGCCGTACAAGTATTACGGCAATTCCGGCAACGTGCCGGAGTACGGGTACCGGGAGGAATAGCGGCGTCTATTAAGTGCTGCAAGCGCCGGCGGACTTCCTCGGGCGTGCCGTCAGTTCAGCGGCAACGGCAGGAGCGCGTCCGATTCCTTGAGGTCGCCAAGCACGGGATGCGCGCGCACCGCCCTGCGGCGAGGGATGAGAAGATCGGAGAGACGCTTGATTTCATGTCGCGGGCGGCGGGATCGGAACCATTGAGCCGATGTGCAACTGCTGTTCGACGCGGCCTTTGTATTCCGCCACCTGTGATCGGACCACGGCGACCGGGTCCGGTGCCTTCAGCAGCGCAAGCAGCTCCGCTTCCGAGTCCGTTCGCGGTGATGCTGCTTCGAGCCGGGCGATGACGTCACGCGTCAGTGCATCCGGATGCGGTTCGCCCGGGGTCGCGGTAAAACTCTGCGGAACAAACTTGAGCAGGCTCGCGCGCTTGTCTGAAAAGATCGGGGTTTCGAGGTCGGTTGCCGCCACGGCCGCGACGAAGGCGGGAGACAAGAGCTTGTTCTCGACCAGGACCTCGATCCAATGGGTGGCGACAAAACCCTGCTCCGGCGCGAACCACGCGAAATGCGTGTCGCCTGGCACATGCTTCGCACCGTTGGCCCGCGTGATCCCCACGCCTGACCTCTCAACCAGCAGCTCGTAGGCCGGTGGTGAAATGCGGGCGACTGACCGGAATGCATCCGCCTCCCCGCCGACGACCTTCAAGAGAATGGCGCTGGCGAGGAAAAAGCTGCTCGGGATTTCGATTGCCGGGCCTGACGTATTTGGCGGCGGGGGCGCCAACGGATCAAGATTCGACTGCTGGCGCGCGCTGGCGAGGTTGATTTCTGTGGTCTCGAACAGCGGTCTGAGAACCCGCTGGGCGTCCGCGACCGTGAGCCTGCCCTGGCCGTCCTTCTGGACGAGATCGCTGAATTCGACGATTGTTGAACGCCCTGATGGAATTGCTCACCGCGGTTTCAAAGGGCTCCGCAAGCGTCAGGTCCTTGAAATGCGAATCTTCGGTAACCGGCCAACGATCCGCCTTCGGCGTTAGCGGCATCAAGTACTCGGCCGGCGACTTGCTGGAATGCCAGTTGTTCCACGGGATATGCAACTCCTTCATTATCGGAACGCCGCTCGCATGGCAGCGAAGGCAGGTGCCTGTTCGCTCCTGCGGGACGCAGTTGATCGGCCTTGCGCGACGTCGCCGCCAGCCTCCAGGTTTGCGGGTTCCGGCGCGTACAGCAGGTAGTAGTTGTAGACGCCGTTGTGATTGTCCCAGGCCAGCACCTCGAGATCGCGCGCCAGCGGAAGGTTGTCGACGTCGAACGAGAACGACAGCATCACGTTCGGGCCAAGATTGAATTGCCGATTCCGCCCGACGAAATCGACGATGGCGCGCCGGCCCCGGCTTCTTCCTTGTGGTTTGGGATCCTTGATTTCTTCGTGCACCACGAAAAACCGCCGTTTGCCGGTGGCTCCCGGCACGTTGGCCCCCGAATCAAGCTCCTCGATCTCCGTGAGTTCCGTCACGTCCGGCCTGGGCTTGAGAACAAGCTGAAAGAACGGATCCAGCAGCCGGTCCTTGTGTGCTGGTCGAGCCGATCGGAATTGCCGCACTCGATCGGCTCGCAGAAGATTGCACCGCAGGCTGACGCCAGCGCCGGCCCGGCCGCGAAAGTCGTAGCGGCGAGGGTCGCCACGGTGGCGAGCGTGCGCCATGTCGCGACGTCCATCATGGCTTGCTCCGTCACGTGATGCGTTGCTGCTCGTTACCGATGCGCGCCCATTCGCGGAAGCGCAGCGTTGGGTGCGTGGATGACGGTCGCGCCGACGATCAGCTGATTGGAGGCATCCGTCCCGGTGGTGATTTTCCCCGGCGAGACGCACATCGCCCTGGAAGGTGAACGTGCCTCGGCGACCGTTGCGCGTCACCTTCCAGATGCCGCGATTGTTGGCCTCGTCGTTCATGTCGACGTCCTGGCCGTCGACCGTCCATTGGCCGGCGGGATCGAGTTCGATAATGCGGACGCCGCCGGGGTCGTCGAGCGAGAACGAGCGATCGCCGCGCGCCAGGTTTTGCGCCGCGAGGCACACGGCGGGATCGGAGTTTCGGCCTGCACCGCAGGCGCCCGAGGCATTACCCACCGTGGCGCAGACCTGGCCGGCGACAGCCCGGGCGCGGAACGCCGCATTCGGCGAGCAGGTTGAACAGCGCTCCGAGGGTGTTGTCCCGCTGCGTGAGGCACAGAATTCCGTTCTCCCCATTGTTCCACAGATTGCGCGGCGGTTGGCCGACTGAACGCGGCCGCGCGGGCCTCCGGAGTGGCGGTCGCGGCATTGAAGCCCGCCCGAAGATTTCCTGATCGGTCGGATTCGCGCCGGAATGGAGGCGCCGAGATCTCCTTCCTTCAATGCGGCGGCGCCCACCTCGGCCAGGGCCTCGTAAGTACTCCGGGAACTCGGTGATAAAGGTGACGCGCGTCAGCGATCGGCCGTCGGTTTCGACACGCCACTCGACGTATTCGTCCTGCTTCGTGAAGCGATCCCGATCCTTTCGGCGGGCGTCCGACCGGCTTAGAGATGGGAAACGCTTTCCACTCGACCGTGGCGGTTTCGGCTTGGGTTCCCGGCGCAAGCTGCGTGAACGCGTCGCGCCGCGTATAGGCTGAGCGCGGAACCCTGTGGAATTGCGTGTCCAGCTGGCCGAACTCCCGCCGATATATTTCAAGCGCATTCGACTGCTGCAGAAAGCCCGTTCCGGTCGGATCCGAATATGCAAACATGTGCGCCCCCTGTTGCCAACTCGTACGCTTGGCGACTCTGATAGCGTATCTTCGCGATAATTTCCAATAGTGCACGGCTATTGGTTGAGCAGCGCCGGGACGCAGGCCCAACGGTTGCTTGCGCGCTCTCACGGCAACCAACGTCATTCGCCAATAAGAGGGCGAACGAGTGTGCGACGATCGATTTGACGTCGCGATCAGCGCCGCGTCGCGACCGCAGGGCGACCGTGGACGTATCCGCTATCGCACTGTTAACCATCGGTTAACCATGCCGGCCCCAGGGTTCAGCGTCCGTTCAAACTCGGGGAGCACTCACAATGAATGTCATAACCTTTGCTTCGCGCAAGGGCGGCTCGGGGAAGAGCACGCTTGCCGCGCACCTTGCCGCCGTCGCCAACAGGCCGAACCGCCCGTGCCTGCTGATCGACGCGGATCCGCAGGGCTCGCTCACGTTGTGGAACCGGCTGCGGCGGTCGGACGGCTTCGCGCTCAAGAACGGCACGCGCGGCGTCGCCGACATCGTCAAGGCCGCCAAGCGCGACGGCTGCGAGTGGGTCCTGATCGACACGCCGCCGCTGATGTCGGCGGTGGTAGCCGACGCGATTCGCGCCGCGACCCTCGTCGTCATTCCGGCGCGGGCGACCATTTTCGACCTCGACCGCGGTGCGCGAGACCATCGATCTCTGTCGGCAGCTGCGCAAGCCCTACGCGGTCGCGTTCAACGCCGCGCCGGTCAAGCGCAACGATATGGAGTCGCCGATCGTCGTGCAGGCCCGCCAAGGACTGACCCGGCTCGGCGTCCCGCTGTGGGCGGGCCAAATCACCAACCGCACGAGCTTCTCGTTCGCGCTCGCCTCGGGCGAGGGCGTCAAGGAATTCGCCGAGGAGTCACTGGCCGCGGCCGAGATGAACGCGCTGTGGGGCGCGATCGAAAAATCCGTGAAGGCAATCAACGGCGCCTATGCGGCCGCCAACACCATGCACCGTGCGGCGGCGTGACACCTTATTCCCTCTCCCCGCTTGCGGGGGAGGGTGGCGAGACGCGCGGCGTCGAGCCGGGCGAGGGGGGCCTTGCCGACTGAGGTTTTTCGTCGACGCCCCTTCACCCGGATCGCCGACGCTGACGCTTCGACGATCCGACCTCTCCCCGCACACGGGAAGAGGTAAAACGAGCGGCAGGGGATTCGCCCCACCGGGCTCGCCTCATGCGCACCGCCGACGTTTCGTCGGATTGGCCACCGTTGCGTTGACGAAGGTGACAATATCGGCGGCGACACGCCGCGGCTCCTCCCAGTGCGTCGCGTGCCCGGCGCCGGCATAGACCGCAAGCCTCGCGCGCGGGATCGCCGCGACAAGCGCATCCTGCACGGCGCGCGAGCAGAAGCCGTCCCGCTCGCCCCATATGATCAAGGTCGGCACTGCGATCCCGCCCAGCTCGGGCATCGCATCGTCCTGCAAGAAGCCTTCGAACGCGGCGCGCCAAACGCGCGCCGGAACCTTCAGGCTCTCGGCGACCGCCGTGTCGAGGAACCACGGCGGAATCGGCTGCGCCAGCGTGCTCTCCTGGAACGCCCGCGCCACGGCGGGATCGATCGGGTCGCTCAGCCGTGAGACGTCGGACGCCCAGAATTGCTCCGCCGGCGCATTCCCGCGCATGGTCGCGAACGCGCCGACCAGCACCAGCGCCAGCATGCGCTCGGGATGATCGACGGCGAAGCGCTGCGCGCCTTGCGTCCCCATCGAGTGGCCGACGATCACGGCGCGCTCGAGCCCCAGCGCGTCCATGAACGCGGCGAGATCGTCGGAGAAATCCTTCGCCCGATAGCCGCTTTCGGGCCGGTCCGAATCGCCGTGTCCGCGCTGCGACACCGCGATGGCGCGGAACGAGCCCGGCAGGTGCGCGAACAACAGCTCGAACGAGCGCCACGAATCGGTGACGCCGTGCAGAAAGATGACCGGCAGGCCGGCCGGATCTCCTTGCTCGGCATATTGCAGCGCGACTCCGCTCGCGAGCTCTGCGTATTGAACCAAGGGTCTCATATTGTCTCTCCGATCCGTGCGCGAGTTCGATGAGCTGGTGCATCGCCTCCGTCATCCTCCCCCGCGAAGCGAGGGAGGGTGGCGGGCGCAGAACGCGTCCGCCGGGTGGGGCCTTTCGAAGAATAAAACCCCACCCGTCTCCGCGCCGCTTGCGCTCACGCGGAGCCACCCTCCCCTTTCAGGGGAGCGGTGTGCATCACGCCGCCTGCTTCAGGTTGGTGGCGCGCTCGACGAACAGCCGCGCCAGCGGGCTGTGCGGCTTGACCGCGGCGCGTTCGGCGCAGAGCGCGTGCGCGAGCGCGTGCTGGCCGGAGCGCAGCGCCGCCTCGATCAGCGTGAGGTCGAGCACGTCGCGCTGCGCGTGGCTGCCGCCGAAGCGGTGCGCGATGTTGCGCACGCCGCGCAGCTGCCGCACCGTCTCGCCGTAGTTGCCGTCGCCGAAGGCCTGGATCGCCAGCGCCACCGGATGGCCGACTTCGCGCGTGAAGGCTGCGTTGTCGCTGTACTCGGCCATCATCGCCTCGCTCTGCGCCGCGATCAGCCGCTGCGCCGAGGCGCGGCCGGCCGGCGCCGACGAACGCCATCATGGCGTGCGCGTCGTTGAACGCGTAGATGCTCGGCGTCCGCGACCGGCTCCCAGGCGTCCGCCACCAGCGTCCCAGCGCTCGCCCACGTCGATGCCGCGCAGGTGCAGCCGCCACAGCATCGCCGAGGCGTCGATCATCTCCAGGATGACGCTCGAGCGCGCGCCGTAGATCGGGCCGTCGAACAGCGCCAGCACCGTCGTCGACGTCGCCGAGTTCGAGATGATAGAGCGCGAGGTGCCACCAGTTGTGGACGGCGAAGAAATTGTCGCGCGACCAGCCGTCGGTGTTGCCCTGCCATCCAGGCGATGCCGTCCCGCTGTCGGCCCTGCATCTCCATCACATGGGCCACGGCGTGCTGCGCCCAGCTGTCGCGCGGCTCGAGCTCGACCGCCGCGCGGCCGCTCTTCTCGGCCAGCGCGTACTCGCCCATTTCCTCGAGGCCGAAGGCGTGCATGCCGAGCATGGTGTGATAGCCCGGCACGTCGGGCGACCAGGCCGGCAGCGCGCGCGCGATGCGGTCGCGCAGCATGCGCGCATCGCCGCGGAAGAAGTCGACCTGGTGGCCGGCCTGCAGCGCCAAGAGGTCGTGCGGATGCGCGATCGCGATGTCCTCGAGCACGCGCGAGGCCATGCTGCCAGCGGCCGTTGATCAGGCAGCTGATGGCGGTCGAGATGCGCCTGCTCCTGCTCGGTCGCGGCGAGCTCGCTCGCGCGCTCGAACGCCTCGTAGCGCCACCGGGACGCCGGCCGGCTCGGTGCCGAGCAGGTGCAGGTAGGCGCGCAGCGCGTGCGCCATCACGAAATCCGGAGCTCTCGGCGAGCGCCGCGTCGACGGTCGCGACCGGATCGCCGGCGAACAGGTTGAGCTGGCGCACGGCGGTCTCGTAATGCGGCAGGCGCAGCGGCGTCGCGCCGGTGAGCGCGATGGCCGCGGATGTCGGTCATGTTCATGGGTGTCTCCTCTGGAGCGATTACAATGCGCGTGGCCGCGTAGTCGCCTTGACCCGTCCGCGCTGGGGAGAGGTGAAAGGCGGCGATGGACCAATGCGCGTTGGACGCGAACTCGCGTTCGATCGGCGCGCTTGAAGGTCTGCGATGCGTCCTGCGTGCCCCAGAGCGCCCATTCGGCCGCGAATGGGATCACGTCGAGCTCGCGCCCGTGGCGCACCGCGTAGTCGATCGTCGCCGCGGCTGAGCCCGATGTCGCGCAGCATGCGATCGTCGAGGCGCTGCAGGTCGCGCACGGCGCGCCGGGTGTGGTGCTCGGCGATCGCCGTGAGCATCAGCCGCACGATCGGCCGCAGGCGCGACCAGACGGCGCTGCCGGCCTTGCGGAACCACGCGCCGAGCGCTCCAGGACGATTGACTGTGACTGTAGATCGGGCCTGCCGGCCCGCCGAGGGGCATGGTGGACATGGGAATCTCCTGAAAGTGTGTGTTGCGCTGGCGTAGGATATGCGAGCCGGCGCCGGCAAGCTTGAGCCGCGCCTTGAGAAATTCGTGATTTTTTCTCAAGATGTGTTGCGCTGGCGGCCGCCGCTCGTGTGCGCGGCCGACGTTCGTCGCTTGCAGTCAGCTGAGGGGATCGCGTGCAATTTCGCTTTGCCGATTTCGAGATCGACGTCGGCCAGCATGAGCTGCGCCGCGGCGGCGAGGTCGTGCATATCGAGCCGCAGGTGTTCGATCTCTTGCTCCACCTCGTGCGCAATCGCGACCGCATCGTCAGCAAGGACGAGCTGATCGAGACGATCTGGAACGGCCGCATCGTCTCGGAGGCGGCGCTGTCGAGCCGCATCAACGCCGCCCGCAAGGCGATCGGCGACAACGGCAACGACCAGACTCTTCATCCGTACGCTGCACAAGCGCGGCTTCCGCTTCGTCGGTGAGGTGACGGACGGCTGACGCTCGATCGTCGGACCGTCGGAGGTCGTGCCCGAGGGCGACGGCGCGTCGCGAGGCCGGCGGAACCGGCCGACGTCGCTCCCGAGCGCGTCACGCGTCCGGGCCTTCGATCGCGGTGCTGCCGTTCGACAATTTCAGCGGCGATCGCCGAGAACGACTATTTCAGCTACGGGATGACGGAGGACATCATCCGCCTGCTGGCGCGCAACCGCTGGCTGACCGTGATCTCGCGCCACTCCGACCATCGCGCTTCAAGGGCCGCACGGTCGACGTTCGCGCAGGTCGGCGAGGCGCTCGCGTGCGCTACGTGCTGGTCGGCAGCGTGCGCAAGGCCAAGCGACGCGTGTCCGCATCACCGCCGAGCTGGTGCGCGCCGCCGACGGCACCCAGCTCTGGGCCGAGACCTACGACCTGCAGCTCGAGGACATCTTCGACATCCAGGAGGAGATGGCGCGCCAGATCGCGGCGACGATCGAGCCGGAACTGTCGCGGGTCGAGCAGCAGCTCGCGGCCCGCAAGCCGCCCGGCAATCTCGATGCCTGGGATTGCTACCAGCGCGGGCTGTGGCACTTCTGGGCGTTCACCGCGCCCGGCTTCGACCAGGCGGAGGCGTTCTATCGCCGCGCGGTCGAGATCGACCCCGGCTTCGCCCGCGCGCATGGCGCGCTCGGCTACGTCAACGTGCAGCGGGCGCTCTACGACGTGCCGGGCGACCGGCCGGCGCATCTCGACGCGGCGCTGCAGCAGGCGCGGACCTCGGTCGCGCTCGACGACCGCGATGCTTCTGCCACTGCGCGCTCGGCCGCGCGCTCTGCCTGGTGCGCCGCAACGACGAGGCGTCCGCCGAGCTCGAACTGGCGATCGAGCTCAACCCGAGTTTCGCGCAGGCTTTCTTCGCGCAGGGGTTCAATCTGCTGTGGGCCGGCCGCGCGATCGAGGCGGAGGCGCTGCTCGACCGCGCCACCATGCTGAGCCCGCGCGACAGCCACCTCTGGAGCTTCCACCACGTGCGCTCGTGGGCGCACTTCTCGCTCGCCGAATACGACATGGCGGTCGAGTTCGCGCGGCGCGCGACCCGGCAGCCGAACGTCACCTATCGGGCGTTCGCGACGCTCGCCGCCGCCCTTGGCAGTCTGGGCGACAAGGCCGAGGCCCGCGCCGCCGCGGCCGCACTGGTCGAGCGCAAGCCGGACTACACCACGGCAACCGCACGGCACGAGCTGTTCTTCTGCAACGGTCCGGATTTCCCCGACCGCTTCGTCGCGGGCCTGCGCGCCGCCGGCATATCGGCGGGATAAGGCCCCTCCTGCGCGGTCCCGCATTCTGTCATCGCCGGACTGGAGTGTGGCGCCGATGACGCACTCGAACGCACGATGCCTCCTGGCCGTCCGGCCGCGCCTTCGTTAACCGTCCGCTAACCATAAACCCGGCAAAATTTGCCGCGTGTCGCCCCGTGACGTGTGCGGCGCGGGGCCAGCCGGCCCAAGGGCTGCCGACGCTCGGCGACCTTCGCGCCACCCTCAAGGGCGGTTCCGGGCCAGATCCCGGTCCTGTCGCAGGCTGAAATCCACGCGCGGGTGCGGCCGAAGACGGTCGCGAGCGCCTGAAGGGCCCGCGCCCAGGCGGTAAAACGTTTGTGAAGTCAGTGGCATAAACCCGATATTCACGAACTCGTAACTGTACGGTTGAAACTCCCGGGCGTAGCCTTACGTATCTTTTGCGCAACAGGTGGAACCCGGTCGCGTCCGCCGTTGTCTGTCAAGCGAGAGAAGCGCGAAGGGACCGAAATCTTAAAGTTTCACATTTCGATCTGCGGAACGTCGAACCCGTATCGACGTCGGCGCGACGAAGAGTGGAACCTGGGGCAATGCCATGAACCACTCCATCGTCACGGCGGATCGCCGCACTCATCTCAAGATCGTGGTCGTCGCTCTGGTTGCCGCGATCGCGGTGGTTTCGGTCGGAATCGCGAACCGGCTGACCTCGGTCGATCTGGGGACCGATATCGTGGCCGGCCGACAGGCGAGCGACGTCAAGGTCGGCGTCGTGAAGGCCACCAAGTCGATCACCTGGACCGGCAGGGACGAGCTGACCATCCGCTGAGCGGATTTCTTCCGAACTGAATTCCTGGACGCCTTCGGCGCGCCTCGCGGCGCGTTTGTTGTTGTGGGCTTGGGCCGACATCGACGCGGGCCGCGCGATGCATTAGACCGCACTGCCATGATATGGGTGCACGGCGGCGTCGCCTCTTCACCTTTCCCCGTTGGGGAGAGGTCGGATTGCGCGCGTATGCGCGCAATCCGGGTGAGGGGGCATTGCGCTTGGCCGGCGACGCTCTAACCCCTCACCCGCCCGCGCTTCGCGTCGCTCAGCGCGGTCGACCCCGGATCAAGTCCGGGGCAGGCTCTCTCCCTTTGGGAGAGGTGAGTCATCGAGAGCGGGATCCGCTCTAACACGGGGCCCGATGCTGGACCGCGCCGACCCTGCCGTCACGCTCGAGGAGCGTAAACGCCGCGCGCGTGCCTGGTTCGAGGCGTTGCGCGACGACATCTGCGCCGCCTTCGAAGCCTTGGAACGGGAGGCGCCTGCACCGCCCCACGGCGTCGACCCGGCAGGCTTCGTGCGCACGCCGTGGGAGCGCACCGATCATACCGGCAAGCCGGGGGGCGGCGGCGTGATGGCGCTGCTGCGCGGTCGCCTGTTCGAGAAGGCCGGCGTGCACGTGTCGACCGCGTACGGCGAATTCGCGCCGGAATTCCGCAAGGATATTCCCGGTGCGGAAAGCGACCCCCGGTTCTGGGCATCCGGCATTTCGCTCATCGTCCACCCGCGCAATCCGCATGTGCCGGCCGTCCATATGAACACCCGCTTCGTGGTGACCACCAAGGCGTGGTTCGGCGGCGGCGCCGATCTCACGCCCGTGCTCGACCGCCGCCGCCGGCAGGATGACGGGGACGCGGTCGCGTTCCATGCCGCAATGCGGGCGGCCTGCGAGGCGCATGCCGCGGTCGCGCCGTATGACAAGTACAAGGCCTGGTGCGACGAATACTTCTTCCTCAAGCACCGCAACGAGGCGCGGGGCATCGGCGGCATCTTCTACGACTGGCACGACTCCGGCGACTGGGACGCCGACTTCGCCTTCACGCAGGACGTAGGGCGGGCATTGCTGAGCGTCTATCCGGCGCTGGTGCGCCGCAATTTTGCGACTCCCTGGAGTGACGCGGAGCGTGAGGAGCAGCTGGTCCGGCGCGGCCGCTACGTCGAGTTCAACCTGCTGTACGACCGCGGCACGATCTTCGGCCTGAGGACCGGCGGCAACGTCGATTCCATCCTGTCGTCACTGCCGCCGCTCGTGAGATGGCCATGAAGTTCAACGCACCGCCGCGTTGAACACCATGAACACGCCGCCGAACAGCACCACCGCGTCGAGGATCGCGGTGTGGACGCGCACCGGCATGCGGTCGACCAGCGCCTTGGCGAGGAACGCGCCGGGCATCGAGATGGCGCCGGTCATGAGCGCAAACGTCATCACCTTGGAATCGACGATGCCGGCGATCCCGAACACGGCGATCTTCACCATGCCGACCACGATCGAGATCGCGGCGTCGGTTGCGATCACGCCGCGCGCCGGAGAGGCCGGACGCCATCAACATCGCCAGCAGGATGACGCCCGACCCGGTGGTGCCGCCGACCAGCACCCCGTAGCCGACGGCCCCGGCCGCCAAGCCCCGTTGCTCGATCACCAGGCCGCGGCGATGCATGAGGCGGCGCAGCGGCACGCTCGCCATCAGGGTGAGGCCGATGACGAGCAGCGCGCCGCGCCCGGTCAGCAGCGTGAAGCCGTAGGCGCCGAGCACGCAGGTCGGGATGGCGCCGGCGAGCACGATGAACGTGCGCGGCGCATCGATCGAGTCGCGAAACGCGATGGCCCGGCTGGTGTTGGTGAGCAGCGCCGTGATGGCGATGATCGGTACGACCGTCTCGGCGCCGGTGATCGGCACCAGAACGAGCGGGAGCAGCACGCCGGTGCCGTAACCGGCGACGCCGCCGACCAGCGAGGCGAACAGGGCGACCGCTCCCACCAGCGCAAGCTGCGCCAGCGTGACGCCGGTCAGTCCGGCGAGGAGGTCCATCTAGGGCTTCTTGGCTGCCGCGGTCAGATCGGCCGGCGAGATCAGAACGCCGAAGCGTTCGCACCAGATCGCCACGCTCGGAAAGTTCGCGAGATCGACGCCGGCCGGAACCGCATAGCGCTGGCTGCCCTTGAACGCGCGCAAGCCCCCGAGATCGACATACATCTTGTCCTTCACGTCCGTCTCACTGCGCACCTTCGGGTGCGGCACCAGGTAGACGTGGAAGGCGGGCCCCGGCCCGACCTCGAAGTCCGGTTCCAGGAACACCGCGCGCTCATAGACCGACACTTGCCGCGGCCCCAGTGGATGGGATCCGACGGGTTGGCGTGAATGAACGTGCCGGTAGCGATCAGGGCGGAGCGGTCGGCTTCCGTCAGGCTATCGGCCGCCGGCGGCGGAGGGAACACGAACGGGAACAGAAAGAAGCCGATGCCGATGCCGAACGCGGTTCCGAGCGCGCCGCCGAAGATGAAGATCAGGATGCCGCGCAGGAACCCGCGCATGGAAAGCCTCGCTCCTTCCACTTCGCCACGGCCGCGCTCGTGTCCACAGATCGGTATGCCGGGCTGCGGGGTACAAGCCTGCCCGACTCGCGCCAGGCCGATCCTCTTGCCCTCGACGTCTTACCGTCTTCGAATCCGGACGCAAGGCCGGCGAGGCGGTTGAGGTATCCTCAATTGTGATAAGGACTGACCTGATAGGCAAGCCACCGCCATTGCCGCCAACGCCCACACAGACATTGATGCTCGCCGTCTTTGTCACAGCGGTAGCAATATTCTTCTGGATTTTGTGGTTGCCGATCGCATCGCGCGCCGTCAGAACCGGCCGGCTGTTGGGGCAGGGCGTCGTCTACGATCGGCAGACGACTCCGATTCTGATATTGGCTCGGGTTCCTGTCGATGCTGACGCTCGGATTGCTCATGACGTCCATGGCCGCGTTTGTCATCGTGATGGCAGCATTGAGCTTCATGAAATAGGACACTTCGCTCAGCGAAGTCGGCGATTCCGCAAGCGCGCGACTGCCCTCAATCGGCGCTCGGCAGGCGACGCATGGTGAACTCGATGCGGCCGTCGGCAAGCTCGCGCCAGCTCTCGACCTCGGTCATGTAGGCGGCTTTGGGGAAGCGGGTGAGGATTTCGCGCGCTTTGGCACGCGCGGCCTCGCGTTCGAGCACGAAGGTCTCGCGCCGATAGGCATCGACTATGCGGCGCTTCCTGTCGGCAAGGCGTTCAGCGGTCTTGCGCGCAAGGTCGGCCGGCCGGCGCACGCGATCCATCACGATCTCCTTGCAAACCAATCTAGGCACGCGCGCTGTGTGAGACCAGACGGCTACCCCCATAGGCCGCGACTATTGAACCTGATTGCAGCGCAAACGGACTAAGGAAGTTCGACTCATCGTTCCGGAGAGACGCCGATGATCACGTCCGATGACATCCTGCGGGTTCGCGCCAGCTTCGCCCTCGTGGTTCCCATCAAGGAAGCCGCCGCGGACCTGTTCTACAATCGCTTGTTCGAGACCGCCCCGCAGGTGCGGGCGCTCTTTCCCGACGATCTGCGCGAGCAGAAACGCAAGCTGATGGCGATGATCGCCACCGCGGTCGGGGGACTGCACGACCTCGACGCGCTCGTCCCGGCCGTCACAGCCCTCGGGGCCCGTCACGTGGCCTACGGCGCAAGGGCAGAACACTACGCCGTCGTCGGCGAAGCGCTGCTGTGGACGCTCGAGCGCGGCCTCGGCGATGCGTTCACGCCGGACGTCCGGCAAGCCTGGACCAAGGTCTATGGCACGCTTGCCGCCGTCATGCAGGCGGGTGCCGCCGAGGTGGCGGAGCTGCGGGCGGCCGAGTAGCACCGTCGGCGATCTTGGCCAACACGGCATCGTCCGCCGGGAACCCCGCGGCGATCCAGGCTTCCTCCGCCGCCTCGAGCGCGGCACCGAGCGCCGGCCCCTTCGGGACGCCGCGCCCGATGAAGTCCGCCGCCCGAAGCGGGAACGTCGGTGCCTGCCAGCGGTGCGGCAGCGTGGCGAGCTCCCGCCACATCGTATCGGCTGCGCCGGCTGTGAACGCGTCCAGGCGAGCAGGACGCGGTCGACGTAGTGCTCGGGCCCGAGCCGATAGAGCAGGGCGCGCGCCGCCTGCTCGCCGGTCGCGGGATCGACGCGCCACCAGCGATCCGCCATCGAGGCGAGCCGGTCGTATTCGGCATTGGACAGCCGCAAGCGCTCGCGCAGCCGCTCCGCGTCCTCGGCGATCAGCACGGCGAGCGCGCCGAGCCGCCGCATCGGGTCGGGGGCCAGGCCGAGCGCCGCCTCGATCTTCGCCATGTGGGCGAACGAGGCGACCAGCGGCACGCCGCCAAGCATCGGCTCGAGGATGCCCGGTGTCTGCCATCACGGCGAGCGTCGGTACGACGCGCGGCCGCCACCAGGAGCTTCATCAGCTCCATGCGGACGCGCTCGCGCGACAGCCGGTCGAGCCCGTCGCGCAGCACGATCGCGGCGTGCAGACCGTCGGCATCCGGGCGCGCCAAGTCCGTAGGCCGCGTGGAAGCGGAAGAAGCGCAGGATGCGCAGATAGTCCTCGCGGATGCGCGTCTGCGGATCGCCGATGAAGCGCACGCGGCGCGCCGCGAGGTCGGCGAGACCGCCGACGTAGTCGTGCACGGCGCCGTCGCGCGACGCCGACAGCGCGTTCATGGTGAAGTCGCGCCGCTCGGCGTCGGCCTTCCAGTCGCGGCCGAAGCGCACGATCGCCTTGCGGCCGAAGGTCTCGATGTCCTGGCGCAAGCGTCGTGACCTCGAACGGTGTGCCGCCGACGACCACCGTCACGGTGCCGTGCTCGATGCCGGTCGGCGACCGCCTTGAAGCCGGCCTGCTCGGCCCGGCGGATGATCTCCGGAGGCAGCGCCGTGGTGGCGACGTCGATGTCGCCCGGCGGCTCGCCCATGCAGCGCGTTGCGCACGGCGCCGCCGACGACCCGCGCTTCCTCGCCGTCGCGGTCGAGCACGGCGAGCAGCTGCGCCAGCGGACCCTGGCGTCAGCCAGGGCGCATCGCGCAGGCGATGGGGCTCGTCCTGCGCCGTCACCGGTCGGCCCGGCACCAGCTTGCCGTCCTCGATATGGGCCGGCACGTAGGTCGAGTGCGGCGGCGCGCCGGCGAACTGCGCCATGACGACGAAGCTCGACCACCACGGTGGCGAGCGCCGCGATCGTCAGCCAGGCGATCACTCGCCACGACCAGGAATCCGGATCGAACACGCCCGCCCGCGTCGCCCAGCAGGAAGACGGCGTAGACCACGAACGGGGCCAGGAACAGCGCGAGCTCGGTCAGGATCGGGCGGATCATGGCGGTTCTCGTAGGCCAATTCGGCTGGGCGGCAGCGCGACTCTCGACGAATGCAGCGCCGATCCGCCTCAACCATACAGCCGTTCGTACAGGTTCCGCAGGATTCCGGCGGTGACGCCCCAGATGTAGCGCTCGCCGAACGGCATCGCATAGTAGGTGCGCATCATGCCGCGCCATTCGCGGCTGTGCTGCTGGTGGTTCTCCGGCCCCATCAGGAACGCGAGCGGCACCTCGAACACATCCTCGACCTCGGCCGGATTGACCGTGAGCCGGAAGGCCGGTGCGACGCGCGCGACCGCCGGCACGATCCGGAAGCCGGTGCCGGAGAGATAGAGGTCGCAGATAGCCGAGCGGCTCGACGTGGCGGCGGTCGAGCCCGATCTCCTCCTCGGCCTCGCGCAGCGCGGCGGCGAGCGGGCTCGCATCGCCGGGATCGATCTTGCCGCCCGGGAAGGCGATCTGCCCGGCATGGCTCGGCGAGAGCGCGCGGTGCGCAGCGTCAGCAGCACGGTCGGCTCGGGATGGTCGACCACCGGGACCAGCACCGCCGCCGGCCGGATCGGGCGGATGTCGGCCATGGCCTGCAGCACCGGGTCGAGGTCGTGGTCGCCGCGCGCCGGCGCGTCCGGGTCGGCGAGCGCCGCCGGCACGTCCATGCGTGAGCCGCGGCGCGCGCGAGGTCGAAGAACTCGTGACCCGGGACTGGCCCTTGTCGCGGGCGGCCGCCTCCATCAGGCGAACTCCTTCAAGGCATCGGCCGGCGCCATGGCGAAGAAGGCGCCTTGCGACGCGACGCCGAACATGGGCCGGCCCTCGACGTCGCGCTCCTCGCCGAGCGCGACCAGATCGTAGAACAAGGCGCGCGTCAGCTTGGCCCAAAGGTCGCGCCGGACATGCAGATAGGGCTTCAGTCCGCCGGTACCGGCCTCCGGCTCGAAGCGCAGCGCATTGTCCGGGCCGCACGTTACCCAGTCGTCGACATTGGTGCGGAACGCAGCGTCTGGCCGGCCGGCTCCTGATCGAGCGTCGCATCTCGACGGCCAGAAACGGCGCGTCATCGACCGCGATGCCGCACTTCTCCACAGGCGTGACGAGGAAGTAGCTGGTCGTCCTCGCGCTTGAGCACGGAGGCGAACAATTTGACCAGCGGCAGCCGCCGATCGGGGTCTTCTGGTAGAACCAAGTACCATCGGTGGCGATTCGCATGTCGATCTCGCCGCAATAGGGTGGGTTCCACAGGTGCACCGGCGGCGGACCCTTCTTGCCGGCAGTGCGTGCCGCGCCGGCGAGCGCATCCAGGCCGCCCGGTCTGTCATCGGTCGCGTTGGTCATCTGCCGCTGCTCGCGGGATCGTGATTGCCGTGTCCGGAATAGCCACGATCTCAAAATAGCGTAAACTCGTCCGAGCGCGAGGGCTTGGCGAGAGATTCGCCGTCTGGGGCCGGTGCGATCCTTGCATGGTCCCTTATATGGGTTTTTGCGCATTAGACAGTCGGCCAAGGCAGGGGAGTCGGTGGAATGACAGTGGCAGGTGGCGAAGGCCTCGAAAAGCTTGAGGACAGCATCGTCCGCACGGCGGAAGTCGCCGCCGATCATGTCCAGGCCGCCAAGGCCGCGATCGGCAACGTCATTTTCGGCCAGGAGCGGGTGGTCGAGCAGGCGCTGATCACCGTGCTGTGCGGTGGCCATGCGCTGCTGATCGGGCTCCCCGGTCTCGCCAAGACCAAGCTGATCGAGACCATGGGGGTCGTGCTGGGGCTCGAGGCGCATCGCATCCAGTTCACGCCCGACCTGATGCCGTCCGACATTGTGGGTTGCGAGGTGCTGGATGAGGGCGTCGGCGGCAAGCGCAGCTTCCGCTTCATCCCCGGCCCGGTCTTCGCCCAGCTGCTGATGGCGGACGAGATCAACCGCGCCAGTCCGCGCACTCAGTCGGCGCTGCTGCAGGCGATGCAGGAGCACCATGTCACGGTCGCCGGCGCGCGCCACGACGTGCCGCGGCCCTTCCACGTGCTGGCGACCCAGAACCCGATCGAACAGGAAGGCACCTATCCGCTTCCGGAGGCGCAGCTCGACCGCTTCCTGATGCAGATCGACGTGCCCTACCCGGATCACGAGAATGAGCGGAAGATCGTGTTCGACACCACCGGCGTCGAGGAGAGCAAACCGAAGCCGACCATGACCGCCGACGAGCTGATGGCCGCGCAGCGCCTGGTGCGCCGCCTGCCGGTCGGCAAATCGGTGGTGGAGGCGATCCTCAACCTGGTGCGCTCGGCCCGGCCCGGCCCCGAGACCGGCGAGCTCGGCAAGCTGATTTCCTGGGGGCCGAGCCCGCGCGCCAGCCAAGCCCTGATGCTGGTTGCGCGCGCCCGCGCCCTGATCGATGGGCGGCTTGCGCCCTCGATCGACGACGTGCTCGACATGGCCGAGCCGATTCTCAAGCACCGCATGGCGCTCACCTTCGCGGCCCGTGCCGATGGCGAGACCATGGAAGCCGTCATCGCGCAGCTCAAGGCGCGCATCGGATGATCTGAATGGCGGCAAAGCGGCGAGCCGACAAGATCGAGGTCAAGGCTACCCAGCGCGCAAGCGGCCAAGCCCGTTTGCTCGCGGACTCGATGCCGCGCCTGATCCTCGAGGCGCGCCGCATCGCAGCGACGGTGATCCATGGGCTGCACGGCCGCAGACGGGCCGGGCCGGGCGAGAGTTTCTGGCAGTACCGCCGGTTCGTGTCCGGCGAGCCGGCGCGCCGCGTCGACTGGCGCCGCTCCGCCCGCGACGAGCATCTTTACGTGCGCGAGCAGGAATGGGAGGCGGCGCACACGGTGTGGATCTGGCCGGACCGTTCGCCGTCGATGGTGTTCACCTCCCCACTCGCGCGGAACTCGAAGCTCGACCGAACTCTGGTGGTCGCCTTCGCGCTCGCCGAGATTTTGGTGCAGGCGGGCGAGCGCGTCGGCATGCCGGGCCTGATGCGGCCGACCGGCAGCCGCAACGTGCTCGACAAGATGACGAATGCGATCCTGCACGACCGCACCGAACGGGCGAGCCTGCCGCACGGCTTTACGCCGTCCTCGCTCGCCGAGGTCGTGCTGGTGTCTGATTTCTGGAGCCCGATGGCGGACATTCGCAAGACGCTGGCCCAGCTTTCGGTCACCGGCGCGCACGGGCACATCGTGCAGATTATCGATCCGGCGGAAGAGACCTTTCCGTATTCCGGCCGCGTCGAGTTCATCGAACCCGAAGGCGCCGGCTCGATCACCGCCGGGCGCGCCGAGGCCTGGAAGGCCGACTATCAGACGCGCGTCGCGCTGCCATCGCGTCGAGATCAGGTCCGAGACCGACAAGCTCGGCTGGAGCTTTGCGGTCCACCGCACCGACCGGCCGGCGACCGAGCTGCTGCTGGCCCTGCACGCCCGCATGGGCGCGCCGCCTCCCAGCGCCATGGTCGGCGGCCGTTTGACCATGTCGGGACAACGCGGGAGGCGCGCATGATGGGCCTGCCGCTCAGCTTCGCGCAGCCGCTGGTGCTGCTCGGGCTGTTGAGCCTGCCGGTGTTGTGGTGGCTGTTGCGACTGATCCCGCCGACGCCGCGCCGTGTCGACTTCCCGCCGACGCGGCTCCTGTTCGACATCACTCCCAAGGAAGAGAAGCCGCAGCGCACGCCGTGGTGGCTTACGCTCCTGCGCCTGGTGCTGGCGGCGCTGGTCATCATCGCGGCGGCAGAACCGATCTGGAATCCCGCCGTTGCGACCTCGAGCGGCCGGCATCCGATCGTGCTCCTGATCGACGACGGTTGGGCGGCGGCGGCGAGCTGGGACGCGCGCATGCGCACCGCCGACGACATCGTGGCGCGGGCGGAGGCCAATGGTCGCGCCGTCGCGCTCATTCCGCTGTCGGAAACCGTTCGCGACATTTCGCTCGAAACGCCGGGCGCCGCCCGCGTACGCCTGCAGAAGATCAAGCCGAAGCCGCATACCGTGGACCGCGTCGAGGCTCTCCCCGTCATCTCGCGCTTCCTGAACGCTGCGACTGATGTCGAAGCGCTCTGGCTGTCCGACGGCGTTGATGTCGGCAATGCGAAGGATTTCGTCGAGGCGCTCGGCCGCGCGCTCAACGGGCGGCCGCTGACGGTGATCGACGGCGGGCTCCCGCCGGCGCGAGCCCTGGTCGCGGGCGAGAACACCGCCGGCGCGCTCACCGTCAAGGTGGTGCGAGCGAGTGCCAGCTCCGACACCGACACCGGCGCGGTGCGCGCGCTCGACCTGAGGGGTCTGCCGCTCGGCGAAACACGTTTCGGCTTCGGCCTTGGCGAGCGCGAAACGGAGGCGGTGTTCGACCTGCCGGTCGAGATCCGCAACGACATCGCGCGACTCGAGATTTCGGGTGAACGGTCGGCCGGCGCCGTGCAGTTGCTCGATAAACGCTGGCGCCGCCGCACCATCGGGGTGATTTCCGGATCGACTGTCGACACCGCTCAGCCGCTGCTCGCGTCTACCTACTATCTCTCCCGCGCGCTCAACCCGTTCGCCGACATTCGGCTTGCGGAGCGCGGCTCGCCGGCCGAGTCGGTCAGCCGTTTCCTGGACCAGAACCTGCCGATGCTGATCTTGGCCGACGTCGGCAACGTTGCGGGCGATGCCCGCACCCGGCTCTCGCGCTGGATCGAGCAGGGCGGGGTGCTGGTGCGTTTCGCTGGGCCGCGGCTGGCGGCGGCGGACGATGATCTGGTACCGGTGAAGCTGCGCCGCGGCGGCCGTATTCTGGGCGGCAGCCTGACGTGGGAGCAGCCGCAGCAGCTCGCCGGCTTCGGCCGCGAGAACTCCGTTGGCCGGTATGGTGGTGCCGAGCGACGTCACGGTGACGCGCCAGGTCCTGGCCGAGCCTGAGTCCGCGCTTGGTGAAAAGACCTGGGCCGCTCTCGGCGACGGCACGCCGCTCGTCACCGCCGCGCACCGCGGCAAAGGCCTGATCGTGCTGTTTCACGTGACCGCCGATACGCGCTGGTCCGATCTGCCGCTCTCGGGTACGTTCGTCGAGATGCTGAAGCGGATCGTGAGCCTCGCCGGCTCGGCTGCTGCCGCCGACAGCGCGGTCGCAAGCGCCGCCGAAACCCGCGAGGTCGTGCCGCCGACTCGCGTGCTGGACGGGTTCGGCGGCTTCACGACGCCGCCGCCAACCGCGCGCCCGGTGCCGGCGCGCTATTCCGGACGCGGCACGGCCGAGCATCCGCCCGGATTCTATGGGCCGCCCGAGGGCCTGCTCGCCGTCAATACGCTGACCGCATCGGATCGGCTGGTGCCGCTCGATGTGACGGCGCTCAACGCCCGCCGCGAGCAGTATCAGGTCGGCGAGCCGCAGGACCTCAAGGGTCCGGTCTTCCTCGCCGGACTGACGTTGCTTGTGATCGACGCCTTGGTGGTCTTTGCGCTGGCCGGCGGCCTTGCGCGCCTGCTGCCGCGCCGTCGTGTCGCTGCGGCGCTGCTTGTCGGATTTCTGAGCGGCGTCCTCGTGGCGCTCGGCACGGCGCCCGCGCAGGCCCAGTCGGGAGCGCAGGACAGCGATGCAGCCTTCAAATCGGTGTTGGAGACGCGGCTCGCCTATGTGGTGACCGGCGACGCCCAGGTCGACGCGATCAGCAGGGCGGGGCTGCAGGGGCTGACGCTGTTTCTGGCGCAACGCACGGCGCTCGAGGCCGGCGATCCGATCGGCCTCGATATCGCGCTCGACGAGTTGGCATTCTACCCGCTGATCTATTGGCCGGTCCTGCCCGGCGCGCAAAAACCGACGGCCGAGGCGCTCGCGCGCATCGACGGCTATATGAAGCAGGGCGGCACCGTGCTGTTCGATACCCGCGACGCGGTCGAGGCGCCGCCCGGCCCCGGCGGCGAGGCGAAGAGCCCGGGCATGCTGGCGCTGCGCAACATCCTATCCTCGCTCGACATTCCGCCCCTCGAGCCGGTGTCGCGCGACCACGTGCTGACCAAGACGTTCTTTCTGCTGAGGGACTTTCCCGGCCGTTTCACGACCGGCCAGTTGTGGGTCGAGGCGCTGCCGAGCGAGGAGGAGGAAGAGGAGCAGCGCGAGAAGCGCCCGGCGCGCGCGGGCGACGGTATCTCTTCCATCATCATCACGTCGAACGACCTGGCGGGAGCCTGGGCCATGCGCCCCGACGGCCAAGCCATGCTGCCGCTGCAGCCCGGCGAGCCGCGCCAGCGCGAGTTCGCCTTTCGCGCCGGCGTCAACATCGTGATGTACACGCTGACCGGCAACTACAAGGCCGATCAGGTCCACGTCCCGGCCCTGCTCGAACGGCTGGGGCAGTAGGAGCAGCGATTGAGCTTCGGAATCGCCTTCGCGCCGCTGGTGCCGACCTACGTTCTCTGGGGAGCGGTCGCGGCCGCGATGATCGTCGCGGTGCTGCTGGTCCTGGCACGCAGCCGTGGCGCGCTCGTGCGCACGGCCGCACTCGCGCTGCTGGTGCTCGCGCTCGCCAACCCGTCGTTCACGCGCGAGGACCGCGAGCCGCTGACCTCGGTTGCGGTCGTCGTCGTCGACCGCAGTCCCAGCCAGAATTTCGGCGAACGCCTGCCGCAGACCGAGGCCGCGCGCGCAGCGCTTGCCGAACGGCTCGGCCGCATCCAGGGGCTCGAGGTCAGGTTCGTCGAAGCCGGCCAGGCGGACGGCGAGACCGACGGTACGCGGTTGTTCTCGGCGCTCGGCGCCGCACTCGCCGACGTGCCGTCCGATCGGGTGGCGGGCGCAGTGTTCATTACCGACGGCCGCGTCCACGACGTCCCGGCCGATGTCGCCGAACTCGGTTTCTCGGCGCCCGTGCATGCGCTCGTGACCGGACGCCGCGATGAGCGCGACCGCCGCGTCGTGCTCGCCTCGGCGCCGCGTTTCGGCATCGTCGGCCAGAGCCAGACGATCGCCTTCCGGGTCGAGGATCAGGGCGCCCGCCCGGGCCCGGTGCAGATCACCATCCGGCGCGACGGCGAGATGGTGGAAAGTCGCACGGTGCAAGTCGGGCAGACGGTCCGCGCCGGCGTCGCGATACCGCATGCCGGACCGAACATCGTCGAGATCGAGGCGTCGGCGCTCGAGGACGAGTTGACGCTGGTCAACAACCGCGCGGTGGTATCGATCGACGGCGTGCGCGACAAGCTGCGCGTGCTGCTCGTTTCCGGCGAGCCGCACGCCGGCGAGCGGACCTGGCGCAACCTGCTCAAGTCGGATGCGGCGGTGGACCTCGTCCACTTCACCATTTTGCGTCCGCCGGAGAAGCAGGACGGTACGCCGATCAACGAGCTGTCGCTGATCGCGTTTCCGACCCGCGAGCTGTTCCAGCAGAAGATCGGCGAATTCCACCTGATCATTTTCGACAGGTACGCCCGCCAGGGCGTGCTGCCGATCATGTATTTCGACAATATCGCGCGCTATGTGCGCGACGGCGGCGCGGTGCTGGTCGCGGCGGGGCCCGATTACGCCAGCCCGACCAGCATTTGGCGCACGCCGCTCGAGGGCATCCTGCCGGCGGAGCCGAGCGGACGCACGACCGAGCAGCCGTTCCACGCGCGTCTCACCGACCTCGGCAAGCGCCATCCGGTAACCCGCGGGCTCGAGGGCGCGGCGGCCGAGCCGCCGCAATGGAGCCGGTGGTTCCGGCTGGTCGACACGCGCGCGGGGGGCCGGGGCACGTCGGTCATGCAGGGCCCGGACGGCAAGCCGCTGCTGCTGCTGGCGCGCGAGGGCGAGGGGCGTGTCGCGCTCCTGCTCTCGGACCACATCTGGCTGTGGGCGCGCGGCTACGAGGGCGGCGGGCCGCATCTCGATCTGCTGCGGCGGCTGTCGCATTGGCTGATGAAGCAGCCCGACCTGGAAGAGGAGGCGCTGCGGCTGTTCGTCAACGGTCGTGAGCTCGTCGTGCGGCGGCAGACCATGGCCGAGAGCGTCAACGACGTGACGCTGACGACGCCGTCGGGCCAGACCCGCACGCTGACGCTGGTCGCGGCGGAGCCCGGCCTCTGGCGCGCCAGCGTGGAGGCGAACGAGCTCGGGCTGTGGCGCGCGAGCGACGGCAAGCTCACCGCACTGGTCAACGTCGGTCCGGCCAATCCGCGCGAGTTCACGGAGGTGACCTCGACCACGGAGGTGATGGCGCCGCTCACGAATGCGACCGGCGGCGACGCGCGCCGGCTGGGAGCGGGCGCCGACGCCGCGGTTCCCCGCGTGCTCGGCGTGCGCACGAGCGAGGTCTACAAGGGTGACGATTGGATCGGGCTGAAGATGCGCACCGCGAGCGTGGTGCGCGGCATCGGCGTGCTGCCGGTATTCGCCGGCCTGCTCGGCATGCTGCTGCTGATCGGCAGTTTGGCGGCGACGTGGATGCGCGAGGGGCGATAGGCCCTACGGGGTTGTCCAATCCGGCCGGATCGGTCCCGCCACGCCCTCGAACGCGCCGTCGGTGAGCTCGCACACCAAAAGGCGCGCGGGATCGACAGGGCCCGGCATGGTAGCGCGGCCCTTTGGAATCGGCCGGAAGCCGAGGCGTCCGTAGTAGGGCTCGTCGCCCACCAGCACGCACGAGCCGATGACCTTTGCCGCGCGCGGCTTCGAGCGCGCGCGCAGTCAGCGCCTGCCCGATGCCGCGGCCCCGAAACGGCGGTTCGATGGTGACCGGTCCGAGCAACAAGGCCGGCGCCTCGCCGATACGGACCGGCGTCTGCCGCACCGAGCCGACCAGCAGCGTGCCGATGCGGGCCGTGAATGATAGATCGAGCCGGTGCGGCACCCGCTCGCGAATGCGGAAGGAGGTGCGGGCAAAGCGTCCGGGCCCGAACGTGCGCTCATGCAGCCGTTCGATCGGCAGCGCGTCGGCTTCGCTCTCCGGCAGGACGGTGAGGGAAAGGTCGCTCATCAGGGGCACCGCGAGCCGCGCTTAGCATTTGACCAAGCCGAAATCCATGGCCGGTCGCATGACCGCCGCCGTCATTGCAAGCCGAAGGCGAAGCAATCCAGGACGGCGGTGCGGCTGTCGGGATTGCTTCCTCTGAATTGCTTCGTCGCGTACGCTCCTCGCAATGACGACAGGGCCTCCCTCGTCATTGCCAGCCCAAGGCGAAGGAGACAGACATGGGTCTGCTGGTCGACGGTGTCTGGAAGGATCGGGATGAAAAAACCGACACGGCGGGACATTTCGTCCGTCAGACGACGAAGTTCCGCAACTGGATCACGCCGGACGGCAGCCCGGGCCCGTCCGGCGAGGGCGGCTTCGCCGCCATGCCGGAGCGCTACCACCTTTATGTGTCTCTCGCCTGCCCCTGGGCCCATCGCACCATCATTTTCCGGAAGCTGAAGCGGCTCGAGGATGTGATTTCGATGTCGGTCGTCGCCTTTCACCTGGGCGACGAAGGCTGGACGTTCGACGCGAGCCAGGGCTCGACCGGCGATGCGATAAGCGGCCGGAACAAGTTGTCCGAGGTCTATCTGCTGGCGCAGCCACGCTATACCGGGCGCGTCAGCGTACCGGTGCTGTGGGATAAGGAGCGCCGCACCATCGTCAACAATGAATCGGCGGAGATCATCCGCATGCTCAACGCGGCCTTCGGCGCGTTCAGCTCCGCGGACACCGACTACTATCCGGTAGACCTGCGCGACGAGATCGACCGCATCAACGCCCTGGTCTACGCCGCCATAAACAACGGCGTCTACCGCTCCGGCTTCGCCACCACGCAGGAGGCGTACGAGCAGGCGGTCAGGACTTTGTTCGGCGCGTTGGACGAAGTGGAGGCGCGCCTATCGAACCAGCGCTATCTCGTCGGCGATCGTCCGACCGAAGCCGATTGGCGCCTGTTCACGACGCTGGTGCGCTTCGATGCCGTCTATCACGGGCACTTCAAGTGCAATCTGCGGCGCATCGTCGATTATCCAAACTTGTGGAACTACCTCCGCGACCTCTATCAGGTTGCCGGCGTGGCCGAGACCGTGAGCATGGAGCACATCAAGCGACACTATTACGGCAGCCACCGCCACATCAATCCGACCGGCATCGTGCCGCTGGGGCCGGAGCTGGATTTCTCGGCGCCGCATGGTCGAGCGCGGCTCGCGGGGACGCGCGGCGAGAAAGTCGTCACCACCGTCCGCTAGCTGGCTCGCCGCCGAGGACCTCGGCGATGCGACGGCGCGTGCCGGTTGCGGTGTCCGGCGGCAATGCGCGGGGCGAAAAAAAGCCGTGGTCGACGATCTCGCGGTTGGGCTTCGGGGCGCCGTCTTGCCGATATGCGCGCACGATGAAGAGCGCCACGTGGTCGCGCCGCGATACGCTATCGTTGAAATACATGCCATGCAGCTGCGGCTCGGCGAGGAGCGTGACATTGCCCTCTTCGGCGAGCTCGCGCGCAAGCGCCTCGAGCAGTGACTCGCCGGGCTCGACCCCGCCGCCCGGCAGATGCCAGCCCGGCACATAGGAGTGCTTGACCAGCAGCACCTCGCCGGCGGGGCTGACGACCAGGCCGCGGACGCCGAGCGTCAAGCCGCGGGCGAAACGCCAGTAGAGGTGCAGGATGCGCCGCAAACCCGGCTCAACCGCATGGCGCAGATGGTCGATCGCCACTCCGGGTCTCCCGTCGATTTGAAATTCCTCCGATTCGCGGCGATCGCGTTGAGCAACTTCAAATCCAAAACCACACTGGAGTCATAAACTTGCTGATGTCCTTCGATTCCGAAGTTCGCCACAGGGTGCCGCAACGATGAGGCGAACCTTGGAATCGGGACGCTGATCCAGCCCCGCGGTCATCGCATGGCTGCCTTGAGGCCATTCGCTTTGTCAACAGGCGGCCCGGCGCCTATCTCTTCACCACACAGGTTCCCCCGCGGCGGGCTCTTCCTCCCTCGTCCGCCGTGTACGACGGCGCCCCTCCCCCCGGGGCGCCGTCTTTCTTTTTGCTGTCATCTTGCCTCATGGTCCCGCGGTCGCCCTAACTGGGCGACCGATATGAGGATCAGGCATGAAACGGTTCGCTGACCTCTCCGAGCAGGAAATCCTGGCGCTGGCGATATCCAGCGAAGAAGAGGATAGCCGCATCTACCGCGATTTCGCCGAAGGCCTGCGCGATCCGTTTCCCGCCTCGGCCAAGATATTCGATGAGATGGCGGAGGAGGAGATCCGCCACCGCACCCTCCTGTTCGATCTCTACCGCGGAAAGTTCGGCGAATATCTGCCGCTGGTTCGCCGGCAGGACGTCAAGGGCTTTGTGCACCGGCGGCCGCATTGGCTGGTGCGGCAGCTGGGTCTCGATGAGGTCCGAAAATACGCGGCGGCGATGGAGTACGAGGCGGCTCGCTTCTATCGCAAGGCAGCCGAGACCACGCGTGACGCATCGATCCGCAAGCTGCTGATCGATCTGGCCGAAGCCGAAGACCGGCACGAGAGCCACGCCCAGCGATTGGATGAGCGCATCCTGACCGACGAGGTCCGCGCGAAAGAGGACGAGACGGCGCGGCGTATGTTCCTTCTGCAATACGTGCAGCCCGGCCTTGCCGGGCTCATGGACGGCTCGGTGTCGACGCTCGCGCCGCTGTTCGCGGCGGCGTTCGCGACCCACAGCACCTGGGAGACGTTCCTCGTCGGGCTCGCGGCCTCGGTCGGGGCCGGGATTTCCATGGGCTTCGCCGAGGCGCTGTCCGATGACGGCTCGCTCACCGGCCGGGGCGCCCCGTTGCTGCGCGGGACGGTCTGCGGCGTCATGACGGGCCTCGGCGGCATCGGCCACACGCTCCCGTATCTCATTCCGGATTTTTGGACCGCCACGACGCTCGCGATCGTGGTTGTCGTGGTGGAGCTGGCCATCATCTCCTGGATCCGCTGGCGCTATATGGATACCCCGCTCTTGTCGGCGGCGTTCCAGGTGATGGTCGGTGGTGCGTTGGTGTTTCTCGCCGGCATTTTGATCGGCAGCTCCTGACGCACAGGGCAGGTTGCGTCAAGCCGCTCCGCGGTAGGCAACTTGCGACCCTCCGGCAGGCAATACGGTCGAGCAAGCCCTGGCGGACGCGGCTCAGGCGTATCTCTGCTTCTTCAGCTTCTTGACCCGATGATTGTGATAATCAGCGACCACTGCAGCCAGCGGCATGGACCGGGGCACCCGGACTTGGGTCAGGGAGACAACCAGGACCTCTTCTTTTTCCGCAGGAGCAATATGGCAGACGATGCCGCCTTCGTCGCCGGCGTATGACAAGGCGGAGACGACGTGCTGGGTGTGATCTGCGATGGCAATGTGTTGCGCTCGTAGATACTGAACCAGCGACGGCACCAGTTCGACCTCAAACGGTACCGCCGCCTTGAGCGCGGCGAGCAGCCGAGCCGTCTTCTCCGGATTGTCGAGCATCCCCGCCGCCCTTTCCATATTCGACGTTGGTGATTCGACGATTACCAATGATAGGGAATAGGGCTCAACAGAGCGATTCTTGATACGTCGCACATGCCCGTCCTGGCGCATCTCTCCGACCCGCACCTTCCGATGCCGCGTCCGCGGCTGTCGGAGCTCGCCGGCAAGCGGACCCTCGGGTTCCTCAACTGGCACCGGGGCCGCAGCCGCGAGCATCGCTTCGAGATCCTCAAGGCGATCGTGCGCGACCTCGAAGCCGCCGCTGCCGACCACGTCGCGGTGACCGGCGATCTCGTCAACATCGCGCTGCCCGGCGAATTCGCGCCCGCGCTGGCATTCCTGGCGCGCCTGGGGTCGTCCGACCGCGTGACTTTCGTCCCCGGCAATCACGATACCTACGTGCGCGCCACGATGGAGCATTCAAACCGACATTGGGGCGAGTACATGCGCGGCGATGGCCCGGCCGACGCGGAGGCCGGCCGCTTCCCGTTCGTGCGCCGGCGCCCCCCGGTGGCCCTGGTCGGACTCTCCACCGCAATTCCGACGGCGCCCTTTCTGGCGACCGGAAGGCTTGGGCCCGATCAGCTCCGGCAGCTCGGCGAGCGGCTCAAAGAGTTGGCTGCCGAGGGCGTCTTCCGCGTCGTGCTGTTGCATCATCCGCCGGTGCCCTTCGACGGCGACCGGCTGAGGAAGCTCACCGATGCGGCTGCGTTGCGCGAGATCCTGCGCGAGCACGGGGCCGAGCTCGTTCTGCACGGCCACACCCACGTGCATTCGCTCGCCTGGGTCGACGGTCCCGCCGGCCGAATCCCTGTAGTAGGCGTGCCGTCGGCCTCGGCATCGCTTAGCGAGGATCATGAACGCGCGAGCTACAACCTCTACCGCATCGAAGGCGAGCCGGGCGGCTGGCGGTGTGAAGCCATCTCGCGCGGACTGGTGCCGGCCACCGGTGGCGTGGTCGAACTCGGCCGCCGCATCCTGCGTGGTTAGAGGCCCCGCTCGCGTTGAGTCACCTCTCCCAACGGGGGAGAGAGGTGAAGAGGCGACGCTGCAGTGCAATCACCGGAATCCGGTCTAAGCCGCGTCAATACATCAGGGGGTCGAGGAACCAGGCCGCGGCGAGCAAGGCGACCGCGCCGGCCATCATCCCTGCCACGAAGGCTCCCACCATACGCCAGAGCCGCCGCCGCCGAAGCCCGTCATAGTGGCGCGCTTCGCGCGCGCCTGCCGGCGCCTCGCCCGAGAGCGCGCGCTCGCGCTCGACCAGCCGGCGCGCGACATATTGGGTGATCGCCTGCGCCATCTCGTCGATGTCCGCCAATTCGGCCAGCACCCGCCGGCCGAAGCGGGTGTCCTGCAGGAACCTGTAGACACGCTTGTCGCGGCCCATCGAGACGTGCGCGACCATGTCCACCCACAGGCGCGGCGAATCGCCTTTGGTGATGCCGCGGTCGAACACCTCGATCTCTGCCGGGACGCCGGCGAAGACGGCATCGAGCGCGTCGTTGAGCAGTTCGAGACGCGCCAACTCGGCGTCGCGCAAGTCGACGACCACCCCGGTGCGCTCCGCGGCCTCGATGCGCGCCTGCCGAATCGCTTGCTTGAGCGGCGAGGGGCGCGGCTCGGCCGCAGGATTCGTGGGGATTGCGTGCTCGCTTTCCGTCATGGTTAACAAACTATCACCTGCCGACCGTGGCACAAAGACGGCGCCAGCGCCGGAAGGCCTGTTTCCCTCAAGCAAAATCTCGTATCGGGACGGGACAATGAATGAGCTGCCGCCCAGCGCCCTTAAGGTTCAGCGGGCAGCCACCGCACTCGGCCTCGACGTGGTGGTCCGCGAAATGCCCGAATCGACCCGCACCGCCGAGCAGGCGGCGGCCGCGTGCGGAGTGGCGGTCGGGCAGATCGTCAAATCGCTGGTGTTCGTCGGCGCGCAGACCGGGACGCCGTACCTGCTGCTGGTGTCCGGGACCAACCGCGTCGACGAGAAGCGCGTCGCGCGTCATCTCGGCGAGACCCTCACCCGCCCTGATGCCGATGCCGTGCGGCGGTTCACGGGATTCGCCATCGGCGGGGTTCCACCGTTCGGGCACGATCAGCGCCTTGTGACCTATATGGACGAGGATCTGTTGCGTCACGATGTGGTATGGGCGGCCGCCGGGACCCCGCGGGCGGTCTTCCCGCTCGATCCCGCACGCTTGCGCGATGCTGTCGCGACCGCCGTCATTGCGGTGAAATAACAAACTCTCGAACGCTTTCCCGCGTCAACGAAACTGAAGGAGCCTCGACCGTGGATCTCGAAGAACGTGTTGCCATCGTTACGGGCGCAGCAGGCGGCATCGGCGCCGCGATCGCCAAGCGCTACGTCGAGGCCGGTGCGACCGTTGCGGTCGCCGATCTCAAGCTCGACCTTGCGAACGAGACCGCGAAAACGCTGACTGCCATGGGGCCGGGCAGGGCGATCGGGGTCGCAATGGACGTGGCGAATGAGGAGGCGGTCAACGCCGGCGTCGCCGAGGTGGTGCAAAGCTGCGGCGGCGTCGACGTCCTGGTGAGCAATGCCGGGATTCAGATCGTGCATCCGGTCGAGGAGTTTCCGTTCGCCGATTGGAAAAAGATGCTCGCGATCCACCTCGACGGCGCGTTCCTGACCACCAAGGCCTGCCTGCCGCACATGTACCGGAAGGGCCGCGGATCGATCATCTACATGGGGTCGGTGCATTCCAAGGAAGCCTCGTCGTTGAAGTGCGCCTACGTCACGGCCAAGCACGGGCTGCTCGGCCTTGCCCGCGTCGTCGCCAAGGAGGGCGCCGCGCACGGCGTGCGCGCCAACGTCATCTGCCCGGGCTTCGTGAAGACCCCGCTGGTCGAGAAGCAAATCCCCGAGCAGGCAAAGACGCTCGGCATTTCCGAGAAGGAGGTGGTCGAGCGCATCATGCTCGGTCAGACCGTCGACCAGGAATTCACCACGCTCGAGGACGTGGCCGAAATCGCCTTCGTGTTCGCCGCCTTCCCGACCAAGGCGCTGACCGGCCAGTCGCTGTTGGTCAGCCACGGCTGGCACATGGATTAGGCGAGAGCCGCTTCACACCCGTAGCCGACCCCACTGCCTCGTCATTCTGAAGGTGCGAGGCCGCGGAACGCGGCCGAGCCTCGAAGGACGCACGACATACCCCTCTGGATCCTTCGAGGCCCTCGCTTCGCTCGGGCACCTCAGGATGACGGTTATTTTGGCTTCAGATCAACCCGCGCTTCGCCAGGTTGCGCATCAGCGCCGCCGTGCCGAACGTCCACGGCGGCGCGCGCTCACAGGTCGTCACGACGTTGGTGAGCGCGCCGAGCCGGTCCGACGCGATGGTGACGACATCGCCCTCGTGATGCGTGAAGCCCTGGCCGGGCGCGTCGCGATCCTTGATCGGCGCGAACATGGTGCCGAGATAGAGCGCGGCGCCATCGGGGTACTGGTGATGCGCTCCCATCATCTCGGCTACCAGGCGCGCCGGATCGCGGCTGATGCGCGCCATCTGGCTCGAGCCGGTCAGCCGGAATCCGTCGGCGCCTTCGACCGTCAGCGTGACTTCCGCGCGGCGGACGTCGTCGAGCGTGAAGGTCCGGTCGAAAAGCCGGATGAACGGGCCGACGGCGGCGGACGCGTTGTTGTCCTTCGACTTGCCGAGCAGCAGGGCCGAGCGACCCTCGAGATCGCGGAGGTTGACGTCGTTGCCGAGCGTGGCGCCGACAATTCCGCCGCGCGAATTGACGACCAGCACGATCTCCGGCTCCGGATTGTTCCATTTCGACGCCGGAAGGATGCCGATCGCGGCACCGGTCCCCACCGCGCTCATCGGCTGCGCCTTGGTGAAGATCTCGGCATCGGGCCCGATGCCGACTTCGAGATACTGCGACCACAGCCCCTTCGACTGCAGCAGCTTTTTCAGCTCCATGGCTTCCGCCGAGCCCGGCTTGAGCCCGGTGAGCGCGCCGCCCAGCGCCGCCTCGACTTCGGCGCGCGCCGCCGCGGCACGCTCCGGCGCGCCGCGTGCCTGCTCCTCGATCACCCGTTCGAGGAGCGAGATCGCAAACGTCACGCCGGCGGCCTTGATCGCCTGCAGATCGAGCGGCGCCAGCAGCCACGGCCGGCTGGCACTGCGGCCGGCTTCAGGCGTGTTGGCGAGAACCGCCGCAAGGTCGTCAATGCGCTCTCCCTTGGCGCCGGCGGCCGCGGCGGCCGGATCGGGCGCCTCGCACAAATCCCGCACGGTCGGAAAGGCAGCGCAGAGGTCATGCACGCCGTCGTGCCGCACCGCGACCACTGACGGACCGTTGGCATCGGGACGCCAGACGCGGCCGATCAGCGCGCCGGCGGTGCCGTCGGCGGGGAGCGTTTGGTTCACATCAAGGCTGAGTTTCATGGACACGAAATCTCTAGCATGTCATTCCGGGGGCGCGAGCAAAGCTCGCGAGCCCGGAATCCATAGCCACCACCGCTGCGGAGTATGGATTCCGGGTTCGCCGCACGTCGAAGTCGAATATATCCGACTTCGACCAATTTTGATGGCGGAACTCGGGAACGCCCGAGTTCCGCTGGCGCCCCGGAATGACGAAAACTCGTGACTAACTGCCCGAGCCCGTCAGCGCCTCGGGGAAGAACATTTCCCGCCAATCGGCCGGCGGATTGCGCAGCGCGCCGGTCTTCGCCATGAAGCCGACGAAGGGTCCGATCCCGCCGACCTTGGTATTGTAGATGATCGCGGGGTCGGCGAGGATTTCCAGAATGTCCTCGATCGGCGTCTTGTCGCCGCTCATTTTCAGATAGACTTGCGCGGCGCGCCGCTTGTCCTCGTTGATGAAGTCCGTCGCCTCCTTGAGCGCGGCCAGGAACGCCGCGTAGAGCTTCGGATTCTGGGTGCGGAATTTCGACGTGGTGGCGATCACGTTGAACGACAGCGGCTCGTCGAACAGATCCGTGCTCGTGAGCAGGCGGCGGATACCGAGCTTCTTCATCTGGCGGTACTGGAACGGCGAGGACGAGAAGTTGGCGACGATCTCGCTCATTCCGCCCAGCATCGCGGCGGTCGCGTCGGGGTGCGCCATCGAGACGGTGAGATGGTCGAGGGCGTTGAACTTCGCCTCGCCGAACTCCTTGGCGGCGGCCATCTGCAGGAGAACCGCCTGCATCGAGACCTTCACGGCCGGCAGGGCGATGCGGTGATTGTCCTTGAAGTCCTTGATCGACCGGATCTCGGGGTCGCGCACCATCAGCATCAGCGGTGAGACGTTGAGCCCGGTCGCCGCCTTGACGTCCATGGTGCCCTTGGTCTTCGACCAGATGGTCACCAGGCCCGGGATGCCGAGCGAGACGAAGTCGATCGTGCCCGAGATCAGCGCGTCGTTCATCACGTCGCTGGAGCGGAACGTGGCCCATTCGGTGGTGATGTCGAGGCCCGCCGCCTTGGCGTGCTTCTCGATCAGCTTTTGATCTTCCATCACCATGTATTGCGTGTAGGCGAGGCCGAACTGCTTGGCGACGCGCACGACGTTGGCCTCGGCCTGAGCCTGGTGCGGAGCGAGCACCGCACCGGCCAGCGCCGCAAGCGCGGCAAGTCTATGAAGCATTGAAAACCTCCGTTACGGGATCGAACTTGTAGGGTGGGCAAAGCGCCGCGAAGCGGCGCGTGCCCACGTAGTGCGCGTCCGCGTGGGCACGGCGCGCGTTCGCTTTGCCTTTGCCCACCCTACGTGTCTCGCCTTCGGCTCGCAATGACGGTGCCGGCATGCTTCCCAACACGATACCACAGCGGATAGGCTCGTCCCAAGCCCGCACGGTTGCGTCGACGGTCGGCGCCGCGAGTGTCAACAGGGCGAACGCTATCGGGAGGAAGGGAATGCTGAACGTTCCCGCTGTGGCGGGGGAAAGACTGACCCAAGGCGTTGCGCCGCTCTTGGTCGTCGACGACGTCACGCTGCAGTACAAGACCAAGCAGCACCTCGTCACCGCGACATGGCGGGTCGGCTTCGAGGTCTACGAGGCCGACCGGTTCGTGCTGCTCGGACCGTCGGGCTGCGGCAAGTCGACGCTTCTGAAGGCGATCGCCGGGTTCATGGCGCCGGTCGAAGGCTCCATCCGCCTCAACGGCCGCACCATCGAGCGACCGGGTCCCGACCGGATGATGGTGTTCCAGGAATTCGACCAGCTCCTGCCGTGGCGCACGGTGCTCGGCAACGTGCTGTTCCCGCTTACGCATAACCGCAAATTGCCGCGCGCCGAGGCGCTCGAGCATGCCCGCGCGCTGCTCGCCAAGGTCAACCTCACCCGCTTCGAGAACGTCTATCCGCACATGCTGTCGGGCGGCATGAAGCAGCGGGTCGCCATCGCGCGCGCACTCGCCATGGAGCCGGCCGTGCTGCTGATGGACGAGCCGTTCGCCGCGCTCGACGCGCTTACGCGCCGCAAGATGCAGGAAGAGCTGGTCGCGCTGTGGGACGACGTGCGCTTCACCGTCATCTTCGTCACCCATTCGATCGAAGAGGCGCTGCTGGTCGGCAGCCGCATCCTCTTGATGTCGCCGCATCCCGGCCAGGTGAAGGCCGAGATCGACGTCGAGCACCTCGGCTTTGCGGATGTCGGCACATCCGCTTTCGAATCCGTCCACAAACGCGTGCACAGCGAGCTGTTCGCCGACAAGGTCGAGACCGCGCTCGCCGTGGAGGTGCATCATGTCTGAGCAAGCGCTGCGGCTCTCCCCGCCGAAGCGTCCGGAACGCACCGTGACGCTCGACACGGTGGGCGCGATCGGCGACGTCGCGCGCCCGCTGTCGCTGTTCGAACGTCTGGCCGAGAACACCCTCGTCCGGCGGCTGGTGATCCTGGTCGTGCTCGGCGCCCTCTGGCAGGCCTACGCCACCTGGGTGTCGAACCCGCTGCTGTTTCCGACGCTGACCGAAACGCTCGACGCCTTGTGGGAGGCGATCGTGCGCGGGCCGCTGGTCGAGCGCACCTTGACCTCGATGCAGGTGCTGCTGATGGGTTACGGCATCGGCCTGGCGTTGGCCGCCGTGTTCACCACGCTCGCGGTCTCGACCCGCGTCGGCACCGATCTGTTGTCGACGCTGACCTCGATGTTCAACCCGCTGCCGGCGATCGCGCTGTTGCCGCTCGCGCTGCTGTGGTTCGGGCTCGGCTACAAGAGCCTGGTGTTCGTGATCATCCACTCGGTGCTGTGGGCGGTCGCGCTCAACACCCATTCGGGCTTCACCTCGGTGAGCCCGACGCTGCGCATGGCCGGGCAGAATATCGGCCTGCGCGGACTGTCCTATGTCGCCTTCCTGCTGATTCCGGCCGCGTTCCCGTCGATCCTGACGGGCTTGAAGATCGGATGGGCCTTCGCGTGGCGCACGCTGATCGCCGCCGAGCTGGTGTTCGGCGTCTCGTCGCGCTCGGGCGGCCTCGGCTGGTTCATCTTCGAGAACCGCAATCAGCTCGAGACGGCGTCGGTGTTCGCCGGCCTGTTCACCGTCATCATCATCGGGCTGGTGGTCGAAAGCGTGATCTTCCGCGGCCTGGAGAACGCCACCGTGCGCCGCTGGGGCATGCAGAGCTGAGCACCGTAGCCCGGACGAGCGACGGCGAAGCCGGAGCGATGATCCGGGATCCAGGGAAAAATCGCGACCGCGACGCGGTCGCACAATATTGAGCTTCGCAAGTTTCTCCTGGACCCCGGATCTGCGCTGCGCCGGCGCAGCTTGTCCAGGGAACGCCTCACACGCAACGCCCGCCGTCCACTTCCATGATGTTCCCGGTCATGAAGCGCGCCTCGTCGGAGGCCAGGAACAGCGCCGCATTGGCGATGTCCTCCGGCTGCGCCAGCCGGCCGAGCGGGATGGTGGAGACGAATTTCTCGCGCCGCTCCGGCGTATCCTCGCCGAGGAAGGTGGGCAACAGCGGCGTGTCAGTCGCAACCGGCGCGATCGTGCAAACACGGATCCTGTCGGGCGCGAGCTCGACCGCGAGCGTCTTCGACAACAGGTGGACGGCGCCCTTGGTCGCGTTGTAGGCGGTGAGGCCGGGCCGCGGCCGCAAGCCCGCGGTCGAGCCGATATTGATGATCACGCCGCTCCCCTGCGCGCGCATCGCCGGGATCACGGCCTGGCAGAACAGGAACACCCCCTTCACGTTCACGTCGAAGACCCAGTCGAACTCCTGCTCGTCGACTTCGAGCACCGGCTTGTTGCGGTGGGTGACGCCGGCATTGTTGACCAGGATGTCGATCCGGCCGAAGGCCTCCTGGGTGGTTCTCACCGCTGCCGCGATGTCCGCCGCTTTCCTGACGTCGCATCGGATCGCGCTTGCCGCATTGCCGATCCCGCGCGCGACGGCGCGCGCCGCATCCTCGTTGATGTCGAGCACGGCGACGCGGGCGCCCTCCCTCGCATAGGTTTCTGCGATGGTCGTGCCCATCCCTGAGCCCGCACCGGTGACGATCGCGACCTTGTCGGCGAGACGCATGGTGGCTCCTTTCTGATGTGCCTCAATTCGTCATTGCGCGGAGCGAAAGCGACGAAGCAATCCAGTTACGGCAGCGCTGTGCTGGATTGCTTCGCCTTCGGCTCGCAATGACCGGCTAGCCGTGCTTGAACACCGCGGTCTTGGTGGCGCAGAACTCGTACAGCGCCTCGAATCCCTTCTCGCGGCCGTGGCCGGATCGCTTGAAGCCGCCGAACGGCAGCTCGATGCCGCCGCCGGCACCGTAGGCGTTGACGAAGACCTGGCCGGCGCGCAGCGCCTTCGCGACCCGCATCTGCCGCGCGCCGTCGCGCGTCCATACCGACGCGACCAGGCCGTAGGGCGTGGCGTTGGCGAGCCGGATCGCGTCCGCCTCGTCCTCGAACGGCATCGCCGAGAGCACCGGCCCGAACACCTCCTCGCAGCCGAGGCGATTGGCCTGCGGCACCGGCCCGAACAGCGTCGGCGTCACGTAGTAGCCGCCGGATGGCACCCCGTCGGCAATGCGGCCCTCCGCGATCGCCGGGATGCCGTCGGTGCGGGCGCGCGCCAGGTAGCCGTCAACGCGCGCTTCTGCCTGGCATTGATCATGGCGCCGAGGTCGAGGTCCATGTCGTGGCTGCCGGCGCGCACGGCGCGGAAGCGCTCGGCGATCGCGCCGACGAAATCGTCGTACGCGGCGCGCTCGATCAGCACGCGCGAGCCGGCCGAGCAGGTCTGTCCGCCGTTCTGCACGATCGCGGCGACCACCACCGGCGCGGCGGCCTCGATATCGGCGTCGGCAAGACAGCACCTGCGGCGACTTGCCGCCGAGCTCGAGCGTGCAGGCAACGTGGTTCTGCGCCGCCGCGGCCTGGATCAGCGTGCCGACCTCCGGGCTCCCGGTGAACGAGATGAAGTCGATGCCAGTATGCGCCGCCAGCGCGGCGCCGGCTTCCTCGCCGATCCCGGTCACGACATTGAGCGCGCCCTCCGGGAAGCCGACTTCGAGCGCCAGCTCGGCGAAGCGCAGCGGGCGTGAGGCAGGCGTCCTCGGCCGGCTTCACCACGCAAGCGTTGCCCATCGCAAGCGAAGCCGCGACCGAGCGGCCGAAAATCTGCGCCGGATAGTTCCACGGGATGACATGGCCGGTTACGCCGTGCGGCTCGCGGAAGACCGCGACCGTGTAGCCGTTGAGGAACGGAATGGTCTCGCCATGTACCTTGTCGGCGGCCGAGCCGTAGAACTCGAAGTAGCGCGCCGCCGCGACGGCATCGGCCTTGCCCTGCTTGAGCGGCTTGCCGGTGTCGCGGCTTTCGAGTGCCGCGAGCTCTCGATCCTGATGCGCCGTGATCGCCTCGCCCAGCCGCATCAGCAGCCGGCCGCGCTCGAGCGCGGTGAGCTTTCCCCACGCCCCCGCCTCGAAGGCGCGCCGAGCCGCCGCAACCGCGGCGTCGACCTCGGCCGCACCCGAGCGCGGAATCGCCGCGAACGGCTGCCCGTCCGACGGGCAGATCACGTCGAGCGTGCGGCCGTCGCGTGCGCCGGCGCGCTTGCCATCGATGATGTTCTCGAACGAAAGGATCGCCTCCGCGGCCTGCGCCTTGCGCTGCAACGTCATGATCAGACCTCCGGATATCCCGCGGCGAGCGCAACCGCCGCCCAGCCGTCGGCGCGCACCTTATGCACATCCTCAGCCTTCGTCATTAGTCGGATTGCGCCCGCCTCGGCCGCCGCTATGGTGATGCCGCTTCCCGCCCGACCCACCCCCCGCATCATCTGAGGATCCCGCATGCGCGCCAACGACAGCTTCCACATTGCCGTGCTGCCGGGCGACGGCATCGGCCCGGAAGTGATGGCGCCGGCGCTCGAAATGCTGCGCAGGCTTGAGTCCTCGACGCCCGGCCTGAGCTTCCGCTTCACCGAGGCGCCGGCCGGCGCCGGCCACTACCGCGAGACCGGCACCGCGCTGCCGGAATCGACCGTCCGGCTGTGCGAGCAGGCGGATGCGATCCTGCTCGGCGCCTGCGGGCTGCCGCATATCCGCTATCCGGACGGCACCGAGATCGCGCCGCAGGTCGAGCTGCGCTTCATCTTCGACCTCTATGCCGGCGTGCGGCCGGCGCGACTCGTTCCGGGCGTGCCGAGCCCCATCGTCGGCGCGGCCGAGCGCGGCATCGATATCGTCGTCGTGCGCGAGTCGACCGAGGGCCTGTTCGCCTCCATGGGCAAGGGCGTCGTCACCGATCACGACGCGCGCGAGACCATGGTGATCACGCGCAAAACCTCGGAGCGGCTGTTCGACTTCTCGCTGCGGCTGGCGGCGCGGCGCAAGGCGCGCGGCGGCAAGGGCGTGTGCACCTGCGTCGACAAGGCGAACGTGTTTCGCGCCTTCGCCTTCTTTCGCCAGATCTTCTACGAGCGCAGCGCCCGCCAGGCGGAAGCGAAGGCCGACCACATCTACATCGATGCCTGCGCGCGCCGCGCTGGTGCGCCGGCCGTGGGATTTCGACGTGTTGGTGACCGAGAACATGTTCGGCGACATCCTGTCCGATCTGGCCGCCGGCCTGATCGGCGGCATGGGCATGGCGCCGTCGGCCGACATCGGCGACACCCATGCGGTGTTCCAGCCCTGCCACGGCACCGCGCCCGGACATCATGGGAACGGGCAGGGCCAACCCCGCCGCCATGCTGCTGTCGACCGCGATGATGCTCGACTGGCTGGCCGAGCGGCACGACCATCCGGCGGCGGCGGAGGCCGCGCACCGCATCGAGCGGGCCGTGGACGCAGCGTTCGCCAACGGCCTCAAGCCTTGCGAGTTCGGCGGCAGCGACGGCACCAACGCGGTTGCCGGCGCGATCCTGGGGGCTTTGGCTGTTTGAGGAAAGCGCCCGAAGCGCCTGAGACGCTAGGCTTCCTGAAAGACGACCATGTAGAGCACCGTCGCCCCGACCCCTACGATCGCGCCCATGAATGCAAACCCGATGCACAATAGCATCGCGCGTCTCCCTAAAGGTTGTGCTATGAAACGCTACAATCGTAAACATTAAGTAAACTACGGCATAAGACTGACCATGCGAGGCGGCGAGGCGCGTCGCGCGGAGACACCCCCCCGCCGCGAAGACGTCGGCAAGGCGTGCCGCACGGTGCCTCCGATTTGTCGAGCACGTCACTTCCCACAGGGCGGAACTGATGGGCGCCCTGTCCGTACCAATCGAAAGGTTAATAGTGTGAGCTCCGCGAATTGCCGAGGGGGGCGCATGCTTCCATTCCGCGCTGCCGCCCGCCGAGGCTCGACATATCGTCTGGGGATCTCATCGAGACATCGGTCGAGTGTCGAGCCGAAACCGCGGCATCGGTTCGGCGCCAGGTCGGGAGAGCATGGCAGCATGCCCCCGCGGTCGGATGAAGTACGCCCGCTGCCGAGCCTCCACTTTGGAGTGACACGCCATGACGTTGATCGACCTCAGTCGCGACATCTATCACAAGATGCCGCGGCTCTTGAACCATCCCTCGATCGTCATCACGCCCTACTCGACCCACGCTGAGGTTCGCGTGGCCGATGGCTACGAGTTCTCCGCGGCCACCATGGCGCTCGCGCTCGGCGATCATGCCGGAACTCACGTCGATGCCCCTTGCCATTTCGATGCGCGATCGGGGGCACGCTCCATCGACGAGATGCCGCTCGAGACGTTCTTCACCGAGGCCGTCTGTCTCGACCTCTCCGACAAGCCGCTAAAGTCCGACATCTCGATCGCCGATCTCGAGGCGGCGATCGAGGCGGCGCGGGTGGCCATCAAGCCGAAGGACACCGTGCTGCTGCACATGGACTTTTACCGCCGCTGCTACGGCAAGGATGGATATCTGACCGACTTTCCGGGCTTGACGAAAGAGTTGGCCACCTGGCTCGGCAGGCAGGGTATCGGCATGTTCGGTGTCGAGGCCGTGAGCCCGGGCCGGCCGGGACGCCACAATTTCGAGGTCCATCACGTCTGCCGCGACCTCGGCTTCACGCACATGGAGGGCCTCGTCAATCTCGACAAGCTCGTCGGCAAGGGCCGCTTCCGCTTCATCGGTTTTCCCCTGAAGATCAAAGGCGGCACGGGAAGCCCGATACGGGCCGTGGCCTGGCTCGACGACTAGCGAATTGTCAATCAATCTCGCCAATGAACGCGGCCGGAGGCCACGGGCAGTCACCTCCAAGAACTGCCAATGCCGGCGTTGCCGCCCCCAAGATGAAAGCGCGGCTTGCCGACCAGCCGGCCCGCGTCGTGCCGCCAGCGGACAGGCGGCGGCAGTCATGAGCGCTCGCTTGAACCCCTGAAGAATTGCTGCCGAGACGCTGGCCTAAGCTTGAACAGTTCGAGAGAGACACGACCTCCTGCAGCTGTTCTGTCGTAAAGTCTGCGCTTAGACTGGAGCACACTGCCGGCCACCATTGGCCGGAGCCCGAGAGGTCTTCATTGGCGCGGCTGGTCGTAGTCTCCAATCGTGTTGCTGTTCCGAGTTGCGATGGCGCAAGCCGGGCGGGTGGACTTGCAGTCGCGATCCGTCCAGTTCTGAAGCGACATGCCGGAATCTGGTTTGGATGGAGCGGGCGGGTCGCTGCGGCATCGGATTCGATGGTCCGCACGGTCGAGCACGGTCACCAATCATACCTGCTGACCGATCTGACCGAAGAGGACTATCAGGAATATTACAATGGATACGCCAATAGAGTGCTCTGGCCGATTTTGCATTACCGGCTGGATCTGGCGGAATTTTCCCGCCGCGACCTTGGCGGCTATATGCGGGTGAACCGGCACTTCGCCGCGGAATTGCACAAAGTTCTGGAACCCGACGACGTCGTCTGGGTGCATGACTACCACTTGCTTCCGTTGGCGAAGGCGCTGCGGGATGGCGGCCACGCCAACAAGATTGGTTTCTTTCATCATATTCCGTTTCCACCGCCGGAGATTCTGACGGCGCTTCCCAATCATGAACGCCTCATTCCGGCGATGTGTCACTACGACCTCATCGGATTTCAGACGGAAGTCGACGGCGCAAATTTCGCGCGCTACCTTCGCAGCGAATGCCGAATACCGAGTTCCGACCCGTACACGTTCCAGGCGGCGGACCGCATTGTGCGCATCGGCGTCTTTCCGGTGGGCGTGGAAACCGCGCAACTCAATCGACTTGCGCGACGCGCGGTGCATTCACCTTTCGTGCGGGATGTTGTGGAGAGCTTGGCCGGCCGCGTCATGCTCATCGGCGTCGACCGCCTGGATTATTCCAAAGGCATCGCGCTGCGGATGGAAGCCTTCGATCGTTTTCTCTCGACGTATCCCGATTGGCGGGGAAAGGTCACCTATCTGCAGATTACCCCCAAAAGCCGCTCGGAAATTCGAGAATACGCCGACATGGAGCGCCAGATCGACGAAACCGCAGGACGCGTCAACGGAACGTATGGGCAGGCGTCGTGGACGCCGATCCGTTACGTGAACCGCGCACACAGCCGCACTGCGCTTGTGGGTCTGTATCGTACCGCTCATGTCGCACTTGTCACGCCGCTGCGTGACGGTATGAACCTTGTAGCCAAGGAATATGTGGCGGCTCAGAATCCTGAAGAGCCCGGGGTTCTCATTCTTTCTCGCTTTGCCGGCGCGGCGGTCGAATGCGAAGCAGCCCTGCTGGTCAATCCCTACGATCCTGAATTGGTCGGTGCCGCTATCGAGCAGGCGCTGTCGATGCAGCTGGAAGAGCGTCGCGCTCGTCACGATGCGATGTACCGGGTGCTCATGACAAATGATGTCGAGAGCTGGGGTGAGCGGTTTCTGATCGCGCTGACGCGACCGCTGAATCTGCCGAACTGGCTTGGGCAGAGGGGCCTTCCACAGGTTTGACGTGCGGACCCGCCGCAGTCGACGTGCTCGAGTGTTGCGCGGCACGCCTGCCATGAGCGTTGCGTCCCGCGGGGAGTCCGGAGCACTGGTTTTTCGGGTTGGACGCTCCCATATGCGGTTCACCATCGATTAGCGGTTAGCACCAGGGCCTCGGTGGCTGAGAGACCGGTCGCGCTCCCGCCTGCAGCAGGAGGGAGCGCGCGATGTTCACAGCCGAACAATACCGTGCGAAAGCAGCCGAGTACGCGAGTTACGTCAGGACCGCGCAGTCCCCCAGCGAAAGCAGGGAATTTCACAATCTCGAGCGGGTTTACCGGTCGCTGGCGGAAAACGCCGAATGGTTGGCCAGCGATTTCGAGAAGACGATGCCGGCCATGGTCCACGACTTGAACGAGGGCACCGCCCTCGCCGAGGAGGAAGAGCGGATGCTGGGCTGCCTTGGCGCGGCAGTCATGATGCGGTGGGACACTCTCCCGGCCAAGATCCAACGCGAACTGTTCGAATGCGCCACCTCGATCGGGGACCTGCGGCAGACGGCTCAGATGAAGGGACAAATCGCGCGTTTTCTCCACCTTCACAAGAAGGATTGGCAATAGCCGGCGAACACGCTCGCCGGCGTAGATCGTAAACACGAGTAGTACGAGGACGGAAAGGACATTCACATGGCGACGAAAGAGCGGCTGGCGGCGATGGCGGCCTCCCGCTGCGCCGTGTGCTCAGGGGCGATGGTTATCACGCTGGTCGCCGCCGACCCAGGCGATGGCGCGATGGAGCTTCGGACCTACGCGTGCGCCGAGTGCGGCCACAGCCAAACCTACAGCGTGGACGGCGGCAGCACTTGAGCAATCCGGCTCAGACGCGCCGCTATGGCGGGTCGCCTTCGGTCAGGAATGCAGCCTCGCCTTGCAAACGGGCGGAAGCCGGATGGCTCTGATCGGAGCGGAACGAGTTGCTGTTGATCCGGCGGAAAAATCCGCGATCCTGACGCTAGCGGAAAAACTTGATCGTAATTTCGCCGGGGATGGCTTCGGCTGCGGCCTGCAGTGCGGCGGTGGCGTCTTCGAGCACGTGGGTTGCCCGTGCCAGCTTGTCGGTATCGAAATTGATGCCGACGCCGCAGTCGCCGCAGACCAACTGGCGGTTTGCTTTCAGGTGCCCGATCGTCTCCACGAGATCGTGCCCGCACCGCGGGCATTGGAAGCTGATCTCATGAGCGTCGACATTGGGCATGGCGGGCTCCGGAGTCCTTAACGCTGCGACAGACGCAGTCTCAATCATCACTCCTGCGCGACGGCGAGCTTCTCCGGCCGACGTGGACCGGCGCGGTCCGCCCGCGCCAGAGGGTAGTCGGGGCTGTCGTAAAGGCGGCGTATCGCGTCGCGGCCGAATCGTTCTTCATCCACCTCGAGGCAGGCTCCGAGCAGCGATTCGGCGGGAAGCTGCTCGACCGCAAACTGGATGGCTTCCGTCGCCGTCACGAACCTCTTGTACCCCGTGGGTCTCCGCACGCGGCGGCTCCGGCTCGGGAACAGCTCTGCCGGACGGTCGTAATCGAAAGTGGTCATGTCTCAAGCTTTCATTTGCGGCAGCGCGTCGGTCCTGTGGAACGCGACGGGGCCGCCAACGGCGGCCCCGGACTCAACGCCACTGGGAACGCAACACGATACGATACGTTCGAGGCTCGCGTTAGATCTGACGGCCCTTCATCAGGGCGTCGACATCGCGCTGCGCCTGACCCTGTTCGAGGCCATACTTGGCCACGACCTGCTTCACGAGATCGTCCTTGCTCTTGAGCGCGGACAAGTCCTGCGCGGAGAACTTGTCCCACTTCGCGCCGATCTCCTTCAGAACGATCTGCTTGGTGTCGGCCGAAGTCTCGGGTTTTGCAACGGTTGCATTGGGGATCGCATTCGTCATGATCGATAGCTCCAAAATAAAAATAAACATCCATTTGAATGACGATCATTCAAACTACAGACGCCATATAATAGTAGATCGCCACAAAACTAGCCCAATTCGGAAAATATCTAGAAGTGCAAGAAGTCGCGTCGTTTTTCTGTGGACTACCGTGTCAAAATGCAGTAAAATCTAGCCATCGTCGGTAAATGATTAGGGCTCCGACGGCTGAGAGAGGCCTGCGCTCCCGCCAATCCAAAGGTGGCGCAATGGCCTCTTTGCTTCTCCCAACGCTCGCCCTTCCGATCATTGTCGTGACGTTGATCGTGGCGACAACGCTTTACCGCGTGTATTTTTGAGCCGTTGCTCCTGCGACGTGGCGTACTCAGTGTGCGCAAACGGCGACGTTGAGCCGACGCGGGGCCTGCGCTGATTGGGCGAGAGATTCATTCGGGGACAACATTGAGTCCGATGTCGAGGCGCGAGGGGAGCATGACTGTCGACATAGTGAGCCCAAGAGAGGACGAACTGGCTGCGGAAATTACCGGTCTCCGCCGATTGCTGGCACAGGCAGGGATCGATGCCGCCGAGCGCACGGTTGCCGAGCGATTGCAGAGCCTGCTTGTCGAGGAACTGCATCATCGCGTGAAGAACACGTTGGCGACGGTGATGGCGATCACGTCGCAGAGCCTGCGGACCGCCAAGAGCCTGGAGCAAGGGCGGCAGGCCATCGAGAGCCGTTTGATGGCGTTGGGCAGGGCGCACGATCTGCTGTTGAAGGCAAGCTTCGCCGGCGCGAGCCTTATCACCGTCATTCGGGACGCCGTGGCGCCATATGGCACGCAGGGTGACGGACGGTTTGTCGTTCGCGGCGCTGATATCCAAGTAGCCTCGGGTGCAGTCTTGGCCCTCGCCATGATCCTCAACGAGCTATGCACGAATGCGGCCAAGTACGGGGCGTTGTCTACCGCCGGCGGGGAGGTGGAGATTACCTGGCAGGTCGGTCAAGCGGCACAGCAGTTCAAGTTGACCTGGACCGAGAAAGGCGGCCCGGCTGTCGAGGAGCGCGTCCGGCCCGGCTTCGGAACGCATCTCATCGAACGCAGCCTTGCCGATCATCTTCAGGGTGCCGCGCGTTTGATGTTCGAGCCGGGGGGCGTCGTGTGCGAGCTGACCTTTCCGCTGGCCTCCTTGCGGACGCCGCATCAAAACTGGGACGCCGCTTACTTGCGGGAGAGGCTTGCAGGATGACCGGGACGTGCGTGGCCGCAGCTCGCGTGCTCCGGATCACACGCCGCTGCGACCCTGCTCCACTGTACCGTCAGCAGTCCCAACATGACTTAGGTCATTCATCTACTTTGCGCCGACCGGCATTGCCGCGACCGCCATGGCCTAGGCTCTGTACGGGCTGTCGTTAGCCCGAGCGTCACGCCGAGTTGCCGCGTTCCAATTCTTCGCCGCCTTTCGTCTCATCAGGCCTGTCGTACAGGACGACGTTGAGCAAGGAATTGTGGACCTCGATTTCTCCGTTATACTCGATGAAACCCAGCTTGCGGAATTTGTTCATGAAAAAGCTCACGCGCGAGCGCGTCGTGCCGATCATCTCCGCCAGTGTTTCCTGACTGATCTTTCCTGCGATCGGCTGCGGCCTGCCTTCCTTGCCGAAATTTGCCAGCAGGAGCAGAAGCCGAGCCAGGCGCTTTTCGCTGGAATTGAACAACTGGTCGATCAAGTCCTCCTCGATCCGGCTGTTTCGGTCCAGGAGATACGCCATGAACAATTCGGAAAAGTCCGGCTCGCTGTGAATGGTGGCGACCATGACCGCCTTATCCAGGCGGGTGATGACGCAGTCCTCGATCGCCGCCGTGGTTGCGATGCGCAGCGGGTGGCCGTTGAGGCACCCTTCGCCAAAAAACTGACCGGGTCCCAAGATTGCGACCACCGCCTCCTTGCCCTGCTCCGAAACGACGGTGAGCTTGATTTTTCCCTTTTGGATGTAGAAGACCGCGTCCGCGATCTCTCCCTGTGAGAAAACGGTCTGATCCTTGCGATATTTCGATATCGTTTTTCCCTCGCCCACTTTGGCGAGAAAGGCTTTCGGATCGAATGACGCGCCTTGCCGCGCCTCTTCAGCTTCTTCACGGGTCTTCCCTGGGCGAACAGGACGATTGTAGCGATTCCAATGGCAAAATTGAAGCGTCCACCCGCATTGAAGCGTCCACCCGCGGGGCTCGTCCGGTTTGAATTTTGCCGGCTGTAGTGAGCGATTTTGCACAGACCGCGGGGGGCCGACCGGCGCAGTATCCGCGCATGCAAGACTCCTTGTGGTATCGGCGCAAGGCGGACGAGTGTGCGCGGCTGGCGAAAGACGCCAGCGAACCGCACAGGCGCCGGGCGCACGAAACCCAGGGAAAGCTGTGGCTTCGAATTGCCGACCAGATCGAGGCGAACGAGGATGCCGCTCGAAGCGCTTGATTAAACCGGCCTTAGCGCTGCGGTTTTCTCGCGCGGCTGAACGCCCATGACGGCGGCAACTCGTTTCCGCGACAGTTCACGCGCGGACCTCGCCCGTTTCAGATCCGATGTGTGTCCTGATCCCTGCTGCCGACATCACGGCATGCATCTCGCGAAAAGAGATGAGCCGTCGGCTGCTCTCGTCCCAAAGAACCAAACGCACGCACTTGAGACTCTGGCACAGCGTTAGTCGCCCGACGGCGCCGAGCTGCGGGTGGTCCCGTAGTACGCGGGGCAGGCGGTAGTAGGGGATTCGGCTGCATAAGTGGTGGACGTGGTGCACGCCGATATTGGCGGTGAACCATCGCAACACGCCCGGCAAATCATAGTGCGAACTGCCCTGCAACGCCGCCCGGTGAAAATTCCAGCCCTCCTCATCGGCCCAGAAGGTATCCTCGAACTGGTGCTGGACGTAGAACAGCCACACTCCGATCGATGCCGCCAGGAGGGCGATCGGCAGGTGCACGAGCAGGAATGGGCCGGCGCCGATCAACCGGATGATCGTTGCGACCAGAATCGCGATGGCAACGTTGGTCGCCATCGTGCTGAGCCAGGGTTGCCAACCGCCCCGCATCAATCCGATCGGTAGACGATGCTTGAAGATGAACAGATAGGCGGGGCCGAGCCCGAACATCACGATCGGGTGCCGGTACAGGCGATATCGAAGCCGACCCCAGCGGGACAGCGACAGATATTCGCGCACGGTCAACGTATCGACGTCGCCGATCCCGCGGCGATCCAGGTTGCCCGAGTTGGCATGGTGAAGAGCGTGGGAGCGCCGCCAGAAGTCGTAGGGCGTCAGTGTCAGTACGCCGATCGCCCGTCCGACCCAGTCATTCGCCAAACGAGGGCGAAAAAACGACCCGTGGCCGCAATCGTGCTGGATCATGAAGAGGCGTACGAGGAAGCCGGCGGCCGGCACCGCGAGCAGGAGGCAAAGCCAATAACCTGCGTCGAGAGCGGACCACATCAGTATCCAGAGAAGGACGAACGGCACCGCCGTGACGAGAAGCTCGAGCATGCTGCGCGCGAAACTCGGCTCGCGATAGCCGGTGAGCACCGGGACTTCCGCGCGCGCGTCGCGCCGGCTGTGACTGGGCTCTGGTTCTTGCATGCGCAGGGACCCGGCGACCCGCGGATCAGCCTCGGCTCCCCGGGCCAATGCAAAGTGTTGCTCCATCGGCACGTCGACTTCGGCTCCGGGACAAAGGGACGCCGACCGCATGGTTGGGGCCGGCATTCTGAAACCGGCGCTCGCGCACGGGCACCGTGAGCAAGCACCTGGGGGTCAAGCTAGCTCCGATGGTCGACGGGCGTCTGTATAAAATTGCTCACTCGAAACGGTGGACGAAACCCAAATCAGCTAACGACCCTGCGATCCATAACTTTGGTGGGACCGAGAACCGACCTGCGCCATGGTGCCGGGGAATCGCTTGACCCAATCGACCGTAGATTCCGAAACGGAATGCCAGTCACCGCGACGCAGCGATTCGCACGATGCGATGACGAGGGCGGGGCCTCCACGTTCTGGCCACGCAGGATCAACGATCAGCGCTCGGCAACGTTTAAGGGGCGCCAAGTCCAGTTGACTAGGTCTGGAGGGCAGGTTCAGGCAATTGGCCAATTTCCTTCAGGCACTCCTCGGAGCTTGGCCAGGGACCAGTGACAAGCGTCCCATTCACCTTTGTACCGTACCACCCGTTCTTGATTCCGAAGTTTATCGGATTCGTCTTTCTGAATGTGACGTGGCGTAAGATTTTTCATTAAGAATCCCCCAATCTGGAAGGGTTGCGCAAGAGCGGGAAACGCCCCGCGCGGCCAAGCCGCACGGGGCCGCTCTATGTCCGTACCGGGCCAGTTCCTTAGGCCGCGAAGCGGATTGTCGGTGAGCCTTGTACGCCGCTTTTCTGCATCGCCGCCTTGAGCTCATCCGTGCCGAGGAAGGAGCGCGCCTTCGGTACGTCGGCGACGTCACTGACGATCACCACGTCATTCGGATCCTCGACGCGGCGGTACACCTTCCCATTCGTGATGCCGGCGGAAAGGCGGCCCTGCTCGCGGCCGTCATATCCGGTGCGCCATGTGCTGTAGTCCTGAACCTTGAGCTGGACAGTCAAGTTCTTGTTCGTATTCGGGTCGTTCGTCATCAGAATTCCTCCAAATATTTGTGAAGTATCGCATGAATTATCGATTATCCAAGCAAGAGTAACGTAAGCCGACAACTTTGCGAAAGCAAGGCTCCCTAAGAGTTTGTCCGGGAACATCAAGTTGGATTACAAAGTTTTCGGAGCATGAGGCGGATTGATGCGAGGCGCAAGAATGCGAGCCCCTTGCGATTGAGGCTCTCCCAATCTTTGGCGAGCCTTCGGCAGCGATTGAGCCAAGCAATGGTGCGTTCGACCAACGCCTGTACAATGTTGCCAGGAGCCGATCGTTTTGGTCGGTGATGCTGGTCCCGATGGATCTGGTGATGGGACCCGGAATATGACCTCGATACGGCTGTCGTCGATTTCGATCCGGCGTACGACGGTGCGAATGATATCCTGCATGCCGAGCCGGTCGAGATTATCGAGCCCGGTTGTCACCTTGGCAGAGAAATCTTCCAGACGGCTGATCACGAGGGCGAGGTCGCGTTCGGTCTCAGCTGCGTCGAGAGCTGCCTGCTGCCGCTCCTGCAGCTGGGACTCGCGCTGTTTCAAGCCTGCGATGCGCGGCTCGAACTCAGCTTTGTCGATGACGCCTTCGGTATAACTGTCGATGAGCCGACCAATTCCGCGCCGCAAACTCGTCATTTGCCGATCGAGGCGAATGATCTCGTCCGGCATGGCCGCGCCGTCACGCGCTTGGTCAATGCGACGACGATATTCGTCGGCCACGCGGTGCGGTTCTTCCAAGAGAGCCTGCACCTGATCCCATACTTCCTGTTCCAACTGATCGCCGCGCACGGGGCCGTTGTTGCACACCGCGTTGCCACTGAACCGGTAACCGTCCGCACCGGTGCAGCGATAATAGCGCAACGTGTTCATCGGATCGTATGGGCGTGAACGAGGAGCTATCTTGCCATAATAGGCGTATCCGCAGCGCCGGCAGACCGTCAGACCTTGCAGCAGCCAGCACTGGCCGCGCTGACGTTCCCGCTTACGCCTCCGGTTCTCCTCAAGCTGTGCTCGCACAGCCTCGAACACCGCGGGATCGACGATTGAAGGAACTGGAATCTCGATCCATTCTTCGCGTGGCATGGGGATGCGCGAGGTGGCGCGCGGCGAGGGCTTCAGGTGCCCACGGATCGGCCGCAGCCGTGGCCGAGGAGGTAAGAAGCGTGCTCGCCCGAAGGCTGCGCGTCCGATATAGGCCGGATTGTTGAGCATGTCGCGGATCGTGGAGGCATGCCAATACGTTGACCCTCGCCGGGTTTGGCAGCCCATCTGCTGCAGGCGTCGGCATACTGCGCGCAGGCTCATTCGCTCCAGACCGATCCACGCAAAGATGAGACGAACGATGGGCGCTTCCAATTCCACCACCTCGAAACGCGCTATTCCGCCGCCCTGAGTTCGAACTCACGTAGCGATACCCGTAGGGAGCCCCCGTCAGCGCACTGACGGATCCGGATTGTGCGGCATGCCGGCGGCCGCGCCGGCCCCGTTCGAGGATCTTGGCCCGCTCGTATTCGGCGATCACGCCTTGAACCTGGAGCAAAAGATCGTCCTCCGCGGTGCCGCCGATCGGGTGGTTCAGGAAGACAACCTCCGCACCCGCGCGGCGAAACTCATCGATCAGGAGCACTTGATGGGCGTAACGGCGGGCGAGCCGATCCGGGGCATGGACATAAATGCGCTCGACTTGGCCGCCAGCAATTGCATCTCGTAGCCGCTCCAGCGCCGGGCGAAACAGGATTGCACCACTGTAGCCTTCATCCACGTAGTTATGATCCGGTTCAAGCTGAAAGCCGTCAGCTGCGATACACTCTCGTAGCGCGGTAACCTGGCTGGCGATCGTGTTGTCGCGTGCCTAGACTCTCGCTCGACACACGTGCATACAGCGCAACGGAGCCCCTCGCGGTCATCTGTCACCTCCGCGCGCTGTCACTGTCGCCACCTTCGTCTTCCGCGGCTGAGCATTGCTGCGCTTGGGCCGCGGGCTCGTCCGTCGCACCGCCGGTACGAGGCGAGCGTAGGCCTCGATCAGGTGCTGGGGGCCGAACCTTGTCGCCTCGAATGACACGCGCACTTGCAGTAGAAGGCGATCCGTGCGCCGGACCATGCGCGCCTCCATCGGCCATGGGCCCCGCGGCGGGCCGCCGATGGCGCATCAAATCCTGCGTTGAACTCTGAGTCGCCTGTGACAAATTGACTCGTGCATTGCTTTGGGTCTGCCGGGACGAGGAGCGGTTGCCGTCTGCGGTCCCTGCGTTCGATGATCGATGACCACTCAAAACCTAACTTGGCAACATTGTACGAACGGTCACAACCCACCGGCGTGGGAGCACCACGAATCCTTTGCCGTGATCGGCGCGCTTGACGATTTCAGTTTCGAGCTGCGGCATGATTTTCTTGAGCGCCTTTTGGAATTCCGGCCCCTGATAGCCGCCGTCGGCAAACAGCCTTTTCAAGAACGGATACATCCCGAACAGAGTGGCAAGAAGCAGGATGCCGCCGTCGCGGTCTTGGAGGTCGGCGGGATGAACGATCGCGTGCAACAGCAGACCCAGCGTATCTACGAGAACATGGCGCTTCTTGCCCTTGATCTTCTTGCCCGCATCATAGCCATGCGGATCGATCCAGGCCCCCCTTTTTCAGCGCTTTTCACGCTCTGGCTATCGATGATGGCGGCGGTGGGGCTGGCTTCGCGTTCGCCTTGCTCGCGGCACGCCACATACAGCGCGTGATGGATGCGATCCAGCGTGCCGTCGTAGCTCCACAAATCGAGATAGTCGTGCACCGTGCTGCGCGGCGGAAGGTCTTTCGGAATCGCCCGCCACTGGCATCCCGTGCTCAAAACATACATGACCCCGTTCATCACTTCGCGCACGTCGACGTGGCGCTTGTTGCCGCCGCGTCTGGCCGGCGCGATCAGCGGCTCAACAAGCCCCCACTCGTCGTCGGTCAGATCGCTCGGATATCGCAATGCGCTGCGGTCGTATCGCCTGCGGTTCTTCGCCGTCCACATCGGTGACCCTCCTCGAATCAGGCCACCACTCTTAAATCACAAACGATTCATCGGATTCAATATGTTCTCGGACAGACACTAAGAAAGAATTCCGAGGACACGGGGCAGGACGCGCGGGCGCCGCGCCGACCGAGAGGCCGCGGTCGCTCGGTCGCGATCGTCGCGGTCAGTTCTGTTGCAGCGGTCGCTCGACTGGACGGATTTTTCACCGCTCCCGGTGTTCCTTCCCGATCGTCGCCGCACTCGATTTCGGCATGTCGTCGGACGAGGCGGCGGTCCGATCTGGTTCGGGCATCCTCAAGTCAAAGCCTGCCGTGGTGCGCACGCCGCACCGCGGCCCATGGCGACGCCAGAATCTTGTTCCAAGGCTGATGATGACTGGGCCGCGAAGCGGATCGTCGGTGAGCCTTGAACGCCGCTCTTGTGCATCGCCGCCTTGAGCTTGTCCGTGCCGAGGAAGGAGCGCGCCTTCGCCACGTCGGCGACGTCACTGCGGATCACCACGTCATTCGGATCCTCGGCGTGGCGGTGCGCTTTTCCATTCAATTTTTTTGTTCGTATTCGGATCGTTCGTCACCAGAATTCCTCCAAATACTGTTAGGTATCGCGTGAATTATCGATTATCCAAGCAAGAGTGAAGTAAGGTGACAACTTTTACGAACAAGCGCTGCACGAAAGACAGCTTCTTGCGACGCCGCAAAGGCGTACCTAAATACGTGATGCGCAGGCCATGTGGCTGCGCGATACGGGAGGTCTGGCCTCAGGAGGCGGACCGTTCGCATGTTGCTCAAAGGAGGTCATGCTATGCGTTCATTTGATTTTGCTCCCTTCTACCGTTCAACCGTCGGCTTTGACCGGATGTTCTCCATGCTCGACCAGGTCGGCAGCGTGGACGGCCCAGCGCCGAGCTATCCGCCCTACAATATCGAGCGCTCCGGCGAGAACGCCTATCGCATCTCGGTGGCAGTTGCCGGCTTCATCGACGCCGATCTTTCGATCGAGACCAAGGAAAGTACGTTGACGATCCGCGGCGAGAAGCAGACCAGCGACGAGGAGAGGCGCGTCGACGTGCTCTACCAGGGCATCGCCGCGCGGAACTTCGAGCGCAGCTTCCAGCTCGCCGACCATGTCCAGGTCAAGGGCGCGACCCTGGAGAATGGGTTGCTGCACGTCGACCTCGTGCGCGAGATCCCAGAGGCGATGAAGCCGCGGGCGATCCCCATCGTGACCTCCGGCAAGCTTCTCGAGGTCATGCCGACCAAGGTCGCTGCCTGAGCAATCGGACGGCTGAAGTTGGAAGCGTCCCGTTGCGGGGCGCTTTCGTTTCGTCCGCGCGACGAGCGCGCCAGCGGCCGTCGAAGCAAATCCGCTTGCTCCGAGCGAAAAAGACTAAACAAGAGCGCCACCGCTCCCACCGCGACCTCTTCAACTCCAACTCGGGCGCGAAAGAAGCGCGAAGGGGCTACTACGATGCCCCCAAAATGAAGAAGCCGTCCGGGATCTACGCCGGGCGGCTTCTTGTCTCAGTGCAGGCGCATGGCCGGTTCCCTGAAACCAAGCTTTGTGAATCGGGAACTAGCCCGCAAGTTCGGCTGACTTGACGGGCTCGGCCGTGTCCCAGCCCGCAAGCAGATTGTCCATGGCTTCATCCTGGCGGGCGAGCGCGAGCCATGAGACGGCCATCGAGAGTTCAAGCTTGCGGTAATAAGGTTCGCAGGCTTCCTGCGCCGCCAACAGACACTCTGTGGCCCTATCGCGGCAGCGTCGTGAATCGGGCATGGCCCCCTCCATTCGTCCGAAGTGATTCGCTGCGGAGTTCAGTCACCTTGAGCATGGCGGCTTATACGGGGAGGATGCGCTCGGCGCCCGACGGCGTCTGTATAAAATTGCTCATCAGGCTTCGCGACAATCAAAGCCGCACAATCGAGCCGCCTTCCATTTCGATCCGTGTGGCCCCACACACGGAAATGCCCCGAGGCGCCAAGCCAGCGACTATCCCCCGCCCAGGTCCGGCTTTCCATACGTAGCGGTCATTTTCGGTCTCGATGGCGCCGTCCAAGCCAGGTATCCGACCGCTGGCGCGCGACCGGGTCGTGTCTCGGTTTGATTGTGGCGGCTCCCTGCAGCTTATGCACTTAGCCGGCAGCTTACGCACTGAGTCAGGCGGCGAATGACGTTGCCAGCGGTTTGCCTCGTTCCACGACATAGATGGCGAGCACCTTCGTGGTCCGGTCCCCGATCTTTACTTCGTGCACCGAGCCTGGGGGAACGTGCCAGGATTCGCCAGGTCGGATCGGCTTTTCCAGGATGGTTCGGGTGATTGGTTCCGGCATGACATGCCTCCGTGTCTCAGTTTGAATTCGGTGCTGGCGAGGTTTCAGAAGCCCAGCGACTGGACTCCACCGAAAGCAACGAGGGCCAGCAAGGTCACGACCAGGACGGTCAGCGCGTTATCGCTCATCCGGCTCACCGGTAGGGGAAAGGACGCCGACCACATGGATCGGGCCGGCGTCCTAGACCCGGGCTTACGCACACGGGGGCGCGTGCGGAGGCATCGAGCGGTTCAAGCCTAGGTCCGATGACCAAGCGGCGTCTGTATAAAATTGCTCACCGGATTGGAGAAACGGTCGCCGCGGCCCGCCGCCGCCTGCCGCCGCCTGAGCGCCCACGGCGGGGCGCCGGCCGTGCAAGGTTCAACCGAGGCCCTGACGGCATGCTGGAAAGCTCTCGCCATGCATCCCACATTTTGACGATGACCCCAACACGAAATAACCGGACCGATGCGGACGACCACGCCGCGGCTATTGCACGGTGGGACGACGAGGGTGGCGCTGCCGAGTCCTCGCCAGGCCAAAACGGGCGTGGGTACATTAAGAGATCGGCGCTCCGGCCGGATGACCGAGTCCCGGTATCCGAGAAAGCCGATGAGGCTTCCGCGCCGGCGGAAGGCCGGACCGGGTCGGGTGGGCCGCGACGCCGCGGGCGTGAAATCGAGAACAGGGGCGTTTCAGCCAGAAGGCATGACGTCGCTCGGCGCGCCGTTGCGGCGCAAAGTCAAGCCTGCAGCATAAAAGTGAGCAATTTAGCTCAGACGCCGCGCCGCAAGCGGCCTAGGACAGTAGATGGATCGTGATCGAGCCCACTGCTCGCGCTGCGGCGGCGCGATAAATCTGATCCGCATCGAGCCGGCGTGGTGGCGCTTTGAGCGGCGCATCTTCGAGTGCCGCGAGTGCGGGCAGTCCGAGAGCTACACCGAGTCGCTGCGAGCGCCTGGCGTCGCACGCACTGCCGTCCTTTGAAGCGCCAGCACGGAGCATCCTCATGAAGGACCTTGCGGCCCATCACGTGCAAGGACCGAAGCCCGCGCGACGCCGGAGCCAAAGGGCGCGCAAACCGCCCAAAAAAGAATCTTTCGCTCAAGCCATCGCAAACGCGATCATGCAACCCCATATGCCAGGATACAAATCAGAAAATTAACACGTGATGCTTTGCGGGGAGGCTAGTCATGGCCACGGGCTATGTTCTTTCTGATGTTGCAACGAAGGCGGCGTATTTTTGCCTGACGGCGGCGGCATTCGTCTTTGTCGCGATGCTCTTGTTGACTGCTCTGCATCCTTAAGAGACGGCCAAACCAGCAGCGTTGCTGCGTTTTGACCGGCGTTTCGAACCCAAAGCTGGCATTGCTCGTCATCCGTGTTCCTCGCGAGCGCGAATACTTGAACTGACAGTTGCACCAGGAGATACCGATGAAATTCCGTCCGCTGCACGATCGTGTCGTCGTCGAACGCATCGAGGCCGAGGCAAGAACCGCCGCAGGCATCATCATTCCCGATACCGCCAAGGAAAAGCCGCAGCAAGGCGAGGTCGTCGCCGTCGGTCCGGGCGGGCGTGACGAGAACGGCAAGCTCATCCCGATCGACGTCAAGGCCGGGGACAGGGTGCTGTTCGGCAAATGGTCTGGAACCGAGGTCAAGATCGACGACGTCGAGTACCTGATCATGAAGGAAAGCGACATCATGGGGGTGCTGATCGAAGCCGCAGTGCGCAAGAAGGCCGCGTGACGACGTTTCCGCCGTCCGACGGCGGCTGTCGTGTGATTTGAGCGAACGCAACGATTTCTTTGAGGGAGTTACTGACATGTCTGCCAAGGAAGTGAAATTCTCAGTCGACGCGCGCGACAGGATGCTGCGCGGCATCGAAACTCTCGCGCACGCGGTGCGCGTGACGCTCGGTCCCAAGGGCCGCAATGTCGTGCTCGACAAGGCCTACGGCGCCCCCCGCATCACCAAGGACGGCGTGACCGTCGCCAAGGAGATCGAGCTCGAGGACAAGTTCGAGAACATGGGCGCACAGATGGTACGCGAGGTCGCATCCAAGACCTCCGATACCGCGGGCGACGGCACCACCACCGCGACCGTGCTCGCGCACGCGATCGTCAAGGAGGGTGCCAAGGCGGTCGCCGCCGGCATGAACCCGATGGATCTCAAGCGCGGCGTCGACCTCGCAGTCGAGGCGGTGGTCAGGGATCTGCAGAAGAACTCGAAGGAAGTCACCTCGAACGAGGAGATCGCCCAGGTCGGCACCATTTCGGCCAACGGCGATGCCGAGATCGGCCGCTTTCTCGCCGACGCCATGAAGAAGGTCGGCAACGCGGGCGTGATCACGGTCGAAGAGGCGAAGTCGATGGAATCCGAGCTCGACGTGGTCGAGGGCATGCAATTCGACCGCGGCTATATCTCGCCGTACTTCATCACCAATGTCGAGAAGATGCGGGTCGAGATGGAGGATCCCTGCATCCTGATCCACGAGAAGAAGCTGTCCGGGCTGCAGGAGCTGCTTCCCCTGCTGGAGGCCGTGGTGCAAAGCTCGCGGCCCCTGGTCATCATCGCGGAAGAGATCGAGGGCGAGGCGCTCGCCACGCTGGTGGTCAACAAGCTGCGCGGCGGCCTGAAGGTCGCGGCCGTGAAGGCGCCCGGCTTCGGCGACCGCCGCAAGGCCATGCTGGAGGACATCGCGATCCTGACCGGCGGCCAGGTGATCTCCGAGGACCTCGGCATCAAGCTCGAAAACGTGACGCTCGCCATGCTCGGCCGCGCCAAGAAGGTGACGGTCGAGAAGGAGAACACCACGATCGTCGGCGGCGCCGGCAAGAAGTCCGCTATCGAAGTCCGGATCAACCAGATCAAGGCGCAGATCGAAGACACCACCTCCGACTATGACCGCGAGAAGCTGCAGGAGCGGCTGGCCAAGCTCGCCGGCGGCGTTGCGATCATTCGCGTCGGCGGCGCGACCGAGGTCGAGGTGAAGGAGCGCAAGGATCGCGTCGAGGACGCAATGCACGCGACCCGCGCGGCGGTCGAGGAAGGCATCCTGCCGGGCGGCGGCGTCGCCCTGCTGCGTGCCAGCGAGACGCTCAAGCGGATTCGTACGCAGAACGACGACCAGAAGACCGGCGTGGAGATCGTGCGCAAGGCGCTGTCCTGGCCGGCGCGCCAGATCGCCGCCAATGCCGGCGAGGATGGCTCGATCGTGGTCGGCAAGATCCTGGAGAAGGACGCTTACGCGTTCGGCTTCGACGCCCAGGCCGGCGTGTACGGCAACCTGATGCAGAAGGGCATCATCGACCCGACCAAGGTGGTGCGCGCGGCGCTGCAAGGCGCGGCATCGGTCGCCGGTCTCTTGATCACCACCGAGGCGATGGTCGCCGAGCTGCCGAAGGAGCACGCGGCCGCATCCGGGATGCCTCCCGGCGGGGGCATGGGCTTCTAGCAGGGCTCGAGGCCCGCTCGGTCCCGCGCAGGCGGCAACCCAGGCATCAGTGCAAGAGTCTGGGATTACCGCCTTCGCGGCAATGAGCGGAAAGGTCGGTCATGACCACGCGCACGCGCCGGAAGCTCGTGACATTCGCGCAACCGTTCCTCTTGCGCGCCATCGATGCGGTGGTGCCGCCGGGAACCTACAAGATCGACACCGATGAGGAACTCATCGACGGCCTGTCATTTCTCGCCTATCGGCGCACCGCGACCTGGATCCACCTTCCCTCGATCGCGACGAGGAGTGGCTCCAGCCAAATGATTCAGGTGCAGCTTTCGGAACTGGAAACCGGCGTCGAACTCGGTCACGCAGCCGGCCACCGGCGGGTGATGCAATCCATCGACCGGTGTCGTCCGTTGCATTGCTCGGCGCGCTCAACCGGGATGGTGAGGCAATGGCCCTGAACTTCCCCAATCGCAGCCGCAGTTACGACAGCACGCGGCGGGCCGTGCGGTTCTGGGGGCATGACAGCGCGATGGAAACCTCGTTCTTCGTGACCGAAGATGCACTGAAACGAATTCAACCCGATATGGCGTTCGACGAGGCCGGTGCCCTTCAGGCCTTTGACGTCAATCGCCCGTTCATCCACGCGGCCGCGGTCAAGGTCTACACGCGCGGCCGCAAGGGCTCGTATGACTTGGTGAGCAGCGACTTTTGAGGTGCGGTCATGCTGGTGCGACGAACATGAGGCGACGTTGCGCCGCTGATTATTGGGACTTGGAGAGTTGCGGTTTGGGAGGCCCGACGACCTGGCTATCAGCCTCGTATCGGACCACGCGCCGCACACGGCGGTCGATCAATAGCTGGCGACGACCGGACCGCCCCGATTGAAGCGGTAGTTCACGCCGCCGCGAATGATGTGATTGCGCAGCGGAACATTCTCGCGGATCGCCACACCGAGCGGTGGCCCGGCTGGGTGGAAATAGGTCGAGCGGTCCAGGGCGACGTCCAGGTATTCCAGCTTTGCCCACCCGTTGCCGCCCAAGGGTCTCGATGCAGCCGCCGACAGTGCCCCCCAGCGCGTTCGGGTCTCGGCGAACGAAGGCCGCGGCCGGGAGAGCAACGCGCGCCTCGACACCGGCGACCGCAAAGCCACCGGTCACGTAGAGGAGCGTGGGTGCAAGGCCCACCCGGCAACCGCTCCAGCCGGAAGCAACCGGAGCAGTCACGGAGGCAACGAAGTGGCTGAAGCCTCTGGTTAGCGGGTCACGAATTGGTGACCGCGCGAGTGTGCAGGCCGCAACGCGAGTGAACGCCGAGCAAGCCTCGAAAAGGACGATGCGCAGGCCGACCCGACGACCCTTTCGGGGAAGGCTGATACGGCTGGGTGAGCGAGCAAGAATACGCCCAGCCGCTGCGCCGGGGTAGTGGCGGCAGCATGTACACAAGGAAAGCGTACGCAACACGGGAAGCCCCGAGGCGTGGCCAGCGATGACCAACCGGATGCCCGCGAGGGACAGGCCGGGCGCCCCGGGGTGACGGAGAGGTTCGTAGTACCGCCGAAGCCGGTTAACGCCGGTGGAGGGAAGGGACCTCAGTTCAAGACGAACGCAAGACGTGGCGAGGGACCTGGAGATTGGGCAACCTATCAACTCCGAAGAGTGTTCAGAAGCTGCAGACGGCGTTGCACGCGAAAGCGAAGGCAGAAGCCGGATATCGCTTCTACGCCCTGTACGACAAGATCAGCCGCGAGGATATCCTGGCGCATGCTTATGCCCAGTGCCGCTCCAACAAGGGCGCGCCGGGTGTGGACGGTCAGGACTTCGCGGATGTCGAGGCGTATGGGGTGCAGCGGTGGCTCGGCGAACTGGCGCTTGCTCTCAGGCAGGAGACTTATCGACCGGCTCCGATCAGAAGAGTGTACATACCGAAGGCCAACGGCAAACTGCGGCCGCTGGGCATCTCGACCTTGCGGGATCGGGTCTGCATGACGGCAGCGATGCTGGTGCTGGGACCGATCTTCGAAGCCGACCTTCCACCCGAGCAGTACGCGTACCGTCCGGGGCGAAACGCCCAACAGGCGGTGGTCGAGGTGGAAGAACTGCTGTTCCGAGGCCATCCGGAAGTCGTTGATGCCGACCTCGCGGACTACTTCGGGAGCATCCCCCATGCCGAGCTGATGAAGTCGGTGACGCGCCGGATGGTTGATCGGCGCGTGCTGCATCTGGTCAAGATGTGGCTGGAGTGCCCCGTAGAAGAAACCGACGATCGAGGACGGAAGACACGCACGACCGAGGCGCGGGACAACCGGCGCGGCATTCCGCAGGGCTCACCCATCTCACCCTTGCTGGCCAATCTCTACATGCGCCGGTTTGTGCTGGGATGGAAGAAGCTCGGGTTGGAGCAAAGCCTCGGCTCTCGCATCGTGACCTACGCCGATGACCTCGTGATCCTGTGCAGGAGGGGCAAGGCCGTAGAGGCCTTGCAAAGACTGCGCGAGCTCATGGGCAGGCTGAAGCTCACGGTCAACGAAGAGAAGACACGGATCTGTAAGGTCCCGGAAGGGGAGTTCGACTTCCTGGGGTACACGTTCGGGCGAATGTACTCGGCGAGAACCGGCCAGGCACGCCTGGGACACCGGCCGTCGAAGAAGAGCATCAAGCGCGTGGTCGAAACAGTCCACGAGCTGACCGCCCGACCGGGGACTTGGCAAGACACCACGAAGCTGGTGGGCAAGTTGAACCGCACGCTGCGCGGATGGGCGAACTACTTCCAAGTAGGCACCGTCAACAGAGCGTATCGGGCGGTCGACAGCTACACGGTGGTGCGGTTGCGCCGGTGGTTGCGCATCAAGCATAAAGTCAGGCGACGCAAGGGCGGGACCTATCCACTCTCGCACCTTTACGGGCACTTCGGGCTCGTACGCCTGAGCGCGCTTGGGCGCGACGTGTCGTGGGCGAAGGCGTGAAGTCTTGTCCGAGAGCCGGATGCGGGAAATCTGCATGTCCGGTTCGATGAGCGGGGTGTGGAAACGGAGCCATGGTCGAACCACTGAGGCACCGCCAGACGAAAGAGGCGGCAACAGATATGTTCGACCTAAAGCAACCGCGCCACACCTCGACTCTACCGAACTGAGCCAAGCCGAACGCGATGAGCTGACTGCGATGTTGAGCGGGGGCAAGCATGCGGCCCGCAAGCTCAAGCGTGCCCAGATCCTGTTGGCCGCCGATGCGGGCAGCGGCGATGAGGAAATTGCGCGCACCGTGTCGGTGGGAGGCTCGACCATCTATCGGACCAAGCGGCGGTTCGTAGAGGGCAATCTGGAACGGGCCCTGACTGAGGAGCCACGTCCTGGAGCGGAGCGCAAGCTCACCGGCAAGGAAGAAGCCCTGCTGGTGGCGACCGCCTGCGCCAAGCCTCCTCAGGGGCGCGCCCGCTGGACGTTGGAGCTGTTGGCCGGCGAGATGGTCAAGCTCACCGATCACGAGAGCCTGTCGCACGAGACGGTTCGCCGGCGGCTGGCCGAAAACCACCTCAAGCCCTGGCGTCGGCAGATGTGGTGCATCCCCCGGGTCGATGGCGAATATGTCGCCCGTATGGAAGACGTGCTCGACCTCTATGCCGAAGCGCCCGATCCGAAGCGGCCCGTGGTCTGTTTCGACGAGAGCCCGATCCAGCTCATTGGCGAGGCGCGCCAGCCCATCCCGGCCGAGCCGGGCCAGCTCGAACGATACGATTACGAGTACCGGCGCAACGGCACCGTCAATCTCTTCGTCCTCCTCGATGCCAATCGGCCTTGGCGTCACGTCAAGGTCACCGAGCGACGCACCGCTAAAGATTATGCCGAATGCATGCGCGAACTCGTCGATGTTCATTATCCTGACGCCGATACGATCCGGCTCGTGCAGGACAATTTGTCGAGCCACACCGCCGGCGCCCTCTACCAGGCTTTCCCGCCGGTCGAAGCCCGCCGCATCCTGCGCCGTCTCGAGTTCCACTACACGCCCAAGCACGCCAGCTGGCTGAACATGGTAGTTGTCCCAGGCATAGCCGAGGCGGCCGCGGCCTGTCCCCAGCCATTCGCGCGTGTATGGGCAGTGGCGGCGGTGTTGAACGGTGGAATTTCCTGGCCGTTGCCGCGCTTGTCGACCCAGGAGAAATCGCCCTCGAGGCCGAACACCCAGCTTCCGCCTGCCAGTTGAAGCCAACGGTGCCGCCGACCAGATCGCCGTTGACGTCGTAACAGTTGGTGACCGGCACGCCCAAGGCAGACTGGCTGCTCCTTCCCCAGGCACCGCCGCCGGCAATGCCGATGGAGAAACCGCTCCAGTTATAGAGGGGCGCTATCGCCGCCGGCGCAGCCTTGTAGACGGTCTGCCGAGGTCGGCCGCCCACGCGACACCCGTGCTCCGGGCCATCACCGAAACGCTCGCCAGGGCCAGCTTTTTCATGGCCCGCGTCGATTCAACGACGACGCGGTGTGCCATTGCGCCGCATCCTGCTCCTGCAAAGCGGCCTTGAGTGTCTCCGCGCGGCCACACCCGGGACGAATCCCACTTAATGGATCATTACCGGGCGTCGCGCCGGTGGTGCCGGAGGGGCTCGCCGTCTGGCGCTCGTTGCCTTGCGTTGTTCTGGCGCTCGTTGCTTTGCGTTGTGACGGAGCGTTTCCGCGCCCTGTCGGTTGCGAAATCGCTCCATGGGCAGTTGATTTTCGAAGTCAAGTCGCAGTATGCCTGTGGTATCGGCGGAGACCCCCTGATCGGCCAAGTCGCCTTGAGCGTTCCCTGGGCCGTTACACCAATCACTTGGAGATCGTTTGAAATGGCTACCGGCACTGTGAAATGGTTCAATCCGACGAAGGGCTATGGGTTCATTCAGCCTCAGGGCGGTGGCGGACGCGATGTGTTCGTCCACATCTCGGCGGTCGAGCGCGCCGGCCTGAGCACCCTCAACGAGGGGCAGCAGGTCGAGTACGAAGAGGTTTCCAATCGCGGCAAGACCTCCGCCGAGAACCTCAAAGTCAAGTAGTCGCCGCATCGGGATGCTTTCCCCGGTCAGGAGCCTTCTCTCCTGACATGGGGCCAAGGGCCGCGCAGGAGCAACGCTCCAGCGCGGCCCTGCGCGTTTTCAGGGCGACCGAGCGGGCCGCATTGTTCAGCTTGATTTGGTGACGGCGGACCAAGGACGCATCGCACGGCCGCTTTGTCCGTTGACCGCGCAGATGACGGACCTCTTGCGCCGCGCGGTTGACCTTTGCGGCCGGCCGCGCGAGGTCGCCGAGCGTCAGGTCGCCGAGGTGGATCGCATCGTGGCGCGGTATTTTCACGATCGCGACAGCATGGAGCCGCTATCAAAGGACGAATCCAGCCACCGCACGAACGTCGGAGTTTCGACCGAGCGGCGGACCAGCACGCGGACCCGCATGGGAACCCGCGCGCGGGACAATTAACCCAAGCGCATCCACGTTCGGGCGAACGGACCCCGGACGGCACGATCACGCCGCGGCGTGGCTGTGGCGGAGCACCGATCGTGCGCCGCGGCTCGCCGCAAGGCTCGCCAACCAGTTGGCGTAAAACTTCTCGGCCGGCCGCCGCCACGTGAGCGGCGGCGGCCTCGAGGTGTCATCGTCGGGCCAATAGTTCTCGGGGAGGGGGACGCCCGCCCGGCGCGAGCGGTCGCGCAGATACTCGAGCTTCAGAGTATCGGCGTCGTACTCGAGATGGTTGAACATGTAGAGCGCGCGACGGCGCTCTTCGGCGATGAGGCAAAGGCCGCTGCGCGGCGACTTCGCCAGGCAGACGAGGCCCCGCCGCCACGGCACGTCATCGGCATTCACCTCGGCGTAACGCGACACCGGGCAGGCAAAGGTGAGGCCCAAGCCGCTGATCAGGGGTGCGCGCGCATCCATCACCTGCTGCGCGAAGATGCCGGAGAGCTTGCGCGGCAGTATCCGCGTCGGCACCCCGTGGAGCCGCTGGAGCGCGGCGAAAGCCGCCCAGCAGACGTAGATCGTGCTGCAGACGTGCGCTGCCGCCCAGTCGCAGATCGCGGCGAGCTCGCGCCAATAGACGACGTCCTCGAACGGGATGTGCTCGAGCGGCGCGCCGGTCACGATCAGGCCGTCGAGATCGCGCGGCAGCGACGCCGCGCTCCATCGCGCATAGTGCTCCAGCCCCGCGGCGTCCGGCCGATGCGAGGCCGGCAACGCGAGCGTGAGCTCGACAGGGCGGCGGGTGGCGCCGAGCAGGCGCGCGAACTGCACCTCGGTGCGCGGCTTGTCGGGCATCAGGTTGAGGAGGCCGACGCGCAAGGCTGCGCCGTCCCGGGGCGCCCGGCGCAGCACCTCGATGCCCGCGGCCCGCAGCTGCGCCGCGGCGGCAAGTCCGTCGGGCAGGATGATCGCCATGGCGGCGCTCCGTCGGTTTGGGGTCAAAGGGTGCAGACGGCGGAGGGGAGGCCGCCGTCTGCTGCGGCGTGCGGGGTGCCGGAAGGCTCAGGCCGCCACCGCCACCGGTTTGGTCGCCGCCGCCAAAGCCTGGTCGAGATCGGCGATGATGTCGTCGATGTGCTCGATGCCGACCGAGAGGCGGACGTAGCCGGGCGTGACGCCGCTTGCCAGCTGGTCGGCGGCGCTCAACTGCGAGTGCGTGGTCGAGGCCGGATGGATGGCGAGCGAGCGGGCGTCGCCGATGTTGGCCACGTGGTAGAATAGTTGCAGCGCGTCGATGAAGCGCGCACCGGCCTCGACGCCCTGCCCGAGTTCGAAGCCGACGAGACCCCCGAAGCCAGTGAGATAGGTCTTGGCGCGCCGGCGTTGTTCGGCGTCCTCGTGCAAGCCGGGGTAGATGACGCGCGCGACTTCGGGATGCTGCTGCAGGTGGAGGGCGACTGACGCGGCGTTGCGGCAGTGCTCGCGCATCCGCAGCGGCAGCGTCTCCAGCCCCTGGATGAACTGGAAGGCGTTGAACGGGCTCATGCACATGCCCATGTCGCGCAGCAGCACGACGCGCGCGCGGATGATGTAGGCGATCGGCCCAAGCGGCTTGACGGCCTCGGTCCAGACCGCGCCGTGGTAGCTCGGATCGGGCCGGTTGAGGGTGGGGAAGCGCTCGCTGTGCGTCGCCCAGTCGAAGTTGCCGCCGTCGACGATGATGCCGCCGATCGAGGTGCCGTGCCCGCCGACGTACTTTGTCGTGGAGTGGACCACGATGGCGGCGCCGTGATCGAGCGGCCGGCAGATCAGGGGGGCGGCCGTGTTGTCCATGATCAGCGGCACGCCGAGCTCGCGCCCGATCGCCGCCACCTCGCCGATCGGAAATACGGTGAGCTTCGGGTTGGGCAGCGTCTCCGCATAGTAGGCGCGGGTGCGCCCATCGGTCGCCCGCCGGAAGGCCTCGGGGTCGGCCGGATCGGCGAAGCGCACGGCGATGCCCATGGACGGCAGCGTGTTGGCGAACAGGTTCCAGGTGCCGCCGTAGAGATCGGTGGAGCTGACCACGTTGTCGCCCGGCTGGCACAGGTTCTGAATGGCCATGGCCGAGGCGGCCTGCCCGGAGCTGACCGCGAGCGCCGCAACGCCGCCTTCGAGCGCGGTCATCTTCTGCTCGAGCGCGTCGCAGGTCGGATTCATGATGCGCGAATAGATGTTGCCGAACTCCTTGAGCCCGAACAGGTTCGCCGCGTGCTCCGTGCTGCGGAACTGGTAGGACGTGGTCTGCACGATCGGCACCGCGACGGCGCCGCTTGAGCCGTCGCTACGCGGGCCGGCGTGCAGCACCATGGTCTCGGGATTCTTGCTCTGTATCGGCATCGTTCCTCTCCGTTTGCTCGGGCGCGCTTGAACCGCTGAGGCGCATCGGCTTGGCCGGCTGGCCTCCCGCGGCGCGGCGGCACGGGAGCGTCGGTGCTAGCCGCGATCGGAATGCCGCGCTTGAAGGAAACCGTGAGTTTCCTTGGAGATTTTCTGAATAGTCCGGGTCGGGCCGGACCGTCATTGCGAGCCGAAGGCGAAGCAACCCAGTACGGCGGTACCGCTTCTGGATTGCTTCGTCGCTAAAGCGAGTTCCGCTCGCGTTGATTCACCTCTCCCAAAGGGAGAGGTCGACCGCGCTGAGCACAGCGAAGCGCGGGCGGGTGAGGGGTTAGAGCGTCGCCGGATAAGCGCTGAGCCCCCTCACCCGGATTGCGCGCTGACGCGCGCAATCCGACCTCTCCCCAACGGGGAGAGGTGAAGAGGCGGCGCTGCCGTGCCCCAACATCAGCGGGATCTGCTCTAGCGCTCCTCGCAATGACGGCCGACGCGCTACGGCTGGATCTGCCAGACCGGATCGACGTTGCCGAAGTCGTGGTAGCCGATGATGGCCCCGCCATCGAGCTCCCAGGTGATGACCTGGCCGCTGTCGTGGCGCCACAGGATGTCGGAGTGGCCGTCGCCGTTGTAGTCGCCGGTGTCCTCGATCGTGTAGTCGGTGGTGACGTTGCCGAAGTCGTGGTAGCCGACCTGGGTCGCGCCATCGAGCTCCCAGGTGACGACCTGGCCGCTGGCGTGCCGCCACACGATGTCGCCGCTCCTGCCGTCGCCGTTGAAGTCGCCGGTGTCGATGAATTGGTAGTCGTTGCCGACGTGGCCGTAGTCGTTGTAGCCGATGATCGAGCCGTCATCGATCTCCCAGCTCACCAGCTGGCCGGAATCATGGCGCCAGAAGATGTCGCTGTTGCCGTCGCCGTTGACGTCGCCGATGCCGACGATCGTCCAGTCGCCCGTCACCGGTCCGAAATCGCGCGTGAATTCGATCTCGTCGCCGTTGACGACGGTATCGACGAACGGGCCGGTGTTGAGCTGCCAGGTCACCACCCCGGTATCGGCGTTGCGCCATAACAGCTCGGCATGGCCGTCGCCGTTGAAGTCGCCGGTACCCTCGATCTCGTCGGCCGGATTGCTCGGGCCGATCGCGTGGTAGCCGGTCTGGTCGCCGTGGTTGATGTCCCAGGTGATGATGAAGCCAGTGTCGTGGCGCCACAGCGCGTCGGCGGTGCCGTTGCCGTCGAAGTCGGCGACCGCGTCGACGCTGTAGGAAGGATCGACCCCTCCCAGGAAGTGATAGTGGAAGATCACCCCGCTATCGAGCTCCCAGCTCGCCAGTCCGCCGCTGTCGTGGCGCCACAGGATGTCGCTCCTTTCGTCGCCGTTGAAGTCGTTGCTCGGAGACGCAACGTCGGTCACGTTCACCGTAATGGTCTGGTCGTCGAACAGGGCGCCATCGGAGGCGCGCACCTGCACGATGTAGCCGTTGTCGCCGTCGGCGTCGGTCGGATCCTCGAAGTCGGGCGCCGCGATGAAGGACAGCTCGCCGGTCGTGGCATGGATCTGGAACCGCGCCGCATCGTCGCCGCCGACGATCGAGAAGGCGAGCGTCGTGCCGGCGTCCGGATCGGCCGCGGTCACGGTCGTTGCCAGCACCGTGTTCTCGGCCACCGCGACGGCGGCCGCGGCGCCGCCGCCGTCCGAGGTGATCACTGGCGCCGCGTTCTGGATCTCGAATGCGCCGAGATCGACGTCGCTGAAGGCCACGCGCGGCAGGCCGCGGGCGTCGAACGGGAGCGGCTCGTCGGTCAAGGTATCGCCGTCGAGGTCCGCGGTATCGTCGGGGAGCAGGGCGGTGTCGCCGGCGTTCTGCGCGATGCCGTTGCGCAGTATCGCGATGGTCTCGACCGCCCCGCCGTTGTCGGCGAGCACGCCGGAGAGGACGCCGGTCGTGGGATTGTTCGCGACCGCGGCGAACACGGTCGCGAGCGCGGCCGGGCTGGTGCCGACGATGGTCGTCGGCGTCGGGCCACTCACGCCCCCGCCGAAACCCGATGCCGCCGAGCCGAGGATGTTGCCGCCGGCGAACGTCAGGGTGGTATCGGGCCCGGCGCCGAAGAGATCGTCGCCTGCCAGCGCTGCGGCATTGCCGGCGACGATGGAATTGGTGAGCACGACCGGGCAATTGAAGGCGCCGTAAATCCCGCCGCCGTTGGTTCCGGCGCTGTTGTCGGAGACGGTCGCGTTGGTCAGCGTGATGGAGGAATCGTCCGCGCCGGCAAGGCCGCCGCCGCCGCTGAAGCGGGCGCTGTTGCCGGAGACGGTCGCGTTGGTCAGCGTGATCGAGGAATCGTTGCCGCCGAAAATCCCGCCGCCGAAGGACTCGGCGCTGTTGCCGGACACGGTCGCGTTGGTCAGCGTGATCGAGGAATCGTTGACGCCGAAAATGCCGCCGCCGCCGCTGTCGGCGCTGTTGCCGGAGACGGTCGCGTTGGTCAGCGCTAGCGCGTCGGCAAGGCCGACATAGATGGCTCCGCCGAAGCCCGCCGCGTCAACGACCACGGAATTGCCGTCTCGGATGACGAGGCCGTTGAGCGTGGCCGCGATCGTGCCGTCGCCGGCACCAGAGATGAAGAACACCCGGCTGCCGGCGTCATTCGCGCCTTCCTCGGAGTCGGCCGAGATGTCGATGTCGGCCGTGCCGTTGCCGTCGATGTCGCCGTCGACCGTGATGCCGTCGGTGGTGATCGCAAGCTGTTGCCCGGTGGCGAGGAACAGCGTGCCGCCGGCAAGCGCGGCGTCGAACGTGATGCGGGTGCCGTTGGTCGGGTCGGCGTCGAGGTCACCGGCATTCACCAGCAGTAGCGCCTCGCGCAGGGAAAGCCCGCCGCCGTCCGCCTGCTCGGCCGCGAGGTTGCCGCCGACGGTGGCGTCGGCGCCGGCATCGCTCAGGGTGGTGACCACGACCCCGAGATCGTTCTGCTGCTCGAAGGCGCCGAGGTCGGGCGTCGGCGGCGTGCCGTCGAAATAGACGTCGCGGGCAAAGCCGCGGGCGTCGGTCGTGATCACGTCATCGGTGTCGCCGTCGCCGTTCGATTGCCAAGAGCAGAGGTTGGCCGCGCTGGATGCGTATCGATGAGCGAGGACTGCGTAGCCCGGATGGAGCACAGCGACCGGGGACATCCCAGCGGCCGAGCGGCCCCGGATTTCGCTGACGCTCAATCCGGGCTACGGGCTGCACCGACTACAAGGCCGGGCTCTACATCCTCGAGTTCGATGGCTGCGCCTAACGGCCGCTCAGCGGCGCGCGCTTCGATCGCCTTTTGACGCCCGCAAGTCGTCTGCTCGAACTGCGGACGACCTGCCCGCCACCTACGCGGCTTCTTTCACCAGCACGGTCTGCTGCCGGAGCAAGTTACGGTACAGTCCCTCGCGCCTCATCAACTGGCTTGGCGATCCGTCCTGCACAACTCGTCCGGCGTGCAGCACGATGATGCGGTCGAATGTTCGCACGGTCGACAGGCGATGCGCGATCGCGATCACGGTTCGGTTGCGCATGAGATAGCCGAGCGCCTGGCGGATCGCTTCCTCGGATTCGCTGTCGAGGGCGGAGGTCGCCTCATCCAACAGGAGCAGCGGCGCATCCTTCAGGAACGCACGGGCGATGGCGATGCGCTGGCGTTGGCCGCCGGATAGCTTAACGCCGCGGTCGCCCACAATCGTCGCCATCCCGTTCGGCAGAGCCTCGATGAAGTCGCATCGCGCCGCGACGGCCGCAGCCAGCACGTCCTGGTCGGAGGCGCTCGCCCGCCCGTAACGGATGTTTTCCATGATCGACCTGTGGAACAGCGAGACATCCTGAGGCACGACGGCGATCGCGGCGCGCAGGCTTTCTTGCGTCACGCGCGCGATGTCCTGCCCATCAAGGTGGATGCGCCCGTGCTGCACGTCATAGAAGCGCTGCAGAAGCGCAAACAGCGTCGTTTTTCCGCCGCCTGACGGACCGACCAGGCCGACGCGCTCACCCGCCTCGATATGCAGGCCGAGATCCTCGAATACGCGTCGTCCACCCAAATGCTGGAACGAAACCTTGTCGAAATCGACGCTGGCTCCACACCGCAACAGTGGCGCGGCCTCAGGATGATCGCGTAGGTCATGCGGGATCAGCAGGGTCGCCAAAGCTTCCGACAGGCGGGCGAGGTGCTGGACCACGTCGACGAGCGCCACGGCCAAGTCCCGCGTGGCGTGCAGGACAGACAGTCCCAACGTGCATGCCAGGACCACGTCGCCGGTTGTGATTTCGCCACGCTGCCAGAGCGTGATGGCCCACGCCAAGATCGCGATCGTCAGCGCCACGGTGACCAGGGCGTGCAGGATGCGCAGCCTTTCGAGGTAGAGCAAACTGCGCCGGCGCGCAGCGAGCTCGCCGTCGATCGTGCAATCGAAGCGCCGCTGCTCCCGCCCCAGGCTGCAAAACGCCCTGACCAACGGCATGTTGCTGATGACGTCTATCATCTCGCCATCGACCGCCGCGGCCCTGCCGGCGTATTCGTGGTGGAGCGGCCTTCCTGCCGCTGCCAGTCGGAACATGCCGAAGACGATAACACCGCCGACGACCGCCAACACGGCCGCCATCGTCATATTCACGGTCATGACAAAGGCGATCGCCACCAGGGTGGCGACGCATGGCGGCAACACGTTCCAAACGAACATGTTTTCGATGGTGTACACGGCATTCGAAGTGGCGGTGATGCGGCTCGTCAACATGCCCGGCAGCCGATCCGCGAAATAGCTTGGCGAATGGCCGGTCAAATGGCGGAAAAGGTCGCGGCGCAAGTCGCCGGTGACGCGTACGAACGTGAAGCTTGCGATCCAACCCGCCAGCCGCCACAACAGATTGTCCGCCGCGATCAGACAAACCAGGAGCAGGAACGCCGGCCAGATACGCTGCGCGGCGGATGGGCCAGCCGCAAGCGTATCAACTAAGTGTTTCACGCCGTATTAAGTCGTGACCGAACAGCCGACCGCCGCCAGGACGGCGGTCACGATCACCGCATGGCTGATCGTCCGCAGCCGGACATATCGAAAGATGAACGCGAAGGGTCGATCGGCGTAACGGCAGGCGTCGTGCATACGGTTTCGCCCCTCAGCCGTGAAGCTTTGCGCTGCTTTGATCTTGCCGAGAATCCGCCACAAACGGCGTCGCGCGTGTGGGCGCAGCCGCACCAGATTTGGAAAAATCGCTCCCGTGCCGAATGGTTCCCGCGTAGGAAAAAAAAAGTTCTCTTGTCGAATTGATAGGTCATGCCGCAGAATTGATAGGTCATGCCGCATTAGTATCGCGGGATGGCCACGCGCACTGAGGGGGCCCCGCGAACATGTTGAGGAGGCTTTTTCATGCTCGTTGCCCAAGTTGCTCCGCTGACCGAGGCGATTCCGCCCAAGCTCTATGGTGGAACCGAGCGAGTTGTTTACTGGCTCATCGAGGAACTGGTCGCGCTCGGACACGACGTAACGCTATTCGCAAGTGGGGACTCGCGCACGTCGGCGAAGCTCGAGGCCTTCTGGCCGAGAGCGCTGCGTCTCGACGGCTCCATCCGCGATCCGAATGCGCTGCACATTGCCATGCTGGAGAAAGTGCGCCGCCAAGCCGATGAATTCGACTTCCTGCACTTTCACCTCGACTACTACCCTTTCTCGCTGTTCTCACGCCAATCGACGCCGTTCGTCACGACGCTGCACGGCCGGCTTGATCTTCCCGAACACCAGCCGGCGTTCGACATCTTCTCATCCGCTCCCGTGGTTTCCATCTCGAACGCGCAACGTCGTCCGCTGCCACAGGCACGATGGATCAAGACGATCCACCACGGCGTGCCGGAGAAGCTCCTCGTTCCGATGCCGGTAAATCCATACTATTTCGCCTTTCTGGGTCGCATCGCACCTGAGAAGCGCGTCGATCGCGCGATCCGGATCGCGATGCATTGCGGGATTCCACTCAAGGTCGCCGCGAAGATCGACCCGATGGATCGCGACTACTACGAGGAGGAGATCCGCCCGATGCTCAACTCGGCGAATGTCGAGTATATCGGCGAGATCAGCGACAAGGATAAGTCGGCATTCCTGAGCGGAGCGGTCGCCTTGCTGGCGCCGCTCGATTGGCCCGAGCCCTTCGGCCTCGTGATGATTGAGGCCATGGCGTGCGGTACTCCGGTTATCGCTTTCAACCGGGGCTCAGTACCGGAGGTGATCGACGATGGTCTCACGGGTTTCATCGTCGAGGATGAGACGGGCGCGATCGGCGCAGTCGACCGCCTGACGCATCTCTCCCGTGCGAAGATACGCCAACGCTTTGAGGAGCGGTTTACCGCACGCCGCATGGCACTCGACTATCTCTCGGTCTACCGAGGCTTGATGGAACCGGCAGCGCCGCGGCTGCGGCTCGTCGCCGGCGAGGAAGTCACGGCGGCGGCGTCCGCCTCCTGAGCGGCCATCCGGCGCGGTTTCAACCTCGGCACGTCGACCAGAGATCGCGCCAGCAACTGACTCGGTCTTGCTGGTGGCGAGGACGGCCGCTATGCGGGGTCTGCGCGCGTCTCCGGCATCAGCGCCCAAACGGCTGCGAACGCCGTAGCCGCGATCATGGCCAGCGCCAGGAAGGCAACCGAACCGCCGAAGTGATCGGTCAGATAACCGGCAAGCGTCGGGCTGATCGAGGCCCCGATGCCAACCGCCGTACCCACGACGCCCTGCGCCAGATTGAATCGGCCCGTGCCGCGCGTGATATCGGCGATCATCAGCGGCACCATGACCCCGAGTGCGGCCGCCGTTATTCCGTCGAACACCTGCACCGCCACCAGCCAATAGGGGTCGCTGATCGTGGCAAACAGCAGCCCGCGGATCGTCAGCGCAGCGAATGCCAGGAGCAGGAACGGCCGTCGGCCCCACAGCTGGGCGTGATGCCCGACCCAGGGCGAGATAGCGGCGACGACGAGTTGCGGCACCACGATGCACGCCGCGATCAGCACCGTCGCCCGCTCGCTTGAGCGCATCGTCAGGATGCTTCCCATGAGCGGCAGCATCGCGGCGTTCGCGAGATGGAACAGCAAGGCGCAGCCCGCAAGTATCAGGAGCGGGCGCTTGCGAAGGATGGTGCGCACGTCGGCCCGCGAATGGCCGATTTTCCGTTCGACCGGCCCGCCGTGGGCTCTGTCCGGGTCGACTTCCGCCGGACGTATCTGGCTCAGCGCCACCAGGGTCGGAATGAGCAATGCGGCGGTAACAAAGAAGACCCAGCCCGGCGAAAGCAGATATCCAATGGCGCCCATGGCCGCCGCCGCAGACCCGTTGCCGATCGAGGCAAATCGGGCGTTGCGTCCGAGCCGCTCGCCGATTGCCGCATGCCCCACCAAGCCCAGACTTAGCGCCACGATGCACGGACCCAGCACGCAGCTTGCGGCAGCGTGCAACGCGGCGGCGGTCAGCACGACCGGGAAGATCGGCAGCAACGCGTAAGCGAGCGCGCTCGCGGCGATTGCGGTGAGGGCCGCTCCCGCGACCAGCCGCTCCGACCGGGCGGCATCAACCAGTGCGCCGCCCGGCATCTGCCCGAGCAGCGCGACCAAGCCGCCGGCCGAGAGCACGAGGCCGATGTCGACCTGCGTCCACTTCTGCGAAGTGAGATAGACTGCAATGAATGGGCCGAAGCCGGTCTGAACGTCGGCCACGAAGAAAATGAACCAGTCGAGCCCTCGAAGACTGTTGCGGGAGGGATGCGGGGGCGGCTCATTCACGTCCGGCGGACGTGGCACCGTTGTCAGCACGCCCCGATCCGGCGGCCCACCATCGCTGTCGTCGCGCATGGGCCTTTCGATCGATCGCGGCGACGCTGTGACGGACAGACGGCTTCTCCGGCGCTAGCTACCAGTCCATCGGCAACGGCTGGAGACCGCCCGACGCGCCCAGCACGACGACGGACTTCTTTTCCTTGTATTCCGGCGCTTCCTTCACCTGGTCGCGAGTGAGCTCCAGCGCAATGACGTCGCGTTTGGTGCTATCCGGACGAAAGTGCAACGCATTCCAGTCGACCGCGATCTTGCGGCTTCCGACACCGAGGAAGCCGCCGAAATCGATGATGGCGGCGCGCACACTCCCCGAGCTATCGACAATGACATCGATGATGCGCCCCATGTTTTCATTGGCGCTGCTGCGGACTTCCCTGCCGAGAACGCTCTGCACCTGTTGTGGTTGGAGAACGGTTACGGAGGGGTCGTCCGGAGGACCGCCTGGGGGCCGGACCCCGACATTATTGGCGGAAGAGCTTCCCGCCGAGCAAAGCGCAAGTAGCGTGATCGCCACCGTCGTTCGAAAGCCGCCAAGCATGTCACTTCTCCCCACGGCCGCCGGAAATCGGTGAGGTTAACGTCGCGCAAGTCCTCCGCGGTTCCATCGCCGCGAAAGGGCAGCCGTCATGCCGAGGGCATGCCTACCTGGATTTTCTCGCGCACTACCGCGCACCTGCGGCACGTCGGCGGGGGCTGAGGGCACGCCGCAACTCGCACATTGTTTCGGCGGGCTGTTGCCCACCATTCTGCCCACTGCGCCGGTGGGACGGTTTGTGGTTGACGGGTGCTGCCCACCGGGGCTCACTCCCGGGGGCCGCCGACGGAGCGCGGAATCACCGGACCCGGCGGCAGGGCGGAGCCGCATGAACGACGCCATCCTGCGCGAGATTTCCGACTTCTGCCGCAAGACCGGCCTTGCGGAGTCAACGTTCGGCCGCCACGCGGTCAACGACGGCAAGCTGGCCGCGCGGTTGCGCAACGGCGGGCGCATCACAACCGACACGCTCGATGCGATCCGCGCCTTCATGGCGGTGCCGCGCGAGGCCGATGCCTTCCGCCCCTCGGTCATCCAACGCCGGCGCGAGCAGCCGCTTGCGGATCGCGCCGCGACGGCGCGCCCGCAGGCGGCATCGGTCGAGCCTGACCCGCAGCGCAATTTCCGCTTCTTCGACAACCGCCAGAAATATCTCTTGTTCGTCAACACATGCAGCGAGAAATCGGTGATCGCGCAACGCGTCTCGCTCGAGCTCGCCAACATCCATCCGCGCCCGCCGGCCGTGCGCCTGTTCGACGCCGGCATCGGCGACGGCACCGTGCTGGCACGCGTGATGCGCGCGATGCACAGCCGTTTCCCGACCATGCCGTTCTACGTCGTGGGCAAGGAGATCAGCCTCGAAGACATCCGCCTCTCCCTGCAGAAGATGGCGGATCGCCTGTTCGAGCATCCGGCGACCGTGCTGGTGCTCACCAATCTCGCCTATGGCGACGCGCCCCGGCTGGTCGTCAAGTCGATGAGCGCAGCCTCGAGCCTGGTGTGGCGCGAGCTGCCGCTGACCGGAAACTCGGCGCACGCCTTCGACACCCAGATTCTGGATCTCGAATCCTTCCTGGCCGAGAACTGGAAGGCGCGCATCAGCCCCAAGACGGGCAACCCGGTCTACGAACGCCCCGTCGTGCTTGTGATCTATCGCGACGACCACCGCTTCCTGCTCGACCCGATCATTCCGCGGCCGGGCGGAACCACGGCGAACTATGATCTGATCCTCGCGTCGCAGCCGTATCGCGCGCGCTCCTCGCTCGACTTCAAGACCAGGCGCGTGATCGCGCCGCTCGCCCGCGGGCTCGCGCCCGGCGGGCGGCTGATCGCGATCCACTCGCACGGCAACGATCCCGGCATGGACATCGTCCGCCGGATCTGGCCCGACGATGATCCGTTCACCCACGATCGTCATCAGATCCTCAAGGCGGTGAAGCAGGAGCTCGGGCCGGCCGGCCGCGATCTCAACTTCAACGCCTACGCCGACAACCGGTCGCTGTTCCGTTACGACATGCATACGCTGCCGTCGGAGATCTCGGCGTCGATCGGCACGTCGACGCTGTTCGCCGCCTGGAATGCGGCGATCTACGTTGCGCAGATCGAAGACGACCGCCTGGCGAGTGTTGTCAGCGACGGCCGCTACCTCGATGCCACCCGCGCCGCGCTGCAGGAGCGCGGCGGGCTGTGGTTCTACGATGAATCCTACGTGATCTCGCGGCGCCGCGCCTAAGCCCGCCGCGCCAACCTGTCAGGAGGCCGTGATGCTCCCCGTGCCGCAGACCTCCGAGCCGCGCTCGAGCGCCGATCTCGCCGATGAGGCGCACACAATCGCCGCGTTCATGCGCGGATACTCGCTTGAAGCAACGCGGCCGACTAGCGCCGATCTTGTGGCGCTTCGAGATGTCACGCCGGCCGGCACGCGCGTCTATCTCAGCGCCGTACCGGCGCGGCCGAACGAGGAGCTGGTCGAGACCGCGGCGGCGGTGCGCGCGGCCGGATTTCGAGCCCGTGCCGCACCTTGCGGCCCGCGGATTTGCCGCCAGGGACGCGCTCGATCGGCTGCTGGCGCCGCTTGCGAGCTCGGCCGGCATTCGCCAGGCGCTGGTCGTGGGCGGCGACCACGCGCGCCCCCTCGGCCCCTATGGGGCGGCGATCGACGTCATCGAGAGCGGACTGCTGACGCAGCACGGCATCGCCGAAATCGGCATCGCCGCCTATCCGGGCGGCCATCCGCGGATCTCGGACTATGAGCTGGCGCGCATCATCGCCGCCAAGGTGGAGGCCGCGGAAGCGACCGGACTTGGGGTTCACATCGTGACCCAGTTCGGGTTCGAATCCGGGGCGATCCTCGACTGGCTCGAGCACCTGCGCGGCGAGGGCATCGACTGTCCGGTCAAGATCGGCATGGCGGGGCCGACGAGCGCCACGGCGCTGTTGCGCTACGCCCGCCGCTGCGGCGTTGCGGCGTCCGCGCAAGGTCTGGCGCGGCATGTCGGCCTCGCCAAGCACGTGTTCAGCCGGGCCGCGCCCGACCAGCTCATCCGCACGCTTGCGGCCGCTTGCGGCGGCACGGCGCTCGGTCGGGTCGCGCCGCACTTCTACTCGTTCGGCGGCCTGGGCGCGACCGCGCGCTGGAGCGCCGCCGTCGCCGCCGGCCGCATCGAGCTCGATCGGGACGACGGGTTCGCCGTCACGCCGTGAGTAGTGCGCGTACCCCGGACCAGCTGCGCAGAACGCAGCGCAGATCCGCGGTCCATGAGAAATTTGCGAAGCACAGTATTGTGCGGCCGCCAAGGGCGGCCGCGATTCTCTCCTGGGTCGCGGATCATCGCTCCGGCTTCGCCGTCGCTCGTCCGAGACACCGCCTACTCAATACGCGTCGCCCAGCAGCGCCCGAATCTCGCTGGCGCCGGCCGGGCGCGGCGCCTGAATGCTGAGCGCCGCGATCTGCGCTGCCGGCGTCTTCGATTCTGCCGCGCTCGAACCCGACGTCACGCAGTCGCTGCGGAATGGGAAAACCCGCGAGCATCGCCTGCAGGGCGCCGGCCGGATCGTCGGCGCCGAGCATTTCGGCTAGGCGCTGCCGCGCGTCCGCCGCTGCAACGAGGTTGAAGCGCGCCACATGCGGCAGAATGATCGCATGTGTCTCCGCATGCGGGAGGCCGTAGCCGCCGAGCACATGCGCGAGCTTGTGGTGCAGGCCGTTGCCGGCGGCGAGCGCCGCGCCCGCGAGCCACGATGCGGCCAGGCATTCGCCCCGTGCCTCCGCATCGCCGTCGTCGGCGACGGCGCGCGGCAAATGCCGGCAAAACCGCCGCAACCCCTCGGTGGCGAACGCGACCGTGGCCGGGGTGCGCTCCGGCACCCACAAAACCTCGACGCAATGGGCGATGGCGTTCATGCCGCTGGCGGCGGTTACGGCCGGCGGCAAGCCGCGGGTGAGGTCGGGGTCGTAGATGATGGTGCGCGGCAACACCTTGGTGTCGCGCGCGGTCACCTTCCGGTCGCCCTCGCTCAGGCCGAAGATCGTGGTCGCCTCCGATCCCGAATAGGTGGTCGGAACGGCCAGGATCGACAGCGCGGTTTCGTGGGCGATCGCCTTGGCGAGCCCGATCGCCGAGCCGCCTCCGACCGCGATCAAGCCGTCGGCACTCGCGTCCGTCGTTGCCCGCAACCCCGCCGCCGCCACGTCGCGCGGCACATGGATGACGGCGTGGGCGTGTAGACCCGCGGCGCGCGCCCCCAGCGCCTCGACGACGCGCGCGCCGAGGCGCGCTCCGCTACCGGGTGTCGCAATCACCAGCGCACGGTGAACGCCGAGCCGCGCGGTCTCGTCGGCGACCCGCGCGATGGCGCCGGGCGCGAAGACGAGCCGCTGCGGCGGCAGGTCATGGACGAAGGGTGCGGGCATGTTCCTATCGGCCGACAAAACGCGGATACTCCGGCGATCATAGACGCATCGGGATCGTAAAGCACATGACCGACGACGCCGCGGAGCGATTGAAGATCCGCGAGCTGGTGGAGAACTGGGCGGTGTGGCGCGACGCGCGGCTGTGGGACCGCTTCCGCACCGTCTGGCACCCCGAGGGTCGCATGATGGCGACCTGGTTCCAGGGCAGCTACGAGGACTTCATACGCGTCAGCCAAGAGGGCTGGGATCGCGGCGTGCGCATCCTGCATTTCCTCGGCGGATCCTCGATCGACGTCGCGGGTACGCGCGCGATCGCGCAGACCAAGATGACGATCGCGCAGCGCGCGCCGGTCGACGGCGTGCCGTGCGATGTCGTGTGCACCGGCCGGTTCTACGATTTTCTCGAGCAACGCGACGGTCGCTGGGGCCTTGTTCTCCGGCAACCGATTTACGAGAAGGACCGGCTGGATCCGGTCGACCCGGCGGCAGCCCTCAATCTCGACAGGGAGCTGCTTGCGAAATTTCCCGAAGGCTACCGGCACCTCGCCTACCTGCAGACCCGCATCGGCTACATCGTCAAGCGCGACATGCCGGGCCTCGACGGGCCGGAGGTCGAAGCGCTCTACGCTCGCGGCGCGCGCTGGCTCAAGGGCGAGGCGGCAAGTTTCGAGCTGGGCGCGGCCAAAATTCTCGTCATCCTGAGTTGCCAACCGGCGTTGGGGCGACCCGCTGCGGATGAAACGATCATACATGCGGGTACTCGCCAGTTTCGCCTGTCAGTTTCTATTAGGTGCCCGAGCGAGCGAGGGCCTCGAAGGATGCTCCAGAAGTGACCGACGGCGCCGCCTCGCGTGCTTCGAGGCTCTGCCGGACTTCGCTCGGGCACCTCAGCATGACAGGTTGGGAGTTCGCTCAAACCGCTCGGCTGGAGGCCACGCCTCGAAGCTGCGGCAGGTCACGCCGCTGCGCTCTCCTGGCGTGCCGCGTCGCGCACGATGGTGAAGCGGTAGTTGGCCTTGTGCCGGAACTCCTCCGAGATGCCCCGCCAGGCTTCCTCGGCGTCCGGCCGCGTGGGGAACGGCCCCCGCACCTGCTGCGTTCCCTGGATCAGCGAGTGGAAGTTCAGCGATCCGAACTCGCCGCCGACGACCCAGTATTGAGGATTGGTCATGTCCATCTCCTTGCTTGATCGATTCATTGTCGACGCTACTCGGCCGCGACCGACAGTTCCGGCCGGTCGAACTGCGCGTGCTCGGTCGACTCCGACATGGCGGTGGTCGAGGCGTTGCCGCCGCTGATCGTCAGGTTGACGAGATCGAAATAGCCGGTGCCGACCTCGCGCTGGTGGCGCGTCGCCGTGTAGCCGTTCGCCTCCGAGGCGAACTCGGCCTCCTGCAGCTCCGAATAGGCCGCCATGCCGCGCTCGCGATACCCGCGCGCGAGCTCGTACATGCCGTGATTGAGGCTGTGGAAGCCGGCCAGCGTCACGAACTGGAACTTGTAGCCCATGGCGCCGAGCTCGCGCTGGAACTTGGCGATGGTCGCCTGGTCGAGATTGGCGCGCCAGTTGAACGAGGGCGAGCAATTGTAGGCCATCGCCTTGCCGGGGAACTGGCGGTGCACCGCCTCGGCGAACTCGCGCGCATGCGCCAGATTCGGGCGTCGAGGTCTCCCACCACAGCAGGTCGGCGTAACGCGCGAACGCGAGCCCGCGCTTGATGCAATGCGCCAGGCCGGTGCCGGGCTTGAGCCGGTAGAAGCCCTCGGCCGTGCGCTCGCCGGTGATGAACTCGCGGTCGCGCTCGTCGACGTCGGAGGTGATCAGCTTGGCGCTCTCGGCATCGGTGCGCGCCATCACGATCGTGGGCACGCCGCACACGTCGGCAGCGAGCCGCGCGGCGTTAAGGTTGCGCTCATGCGCCGCCGTCGGGATCAAAACCTTGCCGCCGAGGTGTCCGCACTTCTTCTCGGATGCCAGCTGGTCCTCGAAGTGCACGCCGGCCGCGCCGGCGTCGATGAACGCCTTCATGATCTCGAAGGCGTTGAACGGCCCGCCGAAGCCGGCCTCCGCGTCGGCAATGATCGGCGCGAACCAGTCGCGCTTGGCGCCGCCTTCCGCATGCTCGATCTGATCGGCGCGGATGAGCGCCTTGTTGATGCGACGGCACAGGTCGGGCGCCGCATCGGCCGGGTAGAGGCTCTGGTCGGGATAGACCTGGCCGGCCGTATTGGCGTCGGCCGCGACCTGCCATCCCGAGAGATAGATGGCCTGCAGGCCGGCGCGGACCATCTGCATCGCCTGGTTGCCGGTCATGGCGCCGAGGCACGGCACGTAGGGTTCCGACTGCAGCAGCTCCCACAGCCGGTTGGCGCCGCGCTCGGCCAGCGTGTAGCGGATCGTCAGCGAGCCGCGCAGGCGCGCCACGTCCTGCGGGGTGTATGGCCGCTCGATGCCATCGTAACGGCCGACGGGAGCGCTCGGAACCAAGTGGTTGAAGCTCGACATTGTGGTCTCCTCATACAGCCGTGACAGGACGCGTTCGAATCTGCGCCTGGAGACGAGTAACGCACGAAAACCCATTGACGATAGATGGATTTTGCGGAACGATGCCAATCTGTAAATTCATGACAGTCATAGACTGTAGGATTGTCGAATATGTCACATACCGTGGATCAGGGCAGTCGCAAGCTGTTCGTCGGCCCACGTTTCCGGCGCATCCGCCGGCAACTCGGCCTGTCGCAGACCCAGATGGCCGAAGGGCTTGGGCATCTCGCCGAGCTACGTCAACCTGATCGAGCGCAACCAGCGGCCGGTCAGCGCGCAGATCCTGCTGCGGATGGCGGAGGCCTATGATCTCGACCTGCGCGACCTGGCCGCGGGCGACGACGACCGCGCCTTTGCCGAGCTGAACGAGATTTTCAGCGATCCGCTGTTCCGGCAGATCGAGCTGCCGAAGCAGGAGCTGCGCGACCTCGCGGAGTTGTGCCCGGGCATCACGCACGCGCTGCAGCGGCTCTATTCTGCCTACGTGGAGGCGCGCCACGGCGAGACCATGGCGGCGTCGCATCTTGCCGGCCGTGACGAGCCGGCGCGCTACGAGGCCAACCCGGTCGAGCGCGTGCGCGAGCCTGATCGAGGCCAACCGCAATCATTTCCCGACGCTGGAGGTTGCCGCCGAGAAGGTGCGCGACGAGCTCGACGCGCCCGGCGCACGAATTGTTCCGCGCGCTGTCCGAACGGCTGCGCGAACGGCACGGCGTCCTGGTGCGGGTGCTGCCGGTCGACGTCATGCGCGATACCTTGCGCCGCTTCGACCGCCATCGGCGGCATCTGCTCTTGTCCGAGCTGATCGACGATTCCGGTCGCGTCTTCCAGATCGCGTTCCAGCTGGCGCTGCTGGAGGCTGCCGCGCTGATCGATCGACATCGTCGGACCGCAGCGGCGAGCGCGAGGACCCCGTGCGCCGGCTGTTCCGCATCAGCCTCGCGAACTACTTCGCCGCCGCCGTGATCATGCCCTATGGCCGCTTCCACGAGGCGGCAGAAGCGCTCGCCTACGACATCGGCCTGCTCGGCCAGCGCTTCGGCGCAAGCTTCGAGCAGGTCTGCCATCGCTTGACCACGCTGCAGCGGCCGACCGCGCGCGGCGTCCCGTTCTTCATGCTGCGCGTCGACCACGCCGGCAACGTCTCGAAGCGGTTCTCCTCCGGCACATTCCCGTTCTCGAAATTCGGCGGCACCTGTCCGCTGTGGAACGTGCACGCGACCTTCGACACGCCAGGCAAGATCGTGACTCAGATCATCGAGCTGCCCGACGGCACGCGCTACTTCTCGATCGCGCAGACCGTGCGCCGGCCGGTGGCGCCGCTATGCGCAGCCGCAGCCGCGCTACGCGATCGGGCTCGGCTGCGAGCTCAAATACGCCTCGCGGCTGGTCTATTCGATGGGTCTCAATCTCGGCACCGCGGATGCGACGCCGATCGGCGTCAATTGCCGGCTGTGCGAACGCGTCAATTGCAGCCAGCGCGCCGAGCCACCGCTCACCCGCACACTGATGTTCGACGAGTTGACGCGCGGCGTCTCGCCGTTCCAGTTCAGCGCGGCGAACGCGCTGTAGCGTGCAATATTCGGACCGCCTCACTGCCGCCTGGATTGCTTCGCCCTCGGCTCACAATGACGTCCTGCCCGTCATGGCGAGGAGCGTAGGCGGTGAAGCAATCCAGATCAAGCAGGCCGCCGCTGATGCTGGGCGGTCGGGCCCGTGGCCAATATGCTGGTCGCGCCCGGCTTCTTCCCGCCATCACGCAAAAACGCAGTACCCACGCGATGCCGCAACAAGACAAGCCAGCCAAGGTCAGATCCTTCGATCCCGCCGTCGAAGGCTGGGAGCCCTACACCGACGAAGGCTTCATCGGCCTGGTCGGTCCGTTCTGGAAACGGAGCCAGGGCGACAACCACAGCTTCGCGTTCATGGCGGCGCCGAAGCATCACAACCGCCGCGGCGTCGTCCAGGGCGGAATGCTGATGACGTTCGCGGATCGCTCGCTCGGAATGACGGCATGGTATGCGAACGAACGAAAGCCGCAGGCGACGGTTCATCTCGACGTGCATTTCATCGACGCTGTCCAGATCGGAGAATTTGTTGAGGCGCGTTGCCGAGTCGTGCGCCGGACGCGCTCGCTCGTCTTCATGAGTGGAGAGCTCGTGGTCGGCCAACGCGTGGTCGCGACTGCCAACGGCGTGTGGAAGGCGCTCGGGAAATCGTGACGCGGCCGCACACGCAAGCACCAGCCGGAATCCGCCTAGGCCTTCGCGCCCACGCGCTCGATGAATTTGGCGAAGGCCGGCGAGCTGCTGCTTGATAATGTCCTTGGTGGGCTGGTCGGTCAGCTCGCCCTTGGCTTCGTCGACCTTCGATTTCGACCGCGCCGACGAAAATCTCCGGCCGGTTGAACGTAAACGCGTCGAGGAAGACCATCATCTGCCGCAGGTGATATTGGGCGCGCGGGCCGCCGAGCGGCCCTTGCGAGGCCGATTGGATCGCCACCGGCTTGCTGGCGAATGGCTGGTTCTGCAGCCGCGACACCCAGTCGATGGCATTCTTCAGCACGCCCGGCACCGAGTAATTGTACTCGGGCGTGACGAAGATCACGCCGTCGGCTGAGCGGATGGCGTCGGCAAGCGCGGTGACCGGCGCCGGAAAGCCTTCCGCCTGCACGTCGGCATTGTAGAGCGGCATGGTGCCGATCGGAGGCGACGCGGTGATGGTCATCCCCTCCGGCGCCAGCGGCGGAAGCGAGCGCGCCAGCATGGCATTGTAAGAGCCCTTGCGCAGGCTGCCGCAGATCGACAGCACGTTGAGCGTCTTTGCGTTGGTCATTGCAAATCCTGCTGGTTGTCACAGGGGAGGGGCGAGGGTCCGGTCGCTCTTAGCTAAGCGTCGGGACGGTGTCTTTGAAGATGGGTCGCGCGGCTTTGCAGGCCCTGCTACTGCTGCGGGATGCCGGCCGCCTCGCGGACCTTGTTCCAGCGCGCGAACTCGTCCGCCATGTGCTTGCCGAACGCGGCCGGCGACGAGCTGCGCGGCACCACGCCCGCCTTGGTCAACCGCTCGCTCACCGCTGCGTCCTGCAAGATCGCGTTGAGCGTTGCGTTGAGCTTGGCCACCACCGCGGGCGGCATGCCGGCGGGCGCGATCATCCCGTACCAGGTGTGCACGTCGTAGCCCGGAAGCACGCCCGAACTCGACCGCCGGCGGCACGTCGGGCACGGCCGGGAAGCGGTCCTTGCCGGTGACGGCGAGCGCCTTGAGGTCGCCCGACTGGACCTGTCCCAAAACCGCCGAGATCGTGTCGAACAGGAGGTCGACCTGCCGGCCCAGCACCGCCGAGATCGCCTCCGGCGACGTGCGGTAGGGGACGTGCAGGATATCGGCGCCGGAGATCTGCTTGAACAGCTCGCCGACGAAATGCTGCGTGCCACCGAAGCCGACGCTTGCAAATGTGATCTTTCCCGGATTGGCCTTGGCGGCCTCGACCAGCTCCTTGACGCTGTTGGCGGGGAAATCCCGCCGCGTGACCAGGATCAGGCTCGCCGACGCGATCTGCCCGATCGGATCGAAGGCGGTAAGCGTGTCGTAGCGCAGCGACCTGTTGAGCACGCCGGCGATGATGTGGCCGTTGGTCAGGATGCCGAGCGTGTAGCCGTCCTTGTCGGCGCGCGCGACCGCGTCGGCGCCGACGGTGCCGCCGGCGCCGGGGCGGTTCTCGACTACGACCGGCTGGCCCAGCCGCTCCTGCATCGCCTGCGCCAGGATGCGGCCGACAATGTCGGTGCCGCCGCCCGGCCCGAAGCCGACGATGATGCGGATGGTCCGCTGCGGCCACTCCTGCGCCGCCGCGGGCGCCGGCATCATCGACGCCATCGCGCTGATGACAGTGCCGGTGGCTAAGGCGGCGATGGCATTCGACAGTCTGGCCATAGGCCCATCCCTTCATGAAGCGATTACGCCACGGTGCGGCCCCACAGGCGGGCCGACGCGATGTCGGCGCCCTCGCGCAGCGCCTCGAGCTTCCGCCACACCACCCCGGGCGCCACCCATTCGCGGCCCGCGAAGGTGCCGAAACCGCAGTCGGTCGAGGCGATGACGCGCTCGCGGTCGCCGACCACCGCCACCGCCTCGGCGAGCCGCCGCGCCACCACTTCGGGATGCTCGACAAAATTCGTCGTCGTGTCGATGGCGCCCGGAATCAGGATCATGTCCTTGGGGAAGGGATTGCGACGCAGCGCCTCGTATTCGTGCTGATGGCGCGGGTTGGCGAACTCGATCGACAGCGCTCCGGCGCGCGCCCCGTAGAGCACCGGCAGGATGCGTTCGAGCGCGATATCGTGGATGTGCGGCCCTTCCCAGTTGCCCCAGCAGCAATGCAGGCGCACCCGCTCGCGCGGGATGCCCTCGATCGCGCCGTTGATCGCCGCCATGTGCAGCTCGCACACCGCGACGAACTCGTCCTCGGTTTGGTCCTGGAACGTCATGGTGCGTTCCATCGCGAGGTCCGGCGCGTCGATCTGCAGGATGAGGCCGGCCGCGTGGATCGCCAGGTACTCGTGGCGCAGCTCGCGCGCGAGCGCCATCAGGTAGGCCTCGTGCGAGTCGTAGTGGACATTCATCATCGTGGTCGCGACGATGCCGGGCGACGGCGCGGTCGCGAAGCATTCGGCGAACCGGGCTCCTGCCTGCGCGAGGCTTTGCTGGAAGCGCGCGATCTCCTGCTTGATCGCGCCGGCGTCGAGATAGCGCACTTCGCCGATCGCCTGCGGCGCGTTGGAGATCCTGCTCGGCCGCGGGAAGCGCCGCTTGAACATCTCGATCAGTTCCGGCACTTCCTGGAAGTCCTTGCCGACCTTGCGTTTGGATGTGCCGCCGAAGCCCGCCATGCGCTGCGGGATATAAGTCTGGAAGCCGACGCGCTGCTGCTCGCCGTCGTTGCCGATGTCGACGCCGGCCGCGACTTGGCGCGCGACGGTGTCGCGCACGGAGCGGTTCATCTCCTCGGCGAGCTCTCCTGCGTCGATCGCCTCGCCGGCCTCCCGCCGGATCAACAGGTCGGTGAGCGCCGCGTTGCGCGGCAGGCTGCCGACGTGGGTCGTCAGGATGCGGTCGCGGCTCAGGATCATGTCAGTCATATCGTCGGTGGACGGGCATTCGGTGCTGTCATCCCGGCCGAGCGAAGCGAGAGCCGGGATCCATGAAACGCGACCTGATAGAACTATAGAACCCGGTGTTGCATGGATCCCGGATCGGCTCGCTTCGCTTCGCCGTCCGGGATGACACTCAACTCGAGGGCGTGTTGGCGATCGAGGGCGTCACGATCTCCTTCCAGCTCTTGGGCGGGTTCTTGAGCTGGCCGAGCTTGGCCATGAAGTCGGCGTTGATCTGCACGCCGTGCACCGAGGAGCCGAACTCGTCCCGGTACTCCTTGAGGATCGCCTCGACCGCGTCGACGTCGACGAAGCGCGACGGCTCGCGCGCGAGATAGAGCTCCGCCGCCTTGCGCGGCTCGTTCTTGATGAAGGCCGCGGCCTCGTCGACCGCCTTGACGACCACGTCCGGCATCTTCGGATTGCTCTCGATCCAGCGCTTGGTCGCTCCCATGATCAGGAACGAAGCCTTGCCGCCGAGGATGTCGGCTGACGACATCACCTTCGATACCTTCTGGTTCTTCAGCGCCACCTGGATGAACGGCGGCGGCGCGAAATAGCCGGTGACCTCGGCCGAGCCGGAGATCAGCTGGTTGACCGAATCCGGATGCGGCAGCGAGACGATCTGCTGCTTGAGCTTGTCGTGCTGGCCGGCGCCGAATTCCTTCTCCGACTGCATCTGCAGCAGGAACATCTGCGGCGACACCAGCGACGGCATCGAGATGCGGTCGCTCGCCGTGAAGTCGGCGAGCTTCTTGACGTTCGGCTTGTTGGTGAGCAGCACCATCGGCACGGTGGTGACGCCGGAGATGGCGAAAGTCTGCTGCGGCGTGTTGCGCGCCTTCTCCCAGGCGATCAAGAGCGCCGCCGTGCCGTACGGGCCCATGTCGACCGCGCCCGACAGGATCGCGTCCTGCATCGGGCCGGAGCCGGAGAAGCGGTGGTAGGTGGTCTTGACGTCGAGGCCGGCCGCCTTGGCGTGCTTCTCGATCAGCTTCATCTCGTCCATCAGGTAGGTCGGCAGGAACGCGACTCCGAAGCCGATGCCGATCTTGACCTCCTGCTGGGCGATCGCGGGGGTCGCGACCGCCGCGCAAACGAGCGCGAGGGCGGTCGAGCGCAGCGCTGAGACGGAACAGAATTTCATCGACGTCCTCCCGGTAGGTCATGCCGTTCTTGCCACGAACACTAGCGGGTCCTGCGGGGCTTTCAACACACGTTGCCGGCCGCGTTGATGGCCATCTGGCGCCGTGCTACTGGCGCGCTTCGCCGCGCAAGTCGGCGGCGGGAGCGAAGCAGGGACAAGCGCATGCCGGAGAACACGCAAAAGATCGGCTGGATCGGCATGGGCCGCATGGGTTTTCCCGATGGCCGAGCGGCTGCTCAAGGCCGGGCACGACGTCTCGATCTGGAACCGCACGAAATCCAAGGCGGAGCCGCTGGCCAAGATCGGCGGCAAGGTCGTCGACGCGCCGTCCGATCTTGCCGGTGTCGATGTGCTGTTCTCGATCGTCTCGACCGGCAAGGACCTCGAGGAAGTCTATTTCGGCAGTAATGGCGTGACCGCTGGCGGCAAGGCGCCGGCGATCGTCGTCGACTGCTCAAGCATTGCGGTCGAGGAATCCGGCGCGATCCGCGCGCGGCTCAAGCAGCTCGGCAGCGATTTCATCGCGGCGCCGGTGAGCGGCAACGCCAAGGTGATCAAGGCCGGCAAGCTGTCGGCGGTGGCGTCCGGACCGGAGGCGGCGTTCCGCAAGGTCGCGCCGCTGATCGAGGTGTTCGCGCCTGCCGGCGTGTCCTACGTGGGCGAGGGCGAGCTCGCGCGCGTGTGCAAGATCGCGCACAACGTCATGCTCGGGGTGGTGATCGAGAATTTGATCGAGATCATGCTGCTCGCCAACAAGATGGGCGTGCCGCGCCACGCCTTCCTGAAATTCATGAACGCCAGCGTGATGGGCTCGACCTTCACGCGCTACAAGTCGCCGGCGCTGGTCAACCTCGACTGGACGACGACGTTCACGCCCGAGCTGCTGCGCAAGGACCTCGACCTGGGCTTGGCCCTCGGGCGCGAGATGGACGTGCCGATGCCGGTCACCGCCGCGGCGCGCGAAGTGCTGCAGAGCCATTTCGGCGCCGCGACGCTCAAGCCCGATCCGGAGAAGTATCTGGCGGGCGATTTCGCCGCGCTCGCCGAGACCATGGCGCTCGCCGCCGGCATGACGCTCACGAGCGAGAACCAGAACGTGCCGACGGGATTGGAGAAGCTAATACCAGCGCCATCGGATTCTGACTGGTCATTCCCGCCCGGTGCCGGGCATCACTTTTTTGCCTTGGATGCCGCCGCAGGCTTGCGCGTTCTTGTTTTGTTCTGTATAGTCGTACGTGCGGGACGGACTTGAGGGCAGTGGCGCCGTGGTGCGCAGGCCACCACGCGCTCGCGCGCCTTGGCCGTCGAGGGGTCGACGCCGGAAACGCCGGGTCGCGACTGGGTTTGCCGCCGGAATCGTCCGAATTGCATTTTCAATTTCCGACACTCTCTAAGGTGGCAAATAATGCGGACGATTGTAAATCTGGAGTTGAACTTGGCAAAACGAACTTATGACGTTGCGGTTCGTGTTATGGAGGACCCCGTCGGACGCCGTGCGCTCGCTTGCGCCGAAGCGCGCCATCGCATGCTCGTGGTCGCTATAGCTCGGCGGAGTGTGGCGCTGGAGCACCGTTTCGAAAAACGAACTTCCGCCGCGGGCGGATATGTGGTGCGCTCAAGCACCATTTCGAAAAACGAACTCCCTCAGACGCCGATGGGGGTGTTGCATTTGAGGACCATTTCGAAAAACGAACCTCCCGCCATCATGGATAGTATGGCGCCGCAGTGACATTTCGCAAAACGAACATGGGTCACGTCGGGCGGGTGTGGCGCTGAAACCACATTTCGCAAAACGAACTTCCGCTGTCACGGATGAGTGCGTGGCTTGAGCAACATGTCGCAGAACGAAGTTCGGGGCCATAGCGAAATACGGGTAGCGCCCAGGAGGTTTGAAACCCGGATCACGCTTGGGTCATCGGCGCGACAACGACTCAGTACCGATTCGCGATCGGCAGCTCCTCGGCCGGGAACAGCGAGATCACGCGGCAGCCTTTGTCGGTGACCACCACCTCCTCCTCGATGCGGGCGGCCGAATAGCCGTCGGTCGCCGGGCAATAGGTCTCGAGCGCGAACACCATGCCCTCCTTGATCTCCATCGGGTGGGTGAGCGAGATCACGCGCGAGATGATCGGCCGTTCGTGCAGCGCGAGACCGAGGCCGTGGCCGAATTGCAGCCCGAACGCGGAGAGCTCGTCCGGGAAGCCGAATTCCTGCGCCTTCGGCCACACGCTCGCGACCTTGTCGGTCGAGACGCCCGGCTGGATCAGCGCGATCGCGGCGTCGAGCCACTCGCGGCACAGCTTGTAGGCGTCGTGCTGCGCCGGCGTCGCGCGGCCGACGTTGAAGGTGCGGTAGTAGCAGGTGCGATAGCCCATGAACGACTGCAGCACGTCGAAGAACGCCTGGTCGCCCGGCCGGACCATGCGGTCGGTGAAGTTGTGCGGGTGCGGGTTGCAGCGCTCGCCCGAGATGGCGTTGATCGCCTCGACGTCGTCGGAGCCGTGCCGGTAGAGGAACTCGGTCGCCTTGGCGACGATGTCGTTCTCGCGCACCCCGGGTTTGAGCTCCTCGCTGATCAGCTGGTAGACGCCGTCGACCATGGCGGCGGCGCGGTTGAGCAGCGCGATCTCGTCGATGTTCTTGATCTCGCGCGCCTCCAGCATGGTCTGCTGGCCGTCGACGACCTTGAGGCCGGCCTTCTCCAGCTCGATGCAGCATCGGCGGCTCGACGATGTCGACGCCGAGCGGCAGGTCGGCGACCCCGGCCTCGCGCAGCAGCGAGGCGATCTCCTCGGCGTGGTGCTTCATCAGCCCGAACGAGGGCGGAATGGTGCCGCGCATGCCGACGAGGCCGGCCTTGCAGTTCTCCGGCTTGAGCCACGGCACGTACAGCCGGTGGTGCACGGCGGCGGAGCCGAAATCCCACAGGATCGGCTCGCCGTCGCGCGGCAGGAGCGCGAAGCGGCAGAGCTTGTCGCGTTCCCACTCGCCGATCTTGGTCGAGGTGATGTAGCGGATGTTGTTGACGTCGAAGGCCAGGAGGGCGCCGAGCTCGGAATTCTCCAGCGCCTGCCGGATGCGGCCGAGGCGGTAGCGGTGCATGCGGCGGAAGTCGACGCGCTCCTCGAAGTCGACCCCCATGGTGCCGAGCGCCGGCAGCGCGCGGTTCCAGTTGTAGCGCGGCGCGATGTCGTCGGCGCGGATCTCGCGCGGGCTGGTGATCTGGTCCATGGCGGCGCTCCGTTAAGTCCTTCCGCATTGGGCTCGATCATAGCGAGGCGGCAGCATCGACGCTCGCGTTCCGGTGCCCGCGCCGAACAGCGGCTGCGGCACTCCGTCCTTGCGAGGAGCGTGAGCGCGATAGAATCCGATGGACACTGCCGCGTCGGAAGCCCGGCTTTCGGCCGCAATGCGACGGAATTCGCCTAGGCTTCGTCCTCGATCCGGTTGATGCAGCACGCCGACGTTCTGGATGTCGATCTCGATCGTGTCGCCGGCCTTCATCCACACCGGCGGCTTGCGGGCATGGCCGACGCCGGAGGGCGTGCCGGTGACGATGATGTCGCCGGGCTCGAGCGTCATGCCCTTGCGTCAGGTAGACCAGCGTCTCCTTGAGCGGAAACATCATGTTCGGCGGTGTTGTCCGACTGCATGACCTGACCGTTGAGCCGGCTCTGGATGTTGAGGCCGACGCCGCCGGGCGGCAGCTCGTCGGCGCTCACGAACCACGGACCGAAGCCGCCGGTGCGGTCGAAATTCTTGCCCATGCCCCATTGCGTGGTGTGGCGCTGGAATTCGCGCACGGATCCTTCGTTGAAGCAGGAGTAGCCCGCGATGCACGCGATCGCGTTCTCCGCCGTCAGGTGCCTTGCCCGGCGGCCGACGACCGCGACCATCTCGGCCTCGAAATCGAGCTGCTCGGAGGCGCGCGGCCGCACGATCGCGCTCTCGTGCGGGGTGAGCGAGGTCCGGCAGCGCAGGAAGATCGAGGGGAATTTCGGGATGTTGTCGCGCTGCGGACCTTCCTTGACGTGGTCGAGGTAGTTGAGGCCGAGGCAGACGATCTTGCCCGGCCGCGCCACCGGCAGCGCATATTTGATGCCCTCGAGCGGCCGGCAGGCGGATGCCGGCGCGCCTCTCGCGAGGGCGGCGAGCGGCGCGAGATCGCCGCCGGTCTGCGCCAGCACCTGGCCGAGATCGGGCGGCAGGCGCGCGTCGACCGCCTGCAGGTCGATGACCTTCTCGCCCTCGACGACGCCGAGCCGCAGCCCGCCGTCCGCTTCAAATCCGAGGATTTTCATGGGTGCGTTTCCATCCCGAGTCAAGACCGCTACCGTCGTCATGCCCGGCTGTGCCGGCCACCACGTCAGCGGCGCAAGCAGAAAGACGTGGATGCCGGGACAGCGGCCACGCGGGAGTCCGATGGCGTCGGTACGCACCGCTGCGCGGCGCTTTGCAGACCCTACGAATCCGTCTGCGCCGCAACTGCGCGCACGGCGGCGAACAGATCGCGCACCGCCTGCTCGCGAATGTTGCGCGTGATGAAGACGAGCGCGGCTCGCGCGGTCGTCGTCCGGCCAGTCGCTGCAGCTCGACCGGCGGATGCGCGAGGTGCTGGACGAACTGCACCACCACCGGACCGCGGCAGCCGGCGACGTTGAGGAAGCCCTTGACCCGCAGCAGGTCGGGCCCGCGCAGCGCGATCAGCGTTTCCATCGCTGGGCGAACGGATCCCACGCGATCGGCGCGGTCCTCGGCGAGCACGAAGCTTGCGATGCCGTCGCTGTGCGCGGCTTCGGCGATGAAGCCGCATGCCGCGCGCGAGCGGCTGGCGGGCAGGCGCGGGGGCATCGGTGAGGACGTGCGGATCGATCGCGCCGTCGACCGCGACCGCGATTCGGCGCGCGGATTGAGCGCGCGCAGGCGCGCGATCAGCTGTTCGGCTCGCGGCCGGCTCGGCGAGGTCGGTCTTGGTGACGATCAGGCGGTCGGCCAGGATCGACCTGCTTGCGCGCCTCCGCCGACCAGTCGAGCGTCGCGAGCCCGGTCACCGCATCGACCACGGCGAGCACGACCTCGACTGAGAACTCGCCGCCGAGCGCGCGGTCGGTCGCGAAGGTCTGCAGGAGCGGCCCGGGATCGGCGAGGCCGCTGGTCTCGATCACGACCCGGCGGAAATGCGGGACCTGGCCGCGCTCGCGCTCGGCGACCAGCCGGCGCAGCGCGATCTGCAGGTCGGAGCGCGTGGTGCAGCACACGCAGCCGTTGCCGAGCAGCACGGTCTCATCGCTGCTCGCGCGCACCAGCGCGTCGTCGATGCCGACCGCGCCGAACTCGTTGACGATGACGGCGGTGCCGCTGCCTTCCGGGGTGTCGAGGAAGCGCTTGAGCAGCGTGGTCTTGCCGGCGCCGAGAAAGCCGGTGAGCACCGTGACCGGAATGCGCGCCCCGCGCGCATGCCGCTGCCGTCGACCGAACGGCCCGGCGGCGCGCGAGGGAAAGAGATCGAGCATCGGCGGACGATCGCAGGCTGTCATCCCGAAGCCGCCAAGGCGCGGCTATCCGGAATGCCGTGCAACCCTGCGCCGGAGACGTCATCGCGGGCTCGGCGTGCATGGATCCCGGCGCTCGCGCAAGCGCTCGGCCGGGATGATCAGCTGCAGAGCATGCGCTCAGAAATCCATCTCCAGGATGTAGAGCCCGCCGGCGAAGCGGTCGACCGTGTAGACGATCGCGCGCTCGTCGACGAACACGTCGTTGAGCTGGATCGAGTCCGCGCGGCGACAGCGGCGGCGCCGGCGGCACGAAGGCGCCGACCTCCTTCGGCTGGTACGGATTGGACGATGTCGTAGGCGCGCAGGCCGCCGTTGAAGAACGTGCCGAGGATGATCTGGTCGGAGAACCAGGCGTTCGGCGACGGCGTGTTCTCGAACAGATTGTGCGCGCCGAAGCGGCCGCCGCGGTTCGCGATAGGCGTCGACCGGCGGCATCGGGCAGGTCGAGATCGGCACCGGATTGCGTCTCGTCGCGCGCGTCGAGCATCCAGATCAGCTTCGGCCAGTCGCGTCGGCGTCGTCGACCGTCGACTCGTCGGTCATGACCAGCAGGTTGCGGTCGAACAGCGGCATCAGCGTGTGGGTGAAGCCGGTATAGGGCGGCGAGTTGTCCCAGCGGCAGATCGGCTTCGGGTGCGCCTTGTCGGAAATGTCCATGACGAACATGCCGGCGTCGAGATAGCCGAGATAGAGCCGGTCGGGGCGCTGCGGATAGACGTTGGTGTTGTGGGCGCGGTTGCCCTTGTCGAGCGCGGCGCCTTGTGGCGCGCCGGCGGCGGCTCGTTGTCGCCCTCGCGCGTGCCGGGCAGCCACCAGCGGCCGACCTCGACCGGCTTCGACGGATTGCGCACGTCGAAGCAGCGGTAGAACTGGTCGTCGAGCGGATGCGTCGGTTTGAAGTCGGGCGCGCCGGCGCGCCATGTGGACGTATTCGCCGTCGCAGAACCAGAGCTGGTGCACGCCGCGCGAATACGGGCCCGAGCAGTCGACGAACGCGATCGACTTCGGCGTTTTCCGGCTTGGAGATGTCGAACAGCTCGAAGCCGGCCGGCTGCTGGCCCGACCTTCTGGGTCTGGTAGGCGACCGCCAGGATGTTGCCGGTGAGCTCGAGCGAGTTCGAGCGCATGTACGCCTGCGGCAGGTCGGTCTGGCACACGACCTTGGGCTTGCGCGGATCGGACACGTCGACGGCGGTGAAGTTCTTCGGCGCGCTCTCGTGCGCGAGCCAGATGATGCGCCGGCCGTCCGGCGCGATCTGCACCGCCATGCCTTCGCCCATGCCGCCGAAGCCGCCGAGCTCGTTCTGCGCGAGCAGCTTGAAGTTCCAGCAGACCGGCTCGTATGCGCCTTTGCTCAGCGGGCCTTTGTCGACGACGCTCATGGTTGTTCTCCACTCGTGTGACGGAATGCGCGACGGGTTCGGAAGCGAAAGCGGTGGGACGCCTTCATTAGCGCAAGTGAGGGCCGCGGACTGCGGCGACCGTAACGTGCGCCGATCCGGCGCACCAGTACGAGCGTCAGCCAGTCGAGCGCCGCCATCTGCGCCGCATAGCCGGCGAACAGCACCAGCAACAGGTTGTGCGTCGCCGCATAGCCGAAGACGAGCGCATAGACGGCACTGCCGTGCTGCTGGATGAGGCCGCGAATGTGGGCGAGGTCCATGGGACTTTGGCGATGCGCGGCAGGTGCGGCGTTCTAACCCATCGCGCGCGCCTTCTCCATGAAGTCCGGCCGCAGCGCCTTCTTCCAGTCCGGGATCGCGCCGATCTTCTTCTCCTGCAGCAGGACCTCGGCGTGCTGCTGCATGTAGGGGCCGAGATCGGACGGGAAGCCCGGATTGACGTCGACGCGCGCCAGCGCCTTCTGGAACGTGTCCAGCGACATCTTGTAGCCCTTCGAGGTGAAGAACCCGTAGATCACCTCGGCCACCTTCTTCGGGCTGCTCCTTGAAGTCGCGCGCGACTTCGAGCCACGCCTTGCAGATAGGCGACGATCGTGTCCGGGTTCTTCTGCGACGAAGTCCGGGCGTCGCCGCCATGAACACCGGCATCTTGTCGATGTTCGAGAAGTCCATGATCGATGTTGCCGATGCCGTCGGCTTCGGCGATCGCGTTGTAGGGCTCGACATTGACCATGGCGTCGACGGTCTTGGCGGCCAGCGCGGCCACCATGTCGTTGACGTTCATGCGGACTTCCTGGTAGTCGCCCTTCTTGAGGCCCGCGCGCCGGCGCGACCTGGTCGACGAAGATGTTGCCGATCGACGAGCCGGTCTGGTTGGCGATCTTCAGGCCGCGCAGCTGCTCGACCTTGGTGATGTTGAGGTCCTTGCGCGCCATCACGCGCGGCGGTCTTGCCGACATGCTCGATCACCGCGATGCGCGACGAGGCCGCCCTTGTCGTGGCCGAGGATGAAGGAGGGGCCCGCATAGGTGCCCATGTCGACCTGGCGCGCCACCATCTGCTGCATGGTGAGATTGCCGGACGGCACGGCGAATTCCTCGAACTTGATGCCGCGCTTCTCGAGCAGCGCCCGACTTCAGCAGATAGTAGGTCGGCATGCCCCACATGTTGGTCTGGTAGCCCTGGCGGATCGGTCTCCAGCGCGAACGCCGGGCGCGGCCAAGCCCGCGGTCAGCACGGCGGCGCCGGTGGCGGCGAGATAGTGCCGGCGGGTCATTCCATCGTGCACGGATCTTCATCGCTGTTTCCTCCCTGTGATCTAGGCTTCGCCGCCCCGCTTCAGTCCTGCCTCGGCGTTCGCCATGTGCTGGCCGAGCTGCGCACAAGAGCTGCTTCTGATAGTCGAGAAACTCCACGCTGAGCGGATCGCGCGGCCGCGGCAAGCGGATCGGCACCTCGGTCTTCACGGTGCCCGGATGCGGCGTCATGACGATCACGCGGTCGGCGAGATAGACCGCTTCGGCCACGTTGTGGGTCACGTAGATCACCGTCTTGCGGGTCTCCCGCCACACGTCGGCGAGCAGCCGCTGCATGTCGTCGCGGGTGAGCGCGTCGAGCGCCGCGAACGGCTCGTCCATCAGCAGCACGGACGGATTGTAGGCGAGCGCGCGCGCGATGGCGACCCGCTGCTGCATGCCGCCGGACAGATGGTGCGGATAGGCGTGGGCGAATTTCTCCAGCTTCACCAGCTGCAGCTGCTCGAGCGCGATCTGCTCGCGCTCCTCCTTGGCGACGCCCTTCATCTCGAGCCCGAAGGTGACGTTGCCGAGCGCGGTGCGCCACGGGAAACAGCTGGGCGAAATCCTGGAACACGACGCCGCGGTCCATGCCGTGGCCGGTGACCGGCTTGCCGCCGATGCGGATCTCGCCGCGCGGTCGGCGTGAGGAACCCGGCGATGATGTTGAGCAGGGTCGACTTGCCGCAGCCGCTCGGCCCGACGAGGCAGAGGAATTCGGACGCCTCGATCTCGAAGCTCGCCGCCTGCACGCCCGGGCACGCGGCCGGCCGGGCGTGTCGTAGACCAGCGAAACGTCGCGAACTTCGATATGCGGCATTCGCTAGTCTCTACCTCTTCGCCGCCCGCACCATGCCCCAGCGCATGCACGGTGCGCGCGCTCGAGCGAGCCGAACACCAGCCGCTCGAACACGAAGCCGATGGCGCCGATCACGACCAGCGAGGCCAGCATCAGGTCGGCGTTGAGGAATTCCTTGGCGTCGAAGATCACCCAGCCGAGGCCCCAGTCGGAGGCCGCGAGCATCTCGGCGCCGACCACCGCGATCCAGGCGCGCAGGAAGGCCTGCCGCATGCCGGTGATGATGAAGGGCGAGGCGCCCGGGATGATCACCTTCCAGAACAGCGCGCGCTCGTCCGCGCCCATGGCGCCGGCCGCGCGCAGCCACAGCGGATTGACCGAGCGCACGCCCGACCAGGTGTTGAGCAGCATCGGGAAGGTCGCGGCATAGAACACGATCAGGATCGCGACCGTGTTGCCGAGGCCGAACCAGAGAATGAACACCGGCACCCAGGCGAGCGACGGGATCGGCATCAGCGCGCTGGCGAGCGGCAGGAAGAAATTCTCGACCGGCCGGAAGCGCGCCATCAGGATGCCGAGCGGCATGCCGACCACGATGGCGAGCGCCGAAGCCGAACAGCACGCGGTAGAGCGTGTGGAGCGCGTGGCGCAGCATGGTGCCGTCGAGCAGCGACGGTCGACCAGCGTGCGCGCCGACTTCGGGCAGCGTCGGCAGCAGCACGGCCGGGAAATAGCCGCTGCGCGCGATCGACCTCGTAGAGCGCGGCGGCGACCAGCAGCGTGACGGCGCGCCGCGGCGCACCGATGCGGATGCGTTCGCCGGTCGCGGTCATCGTCATCATGCCCCAGCGCACGACGGTGTAGTCCTCGAGCCGCTGGAACACGAGCTTCTCCAGCGCCAGCCCGATGATGCCGATCACGGCGACGCCGGCCAGCATCACGTCGGTGTTGAGGAATTCGCGCGCGCCGAAGATCAGCCAGCCGAGCCCCCACGGCACGGCGGCCAGCATTTCGACGCCGACCAGGATGCGCCAGGCCTGCGCCAGCCCGAGCCGCAGGCCGGTGAGGATGTAGGGCAGGGCGCCCGGCAGGATCACGTGGCGGAACAGCCGCCGGTCGTCGGCGCCCATGGCCTGCGCCGAGCGCACCCAGATTTCCTTGACCGCCTTCACGCCGGTCCAGGTGTTGAAGATGATCGGGAAGGCGGAGACGAAGGCGACCAGCAGGACCGCCGGCACGTTGCCGAGGCCGAACCACAGCAGGAACAGCGGCGCATAGGCGATGCCCGGGATCGGCGCGCCGATGCTCGACCAGCGGCAGGAAAATGTCCTCGGCCCGGCGCGAGCGCCCCATGGCGATGCCGATCGCGACGCCGACGACGGCGGCGAGCGCAAACCCGGCCGAGCAGGCGGAGGATCGTCTGCGATCGCGTGATGCGGCAGGATGCCGGCGACGGTCAGCCGCCAGAAGGCGGCGGCGACCTCTTCCAGCGGCGGGAACAGCCGCGGCGGAAAGACGCCGAGATGCGCCACGATCTCCCAGATGACGCCGACCACGACGAACGGAAAGGCGGTGCGCGCGATGACGCGCCAGCGCGCGTCTTCGGCGGGGACCGGCGGTCGCGCGGCCATGAATGCATCAGCCAACGACAATCGTCTCGCTCCGCTCTGGTGCCGTTTGGTTCCTCAAGACTTCTGTCCACGTGGGCGGCCGTGTCATCATGCATGCCTCATCGCGGCCAGCAAGCGAGTGCGCTTCGCACTCAATGCGATGATGATCTCAACGCGGCGGCGGCGGCGCCGCCGGTCGGCCGCGCCTTGGGCACGCGCGAACGGAAGGACACTTTACGCGGGCCGGCCGTTCATCCCCTTGCGTGCAGGCGCCTTCGCCAGAACTGCGCGTCGCGCCAACGTGTCTCTTCCCTATAGACGGCGAGCCGCTGAGCACAAAAGTCGTTGAACCGGAGGGCAGCGCGCCCAACCCAGGTCGGCAGACCATCCGCTTGCACGGGGGCGGATTGCAACAGCCAATCGGCGACCTCGATGCCGGAGCGCAGCGCTTCGCTCACGCCCCGGCCGCAAAGCGGATCGAGCGCGATTGCGGCATCGCCGATCACGACCCAGCCGTCGGCAACGACCATACGCCGGACGCTCGAACGCGCATCGAACGCCTTCCAGCTTCGCCCGCCGATGCGTTCGTCGACGAATTCGCAACGCGCGCGCGTCAATGGCGCGCCTGCAAACTGATCGCGCAGGAATTCTGCGCGATCGGCTTGGGTCCTGGGGAGCAGGTCGGCGTCGGTGTGGAACACGGCGAGCCCACGGCCGTCCGGCAACACCGCCGAATACCACCACCCCCAGCGAACCGCCTCGACCAGCGCCGTCACGGTGCGCGGCGGGCTGCGCGACGGATTGGGTTGCTCGATCAGGGCGATCCCCACCAAGCGATCGAGCCGGATACGGCGGCGACACGGGCCGAGCGGAGCCGGTGCCGACCGTCCCGTCGCCGCCACGACCCACTTGGCGCGTCCGTGCTTGCGGCCAGTCGGACAATCGAGGGCGAACGTCCATTCGGACCCCCGGCGCTCGGCGGAGGCGACGCGACACTGCATGAGCGCGACGGCGCCGGCCTCGTGCGCCCGCTCGAAGAGCATGCGGTCGAAGGCGCGCCGGTCAACGCACCAGCCGCGGCCGTAGGGGTTCAGCAGGCTGGGTCTCTGCGCCGCTGTCGGCTCGCCCCAGGCGGCCGCAATACCGGCGCACGGCACGGCCCAGTGACGTTCGGCCGCGGCGTCAACACCAAGCTCCGACAGCATAGGCCGGGCCGCGGGCGCGATCGTCTCTCCGATGCGAAAGCGGGAGAAATCGCTCGCCTCGGCGAGTGCGGCGCGCGCACCACCGCGCGCCAGCCGGATCGCACACGCGCTCCCGGCCGGACCGCCGCCGATGACGAGCGCGTCGAGCGCGAGCAGCGAAGTGCTCTGTCAACTTGTCAGCAGTGCCCGCTGGTCTTCGGCAAACACGACGTTGCCCCCGGCATCCTTCTGCGCCGTGATGAAGGCAAGCTTGGAAAAGTTGTGGACCATGCCGAGGTGGGTCGTGACACCGCGGTCCCAGGGAATTCTGATTGGTTGCATTGGCGTCGATGCGAACGTTGTTCGGCCGTTGCGATGGCCACCAGTTGAAGCCGCAGTCGTTGAAGTCGGCCTGCCATGGCACTGCCATCTGCGCCGTCATGTCACCGGCGCTCACCTGCGCGTGATCGAGGCGGAAGTCGAACGGATTGGCGTAGATTGTCGGGTCGGTGACCAGGATGCCGACCTCGATGCCGGGGAAGAACCCCTGACCGACGGCCGATTGCAGGGCCGCGCGGGTCATTCCGTCTGCCGTCACCGTGTTGCCGGGCTGCGGGATGCCGTTCCAATCCGACTGGAAATTGCCGGCTGCCCACTCGTCGAGAATCGTATTCTGCAGGTCTGTCAGCCGGTACGAATGCAATATCGCTTCGATTTGGCGTACGGTGTCGACATGGTCGGAGCGCAGTTGCGCGGCACTCGAGGAGGCATCGGCGAGTGCCGCCCAATTGTCACTGATGTCGCTCCAGTTGGAATTGCTGTTGACCCAGCGCAACCGACGGGTCCGCAGCAGAATCGGAAAAACGTCGTTGGTAAACGACACCTGTGTCGGCGCCGGTACCCCAAGGTCGTCGATGGCGACCTGCCGGATGATGTCGTAGAACGACACCACGGTCTGAATCTCAGGCGCATAGTCCGGCGTTCCGACGATCACCCAGGCGCTCACCGCATCGACCGCGCTGCCCTTGGCGGGGCGAATACGCGCGGTGACTGGTCCATCCGAAAGGTCGTCGTGCCAACCGGGATTGGTGTAGAAATCCTGGAGGGTCGCATTGGTCGGCGACGATGAAAAACCGAAGCCGCCCAAGACGAGGAGATTCTGGTTGTTGTCGGTCCGCAACTCGCCGAGCGGCACTCGCCGGCCCTGATATTCGCCGGTGTCGAATTTCACGCCGCTCGTATTGGCGCCGGAGACCGAGCGCGGGCCGGGATCGATAAGGAAAGCTGCGGGGTTGCTGATGAGTTCCGGCCGCTTCGGCAGCGGTTGCGGGCTACCGGTCCGTTTGATCGCCCCTTTCTTGTTGACGAGATGCACCGTCCACTCGACGGTCGCTCCTGCCGGCAGCTGTGCCTCGCGCCATGCGCCGCCCGGGCCCGAGTCCTCGAACAGGCGAAAGCGTGCGGCCTGCCGTTTGATCTGGTCCTCGTCGACCTTGTAGTGCTCGACGCGCGTTTCGTTGCCCGCAGCATCGACGTCGAAGCCGGGATGACCGGGAATCTCCGGTCCGATGTAGAACTGCGTCAGATCGTTGCCCGCGCGCGCGATCCCGATCGACGGATAGATGCGATACGCCATGCGACCCCCCTCTGTGACTTGCGTGGTGACGGTGTCTTCCGATGCGGCCCTCGCCGCGTGGTCATTGCAGTTGGTTCAGAAGATCGAGGAACTCTTTCAGATCTCCGGCTGCCTCGGGCACGCCCTGATTGATCGCGAAGCCCGGGAAAATGCGGTCCTGCGGCATCCACGCTTCGGGCTGAGTGATATTCAGCAGACGATTTTCGATATCGCCGTTGGCGACGTTCCTTCTGACCGCTTGGCGATCGAACACGTTGTACTTGAGCGAGCTGTGGCAGCGATAGCAGTGCCGGTTGAGGTAGTAGAGCGCCTTGCGCTCGTTGTCGCTCGCAGGGTTCCAGATTTCCGCACCGAAACCCCGCTGAAACGGCGGGACATGCTTGGTGTCCGTGGCATGCAGCTGAAGCCACTTGGTGACGGCGCCAAGGTGGAAATTGTTGCCGCCGCCGACGTCCATATTCTGCGCCTGGATCTCCTCGTTCAGCTTGCGGATGACGGCGAAGGCGTTGGCGAATTGCGTCGTCGTCCCATCCTTGCCGCCGTCATAGAGCACGCCATAGGGCGACTGGGCGAGGGCGGTGAAATCCTCCTCGCCGAACTTGGCCTCGTTGAGGCCGTAGGCGGGCGTCACCCGATCGAACCAGTGGTCGGTATCGAGGTAATTGACCTTCGCTTTGTTGCGTACGCCGCCGTGGCACTGAACGCAGGAGTCCGGAACGAAATACTGTTTCGGCTTGGAATTCGTCTCGGGGTCGCGGTCGTCTTCATTGAACGTCGCCGCCAGGCTCAGGATCAGCTGGCCCGCGTCCTGGAACTGGCCGGCGAGCAGGATTGGCTTGTCGTCATCGTCGACCTTCACCAGCGGCCCGTAGGTGAAAAAGTACGAAGCATGCTTGGCCGCAGTCGCATTCGAGGGGATCTTGCGTATGGCGATGGCCTGATTGAATTGGGACACGTTCTGTCCGGAGAACGGATCGTCGGTTGCCGTCGCTGCGAAAATGTTCTGCAGAACATAGAGCGCCGCCATGCCATTGGTGTCCGCGAGCGACCCGGTCTTGGCGTTGAACCGGACGAGCTTGCGCCAGCCGAAGCCGCCTGCCGGGATTGCGACCGGCTTGTCCTGCACATCGGAAATTTTCGGAGCAAAGAAGCGGGTCGCCAGGATGTCGCCGCTCGCGCTCAGCGCCATGAGCTGAGCGGAGGAGAACCGGTGCAAGTCGCTGGCATTGACGTTGGCATAGCCGAAATAGGTCAGCGGGGCCTTGATCGATGAACTTTCGATCGTCTTCTCCGTCTCGAGCTTCATTTGTCGCGAGACGACCTCGCGATAGTATTTTCGTGCCGCTTGCTCGTTGCCTTGTTCAACCTGGAACTGCTTGAGCTGGAAGGCGGCGCCTTTGATGCTCCGCCGTGGGTGGTTTGTCGGCAACTCGTCGGCCAGCGCACTGCCGACCACTGCCGTCAAAGCCGCCGCGACCAAGCCGGCCGCGACGCGTCGGCGAGCGGACCAAGCTGCATTGCGCGACATCATCGGCCATTCCTTTGGATCGAGCTTGTGCGCCTGGACCCGCGGTCCGGTCTCACTGGAGCAGATGTGCGCCAAAGTGCTTCAAGACCCGCGCAAGCGGGCTTACGTAGCTGCGTGTTGCCGTACCGCCGATAATGAGGCCGATCGGTCGGCTGCTCATGGCGTCGACCACGAGCGCGCCGGAATCGCCCCCTTCCGAGAATTGGCCCGGACACCCGGTGACCTGCACCACGTCATCGAACCGGTAGGGTTCCCCTTCCAGCGTGAAAGAGACATCCGCAACCGGGTCGGTGACGATACCGAGCGTGTGCAAAGTTGCGGCACCGTGTTTGCGTACGCTTTGATACAGCACCGGCTGCATGAGCGGTGGCTGCGGCGGGCCGATGCCGGGAATGCGCGCCGCCACGTCGGCGTTGCTGTCGAGTTTGGCGATCGCAGCGTCGAACGCGTTGGATTCGTCTTCCGGCTTGAGCGCCTCGAATTCGACGAGGCGCGCGATGCGCGCTGCCCCTTGGTTGCCGGCCGCCGGCTCGAGGATTGCGTCGTCCGGCTGGGCACCAATGCCTGGGGGCGCCAGCACATGGCAGGCCGACAGCAGATACCAGGCCGGATCGTTCGGCTTGGTCACGATGCACCCCAACGACCCCGGAAGACCTCGCTCGTGACTTATGCCCATGCCGAACGGGACCGGTCGGGCATGGAACCTGGGTTGGCCGACTGGGATCACGTCGGTCACGATCCCGTTGACCACGGCGGGCACCTGGTCGCGCGGGGAAAGCTTGTGACGCGGAAGCTTGCGCCTCACATAGATTCGAACCGCCGCGTCTCCCGAGAACCCGCCGGCAGTTTCCTTCGCGCCGAATCCAATGCCGACCAGATTGGCTTCCCGGATGTACTGCCAATGCAATCGCGCGTTCGACGACGCGGAGCGTGAAGCAGGCGCGGCCTCCTTCCCCCGCGCGGCGATCAGATGCAGCAGCACCTCTCGCTTGCTGCGGCGGGCGAATTCTCGCACCGCGGCCGGCGAGGGGGCAGTCTGGCTTGCGTGCGAAGGTCTCAGCTGATCGTTGCTCACTTTGCTGATCCTCCGCCAGCCGGCGCGGCGCGGCGCCACAAGATCGAGGAAATGAGCGGGGAGCGTAGATCGCGGCTCAGCCGTCTGCAGCCGCGAACCCGTTCAGCTCTCCTGCCGAATACCGTGTTAAAGTTGCAGATTGGCGTCAAGCCACGGCAGGATGGGCGAACTGCGACTGAAGAGCGCACCTGCAGAATTCCAACCATATCGTGCATCAGAGACGGTTTGATCGGATGGGACGGGCCGCCGTTCGGTCGGCGGGGTCTGCGTTGTCCGCCGCGCGTGCAGCGGCTGCTACGCGCGGCCAACGTGGCTCGTTCTCTTCCCCCATGGTACCGTCGGCTCAATGAAATCCACCGCGATGGACGAAGAGATCTTGCGATGACGACCCAGCGAATTTCCCTCGACGTCAACGGCAGAACGCACACGATCGAAGCGGATCCCGACATGCCGTTGCTCTATGCGCTGCGCAACGACCTCGGCCTCAACAATCCGCAGTTCGGCTGCGGCCTCGCACAATGCGGCGCCTGCACGGTGCACGTCGACGGCGCGCCGGTACGCTCCTGCATCACTTCGGTCGCCTCCGCTGCCGGCGCGAAGATTGTGACGCTCTCGGGCCTCGGCACGCCGGAGGACCCGCATCCGCTACAGAAAGCCTACATCGAGGAGGAAGTGCCGCAGTGCGGCTACTGCATCAACGGCTGGATCATGACGGCGGCGGCCTTCCTCAAAGAGAAGAAGAAGCCGACTGACGCCGAGATCCGCGACGCGCTCAGCGGGCTCAAATGCCGCTGCGGCACGCACATGGGCATCCTGCGCGCGGTCAAGCGCGCAGCCGCGATGATGGGCTGAGGGAGGCGATGATGTCGAACAACGCAAGCCTCGCTCTCTCCCGCCGCGCCGCGCTCAAGGGCGCCGGCATGCTGGTGGTTTCGGTCGGGATGCCGGTCGGCCTCGATACCGTGCTGTCGGTCGGCTCGGCGGTCGCGCAGGGCGGCAAGCCACCGCTCGTGCCCGGCGAGCTCGATTCCTACATCGCCGTCAATGCCGACGGCAGCGTCAGCGCGTTCTTCGGCAAGATGGACATGGGCCAGGGCCTCTACACCGCGATCGGGCAGATCGTGGCGGAGGAGCTCGACGTGCCGTTCGAGCGCGTCACCGTGCTGATGGGCGACACCGCAACGAGCGTCAACCAGGGCGGCGCCTCCGGCTCGACCGGCATCTGGCGCGGCGGCATGCAGCTGCGCGCCGCGGCGGCCGAAGCGCGCCGCGTCCTGGTCGAGCGCGCGGCCGAGCGTCTTGGCGCCGCGTTCGACGCGCTCACGGTGGTTGACGGCGTCGTCAGCGTGGCGGGCGAGCCGGCCAAAAAGGCGTCGTACGCCGAGCTCGTCGGCGGCCGTTACTTCAACGTCAAGCTCGAGTGGAACGGCCAGACCGGGAATCTGCTCTACGCGCCCGGCAAGGCCAAGCCGAAATCGCCGGACCAGTACAGAATCGTCGGCAAGTCGATCCCGCGCTTCGACGTCGCGCCGAAGGTCTACTGCCAGGAGGACTTCGTCACCGACGTGAAGGTGCCCGGCATGCAGCACGGCCGCATGATCCGGCCGCCGGTCGCCGGCGCGGTGCCGGTGCGGGTCGACGAGAGCTCGGTCAAGGATATTCCCGGCGTGCGCATCGTCCGGGAGAAGAACCTGCTGGGCCTGGTCGCGGAGCGCGAATGGGATGCGGTACGCGCGGCCGAGACGCTGAAGGTCGAGTGGTCGGACGCCGCGCCGCCGTTCCCGGAGACCGCCGGGATCTACGATCACATCCGGCGGACGCCCGCGCGAAAGCGCGAGGTGCCGGTCAACGTCGGCGACGTCGAGGCGGCCTTCGCAAACGCCGCGCGCGTGGTCGAAGCTGAATACGAGTGGCCGTTCCAGTCGCACGCCTGCATGGGCCCGGCCTGCGCCGTGGTCGAGATCCGGGACGGCAAGGTCACCTGCTGGTCCGGCTCACAGAAGCCGCACTACGTGCGCGACGGCATCGCCAAGATGCTCGGGCTGCCGGCCGAGGCCGTGCGCACGATCTGGACGGTCGGGCCCGGCTCGTACGGGCGCAACGATGCCGGCGACGCCGCGATCGACGCGGCCGTGCTGGCGAAGGCGACCGGCCGCCCGGTACGGGTGCAGGGCACCCGTGAGCAAGGCCACGGCTGGGATCCCAAGGGTCCAGCCTCGATCCATCGCGCCCGCGCGGCGCTCGATGCCGCCGGCACGATCGTGGCGCACGAGTTCCTCAGCAAGGGGTTCTCGCGGCTCGATATCGTGCAGAACGAGTCCAATCCGAGCCATAGCCTCGCCGGCATGCTGATGGACTGGCCGCTGGTGTCGGTCGATGCGTTCGGAGTTCCGGCGGAAGCTTATGCGTTCGCCAACAAGCGCGCCGCATGGGAGACGATCCCGCCGCTGCTCGAGCGCGCCTCGCCGTTGCGGAGCGCGCATCTGCGCGATCCGGTCGGCCCGCAGATCCACTTCGCGAGCGAATCGTTCATCGACGAGGTCGCGGCGGCGGCCGGCGCCGATCCGGTCGAGTTCCGCCTGCGCCATCTCAAAGATGCGCGCGACATCGCCGTCATCCGGGCGGCGGCCGAAAAGGTGCGGTGGGCCGCGCGGGCCTCGCCGCGGCGCGACCAGACCGGCATGCAAGTGTCCGGGCGCGGTATCGCCTACTCGCAGCGCAACGGATCGCGCTGCGCGGCGATCGCCGAGGTGGAGATCGACCGCGGCACGGGGCGCATCTGGGCGCGCCGGTTCACGGTCGGGCACGATTGCGGGCAGATCATCAATCCGGACGGCTTGGTGAAAACCATCGAGGGGAACATCATCCAGGGCGTGAGCCGCACGTTGTGGGAGGAGGTCACGTTCGACCGCCGCAACGTCACCTCGACCGACTGGCTGTCCTATCCGATCCTCGACATCGCCGAGACGCCGGAGGCGATCGACTGCGTCTTGATCGACCGCCCGACGGTCGCGCCGACCGGGGCCGGCGAGCCGTCGATCCGGCCGGTCGCGGCCGCGATCGCCAACGCGATCTTCGACGCCACCGGCGTGCGCCTGCGCCGGGTGCCGTTCTCGCCCGGCCGCGTGAAGGCCGCATTCGCGTGACACCGTCCTATACCGCCGACCATCTTCTGAGTCATCATGCCCGGCCTTGTGCCGGGCATCCACGTCTTTTCTTACTTGACGCAACAGGAAGTGAGACGTGGATGGCCGGGACAGACCCGGCCATGACGGTGAGGAGAAAATCGCGGTGCGGGCAGGCGTCGCCGCCTCACTTCCCCTTCGGCTTGGGCGTGTCGAGGTGCTCCTTGGTCTTGACGTCCTCGCCGAGGCGGTCGGAGATCGAGAGCACGAGCAGTGAGACTACGAACATGATGTGGATGCCGACCAGCCACGCGAGCTTGGTCGTGTCGCCGCCGTACTCGTCGATGTTCAGGAAGGCCTTGAGCACCTGGATCGCGGAGATCGCGACGATCGAGGTCATCAGTTTCTGCTTCAGGCCGGAGAAGTCCACCTTCGTCATCCAGTCCGGCCGGTCGTGGGTCGCGGTGTCGAACTTGGAAACGAAGTTCTCGTAGCCGGAGAAGATCACGATCAGGACCAGGTTGGCGGTGAACGCGACGTCGACCAGACTGAGCACGCCGAGGATCACCTCGGACTCCTTCGCGCGCGGGACTGCCGGGAAGAAGCCTGCGAGCTTGACGAGGAAGTGCAGCAGCAGGAGCCCAAGGCAGACAATGAGGCCGACGTAGAACGGCGCCAGCAGCCAGCGGCTGGCGAAGATGCCGTTTTCGAGCATGCGTTCGAAGTTTCTCATAGTTCCTCCGCGCTCGCCGCTGCGACGGTGCCATGGTCAGTAATGCGCATCCCGGTCCGGGCCGGTCAGAAACTTCCAAATACTACACTGCGGCGAGCACCGTCTTCCGCCCTATCCAAGAATGAGGATACATTTTTCATTCTGATCGGTCAGCCGGAAAGGATGATCGCAATGCAAACAAACTTACGCGCACCGTTGCTCGACATCGTGCCGCAGGGCTTACGCATCGGCCGTCGGGCCATGCTGGCGGGCGTTGCGGCGCTCGCCTTGGCCGCGGCACTGGAATCGCACCGGAATGTTTGGGCCCAGGCCTCGGCTTCCGCCCCGGCGAGCGGCGCGGTCACGCTGTTCGAGAACGTGCGCATCTTCGACGGCAAGAGCGCGGCGCTCTCGGCACCCTCCAATGTGCTGATCCGGGGCAACATCATCGAGCGCATCTCCACGCAGCCGATCGCGGTCGACCGCGGGGCCGACACACGCATCATCGACGGCGGCGGGCGCACGCTGATGCCCGGCCTGATCGACATGCATTGGCACGCGATGTTGGTGCGGCCAACGCCGCAGCAGTGCTGACGAGCGACGTCGGCTACACCAATCTCCTGGCCGGCGCTGAGGCCACGGCCACGCTGATGCGCGGCTTCACCACGGTCCGCGACATGGGCGGGCCGGTGTTCGGTCTCAAGCGCGCCATCGACGAGGGCATCGTCACGGGGCCGCGCATCTATCCGTCCGGCGCGGTCATCACGGTCACCAGCGGTCACGGCGACTTCCGCCAGCTCTCCGATCTGCCGCGGACGATCGGCGGCATGCTCAGCCGCATCGAGCAGCTCGGCGGCAGCATGATCGCCGACAGTCCCGACGAGGTGCGTCTGCGCGTGCGCGAGCAGCTCATGCAGGGCGCGTCGCAGATCAAGCTGACGGCCGGCGGCGGCGTCGCGTCGCCGTTCAGCCCGCTCGACGTGTCCACGTTCACCGAGGCCGAACTGCGCGCCGCGGTCGAAGCGGCCGAGAACTGGGGCACGTATGTCTGCACCCATGCCTACACGCCGGCCTCGATCCAGCGCTCGATCGCCGCCGGCGTGAAGTGCATCGAGCACGGCCATCTGATGGACGAAGCCGACGGCGCGGCTGATCGCCGAGAAGGGCATCTGGCTGAGCACGCAGCCCTTCCTCGACGATTGGCGGAGGCCGCCGGCTGGGTCCGGCAGAACGAGCGCAAGGTGCGGCAGGTGGTCACCGGTACCGACACGGTCTATGCGCTCGCGAAGAAGTACAAGATCAAGACGGCGTTCGGCACCGACATCCTGTTCTCCAAGGCGCTGGCGAACGGCCAGGGCAAGGCTTGGCGATCTGACCCGCTGGTATCACGCCCGCCGAAGCGCTGATCATGGCGACATCGACGAACGCCGAATTGCTCGCGCTGTCTGGCCAGCGCAATCCCTATCCCGGCAAGCTCGGCGTCGTGGAACAGGGCGCACTCGCCGACCTGCTGCTGGTCGACGGCAATCCGCTGGACAACATCAAGCTGGTCGCGGACCCCGGCAAGAACTTTCTGTCATCATGAAGGACGGCAGGATCTACAAGAACACGCTGGCCAGGTGAGGCACCAACGCTGCGCGTCGCATTTTCGGCCTTGCTGTCCAGCGCCCTCGGCTGGCTGATCGCGGGACTCTGGGTTCTGTGCCGGGTCGTTGCTCATCGCGTGGGCCACCCTCGCCATCTACTATTCGAATCTGCCGTGGGCCGGGCTGCGTCTGGGGTTGGCGGTGGCCTTTGCGGCGTTCGCGATCTGGGCCTGCTGGCTGTCGCGCCGACGGCACATGTCCGTGGTTTTGATCGTGCTGTTTCTCGGCGTGGTCGCGTGGTGGATATCCATCCCTCCCTCGCACGATCGCGAGTGGCGGCCGGAAGTCGCGGTGATGCCGCGGGCGATCATCGACGGCGACCGCGTGCGCCTCACCGGCGTCCGCAACTTCGACTACCGCAGCCGGAATGATTTCACGGTGCGCTATGAGGAGCGCGAGGTGTGGCTGTCGCACTTGACCGGCCTCGATTTCTACGTGTCCTACTGGAGCGAGGGGCTGGTCGGACACACGTTCCTGAGTTTCATCTTCGACAACGCGCCGCCGCTGAGCATCTCCATCGAGACGCGGCCGGAGGTGGGCGAGGGCTTTGCGCCCATCGCCTCCCTCTTCAAGCAATTCGAGTTGATCTACGTGGTGGGTGACGAGCGTGACCTCGTGGGCGTGCGCACCAACCACCGCCGGGAGACGGTGTACCTCTATCGCCTCAACACCTCGGCCGACGATGCGCGCCGGCTGCTGCTGGTCTACCTGGCGCGGATCAACGAACTCGCCGATCGGCCGGAGTTCTATCACCTGCTGAGCAACAGCTGCACGATCAACATCGTGCGCTACGCGAACGCCGCCGGCCGGGTCGGCCGGTTCGACATCCGCCATCTCCTCAACGGTCTGGTCGACAGCTACCTCTACCACTCGGGCCGGGTGGACACGACGCTGCCGTTTGACGAACTGCGGCGACGCTCCCTGATCAACGAGGCCGCGCAGGCGGCCGATGGCGCACCCGATTTCTCGCAGCGCATTCGCGCATCCCTGCCGACGATCCCTCGCTGATAGTACGAGCGACCGCGTGTCGCGCGACGGTCGCAGGCCCCCTTCAATGCACTGCGGCGGCGGCGACGCCGATCGGGCAACTCACGCCGGTGCCGCCGAGGCCGCAATAGCCGCGCGGGTTCTTGGCGAGATATTGCTGGTGGTAGTCCTCGGCGAAATAGAACGGCGGCGCATCGAGGATCTCGGTGGTGATCGCCCCGTAGCGCGACTTGGCCAGCGCCTGGTCATAGGCCGCCTTCGAGGCCTCGGCGGCGTCGCGCTGCGCGCTCGTGAAGGCGTAGATGCCGGAGCGGTACTGCGTGCCGATGTCGTTGCCCTGGCGCATCCCTTGGGTCGGATCGTGGTTCTCCCAGAACGTCTTGAGCAGCCGCTCGTAGGAAATCTTCTTCGGGTCGAAGACCACCAGCACGACCTCGTTGTGGCCGGTGCGCCCGCTGCACACCTCCTCGTAGGTCGGATTGGGCGTGAGCCCACCCGCGTAGCCGACCGCGGTGGTGTAGATGCCGTCGCCGAGCTCCCAGAACTTGCGCTCGGCGCCCCAGAAGCAGCCCAAGCCGAACATCGCGGTCTCGTGACCCTCCGGATAGGGACCCTTGAGCGGCCGGCCGTTGACGAAATGCGTCGCGGCGGTCGGAATTTCGGTCGCGCGCCCAGGCAGGGCCTCCGCCGGCTTCGGCATCGCGAGCGTTTTCTTGAACATGAACATGTGGGCGTCTCCCGAGCTGGACCGCTCCAATATAAGCGTCCCGCACGGTATTCGCACCGCTTCCTCGCTCCCGTTGCGTGGCCCGTCGCTCCCGGCGTTCACGAGGCCGCGAGCGCCGGCTGGGCGTTCCGCCAAGGCCGTTTCCCCGCGGTGCTTTTCCACTATGCTGGCGAGTGTCGAGGCTCCGGTTCCAAGGGAGCCCGCTTTCGGGAGGATCCATGACCACGCTCAAGATGCTTGCGGCCGCCACGGCGGTCACGCTCGTAACGATGTTGCCGGCGGCAGCGCAGCAGCCGGCGGCACCGGCAGCGCCGGCGGCGCCTGCTCCGGCCGCAGCCCCCATGCAGTACGGGCCGGCGATCACGATGGAAAAGGCCGAAAAGGCCATGGCGGCCGCCAAGGCCGAGGCGCAGAAGAACAACTGGCCGGTGGCGATTTCGATCGTCGACAGCGGCGGACATGCGGTCATGTTCCTGCGTCTCGACAACACGCAATACGGCTCGATCCGCATCGCCGAAGGCAAGGCGCGTACCGCCGTCGAGTTGCGCCGGCCGACCAAGGCGCTGCAGGACGCCATTGCGGCCAACACCGCGGGTGCCCGCTTCCTGAGCGTGCAAGGCGTGTCCTTGCTCGAAGGCGGCGTGCCGATCGTCGCCGAAGGCAAGATCATCGGGGGTATCGGGGTGTCGGGCGTCGCATCGGGCGACGACGCGATCGTCGCAATGGCAGGCGCCAACGCCGCTAAATAGCGGCCACCCCCGACCGGGGTCCCCATCGCGCCAGCGCGATGGGGTGCTCCGCCTCCCGCCACTCGCTTCGCTCGCGGGGGAGGGGAGCGGCGCCGTTGCATGTCGCACCTGACAGTCAGTCCGCCGTGACTGAGGCTATTTGCGTGCATAGCCGATCAGCGGCTTCTTCTTGCGCCCGAGCAGCAGCAGGACGACGCCGAGAACGCCGAGCACGAGCCAGGTGGGAGACGTCAGAACATTGAGCAGGACGGGATTCCATAGCCACTCGGCCAAATGACGCGTCACGCCCGCCTCCAGCAACTGCAGGCTGGTGGAATGGAGGTCGGTCCAGGTCTGGCCGAGCGGCGTCACGACGATCCTGTTGCCGGCAATCGACTTCGTGCCGTCGAGCACCAGCGCGATGAAGGCCACGGCAAGAGCCAGGAGCCCGACCAGTCGGAACAGGAAGCGGATCATGGCATTGGTCGCGCGCATTCGGAGAAGGTGAAGGGCAGGGGCTTACCCCGGCTCAACCCCGCGCGCAATCGCCGTCGATCGGCCGTTGGCTGCATGAAAAGCCCTGATTTGGACACGGTTCTTGAATTATTGGAGCACTGTTGAACTCTGGATTGCGTGGATCGTCGAGCCGCCGCCTGTCGGCCGTGCTGGCCCGCGTGGGGACCGACCGGGACCGGGACCCGATCGTCGAGGGCGCGATGGCGGGCGAGCGCAAACTGTTCGAGGCGCGGCGCAGCGGGCGCGCCGGACAGCGCTCGCAGCTGCGCGAGCGGGTCGCCCAGACCGAGAACGAGATCCGCGGACTGACCGCGCAGCAGGAAGCCAAGGGCGCCGAGATCGGCTTCATCGGCGAAGAGCTCAAAGGCGTTGCCCAGCTGTTCAAGCAGAACCTGGTCACCATCGTGCGTTACATGGCGTTGCAGCGCGACCAAGCCCGGCTGCAGGGCGAGCGCGGCCAGTTCACCGCGGACATCGCCCGCGCGCGCGGCAAGATTGCGGAGACCGAGCTGCAGATCATCCAGCTCGACCAGGACTTCCGCACCGAGGTTCTGCGCGATCTGCGCGAGGCTGAAGCGCGCGTTGCCGAGCTGCAGGAGCGCGTGAACGCCGCGCAGGACGAGATGCGGCGCGTCGACATCCGGTCTCCGCAGACCGGCACCGTCCATCAGCTCGCCGTGCATACCGTCGGCGGGGTCGTCGGCAAAGGCGAGACGCTTCTGCTGGTCGTCCCGCGCCAGGATACGCTCATCATCGAAGCCAAGGTGGCGCCGATGGACATCGATCAGGTCGCGGTCGGCGCGCCGGTGCGCGTCCGCGTCATGGCCGGCAACCGCAGGACCGCGCCCGAACTCGAAGGGATGGTGACGACCGTGTCGGCCGACCTGACCCGCGAGCAACAGGCAAGCGCCACCGGCCCGGTCACGCAGCAGGCCTACTACGTGGTGCGCATCTCGCTGCCCGAAAAAGAGGTGAGGCGCCTCGGCGACTTGCAGCTCGTGCCCGGCATGCAGGTGGAAGCCTACATCCGGACCACCGACCGCACGCCGCTCGATTACCTGCTCAAGCCGCTCGAAGAGCAGATCGCGCGCACGTTCCGCGAGCGCTGATCGTCGCCGCACTCACCTGGGCGTCATCCCTGCGCGAGCGGGGATCCAGCAAACACTGACGGCGCAAGTCTCGCTCCGCTTGCGTTTGCTGGATGCCCGCCTCGCGGGCATGACAGGTCATAGCGGCTATCAATTGCGCATCGCGCGCTCGAACCAGGCCAGCGTGCGGTTCCAGGCGAGCTTCGCGCTCGGCGCATGGAAGCTTCCCCGCTCGTCGCAATAGAAGCCGTGTCCGGCCGGATAGACGTGGATCTCGCAGTCGGGCCGCTTGGCCCGGATGGCGTCGACGTCCGTCATCGGGATGTGCTCGTCGAGTTCTCCGAAATGCATCTGCGTCGGGCATTTCGGCTTGTCGTCGGCGAAGCCTGCGATCTGGCCGCCGTAGAAGCATGAGGCCGCCACCAGCCCGTCGATCTTGGTCGCGGCGAGAAACGCCACCGAGCCTCCCATGCAGAAGCCGACGATCGCGGTCGGTCCGGCGGGTTTTGCCGCGTCGAAGGCGGCCTGCGTGTCCAGCAGGATCTTCGCCCAGTCGCGGTTCTTCATCGCCAGCTCGCGCGCCTTGGCGACTTCGTCGGCCGAATAGCCGGATTGGAAATCCTTGGCGAATTGATCGAACAGGGCGGGCGCCACCGCTGCGTAGCCGGCGGACGCCAGCCGGTCGCACACCGCGCGGATGTGGTGGTTGACGCCGAATATCTCCTGAATGACCACCACGCCGCCGCGCGCCTTGCCGGCAGGGTCCGCGCGATAGGCGCCGAGCGTGTGGCCGTCCGATGCGGTCAAGTTCAGTGCCGTGCCCAAGGTGACTCCCCTCCAATGCTGGAAACGCAGTGTCGCGTGCGCCGCCATTCAAGAGGAAGACCGGCGGAGGAACAAGCTGGAGGTCGATGCGGCCGGTCATTGCGAACCGAAGGCGAAGCCATCCAGGACGGCGGCGCCGCATCTGGTTTGCTTCGTCGCTTGCGCTCCTCGCAATGACGGAGCCGGCACGGCACGCCGGACTTCGTGCCGAAATGGCCTTGTTCCGGTCACGGTGAGGCCACGGTCCGACGCTTCGAATTAGCCGGGGGGCGTGTGCGGGAGGGACCCATGTACCGCATAGTCGCCGTCACGGCCTGCGCGGCCGTGCTTGCCGGCATCACGTTTGCGCCCGCGTCCGCGGTCACCTGCGACGAGCGCATCGCGGGCAGTTGCCCGATCGAACCGGTTGTCGAGCAGGCGGAGGCGAATGCCGACGCCGCAGCGGTGAGACCGCTGGCCTATGCGCGCGCCGCCGGCAAGGAGCGCGGCGTGCGGCGGGCACGCCGGGCTTCTCGCACTCTCAGCCCGGGCGAGCGCCGGCGGACGGCGACCGTCGTCGCCAGGGCGCTGGCTCGCGAGCGGGAGCCGAGCCAGACAGCGCGGCGGCGGCAGCAGGTCCAGGTCGAGCCGCAGCAGAGCCTAGAAGCTCCGGGAGCGCCGCTCGCCAATGCGGCGCCTCCGGCCGCGGCGACGATCCTGTCGCCGAACTTCGTCCAAACCATCGATTTGCGTCGACCGAGGCTGGATACCAGTTCATTGGTGGTCGCCGACGCGTCGGCGCAGGTCGCGGCCGCGCAGGCGCAGACGACCGCCGTATCGGAGCCGGCCGCTTCGGTCGAAACGTCAGGTCAAGCAGCGCCCGAGCCGCCCCCTCTCGCCGGAGCTGCCGGCACGACGGGACGTCGGCCAGCCACGGAGCGAGCCCGTCCAGGCGGCTGCAGGCGCGCCACCCGATCCGGCAGATGCGCCCTGGCTGCGCTTCGCCTTCCTCGCGTTCGGCGGTCTGCTCGCTTTGGGCTCGGCGATCCGGCTGTTCGTGTGAAAATCGTAGGCCGTAGCCCGCATGGAGCGAAGCGGAATGCGGGATTCCCGAATTGCGCGGAGCCTTGTCCTCGGATGGCGCGAAGCGCCGATCCGAGGGCTCATCCGGGCTACGTTGACCGCGCCTCAGTCCTTGGCGCGCTCGACGTAGGAGCCGTCCGCGGTCATGACGACGATGCGCGTGCCGGTCGCGATGTGCGGCGGCACCATGGTGCGCACGCCGTTCGACAGCACCGCCGGCTTGTAGGACGAGGACGCGGTCTGCCCCTTCACGGTCGGCTCGGTCTCCACCACCTCAAGCACGGCACGCTGCGGCAGCTCGATGGCGAGCGGCACGCCCTCGTGCAGGCTCAGCTTCACTTTCATCTCCGGCTGCGAGATACGCGGCCTGATCGCCGACGATGTCGCCCGACACCGTGATCTGGTCGTAGGTCTCGGCGTTCATGAAATGGAACCCGTCGCCGTCCTGGTAGAGGAACGTGTGCTCGCGGTCCTCGACATAGGCGCGCTCGACCTGCTCGGTGGTCTTGTAGCGCTGCGAGGTCTTCACCCCGTCGCTGATGCGGCGCATGTCGACCTGGGTGGTCGGCGTGCCCTTGCCGGGATGGAAATTCTCCGCGCTCAGCACGACGTACAGCGTGCCGTCGATGTCGAGGATGTTGCCCTTGCGGAGCGAGCTGGCGATGACTTTCACGAACGGTTCCCTTGAGCTTTGAGGTTGCGGCGGCCGCGCGCATCGAATAGGTCGAGGCCGCAATTCGGCGCGCACCATAGCGATCCTGGCGCCCACCGCCAGTCATTTCGGCGCCCTTGTCCTGAGGCAGAACGAATGCCCGATCCCTCGCCCTGGTGGGCGCCGCATGTCCACGCGGACCGCCGGCCGTTCCTGAGCGCGCGCGGACGCATCATGGCGGCGTCTGCGGCGGTTCTTCCAGGAGCGGGATTTCGCCGAGGTCGAGGCCGCGGTGCTGCAGGTATCGCCGGGCAACGAGGCGCACCTGCACGCCTTCGCCACCGATCTGATCGCGCCCGATGGGCAGGCGTCGCGGCTCTATCTCCACACCTCGCCGGAATTCGCAGCCAAGAAACTGCTGGCCGCGGGCGAACGGCGGATCTTCGATTTCGCCCGCGCCTTCCGCAACCGCGAGCGCGGCGCGCTGCATCACCCTGAATTCACCCTGCTGGAGTGGTACCGGGCGGGCGAGCCGTACGACGCCGTCATGGCCGACTGCGCGGCGCTGCTCGCGCAGGCGGCCGCCGCAGCCGGAACAAAACGCCTGACGTTTCGCGGACGCCTCGCCGATCCTTTCGTTGAGCCGGAACGCATGACGGTCGCCGAAGCCTTCGACCGGTTCGCCGGCATCGACCTTCTGGCGACGGTGTCGGCGCAGGAGACCGACCGCAATGCGATGGCCGCGGCCGCTCACGCAGCCGGTATCGCCACGGCCGCGGATGATACCTGGGGGGACGTTTTCAGCCGGGCCCTGGTGGAACGGATCGAACCCAATCTCGGACTCGGCCGCGCCACCGTTCTGTATGAGTATCCGGTCGTCGAGGCGGCGCTGGCGCGGCCGAAAGCGACCGATCCGCGGGTGGCGGAGCGGTTCGAGCTCTATGCCTGCGGGGTGGAGCTCGCGAACGGATTCGGCGAGCTGACCGATGCGGCCGAGCAGCGGCGGCGGTTCGAGATCGAAATGGCCGAAAAGGAGCGCGTGCACGGCGAACGCTACCCGCTCGACCAGGATTTCTTGGCGGCGCTCGGCCAAATGCCGCCCGCGAGCGGGGCGGCGCTCGGCTTCGACCGTCTGGTGATGCTGGCGACCGGCGCGGCGCGCATCGAGCAGGTGATCTGGACGCCGGTCGCCGAACGTGGAACGTGATGAGGGGGCCCTTGCCGGCATTGCGAGGAGCGTAGGCGAGGAAGCAATCCACAAGCGGCTTGTCGTTGATTGCTTCGCCTTCGGCTCGCAATGACGGGAGATGCCCGTCGCCCGAACTGACGAGATGAGCGTATGACAGCACCGGCCACAACCTTGCGGACCGCGGCCTCGCTGGCGGATGCCGGCCTGGTTTCACTTGAGCGCGTGGCGGATCTGGCGCGCGTCGCGGAACGCTATGGGATCGCGATCGCGCCCGCGATGGCGGCCTTGATCGATCCCCGCGATGCCAACGATCCGATTGCGCGGCAGTTCGTGCCGGATCGCGCGGAGTTGGCGAACGCGCCGGAAGAAAGCGCCGACCCGATCGGCGACGACACGCACAGCCCGGTCAAGGGCATCGTGCATCGTTATCCCGATCGCGTGCTGCTCAAGCTCGTGCACGTCTGCGCGGTCTACTGCCGCTTCTGCTTCCGCCGCGAAACGGTGGGACCCGGCAAGGCGCGCGCGCTGTCCGCCGGCGAGATCGGGGCCGCGCTCGATTACGTCCGCGCCCGTCCGGAAATCTGGGAGGTGATCCTGAGCGGCGGCGATCCGCTGGTGCTCTCGCCGCGGCGCTTGCGCGGCGTGACCGAAGCGCTGGCCGCCGTCGATCACGTCAAGGTGCTGCGCGTGCACACGCGCATGCCGGCGGTCGATCCGGCGCGCATCACGCCCGAGCTCGTGCGCGCCCTTACGGCCGGCAACAAGGCGGCTTACGTCGTGCTGCACGCCAATCATCCGCGCGAGCTCACCCCCGCCGCCCGCGCCGCCTGCGCGCGCGTGATCGACGCCGGCATTCCGATGCTCGGCCAGTCGGTGCTGCTGCGCGGCGTCAACGACGATGCCGAGACGCTCGGCGCGTTGATGCGCGCGTTCGTCGAGTGCCGGATCAAGCCGTACTATCTGCACCACGGCGATCTTGCGCCGGGCACGGCGCACTTGCGCACCGACATCGCCGAGGGCCAGGCGTTGATGCGTCGCTTGCGCGGACACTTCTCCGGTCTGTGTCAGCCGACCTACGTGCTGGATATTCCGGGCGGCTACGGCAAGTCGCCGATCGGACCTGCGTATCTGAGCGCTGATGGAGGCGAAACCGGCGCGGCGCGCCACCGCATCGAGGACTACAACGGCGCGCAGCACCTCTACCCGCCGACGGCGGCTAAAGCATGATCGGTTCAACTGGTCCGCTCCGTCATTGCGGGGAGCGGGAGCGACGAAGCAATCCAGGTGCGACGCCGCCCCGTTATGGATTGCTTCGCCTTCGGCTCGCAATGACGGAGTGGAATGCCGGCGACCAAGCGCGAGAGCTGGTCAGCGGTAGTGCACGGCCAACCAGATCGTCGCCTCCTGGGCATGCGTCCGCGCCACGCGATGGCGGGCATGCGCCGGGATGTGCACCGAGTCGCCGGGCTTGAGCCGGCGCGGCGCCGCCTCGCCCTCGAATTCGAGTTCGGCCTCGCCAGCGAGCAGGAGCACCCACTCGGCCCAATCCTGGTCGTACCAGAACCCCGGCGGACTCGCGTGGCCGAGCGAGACGATGCGCTCGATGTGGACGTTCGGGGCCGACAACAGCTCGGTGAATTCCTCATCCGCGCGTGGGCCGGGCAGGTTCGCGAACAGGTTACTGATCGGTGTGGTCACGGCTGAGTTCCCCGGGCGTCGTCATTGCGAGGAGCTTAAACCGACGAAGCAATCCAGATGCGGCGCGCTGCTCCGGATTGCTTCGCCTTCGGCTCGCAATAACGGGCCCCGCGTCATCCGGCCGCAAGCCCGAAGGCTTCGGCCAGTACCTCGTACGAGCGCTTGCGCGCGCCGTGATCGTAGATGAAGGACGTGATCATTACCTCGTCGGTCTGCGTCGCCTCGATAAGCGGCATCAAGCGCTCCTTCACGGTCGCAGGGCTGCCGACGAACAGCCGCTCGCGGTGCGCAGCAATCCGTTCGCGGTCAGCGGGCGAATAGGGATGCGCCTCTGCCTCCTCGGGGCTTGCCAGCGGCAGGTATTGTCCCTGCGAGCGCCGCAGGAAGTTCAAGTCGACGGTCGAGGCCAGCCGCTCCGCTTCGGCGTCGGTGCCGGCGCTCACGACGTGCACGGCCAGGATCGAATACGGCTCTCCGCGCCACGCCGACGGCTTGAAGCGCGCGCGGTAGTCGCGCATGGCCGCGATCGCGTCATGCTGCGCGAAATGATGCGCGAACGAGTAGCCGGCGCCGACCGCGGCGGCAAGCTGTGCGCTGTAGTCGCTCGAGCCGAGCAGCCAGATCGGCGGCAACGCGACGTCGGAGGGCATCGCCTTGATCGATCGGAACGGATGGCCTTCCGGAAAGCCGCCCGAGTCGAACAGGATCAGCTCCTGGAACCGCTGCAGGAAATCGTCGTCCGGGTTGGCGTCCTGCCGGCGGCGCAACGCATAGGACGTCACCTGATCGGTGCCCGGCGCGCGCCCGAGGCCGAGGTCGATGCGGCCGGGAAATAGCGCCTCCAGCACTTTGAAGCGCTCCGCCACCATCAGCGGCGCGTGGTTCGGCAGCATCACGCCGCCGGAGCCGACGCGCATGCGGCTCGTCGCCGCCGCGATCTGCCCGATCATGATGTCGGGCGCCGAGCTGGCGATGTTCGGGAGATTGTGATGCTCGGCCACCCAGTAGCGGGTGTAGCCGAGCCGGTCGGCGAGCCGGGCCAGATCGATGGTGTTGTGCAGCGCCGCCGCGCCGGGCGTGCCGGTCGTCACCGGCGAAAGGTCGAGCACCGAAAGCGGAGGCATCGCCCAGAGCTAATGCGGCCCCAGCGCCTTGGCCACCCCTTCGCGATCGATCCGGATTGATGAGCGAATAACGTAGGGGCGCCCCTTGTAGGCGCGCCCTCTCGATCTCGGCGCGCTGCGGGCGACCACAAGGGTCGCCTCTACGGTCAGGCTACCGCTGCGCCGCAGCCCCGGTCGAAACCGGCGGCTTGCCGGGCAAGACCACCACCTGCGACCCGACGGTGACGCGCCCGTAGAGGTCCTCGATGTCGGCATTGGTGAGCCGGACGCAGCCGGACGACACGAACGTGCCGATGGTCGACGGCTGATTGGTGCCGTGGATGCGGAACAGCGTCTTGCCGAGATACAGAGCGCGCGCGCCGAGCGGGTTGCTCTCGCCGCCGGCCATGAAGCGCGGCAGGTAGGGCTGGCGCTCGATCATCTCGGCGGGCGGGTGCCAGTCCGGCCATTCGGCCATGCGGCTGACGCGCTCGCGGCCGGACCAGGTGAAGCCTTCGCGGCCGACCCCGATGCCGTAGCGCATGGCCTTGCCGTTGCCGAGCACCAGGTAGAGGTAGGTGTTGGCGGTGTCGATGACGAGCGTGCCGGCGGCCTCGCGGGTCGGGTAGTCGACCAGTTGGCGCTTGAGGTGCGCGGGCAGTTCCTTCGCGGGACCTTCCTCCGGCTCGTCGCCGGGCGGCAGCGCGGCGTAGCGCGGCTGGCCGGACGGCTGGCCGCTCGGCGCGATGTCCATCGGCGGGCGGGTGGCGCCGAGATCGGTGGGCGGCCGCATCCCGGGCTGCGCATCCTGCTGCTGCCCCCCAAAGCCGCGCTCGCCCGGTGCCCGTATCACGGGCGGCGGATCCTGCGGGCGGGTCGCGTAGTCGCCTTGCGCCGGCGCGCGCCGGTAGGGTAGGGCTGGTAGGGCTGGTAGGGATCGTACAGCGGCTGGCGCTCGACGTCGGAAGGCCGCGGCAGGACGGGCGCGGCCTCCTCGTAGCGGCGGTCGTAGGGGGATCGATCGTAGCGCCGGTCGTACGGCGGCCGGGTCTCGTAAGGGTAGGGCGCCGCCTGATGGTAGCGGCGCTCGTACGGCGGCCGAGTCTCCGAAGGATAGGGCGCGGCTTCGCGCCGAGTGCCGCCCGGTATCTCGCGGCGGGGGCGCGGCGGCCCAAGGTCGTCGTCGTCATCGGCCAGGTACGGGGCACCGCGATAGGGGCCGGGCACATAGGGGTATCGGTACGAATCGTACTGCGCCGCCGCATCGCCGGTGAAGGCCGCGAGGCCGATCAGTGCCGTCAGGGCGCCCGCAACGCGCAAAGCCATGAGAATCTCCCGCATCGGTGAGCTTTATCGCGGCCGGATGGGGCAGCATCACGGCAGGAAGACGGTGGGGGAGCGGCGGAAAGGTTTGCAATTCGTTACGTAGCCCGTCGTCCGCCGCGACGGCGCCCCTCACCCGGATCGTCTCGCTCACGCTCGACGATCCGACCTCTCCCCGCAAGCGGGGAGAAGTAAGCGGACTCAGAACAAACTGAGCTGCCGGTTCGCCGGCGGTCGGCGCGGCAGCTCGGTACGCTGATGCTTCACCAGCTCGGCCTCGATGTCGCGCAGGAACGGCGATGGATCGAGATTACGCCGTCGTCCGCGCCAGAGTCGCGCGACCGCACGGCTGAGAAAGAGCCGATCCTTGGCGCGCGTCATGGCGACGTAGAGCAGGCGGCGCTCCTCGGCCTCCGCCGCCCCGTCGCGCTCTCCCCACCGCAGCGGCATGAGGCCGTCCTCGAGTCCGACGACGAACACCACCGGGAATTCGAGCCCCTTGGCGGCATGCATCGTGAGCAGGGAGACGCGATCGGCGCGCGGATCCCAAAAATCAGCCTCGGTCGCAAGCGCTACGGCCTCCGCGAAGCGGGAGCGGTCCTGCACGCACGTCTCCGCCAGCACCTTGAGCCGCTGCAACGCCTCGGCAATCGCCGCGGGATCGAAGCTCTTGCGCGCCTGCAACCGCTCGGCCGCGGCGGTGAGCAGGACCGCAAGTGCCGCGCCGTCCGCCTCCTCATCCAGCGCCTGCGCGAGCGCGTGGACGGCGGGTCTGTCGATCAGCCGGGCATGCGCGCCCTTCTTGAACGGCATGCCGGAACGCGCGAGCGCGTCGGCGAGCGCGGCCGACTGTCCGTCGGTGCGGTAGAGCAGCGCGAAGTCGGAAAAGCTCAAAGCTGCTCGTCCGGCGATGCCGGCGCGGCCGCTGTCGATCGAGAAGAAGCTGTGGCCGCCGATCAGCCGTTCGATCGTCGCCACGACGAACTCGGCTTCGGCGTGCTCCGTGGGCGCGGCGTGGACGGTGATGCGCTCGTGCATGTCGCGCACCACCTCGGCCAGCGCTTCGTCCCGCCGCGACCCCGCGATGACCTGCGAGGAGGCCGCGACGATCGTGCCGGTGGAGCGGTAATTGCGCGCAAGCTGCACCGTGACGGCGGTGGGATGGTCCTGGCGGAAACGATCGAAGCAGGAGGCGTCAGCGCCGCGAAAGCCGTAGATCGCCTGATCGGGATCGCCGATGACGCACAGGTTGCCGTCAGGCGGGGCGAGCAGCCGGAGCAGCCGATATTGCTGCTCGTCGACGTCCTGGAACTCGTCGACCGAGATGAAGCGGTAACGCTCGCGGGTGCGCGCGGCGAGCGCGGGGTCGGCCGCGAGAAGGCCGACCGAAAGGCGCACCAGATCGTCGAAATCGATCCAGTTGCGGCGCGCCAAGGCCCAGCCATACGCCGTGATCGCGTCCGCGATATCGGCACTGGCCGGGGTGCCGGTACGCTTGGCATTGGAGATCGTGCGCAGCAGCGCGTCGGCCTTGCGCTCGGTGAGATCGAGCGACGCCATCAGCAGGTCCTTGCGCTCGGCCTCGGCGGCGATGCGAAAATCGCGATCAAGGCCGACGCCCAAGCCGTGCTCGCGCAGGATCGCAAGCCCGAATGAATGGAAGGTATGGATCGCAACCTCTCCGGCCGTCACCGGCAGGAGGCGGGCGAGCCGCTCGCGCATCTCGGCGGCGGCCCGCCGCGTGAACGTGATGGCGAGGCAGGCCGAGGCGGCGACGCCGCGTTCCGCCACCAGATGGGCGATGCGATGCGTCAGCGTGCGGGTCTTGCCGGAGCCCGGCCCCGCGACGATCAGAACCGGACCGTCCACCGTGGCGGCCGCGGCGCGCTGGTCGCCGTCGAGACCGGCGAGAACATCGCTTGGCTGCGATGTCCTAACCCCTTCGCCGTCATTGCGAGCCGAAGGCGAAGCAATCCAGGACGGTGGCGCGGCTGTCTGGATTGCTTCGTCTGGATTGCTTCGTCGCTGACGCTGCTCGCAATGACTGACGGGCTTCACCTGCCCGCGCTTCGCTTCGCTCGCGCGGTCGGGGAGAGGTAAATCAACGCGAGCGGAATCCGTCGGGGCCTCGAACAGCAGGCCGCCCGCCGTGCGGCGCCGCAGCTCGTCCGGCTCGAACAGCCGGATCACGCCGTACTCGCCGTCGTAGCCCGCCTCGCAAATGACCTTGCCGGCGCGCAAGCGCGACACCGCTTCGCCCAGCAGCGAGGAGCCCGCCCGCGCAATATCCTCGATCGGGACCGCGCCGAGGATCGAAAGCTCGGGCCCAAGCGACGCGATCAACCGGTCATAACCACGCTCGACCGTCTTGCTCGCGGGGCCACTCGCCGCGAGCTCGGACAGGATCTCGGGCAGCGCCACCAGGTTCGACACCGCCCCGGCGGTCGCGGGCGGCGTCACGTCCGCCTCGCCGCGATCGGCGAGCGTCTCGACCCGATGCGCGACGCCGACCGTCACCAGCTCGCCGCAGGCTGGGCAGCGCCCGCCGTTGGCGAGGGTCTCCTGCGGCGTGAGCCGCATGCCGCACTTGCGATGGCCGTCGAGGTGATACTTGCCCTCCTCGGGGAAGAACTCGACCGTCCCGCCGTAGCCGTCGCCGGTTTCCAGCGCCCGCCGGATCGCGAAGTAGTCGAGCGCGCAGTCGAAGCGCGTGGCTTCGCGTCCGAGCTTGCCGGGCGAATGCGCGTCGGAATTGGAGGTGAGGCGGTAGCGGTCGAGGAACGACACCCGCCAGTTCATGCGCCGGGTCGGAGGACAGGCCGGTCTCGACCGCGAAGATGCGATCGGCGAGGTCGCCGTAGCACGCGGCGATCGAGTCGAAGCCCGACTGCGACCCGAGCGCGGCGAACCACGGCGTCCAGATATGCGCCGGCACCAGGTAGGCGTCGGGGCTCGAACTCGAGGGTGATCTCCAGCAGGTCGCGCGAATCGAGGCCGAGGATCGGCCGCCCGTCGGAGGCGATGTTGCCGATGCGCTCCAAGCCGCGCCGCGATGCGGTCGACGGTTGCGAAATCCGGCGCGTAGATCAGGTGGTGGATTTTGCGGGTGCGCTCGGCCTTCTTGTAGATGGTGGAGATCTCCACCTCGAGCATGAAGCGCACCGCCGTGCGGCACGTCGCCGGAAGCGTGCGGGCGACTTGCGTCTCGATCTCGTCGTTGAGGCGGAACAGGCCGGGCTCGGCCGGCACGAGTTTCTGCTTGAGCTCGGCGAGCCATGCCGGATGCACGAAGTCGCCGGTGGCGACCACGCCGACGCCCTTGCGCGCCGCCCAATGGGCGAGATGCTCCAGGTCGAGGTCGCGGCTGGTCGCGCGCGAATACTTCGAGTGCACGTGCAGGTCGGCGTGAAAGCGCATCCGGCCTCTCCGGGTGGCGGCGCTTGGGCGGCTATCGACACAGCGCGCGCCGTAACGGCGGGGCGACTATAGGTCGCACCGCTGATTCCCGGAATGAAGACCTGTGGACAGAGCAGGCTATATTGGCGCCGGCTCGAACCTGGCTTCCATAATTTTCTTTCAATGCAGGTGCCCGTGCTTGCGCGACGGCCTCGCCCGACTTAGGTTGGTGACGTTCGTGTATCTAGGGAGACGGCCAATGGTCTGGACCACCCCTACGCTCGTCGAAATTTGCATCGGGCTCGAGATCAACGGGTATCTGCCGGCCGAGTTCTGATTTCGACGCCTTGGCGTCAGTCCTCAACAGAATCTCCACACTGCCACTAGGCTTGGCGGGCTGTGACCGCCGCGTTGCGTGCGCGCGCCCCTTAAGTCGAAGACGGGCGCGATCAGCTGCAAGTTGCCGATAGCAGCGCGGCCGCTTCTCTCAGCGCTCCGACCTCGTGCCCGCCCCGTCGCCGCAGCTGTCTGGACGCGGTTTCGGACCCCGCAGATCGGGCGGCACATTACAATTGTCGACGCGCTGATCGTCGCTAGCCTTGCCGCCGAGCCGCTCCTTGCCGGTTCGGGCGGGTTGAGCTTGGGATTGTTTCGCTTCGCCTTGCTCGCGTGATGCGCCAATCGAGGGCGCCAACTCCACCTGCGCCATGAGCGTCATCGCCGCTACGTGGCTCATGGTGAGGAGCATCTTAGAAGACAACATCGGCATCCTCCTTCGTCACAACGTCATTGCCGCGGTCCAATTCTGACGAAGCAGCTTAGAAGGTTCTGGGATCACAGGCACTGCGGCCCCGGCTTTCTTCAAGGATCGCGGACCCACCTGTACGACCAAGCTTTTCTTGCGAGATCCCCTCGAATGCTGCTTGGCCACTCCCTGACGGAACACTGAACCCGTCGCCGGAGTTGCAAAAAAAGACCTACGGCCAAACTTCAAAAGCCGAGGATTGCTAGTCGCTGAACGCGCGGTCGAGATTCCTGACACGGTCGAGGTTGCGCGCCTGGTCGCGCCCGCGCAGGCCGACCAGCCGCGTCGAGGTGACGTCTGCGTTGTCGAAGTCGGCGTCGGTGACATCGGCGCCCTGAAAATCGGCGCCGCCGAGCTCGCTGCCGTTGAGCTTGGCGCCCTTGAGGCTCGCGTCGCGCAGCGAGGCAAATTCGAGGACGGCGCGGGACAGATTTGCATTCTCGAAGCTCGCGCCGTCCAGCTTGGCCGATCGCAAGACGCCCCGCATGAGTCCCATGGACTGGTTGCGCATGTCGGCGGAGAGATCGGCCCGATCGAGGCGTGCCTGTCTCATGCTTGCCCGCGACAGATCGCCGGTGATGCGGGCGCCGGAAAGATCGGCGCCGTCGAGCTTCGCGCCGATGAGCTGCGTGGCGAACAGGCTGGCGCCCCGAAGACTGGCGCCGGTGAGATCGGCATCGAGCGCCCAGGCCTGATCCAGCGTTACGCCGTCGAGATTGGCGCCGGCAAGGTTGGCGCGATTGAGGCGTGTCGCCTGGAACTTGGCGCGTCTGAGGTCGAGCCCCGACAGATCGAGGCCGTTGAGACGCCGGGCAGAGAAGTCGACGAGCTTGGTCGGATCGGCTTCGGCGAGGGCCGCCTCGATCTCGATCCGCGTCATGTCGGCCTTGGTGAAATCGTCCGACTTGAGGTCGAGAAACCGGAGCATGTCCTGAGCCGCGGCGACCTGCGACATCGTGCATGCAAGCATGGTCGCCGCCAGAATCTCCTTCCCCAATAGCTGCGGCTCATGACCCACCTCCAGGGTTGACGGCGGCCGCATTGGCAGCGAGTGGGCAAAACCGACGGCCGCAAGGACGATAAGCTGTCCCGATCAATGACGTTTCGCCGACGGGGCCATCCGTTTGCATGTTGGGCCGCAGAGTGCGCATGAAAAGGTCAGTAGCATGAAATTGCGCTGAGCAGGGTCCGGATTTATGATCATGCCGTCACCGATAGGCGTCCATCCGCAGCTATCGTGGCATTATTGGCAAATGGTCGGCGCGGCGTTGAGGCTCCTGAGTTGGCCCGTGAAGCTTGCGAAGCCATCCGTCCCGATCGGCACGTCGATACCTCCGGAGTGAGAGCAATGGGCTCGATGCTTCGCAGCGCTCGCAACGGCCGTGCTGGTCGCACATTGCTGCGCCGGCGCGGCGCGAGCTGCCGAAGTTCCCGCCAACGATTATCCGACCGCGGCGCGCGCCGACTATGTGTTCGGCTGCATGCAGGTCAACGGGCAGACGCGCGACGCGCTCGAGCGATGCTCGTGCTCGATCGACGTCATCGCCTCGCTTCTCCCGTATGACGCAGTACGAGGAAGCCGAGACGGTCATGCGCGTGCGCCAGCGCGGCGGCAAGAATGCGTCGATGTTCCTGACCATGCCGATGCTGCGGGCGAAGGTCGACGACTTGAAGCGCGCGCAGGTCGAGGCGGAGCTGCGCTGTTTCTGACCTCGCAATTGCGACCTCTCGCGTACGTAGGGGCGTTGATCAGCGCAGAGCCTCCGACGGCACGCGCCTTCAACTCGCATCAAGGACCACCGAACAAGTAGTGGCGCAGCATGTATTCGAGACCGCGGCGCCAGAACTCGTCGGTGTTGCCACGAATATCGACGCTCTTGGAAAAATTCAGTGCTCCGGTTTGCGCATCCTCCATATAGACGTTGATGTTGAGAATGAGGTTGCTGACCTTCTGAACAGTTCCCCACGCGGCCCGATCTGCACCAATCTTCTTCGCGAAGTGGCGCTGACACCCATTGCAGTTTCGAATCGCGGGGCCGTCGGCGATCTGCTTCTGCATGTCCGGTGGAATGGCGATGATCTTGAAGCGGCCGGAGGCGTCCAGCTGTTGTCGGAAGAGATCGTCGAGCATCTGAAGGCGTCTATCTTCGAGCGGGTTGGGGGGCTCCAGCGACGTATTGATCAGGTCAAAGCCGAAGAACGCGACGCGTGGAACAGGGTTGGGCTGCGCGCCTGCAATCCCGACACTGATTGCCCAGACCAAAACAGTGTGCAGAACGACCGAATACCTCATAGGCATGCTCCCTCATCATGGCTGCCCGGCGCTCCAGTAAAGCCACCCGTCTATATTCGTCCCGGCCAACAAGCTTGCCATCATCACAGGGGGCAAGCTGCGGATCGGATAGGTGAAACCTGTAGCATGATGCGGCTGCGCAACGACCCCGGCCTCTCGCGGGTGACCTTGCGCCTGAAGACGCGACCCCGCGTGCAGACGTGGGCTAGCTCCCACCGAGGGCGAGGAGCGCTGCTCGCGGTGCCGAATACCGGTGGGCAGCGGCACGCGTTCAAATTTCCGCGTGGGACGACCGGTTCACTTGCGAATGCAGGCAAATGGTGCCTAGACTTCCCGCGGTAGCACTCGCCTTCGGGAACGCCCGTCGATCGACGTGGGAATGACGTTCCGTTTCGCAGACTTGAATTCTAGGATAGGGGGCTCGACCGCCGATCGCTACCGCTGAGGCTAAAGAAGTCAAATCCAAGGGAGTGGCGCCATGCACAGACATGCACTTGCAGGTGCATCGCTGGCCGTGATCGCGTTTGCGACGCCAGCGATGGCAAACCAGGATGTGCTGCAGCAGACGGCAAAACCCGAGCAATGGGTGCTGCAGACCGGTGACTACGCCAACCAGCGCTATACGAAGCTGGACCAGATCAATCGGGACAACGTCAAGAACCTGAAGGTGGCCTGGACGTTCTCGACCGGCGTGCTGCGCGGCCATGAGGGCTCGCCGCTCGTGGTCGGCAACGTCATGTACGTCCACACGCCGTTCCCCAACATCGTCTATGCGCTCGACCTCAACGAGGACGGCAAGATCCTGTGGAAATACGAGCCCAAGCAGGATCCCTCGGTCATTCCCGTGATGTGTTGCGACACGGTGTACCGCGGCCTCGCTTACGCCGACGGCACGATCTACCACCACCAGGCCGACACCACGCTGGTCGCGCTCGACGCCAAGACCGGCAAGGAGAAGTGGAAGGTCGTCAACGGCGACCCGAAGAAGGGCGAGACCAACACGGCGACCGTGCTGCCGGTGAAGGACAAGGTCATCGTCGGCATTTCCGGCGCCGAGTTCGGCGTGCGGGGTCACGTCACCGCCTACGACGCGAAGACCGGCAAGCAGGTGTGGCGCGCCTACACGCTGGGCCCGGACAACGAGATCCTGTTCGATCCGGAGAAGACCATGTCGCTCGGCAAGCCGGTCGGCAAGGACTCCTCGCTCAAGACCTGGACCGGCGAGCAGTGGAAGATCGGCGGCGGCACGGCCTGGGGCTGGTTCTCGTATGATCCCGAGACCAACCTGTTCTTCTACGGCACCGCCAATCCGTCGACCTGGAACCCGGTGCAGCGCGCCGGGCCCGACGGCAAGCCGATCGACCAGAAATGGACCATGGCGATCATCGCCCGTGACGTCGACACCGGCATGGCGAGATGGGCCTACCAGATGACGCCGTTCGACGAGTGGGACTACGACGGTGTCAACGAGATGATCCTCGCCGACATCGACGTGGCGCGGCCAGCGGCGCAAGGCGCTCGTCCACTTCGACCGCAACGGTCTCGGCTACACGCTCGATCGCGTCACCGGCGAGCTGCTGGTCGCCGACAAGTTCGACCCGAAGGTCAACTGGACCACCGGCGTCGTGATGGACAAGAACAGCCCGCAGTACGGGCGTCCGCAGGTCGTCAAGGAGTACTCGACCTTCCAGACCGGCCAGGACAAGAACACCAAAGGCGTCTGCCCGGCGGCGCTCGGCACCAAGGACCAGCAGCCCGCGGCCTTCTCGCCACGGACCAACCTGTTCTACGTGCCGACCAACCACGTCTGCATGGACTACGAGCCGTTCAGGGTGTCGTACACGGCGGGTCAGCCCTATGTCGGGGCCACGCTGTCGATGTTCCCGGCGCCCGGCAGCCACGGCGGCATGGGCAACTTCATCGCCTGGGATGCCGGCACAGGGCAAGATCGTCTGGTCGAAGCCGGAGAAGTTCTCGGTGTGGTCGGGCGCGCTCGCCACGGCCGGCGGCGTCGTGTTCTACGGCACGCTCGAAGGCTACCTCAAGGCGGTCGACGAGAAGGACGGCAGGGAGCTGTTCAAGTTCAAGACCCCGTCGGGCATCATCGGCAACGTGATGACCTACAGCCACAACGGCAAGCAGTACGTCGCGGTGCTGTCGGGCGTCGGCGGCTGGGCCGGGATCGGCCTTGCGGCAGGCCTGACGAACCCGACCGACGGTCTCGGCGCGGTCGGCGGCTACGCGGCTCTGCGCGACTACACGGCCCTTGGCGGCTCGCTGACCGTGTTCACGCTGCCGTAGTCGGGCGCGTCAAGCGAGGACCGGCGCGCTCCACTGCGCCGGTCCTCGAGCTCCGATCAAAAGCTCGTCGTCGATTGAAACACCAGCCTTCGGGGTTGCTCGTGAAGCGAGCTGGCTTTGCACTGGCGTTTGCTGCCGCCCTCGGTCTCCTGTCGAGCCTCCACGTCGCCGGCCAGGCGGCGAAGAAGGAGAAGGACGGCAAATGGGAAACGGCCGACGGCACCCCGACCTACAACATCACCAGCGACGGCACGGTCGACTGGTATACCTTCTCGGGCTTCCGCCGCTACCATTCCGAGTGCCACGTGTGTCACGGTCCCGACGGCGAGGGCTCGACCTACGCGCCGGGCCTCATGGAAGTCGCTGAAGACCACGAGCTATGACGGATTTCATGTCGGTCGTCGCCAGCGGCCGCGAGGTGATCCGCGCCGACAAGCAGAGCAAGATGCCGGCGCTCGGCGATAATCGCAACGTGATGTGCTACATCGACGACATCTACGTCTACTTGAAGGCGCGCGCGGACGGCGTTCTGCCTCGCGGGCGCCCGGCCAAGCGGGACGAAAAGCCGGCGGCGGCGGAAAAGCACGAGAAGGCCTGCTTCGGTGACAAGTAGGAGCGCCGCGGCGCTGCTGGCCGTGCCTGTTGAGCACTGGGCCTCGTCACCACTGCCTGCGCGGCGGAAGGGCAGCGGATCGACCTCGTCAACCGCACGGCGCTGCGCGTCTGCGCCGACCCCGCCAACATGCCGTTCTCGAACGACAAGGGTGAGGGCTTCGAGAACAAGATTGCCGAGATCGTGGCTGCCGAGCTCAAGGTGCCGGTCGAGTACACCTGGTTCCCGCAGGCCACCGGCTTCATCCGCCAGACCCTGTTTGCCAAGCGCTGCGATGTGGTGATCGGCTACGCCCAGGGCGACGAGCTGGTGCTCAACACCAACCACTACTACCGCTCGACCTACGCGCTCGTGTATCGCGCCGGCACCGGGCTCGACGGCGTCGACAGCCTCGCGGACCCGCGCCTCAAGGGCAAGCGCATCGGCGTGGTCGCCGGCACGCCGCCCGCCAGCATCATGGCCCAGCTCGGTCTCATCGCAGAACGCCAAGCCCTATCCGCTGATGGTCGACCGCCGCCACGATTCGCCGGGCGAGCGCATGATCGACGATATCCGATCCGGCGATATCGACGCCGGCGTCCTGTGGGGACCGATGGCCGGATATTTCGCCGCCAACGACGGCGAGAAGCTCATGGTCGTGCCGCTGCTGAAGGAGGCCGGCGGTCCGCGCATGGCCTATCGCATCACCTTCGGGGTGCGCAATCTCGAGGACGACTGGAAGCACCAGCTCAACGCGCTGATCGCCAAGCGGCAGGGCGATATCGACGCCGTGCTGCTTGCAGTTCGGCGTGCCGCTGCTCGACGAGCAATCCAATCTCATCACCCAGCCGAGGCGATGAGCCTGACGCATCCCGCCTACGTCGGGCGGATGCACGCTAAGCGGCCACGGCTGCATCGGCTGAAGACCAGCCTCCAATCGGAAATGCCTGCATCGTCGCGACGCGAATCTCGCGGCCGAGCTCGAACAGCCGCTGCTCGATCAGGACCGGCACCTCGCAGGCGAGCGGAAGGGACTGCTGGCGCTCCGTGAAGACGCGCGCATCCCAATTGTACCGGTCCTCGGCCGCGGCCAGCTCGGCGCGCGCCTTCTCGTCGGTCGCCGCTCTCTCCTTGAGCTGCCGGATCGCCGTCGCCCTGCCGTTCGAGCTCCGCCGCGCGCGCCCTCTGACGCTGCTGGAAGCGCTCGATGCCGCTCATCACGACGGCGCGGTCGCTGTTGATGGTGCTGAGCAGGCCCGCGAACAGCAGCTTGAGCGCATCGTCGCGCTTGTCTTGCGGCTGGGCGGCGGCAAACGCCGCGATGGCCGCGGCCGCCTCCTCCAGCGGCACGCGACGGCTGGCGAGGACCGCGAATGAGCTTGCTGATCTCCTCGTTGTCACGCCATTGCGTGAGGTCGTCGACCGGGGGACCGTCCCACATCTGCGCCGAGGTCAGCGTCGCGACCTTGCGCTGCACGCACGGCCAGTCCGGATTGGCCGCGTCTGCGGCAAGGGCCGGCGGCCCGGCGAGCGCGACGCAAGCGCCGCGATCAGGCCGACGGCCGGCTGTCGAGGGAGCCATGTCATCGTCCTCCGCCCCGGCTCGCCGCGCCGGCCCAGCAGCCCCTTCGACGGATTGTAGGCGTAGATCGCCGCCGCCAGGAACAAGGACGGTGAAGCCGAGCACGATCGCCAGCGATACCGGCTCGATCTGGCCGTAGAGCGCAAAGCGGATGAGCTCGACGGCGTGCGTGAACGGGTTGACGCGACAGATCTCGTAGAGCAGCGGGCTCAACTCCTTGATGCGCCAGAGCGGGTAGAGCGCCGAGGAGGCGAAGAACATCGGGAAGATCACGAAGTTCATGACGCCGGCGAAGTTCTCGAGCTGCCTGATGACCGACGACATGAAGAGCGCCAGCGCACCCAGCATCAGGCCGGAGAGCACGAGCGCCGGCAGCACCGTGAGATAGCCGATCGAGCGGCGGCTCGATCTCCCAGAAATAGGCGATCGAGCAGAAAGGCGTAGACCTGCAGCAGCGGCGACCGCCACGCCGCCCAGCAGCTTCGAGATGAGCAGGAAGGAGCGCGGGAAGGGGCTGACCAGCAGCGTGCGCATGGCGCCGGTCTCGCGGTCGTAGACCATCGACAGCGACGACTGCATGGCGTTGAAGAGCAGGATCATGCCGACGAGGCCAGGCGTGACGAACACCTCGTAGAGCACGTAGGTCTGGTAGGGCGGGATGATGGACACGCCGAGCACCTGGCGAAAGCCGGCGGCGAAGATGAACAGCCAGACCAGCGGTCTGACGAGCGCCGCGAGGAAGCGCTCGCGCTGATGCAGGAAGCGCAGCACCTCGCGCCACACGATGCCGCTGAAGCAGGCGAGATAGCCTGAGGCGTCGAGACCGCCGCGGCTGCGGCGTAGGCGGTCATGCGGCCTCCGCGCGCGTATCTTCGGTGACGCGCATGAACGCGCCGCGCAGGTTGCCGGCCTGGGCAACCTCGAGCAGGTCCGGCACGAGCCCGGAGAAGCGGACGCGCCCCTTGTGCAGCAGCACGATCGTGATCGTCGCCGGCGACCTCGTCGACGAGGTGGGTGGCCCAGAGCACGCCCACGCCCCGCTCCTTGACGAGCCCGCGCACGATGGCAAGCACGCTCTCGCGCGAGGCGACATCGAGGCCGACCGTCGCCTCGTCCAGCAGCAGGCAGGCCGGATCGTGCAGCAGCGCACGCGCGATCTCGACGCGCCGCGCCTGGCCGCCGGACAGCGCCCGCACCTTGTCGTCGGCGCGCTCGGCGAGGCCCGACCTTGGCCAGCGCCTCGATCGCCAGGCGGTGGCCCGCGCGCCGACCGATCCCCTGCAGCGCGGCATGATAGGTGAGGTTCTGCAGCAGGCTCAGATCGTCGTCGAGACTGCGGCTCTGGAACACGACGCCGAGCTGCTGCAAGGCCGCCGTCGGGTGCCGGCGCACGTCGTGGCCGAGAATGCGGATCTCGCCGCTGACGTTGTCGTAGAGACGGGTCACCAGGGCGAACAGCGTCGACTTGCCGGCACCGTTCGGCCCCAGGAGCACGACGAAGGCGCCGCGCGGCACGGCGAGCGAGACATCGTCGAGCGCCAGGATCGGCCCGAAGCGATGGCTGACGCCGCGCACCAGCAGCGCGTCCGCGGGTCCCTCGGCCAGGCTGTCGTGCAGCGGGCGTCGTCATTTCACGATGAACCTGCCGGCCATGCCCTTGCTTTCGAGGCCCCTGCAGCCCCAGGCATACTCGCCGGGCCTGATCGGCACGAAGAAGATTTCGGCCTCGCCCTCCCTCTCCATCTCGATCTCGTAGACATGGCTCGCCTTGATCTCCACCTTGTTGACCTCGACCTTGCGCAGCCAGATGAAGTTTGTGAACTCCGGCGCCTGCCAGGCGCACTCCTTCTGGCCGGTGGACTTGATCTTCAGGCGGTAGGCCTTGCCGGTGGTGAGCGCGAAGTCCTTCTGCGAGACGCCGTAGCCCGTCTCGCCGAGGCCCAGCACCAGGTCGGGCAGCTTCTCGGGCTTCAGCGCGAGATAGCCCTCGGCAAGGGCGAGACCCGGCAGTCGCGATAGCAGGGAGATGCTGAGGAGAAGTCCGGGCAGGCGGCACATGTGAAGCTCCTCAAGGAGTGCTCACGAGATGCCGCGGCCGTGGCGCGCGTCGACTAGAACGGGGCCACAACGACCCCCCAGGGATAGCGCCCGACCTTGATCGAGCGCACGACGCGCAGTTTCTCCACGTCTATCACGGACACGTCGTTGGACGTACCGTTGGTGGTGAACAGGAGCTTCTCGTCGGGCGTGAAGGCGAGCTGCCAGACGCGCTGGCCGACCAGCAGATACTTCTCGACCTTGAACGTTGCCGCATCGATCACGGCAACGCGGTTGGCAGGCCCGAGCGCGACGAAGGCGCGCTTTCCGTCCCTGGTGATGCGCACGCCGACCGGCTGAATGGCATCCTGGTTGACGCCCGGAATCTCGAAATTCGATCTTGGCCAGGATCTTGCGCGTCTTCGGGTCGATCACCGTCACCGTGCCGCCGATCTCGGCGCTGACCCAGAGCTGCGCGCCGTCGGCCGTGAACTCGGCGACGCGCGGCCGGCTGTCCACCAGCACGTTGTCGATCGTGGTGTTGGTCGCGGTGTCGATGAAGTGCGCCATGTTCGTGGTTTCCGACGTGTTCACCAGCAGCTTCCCGTCCGGGCTGATGCCCATGCCCTCGGGCTCGACGCCGACCGGAATCTCCGCCAGCACCTTGTCCGTCTCGATGTCGACCACGGTGACGAGGTTGTCGTCCTCGTTGGCGATGTAGAGCGGGTTGCCGGACGGATGCAGGACGAACAGCTCCGGGTCCGGCCCTGATGGCAGGGTCTTCACGAACTCCATGGTGCGGGCATCGAACACCTGGACGTTGTTGTCGTCGCTGGCGCAGATCAACAGCCACTTCGTGGTCCTTCGAGAGGATGACGCCGCGCGGACGCTGGCCGACCTTGACCGTCCTGACCACCTCGAGCTTGGTGCTGTCGATGATGCTGACGGTGTTGTCCTTCTCGTTCGTGACGTACACGGTGTAGGCGCCGCCTGGCGCGAGGCGCCAGCAGCCAGGCCGCCAGCACCAGCCCTGCCGCAGCGCCACTCTTCCATGCGCGCACAGGCGTCACCTCCCGTTCCACGGTTTCGGCTCAATCGGAGCCAGCTCAAGGCGCGTAGGCCCGGCAACCGGTCTCCGGCTTGTCGATGCCGAGCGTGTCGAGCTCGGAGAACTGGTGCAGGAAGCCCGGTTGCGGCGAGACGGTCACCGGCAGCTTGGCGGTCGCGATCAGGATCGGCTGGCGCAGCTGCCCGTTCCAAGGCGCGATAGGTGAGCTTGCGCCCCTTGAAGGCAGCGAGGTCGAAATCGGGCGATTTCAGATGCGCGATCAAGTCCTTCGGGTGCCACCGACTTGGCGCGCGTCGCCGCCTCGCCGATCGAGCGGACCGCGACCCACACGTCGTAGTCGAGCGGGTCGCATCGGCCGATTGGCCAAGCGCCGAAAGCGGTTCTGGAACTGGGTCGCACCCCACTGCTCGAGCGCCGGATGCCAGCTGGTCGGCACCAGCCCCTGCGTTCCCGCCACCGGCCGCGCGTCCCAGGTGCGATACGGGAAATACTCGCCAAACAGGCCGCCTTCGTCGGCGACCACCAGCACGTCATGGGCGGGGGCATTCTGGGTGAAGGTCGGGATCTGCTGCTGGATCTGCTCATGCCCGCCGTCCGCGCGCCGGCTGCCGGCTTCGACCTTGAAGGGGCGCTCCTCGACGATCTTCGCCCCGAACCGCTTGGCGGCGCGCCGCAGCGCCGTCGGCGAAGGCCTCGTCGTCGGGCCCGGTTCCGTGCACCAGGAACCAGCGCCGCCACTGCTTCCAGACCAGATACTGCGCCAGCCCATCGGCCAGCATGGCGCGTGACGGCGCCGTGTGCACGACATTCGGCCGGCAATCCTGCTCCCGCAGCCGGTCGTCGCCGGAGCCGGCATTGAGGATCAGCGCACGTCGGCCCTTCGAGCGCATCGGCGAGCGCCAGCACGGCCTGCGGGCTCGTGTCGGCAACAATGAAGGCAGCACCGCCTTCGACACGTTTCTTGACCTCCGCGACCAGCTCCGGGACTGCGCCGCTCTGGACGACCTCGAGCGTGAACTCCTGCTTCGAGGAAGCGGCCGGTGGTGTTGTTGTCGTTGATGGCGAGGCGCGCCCCGGCAACGCCGTCGTCCGGCGGCGGGATATCAAGCAGCGAGAGCGGCGGCGGCAGGTCGCGCAGCTCGCGGGCGAGCACGATCGTGATCCGGTGAGCCTGCCTCGCCGCGGACGCAGGAGCGTCTTCGCGGGTCGCTGGCTGTTGGCTCGCGACGAGCGGCGCAAGGGCCAACTGCGCCGCAACCGCCGCCAACAAGAGGGACGAGAGGCGCGCCATGCCGCGGGCGGAGCTGCGACGTCGGGGCGCGTTGGCGTTCCGAGCCATCCGTGGCCTCCGGGTCCGGCCCCTAAGCTTGCGGTGGCCAGGAGCGGCGGCCTGACACCGCGTTACCTCTGGCTATTGCGGCCTCCCTGCGCGCCGACGGGGCAAACCGCGCGCGCTCAGTACACGACCACGCTCCTGATGCTCTTGCCCTCATGCATCAGGTCGAAGCCTTTGTTGATGTCCAAGAGCGGCATGGTGTGCGTGATCATCGGATCGATCTCGATCTTGCCTTCCATGTACCAGTCGACGATTTTCGGTACGTCGGTACGGCCCCGCGCGCCGCCAAACGCCGTGCCTTTCCAGACGCGCCCAGTGACCAGCTGGAACGGACGCGTGCGCGATCTCCGCGCCGGCCGGGGCGACGCCGATAATAATGGATTGGCCCCAACCCCGATGGCAGGCCTCCAGCGCCTGGCGCATCACCGTAACGTTGCCGGTGCAGTCGAAGGTGTAATCGGCGCCGCCGATCTGGTCCGCGCCGCGCTTTGTCATGTTGACCAGGTGTGCGACCAGATCGCTGCCAACCTCTTGCGGATTGACGAAGTGCGTCATGCCGAAGCGCTCGCCCCATTCCTTCTTGGCATTGTTGACGTCGACACCGATGATCATGTCGGCGCCGGCAAGCCGCAGCCCCTGGATGACATTGAGGCCGATGCCGCCCAGCCCGAACACCGCGCACTTGGAGCCGGGCTCCACCTTGGCGGTGTTGAGGACGGCGCCAATCCCCGTGGTGACGCCGCAGCCGATGTAGCAGACCTTGTCGAAGGGAGCGTCCTCGCGGATCTTGGCGACGGCGATCTCCGGCAGCACCGTGAAATTCGCGAACGTGGAGGTCCCCATGTAGTGGTGCAGCTTCTTGCCATCGAGCGAGAAGCGCGAGGTGCCGTCCGGCATGACGCCCTGGCCCTGCGTGGCGCGGATGGCGGTGCACAAGTTGGTCTTGCGCGAAAGACACGATGGGCATTGCCGGCATTCGGGCGTGTAGAGAGGAATGACGTGGTCACCCTTCTTCACGCTCGCCACGCCCGGCCCGATGTCGACGACGATGCCGGCGCCCTCGTGTCCCAGGATGGCTGGGAACAGGCCTTCGGGGTCGGCGCCCGAGAGCGTGAATTCGTCGGTGTGGCAGATGCCCGTGGCCTTCACCTCGACCAGCACCTCGCCGGCCTTGGGCCCCTCGAGGTCGACGTCCATGATCTCGAGCGGCTTGGCCTTGTCCAATGCGACGGCGGCGCGGGTTTTCATGGGAGTTTTCCCCCTCGTCGTTTGCGGTTGGCGCGAGTTGACGCGGCGGACGCCTCGATACTGGCCGCCGGCAGTCGATCCGCATCCGTTGGGCAGGTGCCCAAGATAGCGGCCCCATGCGGGCTTCCGCCGACCTGCCGACGGCGGCAGTAGGTGGCTTGCACGGGACACTCCCCTGGGCGATGCAAGTTCCTTTTTCTGAAAAAGATCGGTACTATCGGCCGGCAAGCATTACACAGAAATTCGAGCCTTCTCGCAAGAGCGCGGCCCGCTTGGAAGGCATCGTTCGAAGTTCTTCCGAGCGAACCGCCTCACGAGACCGTGACCGATCCTGCGCGGCGCAGCAATGCCGCCGGTACCAACTTCGGGAGGACATGCTATGGCGACGATCTCAATTCATCCGGCAGTGGACAATGGTGTGAAGCCCGGCTCGTCGAGCTTCGCGGGCGGCACGCTTGTGTGCAAATGCGCGAGCAATCCCGTCGAGGTGACCGTCACGGCCCAGAGCGCCCACAATCACGTGTGCGGATGCACCAAATGCTGGAAGCCCGCCGGCGCCCTGTTCTCGCAAGTCGCCGTCGTGCCGCGCGACAAGCTCAATGTCAGCAAGAATGCCGACCGGCTCAAGGCCGTGGACGCCAACGCCACCATTCAGCGGCACGCCTGCACGGCGTGCGGCGTTCACATGTACGGCCGCATCGAGAACACCAAGCATCCGTTCTACGGGCTCGATTTCATCCACACCGAGCTTTCGAAGGAGCAAGGCTGGTCGGCCCCCGAATTCGCCGCGTTTGTCTCCTCGATCATCGAGTCCGGCGCTCCGCCCGACCAGATGGGAGCCGTGCGGGCGCGGCTGAAGGAGCTGCGTCTCGAGCCCTACGACTGCCTTTCGCCGCCGCTGATGGACGCGATTGCCACCCACGTCGCCAAGGCATCGGGAGCGCTCAAGAACTGATCCCGGTCACATTGCGGGGAAGTCCGCGGGGCCCGTAAAAGAGGGCCCGGTCCATCGGCGTGCCGCAGCGTCTGCTGCGCCTGCTGCAACGAACCCTGGACGATCGAAATGGGGGCCGCCATGCGCCGCGAAGCGGCGAGCCCCGAAGTCAAGCCCCGGGGCACGCGGAGAGGCGATGCGTGTTCGATCGTCTCATTGAGCCGCGCCAACGCGCGCCCTTCCACTCGCGCGAGCGCCGATGGGCGTCCGCCAAGATCAAATCGCTGTGGTGACAGACATGGCCGACCAGGACCCGTCGCGGGCTGACATAGCACGCGTACATGCCACCTTCGACCGGCTATGGCCCACAGCACATGATACGGCGGAGCGGTTCTATGCTCTCTTGTTCGAGAACGCGCCGCACGTCAGAGCGTTGTTCCACGGCGACCTGGCTGAACAGCGTCGCAAATTCATGTCGACGCTCGCCGTGTTGGTCGGCAGTCTCGACGACAAGGATAAGCTGTTCTCAGTTGCGAGAACGCTGGCCAGGCAACATGTCCATTACGGTGTCGACGCCTCGCACTATCCTGCACTTGGCGCCGCGCTGATGGGCGCCCTGCAAAGCCAGCTCGGCAGCGAATGGAATGAAGAGACCGCCGCAGCCTGGTCAAGAGTGTACCGGATGTTGTCCAATCAGATGATTGCAGAGGCCTATGGTGGCGGCGGCCAAGGGGATTGACACGAACTTCTTTGGACAGCCGGGAACCCTCCAGTCATGAGCCGGCAAAATCGCAGGCCATTGGCCGATCGCGTCATCGAGGCTGCGGAGGCGGCGCTCGCAGCGCAAGGCTACGTCAGCGCCATCGACGTGTTCCTCGGGATCGGATGGCTTGACGGCGGAGCGCCGAAGCGCTGGCAGCAAGGCCAGCTCGACTGCCTCGAGGGCGCCGTGCAGACCAGTCCGGTGCGCCTGTCGGAGGCGATGGAGCTGTTCCGAGCCTGGGCCACCGGGAAAGGTCTGCTCGCGAGCGAGACGGACTATGTCGCGCGCACGCCGCAACGACAGACGCTGCGCTTCAGCCGCAGCGGGGATCCCGCCATCGAACGCATGTACCGCACCCATTGGGTCTCGCCGGCGCTTCCCGAGCGCAAGCGGGAGCGCCTGGCGGAGAAGGCGAACCGCGCGCCGGACCTGGTGGTGATCCAGCCGCTGAACGAGGCGTGGACGTGCCACCGCTGCGGCGGCACCGGCGCCCTCCTGATGATGGAAAAACCCGGCCCGGCATGCCTGCGCTGCGTCGGCCTCGACGACCTCGAATTCGTGCCGGCCGGAGATGCGCTGCTCACGCGCCGCGCCAAGGCAAAAAGCGCGCGCCATGCCGTGGTGGTGCGCTTCAGCCGCCGCCGACGCCGCTACGAGCGACAAGGTCTGCTGGTCGAGCCGCAGGCCTTGGCGCAGGCGCGCGGCGAGCTGGACGAGCAGAGGCGCTAGGCGACGGGGACTCTGGCATCGCGCGATAGCGTGCGCCAGAACAGTGATCCGCTCCGGCCGATACAGGCCCTCAAGCGGTGGTGTCACGCCTGGCGGGACGGAACTGCTGTACCAGGTCGCGCACGTACGGAAACGCAAACCCCGTAACGAAGCCGACGGCGAGCGACAAGAACGGCTTCTTATCTATAAAATCGTTCAAGAGAACATTCGCCAGTCCGACTTGAACCGCCCCAACGCCGAGAACGCCCGCAAATATGCATGCGATAATGATGGTATTGAAGAGACGTTGAACGGGCTTCCAGCGCCCGGGATTGATCGCGCGAAGTTGCTCGTAGGGAATGTCGTCATTGACGCGGAAAATAAACTCCGCGAACAATCCGATGGCCACCCCGAGCGGAATCAAGAAGGGCGCGAGCTGGAGCGAGGCCCATATCGGCTCACCCTCATCCAGATCCGGGAACCAGATACCCTTTGTGTAATAAAGCGTGGCGCTGGCGGCGGCGCAGATCGCTACGATCGCCAACAGCAGGCCAAAATTCCACCACCAGATCTTTCCCCGAACGGCGGGGAACGCGTCGGCGATGCTGTTCTTGACGTCCTGAAGATTGTCCAATCCAACTTCCACGCTGGAATTTTCGCCGCGCAGGCCTGAGTCCGCGGTTATTTGCAACTGTCGGAAAAATTCTTCCAATCTGCGCCGGTCGCCCTGAAACAGGATGCGCACAAGCCGAGACACATCCTCAATTTGCCTTCGCAGCACGCGAACGTCTGCCGGCGGCGGTGGGGAAGCTGGCGCTCGTACAAAATCCAACCGAGGCGGGTCGGCATCGAGCTCAAGCTTGATCTCCGAATAGTATGCCGGGCGAACAGCTCCCACGAGCGTCGGCGCGGCGATTTGCAGAGCCATATGAGCCGTATCGTCTGGCTCAGCTACCGGTGCGGTCCCAGCATCGTTCACGATCGCCCCCTGCTATCTCGATTTCGCGTTGCGTGCGCCATTGCGCGCCGGCGTCAATTCCGAAGCATTTTTGACGCCAGCTTCGTCCGCCAAAGCATCAATTTGAATATGAATCGCAGAAACCAGCCTTGGATCTATGGGCATGGACCGCAATCCTGGCGACCAGCTGTCTGCACGCTATAGTCGGATTTTGCCAAAGGCAATACGGGAAACGACCCGCACGCGCGCCCGTGTCCCGGGCGCAGCGCAGCGCGAAGCAGTGCGCTGCAGACCCGGGACCCCGGTTGCTTGATTTCCGGTCGAAATAGAAACCGGGGGTCCCGCATCTGCGCAGCAGCGCATCGCAAGTCGGATTCATCCGACTTGCGACACCTCTATAGAAGTGCCCGAAGTCGGGTAAACCCGACTTCGGGTGCGCTGCAGCGCGTGCGGGACACGGCGTGATTTTCGGCCAGACTGTCAAGGATGTCCTGGCGTCGGGCTGGTTCGATTGGCGATCCAGGATGTCAGCCGTTCAGGAGTGAACGGCTGCTCCTCGGCGGCGACGCCGAGCGCGTCGGAGATCGCGTTCGATAAGGCGCCGATCGCGCCCATGACGCCGCCCTCCGCCATGCCCTTGAGGCCGGCCGGCGTGAGGCGGTTCGGGCGATTGCAACGGCACGATCTCGATCGCCGGCAGGTCGGCCGCGCGCGCGAGCGCGTAGTCCATGAACGAGCCCGCTTTGGTTCTGGCCGTCGGCGTCGTAGGCGGCGTGCTCCATCAGGGCGCCGGAGAGCCCCATGGCGACCGCGCCGTGCACCTGGCCGGCGACGATCGTCGGGTTGATCTCGGTGCCGCAGTCGTGCGCGACCAGGTAGCGCCGCACGGCAAGCGCGCCGGTCCGCGGTCGATCTCGACCTCGCAGACGTGGGTGGCGTTGGCGTAGGTCATCGGCGGCGGGTCGAACGCGTGGGTGACGTGCAGCCCCGGCTCCATGCCGTCGGGAAGCCGCAACGGATCGAGATGCGCGGTGCGCGCGATCGTCGGCGAGCGTCAGCCCGGTCGCCTCCCAGGCGCCGCCGACGAAGCGCATCACCTCGCCGTTCGCGATCTCGAGCCCGTCGGAAGCGTTGAGGCCGAGCAGGCCGCCGCGATGGCCAGCACCTTGCCTCTGAGGCGGCGCGCGGCCAGCAGCACCACGCCGCCGCCGGCGGTGCCGCCGCGCGCGCCGCGGCTGCCCATGCCGTACGGCGCGATGTCGGTGTGGCCGAGCTCGACGCACAATGTCGTCGAGCCGCGCGCCCAGGCCTTCGGCCGCGCACTGCGCGAGCGTCGTCTCGTAGCCCTGGCCGGAGCCCATCAGGCCGCACGAGACATTGACCGCGCCGGTCGGCTCGACCCGCACGGTCGCGACCTCATGCCCGGAGCCGGGAATGCCGGCCTTGCGGTAGAACGCCGAGCCGTAGGTCGTCGACTCGATCACGGTGCAGAGCCCAAGCCCGACCAGCCGGCCGCCCGCGCGCTCGCGCGCGTGCTGCGCGCGCAACGCGTCGTAGTCGATCGGCCGCGACCGCCGCCTCCAAGCGTCTCGCGCGGCGTGACGTCGACGTAGGTCTCGCCCGTGACCGTGACGAACGGCAGGTCGGCGGCAGAAATCGAGTTCGCGCGGCGCACCGCCAGCGGATCGAGCGCCAAGCGCGCGCGCGATCGCGTCGATCGTTCCCTCCATGATCCAGGACGCCGCTGCCATCGGCGCGCGCATCGGACCGGCCGGGCATTTGGTCGTGAGATAGACCTTGACGTCGTAGGCGTAGGCCGGGATGCGGTACGGACCGGGGAGGATCATGGCGACCACGCGCGCCATGTAGTTCGCCGGGAAGAAGCAGTAGGCGCCGAAGTCGGCCGCGATCCGGGCGTCGAGCGCCAGGATGCGGCCGTCGCGCGTCACCGCGGCGCGGGTCGCGATCGTCTCCTCGCGCGCGTGCAGCGACGCGATCAGGTTCTCGCCGCGCTCCTCCTGCCAGCGCACCGGCCGCTCGCACGCAATCGCGAGCGCCGCGACCGCGAGCTCCTCGCGCAGGAGCGCGATCTTCTGGCCGAAGCCGCCGCCGATGTCGGGCGAGATCACGGTGACCTGCGTCTCCTTCAGGCGCAGCCGGGCGGCGAGCGCGGTGCGCAGCGGATGCGGCGCCTGGTTGCCGGACGCGGAACGTCAGGTGACGGCGCCCGGCGTCCCACTCGGCGATGCAGCCGCGCGGCTCGATCGGCGCATGGGTCTGGCGGTGCTTGCTGAAGCGCGCCTCGACGATGCGGTCGGCTTGCGGCGAACGCCGCCGCGACGTCGCCGGCCGCGAAGGTCTGATGCGAGATGAGGTTCGAGGCATGCTCCGGATCGACCAGCGGCGGAGCCGGGATCCTGCGCGGTCGCGATGTCGGGAACCGGGGCAAGCGCGGCGTAGTCGACCGCGACCGCCTCGGCGGCGTCGACCGCGGCGGCGAAACGTCTCGGCCACCACGCAGGCGACGAGGTCGCCGACGAACCGCACCTTGTCGACCGGGAACGGCGGCAGGTCGACGGGCTTCAGCCCCTCGATCGGCGGCGCGACGCGCAGCGTGGTCGCGGCCTTGGCGACGTCGGCGCCGGTCCATACCGCGACGACGCCCGGGCGCGTGCGCGCCGCAGCGGTGTCGATCCGATCGATGCGCGCATGGGCATGCGGGCTCCGCACGAACACCGCGTGCAGCGCGCCCGCGACCGCGATGTCGCCGACGAAGCGCCCGCGCCCGGTGACGAGGCGGACGTCCTCGCGCCGCGCGACCGCGTCGCCGATCCCGCCCGCGGTCTTCGGCGGGGGGTCGCGTGGCGCGCGGGCATGCAGTCTCGCCCACTCCTACCCCCTCATCCTGAGGTGCCCGAGCGAAGCGAGGGCCTCGAAGGATGCTGCTCTGCTGCGCAGCTGCTCTGCCCTGCGTCCTTCGAGGCTCGCCCGACTTTGTCGGGCGAGCACTCAGATGAGGAGTCGGAGAACGCGTGCGCCAATGCTGTATCATGCGCCCCCCGCCAAGGCTCTCGTCGGTTGCGGCGTCGAACAGGTGGAGCCGGCGCGGGTCGATCCCGATGTCGATCCGGTCGCCGACCTGACGCGCGCCTCCTTCGGGAAGCGCACGACGAGCTCGACGTCGCCGACCTGAACGTTGACGTGCTGTTCGGAGCCGAGCGGCGAGACCAGCACGGCACTGCCGCTCACTCCACGGGCCGGCCGCTGCCTGTCTCGACGTCCTCGGCGCGCACGCCGAGCACGACCTTGCGGCCGGCTTGCGCCGCGCTGCGCCGCGGTCGAGCGCCACGCGGAATGCGCCGCGCGCGAACGCGGGGCCTCCGGCGTCCGTCCACGATCTCGCCTTCGATGAAGTTCATCTGCGGGCTGCCGAGGAAGCCGGCGACGAAGCGGTTGCGCGGCCGGTTGTAGATGCCGTCGGGCGTGTCGACCTGCTGCACCACGCCGTTGCGCATCACGGTGATGCGGTCGGCAAGCGTCAGCGCCTCGGCCTGGTCGTGCGTCACGTAGACGAAGGTCGTGCCCATCGAGCGGTGCAGCTTCTTGATCAGCGTGCGCATGGAGACGCGCAGGGCGGCGTCGAGGTTCGACAGCGGCTCGTCCATCAGGAACGCCGCCGGCTGGCGCACCAGCGCGCGGCCGAGCGCGACGCGCTGGCGCTGGCCGCCGGACAGCTGATGCGGCCTGCGCTCGAGCAGGTGCGAGATCTCGAGCTGGTCGGCCGCGGCCTTCACCTTGGCGTCGATCTCGTCCCGCGCGGCGCCGCGCAGGCGCAGGCCGAACGCGATGTTCTCGAACACGGTCTTCTGCGGATAGAGCGCGTAGGACTGGAACACCATCGCGATCTCGCGCCGGTGCGGCGGCGACGAGCGTGACGCGCTCGCTCGTCGAACCAGATGTCGCCCTCGGAGATCTGCTCGAGCCCGGCGATGATGTTGAGCGTCGTGGTCTTGCCGCAGCCCGACGGCCCGAGGAAGACCATGAACTCGCGGTCGCGGATGTCGAGGGTCAGCCGCGAGATCGCCGTCACCGGCCCGTAGCTCTTGGTCACGCCCTCGCAGCGGATGCGCGCCATCGCTAGCGGCTCCGCCCGCGCGCGCGAAATATCCACGCCGTCATCCTGAGGTGCTCGGCGCGGAACGCGCCGAGCCTCGAAGGATGCTGCTCAGCATTGCGTCCTTCGAGGCTCGCCCGACTTCGTCGGGCCGCACCTCAGGATGACGAGGTTTGGGAGCATGGGAGCAAGCCGTCATGCGCGCGCCATGCCTCAGCCCTTCACGGCGCCGGCGGTGAGGCCGGAGACGATGTAACGCTCGAACAGCGACGGCGAGCACGACCGGCGGCACGATGGCGATCACGCCGGCGGCGTTGACGAACGAGAAACTGGTGGTGAAGTCCATCACGAAGCCGGAGATCACGATCGGCAGGGTCTGCGAGGCGATGTTCTGCGTCAGGATCAGCGCGAAGATGAACTCGTTCCAGCTGGTCAGGAACGCGAACATCAGCGAGGCGACCAGCGCGGGCAGCGACAGCGGCAGGTAGACGTGGGCGAGCGCCTGCCAGTGCGAGGCGCCGTCGGCGCGCGCCGCGCGATAGAGGTCGCGCGGGATCTGCTCGAAATACGAAATCAGGATGAAGATCGTGAACGGCAGCGTCACCGCGAGGTAGGTGATGATCAGCGCGGCCGCGTGTTGATGAGGTCGAGGTTGCGGATCACCAGGAACAGCGGGACGATCAGCGCGATGTCGGGGATCACGCGCGTGACGAGGATCGAATAGAGCGCGGTCTGCCGGCCGCGGAAATGGATCACCGCGATGGCGTAGGCGGCCGTGATCGAGACCACGAGATTGAGGATCGCGACCCAGACGCCGACCGTGAAGCTGTTCCACAAGGACGGCAGCAGGTTCTCGGCGCCCGAGGGCAGGAAGCGGCCGGTCGCGGGATCGCCCTGGTAGCGGGTCTCGTAGGTGACCTCGCGCTTTCCGGCGGTGAAGATCGCGTCGAAATTGTCGAACGTCGACCGCGGCGGGAGCCAGTTCGGCGGCACCGCGGTGATGTCGGCCTCCGTTGCAGCGAGGACGAGACGAGCCACGCCACCGGTCCCGCCACGTAGACCACGAGCAGCAGCGAGAAGAGCGCCAGGATCGCGCCGCGCCCGAGCGCGCGGCGCGAGCTTCACGCGCCATGGGTGGGCGAGCGCGCGGTCGGCATGGTCACAGCCTCCAACCCAACGCCGTCATCCTGAGGCGCCCGAGCGAAGCGAGGGCCTCGAAGGATGCTCCAGAAGTCTCAAGCGGCGACGCTGTGCGTCCTTCGAGGCTCGCCCGACCTCGTCGGGCTCGCACCTCAGGATGACGAGGTTTGTGATACGGCATGGTGCGTCTAAAGCCTCCAGGCCCAGCGCGCGGCCGAGCTTCACGCGCCATGGGTTGTGGCGAGCGCGCGGTCGGCATGGTCACAGCCTCAACCTGGGCGGCGCGGTCTCATGTCACGGCCTCCAACCCAACGCCGTCATCCTGAGGCGCCCGAGCGAAGCGAGGGCCTCGAAGGATGCTCCAGAAGTCTCCAGCGGCGACGCCGTGCGTCCTTCGAGGCTCGCCCGCTTCGCGGTCGAGCACCTCAGGATGACGAGGCTTGTGACCCGACTTCGTCGGGCGAGCGCCTCAGGATGACGAGGTTTGCGATACCGCATGCTGCGCTAAAGCCTCCGGCCGAGCCCGCGGATGAAGAGATAGGAGAGGCCGAAGGTCGCGAGCGCCAGGATGTAGGAGAGCGCCGCGCCGATGCCGAACTTCAGGTTGCGGAACGTCTCGACGTAGATCTGCCAGGAGAGCGTGTAGGAGGCGTCGCCCGGGCCGCCTTGCGTCATGATCAGGAACAGGTCGAAGTGCCGGATCGAGATCATGGTCTCGTAGACGAGCACCAGCATCAGCCCGGGTTTGAGCGCCGGCAGCGTCACGTGCCAGAAGCGCTGGAACACGTTGGCGCCGTCGACCTTGGCGGCCTTGTAGAGATCGTCGGGGATCGCCTTCATCGTCACCAGGATGAGGATCGCGGCGAGCGGCATCTGCTTCCAGATCGCCGCGTTGGCGATCATGAAGATGGTCTTGTCCGGATCGCCGAGCCAGACCGTGTAGCGCTCGATCAGGCCGAGCTTGAGCAGGATGCCGTTGAGCAGGCCGTAGCCCGGATTGTAGATCCACTTCCACATCAGCCCGTTGACGATGCAGGGCGTCGCCCACGGCAGCAGCACGAGCGCGGCGAGCAGCCGCCGGCCCGGAAAGGCCTCGTTGAGCAGCAGCGCGACCGCGACCGCCAAGAGCGTCGTCACCGTCACGGTCACGACCGTGTAGACCGTGGTGCGCTGCACCGCGATCCAGAAATTCGGATCGGCGAAGACGCGCAGGTAGTTGTCGAAGCCGACGAACGGCCGCCGCCACGGCCGCGTCAGGTTGATGTCGAACAGGCTGGTGTAGAACGAGTAGACGATCGGAAAGACCGCGACGGCGGCGAGCACCACGAACACCGGCAGGACGAGCACGGCGGCGCTGCGCTCGTCGTAGCCGAAGCGCCGGCCAAGGGCCTCGAGGACGGAGGTCACGGGGAGCTACTCGAGGCGCACTCAAATCTCGTCATGCTGAGGTGCTCTCCCCGACGAAGTCGGGGAGAGCCTCGAAGCACGCGCGGCGGCGCCGCCTGCGACTTCTGGATCATCCTTCGAGGCCCTCGCTTCGCTCGGGCACCTCAGGATGACGGATTGGTTTGCGGCAGCGCTCCAAGGATGCCCCGACGGATAGCGCATCACCCGCAAACCTCGTCATGCTGAGGTGCTCTCCCCGACGAAGTCGGGGAGAGCCTCGAAGCACGCGCGGCGGCGCCGCCTGCGACTTCTGGATCATCCTTCGAGGCCCTCGCTTCGCTCGGCGCTCAACTCAGGATGACGGATTGGTTTGCGGCAGCGCTCCAAGGATGCCCCGACGGACAGCGCCATCACCCTTGCGCAGCTCGTTCCATTTCTGCGCCATGGCGCGGGTGGCGGCCTCCGGCGTCGCGCGGTTGAGGAACACCGATTGCCACGCGGCGTTCGCGGTCTCGTTCCATTCGCCGAACCAGGGCGCGATCACGTCCTTCTTGACCGCGGAGGCCGCCTGCGCGGCGATCACGTCGCCGCCGCCCGCCCACTTGTCCCAGAACGCCTTGACGTCCGGGTCGGCGGCGAGCGGCGTGGTGCAGAACGGCAGGCCGAGGTCGGTCAGCAGCAGCTTCTGGAACCGGTAGGTGCCGGTCGATGTCCTTGCCGCCGAAGAACTCGATGAACTTCACCGCGTTGGCGCGGCGCGCGGCGTTGGCCTTGGCGCCGGGCGTCATGCCGTAGAAGCGGATCCAGCCGCAGGTCTCGCTCTGCGTCGAGCGCGGCCCGCGCGGCATCAGGGCGGGGCGGATCTTGCCGGCGGCCGGCGCCTGCGAGGGATCGTTGAGCGCGCGCAGCCGGTAGGTCGGCACGATGTAGAACGCGTGCGCGCCCGCGCCGAACGCGCGCAGCGCGTTGATGTCGGGCGTCTCGATCGCGCCCGGCGAGAGGATCTTGTGGGTGTGGATCGCGTCGCGGATCCAGGCCGCGGCCTCGATCGCGCCGCGGCCCGGCTCCGCCATCACGGCCGCGCCCTGCTGATCGACGAAGCGGCCGCCGTGCGAGAACACCATCGCGCTCACGAACTCGATCAGCCAGGTGTCGATCGCGAGCGCGAGCAGCATCGGGTATTCGACGACGCCCGCCTGCTTGATCTTGAGCGAGGCGGAGACGACCTCGTCCCAGGTGGCGGGCGGCTTGTCGATGCCGGCCTCGCCAGCATGTCGGTGTTGCAGACGAACGACATGTGGTCGCCGTAGTAGGAGAGCCCGTACTGCTTGCCCTTGTAGCTCATCGATTGCGTGCAGTAGGCCGCGGCCTCGGCGTTGTATTTCATCAGCTCGGGCATGTCGTCGATGGCGGCGAGCCACTGCGCCTCGGCGAACTCCGGCAGCCAGGCGTCGGAGACCCACAGCACGTCCATCGGCGCGTTGCCGACCAGGCGCGTCACCACCGAGGTGCGGTACTGCGCCCACGGGAAGTTCTCGTAGTTGACCTTGAGCTTGGTGGCGTTCTCGAACGCGCCGATATGGGTCTTGACCTGATCGACCGCCGCCGACCAGGCGGTGAAGTTCACGCTGCCGGCCGCTTGCGCCTGTGCGCCGCGCGGGGCGCCGACGAGTGATGCGGCGCCGGCCGAGAGCGCGGTGCCGAGGAGCGCGCGGCGGCTCAAGGGTGATGGTGCGGTCATGAGCTGTTGCCTCCGGTTCTGTGGTGGCGTCGCGGGCGAATCGCCGGCGCGCTGCCGGGCGCGCCGCGCGAGCAATGGCGGGCGGGGATACTAGGGGAGGGGGCGCGGCGAGGCCAGCCGTGGCGCGCGCGGCGGGCGCTTTTGCGACTTGTGCGGGATCGCTGCGGCGCAGGGCGGCTCAAGGGTGTGGGGCGGCAGGAACATCGGTGTCCCGCAGGCGCTCCAGAACGGTGACCTTCTTTCGTCATGGCCGGGCTTGTTCGCAAGCATGCTCTCGCCTGTCATCCCGGCCAAGCGACCCCGGCCTTGAGCCGGGGGAGCGCGAGCCGGGACCCGACGTACCCCTGCTTAAGATTTCTGCTCGAAGCGCCGGGATACATGGGTCCCGGCTCTCCCCCGGCTCGAGGCCGGGGTCGGCCGGGATGACACGGATGAGCCAAGTTAGCGCCTACCGGGCGTCTTGCTTGCAGCAGCGTCACACGAAGGAAGACGTGGATGCCGGGCACAAGGTTTCACGCCCGGGCCGGCCAAAAGGCCGGACCCGGGTGCCGGGCATGACGAGTTAGGTTCTGCCCGCGGTCCAGCGGCGAGTCGCATTTGCCCAGACGCGGCTCAAGAATCGCAAACCGGACCACACCGCAAAGCAAAACCCCGGGCGCGAGGCGCCCGGGGTCGTCGAGATCGCTCGATCGTCCGCGTGCTTTAGAACTGCAGGAACGGCGGGCCGTCGAACTTGAGGGTGAACTTCGCCTTGATCACGCTCGCGGTCACGTCCACGTTGCGGGCGGTGCCGGCAATGGCGACGCCGCAGCCGGTCGGGCAGTGCACCGAGTCGCCGAGATCGACATACTGGTATTCGAGGCCCAGGATGCCGGAGGTTCCGGCCGTCTTGTAGACCGCCCAGTCGATGCCGCCGCCGAAGTACCAGCCGTTGTGCCAGAGCTTGGTGTTGTCGAACAGCGCCCCGGTCCCCGCGACGAACCTGCGGGTTTCGACACTGCCGCCGGCCCAGCCGCCGCGGGCCGAAATCAGGAAGCGATCCCAGGCCAGGCCGACGATGCCGCCGGTGGTGAACAGCGATTGCAGGCGCGTGCCGCAGACGAAGGCCGGATTCGGACACACCACCGCTCCGTCGCCGATGCCGTTGTCGAGCGGCATTGCGGCGCTTTGGTCGATGCCGATCACGATGCTGCCCCAGCCCAGATTGGTGAACTGGCGCAGGAGGCCGCCATGGAAGCTGACCATGGGTTGGTCGAATCCCGGCCCTATGGTGCCGCCCGGTATTGGTGCAGCCAGCCCCGGGCCCGCGGCGTACGTATGGGTGCTCTCGCCCCAGTGGCCGCCGAAGCCGACGCCGAGGTACCAGCCGCTCCAGTCATAGGGCGGTGGCGGCGGAGGTGCAATCGGCATGTCGGCGGCGGAGCCGGCCGTGATCGATCCGGCCAACAGCAGGCCCGCGACCGTCGTCTTGATGAAGTTGCGCATGGGATGCCCCCCATTTGTGTGCGATTTTTCATTGTCGCTCGGGGCGCGCGTTAAGTCGATGCATTCATGGGGGCTCGTCCGCACTTTGGGGACGGGCGTGCTAAAGTTGCAACAGTTGTTGCTGCGGGCAAGGGTAGGGCGGGGCTGTGACTCCTGCCGGCTAGAGCGGATCCCGCTCGCGCTGATTCACCTCTCCCAAAGGGAGAGGTCGACCGCGCTGAGCGAAGCGCGGGCGGGTGAGGGGTTAGAGCGTCGTCGGCCAGGCGCAGTGCCCCCTCACCCGGATCGCGCGCTACGCGCGCAATCCGACCCCGGATCAAGTCCGGGGCAGGCTCTCTCCCCAACGGGGAGAGGTGAAGAGGCGAGGCTGCCGTGCACCAGCATCACCGGGATCCGCACCTAGGAGTTCGTTTTGCGAAATGCAACCGGACATTCTATCCGGTGCGCGACGGCTGCAACCCGGGCGTGTCCGCGACCCACAGGAACGCGTAGGCCCTCTGCTTCTTGGCGTAGGCAAGTCCCTCATAGCGGTCGAGCCGGCGCATCGCAGCGAGCGTGCGCATCGCCGCGCCGGCTTGATCCGCGTCGCCGAGCAGGGCGGCGCGTGCCCGCGCGATGCGCCGCAGCTCGACCACCGCCTCGGCCGCGAGGCGCGCGAAGGTGCCGCGATAGCGGTTCGGCGCCTCGCCGGCGAGCTCGCGCTCGAGCGCCAAAACCTCGGCGCGCCAGGCGGGATCGGCCCGGATCGGACCGCTGAGGCCATGCCGGCGCGCATTGCGCGCCGAGCGCCACTTGCCCTGCGGCGTGCGCGGGCCGGTGCTCCGGCGAGGGCGAGCTTGGGGCTCCGCCGGCATCGTCATGGTTCCGCCGCGGCGCCGGCGCCGGCGCCGGGATCGCCCGCCGGTCTTGCGCGTTCGCGCCCGTTTGCGCGTTCGCGCCCGTTGAGCTTCGCGGCGCGGCCGGTCGGCTCGAGGTCGGGCGCAGGCGGGCCGCCGAGCGCAGGGCGCGCGACCGCGTCCACGTCCACGATCCGGCTCGGCGCCGGGCGGAACGAGGAGCCGGAGGCGCGGCGGCGGGATTCGAGCTCGTGCAGGGCGCGGTCGCGCCGGCACTCGAGCCGCATCAGCAGGTCTTCGGCCTGCGCCACCGAGCTCAGGTTGCGGAAGAACGCCTGCGCGGCGCCGGCGTGCCTGGCCGCAACGCCGCGTCTCGCCAGCATGTCGGTGCAAGCCCCGCCGCCGGCGTCATCGTCGTAGTGCGCGTCGGCGAGCTTGAGCATCGCCGAGCGGGGGAGGGCCGATCCATCGCCGACCGACTGCTCCAGGGCGATCGCCAGGCCGACGCGCTCGTCGGTTGAGGTGAACGCGCTCACCCAGCGCCTGATGCGGGCGATCTGCCAGGTGAGGTCGGCGACGTCCTTGACCAGCAGCCAATCGACGGTGGCGCTCGCGCGGGCTTCCACGCCGAGCTGCGCGAACAGGTGCTTATAGGCGCCCGCGTCCTCCCCGGGCAGGAGCGGCGGATCGGCGAGCAGGTGCAGGATCGGCTGCGGGATGAGCTTGCTCATGGGTCGGCTCCTTGTCGGGCGCGCGCGCGCGGCGCCAGGGTTGCTGTCGTCTCGTGGCCTTGGGTCACAAGGGCTGTTTGGCGCCGAAGCGCTCCTGGCGCCGAAGCTGCCGCACCACCACTCGCGCGAATCGAGCTCTCAATCGGCCGCGTCGCGAGCAGGCCCTTGGTCGAGCATTATAGCGCCCGAACGCGCAGGCGCAACGCACAAAGCCTGATAACTCACTGATTTATCGAGATATTTGCTGTAGCAAACGTCGAAAATTGCGCTGGCAAATGCCGAATACTTGCTCTGGCAAATGGTCAAAAACGACGTCGCCTCCGGTCATTGCGAGCGAAGCGAAGCAATCCAGAAGCGGCGGTGCCTTTCCGTTGCGAGCGAAGCGAAGAAATCCAGAAGCGGCGGTGCCTTCTCTGTCACTGCGAGCGAAGCGAAGCAATTCGGAAACGCGGCGGGCATCTGGATTGCTTCGTCGCTGCGCTCCTCGCAATGACGGAGCGCGCGATCTGCCAAGTGAGGTCCGCCGCGTCCTTGACCAGCAGCCAATCGACGGCGGCCCTTGCACGCCGCTGGCGCGCGAGCTGCGCGACCATGCGTTGATTGGCCGCCTCGTCCTCCCCGGCCGGACGAGCGATCGAACGTTATGGTTGCATCGGTGTTCGTCGGCCCCTAAGCGCAGAATTCCCAAGGGAGCAGCGCGATTGTGGTGGAGGCACGCAGGAGGTTGAGACTTGGCCTCCTGGGTTCCAGAATCGAGTGGACGAAGCGGAGGAACAGGATCGAGCAAGGCAGCTTCGTCGAGGCGCGAGGACGACCGTGGCTGGTCGAGGCGGTGGACGACTCGGAGCCCGGGCTGACGACGGCGCGGCTCTCCTGCATCGCCGATGACGCCCAAGGCGAGCAAATCGAAGTCCTGTGGGATGCCGAAGTCGGCACTTCGGTCCTTGCCGAGGACACTTGGTCGCGCGTCGGCCAGGGCGCGCCGGACAGTCCCGAGGTCCTGGCCGCCCATCTGCGCACGGTCCGCTGGCGCTCCGCCACGGCCGCCGACCGGGACCTCCTGCAGGCGCCGTTCCGGGCCGGCATCCGGCTGGACGCCTATCAGCTGCTTCCGCTGCGGAAGGCGCTGCGGCTGCCGCGCGTCAACCTCCTGATCGCCGACGACGTCGGCCTCGGCAAGACGGTCGAGGCCGGCCTCATCGCGCGCGAGCTGCTGCTGCGGCGCAGGATCGATTTCATCGTCATCAGCGCACCGCCCGCGATGACGGTGCAGTGGAAGGACGAGCTCGAGAGCAAGTTCGGACTCTCGTTCGACATCATCGACCGGGAGCGCCTGCGCGAGCTGCGCCGGCTGCGGGGGTTTGCGGTCAATCCCTGGTGCACCGGCTCGCGCTTCATCATTCCTCACAGCCTGCTCACCGAAGAGACCTACGTCGCCGGGGCTTCGGGACATGCTGCGGCGAGTTCCGCTCCCGTGCGCTGCTGATCCTCGATGAGGCCCACCATCCGGCCCCCTCGGGCGGCGCGCGCTACGCGATCTCGAGCCAGCTGACGCGCTCGGTGCGCGATTTGTCAGAGCGCTTCGAGCATCGGCCTGTTCCTCACCGCGACGCCGCACAACGGACATTCCAACAGCTTCTCGGCGATGCTGGAGATGCTGGACCCGCAGCGCTTCACGCGCGGCGTGCCGGTGCGACCACGCGATCTGGAGCCGGTGATGGTGCGGCGGCTCAAGGCCGATCTGCGCCGGTTGGGCGAAGCGTTTCCCGAGCGAAAGATCCAGGCCGTTCCGATTGCTGGCTTGCCGCGCGCAGATGCCCCGGCAGCTTGATCTTGCGGCGGGTCGCGGCCTATGGCGAGCTCCGCCGGCAGCGGATCGGCAACGCTGCCGCCGCCCAAATCGGCGCTGGCGAAGCTCGCGTTGTCGGCCTGCAGCAGCGTCTCCTGTCGTCGATCCCGGCGTTCCTGCGGAAACGCTAAAGCCCATCGCAAGACGTTGCAAAGGCTGATCGATGGAGAGACATCCGCACGTCGCGCCGGCGGCGGCGCGCGCCTTTGTGGATGGCAGCACCACCGACAAGCCCGAGGAGCTGCCGGTCTTCGAGGAAGAAGGCGCCGAGGAGGTCATTGACGCCGATGAGGACGCCGCGGTCGAGGCGGCATCGGCTGCCGGCGCCGCCGATATTGTTCTCAAGTTCGCGGACTTCTGGGTCTCGAGCGCGAGTACGTCGCGGCGATCCGCGGAGGCGAGTCCTCGCTACCGCTCTGGTTTGCGCTCATCTCGTCCGCGGCAATGCTCCTGGTCTATGTCGGCGTCATGGTGCTCGCGAGTGTCGGTCTGTTTCTCGAACCCTGGCGGAACTGGCGGGTGCACGTCGTTCCCCTTCATGCTGGGGTGGATTTCCGGACTTCACTCGGTGGTGTTCGGGCATTCTCGTATCACTTGCAGGTGATCCCGATCTACTCGTTTCTGCGGTGCCGCGGTCACGTATTCGAGCTGGCAGCACCGGCCGATCGACGTAGGCGGTGCGGGCCCGCCTTCGCGATCATTGCCGTCCTGACGCTGATTTGGGCCCGTGAGGGTGCTGTCTCGCGACCCTGAACGCATTCGCCAGCTACTGGGGACGGTGGGGCTGTGATGACCGTTCTGCTGACGGGCCGGATCGGGCGGTTCTGTTGAATCGCCTATGCCGCACGCCAACTCGTCGATACAGAATAGCTATGGGCGCAGATGGTCTGGGCGCGCACAGGCGGTGTCGACGGCTGCATGGACAGCATCGCGCGTTGAGCGCGATGGTGGGCGTTTAGCGGCGGCCTCGGCTACCGCGGTAGGCGTTCTTCACGCGGCAGGAGGCCGACGAGTCGCGTGGCGCCGGGCGACGGCCGGCCTTGCTGAGGATGGGTCAGCAGGGCGCGTCGGGTTGACGAGCTGCGCGATTACCAGCCGGTGGTGGTGTGGCCCGAATACGCTCAGCGTCTGAGCGGAACTGTCGTGATGATCTGGGGACGGCTCTGTTCGGACCTGCGGCGTACAAGTCCGTCGCCGGCCTGGCGCGGCCAGCTCGCTGCGCACCGCTTGAAACGCACGGATCGAATCCGCATCGGTGGGCAGCCGAGCGTCGCAAACATTGAAAGGTGTCTGCCCGAAGTCGTGGGCATGTATGCACCAGATGTGGCTACGCCGTCATGATTCGGTCGGCAAGGTGTCCATGTGCTGCCGATGTTTTGGAGCGGACTCGGTTTCACGTCGCTGTCGATCCGCAGCACCTATTGGTCATCTGTTCGGGATCGGCTGGATGGCGTGCAGTGCAGGTGTACGCGATGCTACGCAGCGCTGGCGCGCTCGCGGTACGACTCTGGTCTTGATGGAGTGGAATCGCCGTGATGTCTCGATGGAGAAGGCGGTTTGGAAGGGCGCGGTTTACGTGACCAACACACGTGCGGGCAGCGATCACCAGCGGGTGGCCTGCATCATCGACGAATGGATCTGCGCGCTGATGGTCGGAGGGGTCAGCGACTCGAACGCGGAAGGACCGTCCGGTCACTGGACGACCAGTATCCGGAAGCGATTAGGCGTGTCGTCGCATCTGCGCCGCACGAGTGGCTACAGACATCCCGCCCCGCCGCGCCCCATCGTCGTTCCGTCATGGTGGTCGGCCGCGGTGCATCGTAGGCGATGATTGAATTCGGTTCCTAGGGAAGGTATTTCGGATGGCATCAACAAACTCGTCATCGAGCGACACGTTGAAGTTGGACCCCCACCGCGGCGGCGGGGTTGATTACGCGGGGGGCCGATGCCGGTGGTCAGGCCGCGGCCGCGGGTGCCACCGCGGCGCTGCAGCGGGTGGTGGCGTGTAGCAGATTGATGCGGGTGTGGCGGCTTTGCGGGCCGAAGGTTTTGCGATGAAGACCGGGTGGATTGCGGCGGTTTGGGCGAAATCGGCACAGCGCGAGGTGGGCGAAACCAGTAGGCGTGGAGGCAACGTCGCAGCAGAGTCGAAGTGTGCACGCAGGCTTGGGTGCAGTTGGCCGGACGCGGCTGCCACAAGCTCAGCGGATACGATCTAGCCGTCTACGTGTTCTTTCTCCGTGAGGTGTAGCGCAAGTGAAGCCAACTAGAGGGTAAGGTTTGTTGGGTGAGCGTTGAATATTTCGACCGTTCGGTTCGTGAGTCGTTGGACGCTGTCCCAGCAGGGTGTAAGGTTTCCCGGAGCGGTGCCGGTGCCGCGGGTTTCAGGCGCGCAGCATGCTTCAGTTGATCGGCGCGGTCGTTATGGTGATGTTGGTGAGCGATTCTGATTTATGTGTTGGATTAGAATTCGGCAGGGCTGGTTGCAGCACTTTGTCCGGTGATGATGCTGGTGATGATCCGGGTCATGTTTTTCCGCAATAGGGGCAGGAGATGGGAGTAGGATGAAGTTGTGGGGCGAGATGGAAGCCAGCCGCCAGGATTCGTTGATAGGGCCGACATTGGCCGAGGACTGGTAGAGGCCGCGGAGAAGCAGTTTGAGCGGTCGTGGCGGTGCCGCCCGGATCCGCAGGATTT
>CAVTXS010000035.1:0-142554 GCA_963738705.1 uncultured Alphaproteobacteria bacterium
GCTGGTTTCATATCGGCGGCGAGTTCTGCAAGTGGCTCGCCTTCGAGATGGCCGGCGGTCCGCAGATGGCGGCCGCATGTTCGAGCTATGCCAGATCAGGTACGTCGTCACGGCCGCACCTTCGAACGGGGGAGCCTAACCTCTGGGGAGTGGAAAAAACGCCCCGGCCCGGGGGAGGCAGGCCGGGGCGCCGAAGGCAGAAGGACGGGAACCCAAAGGGGGCTGGAGAGCCCGTCCAATTCCGATCGTGGTGCAAGCCTGAAACCGGTATCGCCGGCTGAGACGCGCGGCTTATAACGGCACGGCGCCCGTGGCTGGCCGTGGTTCTTCTCCACAACTTGAACTCCCCAAGCGGCTGAGCTGCGGGCGCCGCCTCCCGGTCGCCTGAAAACGGACTCGACTCCCCGGCCGGCCGCGCTAATTTTGGCGGCATGTTGTGGCGTATGCGCCCCGCCGGCTTCATCGAACCGTGCCTGCCCTCGACCTGCAGCCTACCGCCCTCGGGCGATCGCTGGCTGCACGAAATCAAGCATGACGGCTACCGGATGCTGGGGCGCCGCGAGGGTCCCCAGGTGCGCCTGTTTCACGCGCAACGGCTACGACTGGACCAACCGCTTTCCGCTCATCGGGCAGGAATGGCGGCGCTTAAGGTCCACTCGTGCCTGATCGACGGCGAGGCGGTCTGCTGCGAGGTTGACGGGGTCCCCTCGTTCAAGTTGCTGCGCGGCGGGGGCACGACGGGGCGGTGTTCCTGTATGCGTTCGACCTCCTTGAGCTCGACGGCAAGGATCTGCGCCAGGCCCCGCTTGAAGCGCGCCGCGCCGCCCTCACCCGCATCGTGCGCCAGGTCAAGCACGGCCTGCGCCTCTTCCAATCAGGTCGAGGCCGACGGCCTAGCGGTGTTCCGCCACGCCTGCATGATCGGCGATCGCCACCGTTTACAAACGGCGTGACGACCAAAAATCAGCAACGACCACGGAGGGGTAGACGCTCACAATCAAGCTTAGGCCCCTCGGGAGGCGGAAGTTGGAGTACAGAGGTGTCCGATACACAATCCGCGCCCGGATAAAGCGCAATCAGTGGACCGTGGTCATTCATCCCGCAGGCGTTGAGCCGATCGAAAGAGTTTGCACCAAGGCACGTCCGCGCGCGGAAAAGTTGGCCCGGGCCATGATAGACGAATGGCTGAAAGAACACCCCGCGCAAGAGGGGACTGCGTAGCGGAATTGCGAAAAGCGAAACGGAGGCGGTGGTTTTGGGCCGGGGTTGTTGCCGCGTGGCGGCCTCGACGCCCACCGGCGGCCGCATTCTTGTCGACGGCGAGGATGTTCTCGTTGCGAGTGCTGCGCGGCTTCGCGCGCTGCGCGCCACCCGCATGGCGATGGTGTTTCAGGAGCCGATGACCGCCCTCAACCCGGTCCACCGGGTGGGCAAGCAGATCGACGAAGGGGCACCCGGCGGCGCCACACGACGCTCAATCGGTCCGAGCGCCTCGTAGCGGGTGTTCTCCATGCTCGACGCAGTGCACCTATCCCGTGTCGCGCAAATCTATGATGCCTACCCGCACCAGCTGTCAGGCGGTCAGCGCCAGCGCATCGTCATCTCGATGGCCTTGATCCTGCAGCCCAAGCTGCTGATCGCGGACGAGCCAACGACCGCGCTCGATGTCACCACCCAAGCCCAGATCCTCTCGCTCATTCGAGAGCTGCAGGAGAAGCACAACACGGCCGTAATGTTCATCACGCACGACTTCGGGGTTGTCGCAGAGATCGCCGAGCGCATTGTCGTAATGAATTGCGGGCGCGTCGTCGAGGTCGGTCAACGGACTGAAGTTCTTGTCCGCCCGCGCCAGGCGTACACGCGCATGTTGGTCTCCTCGGTGCCAAGCCTGATTCCGAGGCGGCGCGAAAGCCCAAGCGGTGAGATCATCCTGGATGTGGCTGATCTCAGCAAGACCTACGTCGCGACGCGCCTGTTTACCTCGGGCCGCACGGTCGCGGCGGCGAAGGGTGTGAACCTGACGATCCGGCGCGGCGAGATCGTGGGCTTGGTCGGTGAATTCGGGCTCCGGCAAGTCAACAGTCGCGCGCTGCATCGTTCGCTTGATCGATCCGACTTCGGGCAGCATCCGCGTCAAGGGCCGCGATATTGCCGAGGTCGCGCGCCGACCGCTGCGCCGCTTGCGCCGCCGCTTCCAGATTGTCTTTCAGGACCCTTACCGATCGCTCAACCCGCGCCGGCGGGTCGGAGACTCGATTGTCGAAGGCTTGGTGAATTTCGGAATGCAGCGCGGCGCGGCCTTGAAACGAGGGCGCGAGTTGCTGGGTCTCGTCGGGATCGATCCCGACGCCATGCGGCGATATCCTCACCAATTCTCGGGCGGGCAACGACAACGTATCTGCATCGCGCGCGCGCTTGCGCTCGAGCCAGACCTTCTGGTCGCGGATGAAGCGGTGTCGGCGCTCGACGTTTCGGTGCAGGCTCAGATCTTGAAGCTGCTGGAGGAAATCCGCGCGCTGACCGGGATCGCTGTGCTGTTCATCACGCACGACCTCCGCGTTGCCGCGCAGATCTGCGATACGGTTGTGGTGATGCAAAACGGCCATGTCGTCGAAGCCGGTTTGGCCGAGAATGTTTTGACCGCGCCGAGGCAGGATTACACTCGCGCGCTGATCGAAGCCGCTCCTGGCCGCCACTGGGATTTCCAGAACTTCCAGCCAATCAGCCGATCTGAGTTGACGTCTCATCACAAGTAGCCACCGCCGACCGCCCCGGTCGCCGACCCAGGGTGGCCTAATGAGGCGAGTTGGACTGGTTATGAAGGTGCAGTTTCTTAACGATTGTCGCAGGGAAGAAGACATGCACGTCAGGCCGATAGGGAGCACCAGACTGAGAATTTGGGGGTCAGAGGTTCGAATCCTTTCGGCGCGCCAGATATTTACCCGCATGTACCGAGGCTTATGCGCTAGCGAGGGGTAGGCTCGCCTTCCTCTTCGTTCTCCTGGGGACGCACTGGGGGCGCAAATTCCTTGTCCACCCAGGCCAAACCATGCTAAACGTTACGGGTCCGAAACTAACGGAGCCGCGACGTGTCTGACCGCTCAAAAGCGACGACCGAATTTAACGCTCATGTCGGCTTGCGATGCCCAGACTGCGCTCGCTGAAACGATTCGAGGAAGCGGCAGCGCGCGACATGACCACGCCGAGCGCATATGCGCGCCAGGCGATCGTGAAGCAGCTCCGACGCGATGGCATCGACCCGGCGCAGCTCAGGAGCGCTGCGGCATGACGCATCCACTTCACGCCGCGAACGGGCGGCACGTCGTCGGCATCGGCGGCGCACCTCTACCGCGCCCGCCGTACGCGGTGCATTGATGGCAGCGGCCGACATCAACCTTGTCACAGGTCGGCAGCTTCGGGCGGCACGCGTGGTGGCCGGGCTCACGCAAGCGCAACTTGCCGAACAGGTCGGATGCCATGAAAGGGCTTGCCGGTATTGGGAAGCCAAGGGCGACGATTGCCCGACCAGCACAACGTCAATTTTGCGGAAGATCGAGGCCGCGCTATTGGCCAACGGTGTTGCGATCTTTCGCAAGCCTTCGCCTGGCGCCCGGATCGTTGCAACGGTTCCCGGGATCCGAAGAATCGTCGACGAACGGTAAATAGAGCGGGCAACGTTATGACCCGTTCAATTCGCCTTCACGTCGGGCGGAGCGGTGAGCAGCCGGATTTGTCCGTCGAGCTGATCGCGGAGTTGCCGTGCCAAGTCCAAGTCAAGGCGGAGCCTAGCGGCAACCACGAAATCAGGTTCGATTTTCCCCTCCGGGCTGAAGCCAATGCGGACAGTCGAGAGCGTCAAGGCAATGAGCCCCCCGATAGGACCAATCTGCGGGATGCCATTGATGATCCGAACCGGAACATTGTCGGGGTCGGTAATCGGATAGACAGGCTGGGCTTGGGGTTGATCGGCCATGGCGTTGCTCCCGGTCAATTGCCACGCGGTTTTGGGCAGGAGGCCGCATGATTAGAGCGGTGGCAAGCCCCCGAATTGCCGACGAGCGGCAAATAAATTCGCCCGTGGGCTTGGAAATAGGGGCGGGTTGATGACATTCGAGCGCAATCCAATGGCGACTGTGACCGCTGATAATACAGCGCAGAAACAGAGCGGCAGGCCCTTTAAGCCCGGTCGATCAGGGAATCCGGCCGGTCGACCGCCGGGCTCTCGCAACAAAACAACGCTCGCCATCGAGGCGATGCTGGACGGCGACGCCGAGACGATCACGCAAAAGGTCGTCGAATTGGCAAAGGGCGGCGATCTCACCGCAATCCGCATCTGCATGGATCGGCTCTGTCCGCCCCGGAAGGATCGGCACGTAACGTTCGAAATGCCGAAACTTGAAAAGGCAGCGGATGCGGTGACGGCTGCAGCCGCAATAGTTGACGCGGTGGCGACCGGCGAGTTGACGCCATCGGAGGCCGGCGAGCTGTCCCGCGTCGTGAGCGCCTACGCTACCACGCTAGAGGCCGCAGACTTTGACGCGCGCCTGCGCAAGCTGGAGGCGGCGAAGAAATGAACCGCGTTCTAGAGAACCGGATTGCGCAGCTCGAAGGTGGCCGCCCTCAGGGCGTCGAGGCGCTAACGGAGGACGAATTGGAAAACGCCATCCAGTGGCTCACTACGAACCTGGAGGCGGAGACGGCGCGCGAGCATGTGCCGCCCTATTTGTTGGCGATCTTCGACAAAATGGCGAGCTACAATGAACCGTAGCCTAGACACTCGGTTGGAAAAACTCGAAGCCGGGCACGGCATCGGCCGAACGCATTGCATTTGGGTGCATGGAATGAGCCAAGCCGAGATTGACGCCGAAATTGCCCGGCGGAAGGCTACCGGCACACTAGACGAGTTTGACAAGGTGCTGTTGCTTAGCTGGATAAATCCGGATGCGGAGGCGTCATGAAGGCGACTTTGGAAGTCCGGCTGGCAAGAGTTGAGGCCGCCTTAACGTCCGCTCCGGCCTGTGAGCGCGGGCGGGGCTTCATAGTTGACGGCGACACGGTGATAGACCAGGACACGGGCAAGGAGCCTGATCCGGAAACGCTCCGCAAGATCAGGGCAGGCGAGCCGACCGGGCCTTTCGATTTTGTCTGCGTGATTGTGGGCCCGGCAGAACTTAAACGTTGACCCCTACCGGCGTCTGCGATGCCTTGAGTCTGAGCACGATTGCGACTTGATCGGTGGCGGCCTTGCGGTCCTCGAACCCCCTGGTCTCGGCGGCTTTCAATAGCCGCTTGATCGCGAGCGCCACGGATACGCTTTCGACCCCGATCTCTGAGTAGAGGGTCATGACGACGCGGGCGTCCGACAGCGTAACAAGCTCGTCGCCACTTTTGAGGGTAAGGGCTCGCGTGAGCTTGGCGGACCAGCGGGCCACTGGCTTCTTTCGATTGCGCCCGTTTAGTGCCGCCAGCGCTCCTACTAGCGTCGCCCCCGCGGGGACGCTCCCGGGATCAAACGGCTTGTGTTCCGCGAACGGAAGAACGGTGTCCAAGACAATACTCCTCTGAGACCTTAAGCGACCCGGTCTCTCGGCCACCGGGCGCTCTGCATTCTGGTTGTTGTTGGTCGGCGATGTTTTGCAGCTTCAGTGTGAGCTGGGTAAGGCTGCCTGTTCAATTTTGAACAGTCGTTTGCAGGCGCCATTGGCAGTGGCGCCGACCTTAACGCCCAGCGCATGCGCGCGATTGCGACCGCCTCCGATAAAGAAGCCCCGGCGGTGAGGCCGGGGCTCCTGTGGAAAAGCAGAGCGTAGCCTAGCCGAGGAAGCCTCGCCGGTCTCCCGGATTGCGCCAGGCGTGATCCAACCTTACTTCTTCCCCTTCTTCTTCGGCTTCTTTGCCTTCTTGAAGTCGCCGCCGCGCGCTTCATTGGCGGCTCGGGTGGCGTTCTGAGCGAGCTGCATGTAAGCGGGCTTCGAGGCGCGGACATCGGTGCTGTCCGTCGACACCGGAGCTGCGGCCGCCGGAAGGGTCATCGTGACCATCCCGAGCCCCGCGAGCAGAGCAATGCGACTGATTTTCATGGCTTGGCCTCAGACACTACCCGGCCCCGACATGATCGTGTTATGAAGATTGTCATGACCAAGCTGCTTGACAAGGCCATATCGAAGGTTCGTGAGCTTCCCGCCGACGAGCAGGACAGGTTGGCATTGCTGTTGCTCTCTATGGCGGACGACGCCGACGCTGAGGAGTTGGACGAAGAGACGAGGCAGGCCCTCCTGGAGGGACTCGAACAAGCGCGCCGCGGCGAGTTCGCGTCCGACGAGGAGATAGCGGCTCTCTGGAAGCGCCACGGCCTATGAGAGTGCGCCTGACGTTACGGGCGACTCGCGATCTTACCGCCATCCTCGATTACATCGCTGAACGAAGCGCGCCGGGCGCGCAGAACGTCAAGCGGGCAATTCATAGGACGCTTCAGCTTGTGGGCGAGCATCCCCGCGCGGGTCGGAGAGTGGGCGAAGCTGGAGTCCGAATGCTGCGCGTGGGCCGTTACCCGTACCTGGTCTACTGGGCTATCGAAGGTGATGAGGTGCAGATCATTCACATCCGCCATGGCGCTCGGCGACCTTGGACAGCTCCCTAGCGAGCGAAGCAGCGCAGACCTCTCGTCTACGCTTGCTGCTTCGCCTTGTCCGAACGCTCCCGCCCGAACCACTGCATCGCCAACACCACCATGCCGATCACGATGCCGAGCGTCGCGGTGTAGGCGATGTCGCGACCGCTGATGCGCTCGGCGCCCGCCTCGATCAGGCTCGGGAACACCAGCAGGAGGCCGGCAAGGATCAGCAGGCAGCGCTCGAGCAGCGTGGTCCGCCGCAACACCCAGCCCTGCATGCCGGCGGCGAGCGCCATGATGCCGAGCGCGGTCTTCAGCGTGACCTCGGCGACGTCGATCCATGAGCCGCCTTTCGGCAGCGTCAGCAGGAGCCCGACGCCCTGAGGGTCGAGCACGAACACGAACGGCACCAGGAACGCCGGCATCGTGTACTTCCAGGCCTGCAGCGTGGTCTTGTACGGATCGCCGCCGGTGATGGCAGCGGCGGCGAACGGCGACAGCGCGGTCGGGGGCGAGACCTCGGAGAGCACCGCGTAGTAGAAGATGAACATGTGGGCGGCGTAGTCCGGCACGCCGAGCTTGATCAGCGCCGGGGCCGCGATCACCGCGCACATGATGTAGGAGGCGGTCACCGGCACGGCGAGGCCGACGATCCACACGATCATCGAGGTAAACAGCGCGGTGAGCAGCAGGCTGCCGCGCGCGTAGCCGATGATGATGTCGGCGAAGCGTTGCGCCAGACCCGTGAGCGTGACGACGCCGACGATGATGCCGGCGGTCGCGCAGGTGGCGGCGACGTTGAGCACGCCGGTGGTGCCGTCGCGCAACGCGGCCGCCAGCCGCTCGGTCACCGGCGCCAGCCGCGGCGCGAACGTGCCGATCGCGGCGGCGGCGATCAGCGGCAGGAAGATCACCAGCCACAGCGGCTCGGTGAGCGCTGCCGGGATCGGCACGCGCAGGAGCTGCAGGATGACGATCGCGAGGCTCGCGGTCAGCGGCAGGGCCACCCACCAGGGCGCGATGGCGGTGTCCGCGCGCAGCACGGAGACCGCGATCGCCAGCATGGTGGCCCAGAACACCGCCACCCCGGGCGAGAACCCGATCAGCATGAAGACGATGATCGAGATCAGCGAGCCGAAGTGGAACCAGTAGTTCTTGGCGAGCCGCCAGGCCTCGCCCTTCGCCACCAGGAGCTCGCCGGCGCCGCCCTGCTTGCGGGCGTCGACCTCCACCATGACGAAGATCGCGAAGTAGTAGAGCAGGGTCGGGATCGTCGCCATGACGATCACGTCGAAATACGAGATCTTGAGGAACTCGGCGATCAGGAAGGCGGCGGCGCCCAGCACCGGCGGCGAGATGATGGCGCCGAGGCCGCCCGCCGATAATAGCCCGCCGGCGGCGTTCTTCTCGTAGCCGGCCTTCTCCAGCAGCGGATACGCGACTGTGCCGATGGTGACCGTGGTGGCGACGCCGGAGCCTGACGGGCCGCCGAGCAGGAACGAGGAGAGCACCACGGCGCGGCCGGCGGCGTTGCGCCGGCCGCCCATGGCGGCGAACGAGAAATCGATGAAGAACTTGCCGGCGCCCGAATGCTGCAGCACCGCGCCGAAGACGGTGAACAGGATGATCAGGCTCGACGCCACGTCGACGGTGGTGCCGAAGATGCCTTCGAGCGTCATGTAAAGATGGGCGACGAGGTCCTCCATCGCGTAGCCGCGGTGGGTCCAGGGGGCCGGCAGGTGGTTGCCGAAGATCGCGTAGAGCAGGAACACGATGGCGACGCCCGGCATGATCATTCCGGTGGCCCGCCGGGTGCCTTCCAGGAGGAGCACGACGAAGAGGACGCCGACCAGGTAGTCGGTGGTGGTCGGCATGGTGGCGCGGTCGCCGAAATGCGCCCCTTGCGAGAGCACGTAGAGGATGGTGCCGGCGCTTAAGGCCGCCAGCAGGTAGTCCCACCAGCGGATGCGGTCGCGGAAGGCGTGCGCCACCGGGAACAAAAGGAAGCAGAGCAGGAGCACGAGGCCGACATGCGCCGGCCGCAACACGTGCGCCGGCACGATCTCGTAGGCGGCGTAAAGGTGAAATAGCGAGACGCCGACCGCGATCGCGGCGATCGCCGTGCCGATCCAGCCGCTCAGGCGATTGAACTCGCCTTCTTCCTGTTCGATGTAGTGCTCGATGCGCGCGCGGGCTTCCTCGGACAGCGCGGCGGGCGCCCCGGCCACGTCCAGCTCGGCCTTGATCGGACTTGATTCCACTTCAACCGCCCCCCGGGCGGGTCCGGCGGCCCGCGCTTTGTCGTTGGAGCGGCATGCTACACGAGCGTCGGCGGGCCGGTCACCCCTCCGGATGGGTGTAGGTTGGGTGGGGCGGAAGCGAACCCCATCGTTTTCCTGTTTGGTGGCGTGATGGGACCGAAGCAATGCCACCGCAATGAACGGGCTGCGAAACTGCTTCGCGGCGATGCCCGACGCCATGTATCCCGCCCAAGTTCTCCACCATTGAAGTTGTGCTCGACCAAGCGGTTCAGTATCGCTCAGCGTCGGCGACGGTCATTTTTATCGGATGGAGGGGCCAGTTTGCCCGCGCCGGTCGTCACATTAGGCGGGCCTCTTCGTAACGCGGTTATTCAGTTGATTCCAAGCAGTGAAATCGGATTATCGATGGTCATGATCCGGAGCTGATCGGGTGTGAGCCCCTTTTCGTGCAAGCATTGCAGGAAAACCCGCAGCGTTTCCGGCGGACGGGCCGCCCACGGCTGGCCGGAATTGCTCGAAAGAATGCTACGGTGAACGCCGGCGGCGAGAATGATGTCGCGTATCTGCTCGACCGTCGTGACCGCATGGATCGGGAAGCAGTTGACGGCACAGAATTCCATATAGGCACCCGCCTTGGCCAAGTCCTCAATCGTCTTGACATCCAGATTGGGGGCGCGGAACTCCGGATGCGTAACGACGACTTTATTAAGACCGACGGCAACGCAATAGTCGTACACGGCCAGGATCTCCTCCCGGCTGATATGTCCCGTCCCCAATATCGCATCGTAGTCGCGCGTCAACTCGATTACCCGCTTGGTCTCCTCCGTCAGCGCACCGTTCTCGGTAACCGTGTAGAGCTTCTCGTCAAGAACGGTGACAGGTGCCCCTGGCGGGGGTTGTCGGAGCGGTGTGAACTCCACCGTCATGGCCTTGAAGCCGTAAGTTCCAGTTTGTCCAAATCCTTTCGCATGTCCCTCCGCGTCGAGTGTCGGCAGCCAGACCACCTTGGCGCCGAGCCCCAGCGCCATCTCCACCGCGCGTGGGTTGACCCCGCCGCTGCCCCGGTTAAGCGCAATCGCGGAAAAGATCTTGAAGTCCGGAAATCTCTCCTGCAGAGCGCGGCGAGCGTGATGCACCTTGGAAACCGTGCTCTCAAAATGGCTTTTGATCACTAGACCCGACATGCCAGCTTCGGCGCACCACATGGCGATGTCGATGGAATCGCCGATGCGCACGAAGGGCGCGGGCGCGGAGTGTATGTGCATGTCATATGCACCGATCAACTTGATAATCGCCATTCGTCCTACTTACTTCGTGCGGGATCAATATCCGCCCAGCCTTGGCAGCGTGAGGGAGATGGTTGGGACAATGTAACTAGCAAGAGCAGGCTGATCTGCCAACCAGAAACGGCCAAAGCTCCTTAGATGGACATGATTTTCCAGGGCTGATCGATGAGGGTGTTCCAGGCGTAGCAGCAGTGATCGACGATGTCGTCGTAGCCTTTGAAGATGCGGTTCGAAAGCCAGTTCTGACGCATGAACTGCCAGATGTTTTCTTGGGGGTTGAGTTCGGGCGCGCGTGACGGCAGCGGCACAGCGAGATGTTAGTGGAATCTTGAGCGCTGCGGCGCCATGCCAGCCGGCTTGATCAGGAGAGAACGGCGTGAGCGCCAGAGTGACCTTGGTGGCGATCTCGTCGAGATGAAGCTGCATGGCTTCGGTGTTGCAGGCCGGCAGCACGAGGGCGGCGCCGGCTCCGCGTTCAGGGCATACGGCGCCGAACAGGTAGGTGGATTGGGTCCGTTGATCGTGATCGGCCCGCGGACGCGAGCCCGTTCTGGCCCAGCGATAGGTAAGCTTGTTCTTCTGGCCGACGCGCATCTCGTCCTGGAACCAGACCTCTATCGCTGTGCCCGCGGCGAGCTGCGCACGGATTTTCGCCAGGCGGGCGGCGAAGTTTTTTTAAACGCGTCGATGACTTCGACGTCCTGCTTGTAAGCCTTCGGCCTGGCGCTCACATGCGAGAAGCCCAAATCCTTCAGGGCTCGATAGATCGTATCGTCCGATACCGAGAGCCCAAACTCCTCCTGCAGCCGCATGATCAGATCGCAGGCCCGCCACCGCACCACGCCGTGGATTGCAGAGATCGGCCCCTGCTCCACGATCCGGGCGAGAAAGGCCCTGTGCGTGTCGGCGAGCTTGGGCGGCACACCCGGTGAAGGAATGTTGACCAGACCATCCGGCTCCTTCTCGTTGAACCGGATCACCCAGTCCCGCAGCGTCTGACGATCCATTCCGCCGATCTTCGCAGCCTCTTCCCGCGACTCCCGTGTCACACCCTCGATGGATGTCTTGGAGACGCCGCAGACCGCAAATGGGATGGCGCCGACGGGCGGTGTCAGCATCCCGATCACGGAGTTCAGAACGAACATGAATCCGAAATGCAGAGGACCAATGCCGAACTGCGCCGCCACTGCGCGAGAACGGGCGCGGCCATTATCATGGATGGCAAGATTTTCGAGAAAGCAGCCGAGCAGCAGCAGGATCAGGTTGACGATCAGCAGACATACCAGCGGCTTGTCGGAAATCGATTCATCCAACCAGCGACCGCGATAGGCAGCATCGAGGCGCTGAGCAGGAACGAGACGACGTTCGACATGCCGACGAAGATGAAGACAACGGCGCTGATGATCGGCCGCGGATACAAGTCCGGATGCTTACGGCGCCGCAACCGCTTCCTCGATCACGCCCTTGCCGATGCGTCCTTCGAATTGCGCCCAGACCGGTTTCATCTTCTCGGCGAAAACCGCTTTTTCCTTTTCTGAGACCGGAACCAGCGTCATGCCTTTGGACTTCAGCTCATTGCTCCATTGCACCACGAGATCGTCGTTGAGCTTGCGCTCGAGGTCGGCGCCTTCCTTCGCGGCCTCGAGAATGATTTTCTGATCCTCGGCCGAGAGCTTCTTGAACAGATCGAGGTTCATGATGAAAACGTGCGGCGTGTAGATGTGTTCGGTGAACGAGAGGAACTTCACGACTTCGTGCAGCTTCGGCGCGGCGATGTTGCCGAGCGGAAGATCGAGCCCTTGCACCACGCCCTGCTGCAAGGCGCCGTAGACTTCGGGGAACGCGATCGGCACCGCGGCCGCACCGATGGCCCGGATCGCCGCGATGTGGGACGGGCTTTCCATCACGCGGATCTTCATGCCGGCCATGTCTTCCGGCTTTTTCACGGGGTTCTTGTTGGTGAGCATGTTGCGGAATCCGGATTCCGCCGTCGCCAGCCCCTTGATTCCCGCCGCCTCCATGGCGGCGAGCAGCTTGTTGCCCACCGCGCCGGTCGCAACCCTGCGGGCATGACCGACGTCGCGGAACAGGAACGGCATGTCGTAGAAAGCAAGCTGCGGAACGAAGGTCGTCATGGCAGACGTGGCGGTCATCCCGAACTCGATCGTGCCAAGCTTCACACCCTCGGTGAACTCGCGCTCGCCTCCAAGCCGGCCTTCTCCGAAATAGTCGATCTTGTGTCTTCCGTTCATGCGTTGATTGATGATTTCAATCATCCGCAGGGCGGCCGTTTCCGAGCGGTCGCCGGATGCTCCGGCGCTCGCGAATCGCCAGGTATCCGCCGCCGCCGGAAAGGCGGTGATGGCCGTTACGAAAAGCGCGGTGAGAAGCGAGCGAGTGGCGACTGAGATTCGCATTTTATCCCTCCTGGTGGTTCATTTGAATCCGAAATAGTGCGGCAGTCCAACAACGAGAACGGGGATGTAGGTGCACAGAAGCAGCACGACGACCTGCCAATAGAGGAAGGGCAGCACCGCCTTGGAAAGTGAGAGCAGCGAAATCTGCGAGATCGCGCAGGTGACGAACAAGACCAGGCCGAATGGCGGGGTCAAAAGCCCGAGCACGCCGTTCATGACGAAGATGAATCCGAAATGCAGAGGATCGATGCCGTAGCTTTTGGCAATCGGTGCCAGGATCGGAGCCAGCATGATCATGGCGACAATGTTGTCGATGAAGCATCCGACGATCAGAAGCAGGATGTTGACGACCAGCAGAAAGACGAGCGGATTGTCGGATATGGAACGCACCGCGTTCCCCATGATCTCCGGAAGCTGCACCGCGGTGATCAGCCAGCCCACGATGTTAGAGGTCGCGATGAGAATGAACACGATCCCGGTCGCGATGCCGCTGCGCAGCAGCGCCGGCGGCAAATCGGACACTTTCAATTCACGTGTCACGAAAAACCCGACCACCAGCGCGTAAAAGACCGCTATGGCTCCGGCTTCGGTCGGCGTCACGACCCCGAAAAGGATGCCGCCGATGATGATGAGCGGCATCATCACCGCGACGATCGACTCCCGCAAGCGCAGGCAGGCTTCCGCCCGCGGTATCGACTCGCGCCGCCAAGGGTAATTGCGCCGGCGCGCGATCGCATAGGCGATCACCATCATTCCGGCGGCGATCAGGATGCCCGGGATGATGCCGGCGATGAACAGGCCAGCCACCGAAACATTCGCAACCAGTCCGTAGATCACCATAGGGATGCTGGGAGGGATAATCGGGCCCATCGTGCCGGCCGCGGCGCAAACGCCCGAAGCGAATGCGTTTCCGTATTGCTTGCGCATCGGCGGAATCAGCGCCGATCCGAGCGCCGACACGTCCGCGACCGCCGATCCGGAAACGCCGGAAAAGATCATCGCCGAAACGATATTGACGTGCGCCAGCCCGCCCCGGAAATGACCGACCAGCAGGTCAGCGAATCGCAGCAGCCGGCGAAGAATGCCCGAAGTGCCCATCAATTCGCCGGCGAGCATGAAGAACGGGATCGCCATCAGGACGAAATTGTCGACCCCCGTGAACATCCGCTGCGGTATGAGGACGAGCGAAACCTTGCCCCAGACCAGCATCGCGACAAGGGCTGAGAGGCCAATGCAGAACGCGACCGGAACGCCGATCAGCAGCGTCGCGAAGAACGTGATGCCGAGGGCGCCCAACATGAGGTCAGTTTCGGATATTCAGGGCCGTTTCCAGGTCTTGCGCGGCGCGCGGAGGATCCGGTTGACGGATCATGAGTGTTACCAATTCAATTGCGATCATCAGGCAGCCGACGGGAATCGCCGCGTAGGCCCAGGCCAGGCTGATATCGAGCACCGGTGTGGTTTGCGCGGCGACACGCAGCACCAGCATGGCGCCGGTGATGACGACCGTGATCAGGAACACCATGCAGAGCACGCGCGTGAAGAAGATCGTCCATCGGCGAAGGGCGCGGGGAAAGCGCTCGATCACAGCGTCGATCGCGACATGGCCGCCCTCGCGAAGCGCCAGCCCGGTCGCGAGAAAACCCAGCCAGATCATGAGGTAGCGGCTGACCTCTTCGGTCCAGCTCAACGGATCGCCGAGGACGTAGCGAAAGAAGACGCCTGCAAAAACGGCGACACACATCACTGCCATCAGCCCGATCACGATCAAGCGCGCGAGGTGGTCAATCGCGTCGCTGAAGGCGAGAAAGAGCTGGCGCATTCGGACGCTCCTGTGAAATCCGGCGTCAGGACATGTGCAAGAGCTGCTTGGGCCGATCGGACGACAGCACCCGGATGTCCTTGAGCGGAAGCCCGGTATTGAGGAGGAGTTGCAAATAGGCTCGGAACATCGACGGCGCCGATCCGTAGGTCTGACCGCCGGCGTCGCTGGCGAGGATGCAGCGATCAAGCCCGACGGCGTACAACGCCTTGACCTCGGCCTCCATCGACCTCGCCCCATGAGGAGGAAGCAGCGAAGTGCCGCAAAACTCGATCCAGGCTCCCAGGTCGGCAAGCTCGCGCATTTCGGCGTCGCTCAATTCGCTCATCAGCAGCCAGTTTCCATGGGTGATGACGAGGTTGCAAAATCCTTCCTGCTTGGCGAATTTCGCCAGCGCCGCCATTTCGTTCTTGTGGATGTGCGACGTGCCGAGCATGACGTCCCAGATTTGACAGATCTTGACGACGTCCTTGATTTCATCCGTCAACGCGCCGTCCTTGAGCAGACTGATCGGCGGCTTTTTCAGGATGTGGCGTGACTTCTTCGGCGGCTCCGCGGGGCCGATATCGGCGGCGGTCGCGTAGTTGCCCTGCGGGAAGACCTGGGAATGGCGCAAGGCATCCACGGTGGGGCACCAGACCTCGACGCCTCCCATCGTGCAGGCGAAATCGGCGGCGTCCGGATTGATCCCCCCGACCGAGTGATTGAGGACCACCCCGCCGAACATCCGGATGCCGGGCACCGCCTTCTGCGCCAGCGCGGCGCGGGTGACCGTGCATTCGGTATGATCTTTCAGGACGATCGCCGCCATCCCTTCGTCAAGTCCGTGGCGTGCGGTGACGACGTCATCCCACGGGCGATGATGGGTGTATGAGGGCGCGGAATGTACGTGAATATCGACGGCCCCGACAACATCAACCAACGGTCGCTCCGGCATCGTCTTCCAATCTCCAAAACGTGAGCGTTTCGGCGCGGCGCTTCGGAACTGCTTTCTGCTTCCTACCCCCGCAAGTGCCAGTCTGTTTCAGTTTGTTCGGCAGCACCAATAGAAAATGAGGCTAATTAGTTTGTCAAATCGCATCCAACTCCAACCCCCTTTATGGATGGGCCGCCCCTCCCGGGGCGAACTGCTAGAGATGAGCAGCCGGATTAAGAGGCCGGTGCACGCTGAGGCATGCACCAGATTCCGAACCGCAGGGGCGTGCAATTTCCTTTCTCACGCCGATCGCACCGCGCCATCGGCTGGCCCTCGTCTAGAGGGAGACCTATCTTTTGATTAGCTGGCCAAGTCTGCATGGACCTATGAAGACGGCTCATGTGTTCGCGTAGCCGCGTGAACATCGCCTTACCGGACCAGCATCAAAGGTCTCCTATCCGCGCAGACCATGAATAGGTTACGGCGCGAGAGATGGCTTGAGTGCGGAGCCCAGCGCCGCCCCTGATCGCAGCCGAACTCAAGAATCGAATGAGATCAATGCGCTTGCTGGCGGAGTTGGCTGGCGCTCAACCCATCCTACAAGTCGGCCCGGTTGGCAGCGACCACGTCCTCGTTCCAGTCGAGGCCCACCCCGGCCGCGTCGGGGATGTGCAGCAGGCCGTCCTTGACCTCGTAGGGCTTCTGCAGAACGGGATCGGCCCAGTCCTGCCATTCGAGCCAGTGCGCGGTCTCGGTCACCCGCATCACATGCGCGGCGACTTCCGGGTAGAGGTGGCTCGACATCGGCACGCCGGCGGCGCCGGCGATCGCGGCCGCACGCAGCCAGCCGGTCACCCCGCCGATGCGCATGAAGTCCGGCATGACGTAGTCGCACGCCTTGCGCTGCAGCGCGACGTAAAGGTCGCGCGGTCCATAGAAATTCTCGCCGATCTGGATCGGTGTGCTCAGCTCGGCGGCGAGCTGGGCATAGCCCTCATAGTTGTCGTACACGATCGGCTCCTCGATCCAGGCGAGACCGAGGTCGTCGATCGCGTGGCAGCGCTGCAAGGCTTCGCCGAGGTCCAGGCCCTGGTTGAAGTCGACCATCAGCTGCATGTCGTCGCCGACCGCATCGCGCACCGCCGCGATCGTATTGAGGTCGTCGCGCATCCGCTCGCGGCCGAGCCGCAGCTTCAGGCCCGCGAAGCCGCCTTCGTCGCGCAGCACGATCGCCTCTGCGGCCACCGCATCCGCCTCCTGCAGCCACAGTCCGTTGCTGTTGTAGGCCTTCACCGGGCCGACCGCGCCGCCGAGGAGGACGCAGAGCGGCATGCCGGCGGCCTTCGCGAGCGCATCCCAGGCCGCCATGTCGAGCCCCGAGACCGCGATCATCGACAGGCCGGCATAACCGACGAAATGCAGCGACCGGCGCGCCAGCTCATAGAGCTCCGCCGGCGCGACCGGCCGGCCCGCGAGCATGGCGCCGAAATCGTGCAGCGCCGGGATCAGATACTTCATCGCCTTCGGCGTGTAGGGTTCGAGATAGCTGCGGCCCACGATGCCTTCGTCGGTGTGGAGGTCGATCAGGATGAGCGGCCAGTCGGTGATGGCGGCGATGCGCGCCACCACCGGGCGCTTGAGCTTGAGCACGACGGGCCGCGCCCGGATGCTCTTGAACGTCAGCGGTTCGGCGCGCATGGCTTGCCCCTGGTGTCACGCGCCGAAATGGTTCCAGGCGAGACCGGACGTGTAAGCTCACTGCTCGCGCTCAGGCCCATCCGACGCCGGCCGTCATTGCGAGGAGCGCAACGACGAAGCAATCCAGGTCGGCATTGCCGTTCTGGATTGCTTCGCCTTCGGCTAGCAAGAAACAGTGCTGGATGGTGCAATGCCCACGGTATCAGTTGATGACCTATCCACTGGTCATGGCCGGGCTTGTCCCGGCCATCCACGTCTTGCTTCCTGCTGATCACACAAGAAAGACGTGGATGCCCGGCACAAGGCCGGGCATGACGGGGCAGAGTTTCATCCAGGGCGGGTCGGCACACGCCGGTGCGAACTCGCAATGACGGCGAGCCGGCGACGGTCACTCCACCTTGACGCCCTTCTCGGCGAAGTATTTCAGCGCGCCCGGGTGCCACGGAATGCCGGCGCGGCTGGAGGTCTGCCATTCCGACTTGATGTTGAGCGCCTCCTTGTGCACGAGCGCAAGGTCGTCGCGCTTCTCCAGCATGGTCTTGGTGAGCTTGTAGGCAAGGTCGTCCGGCGTGCTGGCGTTCACCGCCATGATGTTCCACACCGTGTTGTTCTTGGCGTCCTTGTCCATGCCCTTGTAGGTGGCGGCGGGGATCGTCGCCTCGGCATAGAGCGGGCCGTACTTGTCGTTCATCTTCTTGGTGAGGTGAGCGATGTCGAGGATCTTGATCTTGGTGTTCGGCGTGGCCGCGAGATCGGTCACCGCCGCGGTCGGCAGGCCGCCGACCCAGAAGAACGCCTCGATCTTCTTGTCCTTGAGCGCGTTGACGCTCTCGGCGACGCCGAGCCGCTCCTTGCGCACGTCCTTCTCGTGATCGAGCCCGGCCGCCTCCAGCACGCGGATGGCGTAGACCTCGGTCGCGCTGCCGGGCGAGCCGGCGGAGATGCGCCGGCCTTTGAGGTCCTCGACCTTGTCGATGCCGGTGCCCTCGATGGTCACCACGTGCATGTGGTTCGGATACATGACCGCGAGCGCGCGGATCGGCAGCTTGTTCGGGAACTTGTCGCGCCCGACAATGGCGTCGTAGGCGGCGTCGACCTGGGTGAAGCAGAGGTCGACCTTGCCGGAGGCGACCAGCTGCAGATTGGCGACCGACCCGCCGGTGACCTGGGCGGTCGCGGTCATCCCGGGAAATTCCTTGCCGAGGATATTTCCGAACCCGCCGCCGAGCGGATAGTAGACCCCGCCGGTGCCGCCGGTCGCGATCGACAATTGCTGAGCCTGGGCTGCCGCGGTCGCAAATCCAACGGCCGTCAGCGCGAGGCAGCCGGCGAAAAACGGTCTTGCAAACATCAATGCTCTCCCTGTCGTTCTTGTCGTCCCCTGCATCCGGCGGCTGGCGGCGAAACGGCCGCGCGCCCGCCGGTTTCGTCGCGCATCAATAGAGACCCGGTCGCCTGCGTCAAACGATAATTCGGTGATCGGGCAGGTCATGTAGGGTGGGCAAAGCGTCGCGAAGCGGCGCGTGCCCACGTACAGAACATCCGCGTGGGCACGGCGCGCAACGCGCGCCTTTGTCCAGTGTGCCGAGCATGATCGACAGCTTGGAGGTGGAAGTCCTCTATCCAGCCTGATGGCGGCGAAGGATTAGCGAAGCGCAAGGGCGTCGTCGCGAGGCGGGGTCTGAAGGAAGCGTGGAGCAAAGCCGCGGCCCGATGGACAAGAACCGGATAACGAGGCCTACCCGGTCGGACGAGCGAGCAGGTGATCGCGAAGTCCACGGCCATCAAGGACCGGGGTGGTAAATCCGGCGGGCGTGCGGTGAAGGCGGTCGATCTTACCTCGGGAGGTCTGCGCTGTGTCCCGGAATCGGGACTGAGGTCGCCGCAAGGCGACCTGATCGCAGCGCAGAAGTCAGCAGAGGGCATAGTAGGCGGGAGCGTCCGCCGAAGGCCCGAACGGTGGAATGGCAAGTAGAGCGGCGATCTCGTGCGCGCCATGCGGCAGAAGAATCAGGTCGAGCTGAACTTGGGCACCGGAGCAAGGGGTGAAGCCCGAAGCGCCGCCGCCCAAGAGACCGAAGCGCGCGCGGCGAAAGCCGATATCGAAAGCCAGGCGGTCGCGTTGGGACCGTCGATGGAAGCAGTTGTCGAGCGTGAGAATCTGAAGAAGGCGCTGGCGCAAGTGAAGCGCAACAAGGGCGCCGGCGGCATCGACGGGATGACCGTCGATGAGCTGCCGGCCTACCTGAAGGAGCACTGGCCCACGATCCGGGCACAGCTGCTTGAAGGCACCTACAAACCGCAGCCGGTGCGGCGGGTGGAGATACCGAAGGCGTCGGGCGGCATCGCGCGCTCGGCATCCCGACGGTGCTCGACCGCTTCATCCAGCAGGCGGTGATGCAGGTGCTGCAGGCGGACTGGGACCGGACGTTCTCCGAGGCAAGCTTCGGCTTTCGGCCGGGGCGCTCGGCGCATCAGGCGGTGGAGCGGGCGCAAGCAGTACATCGCGGCCGGTCACGACGTGGTGGTGGACATCGACCTGGAGAAGTTCTTCGACCGGGTCAACCACGACATCCTGATGGGGCTCGTGGCCAAGCGGGTGACCGACAAGCGCATCCTGAAGCTCGATCCGCGGCTTTCTGACCGCGGGCGTGCTGGACGGCGGGCTTGTCAGCCCGACCGAGGAAGGCACGCCGCAAGGCGGACCGCTCTCGCCGCTGTTGTCGAACCTGATGCTGGACGTGCTGGACAAGGAACTGGAGAGGCGCGGCCACCGCTTCGTGCGCTACGCCGACGACTGCAACATCTATGTGCGCAGCCAGCGGGCGGGCGAGCGGGTGATGGCGAGCATCGAGACGTTCCTCGCCAAGCGTCTCAAGCTCAAGGTCAACAAGGCGAAGAGCGCGGTCGCCAAGCCGAGCGTCCGCAAGTTCCTGGGCTTCAGCTTCACAAGCGGGAGAGAGCCGCGGCGGCGCATCGCGCCGCAGGCGATCGCCCGCTTCAAGAGCCGGGTTCGGGAACTGACGCGGCGCACGCGCGGGGCGAGCCTGCCGCAGATCGCCAAGGAGCTGTCCGTCTATCTGATCGGATGGCGCGGCTACTTCGGCTTCTGCGAGACTCCATCGGTGTTGCGCGAGCTCGACCAGTGGACCAGGCGACGGCTGCGCGCCATCGCCTGGAAGCAATGGCGACGCGGACGCACCCGTTACGCACGAGCTGCGACGCCGCGGCGTCGGCCGGGACCTGGCGGCGCAAACCGCCGGCAGCCCACATGGCCCCTGGCGGCTCAGCAACAGCCCCGCGCTCACCATCGCCCTGTCCAATGCCTTCTTCTCCGTCTCGCTCGGCCTGGCTTCCCTCGCACCCAAACGCGTCGCTTAATCCACCGAACCGCCGTATACGGACCCGTATGTACGGTGGTGTGGGAGGGGAGGGGCCGCGAGGCTCCCCCCTATCCCGATCGCTACTGTCCGGCGTCCGAATCAGCCAAGGTGCCGGCGTCGCGGGAGAAATCGCATGAGCAAGCACGTCGCGGTGCTGATGGGCGGCTGGTCGGCCGAGCGCGAGGTCTCGCTGCGCTCCGGCAAGGCCTGCGCCGACGTGCTCGAGACGCAAAACTATCGCGTCACCCGCATCGACGTCGGGCGCGACATCGCCAGTGTGCTGGCGACGCTCAAGCCGCAGGTCGCGCTCAATATGCTGCACGGCCGCCCGGGCGAGGACGGCACCTTGCAGGGCATCCTGGAAGTCTTGGCCATTCCGTACAGCCATTCCGGGGTGCTGGCCTCGGCGCTGGCAATGAAGAAGGATGTCGCCAAGGCCGTGTTCCGCGCCGCCGGCGTTCCGGTGCCCGACGGGATCGTGGTCTCCCGCTTCGAGGCGGCGAAGCGGCACGTGCTGCCGCGCCCTTACGTGCTCAAGCCGATCGCCGAGGGTTCGAGCGTGGGCGTCTTCATCGTCACCGAGGCGCACGACCATCCGCCGCAGGAGCTCTACCGCGACGACTGGGCGTTCGGCGACACCGTGCTCGCCGAGCGCTTCATTCCCGGCCGCGAGCTCACCTGCGCGGTGATGGGCGACCAGGTGTTCGGCGTCACCGACATCGTGCCGACCGCGCGCTTCTACGACTACGAAGCCAAGTATGCGCCCGGCGGCAGCACCCACATCCTGCCGGCGCAAATTCCGTCGGACGTGTACGAGGAAGTCCGCCGCGTGGCGCTGGCCGCGCATCACGCGCTCGGCTGCCGCGGGGTGAGCCGCGCGGATTTCCGCTATGACGACCGCCGCGGACCGGAAGGCGTCGTCTGCCTCGAGATCAATACCCAGCCCGGCATGACCGAGACCTCGCTGGTGCCGGAACTCGCGGCGCACGCCGGCATTTCATTCGGCGAGCTGGTCAAATGGATGGTCGAGGACGCCTCGCTCGGGCGGTGAGTCTCGGCGTCACGCCCCCGATGGGGAGAGGCGGCGATCCGAGTGATGCCAGGTGAGGGGGCGTCGCTTTCGCTCCAGCGAAGCTCGTATCGCCGATGTCATCCCGGACGCGACTTCGCTTTGAGCCAGGGCTCAGGCCGGCGGATCCGGACCCTCTCCCCTGCGGTGAGGCAGGTCTAGCACCGGGATACTCGGCCTACATCCGCGGCGATGGCGCTCGGCCGGGATGACAGGTGCAAAGGACCACAGGCACCATGCGTACCGTTCCTCCTGATCCTTGTCGCCGTTCCGCTCGTGCTTGCGCTCGCGCTCGGCGTCTTTGTCGCTTCTGACCTGGGCGCCGGAGCGCCCGGTCGCGGAGCTGCGCGAGCGCTTTGCGCCGCCGCCCTCGGTGTTCGTCGAGGCGGCAGGGATGCAGGTGCACCTGCGCGACGAGGGACCGCGCGACGACCCCGCGCCGATCGTGCTGCTGCACGGAATGGGCTCCTCGCTGCACGCGTGGGAGGGCTGGGCCGCGGCGCTCAAGCACAAGCGCCGCGTGATCTCGTTCGACCTGCCGGGCTACGGGCTGACCGGGCCGTCGCCCGACCGAATTTACGGGCGCGAGCGCGACATGGCCTTCGTGATCGCGGTGCTCGACAAGCTCGGCCTCGGCCGCGCCGTGCTCGGCGGCAACTCGCTCGGCGCCGGCGTTTCGGTGCGCCTCGCGCTCGCGCATCCGGCCCGCGTCGCGGCGCTCATCCTGGTCGACGGCGGCTACTCGGCGCCCTCGACCTCGATGCCGATCGGGCTTCGCCTGTTGGAGACGCCGGGGATCAACTGGGTGCTGTCCAACACGCTTCCCCGCTTCCTGGTCGAGCAGGGCATGCGCAACGTCTGGGGCGATCCCGGCAAGGTCACGCCCGAGATGGTCGATCGCACGGTCGCGCTCACCCAGCGCGAAGGCAACCGCCGCGCTTTCATCGACCGCTTCAGCCAGCGCCAGCGGGGCGCGCCCGCCCGCCTCGCCGAAATCAAGGTGCCGACACTCATCATCTGGGGCGGGCGCGACCGCCTGGTGCCGCTCGACGCCGCGCGCGCGTTGAACCGCGAGATCGCCGGCTCGACGCTGGTGGTGTTCGACGAGCTCGGCCACGCCCCGGAGGAGGAGGATCCGGTTCGCACCGTCGCGGCGGTGAGGCGGTTTCTCGGCATCGAGTGACGCGGGCGGCGCGAATTTACCCGGCGTTTACCACTGAGGCCGAACACTAACGGCCGCGCCAACGCGCATTGCATTCAAGAATCTGCGGGGTTTGGTCAAGGTGAGCGCAAGGGACGATCGCGGACGTCTCGCCTCGTCGCGCCGGCGGTCAGGCGTGCGCGCCGCGGCAGGCGTGGCCGGGCGTGCGTCCGTCGGCCCCTTCGCCCGCGCACTGCATGAGCGGCTCAAGAGCGGTGCCGCCCGGCTCGGCCGCCGGATGCACAGCGTCGCGATGCTGCTGGCCGGCTTGAAGCCGAAAGGCGCCGGCGTCGCCGCCTCCGCCCTGCTGGTTCTGCTGAGCGCCGGCTACGGGACGTTCAAGGGCAACCACGTCCCGGCGATCGTCGATTCGCTCAAGGACGCACGCGACGCCGCCGGCAATGCGGCCGGCTTCGGCGTCGCCGCGGTCGCGCTCAGCGGCCACCGGCAGCTCACCGAGCAGGAGATCCTCGCCGCCGCCGGAGTGACTGAGCGCACCTCGCTGTTGTTCCTCGATGTTGACGCTGCCCGCCGCCGCCTCGAAAGCGTGCCCTGGATCGCGCAGGCGACGGTGCGCAAGTTCTATCCGGGCCGGCTCGAGATCGCGCTCGAGGAACGCGAAGCCTTCGCGCTCTGGCAGAACAACGGCAAGATCGCGATGATCGCCGCCGACGGGACCGTGCTCGGAGCCCATGGCGAGCGCAAGGTCGCAGCCCTGCCGCTGGTGGTCGGGCCGGGCGCCGCCGCCAAGGCGCAGGAGATCCTGGCGCTGATCGATCGGTATCCGGCCATCAAGGAGCAGGTGCGTGCCGCCATCCGGGTCGCGGAGCGGCGCTGGAATCTTCGGCTCAAGAACGGCCTCGACATCCGTCTGCCCGAGGCCGACATCGGCCGCGCGCTCGACCTTTTGGTCGCGCTCGACCGCGACAAGAAGCTCATCTCGCGCGACCTGACCGCGATCGACCTGCGGCTGCCCGACCGTGTCACCGTACGGCTCTCCGACGATGCCGCCGCGGCGCGCGAGCAGGCCGAGAAGGAAAAGCTCAAGAAGAAGGCGAAGCCCGGCCCGGCGTAACGACGTAGCTCGTAGCCCGGATGAGCGAAGCTAAATATTTTCTCTGAACCGTCCTGAACCGTCCTGACACGTCCTGGCACGTCCTGACACATGGAAATGCCTGCGACTGTAGGCGAACCATGCGTGTCTCGCTCTTGTCAGGACGTGTCAGGGCGTGCCCTACTAGTCCAACCATTTTGTTAGCACGAGCTAACAGCAACCCTGAAAGACGAACACCCCATGCGAGTGAAACTCACCGACGTCGGCATCCGGTCTTACAAGCCGCGCGCCGCGCAATACGCGGTCGGCGATGCCGCCTGTTCCGGCCTGTGCCTCCGGATCACGCCGAAAGACGTCAAGACGTTCGCGTTCGCGTACCGCGACAGGACTACCGGCAAAGTCGTGTGGCTGACCATCGGCCGCTACCCCGACGTGCCGTTGACGAAAGCGCGCGAGATCGCGAACGACGCGCGCAAGACCGTCGCCAATGGCGGCACGCCGCTCGCGCCCAAGATCCAGCGCGCCGAGGCTGAAAAGAAGACTAAGACCTACGCCGAGGTGGTCGAGCTTTACTTCGACGCCAAGCTGACCACGCACCGCACCGGGCACAAGTCGCGTCTGACGCTGCAGCGCATCGGGGGCGTCTACGGCTGGAACGAGCGGCCGCTCGTCTCGATCACCGACGACGATGCGGCCGCCATGCTGCACGACATCGCGGACCGGCGCGGCAAGAAGTCGATGGCGAACCAGACCAAGCACATCATTCACGCCATGTTCAAATGGGCCAAGCAGCCCGGGCGCAAGTTCGTGACGGTCAATCCGTTCGCCGACCTTCCGGCGCCCGGTGGTGCCAAAGTCACCCGAGACCGGTTCCTGTCCGCCGCCGAAATCCGGCAGGTCTGGCACGCCCTCGATGCGCCGGAACGGTTCAACGTGTCGCCAGACGTCGCGACCGCGCTGCGCCTGATCCTCGTGACGGCGGCGCGGCCCGGCATGGTGGGCGGCATGGTCGGCAGGGAGCTTCGCGACCTGCGCGGGCCGAGCGAACACGGTCCGCACTGGTCGCTACCCGCCGAGCGCATGAAGGCCGGTAGCGCCTTCATCACCCCGCTGTCCGGCTTGGCGCTCGAACTGCTGCGGCCGCATCTCAAGGCCGATCCGGCCGCGCCGATCTTCGCGTTCCACCGCGATCATCTCCACGAGGCCGCTCAGCGCATCGTTGCCGGGCTCGAAATGGAACGGTGGACACCGCACGACTTGCGGCGCACCGCCGCGACGATCCTCGACCGGGCGGGCTATTCGCTTGAGCAGATCGGCGCGCTGCTGGCGCACACGCGCAAGGGCGTGACGGCGGTGTACGCGCGATGGGACAAGTTCGACCTTCGCCGCGAGATGGCGATCGTGATCGAGCGGTCGCTGCGCGAAACATTGGACGGCGAACCGACGGCGGCAATGCGCCGCATAGACGGCAATCGCCGCAACACAGCACCACGAGAGGGCGGCCATTGCGCCGCCCTTTTCTTTTGACCGCCCATGCGGCCAATAGCCTGATTTTACTTCCGCTTTCGGAGGCACAGCCGACATGACGGGAGTTGCTGCTGGCCTCGTCCCTGTCGAGAATGACCCGAAGCGGTCATGATATGGTTGCAGGCTTGGCCGATAGTCCGGCGGCCAGGCGGCGTAGGTCCTCCCCTAGCCGCGCATTGCGCCTCATTCTCTGTCGGGTGATCTGGCAACACCGCTCGCCCGCGCACCCAGCCACTGCACGCCGCAACGCGGTGAAGCGCTCACCTGAACAGTTCCGGACGCGGATCGGGAATGAAGCCATCGCGGTTCGGCATTTGCACCTTCGGCAAAGTCTGCCTGTCCAAGACGGTGGTTCTATCGATGATGTTTGCTTCTGCCAGAATATAGGCCGTAACCGCGTAGACTTCGTCGGCAGTCAGGATCCCGGGCGCGGTGAATGGCATGGCTCGCCGAGTGTAATCAAACAGCGTCGTCGCATAGGGCCAGTAGCTTTCGACCGTAAGAATAGGCTGTCGATCGGTGAGCGTACCTCGCCCGCCGATCAGCCTCAGTGCCGCGCCGGCAGGCATGTCAGGAAGGCCCGCCACACCCTTCAAATCGGCGCCGTGACAGGCTGCGCAGGCGGTTTCGTAGACTTGCTTGCCTTTCGCGTAGTCGCCGCTACCGGGCGGCAGGCCCCTGCCATCCGCCGGGATCGCGATCGCCACTGCGGCGACCTCCCGATCTGACGGCGACTCTCCGAAGCTGAAGGTGCTTGGATATCCTTGGGGTGACGCCGCCGAAACGGCGCCCGCAAGGGCAATGAGCATCACCCCGGCATAGAGCGAGCCGCGCCGATCAGCCGAGCGGATGCACATTCTTCACGCTCCCGTCGGCTGCAATGCCCCAGCTCTGAATTGCATTCATGTGGTAGAACTGTGCCCCGGCGGGCTGGCTCGAGCGGTCCGCGTTCCGCGATCAACTGTTGGTGGGTGGGCTGCGTGTAGCCGGTTTCGTCGGTGGCCCGGCTTTGCAGCACGGCAGGCTGTCCCTCCCAGATCCACGGAAACTGAAAACGCGTCTGACAGATGGGCAAGACTGGATCCTGTAATGCCGCAAGGCTCCACGTCTTTCCGCCGTCGATGGAGACTTCCACGCGCGCGATCTTACCGCGCCCGGACCAGGCCAGTCCTGTGATCTCGTAAAAGCCCGCCCCCGGCAATCTCATCTCGCCGGACGGGAACGTGATCACCGATTTTGCCTCCATGGTGAAGGTGAAAATGCGCGCCTTGCCGGTCTTGGTAATCAGGTCGGTGTACTTGGAGGTCTCCTCACGCGTGTAAAACGGCTTGTCGCTGACTTCGAGCCGACGCAACCATTTGATCGAAATATTGCCTTCCCACCCGGGAAGGAACAGCCGCATCGGATACCCTTGCTCCGGTCGAATCGCCTCGCCGTTCTGAGCAAAAACGATCAGTGCATCGGATAGGCATTTGTCGACCGGAACACTTCGCGTCATCACGGCGGCGTCGGCGCCTTCTGCGAGAACCCAGGCGGCCTCGGGCTTCAGCCCGGTCTGCTTGAGCAACGTCGACAGCGGCACGCCCGTCCATTCCGAGGTCGAGACCAGTCCGTGCGTGCGCTGGACGGTCGGATCGTTGACCTTCATGAGCTCACGCCCGGTCGTGCCGGAGCATTCCATGAAGTACGTGCGTGACACCGACGGGAATCGCTTCAGGTCCGTCAGCGAATATTTCATCGGGCGATCAACCAGGCCGTGGATGATCAGGCGGTGCTTGGCGGGATCTATATTCGGAATGCCGGCGTGATGCCGCTCATAGTGCAAACCGGACGGCGTGATGATGCCGTAGCCGCTCGCCATCGGAGTAAAGGAAGCCGCCTTGGTTGGGCTGAACCACCGCACCTCCTTTTCGAACTGTGAACGGGATCCGTAGCCACCGTCCACACCCAGCATCCGGCCTTGCTCTTTGGTCGGATCCTCAGGGACGTCATACTCGACGGCCCCAGGCGGGGCCTTCGCGTGCGCGCTGCCCGGCAGCATCGAAGTCATCCCCACTGCCGCGACCAGACTCGCACCGCCGAACATTTGGCGCCGGGTTGCGGCGAGTGCAAACATGCCTTGCCGACACTCACACGGCCCGCGCTCCTCGCGCCATTGCACTTCTTCCTCGCTGATGGGCTGACCAATGCGGCTGAGCGCCTGCTCAATCGCTCGGGCTCGTCCCTCCAAAAGCTCGTTGGACACGATCGCTCCTCCCACGATGCTGGGCGAAGAATGCAGACGATCCAAGACCAAGTCCAATACATAATTCTTGTTCTATTTCATAACGAACGGGTATAAACTTAGCCATGGATCTGCTGCGACACTTGCGGAGCTTCGTCGCCGTTGTCGAGCAGGGGACTGTCTCAAAGGCCGCCCTGTCATTACGAATTGCTCAGCCCGCACTAACCCGCCAAATCAAGGAGCTCGAGGAAGAGCTCGGCCTCAGGCTGTTCGATCGTGTTCGCCGTCGCCTAGTCGTGACCGGCGAGGGCGAGCAATTGCTGGGAGATTGCCGCACTATTCTCGGCGCTGTCGGGTCGTTCAGCGAGCGAGCTCAACGGCTACGGCGTGCCGATACTGGCATGCTGAAGGTTGCGGTAACACCGCAAACGCTGGAGGGCGTCTTTTCTACATTCCTGCACCACTACGCCAAACGGTGGCCAGACGTGCGAATCAAGCTGACCGAAGCGGTGGGCGATAACCTGCTTTCCCTGCTCGAACGCGGCGAGGTTCACATCAGCATCTGCCTCATGCGCATGATACAGGGCAACAACCATCCTTTCGGAAGCTTTCCGCTGCCGCCGATCGATTTTCTGGCCGCATGCCACCCCTCGCTGCAGCTTGGGAAGGCTGGAAACCTGGACATCATCCGGCTTGCCTCGTACCCACTCCTGCTCCTGGACTCCAGTTTCGTGGTTCGCAACACATTCGATGCGGCCTGCCGCCTCGCCGGGTTCAAACCTGAAATCTTCATCGAGAGCCGCTCGCCGCAAGGTTTGCTGGCGCTTGCCGAGGCGGGACACGGTGTGGCGATCGTGCCCTCAGTGCTATCTACTCACCGCTATCGCCTTCGAATCGTCCACATAACTCACCGGCGCAGACCGTTGCGTGAGCCGCTCGGCGCGCATTGGGACAAACGCCGCGCGCTGCCTCCCTACGCCGGAGACTTTTGCGAAGCTCTTGCGGAGCACATGCGCGAGTTGTTGCCGATTTCGCAGCCCTCCAAGCTACGCACGGCCCTACCAAGAACGCGCCTTCGCAGCGCGTACCGATCAAGATCAACGGAGATCAGACCATAAGCAAAGGCTTTCATCGGCCGCTGCTTATCCAATCGACAATCGCCTTGAATAGGCGAGGTGGCAACACTCGACGCTTCATGGCGGCGCGCGGCGGCAATGACCGCTTGTGGCACATCGCGTCAGTTCACCCTAACGTATCAATTCGGGCGCAATCGGGGGCATAGCGGACATGCCGCGAAGCGCTGCGGCGCATCCAGGCGACGCGGATGACCCAAGGCGGTCATCAGCCCAGTCGAAATCCCGCATCGCAGCAGTCTGCTGCCGCGCCGTGATGTGCTATCATTATTCGGGCAGACCGACCGCTCGGGCCGTCGGCTGCAGTGCTCGTTGTTGGCGGCGCCTGCCTGAGGGGAGCAAGCCCCATGTTCGACAGGAAACGGCGCGAGTTCATCACGCTTCTTGGCGGTGCAGCGGCGTGGCCGCTCGCAGCAGGCGCGCAACAGGCGGCGATGCCGCTAATCGGGCTTCTCAGCGCCAACTCTGCCGAAATCATATGCCGGCCGCCTGACCGCAATCCGTCAGGGCCTGAACGAAGTCGGTTATATCGAGGGCCAAAACGTCACCATCGAATATCGCTGGGCGGAGGGTCACTACGCTCGAATTCCGGGGCTGGTCGCCGATCTGCTGCGCCATCCTGTGGCTGTAATTGCCGCCGACGGGACATCTGCGGCGCGCGCGGCGCAAGCGGCCACCAAGGTCATTCCGATTGTTTTCCTGGGAGGTGACGACCCGATTCGGGCCGGGCTCGTCTCAAGCCTCAACCGTCCGGCCGCAAATGTTACCGGAGTGACTTTGTTGAATGTCACTCTGGGGCCGAAACGGTTGGAGCTTTTGCATGAGATGTTGCCGGGCGCTGCCATCATCACGCTGTTCATCAACCGCAACAGCCCAGTTGCCGAGTCGACTGTTGCAAGCGTGCAGTCCGCTGCGCGCACACTTGGATTAAAGTTGGACGTACATGTCTTTGATGTCGCGGCCGCACACGACATCGATGTGGCGTTCGAAAACCTTGCGAAAACACGAAAGGGGCCGCTGTTGATCGGCGCCGATGCGTTCCTCGTCGATCGCAGCGAACAACTCGGCGCGCTTGCTCTTCGTCACGCAATCCCGGCGATTTTGTCGTATCGCGAATTCGTTGCAGCCGGTGGCTTGATGAGCTACGCGGCAAGCCGCGCTGAGGTATATCGTCAAGGTGGCACCTACCTAGGCCGCATCCTCAAGGGTGCCAAGGTGGGCGACTTGCCAGTCCAGCAGCCAACTCGCTTCGAACTGATCATCAATAGAAAGACCGCAAAAGCGTTGGGCCTCACTGTACCCGCTGCGCTCCTATCGCGCGCCGACGAGGTGATCGAATAGCGATTCTTTTGCTGCAATGCGTTAGGTCGCAATTGGCACAAAGCGCCGGTTCGCTGCGACGCCGCAATACGTCAGGAGTCGGAGGTAGACCGAACTCGTCACCAATCGCCTCGATCCGACGCTTTTGACCCTGGAGAAAGCTGGCACGAAAGCTGAGGCCGGTGCAGAATTTCCCCTAGCGCCGCCCCTGGCTGAGCGTCTCGTAGACAGAGCGACCGACCTTGCGCCCCAGGTCGCCGCCGACCTCCTGGTCCTCCCGAATATGAATCCCGCCGTAGACGCGAGCGTCATCAATCTGATCGGCGATGGCCTTGAAGCTCGCATAGCGGAATGTCACGCCCGGCGCGGTGGCGCTGGTGAGTTCAATCGCATGACCGTCGGGCCCGAAGGTGCGCTCCAGCACCTCCCGGGCAGCGCCGGCGGCGCAGGCGTGCCCAGACGGATAGGCCGGAAACGGCGGCGTGACGATCGCCGGCAGCCAGTCGGCGACCGGGCCGATGCCGCCCAGGCCAGCGCGGATCGCTGTTACCTTCGCCCGCGGCTGATGCCTTGCACCTTTGGCTCTCCGTCGAGAATGCTCGCAAGCCCGGCGGTCAGAGCCGCCTCAACGACGGCGGCACTTTCGGGATGAAGCGTTCGAATGACGTCATGAGCCGCGCTCATTGCCGCTGCATCCGGTGAGAACGGTGGGGTGCTGGTCGCGCCGGTAACCGCGTCGAGAATGGCGAGGTGCATGATCGCCATGCTGCGTGACTGGATGTACGCGTTGGCGGACCCAACCGCGTGCTGCCCGATCTCGTTCCATTGAAGGACCAGGTCCGCAGCATGCGTCGGCGTCGCGCTGCACGAGACCCCGGCCAGGATTGCCGCTCCCAAGCTTCGCGAACGCAATTAAGTCATCATGGCCTGCCTCCCTCCAGTATGCATCCGACATTCCGCGGACGGCAGTGACCCGACAACTGAGCGGGCAGAAGCGTTGCGGCTCTAAGCGGCCCGCGCGCACGACCGTGCGATTGCGAACGCTGACAGCACCCGGATCGAATAACACGAGCCTGGCCAAACGCGGGCCGGGCTCACCAACTCTCAGTGTTCACCAAAAAAAGCAGCTCCAATGTCGGCTTATGGCGCCGCTACGTCACCTCTCAGGTGAACTGCAGACGAGATTTGCTCATCGTGAGTTCTTCTCCATCATGGACCCGGAGCGGGTCATGGGGCGCGACTGCTCGAAAGCTTCTGTGCGCGTCCAACGATCGAGCCACATCGCGGCTGACGCCGCTCCAGTGTATCCGAAGGACTCTCGCCGAATCGTCTCCGATACTCGACGGAGAAGCGTCCCAAATGGCTGAACCCCCAACTCATCGCAATGGTCGTAACGCTCTCTCCCGGCTGCGCCCGCGCCAGTGCCTCACGCACCTTCTCGAAACGCGCATTGCACAGGTAGCGCATCGGGGAAACGCCCTTGCTGTCCCTGAAATGCTTCAACAGAGTCCGACCTGCGACACCTGATGCCTCAACGATCGCTTCAAGGGTTACGGCCGAGTCGAGGTGCGCCTCTATGTAGTCGATCGCGCGCTTCACGTCACGCGGCGCAATCCTCCGCTCACGGCGTCGAAGCGCTTCGAGGTAGTTGTGCGGGTGCGACAGCAGCAGCCCGGTCATGATGAACTGCTGGAACATGCTCATCGTGATCGGATTCAGCAGCGCTGAATCGGGCTGCTCAAGATCGGCAATTGCCGCGAGCACGTAGCGCGCGAGGCTTTGCCCGTAGCCCGTCGCCAGGTCCATCGCCGGTGCGAAATCCAACGGGGCATCAGGCGGCTCGCCGAGCAATGCTGCAAGCTGCCCGGTCAACGCATCGCCGGTTATGCAGAGCTGGATTCGAGCGCTGTCCGCGGTCGATAGAAATTGGCACTTTTCACGTCTAGGCGACGCAATCGCAGCGCGTTGCGGACCGCAGGCAATGCTGTGCGCCCTCAATGCGTGTTTCCAGGTGCCCGCGAAGGGGCAGTTGAATCAGATGATCTTTGCGAGCCCGTCCGGCCGTGAGCGCAACGGATACTGTACCATAGTGAATGTAAGCGATGTACAGGCTCGGCATGTAGACGGCGTTGAGCCGCGCGTCGAGCTGTCGGTCCCGACGCCATGTCGGATCGAACCGGTAGTCTTTGCGGCCCAGGAACGCACGCGTCTCTTCCGCATCTCGGCTGTGAAAGACGCGGTGACGCTCCAGGAGCGGACCTACGCCAAAGCCCATTTTCTGCCTCGGCCCTTCCGGAGCAAGCATAACACAGTCGGCGCGCCTACAGGAGGCGGCGAACACACTTTTTTGCGATTTTTGGATAGTGATGCTTGCGGAGCGTCAAAACCAAGCCGTTGTCGCGAAGGCTCGGGCCAAACTTGGATATCGACATGGCCTCTGAATGGCTAGGCTTTCGCTGAATAGAAGGATTGCCAAGGTCGCGGCCGGTTACTGCCGACGCCACGCGCGAATTTTCGCAGTTGCAGGAGTGGTCGCGTTGATCCGACCCGCTTCTCGAGGAAGGCGGAAGAAAGACCAATCTCGATGATGACGGCTCTCGTGCTGATCTGCTCACTTGCCAAAACGCCCCTTGCGATGGACTGCGGCACCGACAACGCCGTCGACGTGCTCAGGGTGCCAGGGGAGTACAGCTCGCTGGTCACTTGCTTCACCCGCGCGCAGGCGTTCGTTGGGGAGTCGCGATACGAGCTCGGCTGCTGACCACTACCTCAAGGTGGTTTGTGGGAATCCAAGTCTGCCGGCTAATGTTGGATGATTAGGGACGGAGAGATACGCTTTAAGGGCCTCGGATTTTGCGCTGAGGGCTGACAACGCAACAGCCTCGGGAGACGCTGATCCTCAAGCGCTCGCACTCCTTGATGCGCATTCCTGCAGCGCACGTTCGGGCGCTTCCTTGGGGTATACCCAAGAGGCTGGGCAAATTCCGCCTGTTCCCGCGCGGACATTCTGGCCGGGACCGCGACCGCGTGGACACCCGTGCGCAAGGCGTCGGAACTCGCGTCGGTGCAGCAATCGGCGGAGCTGTCGGCCTGCTGGATTGCTTGTGCCAGGGTAGTTGGCGCGGTCCTGCCGGTGGAAGTCCGGCCCAGGTAAGGGGTAGCGCCCGCCTGATAGTGAGTGTTGCGTGGCTCGGGGCGGGATGGCCAGAAAAGTCGGCTGCGGAGAACCTACATCCCGCCGGACCGATTTGACCTCCCTGTAGCCGCCGCCGTGTAGGCTGCAATCGCGCGTTCTAGGTCAGCCAGCTCGTCGCATGGGATAAGGCAAATTTGCTTTAGTGCAGCGAGATGTTCGTCCGCTTTAACTGGCTCGCTGAGGGTCAGATACAGCTCGCCAAGGTGTTCGTGTGCGCTGCGATGGCGGGGGTTGAACATCAACGCTTGTTGGTAGTGCCCCATCGCCGGTCCCAGTTCGCGGAGCCGCCGGTAAGCGTATCCAATGTAGTTCTGAATGTCCGCATTACGCGGGTCGCGCAGGGCCGCGAGTTTTAGTGCAGCGATCGCAGCGTTCCAGTCTCCGGCGACGAGCGCCTTCTTGCCGGCTGCGAAATCGGGATCGAGTTGCGCCCAGTCGGACTCGGCTCCCATCGCGGTCATCGTCGTGCAGATCGGCCAGGGTTCAGTCGCGAGCTTCGTCTCGGCCGGACGCTGCAACCAACCCGCCGCCATGTTTCGCCAGGCTGGGTCAATGCCCGCATAGAGAGAGCCGGCCGCAATCAGCGCGTCGAGGATCGCAGCCGACGCAATCAAACGCACCATGACCGCCCTCACCGGTTGGCGAGAAATGCCTTGGCCTCTTTCGTTTCCGCCCGCTCGCTGTCCGCGTTCTTCGCCAGTTCTGCCAGCTTGGCGTAATAGTCAGCTGCTTTCTGACGATCGCCGGCAGCGTTCGCGGCTCGCGCCATCCCGAGGAATGCGCGGTAGCGATTTGGCGTCTGCTTCAACGCGGTTTCGAATTCCTTCAGAGCCGCAGCTGGCTGACCCATCTCGAGAAGCAGCTCGCCGAGCAATTCACGGAGCGGATAGAGGCGGTTTTCCATCGCCACGTGCTTGATGCTGCCGTCCTCGCCGTCGGCGGCCGCGCGCATCAACTTCAGCGCCTGCTCGGGCGCTGCCTCCTTCAATGCGACCCAGGCCGAGATCGCAAGGATTTGCTCTTCCGACCGGTCCGCCCAATAGGACTGGTTGGATTTCTCAAGCCCGGCGCGCAGCGCCTTGATGGCTTCGATCTCCGCCTTTGCACCAGCAAGATTTCCGGTGCGCGCCATCCCCAGTCCACGCGTGAAATGCGCAAGCGAGTTGGCTTGCGGATATTCGATTTGGTTTGAGCGCCAGCGCGGCGGCACCCGCCCAGTCGGCGCGCTCCAGCACGTAACGCGCTGGCATCGCATTCTTGGCCGTGAAGTTCGCGAAATTGATCGGCCGATCGCCTCGATCCGCGGTGGCAATCGACTTTTCAGCCAAGGCCCGCGCCTTGGCATCTTGAGCGAGCTGCAGGTGTGCATACACCGAAAAATCCGCCGCGTGATAATAATCGGGCTGGATTTCCATGGCGGATGCGTTCGAGGCAATCGACTCCTCCCACAAGCCCACCATTGAATAGATGTGCGACGGCATGTGCCGCGCATGCGGCACCGCAGGCGCAATTCCGGCATAGCGCCGTGCCGCAGGGATGCCCTTCTCTGCAATCGGGGCGAAGTCGTAGGCGTGGATTATAACGTGAGTTACGCCAGGATGCTGCGGATTCTGGTCGTACAACTTCTCCAGGATGGCAACCGACTTGAGCTGGTTTGCGTAGGTCGTGTCGGCGTGAGATGCCGAGGCTTGCAAGGTGAGTGCGTAGAATACCTGCGCCTCGTAATCGTCGGGATAGCGCTGAGCCATCCGCTCCATCGCGGCGTTGTAGGCGGCCAGTCTTGCGTTGACGGGGGTCTTCTCATGGTCCCGGTAGTAGGCGCCCAACGCGTCGATCCAGTCAAGCTCGCGTTCCGTCTTCGCGCCGATGGTGCGCGCCTTCTCCAATGCCGCGCTGGCCGATTCCGCGTCAGCTCGGGTCGGCGTCGTCGCCAGCGTATTGCCGAGATAGTCCAGCGCAATTCCCCAATAGGCGATCGCGCAATTCGGATCCTCTTGCAACACGTGTTCGAATGTCCGACGTGCGATGGTGAACCAATATGAATGGATCAAGCCGCCGCGCACGCCGCCCGCGGCCTTGCTTGCGCGGTGGGACAACTTCGAAAATAGACCTTGGAACTCTATGGAACGAATGAAAGTCCTACCTTGCCGCAAGCTACTGATGCGGTTGATCTATGGCACTCCGCCCCTGGGCACCACACTTATCTCGCTGCCAGTGACTTCTTGAATTCTGCGAGCCTCGGCATGATCCGGCCGCCCGGCTCGGGCGCGCGCCGGGCGCGCAAAACTTCTGTCTGCCTGGATTGAACGCGGCTAAAATTAGTCCCTCGGCGACTTTATCGGCGCTCTTGGCGCAGCCCGATGCAATGGCCGCTAAATATGCGGCTGCAAATAGGTGAGACTTGCTCGGTGACATTTGTCCGGCTCCCCGCATGTCGCAGGCGGGAGCGCGATCGGTCTCTCGGTCGTCGGCGCCTATATTTCTGGTGGTTTTTGGCCGATGATGGGATGCCCCTTACGCCTTATTCGGCGGGCTACCGAGTCAAATGGGGGTGCGTTATGGCCCCCCATTGACCGAGCGTCAAAGGCTTCCGTAGCGTCGGAGGTCATCTGCCGCCATGACTGAGCAAGGAGAAGCCACTGTTCCCTATCGACCTCCTTGCGCGCGGCATCTGCCATCTGCTGGCAATGTTCGGCCTTCCGCCGGTACTCTTCGCTCTTGTCCATCAAGGGGCATCCTTTCAGTGCAGCGGGCCGATCTGGCTTCCTCGTTCGCCTCCATCTGATCGGCCAACCTACGCCACGCCATTTCCTCTTCTTCTTCTTACCTGACACGCCTATCCGGCTCGCTGGCGTCTTTCGCCAACCGCGACATCCGTTCTGTCGACCACGTCAAGGGTTCGTTCGCCCGCCGATTTTTATTTTGAAAGCGAGCCCGAACTTCGTCCATATGCCGAACGATCTAGTCCTGCAGCCGCTGAGCATCGAGGCGAAGACGTCATGGCAATCGATGGTAACCGGTTTGGTGATGGACGACGCGAACCCGACCACGAAAGTGCCGGCATCAACGCAGTTGATCTCGCCGTTGATGTCGGCTTGGGTCTTGCGCACGACCAGGCGATAGCCGTCGTGCTTGATCTCCCAGCTCAACGCGGACCGGACGGCGGATGCTGCGCCACTGTGGGCAGGCAGAGTTCAATGAAGCCGGGAAAGCGCCAGGTGGTCACGCCGGCCGCAGTGATCTCGACGTGGCATATCGGAGTAGACCCGTATTTCAGCGATCCGAACGAGCGGCCTAATTGATTGACCGGATCGTCGAGCACGAGCGCGCGCCATCTGGACGTAATTTTTCGAGACGCCGAACATCGCTTGCGAGATGCGGTCGCGCGTCCAAGTCTGCCATTTTGGGCAGAGGTTAAATCAGTGCGCCAAAGTTTACCGATCCCAAAGACCCCACGTTCATGGCCGGCCCCGTAGGCTCCCCCCTCAGTGCCGAGTGGCACCGGAGCACGGCACATGCTCGATCCCGTGGAATGCAAACAACGGGCGGAAGACTGCCTCAATATGGCGGACGCAAGTTCGAACGCGCGGTTGAAAGCGCTTTATCGCTCGATGGCGCGCTGTTGGCTCAGCTTCGCGGACAGAAAGGTCCGTCACTCGTCACTGCGGGAGCGCAGCGTTGACCAGCTGGAACCACGCAAAAGCGACTGCGGCAGTGAGCCGACTTCGCCGCGCGAAATGCGCTTGCGCTTGACGGCGAGCGACGACGCGCGCATCAATCTGACGCTCGCGAACAAGCGGGTCGTCTGGTCAACGACCGTCGCCCCGAGCATGGCATACCGAAACCCTTGATGCGGCTTTGCACCGGAGTTTCGACATGCGCGACGTTTCCCAACAGTCAGAGCAAGACCGGTTCGCGGGCGGCATTGTTGCTGCGCCGCGGAAGCGACCCGATGGCCGTTTCCCCGAGTCAAAGTTGACCCCTGGTGAGACGGCGGCGGTCTCCGGACGGTCAGCTCGAGCATCTTCTGGCCGAGCGGCCTTTGCCTCCAATTGAATCGATTGCTTCACGGCCTCGAAACGTCTTGTCGCTAAGAAAAGAGCACCCTCGGAGCCCCTCCAGCCATGCTTGTGCACCAGCCTGCCTTTGCGCTCGAGATTCAGGGGCTGAGGAAGCATTTCGAGCGCCCCGCGGTCGATGATCTGAACCTGGTCATCAAGGCCGGCGAGTTCTACTCGCTGCTCGGCCCGAACGGCGCCGGGAAGACGACCACGCTCCGCATGGTTGCCGGATTGTTGCAGCCCAATGCCGGCGAGATCTCGATCTTCGGCATCAATGCGCTCGCCGATCCAGTCGCCGCCAAGCAGATCGTCGCCTGGGTCTCGGACGAGCCGATGATCTACGACAAGCTCACCCCCTTCGAATATCTCGAATTCGTCGCTGGACTTTGGGGCATCGACGTCGCGGTCGCGGAAGAAAGCGCACGCGGCCTGCTTGATTGGCTTGGCCTTACGCCGCACGCGCATGAACGCTGCGAAGGTTTCTCCAAGGGCATGCGGCAGAAGGTGGCGCTCGCCGGCGCCCTCGTGCATGACCCGAAGCTCATCATCCTCGATGAGCCGCTGACCGGCCTCGATGCGAGTTCCGCGCGCCTTGTCAAAGGTGTTCTGCGCGAGCGCGTGAGCGCCGGCTGCACCGTGATCATGACCACGCACATCCTCGAAGTCGCCGAACGAATGGCCGACCGCATCGGGGTGATGAACGGCGGGCGGCTGATCGCTGAAGGCACGCTCGACGAGCTGCGCCGGCACGCCGGCCGCGCCGGCTGGAGCCTCGAAGACACGTTCCTCGCGCTCACCAGCGAACGGGCTTCCGCCGCGTGAGCGCGCCCGGCACTCTCGCCTGGTTTGCCGCCCACGAATTCCGCCTTGCCTGGCGGGATTTGCGGGCGATGCTGACCGCCGGCCGGCGCCGCCGCACGCGCACGATTGTGGTCGCGCTGATCGCTTTTGCGGCGTTCATGCATTTCGTCGCGTACAGGATGGTCGGCGGCTTTGCCGAAATCGACGGCGATCCGGACAAGGCGACGTTGATCGTCGTGACAGTGAGCGCGATGCTGGCATGGTCGATGATGTTGTCGCAGGCGCTCGAATCGGTGACCCGCGCGTTTTACGCGCGCGCCGACCTCGACCTCATCCTCTCCTCGCCATCCGACGCACGAAAAATCTTTGTTGTACGCATCGCGTCGCTCGGTGCTTCGGCTGTTGTGAGTGCGCTCGCAATTGCCTCGCCGTTCATTAACGTTCTTGTGTTTGCCGGTGGGCCGCGGTGGCTCGGCGGCTATGTTGCGGCCATCGCAATGGGTGCCGCAGCCGCGGCCTTCGCTGTGGCGATGACCGCGGGCATGTTCCGGCTGATCGGGTCGAAGCGAACCCGGCTCGCCGCACAGATCATCGCTGCCATTATCGGCGCCGCCTTCGTCATCGGCCTTCAGGCCGGCGCGATCTTCTCGTTCGGAACGATCTCCCAGGCCACGCTGATACGATCGGTGGAATTCTTGCGGCTGACACCGGGAGTCGACAGCCTGGTATGGTGGCCGGCGCGGGTGATCCTCGGCGAGCCGTTGGCGCTCGCTGCTGCGCTTGCGGCAAGTATCCTGTTGCTTGGCGTCGCAATCGCGGTTTTTTCCCGCCGCTTCGCCGATGACGCGCGCGCGGCAGTGAACGCAGAGACACCGAGCCGCCGACGGCAGCGGCGCGCTGACGGCTTTCGCCAGGCCTCGCGCACCCGCGCGCTGCGTCTGAAGGAATGGACTCTGCTGCGCCGCGACCCCTGGCTCGTGTCTCAGACCATGATGCAGCTGCTCTACTTGCTGCCGCCGGCGCTGCTGCTGTGGCGCAGTTTCGGCGGCCGGGAAGGCACGTTGTTGCTGCTGGTGCCAGTGCTGGTGATGGCGGCCGGGCAATTGGCCGGCGGCTTGGCATGGCTTGCGGTGTCAGGCGAAGACGCACCCGACCTTATAGCCACCGCGCCCGTTGCCGCGCATCAGGCTATCCGTGCCAAGGTCGAGGCGGTGATTGGCGCGGTTGGAATTGTGTTTGCGCCGCTCATTATCGTGTTTGCCGCCGCGTCATTCCGGGACGCGATTGTGACCGTGGCCGGCATCATCGTCGCCGCAGGGGCGGCGACCGCGATCCAGCTCTGGTTCCGCGCTCAGGCCAAGCGCAGTCACTTCCGCCGCCGGCAGACGTCGTCGCGGCTTGCGACATTTTCAGAGGCATTTTCATCTATCGGCTGGGCCGCCACCGCCGGTCTCGCGGCGTCCGGCACCTGGCTCGCACTCGCTCCTGCCCTGATGACCGCAGGCGTGCTTTCCGGCGCCTATTGCCTGCGGCCGCGGCCGGCGTAGTGCCGTCCTCTCAACGGCCGGATCCGGCCTCACCCACGTAATTTACCGGGCGTTCACCCTGAACCCGACAATCAATGGCTTTTTTGAATCAAAGGCGCACAATTTGCGCGCTCGGTTTGGCGATTAGGTCCCCGAACAAATCGTCTCGGGTCGAGGGCCAGGCCGAGCCATCATCCGCTTCTTGATCTGGCACCAAGCGAGTGCCGAGACGTGGAGTGCTCTATGTCAGAGGCCGAAGAGTATATCGAGAACGCACAAATCTGCGCCACCTTCGCCGAAACCACCAACTCGGAAAGTGATCGGACGATTTGGCTTCGCATGAGCGCGGCATGGCGAGACCTCGCCACGATCGCGGAGCAACGAGCTTCCACGGTTCATCAAAGCGAAGCCGCCGCCGCGTAGAATAAAGCGCCGCTGACGGAGGCAGTTTCTGCAGGCGAGCGCCTGCCCGAGCCGTTGACTGAGCTGATGTCAGATTGGGTGCGCTTGCCTGCGCTCCACTGACGCCTGTCAGGGCTCGCGGGCCCGCTCCCGAAAATGGTCCGCAAGCTTCCTTTGAAACTCTTGCAGGATACTGATCGGAAGCTTCATCGGCCCCAGACGCTCCGCCGCGGACTGGGCATATTCCCTATTGGGATCCCGGTCTTCGCAAAAGGCCCCAAATTCGTATCCGCTCAGCGCATCGATGAAAGTCGTGAAGCCATCGCCATGCCCGACGCGCAGCAGGAGGCGATCCACCGCTACGTCCTTCATTGCCGATACGTTGGCCACCACGGACGGATGCCAGTCCTTCGCGTTGTTGAGCGAGAAGTGCGTATCGAACCGGACCGTGATCGGCTTACCCTTCGCTACCGACACGACGTATTTGCCGTCCTCGCCCGTGAAAGCGTGATCCACCTCCCTGTCGTCGCGGTAAATCGTCACCTTGATCATATGAATTGGAGTGCCGTCTGCTGAATGCACCATTCCGGACACCGAAACGTTTTCCCCAGCGGGCATGTGAGGTCTCCCTGGCTAGTCTTGATGGACGCGGATCGGACGTAACGGCGCGGCCGATCATGTCGGTATTGGCGACGCCGGTTTGCAGCCTCTTTGAGAGTATCGGGTCGGGCTGCAAGTTCAAAATTTCCGGGCCGACTAGTCCCGACCCTCGCGTGGACCCTCAAGCTGCTTCCTGGCCTCGGGCAGCAACGCGGCGCGAAGCTCGCTCTCGCCGTACGCCCTATTGGGTGTCAGACTCGGTGGGCAAGGAGCGATAGGCACGAACGCATCCTGCGTTCCGTCCCTGCTGCGAAGCCAGACCGCGACGCAGTAGGCCCCCGGAATACGCAGCAACGCGAGTTCGTGGTCGGCCTTTGCTTGGCGGCTCCAGCGCTCGGCGACAGCTTCGCCCTCGGTGCTCCCGGTCGCGTGCGGTCCGCGATTGACGCAGGCGAACTGCAGGCCCTGGCGGGTGACGGCGAGCTCCGCCGCGGCGACCGCTTTCTTCTTGCGATCGACCAGATTGGCGCTCCAGGCGACGTGCTTGGCAGCGCTTGCGATCGGCTTTTCGCTGACCAGCGCGTCGAGGCCGAGATGAAAGACCCGGTGCGGCGTCGCAAGACCCTCGATCTCGCCAAGCGTCGCGTCCACCATGCCGGCTAGATGTTTTTCGACGCCAGTCTGCAAGAGCTTCAGCGCATTCTTCGGTGCGGCCGCTACCTTCACTGGCATGACGGGCCTCCCCTACGGTTGGGTCTTATACGAGTGCGTCCACGATCCGGTACCCTGATAGGCGGTCCGGAACGTGTCGTAGTCCCACACCGAGGTCCCGTACCACGGGTCCTCGACCTGAACGCTCTGCAGACGGAATAACCGGCGCCAAGTGTAGCAGCTGAGCACGTTGAAGTGCCCGCCGCCGCCGGACCAGCCGATACGCACGCCGAGCGGCCGACCGTTATCGATCTCGGTGCGCACATCGGTGAAACTCGTTGAGCCGCCGGTGAAGCTGGCGAGATGGCCGACGCGCGTCAGCACGGTATTCAACGTCCACGGCTTGTTGCAGTTGGCGGAGGACGGAGCGGTGCAGCAATCGGTGCGCCCGAGTTCGGCATTGACGAGGCTGCACTGGGTCCATGTGCTCGCCCCGTTGTAGTAGTGGGCGACGCTGGTTGCGGTCGCGGACCAGCACCATTGTGTCTGCTGCTGGTGCTGCATCGTGAAGCACAGGCAGCGATGCCGTGTCAGCCGGCGGAACCAGTCGATGGCCACGATACGCCGGCCGACGAGCGCGACCGCGATGGACGGAGCGGGACGCGCAGCTTTGCGTCGCGTGCGCTTGGGCGATCGGGCGCCGGGTTTACGTTTTGGCATCGTAACCCCTCCTGAATCGTTGGTCGCGTGCTAGGTGGAAGCTCTCCGGATCATCCTCAGTTGCGGCCTAGAGTAATCTGTCATGCATTCCTGAGCAATCACTGATGCCGAGCTCGCTTCCGCGGCAACGTCGCCTCGGAGCAGCGGGCTCGTGCTGCGCTGAATTTTACAAAAATTCGCGCAACACACGGAAGTGATCGACAAGCAGTATCGGCATACACGCTTCCCTTTGTCGATCTGCGCTCCATCGCCGATGCTGCTTTGACGCCGATGACGTGCGCCTCGGCGAAAGGTAGGCCTTGCGGCCAATCGCCAAGAGCACCACGATGTCACCAGCGAAGACACCCCGGAAAGGCTCTAAGGAAAAGGGCAACCAAGGCTCTCCAAGCGAGCGTTCGGGGCGGCTGCGCATCAGTTCGGCAAGGAGATCGAACCGCTTGGTAAAAGGGGTCGGCGAGGTCACGAATATCATATACTTGTAGCGCGCACCGCGGCGCACCGGGGATCATGCGCAAGCAAGACAAAGTGATGAAAGTCATGGGTGCCCCCCGTTTGACACGCGTCGGCGGCTGCCGCAGAAGCTTTCGCCCGGAACGTCTGCCAGGAGTGCCCCTTCCATGCGCATCATCGAGCGTCGGATGATTGTCCTCGCCCTTTGTTGCGCGGCGGCGATCGCCGCGCTGGGGGCGGGCGTTGCGCCCGCAAGCGCGCAGGCGCGCATCGGCGCTGCTGCGCCCGCCTTCACGCTCGCCGACTCGAACGGCCGCGCCGTCTCCCTTGCCGACCTCAAGGGCAAGACCGTGGTGCTCGAATGGACCAACCACGACTGCCCGTATGTGGGCAAACACTACCGCGGCAACAACATGCAGGCGCTGCAGAAGAAATGGACCGGGCAAGGCGTGGTGTGGCTGTCGGTGATCTCGTCGGCACCCGGCGAGCAGGGGCATGTCTCGCCGCAGCAGGCGAACAAGCTCACGGCCGACCGCGGCGCGGCGCCGACCGCGGTGTTGTTCGATCCGACCGGCAAGGTCGGGCGCGCCTACGGCGCCCGCACCACCCCGCATATGTACGTGATCAACCGTGAAGGCGCGCTCGTCTACATGGGCGGCATCGACGACAAGCCCACGGCGCGGCTCGAGGACCTGAAGGGCGCCAGGAATTTCGTCGACGAGGCGCTGAGCGAGATCGCGCAGGGCAAGCCGGTGTCCGCTACCGGCTCGCGCGCCTACGGCTGCTCGATCAAATATGCGTCGTGACGCGCCATGTGGACGCGCCGAGCGGCGCTCGCCGTCGCAATCACAACAGGGGTCATGGCCTGGACTCGCCCTGGAGCACGGGCGCAAGCCATGGCGATCGGAGTGCGCCAGCGGGCGGCCTCAGTGCTTCCCGCGCTCGACGAGTTCCTGACTCGAATCCGGTCCGACGGCACGGTGCACAAAGCCGTCGCCGACGCCGGGTTGCGGGCCGTCCGGGTCCCGTGAGCTGGTGTTGAGAGAATGGGCGAGGGGTGGACAAGAATAATCGTGCCGGCCGTCATCGCACGGGCGGTAGGAAATAACCGGTTACTGAGGTAAAGGGCTACGGCTCCTCGGGGGCGGCCCGTGGTTCTAGCGGCGTCCCGAGTGCGGCCAGCGACCGCAGCGCAGTCGTCAAAGCGTGGCCACCCGCCTGGAGCGGTCAACCCGGCTGGGATTTGGCTCCCCGGTCACCACCAGCGGCGGCGGCGCCACCTGCGACGACGTATCGGGGCCCAGCGGCGCCATCGCCGACGGTGCCACCTTCTGTGATAGGCATCCGCGGGGGTCGCGCTCGTGGCCAGCACCAGACTGGAAACCCCGACCACGCTGAGGACATGGGTCCCGATGCTGCCCACGGCGTAGGTCCCGATCACGGCCACCACCGCCAGGGCGCGAATCAAGAAGGATCTCGCCTTCGCGACAACGGTTCCTGTCATGGCTCACCTTGTCATGTCGAACAGCATGAAGCCTAGTGTAAACGCGAGCCGGGATCAACAGTTCCACATCGGCTTGCCGGCGCGGGCCCCCGACCGGCGCAAGCGCGCCCTCCCGTTACAAGAATCCCATGCGCAAAAAGCACGTCTATGTCCTCGGGATCAATGCCTACGACCATGACGTCAGCGCGTGCCTGCTTCGCGACGGCGAGATCGCGTTCGCGATCAGCCAAGGAGCGGATCACGCGCGAAAAGCACGACACCGGCTTCTATCAGGAGGTCGTCGACTACTGCCTGGCGGCCGAGGGCATCTCGCTCGACGATGTCGATCTGGTGGTGCGCAACTGCTACGTCCTGCCGGTCGAGGATCTGGAAACGCGCATGGTGTCGCAGGACGTGCCGGAAGTCATGGACGACGAGGAGCGACTGCAGGCCGCAAAGCATCCCCTCTACCTTTCGAGCTCGGACAAGGTCGTGACGGTCTCGCATCATCTCGCGCACGCATACAGCGCCTTTGCCGCCTGCCCCTTCGACGAGGGCGTCGTGATGGTGGTGGACGGCGTCGGCAATTACAGCTCGGACGTGACCGAGCCGATTATCCGCTGACCGACGGCGTCAATCCGCTCGCGCGCGAATCGGAGAGCTACTACAGATTCGACGGTTCCAAGCTCGAGACGCTGAAGAAGATCTGGCTGGAACCCGGTGCGCGGATTTCTGAGCGACGAATTCTACTACATGCCGGGCCTCGGCGCGCTGTACAGCCGGGTCTCGAGCTACATTTTTGCCGACTGGAACAAGTGCGGCGAGGTGATGGGCCTGGCGCCCTATGGCCGCCCCGATGCGGTCAAGCCGCTGCTCGACAATCAAGGACGGAGAGCTGAGCGTTCCCGAGTGGGGCGTGGAATTCGACAAGCCCTGGCTGGTCGACCGCGAGCTCGAACTGGGAGGCAAGTCCATCGATGCAGCATTGGAAGGACCTGGCCTGGCGGGTCCAGGACGACACCGAGAAGGTGCTGCTGGAACGCGCGATCTGGCTGCGCGAAACGACCGGCGCCAAGAACCTTTGCATGGCGGGCGGCGTGGCCCTCAATTGCGTGGCCAACGGGCGGATCGTGCGCGAGGCCGGATTCGACAATGTCTGGATCCAGCCGGCGGCGGGCGACGACGGAATTGCGATCGGCTGCGCCTATTACGGTCATCTGGCGATTCTGAAGAACCAGCGCTCGTTCGTCGATGAACCATGCCTATCTCGGGCATCGAATATAAGGACGACGACGTGCGACGCCGCCGCGAACAGGAAGCTGGTTCGTCTGCAGGCGATCGAACAGGCGCAGCGACGAACATATGCGGCGAAACGGCAAAATTGCTTTCCGAAGGCCACGTGTTCGGCTGGTTTCAGGGCCGCTCCGAATTCGGGCCGCGCGCGCTCGGCAATCGCAGCATCCTGGCGGACCCGCGCAAGGCCGAGATGAAGGACAAATTGAACAAGCGGGTCAAGCACAGGCAGGCATTCCGGCCGTTCGCGCCGATCGTGCTGGCCGAACGGGCGAACGAGATTTTCGAGGGCGACGAGGAATCGCCGTTCATGCTGCTGGCCAAGCGCGTTCGCCCGGAATGGCGGGACAGGATCCCGGCGATCGTTCACGTCGACGGCACGGCGCGCGTGCAGACGGTTCGGCAGGATCACAATGAGCGTCTTTATCGGCTGCTCAAGGAATTCGATGCGATCACCGGCGTGCCGGTGCTGCTGAACACCTCGTTCAACGTGAAGGGCGAGCCCATCGTCGAAACGCCGGACGATGCCGTCAAGTGTTTTCTCGACGACCGGCATCGACTATCTCGTCTTGCACGACGTGCTTGATGGCAAAGCAACGGTTCCACCGGCTGCTGTCGCCGATCATCAAAGCCTATTCGGAAATCGCCTCGCTCGTCCGGACTGACCTGGACGGCCGATATACGGCATTGACGCCCGGGCGCTCGAGAAGGACGCCGCCACGATGGTCAAGCGCATGGTCCCCGATCGTTGCTGTCGGTGCGATCATCGACGTCCAGGAGTTTTTCCTGTCGCAGGCGGGCAACGCGCTCTCCGCTCCAAGATCAAGACGAACACCAGGAACCTTGCGCGCCTGCTCGGCTATTTCAGGATTCCGATTGTCGTCACGCTCGAGCGGCCCGTCGACCTGAAGGGCTCGCTGCCCAAGGAGATCAAGAAGCAACTGGGCGACCAGGCGGAAGCTTTTCGAGAAGGATTTCTTCGACTTGACCAAGGAGAAGAAGATCAGGAATTACCTCGAGCGCCTGAAGCAGGAAGCAGGTCGTCGTCGCCGGCTGCGAGACCGATGTCTGCGTCCTGCAGTCCTGCCTCGGTCTTCTCGGTCTTGGCTACGAGGTCTACGTCGTGGAGGACCTGCTGTTTTCCTCGTCGCGCAATGTCGAGGCGGCGATTGCGCGAATGAAAGCCGAAGGCGCCGTTTTCCTGACCTACAAGAGCCTCTACTACGAGCTGATCGAAGCCGTGGACGGCGGTCCGCATGCGGAGAAGATGCTCGAGACATTCGGGCCTTTTCCCGATGACCTTCCCGATTTCGCGTCTCAATGAATCTGCGGGCGGCCTTGATTGGCGACATTAAGCCCGGTTGGCAAGCGACCTTGTGAGGGCGGGCCTATACCTGCTTGCGCCAAAACGCCTGCAATACGAAGGTGACCGCGTCATCCCGAAGGCGGTTCACGTCGCGCTCGCCCCGTCCGGATGTCCAGCGAACAGGACGGTGCAGCGGCGCAGTCCCGGCATCAAGGCGGCATCGTTGCGCGCATTGACGGCCGGTCGGAAATGCCGCGCATCCAGGCGGCAAGCTGCGGGCGGCCTTCGGTAAGGCTGCCGGGGCCTCGCTTGTGCGCGACGTCGAGCGTGACCGCAAGGATGAGATGCGGCATGCGCGGCGGCCCCTGCAGCAGCGGCTCGGACACGCGCGCCTCGAAAAGGTCGGCCATGCGCTGGCTGCGGGCGACCTCGTGGGCGAGGACCGTCGGCGATCGCTCGCTCTCGGGTCGGCTCATTTCGCGTACCCACACGGACATGCCGTCGCACGTGCTGCGGGCCATGGCTTCGAGACGGCGGTAGGCCCAGTCCGTTTCACCGGCCGGGTGAAACCGTGGCGCGCCGTCGAGGCTGTCCAGATAGGCGCAGATCACCTGGCTGTCCTCCATGCCGGCCCCGCGCTCGTCGATGAGGTAGGGCACGCGGCCGGAGGGGTTGATCTGGTAGTAGGGGCTGTTTGCAACACGCGTCTTCGCTTCCACGATCTCGACGCGGTTCTCCAGCCCCTTCTCCATCACGAGGATGCGCGCCAAGCGCGCGTAGGGGGACGTGAACGTGACATAGAGCTTCATCGGCGACGATCCCGTCATCTACGGACGCCGCAACGTCTCCCCTGCTGGAACCCGCAGTCAAGCAACCGCGATTGCAGCGGATTGAGCCAGAGCAACCCTCCGACTCATGGTCAATTGCAGATGAGCGAGCGGCGGCCGGGGATCATCCGGCCTATTGGTGTGCGTTCCTACTCCACGTAGGCCTGGCACTCGATCTCGACCTTCATGCGCGGGTCGACCAGCCCCTTCACCTCGACCAGCGTGGAGGCCGGCAGATGGTCGCCGAAATACGCGATGCGGCGCGGGTTGATCTTCGGCCGCTCCGTAATGTCGGTCATGAAAACCTGCACCTTGACGACATGCTCGGGCCCGGCGCCGGCCACCTTCAGGCACTTGTCCATCACCGTGATGGCGATGTCGAATTGGGCGACAACGTCGGACGGGATGCTGCCGTCCTGCGCCTGGCCGACGACGCCGGCGACCCAGACGTGGGGGCCCGCGCGGGTGACGTGGCAATAGTGGCTGACCGGCGGTCGGATGTCCGGAACGATGATGCGCTGGATTTTCGGCATGCTGACCTGGCGTCAATTGGGATCGATGCCCAAGCCTAACCGCAGTTGCCTCTGCCCCGCCAGCGCATCCTTTGCCGGCCCCGGGCGGATGGCCTCTACCACATCAGGTCGCGCTTGGCCTCTTCGGCGACAGCCAGCACGTAATGCGTGGCACGCGGCGGTGGGGCGCCGATCAGGGTCCGGCCGGTGGCGTCAAGCAGCTTCTTGATCTCCGGCGACACCAGCTTGCAAGGGCCGTCGCAGTCGGATGAGAAGCTGTTTGCTGGCCCGGCCTTTTTGAAGCGCTCGCTGATCACATCCTTGTTCACCGGCACGAGTGCCGCCGGAGTTTCATGATGAGGACGAATTGTGCGCTTGGGCCGGAATACCGTCGGCCAGATATTGATCTTCTCTTCCGACGCAAAATGCCCGGGGTCGCGCAGCCTGTCCGACTTGCCGGGATTGACCGCGGAGGGATGCAACGCCGCCAACGCGACGCCGGCGCAGCACAGCAAGGTCAAAACCGAGGGGATTACAACGGAACGCATGTCAAAGGCCTCCGATTGAAGGATCTTGCTGCCTTCGGGAAGACGGCAACTCCAGTTTTTTCAAATCTGCCTCAGCGAGTGCATCGAGCCACGCCGCGCCCACAGTCGGGAACGACCGAACCTTCAGCCTCCAAGCAAGTGGCGCTTCGCTCGCCCGGTTCATGCGGAGCGCCGAGATTGGTGTTCGATATGCTCACGGAGCAATTCGCGGCAGTGGCGATCCTCGGCGCAGCTGTCGTCCAGGCTGGCCATGATCGCCTCGAACCCGCCGAGGTGCTTCGCTAATTCCTCAATGCGCGCCTCGAGCTCCGCATCGGTCATGGCCTCCCGCGGATCGCCGCGCGCGCCCTCCAATCTTGCGAGGCGGGATTCAAGCGCGCGGTTCATTGCGGCCGGCCTCCAGCTTGCGCAGGCGCGCGTCGAAGTCTGCCGCCTCGAGGGCCGCTCACGACGCGGACAGCTCGGCCGCCTCAGACGGCGTCAAATCCCCGGTCGCGACGGCTTCAACGATCGCGGCGGCGGCGGCCAGGGCATCGGAGGCTTGCTCCAGCTTCGGCAGCGCAAATTTGATCGGGCGATCTTTCCGAGGCGGACAAATGCGATCCATCACCAGGCGGATCGCCGCCATCTCGCCCGACTTGGCGAGGTCGATCGCCTTGTGCGCGACCGCCTCGGCCTCGCCGTCAAGCAGGGCCTCGGCCGCCACCGTCGCCTTGTTCCGCGCGCCTGGCGGTCGCCCGGCCGGATTGCCGGAAACGCCGGACTGCCAGGCGGGATTCCCGCGCCGGCCTTGCTGGGAATTTGTATTTTCAATTTCCGTCATGGTGGCAACTCCTCCCTGCGCGGCCGTGGCGGCGCCCCCAGCAGCCGGATGGCCGGCACATTGACGTGTCGCCGCTGCGGTCGGACCCGACCGGCGATCTCGCCAAACCGCGCCTGCACGAGATCGCCGTATGTTCTTGTTATGTTCTACACCGGATCGAGCCCGGGCGCAACGGGGTGCAGGCCGGGAACGCCGGGTTTCCGCCAGCCCGTGCGGTCGAACGCTCGCGGAATGAATTGAGCCCGGCAAGTTCGCCGGCCGGCGCATCGCTCCGCTCATACCAGGGGCACTAGATTCCGACTCGTCATGCCCGGCCTTGTGCCGGGCATCCACGTCTTTCTTCTTTAAGCGCTGCTGCAAGCAAGACGTGGATGGCCGGGACAACAAGCCCGGCCATGACGGCTGGATAGGTCATTGCCTGACGCCGCTGGTATTAGCCGGGCGCGCCCAGCGCAGCGAAACTAATGCGGATTGGTGTGGACGATCTGCAGCGGAGCCGGTCTACGAAGCTCGCTAGCGGCAGGCGTTTGCTCACTCAGAATGCCTTTGACCCGTGCAGCGAGATCGTCCTTGGTGAACGGCTTTTGGATCAGCTGCACGCCAGGATCGAGTTGGCCGTCGTGCACGATGGCGTCGCGGGCGTAGCCGGTCATGAACAGCACCTTGACTGCGGGTTGCCGCCGTTTGAGCTCATCGGCGAGTTGCCGTCCGTTCATTCCGGGCAACACGACGTCGCTCAAGAGCAAATCGACCTGAACGTCCTTGCGATCAAGCAGCGTCAACGCGGCCTCCGAGTCGTGCGCCTCGAAAACGCGATAGTTCAGCTCGCGCAGGATCTCCCCGACATACGCGCGCACGTCGTGATCATCCTCGACGACAAGAATCGTGTCGGCCGTCTCGTCGGCGGAGACCTGGCTCTCCTCCGCCTGCTGATCGCGGAAATCGCCATGCAGCCGCGGCAGGTAGATCGTCACCATCGTGCCTGTGCCGAGCTCGCTCGCGATTTCCACATGGCCGCCGGATTGCTTGACGAAGCCATACACTTGACTGAGACCAAGCCCGGTTCCTTGACCCACGATCTTGGTGGTAAAAAACGGCTCGAAGGCGTGTTGCACCACCTTCTCGGACATGCCTTCGCCCGTGTCGCCGACTGCGATCTCGACATATTCGCCTGAGACAAGGTCGCCCGTCTTGCGGCAGTAAGCCTCGTCCAGGAACACATTGCTTGTTTCGATCGTCAGTTTCCCGCCTTTCGGCATGGCGTCGCGTGCGTTGACCGCCAGGTTGAGGATGGCGGACTCGAGCTGCACCGGATCGGCTTCGATGCGCCACAGCCCATCCGCTCCGATCATCTCCAGCTTGATGGTCTCTCCCAGCGATCGCCGCATGAACTCGGACATGCCGGCGAGCGACTTGTTGAGATCGAGAACCTTCGGATCGAGCGGCTGGCGGCGCGAGAACGCCAGCAAGCGCTGAGTGAGCGCGGTCCCTTTCTGCGCACCGCGCATCGCATTGGTGACCAGGCGGCGCACGCGGTCGCGGGCGCCGTCGGTCCAATTATCCAGCGTGCGCTGGGCGATCTCCAGGTTGCCGACCACGATGGTGAGCAGGTTATTGAAATCGTGGGCGACGCCGCCGGTGAGTTGGCCGACGGCTTCCATCTTTTGCGATTGCGCGAGCTGCTCGCGCGCCTGCTCGAGCGCCGTTTGCGCTTCGCGCCGCTCGCTGGCGTTGCGCTTGGCAAAGTCGCGCACGCGCTCGACCAACCGGTGGTACGCCTGCTCGGTCTTGCTGACGGCCTCTTCGGCCGCCTTGAGTTCGGTGATGTCCTGACAGCAGCCGAGCACGCAGATGGGCTTGCCGCGTGCGTCCGCGATGACCTCGCCGGAGCTCTGCAGGCGACCGACATTTCCATTCGGCTGCACGATACGGTAGCTGATCTCGAACGATTGACAGGCCGCGACGGCCTTGCCGAGCTGTTCGCGCACGCGCGTGCGGTCGTCCTCATGCACCCGCGCGATCCACTCATCGACGGTGCTTTCGGCGTCCTCTGCCGGCAGGCCGTGGATCTGCAGCAGCCGTTCGGACAACGCGATGCGGCCTGCCGGAATGGTCCAGGTGAATGTGCCGAAGTTGGCCAGACGTTCGGCGCGCAGGAGCTGAGCGTCGCGCTCGATAAGTCGTGCGCGCAGGCGACGCTTCTCGCTCCTCCCAACCGCCACATGGGTGCTGAGAAACAGGCTCAAAAGCGGGACCGCGAGCAGCAGCATCGCGAGCGGCCAGAACGCTTGCGCGGATGGCCCGAACGGGCTCGCCTCGAACAGGCTGCCCGACACGGCGCACGACGCGACGACCAATGCCGTAACGGCGCTGGTCAGTTGATCACCTCGCAGCGCCGCCCACAGCAGCGGGAGGACGACGAGGAAGACCAGCGCCGCCCGCTGCGGCACGTCGACGAGCGGGGTCAGGACGAGGAGGCCTATCGCCGCCGCAGCCACTAACGTCGCGGCGAACTCGAGCATGCGCGGGGGCGCCACCCGCGCCACGCGCGCCATGCCGCCCCGCACCAGCAGGACGACCACGGGCGCAACCAGCAGCGCGCCGGTAAGATCGCCGATCCACCATCGCAGCCAGGCCGACGAAAAATCGGTCGTGGCGGCATATCCGAGCAAGCTCAACGCGGCGACTGCAACGCTCGCGGTGACGCTCGCGAGCACAGCGGCAACGAGCGCGAATTTGCCCACGCTCGTGGGCGTGTCGAATGCATCGGGGCCGATGGAAAACCGGTCGAACAGCAAGCCCGCCGCCGCGAGCTGGAACGCATTGCCCAACGCGAGTGCCATCACAACGCCAAGGGGCGCGTCGCCGATCGCATAGGCCACCAAGCCCGCGGCGAGAATCGCCGGCCAGAAGCGCGGCCCCCAGAGGGCTGCGGCAGCAAACACCAAGCCGGTGGAAGGCCAGAATGCGGTCGCGTCGGGGATCGCGGAGACGTGCAGGCTCAGCTTTGCGAGCAAGGCGTAAGCTGCGGCGAGGCCGACCCCCGCGAGCGCATAATTCCACGCTGGGCTCAGGCGTGCCGTGACCTGGGCCGGAGGGTCATTTCCGTCCAACCGCATCGCCCCTCGTTGACGCGATAGCCAAGAGCCGCGCCTGCACTCATTGTCGGGCGATCATATGGCGGCGTTGTGGCGTGCCTATCCGTCCTGTGGCTTGTCAGGAGCCTGGCCGAAAAAGAAGCCAATGGTTTCAGTGCCCTCCAACCCCTGCTGAGAGCCTGTCCCGGACTTGATCCGGGATGCTTTCCCTGACGAAGTCGGGGAAAGCCTCGAAGCACGCATGTGGCGCCGTTGGAGATCCTTCGAGGCTCGGACGCTGTCGCGTCCGCGCGCCTCGGGATGAGGGTGAATTTGCGGCCAGACTCTCAGACTCAGGATCGCACTCGCACACCCGAGCCGTCGTCGCAACGCTCGCATGGGCGAGCCGTCATTCAGCGTTGACGCCGGCCGCTTTGATGATCGGCCACCACTTCTCTATCTCGGCTTCGTTATGGGCGCGGAGTGCTTCCGGTGTTCGCTGGTGCAGGCACGTCGATTCCACACCTCAGCACCTCCTTGCTCGTGATCGCGACCGCGCCTCGCGTGCGGCGCGTACGTAGGGACCACATGCCGCGCTGGCGCCGCAAACTGTTCACAAATCGGTCTCGATGCGACGCCACTGAGCGCGCGGTCGCGAGCGGCGACGCGCTGCTCAAAAATCAAACAAAATTTGCCGGCCTGCGCCGGCCTCAACGCGGGTGGCAGCTGAAGAATGCGGTTGTTGATCGTCTCGAAAATTCTCATCCTCTCCGCATGGCCGACGGTAGCGGGTCCCGAGCATCCTTTCCCCGAAGAGCTCGCGGAGTTGCAAGCTCGCGCAGGAGTTCTTGACGACCGCGGCGAAGCCTGCACCGCCGGGTCTCCCGGCCACGGCCGCCGAACAAGCGAGCGCGACGGCCGAGACGGAAGCGTCGTCCAACCCCGGGCCTTCGACGGAGGTGGCGCGCAGCCTCTCGCGTGAGGAGCTCTGCGAAGCGCTTGCGTCGGCGGCGCAAGCCAACGACTTGCCGGTCGGCTTCTTCGTCCGCCTGATCTGGCAAGAGAGCAGGTTCATCGCATCCGCGGTCAGCCCGGCCGGCGCGCAAGGCGTGGCGCAGTTCATGCCGGCGGTCGCGGCCGAGCTCGGCTTGGGCGACCCGTTCGATCCCAAGCAGGCGCTGCCCAAATCGGCGGAGTTCTTGCGTGCGCTGCGCCGCGAGTTCGGCAATCTCGGCCTTGCCGCCGCCGCCTACAACGCCGGTTCCGGCCGCATCAAGAGCTGGCTCGAAAGGCGCTCAAAGCTTCCGCAGCAGATGCGCGGCCGCGCCAGGCTGCCGAAGGAGACGCACCATTACGTCACCACGATCACCGGCCATGCGCCCGAACAGTGGATTGCCGGGACCCCGGAGAACGTCGACTTTGCGGCGCCGGCGCGCGTGCCATGCCGCGAAGCGATCGAAGCCGACGAGCCGCAAGCCGAAACGCCGGCACAGGTGGCCGACGCCGGCGATGCCGTTCGGCTCCCTCAGCAGCGCTGGCGCGCGGTGCCGGCGCCGGCACCCGCGCGCGCCGCATTGTTGCAGCCGCGTGTGGTGCAGGTGGCGGATACCGGCGGCGCCGTTCCGCTATCGCGGCAGCGCCCGGGCAAGGGGCCGGCGTCGGCACGGGCGGCACTGTTGGAGCCACGTGCCATTAGGACAAATGTCCCGCGCACCGAAGCGGTCGTAGCGAGGTCCTGGGGCGTGCAGCTCGCCGGCAACTGGTCGGAGGCCAAGGCGCGGGAAACGTTCGAGCGGCTGCGCAAGAAGCATCCGGCGATCCTCGGAAATCGTGGTCCGCAGGTGGTGCGCGCGCGCCTTGCCGGCAAAGGCGCCACCATGAACCGCGTCCAGATCGCGCTCGATACCCGCGCGGGCGCCGAGCAGCTGTGCTCGGCGCTGCGAAGCGCCGGCGGCGCGTGCATGGTGCTTCGCAACTGACGCAGGCGCCGCTGTAGGATGGGCAAAGGCGCGCACTTGCGCGCCGTGCCCATGCGGACCGATGACGTGGGCACGCACCGCTTCGCGGCGCTTTGCCCACCCTAAGGGTCCTGCGCTCAGCGTGCCCGATCGACGAATGCGTTGGTGTAGGTCTTGGTGACGTCGATAGTCGCGTTTTGCACGGCGGGATCGAACTGCTTGAGCACCTGGTAGGCGATCTCCTCCCCCTCGGGCGCGAAGCGCCCGTCGGGTGAATACATCGGCAGGCTGGCCGCGATCGATTTGACGTAGTTCGCCGGGTCGCCGAGCGCATATTCTTCCGGCATGACCTTGGCGATCTCGCTCGCCGGATTCGCCTGCATCCATTTGAGCCCGCGCACGAACGCGTTCACCATCGCCTGCACGGTGCGCGGATTCCTTTCCAGAAAAGCGGGCGGCGCATAGAGCACGGCGGCCGGCAGCGCACCGCCATAGACTTCCTTGGTGCCCTCGAGCGTTCGCGTATCGGCAATCACCTTGATCAGGCCCTGGCTTTCCAACAGGCTGATGACGGGGTCGGCGTTGACGAGGGCGTCGATTTCACCGCGCCGCACGGCCGCGACCGCGCTCGCGGTCGCGCCTACGCCCACGAACGACGCGTCGTCGGGCTTCAGTCCGGCCTGGGCGAGCAGCAGCATCGCCATGAAATGGGTGCTGGAGCCGGGCGCAGTGATCCCGATCTTCATCCCTTTGAGATCCTGCGGGCCGCGATAGGTCGCGGTCTTCCCGGTCACCACGGCGAAAACGAAGCCCGGGAAGCGGCCGAGTTGAACGACGGCCACCAGCGGCTGGCCCTTGGCATGCATCTGCACCGTGTGGTCATAGGAGCCCGCGACCACGTCGGCGCTGCCGCCCATCAGGGCCTGCAGCGCCCGGCTGCCGCCGGCGAAGTCGGAGATCTCGACCTCGACCCCTTCGTCCTTGAAATATCCGAGCCGCGCCGTGACGGTCAGCGGCAGATAAAACAAGGCGGTCTGGCCGCCGACGGCGAGCCGCACCTTCGACAGTTCGGGTTTGTCGGCTTGGGCGTTCGCGGCGGGTGCCGCGCTCAGCACCAGCGTCGCCACGGCAGCGACCATCAACGACCAATTTTTTCTCACGGATGCCCCCCGTCTCGGCGCCGACTGAGCCCGCGCACGGTCCATGTGCGTTGCAGGCGTCGCGCGGATATCACGATAACTCATCGGCTCTTGCGGTAAAGAGGCCCGCGATTTGTCGATGGCAGTGTTGCGCGCGCAGAATGCTCGCGCGACTAACGTTGTCGTGCGGTTTGGTGTAAGCTGCAGGCAGCCCGCGAGGATGTGGTTTTTTTGACGCAAATTGCGGTTTGTTGCGTTTTTTCGACGGTGAGTTATTTCGTCACACGCGATTGTGACAGAGGGCAGCCGGCATCGCGCCTATCTATCTGATGCTGGGATGATTCGGAACGCCGTGTCTCGCCGAGCGTTTCCGAAGGCACGAGGTGCGCCATGGACAAAATCGGACGAGGGATCATCGCGGGGTTTCTTGCCACTATCGCGTTGTCGGCGATGCTGGATCCCATCGCAATGCTGGTGCGGTCAGCCGGCATACTCTCTCCTACGCTCGGATGGCTGCTGCATTTCCTGGTCGGCACGCTGGTCTGGGGCGCCGGCTTCGCGCTCGTCCACGATTGGCTGCGCGGTCCTTCGTGGCTGCGCGGCATCCTGTTCGGGGTCGGCGCGTGGCTGCTGGTCGTGATCACCGTGGTCGCAATGCGACGCTTCGGCCTGTTCGGTCTCGATCTTGGATTCGCCACGCCGCTGGCGATGCTCGCCATCCATGTGGTGTTCGGCGCCTTGCTGGGCGGCATCTATGATCTGCTCGGGTCGTCTCCCGAACCGAAGGCGCCGCGTCGACCGCCGGCGCGCCCACACGATGACCTGAGCGCCGACGAGAACTGGCACCCGCTTCCCCGTTGATCCGTCCCGCTCACCCCGGCCTCTTCCCTCGGGCGAGAGGTGGGACGCGGCCCGTGCGGAGCGGAAGCCGGTAGCGGGGTTTGCAACGCGAATTCAAACCGGCCCACTTACCCGGCGATTCGATCGCTTGGGCGGCGGCGGCTTTTGGCCCATCATGCCCGGCGGGCGACAACGCCGGAGCTTGGGACCAGTGACGAATCCATTCGACCTCAGCGGCAAGACCGCGATCGTGACCGGTGCGAACACCGGCATCGGCCAGGGCATCGCGGTTGCGCTGGCGCAGGCCGGCGCGTGGATCGCGGGCGTCGGCCGCTCCGCGATGGATGAGACGCAGCGCCGGATCGCGCAGGGCGGCGGCGCATTTCGCGCGGTCGCGGCCGATCTTTCGAGCATCGAGCCGGTGGCCCGCATCGTCGACGAGACCGTGGCCTGGAGCGGCCGGGTCGACATCCTGGTGAACAATGCCGGCATCATCCGCCGTGGCGACCCGCTCGATTTCACCGAGCAGGACTGGGACGACGTGATCAACGTCAATCTCAAATCCTACTTCTTTCTCGCGCAGGCATTCGCGCGGCGCGTCGTCGAGCAAGGCGGCGGCGGCAAGATCGTCAACATCGCCTCGGTGCTGGCGTTCCAGGGCGGCATCCGCATCCCGTCCTACACCGCCAGCAAGCACGGCGTCGCCGGCCTCACGCGGCTGCTTGGCCAACGAATGGGCCGCGAAAGGCATCAACGTCAACGCGATCGCGCCCGGCTACTGCGTGACCAACAACACGCAGGCGATCCGCGACGATCCCGACCGCAACGCCGCCATCCTGGCGCGCATCCCGGCCGGCCGCTGGGGCACGCCCGCCGATATGGGCGGCGCGGCGGTGTTCCTTTGCTCAGCGGCGGCGGATTATTGCCATGGCACCGTCCTGGTCGTGGACGGCGGATGGCTGGCGCGGTGAAGCCGCGCGCTCAGCTTCACCTCTCCCGAAGGGAGAGAGCCTGCGCCGGACTTGATCCGGGGTCGACCGCGCTGAGCGCAGCGAAGCGCGGGCGGGTGAGGGGTTACAGCTTAGCCGCCCAAGCGTAGCGCCCTCTCACCCGGATCACGCGCTGACGCGCGCAATTCGACCCCGGATCAAGTCCGGGGCAGGCTCTCTCCCCAACGGGGAGAGGTGAATCAACGCGAGCGGAAGCGCTTTAGTACACGCCCGCCTTGGCGCCGGCGGCCGGCATGCCCTCGCGCATCTGGGCGACGGTCGACTTCGCCATGTTGGCGAGCAGCGCGTTGTCGCTGGCGAGCGTCACGAGCTGGTAGCCGAGCTTGATCATCTCCTTGGCGTATGCCGGCGCGAAGCAATGGATGCCGGCAACGATCTTGTGGCGCTTGCAGGCCTCCACGATCGTCTTGATGGCGCCGACCGTCGTCTCGTTGGTGGGGTCGGCGCTCGGGATGCCGACCAGCGAAAGCCCGAGATCGGCCGGCCCGACATAGATCGCGTCCAGCCCCGGCGTGGTCAGGATGGCATCGAGGTTGTCCATCGCCTCGGCGGTCTCGATCATCGCCATGGTGATGATCGTGTCGTTGGCATACTTGGCGTAGTCGGCGCCCGCGTAGAGGATCGCACGCGTGGGCCCGAAGCTGCGGCGCCCCTTCGGGGCATAGCGGCAGTTGGAGACGAACTCCTCGCACTGCGCGCGCGTGTTGATCATCGGGCAGATGATGCCGTAGGCGCCGGCGTCCAGGATCTTCATCATCAGATCGGGCAGGTTCCACGGCACCCGCGCCATCGGCACGGTCGCGGTCGTCGAGATCGCCTGCAGCATCGGGACCGCGCTCGAGTAGTCGACGAGGCCGTGCTGCATGTCGATGACGAGGGAATCCCAGCCGGCATGCGCCATGTTCTCGGCCGAGACCGAGCTCGGGATCCCGAGCCAGCCGTTCACCACCGCGCCGCCGTTCGCCCAGATCGACTTCACCTTGTTCTCGCGCACGTTTCGCACTCCTCCGGCCGGATAATCGAGGCCGCTACCATGTGCATGCGGTCGGCCTCACGTCAAATGCATGTTGCAAGTTTTCTCGCGATCGGGCACGAGCAAGGGTCCTTCATCGCGCCCGTTGCGGGCGCGGCCCAGCCTTTTCAAGATGCTTCCGACCAGCACCGGAGAGTGAACAAATGGCGACCAACAAGAAGAAGGTCATCGCGCCCGCCAGCATGGCGCGGGCCGGTTGGGACCTTCTCAACGCGCGGGAGGACGTCGAGGCCGCGCCTTACAATCCGCTGATGCCGACGCCGGAGTTCCACGAAATCCTGCGCGACATCGACGGAATTGCGCTCGCGCTCACGCGCTTCGGGGCGCCGGAGCTCGTGGCCGCGCCGAAGATCAAGGTCGCGGCGCGCATCGGCGTCGGCTTCGACACGGTGGATATCCCGGCGCTCACCGAAAAGCGCATTCCGCTGATGACGGTCGGGATCGCCAATTCGCCCTCGGTCGCCGAGCAGGCGTTCTCGCTGATGTTCGCGCTCGCCAAGCGCAACGCGCAGCACGATGCCGGCGTGCGGGCGGGGACTTGGCGCGATCAGCTGACCATGCTTCCGGTCGATTTTCTGGACAAGACGATGCTGGTCGTGGGCTTCGGCCGCATCGGGACCCGCACCGCCAGGCGCGCGCTTGCTTTCGAGATGCGCGTGCTGGTCTACGACCCCTACGTCGCGGCCGATGCCATCCGGGCGGCGGGCTGCGAGCCGGTGAGCGACCTCGATGCCGCCGTGGCGCAGGCCGATTTCATCACCGTGCACTGCCCGAAGAATTCGGAAACCGTCAACATGTTCGACTCGGCGCGGCTTGCGCGCATGAAGTCCTCGGCCATCATCGTCAATACGGCGCGCGGCGGCATCATCAACGAGCAGGCGCTTTACGATATCCTGACAGCGAACCGGATCGCGGGCGCCGGTATCGACGTTTTCGAGCGCGAGCCCGCCGCGGTCGATCACCCGCTGCTGAAATTGGGAAACGTCGTCGTGGCGCCCCACATGGCGGGGGTGACGCGCGAATCGATGGACCGCATGGCGATCGCGACCTGCCGCAACATCCTCAGCGTGCTGGACGGCCAGCCGAACAAGGAAAACGCGGTCAACCCGGAAGTGTTCGGGTAAGGTGCGAACTACGCGGACGGTAGCGCACGGCGGCGCTGCTTCTTCACCTCTCCCCGGTGGGGAGAGGTCGGATTGCGCGCATCAGCGCGCAATCCGGGTGAGGGGGCTCAGTGCTTGGCCGGCGAGTTCGTAACCCCTCACCCGCCCGCGCTTCGCTTCGCTCAGCGCGGTCGACCTCTCCCTCTGGGAGAGGTGAAGCAGTGCGGGCGTCACCCCTCCCCGATCTCCCGCAACATCTCGTCCGTATGCTCGCCGAGCGCGCGGCGAGGCGGCGCGGTCGGCCGCACGGCTCGCCGTCGAAGATCATCGGCGCACGCACGCCGGGAATGGCGCCGCCCTTGGCCTCGTCGCTCGACCCGATCGATCCGCAGACGGCGGTGGATCACCTGCGGGTCGGCAAAGACGTCGCGCGATCGTTGATCGGACCGCCCGGCACGCCGACCGCCTCGAGCTGCGCGAGCAGCGTCCGCGCGGCTCGAGCTGCGCGGTCAGTCGCGAACAGATGCGGGATCAGCGTCGCGCGGTTGACCACGCGGTCGCCGTTGGTGCGGTAGCGCTACGTCCTGCGCCAGCTCCGGCTCGCCCAGCACGGCGCAGAGCTTGCCGAACTGCCCGTCGTTGCCGACGGCGATGATGACGTGGCCGTCGGAGACCGGAAACACCTGATACGGCACGACGGTCGGATGCGCGTTGCCCATGCGGCGCGGTACCTCGCCCGAGACGAGGTAGCTCATCGCCTGGTTGGCCAGCACGCTCGACCTGGGTGTCGAGCAGCGCCATGTCGATGTGGCTGCCGCGGCCGGTGCGCTCGCGCTGCGGTCAGCGCCGAGAGGATGCCGAGCACCGAGTAGACGCCGGTGAACACGTCGGCAACGGCGACGCCGATGCGCATCGGCTCGCCGTCGGCCGGCGCCGGTGATGCTCATGATGCCGCCCATGCCCTGCATGATCAGATCGTAGCCGGCGCGCGGCGCGTAGGGTCCGGTCTGGCCGAAGCCGGTGATCGAGCAGTAGATCAGGCGCGGGTTGTGCGGCGCGAGGCTCTCGTAGTCGAGACCGAACTTCGCGAGCCCGCCGACCTTGAAGTTCTCGATCAGCACGTCCGAGCGCAGCGCGAGCTTGCGCACGATGCGCCGGCCGTCCTCGCTCTCGAAGTCGACGGCGATCGAGCGCTTGCCGCGGTTGCAGGCATGATAGTAGGCGGAGCCGAGGTGCCCGCCGTCCGCGGCCGGCACGAACGGCGGGCCCCAGGCGCGCGTGTCGTCGCCGGCGCCCGGGCGCTCGACCTTGATCACGTCGGCGCCGAGATCGGCGAGCGTCTGGCCGGCCCACGGGCCCGCCAGGATGCGCGCAAGCTCGAGAACGCGAAGACCGGTCAGCGGTCCAGGCATGCATCGAAGTCCTTGAGTGGTCGCATTTTCTACGGCGAACCGGCTGCACCACTTCGCCGGAAAATGCTCCTAGACCTTGAAGCGCGGGTCGAGGAAGTCGCGCAGGCTATCGCCGAACAGGTTGAAGGCGAACACCGCGAGGCTGATGGCGGCGCCCGGGAACAGGATCATCCACGGCGCCTCGCGATAGAAGTCGGCGGCGTTGCCGGAGAGCATGAGCCCCCAGGCGGCGGTCGGCTCGGTCACGCCAAGGCCGAGGAACGACAGCGAGGCTTCCGCCAGGATCGCCTGCGCGATGAAGGCGGTGAGCATGATCAGGTAGGGCGCGACCACGTTCGGGCGCCATGTGGCGGAAGATGATGCGGCTGTGCGAATAGCCGGCGGCGCGCGCCGCGTCGACATAGGGCATCACCCGCACCGACAGCGCGGCCGCGCGCACCACGCGCGCCACGCGCGGCACGATCGGGATCGCGATCGCGACGATCAGGTTGACGTCGACCCCGCCGACCTGGAATTTGCGGAACGCGGCGACCACGACCAGCGCCAGCACGATGAGCGGAAAGGCCAGCAGGATATCGACGAAACGCTGGATCCAGTCGTCGATCTTGCCGCCGAAATAGGCCGAGGCGATGCCGAGCACGGCGCCGAACGACGAGCCGACGAACGAGGACGTGAAGCCGATCACCAGCGCGGTGCGCGAGCCGTAGATCAGCCGCGAGCAGATGTCGCGGCCGAAGGCATCGGTACCGCACCAGTGCTCCCAAGAGGGTGCTCCCAGGATCGAGGCGAAGTCGATCGTCAGCGGATCGTAGGGCGCGACCAGCGGGGAGAAGATGCCGGCGAACATCATCACGAAAATGATGACGAAGCTCACCGCGCCAAGCGGCTGCTGCCTGCAGAACTCGATCAGCGGGCCGGGCTGGTGCCGCGCGGCGGCCGGGAGCGGGGCGGCGATCGTCATGTGCCGTACCGGATGCGCGGGTCGAACACGGCGTAGAGCAGGTCGATCACCAGGTTGACGAAGACGTAGAAGGCGGCGATCAGCATCACCATGCCTTGAATCAGCGTGAAGTCGTTGCGCGAGACGCTCTGCACGAACAGCTGGCCGATGCCGTTGAGGTTGAACACCTGCTCGGTGACGACGAGGCCGCCGATCAGGAAGGTGAACTCGAGGCCGATCACGGTGATGGCGGGAAGCAGCGCGTTGCGCAGCGCATGGCGCGAAATGACCAGCTTCTCGAACACGCCCTTGGCGCGGGCGGTGCGGATGTAGTCCTCGTTGAGCACTTCCAGGAGCGACGAGCGGATCATGCGCGCGACCACGGCGCAGTAGCGATAGCCGACCGCCATCGCCGGCCAGATCAGCTGGGTGAGATTGGCGAGCGGATCGACATAGATCGGCGTGAAGGTGATCGGCGGCAGCCAATTGAAGAACGCGAGCAGGGTCAGCATGATCAGCATGCCGAACCAGAACGATGGAATCGACAGGCCGCCGATGGTCAGAATCCGGACCACGTAGTCGATCCAGGTGTCGCGGAACAGCGCCGCCGCCGTGCCCATCGGCACCGCGAGCAGGACCGCGATAAACGTCGCCATCAGCGCGACCTGCAGCGAGAGTTCGAGCCGGAGCGCGATCTCCTCGATCACCGGCCGCTCGGTCCACATCGACTTGCCGAAGTCGAGCGTCGCCATGCCGACCATCCACTCGCCGAACTGGACGAGCAGCGGCTTGTCGAGACCCAGCCGCTTGCGCTCGAGCTCGATCGTCTCCTGCGAGACGTTGCCGCCGTCGCCGCGCAGCTTGATCTCGACGACGTCGCCCGGCACGACGCGCAGCAGGAAGAACACGAGCACGGCCACGCCGAGCAGCGTGGGGATCATCAGCAGGACGCGGTTGATGGTGTAGCGGAGCATGCCGGTCTTACTTTCTTTCCCTCTCCCCGCTGTGCGGGCCCATCACGTTGGCTCCCACCCTCCTTGAAAGGGAGGGTCGGATCGCCGAAGGCGATCCGGGAGGGATCGCGAGCCGCGTGCGACCCCCTCCCGGCTCGCTTCGCTCGCCGACCTCCCCCTTTCAGGGGGAGGTGATCGCCGCCTCAACCGTCACCGGCTATTGCCTGCCGTGAGTGGGCGAGGGAAGGCCGCTCTACGTGTTCAGCCAGACCTCGGCCAGATCGGCGCCGAGATTGTGGCTCGGCGACATCTTCCAGCCCATCACGACCTTGTGGGTCGGCACGATGCGGTGCCACCACAACAGCTGCTGCTGGTAGGCCTGCTCGAACAGCCGCTTCTCGAACGCGCGGATCAGCGCCTTGCGCTTCTCCGCGTCGCGCTCGCGCAGGTGGTCGTCATAGAGCTTGTCGAGCACGTCGTCCTTCGAGCGCGAGCGGTTCTCCGGCGCGCGCGTGACCGACAGGAACTTGGCGAGGCCGAGGCTGGTGTCGTCCATGAACAGGTTGGTGAAGTCGATCGCCACGTCGTGGTTGCCGGCGTTCATGTGCGCCAGGTACGGCCCGGTGTCGGACTGCTTGTGCTCGACCTCGACGCCGATCTGCCGCCACTGATCGACCAGGAAGATGCCGGCGGGCGTGTACGGCATGGCGAGATTGCGGTTCCACAGCGTGAATTTCAGATCCGGCACGCCCGCGTCCGCCAAGCAGCTTCTTGGCCTCGGCGCGCGAGGCCGGATGTCCTTGGAGAAGCCGGGCAGCTTGACGAGCTCGGCTTCCGGCGTCGCGAACGGCGAGCCGGGTCTCACGACGCCGCCGACCGAGCGCAGTGTCGAGATGCGCGACAGGCCTTGGCTGCCGCCCCAGCGGTCGATCGCCATCAGCAGGGCGCGGCGCACCCGCACGTCGTCGAACGGCTTCTTCTCGACGTTGAAGGCAGACGAGCAGCGCGAGCGTCCAGCTCGATTCCTCGATCCGGATCTTGTCGCCCATCGCCTGCACCAGCCGGTCGCGCTCGGCCGGCGAGATGCCGCGGAATTCGGCCAGCACCTGGCCGCCCTGCACGGCGTTGAGCATCGCGGCGGCCTGCAGCGTGAACACGCCCTTCCAGCCGTCGAGATAGGGCAGGCCCTTCCGGAAATAGTTGTCGTTCTTCTTGCCGGAGACGTGGCTGCCCTTGACGTGCTCGACAAAGGTGAACGGGCCCGTGCCGTTGATCTTGGTGCGCGGCGCCGCCGGATCCGCGGCAAGGTCCTTGGCCGCGTAGATGACGTTCCAGGGCGAGGCGAAGTGCTCGAGCATCGAGGCGTTCACCGCCTTCATCTTGAACACGACGGTCGCCGGATCGGGCGTCTCGATGGTGGCGATGTCGGCGAACGTCGCCTGCCGCGTCGACACCACGCCCTGCGGCGGAGTGCGCAGCCGCTCGTAGGTCGCCTTCACGTCCGCCGAGGTGAGCGTCGCGCCGTCGGCGAACTTCACGTTCGGGTGCAGCTTGAACGTATAGGTCATCAGATCGGGCGCGACCGTCCAGGATTGCGCCAGGTCGCCTTCGACCTCGGGGAACTTCGAGAGATTGAAGCGCAGCAGCGTCGAATAGAACGGCGCCGCGAAATGCAGCGTCGCGTAGGTGTCGCTGCCGTGCGGATCGTAGTGGGGGGTCTCGGCGCTGATCGCGAAGTTCAACGTGCCGCCCCGTTTGGGAGCTTGAGCCTCGACCTTGGCGGTGTCCCAGTGCAGTCCTCCCATGCCGAGCGCGAATGCTCCGGCTACGCCCTTCAGCGCCGTCCTTCTTGTTGTTTTCATCGTGTTCCTCCTGTGGTGTCGCCCTCGTTTATCTACCGCCATCACACCTTGATGCAGGCGGCGAAGTGTCCCGGCCGTTTCTCGGCCAGCGGTGGAACGACCTCGCGGCATTCCTGGCTGGCCATCGGGCAGCGGGTATTAAAGACGCATCCGGTGGGCGGAGCCAGATGGCTCGGCAACTCGCCCTTGATCAGGCGGGGCGCGCGCGCCTTCTCGACCGTAGGGTCGGGGATAGGGGCGGCGTCGAGTAACGCTTTCGTGTAGGGATGCAGGGCTTCGCGATAGATGGTGTCGCGGTCGGCCACCTCCATCACGCGGCCGAAATACATCACCACGACCCGCATCGAGATGTGGCGGACCACGGCCAGGTCGTGGGCGATGAAGAGATAGGCCAAGCCGAGCCGGCGCTGCAGGTCTTCGAGCAGGTTGATGATCTGGCCCTGGATCGACACGTCGAGCGCGGACACCGCCTCGTCGCAGACGATGAACGACGGCTCCATGGCCAGCGCGCGCGCGATGCCGACGCGCTGGCGCTGGCCGCCGGAAAGCTGATGCGGATAGCGCTCGGCGAGCTCCGGCCGCAGGCCGACCTGGCCGAGCAATTCGCCGACGCGCTCAGCAGCCGCCTTGCGGTCGGGCGTGAGCTTGTAGACGTGCAGCGGCTCGCCGACGATCTGGCCGACCGTCATGCGCGGATTGAGCGACGAGTAGGGGTCCTGAAAGATGACCTGGATCTTGCGCCGGATGGTCTTGAGCTCGGCGGGCGAGGCGGTGAGGAGATTGGTCCCTTCGAACGCGATCTCGCCGGACGTCGGCTGCTCGAGCCGCAGGATCAGCCGGCCGACCGTGGTCTTGCCGCAGCCGGATTCGCCGACCAGCCCGAGGGTCTCGCCTGGGTAGATCGAAAAATTCACGTCCTCGACCGCGCGCACCACCGTGCGGTTCTTGCGGAGCTTCGCCCGCACCGGGAAATGCTTGGTCAATCCGCGCACCGCCAGCAGCGGCTCCACGCGCTCGACGTCCGCCTTGAGCGTTCCCGCGCCCGCCGCCGCCCAGGCGATCGTGCCGGCGGCGATCTCGGCGTGGCGGTGGCAGCGCGACACCGCGCCGGTGTCGGTTGGGAACAGCGGCGGCTCTTGATCGCACACCGGGACGCGGAATGGGCAGCGCGGCGCGAAGCGGCAACCCGAGAGGTCGCTCGCCAGGTTCGGAACCAGCCCCTCGATGGTCGCGAGCCGCGTCCCGCGCGGCCGGTCGAGCCGCGGCACCGAGCGCAACAGTCCCATCGAGTAGGGATGGCGCGGGCGGTGGAAAACCTCCTCGGAGGCGCCCTGTTCCACCATGCGCGCCGCGTACATGACGATGACGCGGTCGGCGTAACGCGCCACGACCCCGAGATTGTGCGTGATGATGATGAGCGCGATGTTGAGCTTGCGCGACAGATCCTTCATCAGCTCGAGGATCTGCGCCTGGATGGTGACGTCGAGGGCGGTGGTCGGTTCGTCGGCGATCACCAGCTTCGGATTGCAGGCGAGCCCGATCGCGATCATCACGCGCTGGCGCATGCCGCCCGAGAACTGGTGCGGATACTGGTCGAGACGACCTGCCGGGTCCGGAATGCCGACCAGCGTAAGGAGCTCCACGGCGCGCGCCCGCGCCTGCTCGGTCGTCATGCCGAGGTGGATCGTCAGCGGCTCGGTGATCTGCAGCCCGATTGTGAGCAACGGGTTGAGCGAGGTCATCGGCTCCTGGAAGATCATCGAGATGTCGCGGCCGCGCAGCTCGCGCATGCTCTCGTCGTCGAGGTCGAGCAGGCTCTTGCCGTCGAACGCGATGCGGCCGCGCACGCGCGCTGTGTGTCGCGGCAGCAGCCGCATGATCGACAGTGCGGAGACCGACTTGCCGGAACCGGATTCGCCGACGATGGCGACGACTTCGCCGGGCGAGACCGCAAAGCTTAAGCCCTCGACCGCCCGCACGGTCCCGCGCGAGGTCTCGAAATTCACGTGCAGGTCGTCGACCGCAAGCAGCGTCGGCGCCCCGCCGCCGCGGACCGTGGTTTCCGGCTGAAATTTCACCGCGCTCGATACCTGGGCCTGGGCCGTCCCCTTGTTGAGCGACCTATAGCCAATCAATTTCGGCAAGGCCACCCCGGAAAAACGCCGCGGGGCCGATGGATACTTCCCCTAAGCCCCATTACATGGGATGTCGTTTCGCGCATGCGCCAACGGGTCCATCGATGAACACGTCGTTCTTTGGCGAGCTCCTGCAGAGCATTTCGGAGCGGGGTCGGGCGCTTCTCGACCGCACGGGCAACCGGCGCGGCACGTCCGCGACGCACTCGGACGGGCTTGCGGAGCTGTGCGAGGAGTTGCTGTCCGGGCGCGGCGAGGCTTCCGGCGTCGCGCTCGCGCGGGAGATCCTGACCCGCTACGGCGAGCTCAAGACCGGGCCTCGGATCGCCTTCTTCGAGGCGCTGGCGAGCCGTTTCGGTCCCGACCGCGACCGGCTGGCCGCGGCGGTGGAGGCTTGGCGGCGCGACCCGTCGGAGGCTGCAACCTCCGAGCTGCGGGCGGCGGCTGAGCCGCGGCGGCAGGAATTGTTGCGCCGGCTGAACCTGGCGCCGGCCGGAACCGCCGCGCTGGTGGCGCTGCGCGGGCAGCTGCTCGACGCCCTGGTGCGACGCGACGACCTCGGCGCCGTCGACGAGGACTTCGGGCACCTGTTCTCGTCGTGGTTCAATCGCGGCTTCTTGGTGCTGCGGCGCATCGACTGGTCGACGCCGGCAAGCGTGCTCGAGAAGATCATCAAATACGAGGCCGTGCACGCGATCAAAGGATGGGACGATCTGCGCCGGCGCATCGACCCGCCCGACCGGCGCTGCTTCGCGTTCTTCCATCCGGCGCTGGTCGATGAGCCGCTGATCTTCGTGGAGGTCGCGCTCACGCGCGCGATCCCGGAGGCCATCGCTCCCATTCTCACGGTGAGCCGCGAGGCGCTCGAGCCGGACAAGGCGACGACGGCGGTGTTCTACTCGATCTCCAACTGCCAGCGCGGCTTGAGCGGCGTGTCGTTCGGGAACTTTCTGATCAAGCAGGTGGTCGAGGAGATCGGCCGCGACCATCCGCGGCTGTCGACCTTCGTCACGCTGTCGCCGGCGCCGGCTTTTGCCGGCTGGCTCGCGCAGGAGCGCGCGGCCGAGGACTCGCAGGTGCTTTCGCCCGAGGACCGCCGCGCGCTCGCCAACCTCGACCTGCAGGGCTGGTGGCAGGTGCCGAAGACGCGCGAGCCGGTGCGCGATCCGCTGATGCGCGCCGCCGCCTGGTATTTCCTCCATGCGCGCACCGGCCGCGGAACTCCAGTCGATCCGGTCGCGCGCTTCCATCTCGGCAATGGCGCCCGGCTCGAGCGCATCAACTGGCTGGCCGACGGATCCGAGCGCGGCATCCGGCAATCCCACGGCGTCATGGTGAACTACCTCTACGACCTCGACGACATCGAGAAGAACCACGAGGCCTTTGCGGGGAGCCGCGCGATCGTTGCATCGAGCGCGGTGAGGAAGCTCGCGCGCGTGAGCGCTCGCGACGCGGTGCCGGCGGGGGGATAGCGGATTTCGCGGCCGTCCGATCTCCGGCTACACTGTGGCAACCGCTCCCCGGCACGCTTGGAAAGACAAGCATGGCGCGTCCACTCGTCGTAACGGCCGACTGGGACCCGGAAGCGGGCGTCTGGGTCGCGACCGCCCGCGATCGCCGCGGCCTCGTGACCGAGGCCGAGTCGATCGAGGCGTTGCGCGCCAAGTTACCTGGCATGGTTCTCGACCTCCTTGAGGAGGCCGGCACTACCGACATGCCGGCGTCGATCGAGATCGTCGCGCGCGTGAGCGAACCGCTGCCCGAAGCCGGTTGAGCGCTGCGGCCTCCATCGCAAGGGCGGATTTCTACCGGGACGTTGTCGCGCGGCTGAGGGCCGCCGGCTACGAGTTCAAGCGTCCGGGTCGCGGCGATCACGAAATCTGGTGGCACCCGGAAACGAAGGTGCGCTTGACGGTCGATCGGAAGCTGCGGTCGAAGATCACCGCTAACGAAATCCTCAAGGACGCCGGACTGCCGAAAGCGTTCTGACATTTCCGGTCGAACGGCCGCATAGCGTTGAGCACGCGCCTGTTCGCGATGGGCAGCATAGGCTTGGCAGGCGTTCCGAGCGAGTTGCGGCGGCACGAGGACCGCCGTGCGCTCGCTAACCTCGATCTGCAGGGCTGGTGCCGAAGACGCGCGAGCCGTGCGCGATCCGTTGATGCGCGCCGCCGCCTGTTCCATCGGAGCGTTTGAATGGGCTTCGATCCTCCTTGGTGCTATCGCTGCCGTCGCCGGCCTCGCGTCCGCTTTGGTGAACTGCCGCTCAATGCCGGGTTGCGGCTGTACGCCGTGGTGCAGTCGTGGGGGCAACCCTTGGGGTTGCCCTTCCGGAAGCCACCCTCGTGATGTCGACGGAGCGCCCACAGGGGCGCCCTACGATGTCCGGGGTCGTCGCCCCTACGAGGCCTCCCCGATCTCGCGCAGGATCGCCGCCGTGTGCTCGCCGAGCCGCGGCGAAGGCTGCGCGGCCGCCATCGCTTCGCCGTCGAGCATGCGTGCGCACGCCCGGAATGGTGCCGCTGGCGGCAGCGGGGCTCGGCGGGTCGATGCGCATGCCCCGGTGGGCCACCTGCGGATCGGCGAAGACCTGGTCGAGCATCTTAATCGGGCGGGATGGAACCTGCACGGCCTCGAGCTTCGCCAACAGGTCGGCGCGGGCGAACCGCGCGGTGAGCGGAACGAGCCGCGCGATCAGCGCCGGCCGGTTGTGCGCTCGCGTCGGCCGTTTCCGCTCAGACTAAGTGATTGCACAGCCGACGATTCTCTATTTTGGGCTTGCATGTTCTTGTTTTGTTCGCTACACTGCGCCAGATGACGGCAAGCGATGGGACCCCCTTCACCAAGGCGTCGTTGAGGCCGACGGCTCGAAGGCGGCGGCGAAGCGGGCGCGCCCGGGACGGAGCACCTGGCCCGTGCACGCCGCAAGGCAAGGCAAGGCAAGGCGCGCTCCGCACGCAAGCGTGGCGGCATGGCCTTACGGTGCCGATCCGCGCCGATCCGGTGTGGCGCGCCGCGGTCGTGCGGCTGGAACGACAGCTCGCGGGCGCGGAGCCGGTTCGCCGCGACGTCGCCCGCATGGCGGCCGACGCGGTCGTCGAGCTTCGACGCATCGCGTGCGGACGCGACAGCTGATCGGTGGGTTGGATGGGGCTTCAACTGTCCAGGCGCTGCGCAAGCTCGACCGCTGTGAGGGGTTGGCCTATGCGAAGAAGCGGAAGGCGTTTCGTCTCTTGTCGTGCGATCGCATCCTTGGGGGTTGCCATAACGAATGGGTGTGACGCGGATGCACCATTTCGCAAAACGAACTTCGATCACGTCGCGGATGAGTGTGGCGCTGAGACACCATTTCGCGAAACGAACTCCCACCATGCCGATGCGTGTGACGTTCGCAGTGAGCGCAGCATTTCGCAAAACGAACTCCCGACCCATCGCGGACGGCTGTGCTGTCGAGAGCCGAACCATTTCGCAAAACGAACTGCGGTTGCCGGACGCCGAGTTACCATCGCGAGGAATTCCCCGCCGAACGTTGTTTTCGAATTTGTTGTTGCAATTTCCGTCATGGCGGCCGGTCCTCGACTGTGTGGTTGTGACGGCGAACTTGGGTGGCGGGACACGCGGGGGCGGCCATCGCAGCTTCCTGCGACCCGAAAGCCACATTTCGGAAAACGAAGTCGAGTTCCGGTTCCCGAATCTCGCCGGCGCTCAATGTGGAGAGGTACTGGGCACTACGCCTCCCCGATCTCCCGCAGGATTTCCGCCGTGTGCTCGCCGAGCCGCGGCGAGGGGTGCGCGGCCGCCATCGCTTCGCCGTCGAGCATGATCGGCGTGCGCACGCCCGGAATGGTGCCGGCGGCCGCGGCGGCGCTCGGCGGGTCGATCCGCATGCTCCGATGGGTCACCTGCGGATCGGCGAAGACCTGATCGAGCATGTTGATCGGCCCGGAGGGAACCTGCACGGCCTCAAGCTGCACAAGGAGATCCGCGCGGACGAACCGCGCCGTCGACGGAGTAAGCCGCGCGATCAGGCCGGCCGGTTGTTCAGGCGGTCGGAATTGGTGCGGTAGTCCGGCTCCTCCGCCAACGACGGCTCGCCGAGCACCTGGCAGAGCTTGGCGAATTGGCGGTCGTTGCCGACCGCGATGATGACGTGCCCGTCGGCTGCCGGAAACACCTGGTAGGGCACGACGTTCGGATGCGCATTGCCGATTCGTTGCGGCGGCTCGCCGGATACCAGGTAGTTGAGCGCCTGATTGGCGAGCACGCCGACTTGGCTGTCGAGCAGCGCGGTGTCGACAAGGCCGCCGCGGCCGGTCTTCTCGCGGCGCGCGAGCGCCGCCAGGATGCCGATGACCGAATAGACGCCGGTGAAGATGTCGGCGACCGGGACGCCGATGCGGGTCGGCTCGCCGTCCGCAAACCCGGTCAAGCCCCATGATCCCGCCCATGCCCTGCGCCATCAGGTCGTAGCCGGCGCGCGGCGCGTACGGGCCGTCCTGGCCGAAGCCGGTCACCGAGCAGTAGATCAGGCGCGGGTTCTCGTTGCCGAGGCGCGCATAGTCGAGGCCGAATTTGGCGAGCCCGCCGACCTTGAAATTCTCGATCAAAACGTCGGAGCGCGCCGCAAGCTTGCGCACGATGCGCTGCCCGTCCTCGGTCTCGAAGTCGAGCTCGATCGAGCGCTTGCCGCGGTTGGTGGCGTGGAAATAGGCGGCGCCGAGGTGCCCGCCGTCGGCGGCCGCGACGAACGGCGGTCCCCAGCCGCGGGTATCGTCGCCCGCGCCCTTGCGCTCGACCTTGATGACGTCGGCGCCGAGGTCGGCGAGGATTTGGCCGGCCCAGGGCCCCGCCAGGATCCTGGCGAGTTCAAGCACGCGGAGACCGGTCAACGGACCAGGCATGAGCCAGCTCCTGGAAAGGGAGAGGTGAAGGGATCGGCAGCCGTTCTACGCGCGACCGTAGACCGGGACAACCGCGCCCCGTGTCACCGTATTGTCGGGCGAGGCGAGGAACAGGATGGTGCGCGCCACGTCCTCGACCTTCGGCCACGCGGCGTGATCGGCCTTCGGCATCGATTTGCGATTGGCCGGCGTATCCATGATCGAGGGGGCGATCGCGTTCACCAGAATGTCTTGGCGGGCGACTTCCTCCGCCAGCGCCACGGTGAGGGCTGCCACCGCCGCCTTGCTGGCGGTGTAGGCCACCATGTTGGCCCCCTGCCGCCATTCGAGCGCAGGGCGCGCCGCGACATTGACGATCCGCCCGCCGCCGGTGCGCGCCATCGACCTGACCGCGGCGCGGCAGCACAGCAGGCAGGTCGTCAGGTTGGTCTCGATCTGCTCCTTGAGCGTGTCGATGCTCGCCTCGGCCAGCGGACCGAAGGCGAAGCCGCCGACAATGTGGATCGACGCCCACAGGCGCGGGACGCGATCGAACAGACGCCCGACCGCAGCTTCGTCCGACAGGTCACCTTCCGCGAACAGCCTGACGTTCGGGTGGTCGTGATACGGAACTCGCCGCGCATCCGTCGCCGATCGTTGCGGCACGTGGCAGACGGCTTTGCGCTCGAGCAGCGCAGCCACCACGGCGGCTCCGAGCGCGCCAGTCCCACCGGTCACCACGACATGACGATCGCTATAATCCACGTCGGTCTCCTAGCGATGCGGCCGCGCCGACATCAGCCGCGCCCGCGCGCCGAGCGGGTCGGAAGGACTTGGTGGGCGATCCAGTTTGCGATCTCCGTCACGCGTACGTTTCTGTCGAGGATGTCGCCATCGATGCCGTAGCGCCAGGCAAGCCGCGCGTTGGCTGGCTCACGGTCGAGTATCTCGAGGTCGGTCGCATAGGCGAGCAAGTCGGTCGCGTCGGCGAAAAAGCCCTCCTTGACGAGACGGTTGCCGTAGCGGCGGACGATCACCGCCATGTCGTAGGGCGTGAATTCAGGGTGATACTGGACGCCCCAGGCCTTCGCCCCATCCAGCCGGATCTCGAACGCCTGGACCTCGGACACGGCGTTGGTGGCGAGCACGGCGGTGTCGGCAGGCAGCGTCTCCACCTCGTCGAGGTGCACGGTCAGCGCGTCGAACGTATCGCGCCGCCGCTCGAACATCGGGTGCTCGCGGGCCGCCTCCGTCAATCGGATGCGCCGGGAAAAGCCGATCTCGCGCCCCTTGGGATTTTTGCGCACGCTGCCACCGGCCGCGACGGTGAGGACCTGCAGCCCCCAGCAGCTGCCGAACACCGGCGTGCGCGCCGCCATCACGGCGCGCGCGAGCTCAATCTGGGCGTCGACGGCGGGGCCGCGGTCGTAGACGTTGAGCGCCGAGCCGGTGATGGCGACGCCATCGTAGCTTTCGACGCCCGCCCGGTCCGGAAGATTGGCGCCCGCGTCGGCCGGATAGCAGATGTCGACGACCGCGCTTGGCAGCAGGTCGCGCAGCAGGCGCGCATAGCCTTCGCTCATGGCGATGCCGCCGGCCTTGGCATGTCCGGCGCGGCCCTCGGCGGTATTGCCTTCGGCGACGAGCAGACGGGGAGGGGACATCCGGTACCTCGCGCAGATGCGGTCCGTGCTTGCCGGTCATACTGCCTTTTTGGCCCGCACACGAGCCGGCTCATCCGTCCGTTGGCAAGCCGGCAAGCTCATCCCTGCGGGGCGGATCGGCGCCCGCACGGGTGCACGTCGCGCCTGCGACCGTGGCCGCAAAGGCGAGCACCTCGCTCAAGTGCTTCGGCGCCATCGCCGCGAGATCGGCGGGCGTTTCGATGCCGGCTTCCAGGAGCGCCAACAGCATGCCCGCCGTGAAGGCGTCGCCGGCCCCGATCGTATCGACCACCGGCACCGGCGCTGCCGCAACGGCGCTCATGCCGTTGCGGGTGCAGACAACCGCGCCGTTGGACCCACGCGTGACCACGACCAGGGAGGCGCCGGCGGCGAGCCGCTCGCGGGCGAACTCTTCCGGGGCGAGGCCTGGGCGCAGCCAAGCCAAGTCGGACAACGACAGCTTGACGATGTGGCCGAGCTCCATCGCCCGCTCGAGATTGCGCCGGTAGAACGGCTTGCCGGACGCGAACGCCGGCCGCACGTTGGGGTCGACGCACACGAGCCGCCGTTCCCGCGCGGTTTTCGCGCGCGCGATCAGGGTCGACGCCGCCGGCTCGGCCGCGAGCGCGATCGAGCCGAAATGAAGCATCGCCGCCTCTGGAGGCAGCGGCTTGAGCTCGCGCAAAGTCATGCCGCGGGCGGCGGTTCCGCTGTCGTAGAACGCATAGCGTGCCTCGGCGCCGTCGAGGGTGACGATGGCGAGCGGCGTCGGCCGGTTGACCCGGGTTACGAGCGAGAGATCGACCCCGCTTTCCGCAAGCGTCGACACGATCCGATCGCCGAAAGCGTCGGTCGAGACCGCGCCCAGAAAGGCCCCCGGCGCGCCCAGTCGGCCGAGCGCGACCGCGACGTTGAGCGGCGAGCCTCCGACGATTGCCTGGTAGCCAGGCTGCCCGCCGCGGTCCGCCGTCGGCAACAGGTCGATCAGGGCTTCGCCGGCGCTCACGATCATGGGGCGACCCGTTCAGGCGAGGTGACTATCGGACCGGAAGGCACGATTGTCATGGGTCGGCACGTCGGGACATCTTGCGACCGGCACGCTAGACAAGGGGCAAGCGCGGAAGGGGGTCGGCGAAAAGCGGTCCATGTCCGATTTCGACCTGGCGATCATCGGCGGGGGGATCAACGGCGTCGGTATCGCACGGGATGCCGCCGGGCGTGGCCTGCGCGTTGTCCTGTTCGAGCAGAACGATCTCGCATCCGGCACGTCGTCGGCCTCGACCAAGCTGATCCACGGCGGATTGCGGTACCTGGAGCACGGCGCGCTGCGGCTGGTGCGCGAGGCCTTGATCGAGCGCGAGGTGCTGCTGCGCATGGCGCCGCACGCGATCCGCCCGATGCGCTTCGTGTTGCCGCACCATTCCGCGCTGCGCCCGGCCTGGATGCTCCGGCTCGGCCTGTTCCTGTACGATCACCTCGGCGGTCGCACGATTCTACCTGCGACCCGCAGGGTCGATCTTGCATCGAGCGAGATCGGCATGCCGCTCAAGCCCGTATACCGCGTCGGCTTCGAGTATTCCGACTGCTGGGTCGACGACGCGCGCCTGGTGGTGCTCAACGCAATCGACGCGGCCGAACGCGGCGCGTCCATCCGCGTCCGCACCCGTTGCGTCGGGGCGTCGCGCGAAGCCGGGCAATGGCGCCTTGCGCTCGATGCCCGCGGGACGCGCGAGACCGTCGCGGTCCGCGCTTTGGTCAACGCGGCCGGGCCCTGGGTGGCGCGGGTGAACGAGGAAATCCTGCAGCGTCCGACGCCGGTGCCGATCCGCCTCGTCAAAGGCAGCCACATCGTCGTGCCGAAGATGTTCGACCACGACCGGGCCTACATTTTCCAAAGCGCCGATGATCGCGTCGTGTTCGCGATCCCGTACGAGGGCGCGTTTACGCTGATCGGCACGACCGACGAGGACTACGACGGAGATCCCGCAACCGCGGTCCCGACATCCGCCGAAATCGAGTACCTGTGCGCGGTTGCGAGCAGCTATTTCCGCCGGGCGGTCGCGCCGGGCGACGTCGTGTGGTGCTATTCGGGCGTCCGGCCGCTCTACGACGATGGCGCCAGCAAGGCGAAAGATGCGACCCGCGACTACGTCCTTGCCCTCGATGCTCCCGATCGCGGCGCTCCTTTGCTCACGGTCTATGGCGGCAAGCTCACGACCTATCGGCGCCTCGCCGAGGAAGCGCTCGCGCGGCTCGGCCGCTTCCCTCACATGGGGGCCGCCTGGACGCGCAGCGAACCGCTGCCCGGCGGCGGTTTTGCCTGGGACGGCGTCCCGGCGCAGGTTGCGCGGGCACGCGAGCAATGGCCGTTCCTGACCGACATGCAGGCGACCCGTCTGGTGCGCGCGTATGGCACGCGGCTAAGCCACGTCTTCGGTACGGCAAGGAGCCCGGAGGCGCTGGGTGCCACCTTCGGCCATGGGCTTACATCCGCGGAGGTGCAATATCTGGTGCGGCAGGAATGGGCCGAAACGCTCGACGATGTGCTGTGGCGCCGCTCCAAGCTCGGACTTCATCTGAGCGCCGACGAGCAGCGTGCGCTGGCGCAATTCATGGCCAACGGGGAGGGCCGCAAGGCGGCCGTGTAGGGAACGCAGATGCCGAGCTACATCGTTGCCATCGATCAGGGCACGACCTCCACGCGGGCGATCGTCTTCGATAAGAGCTTGGCGCCCCTGGCCATCGTTCAACGAGAGTTTCGCCAGATCTATCCGGCGCCCGGTTGGGTCGAGCACGATCCGGAAGACCTTTGGCATACCGTGGTGCAGACCGTCCGGGCGGCGCTGAGCAAGGCCGACGTTCCGGCCCGGCAGGTCGCCGCCATCGGCATCACCAACCAGCGCGAGACCACGATCGTGTGGGATCGCGCCACCGGCAACCCGATTCACAATGCGATCGTGTGGCAGGATCGTCGAACCGCCAACGTTTGCGCCGAGCTGCGCACCGGCAATCACGAGCGGATCATCCGGGAGCGAACCGGACTGGTGCTCGATCCCTATTTCTCCGCCACCAAGATCGGCTGGATCCTCGACCGCGTGCCGGGTGCGCGCACCGCCGCCGAGGAAGGCCGGCTCGCCTTCGGCACCGTCGATAGCTTCCTGCTGTGGCGCCTGACCGGCGGGCGCGTGCACGCAACCGACGCCACCAACGCGGCGCGCACCTTGCTCGCCGACATCCGCAGCGCGACCTGGGACCCCGAGCTGTTGCAGCTGTTCGACGTCCCGCCCGAAATGCTGCCGCAAATCCGCGATTGCGCCGGCGAGTTCGGCAAGACCGAACGGGACTTGTTCGGCGCGCGCATCGACATCTTGGGGATCGCCGGCGATCAGCAGGCGGCGACCGTGGGGCAAGGCTGCTTTCGTCCGGGGATGATGAAATCCACCTACGGGACCGGATGCTTCGCGCTGCTCAATACCGGGCCGACGCCGGTGGCATCGAACAATAGGCTGCTTACCACAATTGCGTATCAGCTCGATGGAAAGCGCACCTATGCGCTCGAAGGTGCGATTTTCGTCGCCGGAGCCGCGGTGCAGTGGCTGCGCGACGGCCTCAAGATCATCAAGGAGGCGGCGGAGAGCGGGCCGCTCGCCGAAAGCGCGGACCCTGCCGAGGCCGTCTACATGGTACCGGCCTTTGTCGGCCTGGGGGCGCCGTGGTGGGACGCCGAGGCTCGCGGCGCCGTCTTCGGATTGACGCGCAAGTCGGGGCCGGCGGAGCTCGCCCGCGCCGCGCTCGAGTTCGTCGGCTATCAAACCCGCGATCTCTTGGAGGCGATGCGCGCCGACTGGCTGGCGGCGGAGGATGCCGGCATGGTGCTGAGGGTCGACGGCGGCCTCACCGCGAGCGATTGGACCATGCAGTTCCTTGCCGACATCCTCGCGGCTCCGGTCGATCGGCCGGTCGTCATGGAAACGACGGCGCTCGGCGCGGCCTACCTGGCCGGTCGTCAAGCGGGGCTTTGTCCGGACCTGCCCGGTTTTGCCGCGACCTGGCGGCTCGATCGCCGGTTCGAGCCGTTGATGGACGTCACGACGCGGCGGCAAAAATGGGCCGGCTGGCAAGACGCGGTCCGCCGCACGCTGCGATCCTCGCAGTAATTCGGCGCGATGGATTGCAGGGCAAGCCCGGCCATGACGAGCGATGGACGTCGCGGGAGCTCAATGACCAGTCGAGCGGACGAAACGGGGGGCGAGACCGGCAAGGCGCCGCTGCTGCGGCTCGAGAACGTGAGCAAGCGCTTCGGCGATTTCGCGGCGGTCGACCGGCTCTCTCTCGACATTCGCCACAATGAATTTTTCGCGCTGCTCGGCCCGTCCGGCTGCGGCAAGAGCACGCTCATGCGCATGGTCGCCGGCTTCGAGGCCCCGAGCGAGGGGCGCATCCTGCTCGACGGAGGCGAACTGGCGGGCACGCCGCCGCACCTGCGTCCGGTCAATATGATGTTCCAGAGCTACGCACTGTTCCCGCACATGACGGTCGAGGGCAACATTGCGTTCGGGCTCAAGCAGGAACGGCTGCCGAATGACGCGATCCGCGCGCGGGTCGCCGAGATGCTTGCGCTGGTGCAGCTCGCTCCGTTCGCCAAGCGCCGGCCGGATCAGCTCTCCGGCGGCCAGCGCCAGCGCGTGGCGCTGGCGCGCGCGCTCGCCAAACGGCCCAAGGTGCTGCTGCTCGACGAGCCGATGGCGGCGCTCGACAAGAAGCTTCGCGAGGAGACGCAGTTCGAGCTGGTCGAGCTGCAGCGCCGGCTCGGCACCACCTTCGTGATCGTCACGCACGACCAGGAGGAGGCGATGACGGTCGCCGATCGCATGGCGGTGATGGAGCACGGCCGCATCGCCCAGATCGGGACGCCGGTGGACATCTACGAGCACCCGAATTCGCGCTATGTCGCGAGCTTCATCGGCGACATCAATCTCCTGCAGGATCGCCAATCCGGCGGTTGGCTCGCGCTTCGCCCGGAAAAGCTCCGCATCGGACGCGAGCCGCCGCCGGGCGCCGCCGGGAATGCGATTTCGGGCGTCGTCGCGGAGGTCGGATACCTGGGGGACACGTCGGTGTACAAGGTGCGCGCGACCGACGGGCTGGTATTGAAGGCGGCCGTCCCGAACCTGACGCGGGTGCGCGCGCGCCCCTTCGGCCACGGCGACGAGGTCTGGCTTTCCTGGGACCCCGAGGCTGCCGTGCTGTTGACCCGTTGAAGTGCACCACGATGAGGCCGAACGACGATCGTCGACCGTGGGGCACGAGGCTCGTCATCCTGGTGCCGTTCGCGTGGCTGCTGGCGTTCTTCCTCGTGCCCGCGCTTGATCGTGCTGAAGATCAGCCTGTCGCAGACCGCGCTGGCGCAGCCGCCGTACGTCCCGGTATTCGATCTGTCGGCCGGCTGGGAGGGCTTCAGGCGCTCGATCTCGGCGCTCTCCTTCGACAACTACCTCGCGTTGGCCGCCGACCGGCTCTATGCGGCCTCCTACCTCAAGAGCCTGCAGGTCGCCGCGATCGCGACGCTGCTTCTGCTGTTGATCGGCTATCCGCTGGCCTACGGCATGGCGCGCGCCCCGCGCGGCGCGCGCACCCGTGCTGCTTGGTGCTTGTCATCCTGCCGTTCTGGACCGCGTTCCTGATCCGCGTCTATGCCTGGATCACCATCCTGCAGCGCGACGGCTTGCTGAACCAGGCGCTGCTCACGCTCGGCGTCGTCGATGCGCCGGTGCTCTGGCTCGCCAGCGACACCGCGGTCTATATCGGGCTGGTCTATTCCTATTTGCCGTTCATGGTGCTGCCGCTCTACGCGACGCTCGAGAAGCTGGACGAGACGCTGCTCGAAGCGGCAGCCGACCTCGGGTGCCCGCCCTGGAAGACGTTCTGGCTGGTCACCGTGCCGCTGTCGCGGCCGGGCGTGCTTGCCGGCGCGCTGCTCTGCTTCATCCCGATCGTCGGCGAGTTCGTCGTCCCGGACCTGCTCGGCTCGTCGGCCACCCTGATGGTCGGGCAGACCTTGTGGACGGAATTCTTTGCCAACCGCGACTGGCCGCTCGCCGCCGCGGTCGCGATCGTGATGCTGGTGCTGCTGGTGGGGCCGATCGTGATCTACCAGAATTTCCAGATGCGGGCCCTCGAGAGCGGACGCTAAAGCGATGCGCAAGGGGCTTTCCTTCACCAACCTTACCGCGCTGACGCTTGGCTTTTCATTCCTCTATCTGCCGATCGCCATCCTGGTGATCTATTCGTTCAACGCGTCCCGCCTGGTCACGGTGTGGGGCGGGTGGTCGACCCGATGGTACGCCGCACTGCTCAATGACCACGCATTGCTCGAAGCAGCCTTCATCTCTTTGCGCATCGCGCTCTTGTCGGCGACGGTGGCGACCGTGCTCGGCACGCTGGCTGCCGTCGCGCTGGTGCGGGTGGGGCGGTTTCGCGGCCGATTGCCGTTTTCCGCCCTGATCTACGCGCCGATCGTGATGCCGGAGGTGATCACCGGCCTGTCCTTGCTGCTGCTGTTCGTCGCGATCGATTTCGAGCGCGGATTCTGGACCGTGACGATCGCCCACACGACGATCACCATGTGCTTCGTGACCCTGGTGGTGCAGGCCCGGCTCGTGACCTTCGACCGCAGTTTGGAAGAAGCCGCGATGGACCTCGGCTCGCCGCCGTGGCGGACCTTTCTGACCATCACGCTGCCGCTGATCTGGCCGGCGATCGCCGCCGGCTGGATGCTCGCCTTCACGCTCTCGCTCGACGATCTGGTCATCGCGAGCTTCACCACCGGGCCGGGAGCGACCACGCTGCCGATCCGGATCTATTCCGACGTGCGCCTCGGGGTGAAGCCGGAGATCAACGCCATCTGCACGGTCATGATCGCAGCGGCCGCGACGACCATCATCGCGGCGTCGCTGTTGACCAAGCGTGCGCCCGGCTAAGCGTCGGCCGGCGGCTGTCGCGCGCCGACTACTGAGTGGAGGCCGTCGGGCTCCGGCGTGCTTGGGGGAGCCACCACTTGCGGCGGCTCGGCGCCGCGCGTCATCTGCTCGATCGCGGAGCGGACCGCATCGCGCGCCCTGCCTCCGCGCGCCGCATCGAGCAGCGGCGCGGCCGCGCCCGAGCGGCGGATCAAGCTTTGCACGTCCGGCAGCATGATCGGATCTTCCCAGCGGCCGCGCACCACGAACGGCAGCTCGAACGGGGTGGCAGTATCCTTGGCCGGCACGTTGACCAGGGTCGCCACGCCCTTCAGGTTGAGGTCCCGCGCGGGGATGGAAGCCGACCCGCCGAGCGCAAGCCGAATGGCGCCGCCTTCGAGCTGTACGTCGTCGACGGTGGCGATGCCGTCGGCCACCTTGACCGTTATGGCGAGCTTGTCGAACGGCGTGCGCCCGCTCCGGAACTCTCCCCCGCCGGACAATGGCCTGCGCTCGAGCCGGCGCAGCAGTTGCTCGACGTCGACGCCGGTCAGGGCGCCGCGCGCCGCCGTCAGGGTGGCGGAGCCATTGACGGCCCGCGTGAGGGCGAACACGTCACTGCCCGAGGCGTCGATGGCCAGCGCCAAATTGCCGCGTCCCTCGAGGCGGCGAACGCCGAATACGGTGGCGATGGCGGGCTCAAGATCGACGTCGGTGAATTGCAGCTGGGCTTTGACGTCGGCGCCCCGCTCGGCCCTCGCGATCCCCATCGATCCCTTGACGACACCGCCGAAGGCCTGTGATTTGCCGATGGTCACGGTGAAACGGCCGTTGCGCACGCCCGCGGCCACCGCGGTGCGTCCGACCTTGGTTCCGGTCAGTGCAATGCGCGCGGCGGACAGGCGCAAGTCCATGTCGAAGCCGGTCAGGCCATCGAGCAGAATGGGCGTGCGGCTCCAGCTGCGCTCGTTCGCCGCCAGCAACTCGACCGTCGAGACGTAGGGCGCGACGTCGATCTCTTCCGCGGCAAGGGTCCCCTGCAGCAGCGGCCGGCCGTCGGCGATCAAGGTGAGGACGCCCTCGGCCGCATTGCCGTCGAGCTCGACGTTGACGCCGGAGAAGGCGACGGTGTTGCTGATGACGTTGGTTTGCGCCTTGAGCGCGAACGGTCCGAGACCTCCGCCCGGCAGCGGCTTCAAGCCGGCCCATCGCAAGGCGTTGCGCAGCGACGGGCTGTCGGCCGCCAGCGTTCCCTCGATCTTCAAGGTCGGGTGGTGGCTCAGCTGCCCGTCGAACGCGGCTTTGAGCAAGGACCCGGCCATCCGAAGTTTGAGTCCCGACCGCTCGCCCTTGAGCGCACTGAAAAAGTCGCCAAGGCTGAGGCTCGCGTCGATCTTCTCGCCGCGCCAGACGAATTGCCCCGTGGCGCCGAAGCTCTTCGAGATCGATGGCCAGGCGAGCGATAGCTCGACGCCATCCAGCGTCTCGGCGAGGCCTCGCGATTCGTCATGGATCAGGACCGTTCCGCCCACGATGCGGATCTCCGAGAACGACATCCCGCGTTCGGAGGCGTTTCCGCCGGGTTTCAGCGTCCGGGTCAGCGTGGTGACCAGCGTCGACCAATTCGAGTGGCCGGCGGGATCGAGACTGATGAGTATCTTGGGTCGCAGCAGGGTGACGTCGGCGACCTCGATCCGTCCGAGCAGCAGCGGCAAGAACCGCAGCCGCGTGGTCAGGCGTTCGGCCGCGAGTGCCGGGCTCCCGGCAGGCTCGCCGCCGAGGATGACGTCTGAGAAAGTGGCTGTTCCGGTTGGAAACAGCGAGACGGCGGCGTCACCGCGCAATACCGGGTCGAGCCCGGTGACGAAGCGGATTTCGGCATTCACCGCCTCGCGGACGGCATCGGCCCGGATTATGAGCGGCACCGCCGCGAACGCCGCAATGCCCACGGCGGCGAGGGCGGCCAACCCAAGTCCAAGCCGTTTGAAGCCGCGCGTCGGCGTCACAAGCAGGGGTTCCAAATGTCGACTGTCGCCCGCCCCAGCTACCGGGGCTATTGTCGGCCCGACCATGGTGGGCGTCTGTGACCCTTTCGTGGCCGACGCCGCATCGATCGAGGGCGCCAACGGATCGGCGCTCGCGCCCTTTCCTGGCGCCCGGCAGCCCGGTGCGGACCGTTCAGCTCGGCTTGGGGTCGACCCGGTAGCTTGCTTCGGTCTTGGCCTTGATCTCGTCGAGTCCGACGCCGGGGGCGAGCTCGATCAGGGTCATGCCGCCCGGGCCTTTCTTGTCGATGCTGAACACGCCGAGATCGGTGATCACCATGTCGACGACGCCGGTGCCGGTCAGCGGCAGCTGGCAGCGGTGCAAGAGCTTCGGCTCGTTCTTGGCCGAATGCTCCATCACCACGACGACTTTCTTGACCCCGGCGACCAGGTCCATGGCGCCGCCCATGCCCTTCACCATCTTGCCGGGGATCATCCAGTTGGCAAGGTCGCCATTCTCCGCCACCTGCATGGCGCCGAGAATCGACAGGTCGATGTGGCCGCCGCGGATCATGGCGAACGAGTTGGCGGAGGAGAAATAGCTGGTCGTCGGCAGCTCGGTGACGGTCTGCTTGCCGGCGTTGATCAGGTCCGCATCCTCCTCGCCCTCGAACGGGAAGGGCCCGGTGCCGAGCATGCCGTTCTCGCTTTGCAGCTGCACGCTCATCCCGGCCGGGATGTAGTTCGAGACCAGGGTCGGAATGCCGATGCCAAGGTTGACGTAGAAGCCGTCGCGCAGCTCTCGCGCCGCACGTGCGGCCATTTGTTCGCGGGTCCAGGGCATCAGGCTTCCTCCCCTGTTCCGGCCGGCGTGGCCGGGTCGCCACGCTTGCGCGTCGTGCGCTGCTCGATGTGCTTGGTGGCGTTCGGTACGTGCACGATCCGCTGCACGTAGATGCCGGGCGTGATGATGTGGTCGGGCTCGATCTTACCGGGCTCGAGCAGATTCTCGACTTCGGCGACCGTCACCTTGCCGGCGGTCGCCATCATCGGATTGAAGTTGCGCGCCGTTTTGCGGTAGACGAGGTTGCCCTCGGTGTCGCCCTTCCACGCGTGCACGATCGACAGATCGGCGACCAGCCCGCGCTCCATTACGTAGCGTTCGCCGTCGAACTCGCGCTCCTCCTTGCCCTCGGCAATCTGCGTGCCGGCGCCGGTGCGGGTGAAGAATGCCGGGATGCCGGCGCCGCCCGCCCGGATGCGCTCGGCCAGCGTGCCCTGCGGGTTGAACTCGATCTCCAATTCGCCGGCGAGGTATTGCTGCGCGAAGGTTTTGTTCTCGCCGACGTAGGACGAGATCATCCGCTTGATCTGCCGGCTATCGAGCAGGATGCCAAGCCCGATGCCGTCGATTCCGGCATTGTTGGACACGACGGTAAGGTTCTTCACCCCGGAGTTGCGGATCGCCAGGATCAGGCTTTCCGGAATGCCGCACAGGCCGAAACCTCCGGCCATGATCAGCATGCCGTCCTTCAACACCCCGGCCAACGCCGCGCGGGCGTCGGGATAGACCTTCTTCATACAGCCCCGCCTTTTTGTCGAGATCAGCCGTTCTCTAGCCGAGGGGTTCGAGCCGGATCAAGGGCAACGGTGCCGGTTCGCCCACCATTCCTACCGGGGCGGCGAGCGCGTCCTGTGCGCGGGCATGAAATCGGCGTAGCGGACAATCCAGATCACGGGAAAAATCCCGACTGCGACGATCAGCAAGGAGGCGAGCGCACCCTCCTCGAAGCTGCCGCGGGTGGCGAACTGGTAGATGTAGGTCGGCAGCGTCTCGACATTGAGCGGGCGCAGGAGCAGCGTTGCCGGCAACTCCTTCAGGCAGTCGACGAACACCAGCAGGGCGGCGCCGCCGAGCGCCGGCCGCAGCAGCGGCGCATGGATTAGCCGGACCAGCTCGCCGGTCCGGGCGCCGAGCGTGCGCGCGGCATCGTCCACGTGCGTCGAGATGCGGCCGAGGCCGGCTTGCATCGCGCCGGTTGCGATCGAAAGGAAGCGTATCACGTAGGCGGTCACCACCGCCGCGCCCGATCCCGCCACGACGAGGCCGACGCCGGCGCCGCCGAGCGAGCGGACGAGCCAATTGATGCCGTCGTCGATCGCAACGAGCGGCGACAGCAAGCCCAGCGCCAGCACCGTTCCCGGCACCGCATAGCCGAGGCCTGCGACCAGGAGGCAGGCCGCCATGAACGGCCGCGGCACCAATCGCACCGCGATCGCCGCTCCGAGGCCGAGCCCGATCGCGATTGCCGTCGCGGAACCCGCCAGCACGATGGTGGTCAGCGTATGCCGGATCAAGTCGGCGTCGAAGCCGACAAGAAGCCCGCGCACGATCACTTCGCGCAACAGGAAGCCGGCCGGAACGACGAAGCCCAGCGCCACCGGCACCGCGCAGGTGGCGAGCGCCAGCCAGCGGCGCCAGCCGGCGAGATCGATCGGTATCACCAACCGCGGCTGGCGCTCGGAGATCATGAAGCGTCGATTGCGGCGGCCGTAGCGCTCGAGCGCGATCAAGCCGGCAACGACCAGGAGCATCACGCAGGCGATCTGGGCTGCCGCCGGCAGGCTTCCGCGGTTGAGCCAGGTGGTGAATATCGACAGCGTCAGCGTCTGCACGCCGAGATATTCGCTGGCGCCGATGTCGTTGAGCGTCTCGAGCAAGGCGAGCGAGAGCCCGATGGCGAGCGCCGGCCGCGCCAGCGGCAGCGCCACGTGGCGCGCCAGCATCCAGCGGCCCGCGCCGAGCGTTCGGGCAACTTCCATCAGGCACGCGCTCTGCGTCTGGAACATCGCGCGGGCGAACAGAAAGACGTACGGATAGAGCACGGCGCTCATGACGAAGATCGCTCCGCCGAGCGAACGGATTTCGGGGAACCAGTAGTCGTGCGGCGAGCGCCAGCCGGCGGCAGCGCGCAGCCAGGTCTGCACCGGCCCGGCCGCGTCCAACAGGTCCCCATAGATGTAGGCCACCAAGTAGGTCGGGATTGCCAGCGGCAGCGGCAGCAACCATGCGAGCGCCCCGCGCCCCGGAAAGCGGTAGGCGGTGACCAGCCAGGCGGTGCCGATGCCCGTTACGCCCGCCACAGCGGCCACGCCGGCGAGCAGCAGCGCCGTCTGCATCAACGCGACCGGCAGCACGTAGGCCGCAAGGTGCTGCCAGATTTCGGGGTCGCCCCCGACCGCCATGGCGACGAGGCTGATCAGCGGCGTGACTGCGAGACCCGCCAGCGCCAGCACGAAGGCGATTGCGACCGCATTGGCTGCCGTGACGCGCTCGAAGGCTGCAGCGAAACGAGTCCGCCGCGGCGCCCCGGCGACAGCCATGTAGGCGAACGCCGACTACGTGGTCATGCCCGGCCTTGCGCCGGGCATCCACGTCTTGCTTGCGGTCTCGTCGCGGCAAGGACGTGGGTGGCCGGGACAACCCTCGCAATCGCTGTTGCGATTGCTCTCCCGACCATGACGAGGTGAGGGGCTTGCATGAGTTCGCTCAATTATCGAATCCCACCTTGTCGACCAGATTCGCCGCGGCTTTCTTATGCTCGGCGATCTTCGACACCGGCAGCGCGTCAGGCTTGAGCGTGCCGTAGCCCTTGATGGTGGGGTTGACCGGGACGCTCGCCAGCACCGGATATTCGTAGTTCGCGTCGGCGTATATCGGCTGCGCCGCAGGGCCGACCAGCCATTCCACGAGCTTCATCGCATTTGCTTTGTTGGGCGCGTGCTTGGCGAGCACCACGCCGGACAGATTGACGTGGGTGCCGCCGCCCTTGAAGGTCGGCAGGATCACCTTGGTCGCCTCCGCCCACGGCTTCCTGTCGGCTTCCTTGTCGTGCATCAGCGCCCAGTAGTAGGTGTTGCCGAGGCCGATGTCGCATTTGCCGGCGGCGATGTCGCGCGCCACTTCGCGGTCGCCGCCCGACGGCTTCTGAGCCAGATTGGCTTTGAGACCCTGGAGCCACGTTTCGGTTTCCGCGGCGCCGTGGTGGCCGATGTAAGCCGCGAACAATGCGTTGTTGTAGATGTGCTGGCCGGAGCGGATGCAGATCCTGCCCTTCCATTTTGGATCGGCGAGTTCCTCGTAGCTGATCGCGTCCTGCTTGACCCGCTCCTTGGAGGCATAGACCACGCGCGCGCGCATCGAGATGCCGTACCAGTGGCCCTCGGGGTCGCGGTATTGCGGCGCCACGGCCTTTTCCACCACCGCCGATTTGATCGGCTGCGTGATGCCTGCCCGCACCGCGTCCTCGAGCCGGCCGATATCGATCGTCAGCAACACGTCCGCCGGGCTGTTCGCCCCTTCGGTCTTGATCCGCAGCTCGAGGCCGGAACTGGCCGAAACCACGTTGACCTTGATGCCGGTGTCCTTGGTGAAGGCATCGAACAGCGGCGCAATGAGCTTCGTTTCCCGGTAGGTGTAGACGTTGACTTCGCCTTGCGCGCGGGCCGGAAGCGCCGGCATCAGCAGGGCAAGGACGGTCAGGAGGGCGGGCGCAACGGCGCGCGAGCGTGTGAACGTCATGTCGAGCTCCTCTGGGGCAGGGTTCAAGGCCCTGTCTGAGGCATGCCGGTGCGTTCGCGAGCCGGGGTGCCGGGGCCCCGTGTAGGGCTTCGGGCAGGTCGGCGTCAAGCCAAATTCAGATGAAAGATCAATAGCTTGGAACAGTTCCAGACTGCCCCAGACTGGAACGAGTTCGAAACTCGCAGGCTGCGCCTTGGTTATGCAGCAGGAAATCGATTGGTTCGCCCAAAGCTAGTTCGGCTGCGGCGTCGCGCCGGACAGCACGGCCGCCATCCAAGGCCGGTCGATGTTCTGGCCGGTCACGATCACGGCCGCGCGGCGGGCCTGCAGGCGATCCCGTTCCTTGATCAACGCCGCGAGCGCCGCCGCGCCGGCGCCCTCGGCGAGGCAATGCGCGTCACTGAACAGGATGCGGATTGCTTCGGCGATTTCATCGTCGCACAGCTCGACGACGCGCTCCGCACCGCGGCGGATGATTTCGAGCGCGGCCGGGTCGGGATTTCGCACCGCCATGCCGTCCGCGAAGGTGAGCGCCGCATTGGTCGGCACCGCGCGGCCGGCGGCAAGCGAAAGCGTGTAGCAGTTCGCGCGCTCGGAGACGACGCCGACGATGCGCGTATGCAAGCCGAGCGCATCGCGCACGCCGATCAGGCCGCAGATCCCGGAGCCGAGCCCGATGGGCACGTATACCGTATCGAGGTCGGATATCGCCGTGAACAGTTCGTAGGCATAAGTTGCGACCCCCAGCACCAGGTCCCGGTGAAACGACGGGCCGAATTCGTAGCCGCGTTCCGCCGCGATCGCGGCGGCGCGGTCCTTGGCCTCATCGAAATCGCGCCCGTGCTCGATCAGCTCGGCGCCGAACGCGCGCATCGCCGCATTCTTTTCGACCGAGTTGCCGTGCGGCACCACGAGCGCAACCGGCACCCCGGCGCGCGCTCCGGCGAACGCCAGCGACTGGCCGTGGTTGCCGCGTGTCGCCGTCACCACGCCGGCAACGTGCGGGCGCTCGCGCTTGAGGCGATCGAAGTAGGTGATGCCGCCGCGCACCTTGAAGGCGCCGATCGGCGTGTGATTCTCGTGTTTGACGATCACCTCCAGGCCCGTGCGTTTTGCGAGCAGCGGCCAGGCGTATTGCGGCGTCGGCGGCATCACGGCGCGGACGGTCGGCAGCACGCTTTCGAGGTCGGCGAGAGTGAACATTGCGGGTCGACCGTCGGTCAGTGCGAATGGCGAATAGCGAATGGTAGTGAGTCGTGTCTTGCGCTATTCGTCCGCCATTCACCACCATTCGCTGCTCACCGTACGAGCGCCTGCTGCACGGGCGCCGTCTGAGCGATTTCGGCGATCAGCTTGGTGATGAGCGCCTTGCCGAACGACTGAAAATTCTCCGCCGCCAGCACGAAGGCGCCGGGGCCGCCGATGACATTGTCGCGATAGTAGTTTTGCAAGCCGCCCGGCGGATGGGTGTGGTCCGGGTTCCACGACAGCGGCCGCTCGCTGAGGATGACGAGGCCGTTGATGGTGACGTCCTTGGCGACCGCCTCGTCGCGCGCCGAGCGCACGTCCCGCCCGCTGTTGTTGGTGCCGTCGCCCGACACGTCGATCGCGCGCCGCCCGGCCTCATAGGGCGAGCGCTCGAACTGGGCCATGGAAAAATCGATGCCGCCGCTGATCGAGGTGCGCTCGGCGAACGACCGCGGCAGCTCGACCAGCTTGTCGCCGAACTGACGACCGCTCTCCGCGTCCTTGATCACGGTCCAATCGATCACGACCTTCTGCGCGGTCGATCCCGACCATTCGACGAAGCAAACCGCGATGCGGCCGCGCCTGCCGGACGCGATTGCTTCGAGCACCCGTGCATCGGAGAAGGCCGCCGCATAGCCGTCGCGCTGCAGCTGAAACTTTGTGCCGTCGACGCTGCGCGATACGTCGGACGCCAGAACCAGCAAGAGATCGACGGGCTCGCCCGCGGTTGCCGGAGACCCGAACTCCGAGCACGACCGCAATGGCGATAATCAGGAGAGCACGGAAAGCTTGCATCATAACCATAGCCTATGGGCCTCCGCGTCAACGTTCGCGCCGGCACGCCAGAGAATCGATCCTAACAGAAACGCGGCGGCCAGCGATGCTTTTTGCGCAACGCTGTCCGGACCGGCGGCGTGCCTCAAGCGAACGCGATCGAGAGGCCGTCGATCGGGAGGCCGCGGATCTCGGTCGTCCAACGCTCGCCGGCCGCGACCGGGAACGCCCGCGTCAGGCTGCCGGTGGTGACGATCTCCCCGGCCGCAAGCGGCGGGTTCGCGGGATCATCGTCCAGCAGTCCAACGAGGTGACGGAGCGCGCTGAGCGGTCCGTCCAGGACATTGGCACCGCGGCCGCGATCCACCACCTCATCGTTGCGGCTGAGCGTGACCTCGAACGCCGTGAGCGCGCGCAGCACGGCGGATGCGGTGTCCTCGATGCGATGCCGGCGCGCCGATCAGGAATGCGCCGTGCATGCCCCCGGCCGCTACCGCGTCGGCGGCCGCGAACCGCCAGCCCGGAAACGGCGACTGCACGATCTCGAAGCCGTGAGCGAACCATTCGACGCAGCCGATGAGCGCGGCCTCGTCCATGCCCGGTTCCGGCGCCTTGGCGAGCTTGAACACGATCTCCGGTTCGATGAGCGGCTCGGACAGGCGCGACAGCGTCAAAGCCGCCGCGGGCGTCGGCCAGCGCATGCACGGTGGTATCGTACATGTCGCCCCAGTTCGGCGCGAACACCTTGTACTGCGGTCCAGAGCGCCCGGTTGGTGAACCCGATCTTGCGCCCGACAGGCCGCTCGCCGCGCGCCTCGCGCAGGCGTCGCAGTGCGGCGGTCGCCGCGTAGGCGGCGGGAAGATCGAGCCCGGAAACGCGCTGCGAGAACGGTGCAATCTGCTTGTGCGCATCGAGCGCGGCCAGGATCTCGCACGCGATCTCCTCGGGTGGCGGGAGCGGCAGCGACAAGCCGCTGGTCGGCGGCACGACGCTCACTCCGCCAGCACGCGGGTTGCCGGGAAGACGACCTCCACCAGCGTGCCGGAATTGACGGCGCTCTTGATATGGAAGCTGGCGCGGTTGGCCTCCGCCAGCGCCTTGGTCAGCGGCAGTCCAAGGCCGCTGCCGACGGCGGAGCTCCATCGGCTGGAGGTCGCCAGTTGCCGGAACGGCTCGAGCGCGGTCTCGATGTCCCGCTCGCTCATTCCGATGCCGGTGTCGCGCACGCGCAACACGGCTTCGCCGCTATCGGTCAGCGCGGTCGACACGATCACCTGGCCGCCGGTGCCGGTAAACTTGATCGAGTTCGAGAGCAGATTGAGCACGATCTGGCGAATCGAGCGTGCGTCGGCGACGACCGGCGGCAGCGACGTCGATAGCGAGGTGCGGATGATGATGCGTTCGCGGTTGGCCTGCGGCTGCATGATCGCAACGGCTTCCTGCGTGACGTCGTTGAGATCGACCCGGGCGAAGGCCAGATCGAGCTTGCCGGCCTCGATCTTCGACAGATCGAGCAGGTCGGTGAGCAACGCGATCAGGTGCTGGCCGGACGTGTGGATGTCTTTGAGGTATCCGCGATAGCGCTCGTTGCCGATGGGCCCGAACCGCTGTTCCATCATCACCTCGGAGAACCCGATGATGGCGTTGAGCGGCGTGCGGATCTCGTGACTGATCTTGGCGAGAAAGTCGGACTTGGCGGACGAGGCCTTCTCGGCCTGCCGCTTGGCATTGACGAGCTCTTCCTCGGCGCGCTTCCACTGGGTGATGTCGCGGAACACGGCACAGAACTTCGGCGGCTGGTCGGCGACGCGCCCCATGGTCATGAACAGCGGGATCAGGCCACCCTCGCGCACGCGGCCGATCACCTCGCGGCCATCGTTGAGGATGCTGGCGACGCCGTTGCGCGCCAGCCCGTCGAGGTAGTCGAGCGCCTCGCGGTGGCTCTCGGGCGCGAACAGGTCGATGAAGGTGCGCCCGCTGAGTTCGCGCGAATCGAATCCGAACAGTGCCTCGGCGCTGCGGTTGGCGGCCAGCACCTCCCCGGTGCCGTCAGTGACGATCACGCCGTCGGTGGCGGTATCGAGGATCGATCCGAGCTCGCGCACTTCCGCTTCGGCGGTGCGCAAGGCAAGCTCCATCTGCCGATGTCGATCGTCGGCTGCGGTCTTGTTGAGCATGAGCAACAACACGCTCTCGCCGCCCCACGGAACCTTGAACAGGCGCCCTTCGACGGGAAGTCCATCGCCGGCGCGCGTGCGGATCGCGAGGGGGCGTCCGGGGCCGTCCGGCTCGCCGGGCCCGTCGAGCCCGGGATCCGGAAACAGGTGGTGGAGGCCGCCCGCGGCCGCGAAGTCGTCGAGATCGCGAAATCCCGTCCAATCGAAGAACGCGCGGTTGGCATAGAACAGCGTGTCCGCGCGATACGTCAGCACGGCAACCGGCATCCGATCGAGGATCGCCCGCTCGGCCGGAACGGCAATGGAGTTCCCCAACGGGCCCGGCGCATAGGCGCTGGGAATTGCATCGGGGAGCGCGGGTGTTCGCTCAACGGATCGCCCGGCCGCCTCTTCGCCCGCGCCCTCCTCGACCACGTCAGACAACGCATCGTGCGGCGGGTCGGCGACGTCGATTGTCGGCTGCTCTGTTTCGGCGGCTGCGGAAGCGTCATCGGGCGGCGCGTGGCTGGCGGCGGCGATCCCGCTCGGTTCGGGCGCATCGCCCTCGACACGCGCACCCAGAGCCTTGGCGATCTCATGGAACGCATTGCGTTCGACACTCGTCAGCGCCGGCCTCTTGTCGGCTGGGATCGGCCCGGCAGCCCGGAACGGCACCACGTTCTTGGCGGGCGGAACGACGGTGAGCTGGGGGCGGCCCTCCGCAAGCACTGGAGGCGGGCCGGCGTCATCCGCGGCCGACGCCCGGTCGGACGCGACCGGAAGGGGGGGATCATGCGCATCGGCCGGCGATTCGCCGGAGGGGATTTCGGCCGCAGGTGCCTCGGCCGCCGGTCGATGCTCCGCTCCTGCGATCGGTTCAGGCGCGCGCGCGAGCAGGGCGCAGCGGGCGGCAATGACCGCCGCGATGCGGTCGGCGTCGCGGCACACGCCGAATCCGCGATAGCCGGCGAACCCGCGGTCACGGCCGAAAGCCGGAAGTCCGGACAGCGCGACCGGCAACCGCTCGACCGTCGCATCGGCGGGCCAGTCGACCGTGACCCCGCTCCAGGTGTCGTGGGATGCGATCGCGCGCACGATGCGTCCGTCCGCATCCAGGCCGAGTTCGGCCGCAATGCGGGTCCACGGCTGGCCGAGGAGGGCGGCCGTTCTCGTCCCAACCAGCGTGATGAACTCATCGGACGCAATGGTGAACCGGCCGTCGGCGTCCATCTGCCAGACGAAGCGCAACGGATGCCGTCGCTCCACCAGCCGCGACTGCAGGTCCGCGAGGACCTCCACTGCGTCCGTGGGATCGTGGAACGTCCGCGTTGCCTCGGGGGGTTGGCTCACGAGCTCCGCGCGGTGATCGGGTGATTGCAGGGGCGCTTCCACGACCTCATCGGAAGCGCTCTCGGGCTCGGGCGGCGGTTCGATGTCCGCGGCCCGCTCCGCTTCGTCGACGGGGCTCGCGAGCTGCGAGCAAGCCTGGGCGGGCAGCGGCTCCGTCTCGGCAGGCATCGACTCGGCCTCAGCAGGCATCGACTCGGCCTCGGCAGGCAGCGGCTCGGCCTCGGCCGACATCGGCTCGGCCGCCACCGCAGGCGCGCATGCGTCACCCGGTTCCTCGACGGTCTCTACAGTGCCATCCAGTTCCGTGGACAACCCGGCGTCGGCGTGGGCCGTTGGCGGCGGAACCAACGGAACGATTGGGCCCCTTTCGGGCGGATCCGCATTGAAGTGCCTGAGCGGTGCGGCCAAGCCGGCAAAAACCGCGAGCAGAACCACGGCATCTCCGCTGCGGATCCTTTCGAGCGTGAGCGGGCCGCGGGCGCTGTCGCCGGAGGCTTGGCCGGCGCGGAGCGCCTTCGCCGCAACGCCGCCGGCGCCGAGGTCCGCCAGCGTGGCGTGGCCCGCAAGCCAATCGGTGGCGTCCGCACCGGCATGAAGCAGGCTGCCATCGACCGCAAACACCGCCACCCGGTCGTCGCCGTCGGCGAACAGACGGCGCACCCGTTCGGAGAAAGCTAGCGGAGATCCAAGCGGTTCGGTCGCTGCCACCAGAATGATGGCGTCGCCGTCCGTGGCCCTCAGGCGTGAGCACGAGCACAGGACGATGCGCCCGACACCGCCCCCGAAACCGCGCAACCGCGCAAGCTGCATAGTCTCGGCTGCCGGCAGTGCCGTGGCGAGACGCGAAATCTCTCGTGCAACAGGGTGCCTTGGGTCGAAATGGCGATCACCGAGCGCTTTGGGAGAATCTTCTCCGAAGGCCGCCGCCCCGGCGGCATTCGCCCACAGGATTCGGGAACCGTCGGCCGCCCAGAGCCACGCCGGAGCCGCACCGATTGCGTGCGGCGCGATGCGCGCGTCGCGCAGGTAGCCCAGTAAGGTCCCGGACAGGGTCATCGGCTGCGCGCGACCTTCCTCAATGCCGTCTCCGGCTGGTAAACGAAATCTTAATAGGGCCAGCCATCCGGGCCGTCCACGCCACCCGATGCGCGCCCACGGGATTTCTCGAACAGCGTTAACCCGGGCCGGAGGGGCCCGCTCGCGGGGGCGGGCGGTGGGCCGCCACTCCGCCCTATGTAAAAGCCGTTTCGCCCTCTAAGATCACGGTCACGGGGGAGCGGCCGCGCGAGATCGCCGGCCAATACATTTAAGAGGAGGCGACGATGCAGAAAGGGCCGATGGGAACGTTCGAAATCCCAGCCGAAATGCGCAACGTGGCGGAGCAGAGCGTGGTGCAGGCGCGGCAGGCGTTCGACAGCTTCATGGACGCTGCCCAGAAGGCGGCCACGAAGCTGGAAGAACAGGCCGCAGTGGTGCAGGCCGGCGCCAAAGGCACGAGCGAGAAGATCATGAGCTATGCCGAGCGCAACATCGCCGCCTCGTTCGATTTCGCGCAGCGGCTGGCCCGCGCCAAGGATGTGCAGGAGATCGCCAAGCTCCAACAGGAATTCATGCAGGCGCAGATGAAAGCCTTGACCGAGCAGGCGCAGGACCTGGGGCAAAGCGTGACCCAGTCCGCCAAAGGGGCAGTCCCCGGCGGACGGTAAGGGCGGAGTCGCATCCGCCAAACGGGACTTTGTGGCCATTGCAATGCAGTATTTCTATTGCATTGCACCATGAATTTGCCTATATGTCGGTCTGCCGATAGCGGCGGCAGGCCACCGACCCGGCCTGCTGGCAATTGAGCAACAGTCGCCGGACCGCGTGCAGGGCGGGAGGTTCGGGACACTTTTGCGCCCCGCCCCAGAGGACTTTTTGTTATGGCTGAGGCCCCCAAGGCAAAGACCGCGAAGCCTGTCGCGGTCCCGTTCGACGTTGCCAAAGAGCAGGCGAAGTTTGCGGCAGCCGCCGCCAGTTTCGAGTTTCCCAAGTTCGACCTTCCGAGCATGGAAGTTCCCGCCGCCTACAGGGAGCTCGCGGAGAAGAACATCGCGCAGGCAAAGCAGAGCTACGAGCGAATGAAGGCGGCGGCCGAGGAGGCCAGCGATCTTCTCGAGGCGACCTACGTTACGACCACCCGAGGGGCGTCCGACTATGGCCTCAAGGTGATCGAGGCGTTCCGCACGAACGCCAACGCCAATTTCGATTTCGCCCGCGACCTCTTGACGGTGAAATCCCTGTCGGAGGCGATCGAGCTCTCGAGCGCGCACACGCGCAAGCAGTTCGAAGCGCTGACGACACAGACCAAGGATCTGGCCGCGCTCGCCCAGAAGGTGACGGCCGAAGCTGTCGAGCCGGTGAAGACCGGCATGACCAAGGCGTTCAAGGCGGTCGCGTAAGTCTCAAAGCGTCGCGACCCGTTCAGTCAGTAAGTTGCGTAGGGCAGGCGGCCGGTAGCCGCCTGCTTTTTTTCGTGGAACTAAAACTGCTCGCTGCCGGCGCGAGCCTGCGGGACGCACAGTGCCGGCCCTCACCTCGTTCCGTACGCCCGGTCGCCGGCGTCGCCGAGGCCCGGGACGATGTAGGCATGCGCATCGAGATGGTCGTCGACCGCCGCGGTCCAGATGACAACGTCGGGGTGGCGCCGCGCGTACCCGCTCTACGCCTTCTGGTGCCGCGAGCAGGCACACCAGGCGGACGTCGATTCCGCCCCGTTCCTTGATGCGGTCGATCGCCGCCACCGCGGTGTTTCCCGTCGCCAGCATCGGATCGACCACGATGACCAGCCGCTCGTGCAGGTCGGACGGCGCCTTGAAGAAATATTCGATTGCGACGAGGGTCTTCGGATCCCGATAGAGCCCGATATGGGCGACGCGTGCCGTCGGCACCAGGTCGAGCATGCCTTCGACAAAGGCCGCGCCGGCGCGCAGGATCGGCGCAAAGACCAGCTTCTTGCCGGCAATCTGCGGCGCCTTCATCCGCGTCAGCGGCGTCTCGATCTCGATGTCCTCGAGCGGCAGATCGCGCGTCACCTCGTAGCACAGGAGGGCGCCGATCTCCCTGAACAGCTCGCGAAAGGATTTGGTCGAGCGGCCCTTGTCGCGGATCAGCGTGAGCTTGTGCTGGACCAGTGGATGCGTGACGATCGTGACCCCTTGCATGGATAACAGGCCCCTTCAGACGAAATCGGGCGGCTGGCGGTGCGGATGACCGACCTGCCCGTCCTCTCGACTTCGAAATGAAGGACAATCCTGCCTGAGGTTCAAGCGCGGCAAAGACGCTGTGCGCCTGCAGAGGCGACGATGCCACGCCCTTACAGCCAACAGACGTAGGCCGATCCAGCGCATTCCGGACGTTGCACGGGCCGCAAGTTGGAGAGATGCCCACGGCCAGGGGACGTTCCCTGAATTGTGTGATTTAATCCATCCGGGACGGCTTCGGCCGCGCGTTCGGCCATCGGCGCTGGAGGGAGGAATGAGAAAGATCGCTCGTCGGGATTTCTTGCGAGGAGCCGCCGGCGCTGCCGCGGCCACCACACTGGTCAGCGTCGATGCCCATGGCCAAGGCAAGCCGACGGTCAATCTGCAGCTCGGCTGGCTTTTGTCCGGCAACCAGATCGGAGAGGTCTGCGCCAAGGCGCTCGGCTACTACGATCAGGAAGGCATCGAGATGCGCTTCCAGGCCGGCGGGCCGAACATCGACGGCGTGGCGGTGGTCGCGGCCGGGCGCCATGAGATCGGCCAGGTGTCGTCTAGTCCGTCGCTCATGCTCGCCGCCTCGCAAGACCTCCCGGTCGTCTGTTTTGCAGCGGGGGCGCAGGAGCATCCGTACACGTTCTTCTCATTGAAGAAGAACCCGGTGCGCGAGCCGAAGGACCTCGTCGGCAAGAAGGTCGGCATCCAGGCGACCGGCGTGATCCTGCTGCGCGCCCTGATGGCGAAGAACAAGATTCCCGAGAAGGACGTGCAGATCGTCACCATCGGCGCCGACATGTCGCCGCTGCTGACCGGCCAGGTCGACGTCGTCACCGGCTGGCTCACCAACACGACGGCATTGAAGGTGCTGGGCGACCAGCGCGTCGACCTGCGACTGTGGGATAGCGGCGTCAAGCTATATGCGCTGCCCTACTATGCGACTGCCGCCACCATCGAGAATCGGGGCGACGTCGTCGCCAAGTTTCTGCGCGCGACCGGCAAGGGCTGGGCGTTCGCGCATCAGGCGCCCAATCGCGACCAGGCGGTCGCGTTCCTGGTCAAGGAATTTCCCAATCTCAATGCGGCCGACGAGCGCGAGGCCCTCGAAGTGATGCTCAAATTCGCGTTCTCGCCGCGCACGGCGGCCGAAGGTTGGGGGACGATGGAGCCGGCCGTCTGGCAGGATCAGATCAGTCTTTATGCCGAGCTCGGGCAATTCTCGAAGCGTGTCCCCAAGGTCGACGAGGTGATCACGCTCGACATCCTCAAAGCCACGGCCGACAGCCGACCCAAGATCGGGTGAGCTCGATGCGCGGCCCCGCGGTCGCAGTGTTGCCTGCCGCACCCGTTCAGCCGATTGCGGGCGCGGCCGGCGACGCAACCGCGGTGTCGTGCCGGAACGTGACGGTCCGCTTCGTCACCGAGCGGCGAACCGTCACCGCGCTCGAGAGCGTCTCCTTTTCGGTCGAGCGCGGCGGAATTCCTGCAGCCTGCTCGGCCCATCCGGCTGCGGCAAGTCGACCCTTCTGCGGGTTGTCGCCGATCTGATCGCGCCTTCAGGCGGCGCGGTCTCGGTCTTCGGTATGTCGCCGCAGGAGGCGCGCCGTCGGCGGTCGCTCGGCTTCGTGTTCCAGGACGCGGCGCTGCTGCCATGGCGCACCGCGCTGGAGAACGTCGAGCTGCCGATCGAGGTCGGCGGCTATGGCGGCCTGCGCCCGGGCGATCCAACGCCCAGGGAGCTGCTGCGGCTCGTCGGCCTCGACGGCTGGGAACAAAGCTTCCCGCATGAGCTTTCGGGCGGGATGCGCCAGCGCGTCTCGATCGCGCGCGCCTTGCTGGGGGGACCGCGGCTCCTGCTGATGGACGAGCCGTTCGGCGCGCTCGACGAGATCACGCGCGACCGGCTGAACGAGGAGCTGCGCCGCATCTGGCAGGAGACCAAGACCACAATTCTGTTCGTGACCCACTCGGTCTACGAGGCGATGTTCCTCGGCGAGCAGGTCTTGGTCATGTCGCCTAATCCGGGGCGGGTGCGCGACATCGTTCCGATCGATCTGCCGCGCGACCGCGATCTGCGCGTGCGCGAGACCGAGCCCTTCATGCAAATCGCTGGCCGACTGCGCGACCTGCTGGGGAGGCACGCCCCGTGACGACGTCGGATATCGCCGAAGCCTTGCATTTCGACGTCGCCGCGGCGGAGGCCGAGTACCACCGCCGCCGCCGCCGCGAAGTCTGGCGGCGAAGGCTCCTGCCGGCAGCGGGGATCGCCATCGCGCTGATGGTCTGGGCGGCGCTCGTCTACGTCTTCAAGGTGCCGCCGTTCGTGGCGCCGTCGCCGCTCCTGGTCGCCACCACCATGTACGCCAAGTTCGGCCTGCTGATGACCAACCTGCTTCCGACCGCGATCGAGGCGGTCTCGGGTTTCGCGCTCGGCAATCTCACCGCGATCGTGATCGCCACGGTGTTCGTGCACAAGAAGACGATGGAGGAGACGTTCTTTCCGATCGTGGTGATCATCAACACGATCCCGGTCGTGGCCAAGGCGCCGATCCTGGTGCTGCTGCTCGGCAACGGCATGGAGCCGAAGATTGCGATCGCGGCGCTGATCTGTTTCTTTCCGACGCTGGTGAACATGGTCCGCGGGCTGAAATCGGTGAACCCGCAGGCGATGGAGCTGATGCGCGTCCTGTCGGCGTCGCGGCGCGAGGTGTTCTTCAAGCTCCGCCTGTACAATTCGTTGCCGTATCTGTTCTCCGCCCTGAAGATATCGGCATCGACCTCGGTCATCGGCGCCATCGTCGGCGAATGGATCGGATCGACCTACGGGATCGGTGCGCTGATCATCCAGGCGATGTACAATTTCAACTCGGCGATGCTGTATGCCACCGTGATCGTGGGTTCCGTCTTCTCGGTGATGTTTTTCCTGGCAATCTCGGTCGCCGAGCGTTTGACCGTGCGCTGGCAGGCGCCAGCCACCCAATAGCCGAAACCCTCGGAGTGAGGAGAGATCGATGACCGCGGCCGACCATATCGACGAAAGCCCGGGCTCGGCCCGCATCGTGGCGCAGTCGGACGTCCTGGTGGTCGGAGGCGGGCCGTCGGGCCTGGCCGCGGCGGTCGCGGCGCGGCGTGAAGGCTGCAAGGTGACGCTGGTCGAGCGCTATCCCTATCTCGGAGGGCTTGCCTCGGGGGGAATGGTGCTCGTCCTCGACGACATGCACAACGGCGACGAGGTGACGGTCACCGGGCTGTGCATGGAAATGATCGAACGGATGGCCAGGGTCGGCGCCTGCGTCTACCCGCCGCGCGAGGAGCGTGGCCAGAGCTGGGAATTGTTCCGAAAGTGGGCGCGCTGGGGCGTGCACGACTTCCGCTCGCAGATGAAGCCGCAGCCGATCGTCATGGCGGCCGCGTTCGATCCTGACGGCTGGAAGCGGGCGTCGAACGAGCTGATCGCCGAGACGGGCGTCGATGTGCGCCTGCACTCCTGGTTTTCGCGCGCGATCGTGCGTGACGGCCGCGTCCGCGGCGTCATCTGCGAGACCAAGGCCGGCCGCGAAGCGCTGCTCGGCGACGTCGTGATCGATACGACCGGCGACCTCGACGTCGCCGCGGCGGCGGGCGCGAAGTTCACCGAGGGGGCCTACATCGTCACCACCGTCTTCCGGCTCGGCAACGTCGAAACGGCGGAGGCCGAACGGTTCGCGCAGGCGGAACCCGAAACATTTGCGAAGCTCGAGCGCCAGGCGAAGCGGACCATCGGCGGGTCGTGGGAGTTCTGGTGGCTGAAGACGCCGCTGCCCGGGGTCGTGTGGTGCAACTGCCCGCACATGACCGGCTACGACGGCCTCAAGGTGGAAGACCTCACGCGCGCCGATTTCGAGGGGCGCAAGCGCATCTATGCGCTGGTCGATTTCGCGCGCGCCAACATGCCGGGGTTCGCCGACGCTTTCGTGGTCGACGTCGCCCCGCAGCTCGGCGTCCGCCAGACCCGGCTGTTGGAGGGCGAATACGTCGTCACCAAGGATGACGTCATGGAGCGCGTGTATTTCGCCGACACGGTCGCCCGCGGCCGCGACTATTATACGCCCTTCCGCTCGATGCTCCCGCGCGAGGTCGAGGGCCTGCTCGTCGCCGGCCGTCACTACTCGGCGACGGAGGCGGCGCAGAAGATGTCGCGCGAGATTCCCCCTTGCATGTCGATGGGCCAATCCGCCGGGGTGGCGGCGGCACTCGCGCTGGCCGGCAACATTAGCCCCCGCCGCGTCGAGCCGCACGCGATCTGCGCCCGGGTGCGCGCCCAGGGCGGCGATCCCGGCGACCAGCCCTCGGCCAATGCCAAGCTGATGGAGCGTGCCGCGTGACTGCACCCGCTGATTTGCCGCTCGCCGGCATCAAGATCGTCGATTTCACGCAGGTGATGATGGGGCCGGTCGCGACCCAGATGCTGGGGGACTACGGCGCCGACGTGATCAAGATCGAACGGCCGCCGACCGGCGATCTTTCACGCACCTCGATCCCCGACGACCCCGCCGGGCTGGTCGGTCCGGTCTATTGCTCGCTCAACCGCAACAAACGCTCGGTGGTGCTCGACCTGCGCAAGCCCGACGACCGTGCCGCGCTCATGGAACTGATCCGCACGGCCGATGTGGTCGTCAACAATTTCCGCGCCGGCGTGATGGAACGCATGGGGCTGGGCTACGACGAGCTCAAGCGGCTCAACCCGCGCCTGATCTATGCGGTCGGTACCGGCTTCGGCCTGACCGGTCCCTATGCCCACAAGGGCGGGCAGGACGTGCTCGCCCAGGCGATGTCGGGGGTGATGGCGCGCCGCTCCAATGCGGACGAGCCGCTGTCGGTCTACGCCACGACCTTCGCCGACTACTCGGCCGGGATGCATCTCGTGCAAGGCGTGCTGCTTGCGCTGTTGCAGCGGCAGAAAACCGACCGCGGCCAGCGCTTCAGCGTGTCGCTGTTCGATTCCATGCTGGCCGCCCAAACTCAGGAAGCCGCGACGCACCTCATGCGCCAGAGCGACCTGAACTGGGGCGCAATGCCCTTGTCGGGCGTGTTCGAGACCACGGACGGCGCCCTCGTCATGGTCGGTGCGTTCAAGGCCAATCCGCTCAAGGATATTGCGGCCGCGCTGGAAGCTCCGGATCTCGACGCCGATCCGCGATTTCTCACCCACGCTTTGCAGAAGACGAACAAGTCGGCGCTGCAGGCGATCTTTCGCGAGCGGTTCAAGACCAACACCACGGCCTACTGGATCGGCCGGCTCGAGGCGCGGGACCTTCTGTGCGCGCCGGTGCGCAATCTGGCGGAAGCGTTGGCCGACGAGCAGGCCGTGATCAACGGCATGATCCTGGAGGCGCCCGGCGTGGTTGAGACCGTGCGGCTGGTCGGTTCGCCGATCCATCTCGAAGACGCGCCGGTGACGGTCCGCATCCCGCCTGCGGCGCTCGGCCAGCACACGCAAGACGTGCTCGCCGAGATCGCTCAGCCGGTCAAAGCGGCGAGTTGATGCCGATTCGGTTCGAGCTCGAACGGCACGTCGCGCGGGTCACCATCGACCGGCCGGACGTGCTCAACGCCATCGACGCGGCATCCGAGCGCGAGCTGCAGGCGATCTGGACCGCGATCGAGGGCAATCGCGAGGTGCGCGCGGTCGTGCTGACCGGCGCCGGTGACCGGGCCTTTTGCGCCGGCGCCGACATGAAGGGGGGCAGCGGCGCGAGCGGGCTCGACTATTGGGCGACCCCGCGGCCAGGCGGCTTCGGCGGCATCGCGCTGCGCGAGACGCTCGACGTTCCGGTCATCGCGCGCGTGAACGGCCATGCGCTCGGCGGCGGATTCGAAATGGTGCTCGGCTGCGATATCGCGGTGGCGGCCGAGGAAGCGACCTTCGGCCTGCCGGAGCCGCGCGTCGGCCGCCTTCCGCTCGACGGCGGCATGGTGCTGCTGCACCGCCAGACGCCGCACCGTCAGGCCATGGGATTGCTGCTGACCGGACGGCGCATCCCGGCCGCCGAGGCATACCGCTTAGGCCTGGTGAACGAGGTCGCCCCCCGCGCCGACCTCGACGCCGCGGTCGGCCGCTGGGTCGACGACATCCTCGCCTGCGCGCCGCTCTCGTTGCGGGCGATCAAACAGGTGGTGCGCCGCGCCGGCCATCTCACCGCCGCCGAAGCGCAGGCCCAGCGCCTGCCGGCGCTGGTCGAAGCTCTGCAATCGCACAACTCGCAGGAGGGCGTGCGCGCGTTCATCGAAAAGCGCAAGCCGGTCTGGCAGGGGAGGTGAGGAATGCCGTTCGTCATCACCGACGCCTGCATCGACGTGAAGGACAAGACCTGCCTCGACGCTTGTCCGGTGGACTGCATCTACGAAGGCGGGCGCACGCTCTATATCCAACCGGATGAATGCATCGATTGCGGGCTGTGCGAGACGGTTTGCCCGGTCGCGGCGATCCACGCCGACGATCGGTTGCCCGACGACCTCAAACCCTGGCTCGCCATCAATCGCGACTTCTTCGGGCCACACGTGACGGGCTGGGGCCGGCCCGGCGGCGCCGATGACCGGCACACCACCACCGACGATCATCCGGCGGTTAAGGCATGGCCGCGGCGGGGTGACGGGTAAGGTCCGTCATTGCGGGGCGCGCGGCGACGAAGCAATCCAGATGGGGCGCCTGCTTCTGGATTGCTTCGCCTTCGGCTCGCAATGACGATGGCGCCGGTCACGCCGTCCGCTGCGCCCTGTCCTTGCGGTTCTGGTCCTCGATCGCGGCGCGCGCGGATTGCCACTGCTCCGGCGTCCATTTGCGCAGCTCGTAGAAGTTTCCGCCGGTGGCCATGGAATTGGCGCCGTCCATCGTCATCACCTGGCCGGTGAGCCAGTCGCAGCCGTCCGCCAGAAGGAAGGTCACAAGGTTGCCGAGCTCGCTCTCTTCGCCGGGCCGGCCCATGGGGTTGTTTTCGCGGGATCGCGCTCCCGGCGTCGCGCCCGGCGCGAGCCGCTTGCTCGCGCCCTCGGTCGGGATTTCCCCGGGACCCACGGCGTTCAGCCGGATTCCATGGCGCGCCCATTCGATCGCCAGTGACTTGGTCATGCCGACGACCGCGCTCTTGCTCATGGTCGAGGGGACGACGTAGGGCCCGCCGTTCTCGACCCAGCTCACGACGATCGACACCACGCTGCGCATCGGCTGGCCGCCCTGCCATCCACTTGCGATCCAGCGCTTGCCGACCGCCTGCGTCACGTAGAAGGTGCCGTGCATCACGATGTTGGCGATGGCATCGAACCCGCGCGGCGACAGGGCCTCGGTCGGGCTGATGAAATTGCCGGCCGCATTGTTGATCAGCCCGGTCAGCGGCCCCTTGGCGAAGATGCCCTCGACCATGGCGTCGACCGCGGCCGCGTCGCGGATATCGACGCCGTGCGCCTCGACCACGCCGCCATGCTTCGCCGTCAACTGGGCGGCGGTCTCCTCGCACACCCCGCGCCGGCGTCCGCAGATCACGAGCTCCGCCCCGAGCGCGAGCAGCTGCTCGCCCATGGCCCGTCCGAGGCCCGTCCCGCCGCCGGTGATGAGGATGCGCTTGCCAGCCATCAGTGAGTTCTGGAACATCGGATCTGCCTCCCTGCCAGCGACAATATTGAGACTGTTGAGAGTAGTACCAGCGAGCCCAAATTATGACCCGTCATGCCCGGCCTTGTGCCGGGCATTCCGCGTCTTTCTTAGGTCGGACACGCGGCAAGAAAGACGTGGATGGCCGGGACAAGCCCGGCCATGACGAGCGGAGCGACGATCGCCGGCCTCGCAAGAACACAGCCTTGAGAGCCGCACCTCGGATCGCTATAGGGGACCCAAGGAGATTCTTATGCTTAAGCGCGAGCAAGTCGTTGACACAACAAAAGAGGCGGCCGGTCGCGTCTTGTCCAACGAGACCGGCGTTGCGCCTCCGCAGACAAGCCACAAGAATCGGCTGAGAGAGCTGGCGACCGCTCCCAGCGAGGCTTCAGGAAAATCCTGGGATTCGCGAATCCGCGATTTGATCGATCACGTGGTAGGAGCGGTCGAGGCCGCGCGCGCCTTCGAGAAGCCATTTTTTCACCTGCAGTACGAGCGGATTTTTCCGGATGATGTGTACGCCGAGATGGTCGGCGCGATGCCGGTCGCGGCCGAGTACCGGCCGCTGCCTGGACGGCACAAGGAGAACCTGCGCGCCGACGGCACCTCGACGCGGGTGAAGATCGACCTGTTCCCGGAATACATCCGGCATCTGCCGGCCGGGAAGCGCGAGGTGTGGGACGTCGTCGGCCGCGCGCTGTGCTCGAGCGAGGTGCAGGCCGCGTTCATGCGCCGGCTGGCGCCGGGGCTCGAGCGGCGCTTCGGCGCCGGTCATGCCGACGTTGCGATGTATCCGATCCCGGTGCTCACCCGCGACATTCCGGGCTACAGCATCGCGCCGCACACCGATACCCATTGGAAGGGCATGACGATCCAGCTCTACCTGCCGCGCGACGACGCCCATCCCAAGATCGGGACCATCTTCCACGGGCGGGCGGCCGACGGCAGCCTCACCCGCGAGGTCCAGATGCGCTTTGCGCCCAATACCGGCTACGCCTTCGCGGTCGGGGACGACACCTGGCACTCCGCCGATCCGGTCGGGCCCGAGGTCGACACCCGCGACAGCATCCTGCTCACCTATTTCGTCGATTCCGGCCTCAAGCGGTTCCTGCGCAACCGCGCCAAGCGCATGGGCAATCTCGTCCTCAACGAGGTGCGGCATTTGACGCGCTGATAACCCGCCGGATCGGCCAGTTTTCCCTTTCGCGCCGGTTTCCCAACGGCTTACAATCTCCGCCAGGACGTCATGGGAAGGTCGCCGGCCGCTGCTAGGCGGACGGTACTCCCGGCGCGTCGGGAGGAACAGGGTTCACAAGGAGAACAAGCTTATGCCGGTTCGTACTTTCACCGTCGGGCTCGTGACGGCGGCGCTTCTTGCCGCAGCAACGCCCGCGCAGGCCCAAGTCGAGATCCAGTGGTGGCATGCGATGACGGGCGCCAACAACGACGTCATCGTGCGGCTCGCCAACGAGTTCAATGCCGCCCAGCAGGCCTACAAGGTCGTTCCCAGCTACAAGGGCAGCTACATCGACACGATGAACGCCGGGATCGCGGCATTCCGCGCCGGCAATGCGCCGCACATCATGCAGGTGTTCGAAGTCGGCACTGCGACCATGATGGCGGCTACCGGGGCCGTGAAACCCGTGCACGTGCTGATGAAAGAGGCCGGCGAGGCGTTCGATCCGAAGGCCTATCTGGCGGCGATCACCGGCTACTACTCGACCTCGAAGGGCGAGATGCTCTCGTTCCCGTTCAATTCGTCGTCGACGGTGATGTGGATCAACAAGGACGCTTTCAAGAAAGCGGGCCTCAATCCCGACACCCCGCCGAAGACGTGGCCGGAGGTGTTCGAAGCGGCCAAGAAGCTCAAAGCCGCGGGCTCCGCCACCTGCGGTTTCTCCAATGCCTGGGTGACCTGGGTCAATGTCGAGCAGCTCTCCGCCTGGCACAATCTGCCGCTCGCCACCAAGGCCAACGGGCTTGACGGATTCGACACCGAGCTGAAGTTCAACAGCCCCGTGCACGTGAAGCACCTGCAGAACCTGGTCGACCTGCAAAAGGACAAGACCTACGACTATTCGGGCCGCACCAATACCGGCGAGGGCCGCTTCACCTCCGGCGAGTGCCCGATCTTTCTCACCTCGTCGGCGTTCTTCGGCAACGTCAAGGCCAACGCCAAGTTCGACTTCGGCAACGCGCCGATGCCGTACTATCCCGAGGCGCAGGGCGCGCCGCAAAACTCCATCATCGGCGGCGCATCGCTGTGGGTGATGGGCGGCAAGAAGCCGGAGGAATACAAAGGCGTGGCGAAGTTCTTCTCTTTCCTGTCCGACACTGACCGGCAGGTCGCGATCCACAAGTCGTCCGGCTATCTGCCGATCACCATGGCCGCCTACGCCAAGACCAAGGAGTCCGGCTACTACAAGGACGCGCCCTACTTGGAGACGCCGCTGCTCGAGCTGACGAACAAGGAGCCGACCGAAAATTCCCGTGGGCTTCGTCTCGGCAACATGGTGCAGCTGCGCGACGTCTGGGCCGAGGAGTTCGAGGCGGCGCTCTCGGGCAAGAAATCGGCCAAGGAGGCGCTCGACGCCGCCGTGTCTCGCGGCAACGCGATGCTGCGGCAGTTCGAGCGCACCGTTTCGCGCTAGTCGCTCTCACCGTCGTGGCCGGGCGAGCAATCGCTACAGCGATTGCGAGGGTTGTCACCGCAAGTTCGGGCCTATCCGAGTTGCGGCACTCGATAGTTGCGGAACTCGGGCAAGCCCGAGTTCCGATGCCACCCACGTCTTCCTTGCTGCACATCAAGAAGCAAGACGTGGCTTCGCGGCACGAGACCGGCCACCAGGAAGCTAGCCGACCATGGCAAACCCGGCTTCGGCAACGCTGACGCGGGACTCCGAGATCGAGCTTCGGCCGGTGCGGGCCGAAGACTACCGGTTCGCCTGGCGGCTCTATGCCGAGGGGATCAGGCCGTATGCCGCGGCCTACATGGCATGGGTGGACGCGGAGCAGGAAGCGCGTTTCGAAAGCCGCTACAAGCCGGGCTCGACGTGGGTCATCCGCCGCGATGGGACCGACGTGGGGTGGATGGAGCTCCACGAGATCGACGAGGAGCTGAGGCTCAATCAGCTCTACGTCGCTGCCACCCAACAGCGCAAGGGCATCGGCTCGCAGGTCATGCGACAGGTGCTCGCCAAGAGCCGGGAAACCGGCAAGCCGGTCGCGCTCAACGTCCTGAAGAACAATCCCGCGCGGCGGCTCTACGAGCGCTTCGGCTTCACCGTCGTCGGCGAAAACGAGATGAAATTCTTCATGACGCGTCCGACTGAGCGCTAGGGTAGACGTCATGCAGAAGCGCGCGGTCTTCGACCATTTTCTACTGCCGTTCCTCCTGATTGCGCCGCAGATCGCCATAACCTTCATCTTCTTCTACTGGCCGGCGAGCCAGGCCGTGTGGCAGTCGTTCCTGCTGCAGGATGCGTTCGGCCTGTCGACCAGCTTCGTGTGGTTCGAGAACTATCGCGAGCTGTTTCACGACCTGAGCTACTACCAGACGATCGCGACCACGTTCGTGTTCTCGACCGCAGTCGCGCTGCTCTCGCTATCGATAGCGCTGCTGCTCGCCGTGATGGCGGACAGGCCGCTGCGCGGGGGCACGGCCTATCGCACGCTGCTGATCTGGCCCTACGCGGTTGCGCCGGCGGTGGCGGGCGTGTTGTTCGTCTTCATGTTCCAGCCGTCGTTGGGTGTCGTGGCCCGTGGCCTTCGCTCGCTCGGCATCGACTGGAACCCGCTGCTCGACGGCACGCACGCCATGATCCTGGTGACCATGGCGGCGACCTGGAAGCAGATCTCATACAATTTTCTGTTCTTCCTCGCCGGATTGCAGGCTATCCCGCGCAGCGTGATCGAGGCGGCGGCGATCGACGGCGCGCGGCCGTTCCGCCGGTTCTGGACCATCATCTTCCCGTTGCTGTCGCCGACCACGTTCTTCCTCTTGGTCGTCAACATCGTCTACGCGTTCTTCGACACGTTCGGCATCATCGACGCGATGACCGGCGGCGGACCCGCCAAGGCGACCGAGACGCTGGTCTACAAGGTCTACCAAGACGGCCGCCTCGGCGGCGATCTCGGCGGCTCGGCGGCGCAATCGGTGATCCTGATGATCATCGTCATCGGCCTCACCGCCATCCAGTTCCGCTACGTCGAGCGCAAGGTCAATTACTGATGGTCGAGCAGAACCGCTTCGGAAACCTGCTGCCGCACCTGGTCCTTTGGATCGGGATCGCGATCGTGGCGTTCCCGGTCTATCTCGCGTTCGTGGCCTCGACCCACGAGCCGACCATCATCTCCAACGGCCAGATGCCGCTCACGCCGGGACCGTACTTCTTCGAGAACTACTACCGCACCATCTTCATCGGTACGAGTTCCTCGACGCGCGAGCCGGTCGGCACCATGCTGTTCAACAGCCTGGTCATGGCGCTCTCGATCTCGCTCGGCAAGATCGCGATCTCGATCATCTCCGCCTATGCCATCGTCTACTTCCGCTTTCCGCTGCGCATGACCGCGTTCTGGGTGATCTTCATCACGCTGATGCTGCCGGTCGAGGTCCGCATCTACCCGACCTACAAGATCGCGGCCGACCTCAACCTGCTCGACACTTACGCCGGCCTCACGCTGCCGCTGGTCGCCTCGGCGACCGCCACGCTGCTGTTCCGCCAGTTCTTCATGACCGTGCCCGAAGAGCTGGTCGAGGCCTCGCGCATCGACGGCGCCGGGCCGGTCCGCTTCTTCATCGATACGCTGCTGCCGCTGTCGCGCACCAACATGGCGGCGCTGTTCGTCATCCTGTTCATCTACGGCTGGAACCAGTACCTCTGGCCGCTGCTGATCACCACGCGCGACGACATGCAGACGATCGTCATTGGCATCAAGAAGATGATCGTGACCTCCGACGCGCTGACCGAATGGCAGTTGGTGATGGCCACCGCCATGCTGGCGATGCTGCCGCCGGTCGCGGTCGTGATCCTGATGCAGAAGCTGTTCGTGCGCGGGCTGGTGGAGACGGAGAAGTGAAAGTGGCGAAAGTGGCGAATAGCGAGTGGCGAATGGCGAATGGCGGAAGTCGGCGGCGGATTCGCTTCGCCAATTCGCCACTCGCCATTCGCCATTCGCTATTTGTCTGGAGCGACCAATGGCAGGCGTGACGTTCAACGAAGTGCGCAAGATCTATGCGGGCGCCGTCGAGGCCGTCAAAGGCGTGAGCTTCGACGTGCCCGACGGCGCGTTCTGCGTGCTGGTCGGCCCGTCCGGCTGCGGCAAGTCGACGCTCCTGCGCATGGTCGCCGGGGTCGAGACCGTGACCAGGGGCGAAATCCGCATCGGCGAGCGCGTGGTCAACGAGATCGAGCCGGCCGACCGCGACATCGCCATGGTGTTCCAGAACTACGCGCTCTATCCACACATGAGCGTGTACGACAACATGGCGTACGGCTTGCGCAATCGCGGCATGCCCAAGCCCGAGATCGACGCGCGGGTGCGCGACGCCGCGAAGATTCTGGAGATTTCCGACTTCCTCGCCCGCAAGCCGCGCGCGCTCTCGGGCGGCCAGCGCCAGCGCGTCGCCATGGGCCGCGCCATCGTGCGCCAGCCGAAGGCGTTCCTGTTCGACGAGCCGCTGTCGAATCTCGACGCCAAGCTGCGCGTCTCCATGCGGGTCGAGATCAAGAAGCTGCAGCGCACGCTTCGCGACCACCTCGATCTACGTTACCCATGACCAGCTGGAGGCGATGACGCTCGCCGACATGCTCGTGGTGATGAATGCCGGCCAGGTCGAGCAGATCGGCGCGCCGCTCGACGTCTACGAGCGGCCGGCGACCACCTTCGTCGCCGCCTTCATCGGTGCCCCGCCGATGAACCTGTTGCGCATGCAGCCGGCGGAATTCAACGCGGTCGTCGGCGCATCGTCCACGCTGCCGGCCGAGGGCGCGATCGTGGGCGTGCGCCCGGAGGATCTCGATCTCGCCCCGGGGGGCGCGCCGCCCGATGGCCGGATCGCGCTTGCGCTCACGGTCGAGGCGGTCGAGCAGGTCGGACCCGAGAGCTTCGTATACGGCAGCCTCGAGCGTGGCGGCGACGTCATCGTGCGCCTGGCGGGCAAGGCGACGCTCACGCCCGGCGCGCAGGCCGTCGCGGTGGCCGACCGCAACAAGCTCCACGTCTTTGCCCCCGATGGCCGGCAACGCCTCGACGCTAGCTAGCCGTCATTCCCGGATCGACGCGAAGCGGCGAGTCCGGATCCCTACTCCGGAGCGCCGGGGTTATGGATTTAGGACCCGCGAGCTGACGCTCGCGCCCCGGAATGACCATTGGATGGGCGGCGGCGGCTCGACGGGTGACCGAGGTTAACGTTCGGTAATCAAATCTACTGCAGCCCGGCGATTTCCCCACGTTCTTGAAGACTTAACCCCTGGTGCCCATATTTGGCCGGACCGAAGCCGGCACCGCAGGGCGCCGCCGTCGGTCGATCGGGGTGCCTAAGCCTAAGGGCCCCGGTCAAAGTCGCTTGAGAAGGGCTTTGTAGCTATGTCCCGCGTTCCGTCGCTTTCCAGTCCGTTCCTCATCGGCTTCGACGAGATCGAGCGCATGCTCGATCGCGTTTCTAAGGCGGCCGACGGCTATCCTCCCTACAACATCGAGCGCGTGGCGCGCGATGAGCGCAATCCCGAGCGGCTGCGCATCACGCTCGCGGTCGCGGGCTTTACCCGCGATCAGCTCGAGGTGACGATCGAGGAGAAGCAGCTCGTCATCCGCGGCCGGCAGCAGGACGACAAGACGCCGCCAGTTCCTGCACCGCGGTATCGCCGCGCGGCAGTTCGCAGCGCACCTTCGTGCTGGCCGACGGCATGGACGTGCTGGGAGCGGACCTCAAGCACGGCCTGTTGTCGATCGACCTCGCGCGCCCGGAGCCCGAGCGCGTGGTCAAGACGATCGCCATCAGCGAGCAGGAGTGACGGACGTGAACGCTAGAACCCGGACTCGACCGACAGAGCATCACAGAAGGAGTTGAGGGCCATGACACAGAATGCGCCGTTCATCACCCCGCAAGCGCTGGCGAGCCTCGGCGGCGGCCGGATCGCCTATGTCAAGTCGATCCGCTCGGAGGACGTCCCGGCGATGTTTCCGCAGGCCCCGCATCTTGCGCCCGGCATGCAGCTGTTCTCGCTGCACGCGGCCGACGGCACGCCCATCATGGTGACCGACAGTCGTGAGGCGGCGGTCGCCAGCGCCTTCACGCACGAGCTCGAGACGGTCAGCGTGCACTGAGGTCGGGCGTTCCCCGGACAAGCTGCGCACCCGGATCGGCGCTTCGCGCCGTCCGGGCACAGGTTCCGCGCGGCGCCGATCCGGGGTCCAGCAGAAACTTGCGAAGCACGATATTGTGCGGCCGCCAGAGGCGGCCGCGAATCCTCCTGGGTCGCGGATCGGCGCTCCGACTGCGCCGTCGCCGGTCCGGGACACGACTATGGAAGCGCCGCTACGCCGCCGCCGACTGCATCGCCAGCACCGCGTAGAGCGCCTCGGCGTCCTCGGATGCGCGCAGCTTGCGCGCGATCGTCGGGGTCGCGCAGCAGCCGGGCGACGCGCGCGAGCGCCTTGAGGTGGTCGGCGCCGGCGCCTTCAGGCGCCAGCAGCAGGAAGATCAGGTCGACCGGCTGGCCGTCGAGCGCCTCGAAATCGATCGGGCGGCCGAGCCGCGCGAACAGGCCGAACAGCCTCTCGAGCTTCGGCAGCTTGCCGTGCGGGATCGCGATGCCGTTGCCGACCGCGGTCGAGCCGAGCTTCTCGCGCTGCATCAGCACTTCCAGGACGGCGCGTTCGTTCTGGCCGGTCAGTTCGGCGGCCTTGGCGGCGAGCTCCTGCAGCGCCTGCTTCTTGCCGTTGACCTTCAGCGCCGGGATGACCGCGTCGGCGTGAGGAGATCGGTGAGGGGCATCTGAGGAGCGGTCCGACTGTTCTTGATGTCTTGCGGCCAGGGTGTGCGCAAGGCGGCGGACCATAAGGAGGTGCCCGTCGTCGGGTCAATGCTCGTCGTCCGGGACAAGCGGCCGGCGGATCGATCCAGCCGATATGGCCGTCCGGACGGCGATAGACCACATTGATGCGCCCATGGCCGGCATGGCGGAACACGACGACCGGCGCGCCGGTGAGGTCGAGTTCCAGCACCGCCTCGCTGACCGGCAGACGCTTCAGCGCGGTGGTCGATTCGGCGATGACGACCGGGTTGAACTCGGTCACCTCCTCGTCGCTCTCCTGCTCGGGCGCCGCGATCACATAGGTCTGCGGCTTCGAGTCGGCTCGGGCGCGCCCGCGCCGCCATCGCCGCGCGCGGCCGCATGCCGGTCCTTGAGCCGGCGCTTGTAGCGCCGCAGCCGCTTCTCGATGCGGATCGCCGCCTGGTCGGCGCTCGCATAGGCATCGGCCGCCATCGCCTCGGCTTCGAGCGTGATGCCGGAGGCGAGATGGATCGCGCATTCGGTGCGAAAGCCGAAGCCGTCGCGCGTCGACCGTCACGTGGCCGGAATAGCCGCCGTGGAAGTGCTTGTTGACGGCTTCGGCAATGCGCGCGTTCACGCGCTCGCGCAATGCGTCGCCGATATCGATGTTCTTGCCCGAGACGCGAAACGGCATCGTCGCCTCCGTCTGCTCACGCCGACACCGAGCGCCGATCGGCGCCTGCTTCTCCCGCCGCCGCTGCACCGACGAGGGGATGCGCATCGCCTCGCGGTATTTTGCGACGGTGCGGCGGGCGATGTCGATACCGGCTTCGCGCAGCTTGTCGACGATGGTGTCGTCGGACAGTACGTCGCTCGGCGCTCTCGGCGTCGATCAGCTGCTTGATGCGGTGGCGCACCGCTTCGGCCGAATGCGCGTCGCCGCCGTCCGACGCCGCGATCGCCGAGGTGAAGAAGTACTTCAGCTCGAAGATGCCGCGCGGCGTCGCCATGAATTTGTTGGCGGTGACGCGCGAGACCGTGGACTTGTGCATGCCGATGGCGTCGGCGACGGTGCGCAGATTGAGCGGCCGCAGGTGCTGGACGCCGTGGGCGAAGAAGCGCGTCCTGCTGGCGCACGATCTCGGTCGCGACCTTGAGGATGGTGCGCGCCCGCTGGTCGAGCGCGCGCACCAGCCAGGTGGCGTTCTGCAGGCAGTCGGCGAGATAGGATTTTTCCGTCGGCGTTGCGCGCCGACTTCGAGACCTCGGCATAGTAGGTCTGGTTCGACGCAGCACGCGCGGCAGCGTGTCGGAGTTGAGCTCGACCAGCCAGCCGCCGTCCGGACCGGAGCGCACCATGCACGTCGGGCACCACCGGCTGCACCAGCGCCGAGCCGAAGGCGAGACCGGGCTTCGGATTGAGCCGCCGGATCTCGGCGATCATCTCGGCAAGGTCCTCCTCGTCGACGCCGCAGAGGCGGCGCAGCGCCGCGAAGTCGCGCTTCGCCAAGCAGCTCGATGTTGTCGAGCAGCGCCTGCATCGCCGGATCGAAGCGGTCGCGCTCCCTCAGCTGGATCGCGAGGCATTCGGCGAGATTGCGGGCACAGATGCCGGGCGGGTCGAAACCCTGCAGTACGCGCGAGCACGCCTTCGACGTCGGCGGGCGATGCGCCGAGCTTCTCGGCGACCGCAGCGAGGTCGCCGCGCGACGTAGCCGGCCTCGTCGACGAGGTCGATCAGGTAGGCGCCGATCAGACGTTGGGCCGGGTCGAGAGCCGGCAAGCGAGAGCTGCTCGGCCAGGTGGTCGGCAAGCGTCGCGCTCCGACGTCGCGAAGGCTTCGAGATTGTAGTTCGCCGCCGTCGCGACCGCCGCTGCCGACCGCCGCCCACCCGGACGCCGGCGGAAGCTCGGCCCCGGCCGGCCGCACCGGCGGCTCGGCGCTGTCGGCCGGAAACACGTTCTCCAGATCGGTGTCGAGCCGCTGCTCGATCGCGGCGCGGCTGGTTTCCAGGTCTTCGCCCATCCAATCGCCCGACCGGATGTCCTCGGAGCGCTCGGCGTCGGCTGCCCCTTCCGGCGCTCCGCCCGCCACGTCGGCCTCGTTCTCGGGCGCGCGGTCGAGCAGCGGGTTGCGCTCGAGCTCCGCGTCGACATAGGCCGCCAGGTCAAGGCTCGACAGTTGCAGCAGCTTGATGGCTTGCATCAGCTGCGGCGTCATGACCAGGGCCTGGCCTTGGCGAATCTCCAAGCGTTGCGTCAGCGCCATCGTCAGCTGCGGTTCGGGGTTGCCAGGATGGGTCTCGGCACGATTCTTGCATATAGCATGGCGGCCCGGGGCCAGCGCAACTGCTAAAGCCGGAATTCCTCACCGAGATATAAGACGCCGCACTTCCGGGTCGTTGGACGATGTCGTCGGTCCGGCCTTCCATCAGGACTTCGCCGGAGTAGATGATGTAGGCCCGGTCGGTGAGGCCCAGCGTTTCGCGGACGTTGTGGTCGGTGATCAGGACGCCGATGCCGCGCTGGGTCAGATGCCGGACCAGCGTCTGAATGTCGCCGACGGCGATCGGATCGATGCCGGCGAACGGCTCGTCGAGCAGCATGTAGGATGGGCGCGTCGCCAGCGCGCGCGCGATTTCGACCCGCCGCCGCTCGCCGCCGGAGAGCGCGATCGAGGGGGTCTTGCGCAGGCGCGCGATGTTGAATTCCTCCAACAAGGCGTCAAGCTCCGCCTGCCGCCGCTTGGCGCTCGGCTCGACCGCCTCCAGCACCGCGCGGATGTTCTCCTCGACCGTGAGGCCGCGGAAGATCGACGCTTCCTGCGGCAGATAGCCGATCCCGAGCCGGGCGCGCCGGTACATCGGCAACCTCGTGATGTCGTGACCGTCGAGCTCGATGCGGCCGCGATCGGCTTTGATCAGCCCGGTCACCATGTAGAAGATGGTGGTCTTGCCGGCCCCGTTCGGGCCCAGCAGCCCGACTGCCTCTCCGCGGGCGACGTAAAGGCTCGCGCCGCGCACCACCTTGCGGCCAGCAAAGCTCTTCTCCACGCCATGGACCGCGAGATAGCCGGTCTGGGCGGCCGCCTCCCACCCGCCGTCATCGATCGGCTGATCGGAATAGCCGGTCCCGCGCCGGACGATGTTGGGGCTTTCGAGTGGCGCGAAACGGGCATCCCAGCTGCCGTTTCCGCCGCGCGCTGCCGGGGGAGGTGCGCGTCGCGCGCGCGGCCGCAGGAGGTTCCGCAGACGCTGACCCCAACCGCCTCGCCTCGGGTCCCGGCTCAACACGACCGTCAGTTCAGCTTCAGCGGCCGCGATGGCCCCTGCTTGGCGGCGTCCCTTTCGGTCCCGCCGGTCGTCGTCCGCTCGGGGGCTCCCGTGGCGCGGGCGCCGGTTGGCGGCGGCGGAGTGGCCGCCGGGGTCGTCGCAGCAGGCGCGCCTGGCTTGGCATCTCGCGCGCCCGGAACGAATAAGGCTCTGACCGGAGCGCTTTGGCCAGCAGTGCCCGATTCGACGCGATAGAGACCAGTGGTCATGTCGACATAGAGCTTGTCGCCCTTCACGACGTCCTGGCCGCGCGTCATGACCACATTGCCGGTCAAGCACGATCGAATTGGTCTTCATCTCGTAGACGCCGTTGTCGCCGGTCGCGATCTGGTCCTTCTGCGTGACCACCACGCCGCCCTTCGCCTCCAGCCGGCGGATCTGCTGCTGCCCGCCGTCGGCGGGCGGCGACATCATGCCGGACTTGGGCGGCGCCTTGCCCTTGGTGGCCGCAGGCGTCGGCTCCTGGTCGTAGAAGACGACGAGCCGCCGGCACTCCAGCGTCGTATCGCCCTGCACCACCTTCACATTGTCGATGAAGGTCGCGATCTTCTCCTTGTCGCGGACCTCGAGGCTGATCGACTCGATCTTGATGGGCTCCTTGTTGTTCTGCTGGAAACCTTGGAACGGAGTTGGCGACGACGGAGCCGTGCCCCGCGCCGACTGAGCGATGGCGCCTGCGGAACAAAGCGCCGCCACGCAGACTGCAGCCGCGATGCGCGGCAGCCATCCCATGGAACGCGACGGTGTCATTGTCATCGCCGCGATTCTCCGGCACTCGTCTGGACGGAATCGGGGTTGACCAGCATCGTGACTCCGCCGCGGAATTGCACCACGTCGCCGCCTTCGATGACTTCCATCTGGTTGGCGTCGATGCGGCCGTTCGGCAACAGAACCTCCACCGGCTTGTCCGAGACAGCACATGGGCCTTGCGCATGTCGAGCCGCGCCTCGCTCAGGCGGATCTCGGTCCCGGTCGAGGATGTCACCACCACGTCCTGGTACAGCGTGACGACCTCGTTCTTGGTCTCGTAGAGGCCGGTGTCGGCCGTGATGTTGACGACGCTTCCGTCCACAAGCTCGACTCTTGGCGCGAATTTCTTTCAACTCTATGAAGTGCGGCCGGCTCAGGTCCTGCGCGGCGGCGCTCGCCGTCAGCTCGTATGAACGCCCGTCGCGGGTGAAGCCGGCAAGCTTCGGCAAGTCCATCGTGATCCGGGTGCCCGACATGGCCAGCTTGCCGATGTGGGCAGGCGCGACAGGGCGGTCAGCGGGTTGAGCCATGCCGAGAGCGCATACAGGAAAAGCCCGACCGCAACCGCCGTCGGAATGACGACCCGCAGCCGTCGCACCCAGCGGCTGTGCCGCCGCGCGCGGCGAAACGCCCGCTCGCGGTCGGAGCCGGTGGTTGCGTGCCAGCTATGCGTCCCGGTGTGGATGGTCACCGTTGCGTTCATCGGTTCCCACTGTTGCCGGATGAGAGCGGATTTGTCCCCCGTCCGTACTGTTTAGCGGCCGTACAAGGTCGCCTTCGAATATGGCTGGGCTGCGGCAGCCCGCCTCACGAATGGGCGAAGATGTCCTCCGCCGCCCAACCGGCCAGATCGAGCCGGGCGCGGTCGGGCAGGAAACGGAAGCACGCCTGCGGCGAGCGTCTTCGCGGCCCTTCGCGGGCCAGTAGTACGTCGAGCTTCGCCTTGAGGGCATGCAGATGCAGCACGTCGGAGGCCGCATAGGCGACCTGCGCCTCGCTCAGTTCCGGCGCTCCCCAGTCGGACAGCTGCTGCTGCTTGGAGAGGTCGATCGCCGAGCAGATCGCGCACCAGGTCCTTGAGGCCGTGCTTGTCGGTATAGGTGCGGGTCAGCCGCGAGGCGATCTTGGTGCAGTAGACCGGCGCCGGCATGACGCCGAACGTTCGGAACAGCACGGCCAGATCGAAGCGGGCGAAATGGAAGATCTTCGGGATCGCCGGATCGGCCGAGCAGCCGTTTCAGGTTGGGCGCGTCGCGGCCCGGCCGGGATCTGCACCACGTCGGCGCTGCCGTCGCCCGGCGGAGAGCTGCACGACGCAGAGCCGGTCGCGATGCGGCTCGAGACCCATGGTCTCGGTATCGATCGCAACCGATCCGGAATAGCGCGACAGGTCGGGAAGGTCGCCGCGGTGCAGGCGGATGGTCATGCAGGCAGCCCTGGCGGGGACGCGGCGGCTTCAGCGTTGATTCGTCGAACGAAATCCCGAGCCGCGATGCGGGATGTAGCATCGGGCGTCCACGCGATCAATCGCCAGACTGCGGGCGCGCGGCCGACGGGGTGATCCGGTCACGATCCCTCTGCACTCTGTCGCTGGTCGAGAAATTCCAACTCGCCGCGTTGCCACAACCGGCGCGCCAGGTCGCGCTGGACCTTGCCGCTGGTGGTTTTGGGCAGCGCCCCCGGCCGGATCAGCACGACGGTATGGATTGCCACGTCATGTTCCGTTGCCACGGCCTCGCGGATACATCCTTCGAGCTCGCGCGGGTCGATCTGGCTGCGATGCGCGCGCTCGACTTCCTGCACGATGATCACGCGCTCGCCACCCCGCGGGTCTGCGACCGCGAACGCCGCGCCGCCGCTCAGGCGCAATGCCGGATGGCTGTTTTCCGCGGTGTATTCGAGATCCTGCGGATAGTGGTTGACGCCGCGGATGATGATCACGTCCTTGATGCGGCCGGTGATGTAGAGTTCACCCGCCTCGTCCACGAAACCGAGATCGCCGGTGCGGAGCCAATGGTGTTGCGGCCCGCCTTCGATGACGGCCCCGAACTCCGCCGCAGTTGCGTCCGGGTTGCGCCAGTAGCCTTCCGCGACATGCGGCCCTCGCACCCAAATCTCCCCGACCTGATCTAACGTGACCCGTCGCCGCGTCTGTGGGTCGACGATCGCCATACCTTCGCCGACCATTCTTCTGCCGCACCCAACCACCACATGCGTGTCTGCTCGGCTCTCGGGTGGCGCAACCTGACCGCGCTGCAGCCCCGCGCGGCTCACGGACCGGGTGACCGGTCCTGCACCCCTTCGTCCGCTTGAGATGCACAGGGTCGCTTCCGCCATTCCATAGGCTGGGTAGATCGCTCGCGGATCGAGTCCATACGGCGCGAAAGTCGCGGCAAACCTCTGCAGCGTGTCGACGCGTATCGGCTCGGCTCCGTTCACGGCGAGCTTCCAGCAGGATAGGTCGATATCTTGCATTTGCACGGGATTGAACCGGCTGACGCAGAGATCGAAGGCGAAGTTGGGTGCGCACGAGATTTCGCCGCGATAGCGGTGGATCGCGCGCAGCCATGCCAATGGTCGCTGCAGGAACGCCCCCGGAGCCATCAACACGCATAGGGCACCGACGTAAAGCGATTGCAAGAACTGCAGGATCAATCCCATGTCATGGTAGTGCGGGACCCAACCGACGCACGTGGATTGCTCTGTGTGGCCGAAGCGCCGCCGGATCATCTCCAGGTTGGCGAGGAGATTACCGTGGCTCACCATCACACCCTTGGGGGTCGACGTCGATCCCGACGTGTATTGCAGGAATGCCAGGTCGTGCCGCTCGGCACGCGCCGGATTTTGGCCGCCCATCGCGCTTTGGCTCGCTGCATCGAGGGGCATCACCGGCGTTTCGCCTCGCCCGAAGCGCTCCAAAAAGTCCAGCCTGGTCGCCAAAGTCTTGCCGTTCGTCAGCACAAAGCGCGGGGCGCAATCTCTAAAGACGTTCGCGCTAGCGTCGCGTGCGCTGGCGCGGCGAGGCAGCATGATCGGAACGGCCAGGACTCCGGCTAACAGGCAGCCGAAGAATGCCACGACGAAGTCCAGGCCCGCCGGGTAGACCAGCAGCGCACGGTCGCCGACTCCGGCGCCCTGCTCGATCAATCTTGCCGCGGCCGTGCGGGCGCGGCCCTCGAGATCCGCGAAAGTGAGGACGGTGTCCTCCTCGCCCCGCTCCGAAAGGAATACGTAGGCGCGAGCATCGGGCTGGTCAGCCGCGCGATGCGCGAGCACGTCCACGATAGAGCGAAAGCTGCGATTCCGAAGCGGCATGCCGGACAACTCGCTTTCAATCAGCCTTCCGCGACCCGTCCGGCCAGATAGCGTGCAAGCTCGTTGACGGTCGGGTACTCGTACACGGCATCGGCGGGGATTTCGATCTGCAGCCAGTCTTCGAGTGCGAGCGCGAAATCCACCGCCATGGCCGAATCCATGCCGAAGCGGGCGAATTTCGTATCCAAGGCGGTCGGGCCCGCCGGCACCTCGAAAGTGTCCATCAGATACTTCACACACCAGGCGCGGATCTCTGCTTCTGTTGCGATCGTCATGTCGGCTGCAAACCTGCTCACTGTGCCGCCGAAGCGCGCCGAATGCGACCGAAACCGCTCCAGGGCCCGTCCAGCGGCTCACCGAAGATTCTCGCCAGTATCTTGCCGCCGACCTCCGGGAGAAAGTGCGTCGAGTCGAGCCAAAACTCGGGATGGTTCCAAAGCCAGCCCTCGCCGCTGAAATCCCAGAGAGGGACCAGGCGGATTACGCGTTCGATCGCGTTTTCAAGATCGGCCTTGTCGATCTTTGCCATGTCGGTACGGCTGATCGGAGGCACGACGACGGTGAGCTCGACCGCGTGTTCGCGGCAGAGCGCGATGATCCGCGACAGCAGTTGCAGCTGGTCGGCGAAGTGCCGGGTACCGGTAATCGGGTCGGTGCCGCCCCCGGGCGGGATGTTCGCGGCGGCGGGAGCAGCTTGCGCGCGCGCCGCGCCCAGGTACCAAGAATCCCACCGCGACGACAGCCGCTGGTCCGGTGGTGCGCCGTGCGCCTCCGCTGTCGCCAAGCCACGCGCGCGCCGCCACGCCCGCGTGAGATCGAGCTGCCACGAACGCCATTGAATGACGATGAGATTCCTCCACCAGAAGCGCATGGGGTTGTCGCCGGTCAACTCCGGCGGCTGCAACAGCTCCTTCACCGGCAAGGGCGGATCGCCGAACCGATCAATGTCGAGAAGCAGCCAGACGGCGGCCAGGCGTTCCCGGTCACGCCGTTTCTGGCGCAGGACGAAATCGAGCACGAGGATATGGTCCTCGAGCCTCCCGGCCGTGACCCCGAAGCCGGCAAACTTCACTCCCGTGCGGCGCGACAGCTCCTCCAGCGGGATGCCGACGTTGGCGCGCGACGATCCAAGCATCAGACCTTCATACTGCGACGACGCGCGCCGATAGGCCGCGAATTGGAGGAAGCGGCTGTTCACGTTCGGCGAAGGATGCAGGATGCCGGTGCCGAAAACGCCTTGGGGGTCGATCGCCAGGTTCGCAGTCGCGACGCCGACGAACAGGGTCGCGGCGGCAGCGACGAGCATGACGGCATAGGTTCTGGGTTGCATCGGTCGGCACTCAAAATTGATAGTAGATGAATTCCTGGACGCGGCCGATTTGCACAAACGCCAAGACGAAGACCGCGAATATGATTGCGCACCACAGAACTGATGGTCGCCACGCCACAAGCCCGGCGCTGCGCCGCCATCGGGACTGCACTTCGCCTTCTCGATAGTTGACCAACTCCATGGTATCGGGCAGCAGCAGCGCGATCGCAAGCGCAAACAGCGTCCAAAGCGTGCCTACCATGGTCCAGGGGCTTCCGAACCAGTTCAAGACGAAGGCTTCGGAGAGGTAGCCTTTCGAGATCATCCAAAGGTCCCACTGTAGGGCGAGCGTCGGCGGCACCGAGGCGCGGCCCATCCCGGCCAGCGCCGCCAAGAGCTCCGCGCTTGCCGCCATGTCGGCTGCGCGAAAGAACACCGCGCCGACCACGAAGGCCGTGAACGTCAGCGCCCATCCGGCGAGATCGCCGACCACGGATGGCCGGTCGAATCCGGGCCGCATTTGCCAGGCGACGTTGATCAGCAGCAGAACGCCGTGATAGGCGCCCCAGGCCACGAAGGTCCAGCCGGCGCCGTGCCAGACGCCGGCGATCACCATGGTAAGAAAGACGGCTGCTGCTTGCCGCGGCCGATTGGGTCGTCCGCCGCTGAGCGGGGCGTAGACGAAATCGCGCAGGAACTGCGACAGCGTGATGTGCCACCGCCGCCAAAAATCCAGCAGGCTGGTTGCGCGGAGGGAGCAGCGAAATTGATCGGCAGGCGATAGTTGAACAGCAGTCCGAGCCCGATCGCCATATCGGAGTAGCCGGAGAAGTCGAAATAGATCTGCGCCGAGAAGGCCAGCGCGGCGCCCCACGCCGCCATCGCCATGACCGGTTCGCCGCGCGCTGCGGCGTCGAATACCGGCGCCACATGGGGAGCGAGTTGATCGGCGATCAGAACCTTCTTGCCGAGCCCGAGGGTAAAGATCGTCAATCCGAGAGCCACGTTGGACCAGTTCCACCGATAGCGCGTGGAATCGATGATCTGGCGGCCGAGGTTGGACCAGCGCACGATCGGGCCGGCAATGAGATGTGGGAAGAAACTGACGAACAGCGCGTAGCGGGCACCAGCCAGCGGAATTCGTCGACGGTAGACATCGGTCAGAAAGGCGATCTGGACGAAGGTGGTGAATGACAGCGCCAGCGGCACGTTGGGCGCCGCCGCGGCATGGCCGGTGACGATCGAAGCGAGGAAGTCCGCATATTTGTAGTAGCACAGCAGGGCAACGTTGACGCATACGCCGGTGATCAGCAGACGACGCGCCATCGGTCGTTCCGAGGCCGCGATCCGGCGCGCCAGCCAAAAATTCACCGCGATCGATGCGATCGGCAACAAGACGAAGGGCGGATTCCACCACGCATAAAACAACAGGGATAAGACCGTGGTGCCTATTACGGCGGCTTCGACGCTCCAACGCGCCAGGGCGAAGTGGATGACGAGCGCGACCGGAAGGAAAACGAAGATGAACTCGGGCGTGTTGAACAGCATTCCAGAAGGCGTTCAGAGGCTAGAGCCGAAATTCCCGCGTAAAATCAGGAGCATAAAAATGAGTGGTGCCCAGGAGAGGACTCGAACCTCCACGGCTTTCACCACTGGTACCTGAAACCAGCGCGTCTACCAATTCCGCCACCTGGGCTCGCGCGACACATAGGGTTGCGGCTCCGACGTTGTCAACGTTCCGCCCGCCGCCGCCTATACAGCCGCGGCGCGATCTTGTATTCGGCGCCTGGAGCGAGAAGCCAACCGGCGACCACGCCGGCCCGGGAACGCAATGACCCTGCGGCGCAACATCGACACGCTGGTGACCGTCTTCGGCGGTTCCGGTTTCCTTGGCCGGCATGTGGTGAGGGCGCTGGCGCGGCGGGATTTCCGCATCCGCGCCGCGGTTCGCCGGCCCGACCTTGCAATCCACCTGCAGCCGCTCGGCCGGGTCGGACAGATCCACGCGGTGCAGGCCAATATCCGCTATCCGGCGACCATCGAGGCCGCGGTGCGCGATGCCGACATCGTCATCAACCTGATCGGCATCCTGTTCGAGCGCGGGCGTCAAACGTTCGATCTCGTGCAGGGAGCAGGTGCCGGCCACGTTGCGCGCGCGGCATCCGCAGCCGGCGCGCAGCTGGTGCATGTGTCGGCGCTCGGCGCCGATCCGGACTCGCCGTCGCTCTACGCGCGCAGCAAGGCGGCAGGCGAAGCGGCGGTGCTCGAAGCAGTGCCGGCGGCCGCCGTCTTCCGCCCCTCCATCGTGTTCGGGCCGGAAGACGATTTCTTCAACAGGTTCGCCGCGATGGCGCGGATGTCACCGCTCCTGCCGCTGATCGGCGGCGGCGAGACGCGCTTCCAGCCGGTCTTCGTCGCCGACGTTGCCGAGGCGATCGCCCGGGCGGCGGAGGGCGCGACGCGGCCGGGCACGATCTACGAGCTCGGGGGTCCGGAGGTGCGCACCTTCAGGCAACTCATGCAATACGTGCTCGCCACGATCGAACGGCGCCGTCTGCTGGTGCCGCTGCCGTTCGGACTGGCGAAATTGCAGGCCCAGGTTCTGCAGTTCATGCCGAAGCCGCTGCTCACGCCCGACCAGGTGCTGCTGCTCAAGCGCGACAACGTGGTCTCGGAGGCTGCGACACGCGAAGGGCGCACGCTTGAAGGACTGGGGATCGATCCGACCGCCATGGAGGTGATCGTCCCTTCCTATCTCTGGCGCTTCCGCACGCACGGCCAGTTCAAGCGCCGGGCGGCATAGCTGTCATTCCGGGGCGCCGGCGCAAGCCCGCGAGCCCGAAATCCACGCCCCCCCCGCTGCGGCGCATGGATTCCGGACTCGCCGCTTCGCGGCGATCCGGAATGACAACTCATCCCACCAGCGCCAGACCAATCAGGCCGAGCGCGCCGACGACGATGCGCCACCAGGCGAACAGCGCAAAACCGTGGCGCGAGACGTAATCGAGCAGCGTCCTGACCACGAAATATCCGGCAACGAACGAGGTGATGAAGCCGACCGCGACGAGGGCAGTATTGCTGCCGCTCATCAGCTTCCAGTTCTTCATCAGGTCGTAGGCGAACGCGCCGGCCATGGTGGGCATGGCGAGGAAGAACGAGAATTCCGCGGCGGACCGCTTGTCGGCGCCGAACAGCATGGCGGACACGATGGTCGCGCCCGACCGCGACACGCCGGGAATCATGGCGAGGCATTGGGCGACGCCGATGCCGACATACATGCCGAGCGGGAAGCGGGTGGCATCGCGGTAGCGGGGGCTAAGCTCCAGCCGGTCGACCCACAGCAGAATGGCTCCGCCCACGATCAGCATCGTGCACACGATCCAGACGTTGAACAGCACGCTCTTGATGAAGCCGTGGGCGACGGCGCCGATGAGCGCGGCCGGCAGGAATGCCAGCAGGACGCCGATCACGAAGCGGCGGGCCTCGGGGTCGGAAGGCAGCGCCGTCGCAATCGCCCACAGCCGCGTGAAGTAGACCGAGAGGATTGCCAGGATGGCGCCAAGCTGGATCAGCACCACGAACGTCTTGCCGAACGCATCATCGTCGAAGCCGAAGAAATGCTCCAGCAACAGCAAGTGCCCGGTCGATGAGACCGGAACGAATTCCGTCAGGCCTTCGAGCACGCCGAGGACGGCCGCCTTGAACAGATCGAACAGCATTGGCCCTCCAGATCACGGGGACGCAGCATCGGCCGCGCGCGCGAAGATTTGGCAGCCCGGCGACGAATCACCTGAAGCGCGGACGCTGCGCAGCGGACAATGGAACGACGCCGCGGCGCAAGATCGAGCACGGGGCATCGGCGGAGAGGTTGCTCGTTCCGCCGCCGCACTATAGGGATGCGCCGAGGCGAATCGCATGGTCTTGATCTTCTGCCGCGTCGATCTGCATGGTCACGTTGTTTCATCACCCGTTCTGCCCGCATTCGCGCTTCGTGCGAGTCGTTCTCGCCGAGTATGGCGCGCTCGCACGGCTGGTCGAGGAGCGGGTATGGGAGCGCCGTGAGGCGTTCATCGAGCTCAACCCCGCCGGCGCGACGCCGGTCATGATCGAGGAAGCCGGGCCGCCGGTGCCGGGCGCCGCCGTCATTGCCGAATATCTCGACGAGACGCGCGGCCCTGCGCTGGGCGACCGTCGGCTGCTGGCGGAGGATCCGGCGGCGCGCGTCGAGGTGCGCCGGCTGCTTGGCTGGTTCCTCGACAAGTTCTACGCGGAAGTGACCGAAGCGCTGGTGACCGAGCGGGTGTACCGCCGCCACATGGCGGTCGATCAGGGGGGTGGTCCTCCGGATACCAACGCGCTGCGGGTTGCGCGCAGCAATATCCGCTATCATCTGGCCTATATCGGCTGGCTCGCGGGCAGCCGCAATTGGCTCGCCGGCGACCGGCTGAGCTACGCGGATCTGGCGGCCGCGGCGCACCTGTCGGTCGCCGACTATCTGGGCGACGTGCCATGGACCGAGAACGAAGCGGCGAAAATCTGGTACGCGCGCGTGAAGTCGCGGCCGTCGTTCCGCCCACTGCTGGCGGATTCGCTGCCCGGGGTGCCGGCGTCGCCGACCTACGCCGACCTCGACTTCTGAACGCCTTGGCGCAGATCAAGCCGGCACTCGCCGAGGCCGCTCGCACGCATGGATTCGAGGTCGTCGGGATCGCACGCCCGGACGCGATCCCGCAGGCAAGGGAGCACCTTGCGCGCTTCCTGGCCGATGGGGCCCACGGCGACATGAGCTGGATGGCCGACAGCGAACGGCGCGGCGATCCGCGCCAGCTGTGGCCCGAGGTGCGCTCGGTCATCATGCTCGGCATGAACTACGGACCGGCCGGCGATCCGCTCGCGATCCTCGCCCGGCCGGACCGCGGCGCCATCTCGGTCTACGCGCAAGGCGATGACTACCACGACGTCATCAAGCCGCGGCTGAAAGCGATTGCCCGATGGCTGATCGGCGCTGCCGGAGGCGATGCGAAGGTCTTCGTCGATACCGCCGCGCTGATGGAGAAGCCGCTCGCGGCGGCCGCCGGGCTCGGCTGGCAAGGCAAGCACACCAACCTGGTCTCGCGCGACCGGGGGTCCTGGTTGTTCCTTGGCGCCATTCTCACCACGCTCGAGCTTCCGCCGGATGAGCCGGAGCGGGATCATTGCGGCACCTGCCGGGCGTGCCTCGACGTCTGCCCCACCGCGGCGTTTCCGGCACCCTACCGGCTCGACGCGCGACGTTGCATCTCGTACCTGACGATCGAACATAAGGGGCCGATTCCGCGCGAGCTCAGGCCGCTGATGGGCAACCGGATCTACGGCTGTGACGACTGCCTGGCAGTCTGTCCATGGAACAAGTTCGCGCAGGCCGGGCACGAGGCGCGCCTGGCGGCGCGCGCTGATCTCAGCGAACCCCGGCTCGCCGATCTGGCGCGGCTCGACGATGCAGGCTTTCGGGCGCTGTTCCGGAAGTCCCCGGTGAAGCGGACCGGGCGCGACCGGTTCGTACGCAACGTTTTGATCGCGATCGGAAATTCAGGCGACCCACGTCTGGCGGACGAAGCCGAGCGGCTGCTTGCCGATCCCTCGCCGCTGGTGCGCGGCGCCGCCGTGTGGGCGCTGGCACGCCTTGCGCCGTATGATAAATTCGAGCAGTTGCGGCGCGAACTTGGCCGCGAGGAGGCCGATCCCGTCGTGGCGGAAGAATGGACGGCCGCTTGAAGTCGTGAAAGGCATCCCTTTGGCGAGACGTTCGCGGGTCGAGCCGCCGTGCGCCGTCCGGCGCGCATCGCGGCGCACGTGTGCTTTTGCCGGCGAGTTCGGATCGTCCGCCCCGGTGGTGGACGTTCCAGCGCGCCACATTGGGGGCCATCATTGACGAACGTCGATGCTCTCGTCGTCGGGGGAGGCTTTTACGGATGCCACATTGCCCTGGCGCTGAAGGAGCTCGGTTTCGGTCGTATTCGCCTCATAGAGCGCGAAGCCGACATCATGCGACGCGCGTCCTACGTCAACCAGGCCCGTATCCACAACGGGTATCATTACCCGCGATCCCTCCCTACCGCATTGAGTTCGCAGCGGAATTTCGAGCGCTTTGTCGAGGAGCACCGCTTCGCCGCTGGGCTCGATGTGGAGATGATTTACGCCATTGCTTACAACTCGCGCATCACCGCTTCGCAGTTCGCGCGTTTTTGCTCCGAGATCGGAGCTCCCTGCCGGGAGAACAAGCCTGTCCGCGACGAGATGTTCGATTCCGCTCTCATTGAAGCCTGCTTCAGTGTCAAGGAACTGACCTTCGACCGCTCGGCCCTAGCCGACGATCTCAAGCAGCGCCTTGCGCAGGCGCGTGTCGACTGCCGCTTTGGGGTGACGGGCCGCCTCGCCCGCTGTAGCGACGAAACAGTCGTTGTGGAAACCGACGAGGATGTCGTACAGGCGCAGTACGTTTTCAACTGCACCTATGCTCGCTTGGACGATGTAGGCGTCCATGTGCGCAATCGCATCAAGAAAGAACTTGCCGAAGTCGCTCTCATCGCCCCGCCACGAGAGATGAAGGGCCGCGCCGTCACGGTGATGGACGGTCCATTCTTCTCGGCGCTGCCGTTTCCACCACTCGCCTGCTACTCCCTAACGCATGTCCGATACACGCCTCATATGTCTTGGCTCGGGCCGGGCGATCAAGCGCTCAGTTTCAGCGGCTCCCGGGCGCAGGTCATGCTCCGCGATGCAAGCCGCTATCTCCCGTGCATGCGCGATGCGATCCACCTGCGCTCCCTCTATGATATCAAGGCGATTCTTGCGACAAGCGAGGACAGCGACAGCCGACCTATTTTGTTCGAGCAATCGCCGGCGTCGGAACGAATCTACTCCGTGCTTGGGTCAAAGATCGACAACATCTACGATGTTCTCGCGTGTCTGAAGCAGCAGCAATGGTTTCTCCGTTGACCTCCGCCCAGAGGTTCGACGCAGTAACCGCCATTTGCATCGTGGAATCGTGCGTTCCGCGTCTTGAAGTTTTTCAGGCGCTTGGCGGTTCGCTCGCCCACGCCGCAAAAGACCATGAGATCGTGGTGATCGCCAACGGGGTTTCCGCCGAGATTACGCACCAATTAGGCACGATCGCGCAGGCCGTCGCCAACGTTACCGTTCAGTTTCTGGCTCAACCGGTCGATCGCGATCTCGCAGTGCTGCTCGGGATCGAGCAGGCCCTGGGCGACTGGGTTCTGGTGCTAACCCCCACGTCGGAGGAAGTGGCGAACCTTTCCCAGGTTCTCGAGCAGGCAGGGCCATATGAAATCGTGTTCGCGGGCCCAGCCGTGCCGACGGATTTTCCGCGCCTCTATGGCCATTTGGCGCGGGCCTATTTCAAACTCTACGCTTTCGTAAGCGGGTCCATCGTGGATTGGCCAACGCCCCCGATCCGGCTCTATAGCCGCGCTGCCGCACGCTATCTTGCGGGTCAGCTGAATGCGGAGTTTGCCCTTCGCTCGCTTGACGTCAGCGGTGCTTTTCCCGGCATACGACGGACGATCGATGATCTGCCGCCCTCCGAGGTCGAACGTCTCACCCCTTTGAATGCCCTACGCAAGGCATGTCGTGGTCTGGTCAACGCAAGAGCCGTGATGATGCGGGCCCTGATCGGCATTGCTCTTTGCACCGGGTTCCTGGCGGTGCTGAGCAGTATCTACGCGGTCTTGAGCTACCTTCTAAGGGAGAGCGTCGAGCCGGGATGGACGACCCTTTCACTGCAGATCTCGATCATGATGTTCCTGTTCTCCCTGATGTTCGCGCTGCTGTCCGAGTACGTGCTCAATGTTTACCGAGCCACGCCGCGGCGGCGGACGCTTTCCTTCGTTCGGGAGGTGCGCAGTCCGCTTCGGCCTCGGTCGGAGCGGCTCGACGTGGTTGGAACCGAGCGCGCGTTCACCTTGGGCGCTCCGGATATCGAGCGGGCGGATATGCAGGAGCAGGAAGGCAAGCGAGATGTTGCGCGCTCTGGACAATGATGCCGGCTATGTCGGATCAGACAAGACGCGCTGCGATAAAGTGTGATTTTGCATCGTCCGAGGGGCAGGGGGCCGCAAGAGTTCGGGCGCTCTCGTGAATCGCCGTATTGATGGCAATGTCACTACATTCGGTCGAAATCGTCATCCCTATCCTGAATGAGGAGGCTACCCTCGCAACTAACGTGCGCCGCGTCGGCGAGTACCTGGCCGGACTCCGGGCACCCTGGCGGGAGGCCACGCTCGCGATTGCGGACAACGGTTCCACGGATGGATCGCCCGTCATCGGAGCCGAGCTAGCGCGCGAGCTTCCGCGCGTGCGTTATCTTCGGGTGGCCGAGCGGGGCGTTGGGCGTGCGCTCAAGGCCGCCTGGGGCACCTCGTCCGCCGACCTCGTCGGCTACATGGATCTCGATCTGGCGACCGATCTGAGGCATTTGCCCGAGGCATTTCAGGCACTCGAGCAAGGAGCTGACCTCGTCTATGGCACCCGGTGGCACCGAGATTCCGTCGTGCGGGGTCGCACCTTGCAGCGCGCCGCAATCTCCCGCGTCTTCAACCTCATTCTACGCGCGTATCTGGGCGCGACCTTCTCCGATGGCATGTGCGGTTTCAAATTTCTCCGCCGCGAGATATTACTCAAATAGAAGCAGGGCAAGAGGGACGACAGATCGCGCGCGCATCAGGCGCGATCATATGCGACAGGCGGGTCTAAAGACCCGCCTCTACTCCAGCCGCAACGCCGTAACCGGGTCGACGCGCGTGGCGCGGCTGCGTGGATGAGGCAGGCGATTGCCGTGACGATGAGCAGCACGCCGGCTGCGACCGAGAGCGTCATGGTGTCGCGCGGCGCCACGCCGAAGAGCAGCGAGTCGAGCAGCGACGACAGCAGCACGGCGCCGATCACGCCGGCGACGATGCCGATGAGGCACGCGGCCATTTCCTGCCTGATAACCAGGGCCAGGACGCTCGACGGGTTCGCACCCAACGCCATGCGGACGCCGAGCTCGTGGGTGCGCTGCGACACTGAATAGGACGTGACGCCGAATACTCCGATCGCGGCCATCAGCAGCGCCAGAGCCGCAAACCCCATCAGCAACACCATCGTGAGGCGCTCGTTGCCGATGCCGCTTTCGATCACCTCGTCCATCGTGCGGATGTTGAAGATCGGCAGGTTCGGTTCGATCTCGTGAATCGCGGCTTCGAGGGCGCGGCCAACGGCACGCGGATCGCCGTCCGTGCGCGCCACGAATGCGCCGCCGTTCTGCCCGCGCTGGCTCAGGGGCAGGTATGCCTGCAGCGTCGTATCGCCCTGCAGGCTGTTGACCTTGACGTCGTTGACCACGCCGATGATCTCGCGCCATGGCGTCTTGTCTTCCGGCCAGCCCTGCTTGACGCGGGCGCCAATCGGATCGTTGGCGCCGAAAAAGCGCTTCGCGAACGTCTGGTTGACGACGACGGTCAGAGGGGCAGTTGGAATATCACGGGCGTCGAAAAGCCGGCCGCGAATCAGGCGGATGCCCATGGTGTCGAAATAGCCGGCACTGACGGGCGTCCATGCCGAGCTGGGCAGGTCGCCGCGGGCGGGGATCGGCTGGCCCTCGATGATGAAGATCGAGTTCCAGTTCGAGCCGGCGACCGGGATCGAGTAGGTGAACGCCGCATTGATCACGCCGGGCACCGCGCGGATCCGCTCGAGCGAGCTGTCGATGAAGACCAGCTGCTTGGGTGGGTCATACCGCCGGGGCAGGTTGAACTGCGCGGAGATCAGCTGCTCGGATCGGAACCCGGGGTCGATGTCGAGGAGGTTGTTCATGCTGCGCAGCATTAACCCGGCGCCGGCGACGAGCATCAGGGCAAGCGCCACTTCGGCAAACAGCAGGGTGCGGCGCGTGCCGCGGCTCGCCTGCGTCGTCCCCGTGACGCGCGCGCTCCGCAACAGCGTGAGCGAACGGCCGGTTGCCGCCTGGATCGCCGGCACCAATCCAAACAGCAGTCCGGTACCGAGCGAGATTGCCGCCGTCACCGCGAGCACGCGCAGATCGATGGCCACGGTGTGGATGCGGGGCTGATCGGCAGGGAGTAACGCCACGACGGCCTCGAATCCGATGAAGGCGAGCGCCACGCCGGCCACGCCGCCGGCGACGCCAAGCAGCAGGCTCTCGGTCAGCATCTGGCGTGCGATGCGCCAGCGTGCCGCACCGAGCGAGCGGCGGACCGCCATTTCCTGCGCGCGGCCGGCCGCCCGCGCGAGCATCAGGTTGGCGAGGTTGACGCAGGCAATGAGCAGCATCGCGATCACCGCGCCGAGCAGCACGAACAGCATCGGCCGCGCGGTGCTGACCAGCACGTCGAACAGCGGCCGCACGATGGCGCTGTTGCTGCTGTTGGTGTTCGGGTACTCCAGCTCGAGCTGCCGCGCGATGGCGACAATCTCGGCGTTGGCTGATGCAACGGTGGCCGAGGGCTTGAGCCGGCCGATCGCCGCGAGCCCGAAGTGATCGCCGCGCCTGAAGTGACATCGAGTTGGGCATCACGAAATTGCCGATCGGCAGGAACGCGTCTTCCTGACGGGCGACCGTGAACGATTCGGGCAGGACGCCGATCACGGTCACGGGCACCTCGTCGAGCATGATCTGACGGCCGAGGGCTGCCGCGTTGCCGCCCAGCTCGCGTTGCCAGAACCCGTGGCTCACGAGCGCCGTCCGCGGTGACCCCGGCTGCTCGTCGCCCTCGGTGAAGTCGCGGCCGAGGATCGGGCGGACACCCAGCACGGCAAACAGGTTCGCCGTCACATGGCGGGTCTGGAGCTGTCGCGGCCGATCGATCCCGGTGAGGTTGCTCGTCACGCCGCGCCAGCCTGCGAGTTGTTCGTACGACGTGGCCCGCGCCTTCCAATCGAGGAAGTTCAGCCAGGCGATGCTGTTCTCGCGCCCGTAATTGATCTCGCGCACCAGGACCACGCGGTCGGGGTCATGGATTGGCAGCGGCCGCAACAGCACGCCGTCAACCAGCGAATACACGATGGTCGTCGCGCCGATGCCGAGCGCCAGCGTCACGATCGACACCACCGCGAAGCCCGGTGCACGCGCGAGCGCGCGCAGCGCATAGCGGATGTCCTGGATGAAACCGGTCATGAATCCTCCGTACTGGGCGCCGGCCACCGGCGCGGGAATGTAAGGCCGTTCGATCTTGCCGAGCGTTCGCGCCAGCGCCGCCCAATCGGGCACCTCGGCCTCTGCCTTCATGCGCGCTTCATCGGCCGTCACACCCGCCGAAATCGCGCGCTCATAGGTGGCTTCGAGCTGCAGCGCGAGCTCGTCGACGATTTCGGTTTCGCGCTCCGCCGAGACGGCGAGCGGAGGCATGTGCGAGCGGACGTAGCGGCGCCAGTCCATGACGGATTACGCCGGCCGGATCCTCGTGACCTGCTCGAGCGCATCGACAAACTCGCGCCAGACCTCGCGCCGTGCGCCGAGCACTTTTCGCCCGGCGGCGGTGAGGCGGTAGAAACGGCGGCGGCGTTCGCCCGCCTTTTCGACCCAGCGGCCCGCGACCCAACCGTGTTTCTCGAGCCGGTAGAGCAGCGGATAGAGGGTGGCGGCCTTGAAGCTGAGCCGGCCGTCCGATTGGGTTTCGATGATCTGCGCCAGCTCGTAGCCATGACGGTCGGGGCCGTCGAGGATCGACAGCACGAGGAACTCCGCGCTGCCCTTCTGGAGCGACCGGGTCGAGATATCTATTGGGGCCATATAGATATGAAACATACCTATCTGACGGCGATAGATCAAGAAGGGTTGGCCGGCGACGGTACAAAAAAAACGAGGGCGCCGTCATGAGGCGCCCCCGAGGAGGAACGACGGATAGATTACTGGTCGCGCAAGTCCTTGCGCGGCGCCGGCTTCGCGGCGGCGGGCTCCGCCTTCGAATCGGCTTTGGCTTTGGCGGCGTTCGAATCGAGCCGCGCAAACAGGGCAGACAGACCGGCCTGATCCGGATCGTACATACCCCACTCATCGTGGGCAGGGCGGGCAGGTGATCGCGGCGGTGTTGTGGCCATAGTATTTCTCAGGGTTGATCGGGGGACGCTGACTCCTAGAGCAAGTGACATGCCGTGAAACGCGAGGTTCCGGCAACCGGCGGAACCCGGCCCGCTGCATCGACTTAGCGATTACCTCGGCCATTCGAGACTCAGGCCTCAGGCGCTGCGCAAACCACCAATCACGTGCCCGCGGTTACAGATCTGCAAGTCCTCCATTTTCGCGCCGCCCGGGCTCAGAGGCAGAATGCCTGCTAACAGACCAGAGCGCAGCATTTCCCGTGCTGGCACACGTGTTGCCTCTGGGCGGGTCATCATGATCGTGAGCTTTCTCGGCACAAAGGGCGGCACCGGCACCACCATGCTCGCGGTCAATGGCGCGGCCGACATCCGGCGGATCACCCATCGCCCCACGATTGTCGTCGACCTCAAGATCGGTCCCGGCGACGTGGCACTGTTTCTGGGCCTGCGGACCCGCCACACGGTGCTGACCGTCATCGACCAGTTGTCCTGGATGGACCCCGCCGCTGTGTCGAAGTACGTCAGCGAGCACGACTGCGGGCTGCACGTGCTGGCGGCCGGCGACGAGTACGGCCGCCCGGCGGCCAAGGACGTCGAGGGCATCGAGCAAATGCTGAGGTGCCTCAACACGCTCTACGATTACGTCATCATCGACGCCGGCAGCACCTTGACGCCGTGCACGTCGACGGCCCTCCAGCTGTCCGACAGCGTGATGCTCGTCGCCAATCCGGATGTGCCCTGCCTGCGCAACCTGCAGCGCTTGATCGATGCCATCAAGCTGGCGGGGGTGGTCGGCGAGCGTCTGAAGATCGTGCTGAACCGCTCCTCGGAGTTCGGCGTGCTGTCGACGGCGCAGATCGAGCGCGTGCTCGGGCTCAACATCGATTACAGCGTCGGCAGCGATTACCGCACGGTGGCCTCGGCGGTGAACTCAGGCGTGCCCGTCTCGGCGCTGAAAACATCCGAGCTGCATGCGCAGCTCGACGCCATTGCCCGCACGGTGGCCGGTCCGAAGCACAAGTCGGGATCGCACCAGGTCGCCCCGCCGCTCGGCGGCGACGACGATCGGTTTGATTCAGTCCCTCGACATCATCTCTGACAAAAACTTTCAACTTTCAACTTTCAACTTTCAAGAGGACTACCGTCGCGCCGAGGTGCGATTCCGGCGCATCCCAGTAACGCTCGACCAGCGGATGTTCGCGCAAGCGGCGCTGGATCGCGGCGCGCTGCGCACCAGTGCCACGGCCGTGGATCAGCCGGACCTCGACGAAGCCCGCGTCGCGCGCGGCCTCCAGGTAGTCTTCGACTACGGCGACCACATCGCGCGGCGCGAAGCTGTGCAGGTCGATCGCGTCCTCGATCGGAACCCGGACCAGTTCGTCGTCTTCCATAATCGCGGATCTGAAGATCCGCGCTACGCCGTCTTGACGTATTCGGCAGTCACCTTCGTGGTGATGCCGCCGCGGGCGGTGAAGTCGCCGGTCACCGTCATGCGCCGGGGCGCGCAGGCGGCGACCAGATCATCCAGAATCTGGTTGGTGACCGCCTCGTAGAAAATTCCCTTGTTCCGGAACTCGAGCAGATAGTATTTGAGAGCCTTGAGCTCGAGGCAGAGCGCCGCCGGCACGTAGCGGATGCGGATGACGCCGAAGTCGGGGAGTCCCGTCTTGGGACACATCGAGGTGAACTCGGGGCAGTCGATCGCGATCTCGTACTCGCGCTCGGGGCGCGGGTTCGGAAACGTCTCGATCGGGACGTCGGGCATGAGACGGAGTTTAAGGCAGAACCGCGTTTTCGTCCTTTTGCCTTCGGCCTTCCGCCGGTTAGGATGATTGACAGCCCCTAGCGGGGGGGTTAGCATACGCACCGCAAACATTAGACCTTGGGGGACACGATGGACGAAGCCCGGAGGATGGGCAAGTCGGAGCTCTTTTCACACTTCGCCGAGCGGTTCGACGTCAAGCGCACGCAGTCGCGCGAGTTCTTCGACGAGCTGGCGATCCTGTGCGAGAAGGAGCTGAAGCGTACGGGCGAGTTCGTTATTCCCGGGATGGTCAAGCTCGTGGTGCAGCACCGCAAGGCGCGCACGGGCCGCAATCCCGCGACCAAGCAGCCGATCGAGATTCCCGCCAAGACCGTCGTCAAGGCGCGCATCGTCAAGCAGCTGAAAGACGCCGTCCTGCCGAAGAAAGTCTGACGCGACCGGACTGGCGAGGGTCTATCTCCGGATCTTCCTCGCCAGCTCACGGATTTCCAGACGCTCCATCTTGAACTTGAGCGTGCTGAGCGGCACGCCCAGATAGCGCGCCGTCTGCGTGACGTTCCAGGCGTTGCGCTCGAGCGCGCGCACCAGGAAGTTGCGCTCGAACGTGCTGAGCGCCCGATCCAGCAGGCTGGTGTCGGACTTGGTGCGGTCGAGCTCGACGACGTGGAACTCGAACGGCAGGTCTTCGTCGGTGATCCACTCGTGATCGACGATGGCGACGAGCCGCTCGATCAGGTTCTCGAGCTCGCGGATGTTGCCCGGCCACGCGTAGTTCGACAGCATCCGCAGCGTCGATTCGGCGATGCCGCGGACGTCCTTGTGGAATTTGGCGCTGTAGCGGCGAATGAAGAAGTCGACGAGAACCGGCAGGTCGTCGATGCGCTCGCGCAGCGGCGGCAGGCGCACCGGGATCACGTTGATGCGGTAGAAGAGGTCCTCGCGGAACGTGCCTTCCTTCACGGCGCGCTCGAGGTCGACGTGGGTGGCCGCCAGCAGCCGGAACTGCGTGCGCACCGGACGCGTGCCGCCGACCCGCTCCACTTCGCCCTCCTGGATGGCGCGCAGCAGCTTGGCCTGCAGGTCCAGCTTCAGATCGCCGATCTCGTCGAGGAACAGGGTGCCGCCGTTGGCGAGCTCGAACTTGCCGATGCGCTGCTGCATGGCGCCGGTAAACGCGCCTTTCTCGTGGCCAAACAGCGTGCTTTCGACCAGTTCGTGCGGGATCGCCGCGAGGTTGACCGCCACGAACGGCGCGTCCGCATTGGCCGATTCGCGGTGCAGCAGGCGCGCCAGCAGCTCTTTGCCGGTGCCGCTCTCACCGAGAATCAGCACCGTCGCCGAGAGCTTGGCGACCTTGCCGACGGTTTCGAGCACGTCCTTGAGCGCGGTACTCGGGCCGCTGATGAAGTCCTTTCCGCCGGCATCGCCCGCGGCGTCGCGCAGCGTGAGCACGTGGCGCTGCAGGTCCTGCCGCTCGCCGGCGTGATGGACCAGCGTGCGCAGCACGTCGGGATCGGCGTCCTTCGTCAGGAAATAGTAGGCGCCGGCCTTGATCGCTTTCACCGCGCCGTCGACGTCGGGCAGCGACGAGGTCATGATGACCTCGATCAGCGGGAAGTTCTCCTTCACCACCTGGAGCAGATCGAGGCCGCCCAGGCCCGGCAGCTGGACGTCGGTGACCAGCACGTCGACGTCTTCGCGATCCATCAGTGCCAGCCCGGCCTCGGCCGATGCGGCGCGCACGACGCGGTGATCGCGGCGAACGGTTTGGGCAAGACGTTCCCGTGTGTCGTCGTGCGGGTCGATCACGAGCACGGTCTTGCGGCGCTCTGCCATGCGGATGGAGTATAACGTCGGGGGACGCGCAAAGTTGGAAGTTGAAAGTTGAAAGTTGGAAGTTTCAGTTGAAAGTTTCAGTTTCAGTTTTCAGTTTCAGTCTTGAGTTTCAAGTTGCCTCGAGTTGGAAGTGACGCAAGTGGACAACATAGGACTGTGGATACTCGCGCTCTCGTCCTTGCTGATTGCCGTGGTGGCGTTTGCGCATTCGCGCCGGACGGCGCGGCAACTGTCGCAAATCACCGAGATGTACTGGCAGCTCAAGTTCGATCACGGCGAGCTCAAGGCCAAGGTTGATCCGCCGGCGCCCGTCGCCCCGGCCCCTCAGCAGACATTCATTCCGCTGTCTTCCATCAAGAAGGGTTGACCCGCCTTCGCCAGGGCTTCCACCTCCGCCAAGGCTACGGTGGACAGGACGGCGCGGCAGGCCTTGACGCTTCGTTCTGTTCCGAGTGACATTGAGGGGTTGGGACAAGGGAGCGTGGGTTGGCGAACGAGTACGACGTTGTAGTGATTGGCGCGGGTACGGGCGGATACGTGGCCGCGATCCGGGCCGCGCAACTGGGGTTGAAGGTGGCGGTGGTCGAGCGCCAGAAGGCGCTGGGCGGCACCTGCCTCATCTGGGGCTGCATCCCGACGAAAGCGCTGCTCGAGCACGCGCACGCGCTGAAAGTGGCGCAGGCCGCGAAAGAGTGGGGGCTGACCGGCATCGACGGCGCCGCGGTTTCGATCGACATGGCCGCGGTGCACGCGCGCAAAGACAAGGTGGTGTCGGGCCTCACCGGCGGCATCGAGATGCTCTTCAAGAAAAACAAGATCGACTGGATCAAGGGCAGCGCGCGCCTGACCGCCACAAACGGCGTCGAGGTCACGCTGCACGACGGGTCGAAGCACACGCTGTCGGCGACGAAGGAGCTGGTGGTCGCCACCGGGTCCGCGCCGCGCAGCGTGCCTGGCATCGAGGTCGACAGGAAGAAGATCATCTTCAGCGACGAAGCGATCCACCTGCCGCACGTGCCGAAGTCGATTGCCATCATGGGCAGCGGCGCCGTCGGCGTCGAGTTCGCGTCGATCTTCAAGAGTTACGGCAGCGAGGTCACCGTGATCGAGCTGCTGCCGCGGCTGGTGCCGGGCGAAGACGAGGCGGTCTCGGCCGAGCTCGAGCGGACGTTCAAGAAGCGCGGCATGAAGGTGATGACGGGCTCGAAGGTCACGTCCGCTAAGGCCGGCGCAAAGGGCGTTGACATCGAAGTGCAAGGCGCCGACGGCAAATCACAGAAACTGAGCTACGAGCTCCTGCTGGTGGCAACGGGCCGCGGGCCGGTCACCGAGGGCCTCGGCGTCGAAGCCGCCGGCCTCAAGCTCGATCGCGGCTACGTCGTCGTCGACTCGATGTTCAAGACCAGCGTGCCGGGCATATCGGCGATCGGCGACGTGATCACGATGGGCGGGCCGCACTATCAGCTGGCGCACGTGTCGTCGATGGAAGGCATTGTGCTGGCCGAGCGGATCGCCGGGCACGACGTGCAGCCAATCAACTACGATCACGTGCCGCGCTGCACCTACAGCGATCCCGAGATTGGCAGCGTCGGCCTGACCGAGGCGCAGGCGAAGGAACAGGGCCACGACGTGCGGATCGGGACGTTCCCGTTCCGCGCGCTGGCGCGGGCACGGATGGCGGGCGAAACCGACGGGTTCGTGAAGATCGTTGCCGAGAAGAAATACGACGAAATCCTCGGCGTGCACATCATCGGCCCCCGCGCCACCGAGCTGGTTGCCGAGGCGGTGATGGCGCTGCGGATGGAAGTGACGGTCGAAGAATTGGTCAGGACCATCCACGCGCACCCGACCATGTCGGAAGCGGTGGGGGAAGCGGCTCATGCCGCTCACGGGGCTGCGATACACATTTGAGGGGCGCCGGGCTCCGTGATCCATAGCGGCGGCTACGAACTTAGCCACGAAGGTCACGAAGGACACGAAGAAAACTTAGTCTTCGTGCTCTTCGTGGCTGATTTCCGGAGTCCGGAGCCCGGAGCCCGGAGCCGGAGAGATAGGAACATATGTCGACACCAGTAGTCATGCCCCAGATGGGCGAGTCGATCGCGGAAGGCACCATCGTTCGCTGGATCAAGAAGGTCGGCGACGCGGTCGATCGCGACGAGCCGCTGTTCGAGATCTCGACCGACAAGGTCGACGCGGAAATCCCCGCGCCGGCGGCCGGCGTGTTGATCGACATTGCCGTCAAGGAAGGCGAGACGGTTGCGGTCAACAGCGTCGTTGGCACGATCGGAGCGGCCGGGGAAGCTGCTCCCCCGGCCGGCGAGGGTGCCAGGGGTGCCACAGGTGCCAGGGGTGCCGAGGTGGGTGCCAATGGTGCCAGGGGTGCCAAGGGTGCGGAAGGTGCCAAGGGTGCCGAGAGTGCGGGGGCGACGAAGACTTCTGAAAGCGCCGACGCCACCGGCACGCCTGGAGCCACTGTTGCCGCTCCCGCGTCGCCTCCAACTACCGCTGCACCTGCACCTGCACCGGCACCGGCACCTGCACCGGCCCCTGCCCCGGCACCTCAGGCACCTCAGGCACCTCAGGCACCTCAGGCACAGACCGCGGTCGCAGAAAACTTCGACCGCCAGAAGTCCTCTCCGCTCGTGCGCCGAATCGCGAAGGAGCACAACGTCGACATCGGGCAGATCGCCGGCACGGGCATCGGCGGGCGCGTGACCAAGCAGGATATTCTCGGATTCATTGAGACCGGTCCGTCCTTCGACTCGCGGCCCGTTCGCGATGCGAACGGGCCGCTTGCTCAGGATGGGACGCAGATCTCTGACAGGCCCACACAATTGCCCCGGGGCCTGGGAGATGAAGTCGTCCCAATGTCTGTAATGCGCAAGAAGATCGCCGAGCACATGGTGGTGAGCCGGCGCACCTCCGCGCATGTCTACTCGGTGTTCGAGGTCAACTACACCCGGCTCGATCAGATTCGCCGGTCGAAGAGGGACGAGTTCGAGAGGAGCGGCGCGAAGCTGACCTTTACCTCGCTCATCGCCAAGGTCGTGGTCGACGCCCTGCGCGTCCATCGCATCGTCAACGCGTCGATCGACGGCGACAACGTCGTCTACAAGAAGGACATCAACCTCGGCATCGCCGTCGCGCTCGACAACGGCCTGATCGTGCCGGTGGTGAAGGCCGCGGGCGAGAAGAACCTGCTCGGCTTGTCGAAGGCGATCCAGGACGTCGCCGATCGCGCGCGCAACAAGAAACTCAATCCCGAAGAAGTCCAGGGCGGCACCTTCACCATCACCAACCCGGGCAACTTCGGCGCGCAGTTCGGCATGCCGATCATCAACCAGCCGCAGGTGGCGATCCTCGGCGTCGGCACCATCGAAAAGCGCCCGGTGGTGATCGACGATGCGATCGGGATCCGGTTGATGGGGCACCTGACGCTGGGCTACGACCACCGCCTGATCGACGGCGTGGTGGCCGATCAGTTCATGGCCGACGTCAAAAAAGGGATCGAAACATTCGATCCGGCTCGAGCCTGAATGCCTCACACCGAAGCACCCTTCGACTCCGCTCGCGAAAACGCGAGCGTCGCTCAGGGCAGGCAGAGACTCGGAAACACTGAATTGCTTTTTGGTTCTGGCCAAAGCGATCTGTGTTTCCGTGTTTCCGTGTTTCCGTGAATGTATTTCGATGCGCGCTCTCGAAGTACTCGCCGCCTTGGCGTCATGCCTTACGCCGAAGCCCTCGAGCTGCAGCGCCGGCTCGTCGACGACCGCAAGGCCGATCGCATTCCCGATACGCTGCTCCTGCTCCAGCATCCGCACGTCGTGACCATCGGGGTCAAGAAGGACGGGCGCTCGCACATCCTCGCGTCGCCGGAACGGCTGTCGTCGCTTGGCGTCGAGGTGTTCGAGACCGGGCGCGGCGGCGACGTCACCTATCACGGGCCGGGCCAGCTCGTCGGCTATCCGATCATCGATCTCAATCCCGACCGCCGCGACGTGCATCGCTATGTGCGCGATCTCGAGGAAGTGATGATTCGCGTATGCGCGGATTACAAGCTCGAAGCTGAGCGCATCAAGGGCCTGAGCGGCACCTGGATCGCCGGTGAGAAAATTGGCGCGATCGGCGTCCGCATCTCACGGTGGATCACCAGCCACGGCTTCGCGTTCAACGTGACCACCGATGCCGACTTCTTCAAGCTGATCGTGCCGTGCGGCATTGCCGGCAAAGGCGTGACGTCGCTCGAGGCACGGCTCGGCACGCAGCCGCCGATAACCGAGGTGGAGGATCGCTTCGTTGCCCGGTTCTGCGAGGTTCTCGAGCGACAACTGGAAACTATGAACTGTTAACTGACCTCAGGGGCGCGTCGCGAGCATCGTGACGAGCCGGACCGCAAGCCCGGCGATTTGGGCGCCGCCTTCAGCATCAATTCTTTGCACGTCGTCGGTGGGGCGGTGATAGTCGGAGTGGAAACCAGTGAAGAACGCGATGGCCGGCACACCCCTGCTGGTAAACGACGCGTCGTCCGACGAGCCCTGCTGGTAACCGCCGCGCGCGAAGTCGTCGACCGTCAGTCGCGTCCAGTCGCGCATGGTCCTGGGCAGATCGGTCATCCAGGGCTTGCGGCCAAACAGGCCCACCATCACACGACCGCGAGCCCGGCCGACCATGTCGAGGTTGATCATCGCGATGGTGTGATCGACCGGAACGGCGGGATGCAACACGTAATGCGCCGAGCCGAGCAGGCCGATCTCTTCGCCGGCAAATGCCGCGCACACGACGGTGCGCGGCAGCCGGCCCTGACGGGCCAGCGCGCGGCACACTTCCAGCATCGCCGCCGTGCCCGAGGCGTTGTCGTCCGCGCCGTTGTGGACTGCGCCGGTCGACTCCGGCGCGCCGGAGAACGGCCCGCCCAGGCCGAGATGGTCATAGTGCGCGCCGATCACGATGGCTTCAGACGCGCGTGCCGGATCGCTGCCGCGCACCAGCGCGACGACGTTACGCAGCCGCGGCCGCAGTTTGGCGCGATGTTCGGTGTAGCTGATCGTCACGCCGGCCAGTTCCCGCGACTGGGGCGTCAGCGTGCTGTCGATGACGCGCGCCAGCCGCTCGAAGCCCACGTCCGGCAACGCGCGCGCGAGCCTCGTCCGCGCGACGCGGACCACGGGTATGCCCATGTCGTCGCTTTGCGGGTCGTTCCACCAAGCCCGATTGAAGGCATAGTCAACGTGATGCGAGGGATCGTCCGCGACGATCAGCATCGCCGCCCCGCGCGCCATCGCCTCGCGCGCCTTCGTCGCCACCGCCGCGCCCGGCGTGAGCGAGGTGCCGTCGAACACGCTTCGCGCGTCGGCTTCCTGCGGCTCGTGCGTGAACACCACGAGGGCCTTGCCGCGGACGTCGAGGTCCTTGAAGTCGTCGTAACCGAGCGCCGGGGCGGACATGCCGTAGCCGGCAAACACCAGCGGGATGCCATCGGCCACGGGCGCCGCTTCGCCATGGGTGCGGTCGATGATCGACAGCGGGTAGTACTGATCACCAACGGTGAAGGTTTCCGCCTGTGCGCCGGCGCGAATAACCAACGTCGCCGCCGGCGGCGGCTCGACGGTCATCTCGCCATCGAACGACTGAAAGAAGGTGCCGTTGTCGCCGGCCGGCTTTAGGCCGCCGCCGTCGAGCAGCGACGCGATGTAGTCTCCGGCGCGTTGCAGTCCCTCTGTTCCGTTACCGCGGCCGCCCAATGAATCTGACGCCAGGTACCTGATGTGCGACAGGTAGTTGGCCGGAGAGATGACGTCCTGGCGAGCCGAGGCAGACGCCAGCGATAGGGTCGTGAGGAACGCTGCCGCCGCGCAGTAACGCAACATCAGCCTCGAATGCACCACGCGGAACCACTGAAACACAGAAACACGAAACCTTTTTGCCTGAAGAAATGTTCTGTGCTTCCGTGTTTCCGAGATTCCGTGTGAGGCATTGTGAGATGTCTCTTAGGAACGCAACGTGGTTTCGTAGCGGACGCGATCGCGATTCGAAAGCGCCGGCGCGACGATCCGCTGAATTCCCGAGGGCTGCAGCGTCACCGGCATCATCGCCGAGCGGCCGGGCGTGCCCTCGTCGCGCGTGAGCGCGACTTGTGCCATGTGCACGCGCGGGCTCCGGGTGATCGCCGTGTGAACGATCCGCGCCGCGGCGGCGGCCAGCGTGCACGGCCCCGGCGGCCAGAGCCGCGCCACCCGTGCATCGAGTCGCGCCAGTTGCGCGGCGGACAGGACCTGAGTTGCACAGCGCCCGGCGATCGAGGCTTCGTCCCAGGGCACAATCACGTGGTGCGGCGGTCGTCCCACCACCGACAGGGAAATATCCGACGGCGCGGCGGCGGCTTCGAGCGCGGTGACGGTCACGACCGCGGCTCGCAGCGCCTCGGGCGCCGTCCCGAACAGTCGCGCGCGAGCGATGCCCAACTCGTTGACCCCTCGCTCGACGAGCGACGATCGTGAGGCGCCGGCGCACAGCAGTGGCGCAACCAGGTTCAGCCCCGCGACGCGTTTCAACAGCGACAGGCCCGCCTCGTCTTGCCAGTCGGCCGAGGGCGGACCGAAGCGATCGGCAATGATCACGGCCACTGCCCCGACCACCGCGGCCACGTCGCTCGTGCCCGACAGCGTGGTGGCAGAGCCGTCCACCGGTCCCGACTGCGCGACGTCGAGCGCCTTGCCGGCGGCGACTTCCCCATGTCGTCGACAAGGACGAGGCGCGAGACGATGTCGGCGGCAGCCAGTTGCCGCGCCAGCGCGCCGCCCACATCACCGGCGCCAAGGATAACGATCGTCGCCACGGGCATATTCTATAGGCATGGCGCGAACCACTTTGATTACAGGCGGCTCACGCGGTATCGGCTACGCGCTTGCCGAGGTGTTGCTGCGTAACGGCGATCGCGTCGCCCTTACCGGCACCTCGACCGACGGCGTGATGCGCGCTGAACACGCGCTCGCATCCGCGGTTGGCGACGCCGGACGCATCGCCGGCATCGTCTGCGACGTTCGCGACGCCGCCTCTGCTGAACGGGCGGTTCGAACCGCCGCCGAGCGCTTCGGCGGGCTT
>CAVTXS010000036.1:0-38808 GCA_963738705.1 uncultured Alphaproteobacteria bacterium
GTGATAGGGATGTTGGGGGCGGACTATACGCGCAATCGGCAAGCGAGGTCCGGTTTTCCAGCGGCAATAACACCGATCCAAGGAGCAACGGCTCGCGCTATGTGGCGGTTGCAGAAGTCGAGCCCGGCACGAGCCTGATCTGGCTGGCCTTGTTCATCAGCGCGCTCGCCGTAGTCGTCGGCTGGAAATTCGATCCATCCTTTACCGAGCGGGCAACGCGGCGTGGCGCGGCACTGCTATCCTTGGGCATTTTGGCGGCCTTTGTCGGGGTATCGGCATTGATGCTTTTATACCTCGGCACAATCGTATCGGGTCTGCTATCCGGCACGGCGGTGCCGGCAACCTTCATTGTCTCACTTTTCCCGACATTGCGACTGAATGCGCTCGCTCACAGCATCCCTTATGCATTGCTCATTGCCGCCCTGGTTGGCGCCGCGGCAACGTGGGCCGCTTCACCGGCCGGGCCGTCGCGAAGAGCCATTCGTCGCACCGAAATACTGGGCTTGAGGCTAACAGGCCGTATCGGCCTTGCATTCGTGACGCTGTCGCTGTTGTTCATCCTTGCGGCGGGTGGCTGGAGCAACAGCCTCGATCTAAGTGACTCGCCCGATCTAAGTCCAGCCGGCATGATACCGTATTCGGATGCGAGCACGTACTTTCGCGGCGTGTTCGATATGGCTTATGCGGGCAAATGGGGCTGGATTGCCTCAAGTCGCGCCGCCGCCGCGTCATTGCGAGATCTGCTGACGGTTCTCGCCGGATATTCATATCCGGCATCGCTGCTGGTCCAGCTTCTGGCCCTCTCCGGCGCACTCTACTTCGCAACCTGGAGCGTTACGCGCTGGCTCGGCTTGTGGTCGGGGGTTGCATTCCTTGCCCTCGGGCTCGTTCTCGCACGGCCTTTCCTGCCAACCACGATGAGCGAGCCGTTGAGCTTGATCTGGTCGTTTGTGGCGGTTGGATTTTTGGCGGATGCATTGCGGACCAAGTCTTCGTCAAGCGCGTTGCTTGCGGTGCTATTCCTGACCATGGCGCAGCTTACCCGGATGGGAGCCGTGCTGGTGATCGGAATTGCGGTCGTGTGGGCGGCGTTGTGGCTTGCGTCCTCCCAGCGCGAAATGTGGAAACGGAGCAGCCTGGCACTCCTTGCGGTGCTGCTTCCCCTATTCCTGGCATCGGGTCTCAAGGCCTTGTATGGGACGCCAAGCAAGTTGCCGCTCCTTGGCGGATTTAGCTTGGGCGGATGGAATTTTCCATATCTGGTGTGTGAGCTCGCGCGCTTTACACAATGGCGAGATTGTTTCGACATAGTCGAGTCACGCGTGCGAGGTCATGGAGACGCAAATCAGGCCGAGCAAGTGCAGCGGATGTTTTGGCAGGCGCTAGCCGCTGATCCGCTTCCTGTAATAAGCAAGCTCGCGTCGAATATTGCAGAATTCGTTGTCGGCCTGCCGCGCACGCTGCTGCTGGGATATCGGTACGAGGCACCAGATTAGAGCCCCTTGACGAGCTACGCGTGCACCCGCAGCCCCGAGGAGGTGCGCGAGATCAACCGGTTGATGCGCGCCGACCTCTGGCCCGCGGTCGAGGCCGGAACCGCTCACGCTGCCGATCGACGCCACCTTCGAGCTGGAGCAGGTCGGCGACGCGTTGGCCCGCGTGCGCGCCAACCGGCATTTTGGCAAGATCGTGCTGCGAGTGTGAGCGGGTGCCCGGCGCACCGCGAATTGGAGGCTCGCCCGACTTCGTCGGGCACGCACCTCGGACGTCGACCGAAAGGGACGACAATGTTTTCGGCGCTCCTCTACGACGCCTCGTGCTGAGTGACGGCTATGTCGAAACCGACGACCGTGAACCTGGTGGTCGAGACCAATCCGGACGGGACACCGTTCTACGAGTTCGTGCTCGTCGAGCTACTCGGCCCTGAGCGATATCGAATACTGGCCTCGCCGGGCCTCCTCGAGGGCTTCGCCGCCGGGGACGAGATCGAGCTGGCGCCGGAGGAAAGCTCCGGCTATCGGGTCACGAAGCGCGGCGGCAACGTTTGTGTGCAGTTCTTCTTGAGCGAAGACGAGAGCCGCCCCTGGGAAGAGCTGGAACCGCGAGTCAACGCTCTCGGCGGGCGTCTGGATGGACAGACGCCCGGCGTTCTGGTCTTCACGATCCCTGTCTCAGCCGGGTTCCCTGCAATCGAAAGCATCTTTTACGAAGCCGAGAAACGATACGCCGGCTGTCGGTGGATGTACGGCAACGTCTACGACCCAGCAGATGGCGTGACGCCACTGAACTGGTGGCCGTAGGCGTGGCCGACGTCTCGAAAGGAACGCTAGAGCGGGATGACTTTTCTTCGATTCGTCATCCCACTCTGGCTTATTGGTGGCGCATGATCTTTTCCGAAAACCGGTGCCCGCTTTTCGGGATCGTGCTACCGGACGGAGGTCAGCGCCGCGAATTGCGCCACCAGTCCGGATCGTAGCCGCGGATGCGGTCGCTGCTGTCGCCATAGACCAGGGAATCGATCTCGCGCGGGGTGATGCCGAGGTCGCGCAACGTTCCATTGTCGAGCGAATACAGCGCGCGCAGCGTTTCCCGCCGCGCCTGCCAGGCGCGGAAACGGTCCCACAGCCGCACCGCAATGCCGCGGCGGCGATGGGTTTGCTCCGGCCAGCCGGCAAGCGGCGCTAAAGCGTCGGCCCATCCCGGGAGCCCGGAAACATCGGTCATAGCCATGATCATCTCCTTCGTAATGCCTGAGCTATTCTCACGAATGAACGCTTCGGGTAATGGAAAGATCGTACTAGAATGGGCCGGCGACAAGCGATATTATCTCGCCGGATGCATGAGGATATCTAATTCATGGCACGCCCCCTGCCGCCGTTGAACGCCCTGCGGGCGTTCGAGGCCATCGCCCGCCACCTGAGCTTCTCGAAGGCGGCCGATGAGCTGCATGTGACGCCCGCGGCGCTCAGCCACCAGATCAAGGGCCTGGAGGAGCAGCTCGGCATCGCGCTGTTCCACCGCCGGGCGCGGTCGATCGAGCTCACCGACGCCGGGCGCCTGCTCTATCCCGGCCTGCATGCCGGGTTCGAGAGCGTGCGCGACGCGGTCGGACGGCTCGACCGCGCGCGCGAGGACCGTATCCTGGTCATCAGCGCCACGCCCGGGCTGACCGCCAAGTGGCTGGTGCCCCGGCTGTGGCGCTTCCTTGCCGCCCATCCGGACGTCGACACGCGCATCGCGGCCAGCATGGACTACGCGGATTTCGTGAGCGACGGCGTCGACGTCGCGATCCGACTGGGCGACGGGAGGCATCCCGAGCTGCACGTCGAAAAGCTGTTCGCCGATTCGGTGCTGCCGGTGTGCAGCCCGCGCCTGGTCGAGGCCGGCCTGCGGCGGGTCGAGGATCTGGCGCGCTTCCCGCTCATCCACTACGACATCCCGCTCTCGGCGCGGGCGCCGCCGCTATGGGCCGAGTGGCTGAAGCTCGCGGGCGTCGAGGGTGTCGACGCCACGCGCGGATTGCATTTCAACGTCGCCGACCATGCGCTCGACGCGGCGGTGGCGGGCGCCGGCGTGTCGCTGTCCTTCAAGCTGATCGCATCCGACGACGTGCATTCGGGCCGGCTGGTGACGCCGTTCGGTCCGGAGCTTCCGCTCGCGTTCGCCTACCACTTCGTGTGCGCGCAGGGGCAGGAGGAGCGGCCCAACGTGCGCGCGTTCCGCGACTGGCTGTTCGCCGAGATGGATGAGACGCGGGCGCGCTGGGCGGCGCTGACGCCGCAGGCGGCGTAGCGCTCAAGGGATGTGTTGCGCAACGCAGGGTGAACTGCAAATAACCACTGGTCGCGGCCCTCCTCCGCTCAGCTCGTGCCGATCCTGAGCTCACGCACCAGCCGCTCGTATTTCACCGAATCCTCCCGCGCCTGCGCGCCGAGGACCGAAGGCGCGCCGCCGGCCGCCTCCATCGAGCCCTTGGTGAAGCTCTCCTGCATGGCGGGATCGACCAGCGCCTTCGCCATCTCGGCGTTGAGCCGCGTGATGATTGCGGCCGGCGTGCCCTTCGGCGCGAAGGCGCCGTACCAGGATTCGAGGATCATGCCCTTGATGCCCGCTTCCTCCATCGTCGGGACGTCCGGGATATAGGGCGCGCGCTTGCCGGAGGATACCGCCACGATGCGAAGGGTGCCGGCCTTGTAGTGCGGCACGGTCGCGGTCGGTCCCAGCAAGCCGATCTTCACGTGGCCCGCGATCAGATCATTGATCGCCTGGCCGGCGCCGCGGTAGGGCACATGATTGAGCCCGGCAAGCCCGGTCTCGCGTTTGAACCATTCGCCGAGGATGTGCTGGTTGGTGCCGACGCCCGAGGTCGCGTAGCCCTGCGCCGGATTGGTCTTGGCATACGCGATCAGGGCGGCGAGCGTCTCGACGCCGAGCGAGGGGTGCGCGCACACCACCGTCGGCTGGCGCGCCAGGAGCATCACCGGCTCCAGCTCCTTGGTGTAGTCGTGGGCCAGCTTCATCACGTGCGGGGCGCTTGCCGCGTTGTCGTTGGTAATCAGCACGGTGTAGCCGTCGGGCGGGCTATGCATTGCCGCGTCCATGCCGATCGTGCCGCCGGCGCCGGTCCGGTTTTCGACGACGACCTGCTGGCCGATGTTGCGCGACAGGTAATCGCCGACGGCGCGGGCGATGAAATCGATCCCGCCGCCAGGCGCGAGCGGCACGATGAAGCGCACCGGCCGGTTCGGCCACGGCGCCTCCTGCGCGCCGAGCGCGCGCGGCCAGGCCCCTAGCGCCAGGCTGCTCGCCGCTGCGTTCTTGAGGAAAATCCGTCGCCCGATTCTGGTCATTTGGTTCCCCATTGCGCTTGGGCAGACATGCTCGCAAGACCGATCAAACAGAAAGAATGGCGGCACGTCATCCGTCGAAACGACGACATAAGCGCGCACCCCACGGGAGCGATGCTCTGGCCGCGCGGTCAAAGCCCCGTCTTCACGAAGCGGCCGCCGTCGACCATCAGCACGGCGCCGGTGACGTAGGAGGATTTGTCCGACGCGAGCCACAGGATCGGGTAGGCGACCTCGCGCGCGTCGGCCCAGCGGCCGAGCAGGCATCCGTCGGCCGCCTCGCGATCGAGATCGGCCCGCGTTCGTCCGGCGGCTTCGGCGCGGCGGAGATGGAACGGGGTGAGCGTCAGCCCGGGACAGACCGCGTTGACGCGCACGCCGTGTTTCGCCTCCTCGAACGCCAGCGTCCGCGTCAGCGAGATGATGCCGGCCTTGGTCACGTCGTACTGCCCCATCCCGGCGCGCGGATTGACCGCGTGGGTGGAGGATATGTTGACGATGCTGCCGCGCCCCGAGGCCCGCAAGTCCGCCATGGCCTCGCGGGCGAAATAGGCGTAGCTCATGAGGTTGACGGCGATGATCTTCTCCCAGGTCTCGCTGCGGGCTTGCGCCAGCGGCTCGTAGGCGCGGATGCCCGCGACATTGACCAGAACGTCGAGCGCGCCGAAGGCTTTTGTCGTCTCGGCCACCACGCGCGCCGCGCTCGCTTCCTCGCCGACGTCGGCCACGAGCGGCACGACCTCTGCGCCCGGAACGGTGTCCCGGATATGCGAGGCCGCCGCGCGCATGGCGTCGGCATCGCTGTCGACCAGCACCACGCGCGCGCCCTGCTGGCAAAACAACAGGCCGGTGGCGGCGCCGATTCCGCCCGCCCCACCGGTGACGATCGCAACCTTGCCTTCCAGCCGCCCAGCCATGCGTGCTCCTCAGAGTCAGTGGGAAAAGAACCGAGCGATCAGCATACTTCACCTCCTCATGCCTGAGAGCCTGTCCCGGACTTGATCCGGGATGCTTTCCCGGACGAAGTCCGGGAAAGCCTCGCAGCACGCAGGACGGCGCCGTCAGCGACTTCTGGAGCATTCCTCGGATCAAGTCCGAGGACAGGCTCTTCGAGACGCGCCGCTGCGCGGCGCTCCTTAAGGATGAGGCCTTCGAAGCTCGGACACTCATTGCGAGCCGAAGCCGAAGCAATCCATGATGTCGGATCGAGAACGCGAAGTCTTGTAGGGATCGGGATAGGGGGGAGTCTCGCGACCCCTCCCCTCCCACACCACCGTACATACGGGTCCGTATACGGCGGTTCGGCGGATTAAGCGATGCGTTTGGATGCGAGGGAAGACAGCTTGAGCGAGACGGAGAAGGAGGCATTGGATAGGGCGATGGTGAGCGCGGGGCTGTTACTGAGCCGCCAGGGGCCATGCGGGCTGCCGGCGGTTTGCGCCGCCAGGTCCCGGCCGACGCCGCGGCGTCGCAGCTGTGCGTAACGGGTGCGTCCGCGTCGCCATTGCTGCCAGGCGACGGCGCGCAGCCGCCGCCTGGTCCACTGGTCGAGGTGGCGCAACACCGATGGCGTCTCGCAGAAGCCGAAGTAGCCGCGCCATCCAACCAGATAGACGGACAGTTCCTTGGCGATCTGCGGCAGGCTCGCCCCGCGCGTGCGCCGCGTCAGTTCTTGAACCCGGCTCTTGAAGCGGGCGATCGCCTGCGGCGCGATGCGCCGGCGCAGCTCTCTCCTGCTTGTGAAGCTGAAGCCCAGGAACTTGCGGACGCTCGGCTTGGCGACCGCGCTCTTCGCCTTGTTGATCTTGAGCTTGAGACGCTTGGCAAGGAACGTCTCGATGCTCGCCATCACCCGTTCGCCCGCCCGTTGACTGCGTACATAGATGTTGCAGTCGTCGGCGTAGCGCACGAAGCGGTGGCCGCGCTCCTCCAGTTCCTTGTCCAACACGTCCAGCATCAGGTTCGACAATAGCGGCGAGAGCGGTCCGCCCTGCGGCGTGCCCTCCTCGGTCGGGCCGACAAGACCGCCGTCGAGCACGCCCGCGGTCAGAAACCCGCGAACGAGCTTGAGGATGCGCTTGTCGGTCACCCGCTTGGCAATGAGCCCCATCAGGATGTCGTGGTTGACCCGGTCGAAGAACTTCTCCAGGTCGACATCAACCACCACGTCGTGACCGGACGCGATGTACTGTTGCGCCCGCTCCACCGCTTGATGCGCCGAGCGCCCCGGCCGAAAGCCGAAGCTTGCCTCGGAGAACGTCCGGTCCCAGTCCGCCTGCAGCACCTGCATCATCGCCTGCTGGATGAAGCGGTCGAGCACCGTCGGGATGCCGAGCGCGCGTATGCCGCCCGACGCCTTCGGTATCTCCACCCGCCGCACCGGCTGCGGTCTGTAGGTGCCTTCAAGCAGCTGCGCCCGGAGCGTGAGCCAATGCTCCTTCAGGTAGGCCGGCAGGTCATCGACGGTCATCCCGTCGATGCCGCCGGCGCCCTTGTTGCGCTTCACCTGCGCCAGCGCCTTCTTCAGGTTCGCACGCTCCACAACTGCTTCCATCGACGGTCCCAACGCGACCGCCTGGCCTTCGATATCGGCTTTCGCCGCGCGCGCTTCGGTCTCTCGGGCGGCGCAGCTTGCGGCTTCACCGCTTGCTCCGGTGCCCAAGTTCAGCTTGACCTGATTGTTCTGCCGCATGGCGCGCACGAGATTGCCGCTCTACCGGCCATTCCACCGTTCGGGCCTTCGGCGGACGCTCCCGCCTACTATGCCCTCTGCTGACTTCTGCGCTGCGGTCAGGTCGCCTTGCGACGACCTCAGTCTCGAATCCGGGACACAGCGCAGACCTCCCGAGGTAAGATCGACCGCCTTCACCGCACGCCCGCCGGATCTACCACCCCGGTCCTTGATGGCCGTGGACTTCGCGATTCCCAGCTCGCTCGTCCGACCGGGTAGGCCTCGTTATCCGGTTCTTGTCCATCGGGCCGCGGCTTTGCTCCACGCTTCCTTCAGACCCCGCCTCGCGACGGCGCCCTTGCGCTTCGCTAATCCTTCGCCACCATCAGGCTGGATAGAGGACTCTCACCTCCAAGCTGTCGATCATGCTCGGCACACTGGGCAAAGGCGCGCACTTGCGCGCCGTGCCCACGCGTCTGCAGAACGTGGGCACGCGCCGCTTCGCGGCGCTTTGCCCACCCTACACACTGAGGTGCTTTCCCGGACGAAGTCCGGGAAAGCCTCGCAGCACGCAGGACGGCGCCGTCAGCGACTTCTGGAGCATTCCTCGGATCAAGTCCGAGGACAGGCTCTTCGAGACGCGCCGCTGCGCGGCGCTCCTCAGGATGAGGCCTTCGAAGCTCGGACACTCATTGCGAGCCGAAGCCGAAGCAATCCATGATGTCGGATCGAGAACGCGGAGACCCCGGGCCAATGGAGATCATCGATCTGAGCATGCCGATCGGCTCGCATTTCCGCTGGCAGCCCGAGATCGAGGTCAAGGGCGACATCGGCGCCGGCGATCAGTTCCGCATCACGCGCATCTCGACCACCTGCCACGGCTTCACCCATGTCGACGCGCCGGCGCATTTCGTCGCCGGTGCGCCGACGATCGAAGCGACCCCGCTGTCGCGCGTCGTCGGTCCGGCCCGCGTATTCGATCTGCGCGCGGTCGCGCCCAACACGGCGATCGACGCCGACGCGCTCGCGGCCCGCGATCCCGGCGGCCGCGAGGGCGAAATCCTGCTCCTTTCCGCCGGCTGGGACTTGAAGCGCGACAGCACCACACCGGCGTTCTGGACCGACGCCCCTTGGCTGACCCGGGACGCGGCGACATGGCTGCAGGCGCGCAAGCCGTCGGCGGTCGCGTTCGATTTCCCGCAGGACTATCCGATCCGCCTATTGCTCGAGGGCAAGTCCGCTCCGACCGACCAGCACGTCACCCACGACATCCTGCTGCGCTCGGGGGTCACGCTGATCGAGTATCTCGTCAACACGTCGGCGCTGTGACGCGGCCGCGAACGTTCCTCTGTGCGGCCCCGCTACGCATACCGGGCGCCGACGGCGCACCGGCCCGCGTGTTCGCCATCGAGGACCTGGCGCCCTGACAGGGTGTTGATCTGCAGCGCGACCTTTTGCCTGTCGTCGGCCCTTGAACGGCGGGCACGTCCTCCATAGAGTTGCCGACGAAATATAAAGGTTGGCCAGAACGGGAGGATCTCAATGGCACGCTTCGACAGGCGCAACTTCCTTAAGCTTTCGGGCGGCGGCGCAGCCGCGGCCGCGACCGGCGGGATGGCGGGCATTCTCGCCTCCGGCCGCGCTCCGGCGATCGCCCAGACCACGACCGTGCACTGGCTGCGGTGGAACGACTTCGTCCCCGCCTCCGACACGCTGCTGCGGCGGGAGTTGCTGCCGGAAGGGGAGAAGGCGCTCGGGATCAAGATCAATCTCGAGACCGTCAACGCCAACGACCTGCAGCCGCGCATCACCTCGGCGATCCAGTCGGGCGCCGGCCCGGATCTGATCATGCTCACCAACAACAACCCGCAGCTTTACGCGGAAAGTTGCATTGATCTGTCGGACGTGGTTGAGCCGCTCGGCAAGGCCGAGGGCGGCTACTACGACCTCGTCAAGGCGAACTCCAACGACGGCAAGAAGTGGGTGTCCCACCCATGGGCGATCATCGGCGGCATGATCGCCTACCGCAAATCCTGGTTCGACGAGGTCGGCGCCACCAAGTTCCCCGAGACCTGGGAGCAGTACCGCGAGGTCGGCAAGAAGCTCAAAGCCAAGGGCCGCCCGATCGGCCAGACCCTCGGCCACACCTTCGGCGACGCCCCGGTGTTCTCGTATCCGTTCATGTGGTCGTGGGGCGGCAAGGAGGTGGAGGCGGACGGCAAGACCGTCGCCATCAACAGCAAGGGGACCGTCGACTCGGTCGCGTTCATGACCGGGTTCTGGAAGGACGCCCATGATGAGGGCGGGCTTGCCTGGGACGACTCCAACAACAACCGCGCGTTCCTGTCGCAGACCATCTCGGCGACGCTCAACGGCGCATCGATCTACATCGAGTCGCTGCGCAACCCGGACAAGTACGTCAGCGAGAAGGGCGCGCAGCTCAAGACCGACATCCAGCACGCGCCGCTGCCCAGCGGCCCCGCCGGCCAGTTCTCCATGCACACCTACTTCTCGGACGTGCTGCCGAGCTACTCCAAGAACCAGAAGGCGGCCAAGGACTTCCTGAAGTGGGTGCACTCCAAGGCCGTGTACGAGAAGTGGTTCGTCTCGCAGAAGGGCTTCGCCACCCCGCCGACCGCCGAATGGGAGAAGCACAAGGTGTGGGACGAGGATCCGGTGATGACGCCGTACAAGGTCGCCGGAAAGCTCGGACGCACGCCCGGCTACGCCGGTCCGGCAAACAGAAAGGCCGCGGAGGTGCTCTCGAAGTACATCATCACCGACATGTACGCGAAAGGCGTCCAGGGCATGCCGCCCGCAGACGCCGTGAAGTGGGCCGAGACGGAGCTCAAGAAGGTGTACGGCTGAGGCAATGCTGGTGCGTCTCCCGGCTCGCCTAGCCGAGATCAAATAAGAATCCTCCGCGAGTTGCTGCGCGCCGACCTTGGCGGCACGACTCGCGGAGCCATTATCGTCGGACAGCCCCTTTCATGACGATCAGCGCGACGACCACCACGTTCGGCGAACCCCCTCCGCCGCGGCGGCAGCGTCTGCTCGAGGACGAGCGCTGGCTCGCGTTCGCGCTGCTGGTGCCGACCATCGTGCTGCTCGGCATGTTCATCGCCTACCCGTTCGTGCGCGGCATCCTGCTGTCGGTCACCAGCTCGCGCGTGGGTGTCGCGGGCGAGTTCGTCGGTCTCGCCAACTACTACAAGATCTGGAACGACGGCATCTTCCACGTCGCCGTCTACAACACCTTCCTGTACACGTGGGTCACGACGGTCTTCAAGCTGTCGCTTGGCCTGTGGCTGGCGATGCTGCTGAACCGGCATTTCAGGGGCAAGGCGTTCATCCGCGCTTTCATCCTGCTGCCGTTCATCATCCCGACCGTGCTGTCGACTTTCGCCTGGAAGTGGATGTTCGACCCGACCTTCAGCGTGATGAATTGGTGCCTGTTCCAGCTCGGCCTCATCACCGGCCGCATCAACTGGCTCGGCGACCCCGATCTCGCGATCATCTCGGTCATGATCGTCAACGTCTGGCGCGGCGTGCCGTTCTTCGCGATCACGCTGCTGGCCGGACTGCAGACGATCAGCCCCGAATTGCATGAGGCCGCGGCGATCGACGGCGCCCGCCCTGGAACCGCTTCCGGCACGTGACCTGGCCGCTGCTGTTGCCGGTCACGATGGTCGTCGTGCTGTTCTCGGTGATCCAGACCTTCGCCGATTTCCAGCTCGTCTATGTGTTGACCGGCGGCGGACCGGCCAACGCCACCCACCTGTTCGCGACCTACGCCTACCAGATCGGCGTCGGCACCGGCCTGTTGAGCGAGGGCGCGGCGGTATCGCTGGCGATCTTCCCGGTGCTGCTGCTGGTTGTGATCATCCAGCTCTTGTACATCCGCCGGGTGGAGACCGTTGAGCCATGATCGAAGGCGCCAGGTGGCGCCGCTGGGTCTTTTTCAACATCCCGCTGATCCTGTTCATCGTCGGGCTGCTGTTCCCGTTCTACTGGATGATCGTCACGAGCTTCCGGCCGGACGGCGAGCTGTACCGGCCGTGGAACGCGGCCAATTACACGCCGTTCTGGACGCTCAACCCGACCCTGGGTCACGTCCGCGTATCTGTTCGACCGAGACGCTGTTCAGCACGTGGATGCTGGAACACGATGCTGATCGCGATGGTGTCGACGATCATCTCGCTGTTCTGCGGCGTGCTCGCCGGCTACGCCCTGTCGCGGCTCAACTTCCCGTTCGCCGGCGGCATCGGCACCGGCATCTTCATCACCTACCTGGTGCCGCAGACGCTGCTGTTCATTCCGCTCGCCGACATCATCCGCAACTTCCGGCTCGGCGATACGCCGTGGGCGCTGATCCTGACCTATCCGACCTTCCTGATCCCGTTCTGCACCTGGCTGATGATGGGCTACTTCAAGTCGATCCCGAAGGAGCTCGAGGAATGCGCCCGCATCGACGGCGCGCCGCGCTGGAAGGCGATGGTCTACATCATCTTCCCGATCGCGGTCCCCGGCATCCTGTCGGCCGGCATCTTCGCCTTCACGCTGTCGTGGAACGAGTTCATCTACGCGCTGGTGTTCCTGTCCTCGCCCGAGCAGAAGACCGTGCCGGTCGGCGTCACCTCCGAGCTGGTGCGCGGCGACGTGTTCTATTGGGGCCAGCTGATGGCCGGGGCGCTGTTGGGATCGATCCCGGTGGCGTTCGTCTATTCGTTCTTTGTCGAACATTACGTGTCCGGAATCACCGGCTCGGTGAAAGGGTAGGCATTCGACTGGGCCGAGAATACAGATTCGTCATTGCCGGGCTTGACCCGGCAATCCATCGTGCATGAAAACTCATGCGAAGAGAGATGGATGCCCGGGTCGAGCCCGGGCATGACGATTCTGAGGGTTCGGTCCATCGGAGCGGCGTTGGTGCGGCCGAAGAAGTAAGGAACAGCGATGGCGCAGGTCGTCAAGCGGCCTGAACAAGAACTATGACGAGGTGCACGCCGTCAAGGACGTGAACCTGCGAGATCCGCGACAAGGAGTTCGTCGTGCTGGTCGGGCCGTCGGGCTGCGGCAAGACGACGACGCTGCGCATGGTGGCGGGGCTCGAGACGATCACCGCCGGCGCATCCTGATCGACGACCAGGTGGTCAACGACCTGCGCGCCGATGGACCGCGACATCGCGATGGTGTTCCAGAACTACGCGCTCTACCCGCATATGAGCGTCTACGACAACATGGCGTTCGGGCTGAAGATGCGGAAGTTCGACAAGGCCGAGATCGAGAAGCGCGTGCACGAGGCGGCCGAGATCCTCGGCATCCACGAGTATCTCAAGCGCAAGCCGCGCCAGCTCTCGGGCGGGCAGCGCCAGCGCGTCGCCTTCGGCCGCGCCATCGTGCGCCACCCGCGGGTGTTCCTGTTCGACGAGCCGTTGTCGAACCTCGACGCCAAGCTGCGCGTGCAGATGCGGGTCGAGCTGAAGAAATTGCACGAGCGGCTCGGCACCACCGCGATCTACGTCACGCACGATCAGGTCGAGGCGATGACGCTGGGCGACCGCGTCGTGGTGATGCGCGACGGCTGGGTGCAGCAGGTCGGCGATCCGATGGAGCTCTACAACGAGCCGGCCAATCGCTTCGTCGCCGGCTTTATCGGCTCGCCGGCGATGAACTTCGTCGACGTGAGCGTGTCGGACAACGGCAGTTCCCTGTGGGTCGGCAACTCCGGCCTTCGCGTCAAGGTGCCGGAGGCCTGTACGGACCGCGTGCGTCCCTATGCGGGCAAGGAGGTCACGCTTCGGAATCCGCCCCGAGGATCTGCGGCTCGCGTCGGCTGCCGACTCGGGCGACCTGAGCTTCGACAGCGTGGTCGAGGTCGTCGAGCGGCTCGGTTCGGAGATCCTGCTCGACGTCAAGGTCGGGCCGTCCGCGATGGTGGCGGCGGTCGAGCCGATGACCGGCATCCGGCATCAGGATCCCATCCGCCTCGCGCTCAACCCGGCGCGGCTGCATTTCTTCGACACCAAGACCGGCGCCGCCGTCTGACCGGCGCCCTCCCCGCGATGATGGGGGTCCCGTCATTGCGAGCGAAGCGAAGCAATCCAGAAACGGCGCTAAACTTCTCTCTTCCGTCGTCCGTCGTCTGGATTGCTTCGTCGCTGACGCTCCTCGCAATGACGGACCGCTCAGGCGGCCGCGCCGTGCGTTGAACAATCGGGCGGCGCACTGCCGGCAATGTCTGCCGCGTCCAAAGCCTTCAGCACCGCCGCCTCGCCGCCTTCCATTATCTTCCGGCGGACCTGGTCGACGCAAAACGTGACGAAGCGCAGCGCAGCATCGAAATCAAAATCCTGGTGCCGCCTGTTGATGCGCTGCAACACTACGGCCAAGCGATGGATCGAGGAGGCGATCGCCCGCTTTTCCTCCAGGTTCAAATCGGACGGAAGAGAATCGGCACCGAGAATCCCTTCCGAGCCATGCCTTCTGCTGACCAGTTGCTCCAATACGACGTCATTCCAGGAGCGCCCGGCTTCGACCGCCATGTCGCGCAATGCCTCAAGGGAGCGGGTGTCCTCTCCCAGGATGAGGCCGAGCGCCTCGGCCACATCGAGCTGATCGGCGGCGTCTGCTCCCCGCTTGAAGGTCGACGGAGAGCCTTGCGTCTCTCCCATCGCCTTCCTTCTCCGCCGTCGCTGTGATTTGCGCATGCCCGCGCCCCGCTATCCCGTCGCACGGCGAAGTCAAAGATCCGCCGTGCGGTGTGCCCGTTCAGTCACCCCGTGGCCCTGTTGCTCGAACGACGCCTCTGTCGCTCCGGCCGACCATCAGGCCGGAGGTCGACCCGCCTGCCGTTGCGCTTTCGCCCTATCCCGCAACGGCTAGCAGCGGCCCGGCCGCATGCGGGATCTCGATATCGATTTCCAGCGTCGAGACGGTTCCGCCGCGGTCCACTTTCACCTGCACCTTGTCGCGATCGAGCGACACGTGCCTTGCGATCACGGTGAGAATCTCTTCACGCAGCTTGCCCAGTAGATCGGGCTGCGTGCGTTCTACGCGCTCGTGCGCCAACAGAATCTGCAGCCGCTCGCGGGCGATCGGCGCCGAACCGCGCGAGCGCAGCCATCCAAACAGGTTCATGCCGCTCTCCGTCCGAAGATCTTGTCGATCAGACGTACCTTTAGAGCGGGGATGACCGTCACGACATCTTCGCCCCTCAGCTTTTTGGCGGCGTTGATATAGGCCCGCGCCGGAGCGCTGTCCTTGTCGCTCAACGTCACGGGCGTTCCGAGGTTGGAGGCGCGCAGCACCTCCTCGCTTTCGGGAATGATGCCGAGCAGCGGCGTCGAGAGGATCTCGAGAACGTCCTCGATCTTGAGCATCTCGCCGCGCAGCGCGCGCGCGGCGTCGTAGCGGGTGATCAACAGGTGCTTTTCGACGCGCTCGCCCTTCTCCGCCTTGACCGTCTTGGCATCCAAGAGCCCGATGATTCGGTCGGAGTCGCGAACGGACGAGACTTCCGGGTTCGTCACCACCACCGCGGCGTCGGCATGCCGCATGGCAAGCGTAGCGCCGCGTTCGATGCCGGCGGGACTGTCGCAGATCACCCAGTCGAACAGCTCGCGCAATTCGGCGATGACGCGCGCCACCCCCTCGTCCGTGAGAGCGTCCTTGTCGCGTGTCTGCGACGCGGGCAGCAGCGAAAGCGTCTCCAGCCGCTTGTCGCGGATCAACGCCTGCGGCAGCTTCGCAATGCCCTGTACGACATTGATCAGGTCGTAGACGACCCGCCGTTCCGCACCAAGTATCAAATCGAGGTTGCGCAGGCCGACGTCGAAATCGACGACGACGACCTTCTCCCCCAATCCTGCGAGGGCCGCACCCAACGCGGCGGTCGACGTCGTTTTGCCGACTCCGCCCTTGCCGGACGTCACTACCAAGACCTTAGCCATCTTATGATTCTCCTCGCGTGTCCTCAGCCCAGGCTTGCGATCTTGACAGACCCATGCTCGAGCCAAACCTGAGCCGGTCTGCCACGGAGGCTCGCCTCCATTTCGTCTGCGGTGATGTAGATCGAATCGATCGCCAACAGCTCCGCCTCTGCTTTGCTGCAGAAGATGCGCGCCATTGGATTACCTTTGGCACCGGCGAGTGCGCGGCCTCGCAACGTTCCGTAAACGTGAATCGAGCCGCCGGCCACCACCTCCGCGCCCGAACCGATCGACCCCAGGACGGTCACGTCGCCGTTGAGGAAGACGATCGATTGGCCGGAGCGGACCGGGCTGTCGATAAGGAGAGATCTCGCTTGCGGGCGCTCCGCCGTCTCGGCCTTGGCGGCGCGGCGCGGCGGCAGTTCCACGGCGCTGGACGGCCGCATCCCCTTCAAGACCGGCGGCAGTTCCGGTTCAATGAGCTTCTCATCAATGCCGTCCAGGCCCAATATTCTTATGTCCCGCGCATGCAGGGCATCGATCAAGGCGCGCAAGGTTTCCTTGGTCAGCGCCAGGCCTGACAGGTCGAGAACCATTGGCCGGCTCACGAAAAAGCCGGCAGTGCGGCCAAGCGCGTCGTCCAATTTTTCGAGCCAGTCGGGCACCGGCGGCTCTGGTGCAAGCACGAAGGCCATGAAAGACCGGCCCTGAATCCGAACTTTCTCGCGACGGACAGCGTTGATTGACACGTGCGGCTCTCGCGCTCTGGAACTGTCTCGATTAATGCCCCGGATGGTTTACAGCCGGTTAACGGCACGGCCGGTGTTTTCGCGAAGGGCGCGCGGGCGTGCAGCGGTATTCAATGGTGATTGCATCAGGATAAGGCAAGCTATGATTGTTATGATAAGTTAGATACACGTATCGGCGAAAAGCCAATCGAATTGGTGCAGCCCGCGCAAATGACAGGCCAAACAGCTACGGCCCACCCGCCGGGGGTTCACCGCCAGGCCGCGCGCCAGCTCGCCCCCGCCCTGCTCAAACAGACCGCAAGTCTGCAGCGAGGTCAGGCGACCGGCGCCCCGGCGTTGCGAATAGTTTGTACCTCGGCGCGAAAATTTGGAATCATGCCGCGTCGGACGACGGCCCGACATCAGAGCTGAGGGAGCGACCCCATGGTGGCAGCGCAGGCGACGGGCGCGGCGATCCCGCACAGGCCGATCTACTCGCATCTTTACGTGCAGGTGCTGACCGCGATTGTGATCGGTGTCCTGCTCGGACATTTCTATCCGCAGCTCGGCGAGGCCATGAAGCCGCTCGGCGACGGCTTCATCAAGCTCATCAAGATGCTGATCGCGCCGATCATCTTCTGCACCGTGGTGCACGGCATTGCCGGCATGGAGGACATGAAGAAGGTCGGCCGCGTCGGCCTCAAGGCGCTGATCTATTTCGAGCTCGTCACCACGCTGGCGCTGATCATCGGCCTGGTCGTCGTCAACATCCTGCAGCCCGGCGTCGGCATGAACGTCGACGCCCGCACGATCGATACCAAGTCGATCCAGGTCTACACCACCAAGGCCGGCTCAGCAGGGCACGGTCGAATTTTTGATGCACATCATTCCCAACACGGTGGTCGGCGCCTTCGCCGAAGGCGAGATCCTGCAGGTGCTGTTCTTCGCCATCCTGTTTGCGTTCGGCCTGTCCATGCTGGGCGAGCGCGGGCGGCCGATGCTCGCCATCATCGACATCGTCTCGCACGCGCTCTTCGGCGATCGTCGGCATCATCATGAAGGCGGCGCCGATCGGCGCGTTCGGCGCGATGGCGTTCACGATCGGCAAATACGGCGTCGGCACGCTGCTCTCGCTCGCGCAGTTGATGATCGCGTTCTACGTCACCTGCCTGATCTTCGTGCTGTTCGTGCTCGGCGGCATCGCCTGGCTCGCCGGCTTCAGCATCCTCAAGTTCATCAAGTACATCAAGGAGGAGCTGCTGATCGTGCTCGGCACCTCCTCGTCCGAGTCGGTGCTGCCGCGGATGATCGCCAAGCTGGAGAATCTCGGCTGCAAGCAGTCGGTGGTCGGGCTGGTGATCCCGACCGGCTACTCCTTCAACCTCGACGGCACCTGCATCTACCTGACGATGGCCGCCATTTTCCTCGCGCAGGCGACCAACACCGAGCTGACCGCCTGGCAGCAGCTCGGCATCATCGGGATTCTGCTGCTGACCTCGAAGGGCGCCGCCGGCGTCACCGGCTCGGGCTTCATCGTGCTGGCGGCGACGCTGGCGTCGGTCGGCACGATTCCGGTGGCCAGCATTGCGCTGATCCTGGGCGTCGATCGCTTCATGTCGGAAGCGCGCGCCCTGACCAACCTGGTGGGCAACGGCGTTGCCACCGTGGTGATCGCCAAGTGGGAGAATTCTCTCGACGAGGACCGCATGCGCCGCGTGCTCGATCACGAGAGCGAGGTCGAGGCCTCCGAGCCGGAGGCCGCGATGGGACCGCCCGAGCCGTTGCTGCCGCAGGCAGCGGCAGGCCACGTCCCGTCCTGAGAGGGCTGAGGAGGTGACGGTCATGCGCATCGCATACAGGGCGGCTGCCGGGGCCCTCGGCGCGCTCGTCCTCGCGACGGCGTCCGGCCGCGCGGCTGAGCCGCATTGGCCCGACCATCTGACCATCGGCACCGCCTCGCCGGGCGGGACGTACTACGTGTACGGCGACGGTCTTGCCAAGATCCTCACCCGCGCCCTCGACCTGCCGGTGGTGATGCGGGCGACCGAGGGGCCGCTCGAGAACATTGCGCTGTTGGAAGCGGGTGAAGCCAAGATCGGCTTCGTCACCATCGGCATCGCGCAGCAGGCCTGGAACGCGAGCGGCGTGTGGGCGGGGAAGACGCCGGCCCGCTCGATGCGGGCGATGTTTCCCATGTACGACACGCCGTTTCAGCTTTTGGTGCTGCAGGACTCCAACATCCGCTCGCTCGCCGACATGGCCGGCAAGCGCATCGGCGTCGGTCCGCGCGGCGGCACGTCGGCGACGTATTTCCCGGCATTCTTCGATACGCTGAAAGTCCCCGCGACCTTCGTTTTCGGCGAGTGGGCGGACCTTGCTGGACAGATGCATGCGCGCACGATCGATGTGCTGGCGGCCGGCGCCGGCGCGCCGTTCCCGGCCTTCATCGAGTTGGAGGCGAAGAGCAAGGTCCGTTACGTCGCGCTCAGCCCCGAGAACATGACCGCCCTGCGCCTGGCGATGCCCGAGCTCACCCCCTCGCGCGTGCCGGCCGGCACCTACCCGTCGCTGCTGCGCCACTATCAGACGCTCGGGCTCTTCAATTTCGCAGTCGCGCATGCCGACCTGCCGAGCGATCTCGTCTACAACATCGTGCGCGTGGTGTTCGAGAAGCACGAGGAGATGATGGAGGTGCACGCGGCGGCGGCCGCGACCGTGCCGGCCAACATGGAGCGCAACACGTTCCTGCCGCTGCATCCCGGTGCGATCCGCTACTACCGGCAGGTCGGCCGCGCCGGCCAGACGGATTGAATGCTTCGACAGCAAGTCGGCGCGGCAGTGTAGGCGGTACCGTCATTGCGAGCCGAAGACGAAGCAATCCAAAACGACTGCGCCGCAACTGGATTGCTTCGTCGCTTGCGCTCCTCGCAATGACGACGCGTGCGCACGGCGCGCCTTTGCGCACCCTACGGCCGCACGCCGGGCGTCTCGACCGGCAGGCCGCGCGCCCGCCAGTTCAGATAGAGCTCGAGCTCGACCCATTCCGGGGCGCCGTACGGATAGGGCTCGGCGCGCACGCCGGTCATGCAGTTGCGCAGGCGCCGCTGCAGCGAGCCCATGCCCTGCCATTCCAGGCGGTAGATCGGATAGCCGGTCGGGTGCGCCTGCGGAATGACGTTGCCGGCAAGCCGCCTGCCCCAGTTGTCGTCATGGCAATTGCCGCAGGAGAAATTGAGCTGGCCGGCCCGTTCCTCGAACCGCTTGCGGCCCGCTTCGCGGAAGGCGCCAAGCCGCTCGTCATCGGCGGCGACGACCGGCAGCCCGCGCGACTGGTGCGCCACGTAGGTTACGAGCGCGAGCAGGTCCTGGCTCTCCCACCGCAACGGCGTCGCGTTCTGCCGCCGCTCGCGGCAGAGATTGATCTGGCCCTGCAGATCGATGGGCGCGCGGCGCTCGGCGTTGAAGGCCGGATAGCGCGCGGCAACGCCGCGCATGCTTTGCGCCGCGTCGCCGTGGCAGTCGGCGCAGGCGCGATCCGCGCCGCCGGCCTTGCGGCTCCACTGCGCCTCGCCTTCGCCGCACCCACAGCATGCCGGGATTGGCGGTGTCGTCGCGCTGCATCGCCTGGGTCTCGGGGCTCATGAGGTCGAAGCCCGAGCGGCGTTCGGCGAACGGAATCTCGGCGGCGCTCGCAAGCGCGGTGAGGAACAGCAATGCGAGCGACGCAGCTGCCGCCGGCAAAGCACGCAACCACCCACTTCGTCATGGCCGGGCTTGTCCCGGCCATCCACGTCTTCCTCTTGATCGGGCGCTAAAGACGTGGATGCCCGGCACAAGGCCGGGCATGACGGATCGAGAACTGCTTCGAGCAGCAGCCTCATTCGACCGTGATCTTGGCCGAGGCGGTCTGGGCGAAGCCGTTGTCGCCGGTCCATTTGAACTCGAGCGTGCCGCTCTCGGTCGCCACCGTATGGAAGGTGATGAACGGGTTCGCCGCCATGGCGGGGTGCAGCTCGGCGCGGAAGATCTCCTCGCCGTTGTAGCTGCACGCGAACGAGCGGATGATGTCGCGCGCAATGGCGACGCCGGTGGTCGAGTGGCGGTAGCCGCTCTCCATCGCGTGCGAGATCAGCGTCTTGACCGCGATGACGTCGCCGCGCCGGGCCTTGGGCGGCACATTGATGAGGGTGCGGGCCATCAGATCAGGTCCTCCAGGCAGGCGCCGAGCGTGATGACGACCGGGGTGCTGCCGGAGCAGAACGAGCCGTCGCTCAGCTCGGCAATGGCGGTGATCGTCTGCGAATCCTGCAGCCGGATGCGGGTCGAGACGCTGGCGCGGCCGGCGCGCGGCCCGAGGCTCACGCTGAACACGTTCGGCTGCGGGTTCTTCTCGTTGAACACGTGGATCGCCTTGACGTGGTCCTGTGGCGTCATCGGGCTGTCGACGACGACCGTGCAAGGCACCGTGTTGCCGTTCTCGACCAGCGGCGGAATGTCGACCGTCACCTTGCCCTCGGTCACCTTGGCCTCGCCGACCACCTGGCGGATCGCCTCCTGCATCGCGGCCTTGCGCGCCGCCTCCTGGGCGGCCGACGTCTGCGCCACTGCGGGCGCCTGTGCCGCCGCCGCGGCGGCGCCGCCGAGCGCTAGCGCGCCCGCGCCTTTGAGCACGCCGCGCCGCGTCGTCCCGCTTCTGTTATGTTCCATCATCGGTCAGTCCTTGAGCAATCGTAGCCCGGATGGAGCGAAGCGACATCCGGGACCAGCTCGCGCTACTTCCCCGCATTTCGCTTCGCTCAATGCGGGCTACGTCTACATCGGTCAGTCCTTGAGCGTCGCCAGAAAGGCCACCACGTCCTCGATCTGCTCGGCGGTGAGCACCGGCTTGCCGCGGAATGCCGGTGCGACCCGCGCGAACCCCTCCGTACGGTAATAGATCGGCATGATCGTGGCCGGGTTCAACCGGCTGGAGTCGACCATGCGCAGCCGCAATTGCCCCTCCGACCAGCGCGAGCCGGCGCCGCGCATGTCCGGGGCGAGGTCGCCCTGGAACCGCTCCTCCGGGAACGGCCCGGAATGGCAGAGCAGGCACAGGCCGACGAACCGGTTCATCACCACGGCCCGGCCGCGCGTCGGATCGCCGGGCGACCCGGTGAGCGAGGCCGGAATGGCATCGCCGACCACCGTGTACGGCCGCAACGACTCCTGCGCGTGCCCGCCGCCGGCCGCGGCCATGCACACGGCGAATGACAGCATTGCCTGCGCGGACCGCGCGCGCCTCAACCGAACACCTCGCTGGTGATCGTCTTGAACCATCCATCGGCGAAGGCCGCTTCGAGCGCGCGCACCGAGGCGGGCGCGTCGGCCGGGCTCACCCCGCCTGAGCCCGCGATCTCGGTGAGAACCCCATTCACCGGACGATACACGCCCGCGATCGCAATCCCGTAATCGGGCGCGACCAGGCTGTAGCAGGTGTTGATGAGCTTGGGCTCGGCCGGCGTGCCGCCGGCGATGAGCTTGACGATTGCGGCCGCCGCCACCTTGGCCTGAGCATTGGCGGTGAAGGCCGACTTCGGCATCCCGCCCGCGATGGTCGCGTCGCCGAGCACGTGGATGTTCGGCACGAGCTTCGATTCGAACGTGACCGGGTCGATCGGGCACCAGCCGGTGCGGTCGGTGACGCCGGCAACTTCCGCAATGCGGCCGGCCTTCTGCGGCGGGATGACGTTGGCGACCTTGGCCTCGTGCCGGCCGAAGTCGGTGACCAAGGTACCGGTCGCAGGTTCGACCGACGTCACCTTGCCGCCGTTCGACAGCGACACCCATTCGAGATGATTGGGATAAAGCTCCTTCCAGGCGTTCTGGAACAGCCGCTGCTTGGAGAACTGGTCCTTGGCGTCGAGCACGATGAGCTTCGACTTCGGCTTCTTGGTCTTGAGATAGTGCGCGATCAGGCTCGCGCGCTCATACGGGCCTGGCGGGCAGCGGAACGGGTTGGCGGGCGCCGACATGACGACCAGCCCGCCGTCCTCCATCGCCTCGAGCTGCCGGCGCAGCAGCAGCGTCTGCGGGCCGGCCTTCCAGGCGTGCGGCATGCGCTCGGACGCGGCCTCGTCGTAGCCGGGCAGCCCATCCCAGCGGATGTCGATGCCGGGGGCGAGCACCAGGCGGTCGTAGTTGACCCGCACCCCGTCGCCGACCACCACGCTGCGGGCTTGCGGATCGACGAGGCTCGCGGTCCCGCGCGCGAACACGACGCCGTCGGCGGCGATCTTGTCGTAGGCGAATTGCTGCGCGGCGATCTCGCGCAGGCCCGCGATCACGCCGTTGCTATACGGGCAGGCGGTAAACGTCGGGTTGGTCTCGACCAGGGTCACGGCGATGCGCGCGTCGAGCTTCTTGAGCGTGCGGGCGGCGGTCGCGCCGGCGAAGCCGCCCCCGACCACGACGACCCGCGGCGGCGCCGGCTGCGCGATTGCCGGCATCGGCATGAGCGCCGACGTGCCGGCGGCGGCGGCCGATTGGAGGAACGCGCGACGGCTGGCGCGTAGCGTCATGGCGCCGCTCATTTCTGCGCCGCGTACCAGGCGGCGATCGCCTGGACTTCGGCCTCGCTGAAACCTTTGGCGAGGCGGTCCATGACGGTCGCGGCCTTCTGGCCGCTGCGGAACGCCTCCATCTGCGTCACGATGTCGGCCGCGTTGCGGCCATTGAGCGGCGGAACGGGCGTATCGACCCCGGCGCTCGCGGCGTGGCAGCCGGAGCAGGACGAGGCTCCCGGCGGGGCATCGGACGCGGCGAAAGCCGTCGCGATTGGCACAATAACGACAGCAACGGCAACGAAGAGGCGCGTCATGTTCATTCTGCGGCCATCCTTCGAGACGCCGCGCGTTCCGCGCGGCCGATCGACGCAATGAGTCGCGCGCGAGCTCACTCAGGATGAGGGCTGAGACTGTTGCGACCTCACCCTGAGGAGCGAGGGCACCGATCTCGGGCGTGCCCGAGATCGGTGGCCGAGCGTCTCGAAGGGCGAGGTCGCAAGCTGACCATTCCCCACCGAATGATGAAGCGGCGGCCTCGTCGGCCGCCGCTTCGGTCACGATCATGCGAACGCGATGTTGTGGTTCTTGAGCGGGAACGAGCGGATGCGCTTGCCCGTCGCCCGGTAGTAGGCGTTGAGGACCGCCGGCGCCGCCACGCAGATGGTCGGCTCGCCGACCCCGCCCCAGACCGCGCCGCCGCTCGGCATGACGATCGACTCGACCTTCGGCATCTCGGCGATGCGCATCGAGTTGTAGGTGTCGAAGTTGGTCTGCTCGATGCGGCCGGCCTTGACCGTGCACTCCTGGTAGAACAGGGCGGACAGGCCGTAGACGAACGAGCCCGCCACCTGCCGGTCGATCTGCGCCGGGTTGACGGCGTAACCGGTGTCGGTCGCCGCAACGATGCGGTGCACCTTCACCTTGTCGCCGGTAACCGACACCTCCGCGGCCGCGGCGACGTAGGCGTTGAACGCATGCATGTGCGCCAGCCCGCGATGGATGCCCTGCGGCGCCGGCTTGCCCCAGCCGATCTTCTCGGCCACGGCATTGAGCACCGCGAGGTTCTTCGGATTGCCGCTCATGATCGTGCGCCGGAACTCGAGCGCATCCTTGCCGGCCGCTTCGGCCAGCTCGTCCATGAAGCATTCCAGGAAGATGGCGTTCTGGTTGATGTTCACCCCACGCCAGAACCCCGGCAGGATATGCGGGTTGCGCATCGAGTGGTCGATCAGGAGGTTCGGGATGGTGTAGCCGAACATGTGCTCCTGTCCGGGCCGCATCAGGCCTTGGAACACCAGCGGGTCCATTCCCTTGTTCTGGTCGACGACCTGCGGGCGGACGTTCGCCAGGATCGACTGGCCCGACAGCCGCATGTGCAGCCCGGTCAGGTTGTTGTCCTTGTCGAACGCGCCCACGAGCTTGCACTGCATGACCGGGTGGAAGCGGCCCTGCAGCATGTCCTCCTCGCGCGACCACAGGACCTTCACCGGCGTGCCGGGCATCTCCTTGGCGATCAGCACGGCCTGGCGCACGTAGTCCTGGAACGCGCCGCGCCGGCCGAAGCCGCCGCCGAGGTGGAGCTTGTAGACCTCGCACTTGTCGGCCGGCAGCCCCGAGGCCGCGAGCGTCGCCGCGAACGAGCCTTCGCCGTCCTGGGTCGGCACCCACACCTCGCACTTGTCGGCCGTGTAACGCGCGGTGGCGTTCATCGGCTCCATGCACACGTGATTCTGGTACGGGTAGTCGTATGCCGCCTCGTGCTTCTTGGCGGCCGCGGCGATCGCCGCCTTGGCGTCGCCGTTCGCGTTGCCGACGAAAGCCTGCTCGGCGGTGAGGCCTTCCTTCAGCCATGCGGCGATCGAGGCGCTCGAGACCTTGGCGTTCTCGCCCTCGTCCCAGACGATCGGCAGCGCCTCGAGCGCGGTCTTGGCGTGCCAATACGTATCGGCCACCACCGCGACGCCGGTTTCGCCGAGCTGCATCACCTTCTTGACGCCCTTCATGCCGGAGACTTTGGCGGCGTCGAAGCTCTTCACCTTGCCGCCGTGCACCGGGCTTTCCATGGTCGCGGCAACGAGCATGCCGGGCAGCTTCAGATCGAAGCCGTAGACCTGCTTGCCGGTCACCTTGTCGGCGGTGTCGAGCCGCTTGACCGACTTGCCGATGATCTTCCAGTCCTTCGGATCCTTCAGCGGGATGTCCTTCGGCGCCTCGAGCTTGGCGGCGGCCGCGGCCACTTGGCCGTAGCGGAGACTCCGGCCCGAGCCCTTGTGGGTGATGACGTTGTTGGCGGCCGTGCATTCGCCGACCGGCACCTTCCATTCGTTGGCCGCCGCTTGCGTCAGCATCATGCGCGCGGCTGCGCCGCCCTTGCGCACGTATTCGTGCGACATGCGGATGCCGCGGCTGCCGCCGGTGGAGAAGTCGCCCCACACGCGCTTGCGCGCGACGCTCTGGCCGGGCGTCGGATATTCCCACGTCACCTTCGACCAGTCGGCCTCCAATTCCTCGGCGACCATCTGGCAGAGGCCGGTGAGCGTCCCCTGCCCCATCTCGGAGCGGGCGATGCGCACCACGACGGTGTCGTCGGGCCGGATCACGACCCAGGCGTTGACTTCCGGCGTGCCGTCCTGGGCGAGCACCGGCGCCACCCCGCCGGGCGGCAGGGTGAGGCCGAGCGCAAGTCCGCCGCCGGCGGCGGCTGCACCGACCACGAAGGAGCGGCGATCGACTTTGGGCATGTAATTCATCGGTTCCTCCCTCAAGCGTTCGCGGCGGCGTGAATTGCCTCGCGCACCTGCTGGAAGGTGCCGCAGCGGCAGATATTGGTGATGGCGGCGTCGATGTCGGCGTCGGTCGGTTTCGGCTTTGCCTTGAGCAGCGCCGCGACCGCCATGATCATCCCGGGCTGGCAATAGCCGCATTGCGGCACGTCGTTGGCGACCCAGGCCTTCTGCACCGGATGCGAGCCGTCGGCCGAGAGGCCCTCGATGGTGACGATCTTCTGCTCCGGCTTGATCGAGCCGACCGCCACCGAGCAGGAGCGCACGGCTTCGCCGTCGATATGCACCGTGCAGGCACCGCATTGCGCGATGCCGCAGCCGTATTTCGCGCCGGTCAGACCGACCTGCTCGCGCAGCGCCCAGAGCAGCGGCGTGTCCGCCTCGACCTCGACGTCACGCGCAGTTCCATTGATTGTCAGACGAGCCATACTTGGCCTCCCCATCGGGTTGACGCTCCGCCGCGGAGCCTCCGCCCCGCGACGCTTGTTCTTCAGTATTCCAATTTCAAACTATAGACCCGGCCTATGCAACCCCGCATCAACTTCGCGCGACTATTCCAGGCCCTTCGCAAGCGACATTCCGCCTCAGGCGCGCTCTGGTGCAGTGCACAATCGCCCGTCATGGCCGAGCTTATCCCGGAGGGTGCCGTCATTGCGAGCGAAGCGAAGCAATCCAGGACGGCGCCGCGGCTGTCTGGATTGCTTCGCCGCTGACGCTCCTCGCAATGACGGCAAGGAATCGCTTCACTCCTCGCAATGACGCCGAGGGTCGCTCGCGCTCCTCGCGACGACGAATGGACTCTGCAGAGCGCCGCTCTGCGCCCGGACGCGAGGATCGTGTAGGCTCCGCTCCGCTCATGTACGATCTCCTTGCAGGCCTGCGGATCGTGGAAGGCGCGTCGTTCGTCGCGGCGCCGTCGTGCGGGCTCTATCTCGCGCAGCTCGGCGCCGAGGTGATCCGCTTCGACGCGATCGGCGGCGGCCCGGATTTTCGCCGCTGGCCGCTCGCGCAAAGCGGCGCGAGCTTCTATTGGGAGGGCCTCAACAAGGGCAAGAAGTCGGTCGCGCTCGATCTTGCGCGCCCGGAGGGCCGCGAGCTTGCGGTGCGGCTCGCGACCGCGCCGGGCGAGAGCGCCGGCATCTTCCTCACCAACTACCCGGCCGACGGCTTCCTTAGCCATGCGAGGCTCGCGGCGCTCCGCCCCGACATGATCTCGGTGCGCGTGATGGGCTGGCCGGACGGCACGACCGCGGTCGACTACACCGTCAACGCGGCGGTCGGCTATCCGCACATGACCGGACCGCCGGAGCTTGGCGAGGTGCCGGTCAACCACGTGCTGCCCGCCTGGGACCTGCTCGCCGGCGCGACCGCGACCTACGCGCTGCTGGCCGCCGAGCGCTACCGGCGCGAGACCGGCAAGGGCCAGGAGGTGCGCGTGCCGCTCGGCGACGTCGCCATGGCGACGCTCGGCAACCTCGGGCAGATCGCCGAGGTCGCGACGTCGGGCGCCGACCGGGAGCGCTTAGGCAATACGCTCTACGGCTCGCTTCGGCCGCGATTTCGTCACCGCCGACGGGCACCGCTTGATGGTGATCGCGATCACGCCGCGGCAGTGGCGCGGATTGCTCGAGGCGCTCGCGCTCGGCGAGGCGGTCGCGGCGCTCGAGCGCGAGCTCGCTGTCAGCTTCGCGCAGGACGATGGGCTGCGCTTCGAGCACCGCGACCGGCTGTTTCCGCTGATCGAGGCGGCCGTCGAACAGCGGCCGTTGGCCGAGCTTGCCGCCGCGTTCGATCAGCGCGACGTGTGCTGGGGGCCGTACCGCACGGTGCACCAGGCGCTGGCGTCCGATCCGCGGCTCTCCGCTGCGAACCCGATCTTCGCCGCGCTCGACCATCCGAGCGGGCAGCGCTACCTCACCCCGGGCGCCGCCGCCTCCTTCATGGGAGGCGAGCGCGGAACGCCCGTGCCCGCCCCGCGCCTCGGCGAGCACACCGACGAGGTTTTGGCGAACGTGCTCGGCCTTCCCGACCACGAGATCGCCCGCCTGCACGACGCCGGGCTGGTGGCGGGCGCGCCGTAGACCACGGCCGTCATCACCCGCGAAAGCGGGTGACCCAGTAAACACTGGCGCTTCCGTGGTTACTGGATGCCCCGCCTTCGCGGGGCATGACAGGTAGGAGATGCGCGGCCTCCTGTTCCACAGGAGTCTTGCCGGGGCGGATTTATCGGCGCGCGGCGCTGCGCTATAGCAACCCACAGAACGCAACCCGGCGAGGCCCGCCATGCAGCCGATGCGCCGTGATGCCGCGAAGGCGCCGTCGATGCGCGAGGAGCTCAAGGAACTGATCCGCGCGCGCTCGTTCGGGCGCGGGCGGATCACGCTTGCGTCGGGGCGCGAGAGCGACTTCTACTTCGACCTGCGGCCGACCACGCTACACGCCGCCGGCGCGAGCCATATCGGCGAGCTGGTTCTGGACGCGCTCGCGGACGTCGAGGCCGACGCTCTCGGCGGCCTCGAAATGGGCGCGGTGCCGATCGCGACCGCCGCCGCCATCGCGGCGCACCGGCGCGGCGCCAAGCTCGGCACCTTTTTCGTGCGCAAGCAGCCGAAGGACCACGGCGCGCGCAAGCTGGTCGAGGGGCTGCCGAAGGGCAAATCGCTCAAGGGCAAGAAGGTCGTGATCGTCGAGGACGTCACCACCACCGGCGGCTCGGCGCTGGCGGCGATCCGCGCCGTGCGCGAGGAGGGCGCCGAGGTGGTTCTGGTGCTCGCGATCGTCGACCGCCAGGAGGGCGCGACCGAAACCTTCGCGGCCGATGGCGTCCCCTTCCGCGCGCTGTTCACCGCGGAGGAGTTCTTGCGGGAGTGATTGCTTCGTCGCTGACGCTCCTCGCAATCAGAGGACAGAGGACGGAGGACGGAGGACAGAGAAGTTTCCGTCTTCTGTCGTCTGTCTTCTGTCCTCTGTCGTCCGTCCTCCGTCACGAAAACGCCTGGATGCCGGTCTGCGCGCGGCCGAGGATGAGCGCGTGGATGTCGTGCGTGCCCTCGTAGGTGTTGACCGTCTCGAGGTTCGCCGAAACCCGCATGATGTGGAACTCGTCGGCGATGCCGTTGCCGCCGTGCATGTCGCGCGCGACGCGCGCGATGTCGAGCGCCTTGCCGCAGTTGTTGCGCTTCATCAGCGAGATCGCCTGCGGCGCCGCCGTCCCCTCCTCCAGCATGCGCCCGAGCCGGAGCGCGCCTTGCAGACCCAGCGCGATCTCGGTCTGCATGTCGGCGAGCTTCTTCTGCACCAGCTGGTTGGCGGCGAGCGGCCGGCCGAACTGTTTGCGGTCGAGCACGTATTGCCGCGCGCGGTGCCAGCAGAACTCGGCCGCGCCCATCGCGCCCCAGACGATGCCGTAGCGCGCGTTGTTGAGGCAGCCGAACGGACCGGCGAGCCCCTTGACGTTCGGCAACAGGTTCTCCTCCGGCACCACCGCGGCATCGAGCACGATCCCGCCGGTCACCGAGGTGCGCAGCGAGAGCTTGCCGTGGATCTTCGGCGTCTCGAAGCCGGTGGTGTCGCGCTCGACGATGAAGCCGCGGATCTTGCCGTCGAGCTTCGCCCATACCACGGCGAGGTCGGCGATCGGCGAATTGGAGATCCAGGTCTTGGCGCCGGTGAGCGCGTAGCCGCCCGCGACCTTCTCGGCCCGCGTCACCATCGAGCCGGGATCGGAGCCGTGGTCGGGCTCGGTCAGCCCGAAGCAGCCGATCAATTCGCCCTTGGCAAGCTTCGGCAGATATTTGCGCCGCTGCGCCTCGCTTCCGTAGGCGTAGATCGGCCACATCACCAGCGAGGACTGCACCGAGAGCGCCGAGCGGTAGCCGGAATCGACGCGCTCGATCTCGCGCGCGATCAGCCCGTAGGCGACGTAGCCGAGCTCGGCGCCGCCGTAGGCCTCCGGCAACGTCGGGCCGAGCAGCCCGAGCGCGCCCATGTCGGCGAGGATGCTGCGGTCGATGCGCTCCTCGCGGTAGGCCTCGATCACGCCCGGGGCGAGCTTCTCCTGCGCATAGTCGCGCGCGGTGTCGCGCACCATGCGCTCCTCGTGGGTGAGCTGGCTCTCGAGACCGAACGGATCGTCCCAGGCGAAGTCGGCATCCTTCAAGAGCTTCGGCGCCTTGGTTTCGGACTTCTCCATCGCCTGCGACATGGGCTGTTCCTTCTCCGGCGCTCGTGTTCACTCCTACGATACGCCGCGCCGGGGCGGCAATCCACAGCCGTCATCCCCCGCGAAAGCGCTAGGGCATGCACATATCTCTCGTATCCCATCCGAGGAGGATAATACGAAAGTGCTCCAGGCCATGCCTGTAGGTGATGGGTCCCGGCGGCCTGGAGGAAGGATATCCATCCCATCCGCCCAAACGAGCGATGATCCAGGCGGCCCAGGCGAGGCTTTGCTTGCGGTGGGGATTTTTCTGCAGGGCCGTTTTGCCTTCGATGCGAGTGTTGGTGGCATCGAGGACTGCGATCTCGCGTTCTGGAAAGGCTATACTGGCGGGTTCGTCATCCTTGCCGTCGCGCGCCTGCTGGAGCTGGACCGTAATGGCAGCTGCCTTGGCGGCGACTGCAGTGAGCTTGATCAGACCATCGGCGGTGGCGAGCTGACTATCTTCCAGCCTGAGGCCTTGCAGCTTCAGCAGGCGCCAAAGCTGCTCGATGATCCAACGCTGCTTGTACCAATGGGCGATGCGCCAAGCGCCCTCTGGGTCGAGAACTTCATGAGTGGTGAGCAGTCGCCAGTGCAGGGGCTCAACACCTTTGGGAGGATGAGGCTCGATGAGCTCGACCAAAGTGACGGTCACGCTGGCAGGCAAATGGCGATGTGCACTGCCGCTCGGCCGCCGCAGCGCGACTTGTCCGAACCGCAGCTCCAGCATGGCCGAGCGAGCGGGGCGTCCAGCACGCGCGCGCAGCTCGATGGTTTTTGTATCGGCGAGCGGGAAGCCTTCGCTCGCGGCGAACAGTTTGCTGCCGTCTGCCAGGCAGCGATCCTGCATGGCGCGCGAGATCAGGTGGAAGTGGGGGCCCGGCAGCACCGCCCAAGCGGCGTAGAAGTCGCTCTCGCGATCACCGATGACTGTGACCATCGCGGCTGCGGCCAACACCTTCTTGGCTTCGATGCCCGTGCACACCCAGCGATCGGATTCCCGCTCTTCGAGCCGGCGCTTGTCATGTGGAACGGCGATACGGCCCTTGCGGGTCCAGACATGCCCCGCAACCAAGCCAAGGCAGCTGCCGCTGTCGGCGTCCAATGCCAGCATGCCGTGCACCAGAACACCGCGGCCAACGCCCTTGCCGATCTCCCCCAAGCCGCGCCGACGTGCGGCCGTGGTCCGGAAATTGACCTCGCTAGTATCCTGGACTGCCAGCACGTGCCGGCCAGCCGCCGCCGGGGCAGTCTGCTCGCTCCATCCCTCGATCAGGCGTTTGATCGTGACCTTGCTATTCGCCAAGTACCGGCCGAAGCGAACCTCTTGCGACCGCTGTCCGCCACCAAGCCGGCGCATACACACGCTCGAACGCAATACCATGGCTTCGAGCAGCGCCGCCCCCCTTTATCGAGGCGTCGGTCCCCGAAACGGCCTAACGACCATCTTGCGCACGTCATGTCGACACTCCGGCTGTCCAAAGTGTCAAAAACAGAATCACACAGCCTGGGGGGAGGGGAATCCCAAATCGGCAACCTGAGTCATTCTGCCTCACTCAGATATGTGCATGCCCTAGCGCGAAAGCGGGGGACCCAGTAAACACCAACGTTCCGTGGTTACTGGGTGCCCCGCCTTCGCGGGACATGTCAGGGAGGAGATGAAAACGGGTGACCCAGTAAGACACCAACGTTCCGTGGTTACTGGGTGCCCCGCCTTCGCGGGGCATGACACGGAGGAGATACGCGGCCTTCTACCGGCTACGCCTGCAGCCACACGGCGTCGGCGGCGAGCTCGGGCCAGCCGATGGCGCGGCTGGCGCGCCGCGCCGCCTCCGGCCCGGGGAGCGCGGTGTCCCAGCGCGCCGCCGTGATGCGTTGGCCGGTGAAGCCGGCCGACTCCTCCGACATCAGCCAGGCCGCCGGCGGCCCCATGATCTCGGGGCGCAGCATCTTGTCGCGCGGCCAGCCGGCGCCGTCGGCGATGAACGGCGTATCGGTCGGCCCGCCCGGGACCAGCACGTTGACGGTGATGCCGGAGTTTTCGAGCTCCGCCGCCCACACTGCCGACATCGACTCCAGCATCGCCTTGGTGCCGCCGTAGGGCTGCACGCGCAGCATGGTGCGGAAGCTCGTCGTGTTGTTGACGATGCGGCCAAATCCGCGTTGCCGCATCAACGGCAACGCCGCGCGCGCGATCAGCATCGGGGCGCGCGCGTTGATGGCGTAGAAATTCTCCCAGATTTCCGGCGTGAGCTCCTCGATGCCGGGATGGCGCGCCTCGGCGTCGGGGCGCAGCGCGCTCATCCCGATGCCGGCATTGTTGATCACGCCTTCGAGCCGGCCGAACCAGTCGCGCGCCGCCGCGACCGCGTGCGCGCAGGCCTCGGCGTCCGCGAGGTCGGCGAGGATCGGGGCGAGGCGCCCGACCGCGTTCGTACCGCCGTGCAGCGCCACCAGGCGGTCGAGCGCGGCGGCGTCGCGGTCGACGGCCGCGACCGCGTGGCCGGCTGCGAGCAGCGCCGCCGCGATCGCTGTGCCGATGCCGCCGGCCGCGCCGGTCAACAGCACCGCGCGGCTCGCCGTCGATTGCGCCATGTTCTCTTGCTCTGCCGGGCGAGACCCTACATCACCGTCCACTGTCGCCGATTTTTTCGCTGTTGGCACGTGTTGCACAGCGACGCCGCCTCTTCACCTCACCCCGTTGGGGAGAGGTCGACGCGCGAAGCGCGGACCCGGGAGGCGCTGCGGCGCGTGCGGGACGCGGGCGGAGGCGCTGGTCACACGAACACGAAATCGCTCGCGTGCACGGCGGCGGCGTTGCTCAATGTGATGATCTCGTTGTGACCATCGAGGCCGGAATGGATCTGCCACTGGGTGGCATTGAGCGCAGTGAACGTTGCACCCTGAGCTGCCGTGCCAAATCCGCGGAACAGGAACGAATCGCCGGCGCCGGCCCCGTTGCCGTCGAAGTCGGTGACGATGTCGCCGTGGGCCTGACCCGCCCCCAACACGAAGGTGTCGTTACCACCGTTGCCGGTGGATGAGTCGGCACTGCCGAGGCCGTTGAGTATGTTGGCGGCGTCATTGCCAACGAGGACATCGCTGTGCGCCGAACCGTTGGCGTTCTGGAAGTTCAGCAGCGTATCGGTGCTGGTCCCGTCATTGCCGACGCCGGTCGCAAGGTTGATGCTCACGCCCTGCGCGGCGAGGTAGTAGCTGACGGTGTTGTTGCCGCCGAGGCCGTTGAGGACGTTGGTCGCGGCGGTCGCCGAGATCGCGTCGTTGAAGCCCGACCCGTTGGCGTTCTCGAAATTCAACAGCACGTCGACACTGGTTGGATCCACGCCAACGCCCGCCGCAAGATCGATGATCACCGGCCCGGCCGCCGCGTAGTAGCTCACCGTGTCGATGCCGGCGCCCCCGTCGAGCACGTTGGTCGCCCCATCGGCCGCGACCGCGTCGTTGCCGTTGCCGGTGATGACGTTCTCGATGCCGATGACCGTGTCGGTGCCGATCTCGGCGCCGAGCGCGATATCAAACGGCAGGTCGACCACGACGGTCTGCGTCGCATCCGCATAGCTCACGGTGTCGAGGCCGGCCCCGCCGTCGACAAAATCGTGGGCGCCGCCGGGAATCAGCAGGTCGTTGCCGCCATTGCCGAGCAGCGTGTCGCGCAGGCTGTCGCCGAAAAGGGTATCGCCCGCACCGTCGCTCGAGATCGTGCGGCTGAGCTCGTGGATCGAATGGCGTATCGAGAGCGAGCCACCTGGGTCCGGCACTTCGCTTGAGTAGACGTCAGCAACGAGGCCACTGGTCAAGGCCGCAATCTCGCCTTCGAGAACCGACCCGTCGACCACGTAGTTCGTTCCTGCCGGGAAGCCGTCCGGATCATAGGCCTGATGGTGCATCAAGTTGTCTGGGAAGTCTCCCCAGGCGACCACGACAAAGCCGTTGGAGAGCACCGTGAGCGAGGGCAATGCTTCATTTGCGGCGGCGGGGTCGTTGTCGTTGACCCGTAGGTGGCCCGAGCGCGGCGTGCCGTCGGCATTGTAGAATTGCACGGTGATGTCCAAGCCGAGGGGGTTGTCCAAAGTGTTCTCGTGGTAGGCGACCACGAACCCGCCATCGTGCAGCGCCGCAACCTGAATGTCCTCGTTGCGGGTGCCCAGGCCGTCGACCAGGACGTGACCGCCGACAGCCGCTCCCGCCGCATCGTACCGTTGGAACCAGACCGAGTTGGGGCCGCCGGCCACCACCTCCTGCTGCCAGGCGACAACGAAGCCGCCGGAGGCGAGGCCGGCGATCGATGGAGAATGAGTGTTCAGCGCGGTCGACTGGTCGACGACGATAAAGCCGCCGTTCGTGGTTCCATCGGCGTTGTACCGCCGCAGGAGGATATCGAGGTCGCCTCCGCCGAAGTCGCGTTGGAACGCGATCGCGAAACCGCCGTCGGCGAGCGCCGTCACGTTCGAATTGTTGTCGTTGAAACTGACCTCGGCAATGACCGCGACGTCATCGCCGAGCGGGTTGCCGTTGACATCGAACCGGCGGAAACGGATATCGCCTAGCGGGTCGGTGCTCGTATCGGTAAAGGCCACGACCCAGGTGGAATTGTTGAGGGCCGCAACGCTGGACTCGGCCTGACCGATGGGGGTGGTCGAGTTGACCAGAAACTCGTCTGCCAACGGCGTGCCGGTGCCCTCGACAAGACGTCCTCGCACGTCGAATTCCGGGATGATGTTGATATCTGCCCACGTCCCAAAATAGCGTGTGCCGTCCGGGCTGCTGGCAATCGCCGCGCCGGCTTGGCCGCCGTCCTGTACGAGGTTATTGAGGAAATCCGGGACCGTCTTCTGGGTCCAAAAATATGCGACGTTGATAGCCATGATGAACCTCCCCTCGCTGCGGGTCCGTTCAAGGCCGGCGCTGCGGCTTACGCAGCCTGCTGAATGTGCGCGTGTCCGAGCGCTTTGCGCGCAGGGCCAAGCGCCACGCTGCGGCGCAGGCTAAACGTCCCCGCTCTCTTAACGCTCCTCGCATCAGATGCCTTTGCCAGGGGGCCTGTCAACGCCTGCGCGTAGGCGGATGGCGCTTCGCTGATCCGCCCTGCTCCCGACTGCGGGACTACCATCGCACACGCGCGATGGGGTGCCCTCGCGCTGCAGCGCGTGCGGAACACGGGTGATTCTGGATTGCTTCGCTTCGCTCGCAATGACGGCTCACCCGTCATTGCGAGGAGGCGAAGCCGACGAAGCAATCCAGAAGCCGGCACTACCCTGCCTGGATTGCTTCGCTTCGCTCGCAATGACGGATTGGCTTTTCGCGCCCTGCCGCGCACCTTATATGGTGCCGCATGCCCAAGGCCCGCGCCACGATCGTTCCGGTCACGCCGTTCCAGCAGAACTGCACGCTGTTGTGGGACGAGAATCGAAGCGCGGCGTGGTGATCGATCCGGGCGGCGATCTTCCCCGCATCCGCGACGCGATTGCGCAGACCGGCATCACGGTCGAGCGCATCCTCTTGACCCACGGCCATATCGACCACGCCGGCGGCGCAGCCGAGCTCAAGGCCGAGCTCGGCGTGCCGATTGAGGGGCCGCACCGCGCCGACGCGCCGCTGCTGGCGCACTTGGCGCAGACCGGCGCCGGCTTCGGCATGACCGATGCGCGCAACGTCGAGCCCGACCGGTTCCTGGCGGAAGGCGACAAGGTGCGCGTCGGCGACATGACGTTCGACGTCCTCCACTGCCCGGGCCACTCGCCCGGCAGCGTGGTGTTCGTCAATGCCGAGGCGCGTTTCGCGATCGTCGGCGACGTGTTGTTCCAGGGCTCGATCGGCCGCACCGACCTCCCCTTCGGCGACCACGCGGCGCTCATCCGTTCGATCAAGGACAAGCTGTTGCCGCTCGGCGACGACTTAGCCTTCATCTGCGGCCACGGGCCCGCGAGCACCATCGGGCACGAACGCGTGAGCAATCCGTTCCTGCAGTGAAGGGCGATAGCGTCAGCGTATTGCGCCGTTCGCATAAGCGCGGCGGAATACGCTGCGCTATTCGCCCTACGCGTGCTACTGGCGTGCGGCGGATGCTTCGAGACGCGCGCGTGCCGCGCGCTCCTGAGCATGAGGGCTTTGTGCATGCCCTGCACCACATCCTCATCCTGAGGAGCGTCGCGCAAGCGACGCGTCTCGAAGGATGCCGAGGGACCCCCCGCCCGGTCGTTAACGTTCGGTTTAGAATTCGCATCAAATCATGCGCCGGGGCTGTGACGGGGGTCGCGCCGGGAGACCGGTCGCGAGCGACACAGGGTCACCACTCTCGATGCTTCTAAGCGGGGCCGATACGGCCGAGCGGCGCGATTGGGTCGACGAGCTCGCCTCGATCCTGTGGCACGCCGAACCTGGCAACAGCGAAAGACCGGCAGCTGCGGTTTGCGCGCCGAGCCCCGCGCTCGGCCCGCGCTCCGTCGCGGCGCAAGCGGTGACGCGAGCGCATGAGGTTCGACCGCCCCGCCGCGATGAGGCGGTGTTTCCCCGGGCGCCCGCGCGCAGGCGCGGGCCGCCGACCGTGCTGGCCGTGAGCGCGTTCGTTGCCGCGCTCGGCGTGGGCTGGGTCGGCGGACTGACAGTCCATGACCGCTTGACGCCCGCCAGGCCGCAGATCGCCGACACCATTGCGATTCATTCAGTCGTCGACCGCATCATTCGCGCGGAGTCGAACGGCGATCCGAATGCGAGGAACAGGCGCTCGACCGCCGCCGGCGGCGGTCAGTTCCTCGACGGCACCTGGCTCGACATGATCCGCGCGCACCGGCCGGACCTTGCGCGTCTCGGCGCGAAGGAGGCGCTCGAGCTGCGGTTCGACGCCGCCCTCACGCGCGAGATGACCACCCGCTTTGCCGAGCGCAACGCCGCGATGCTGACCGCGCGCGGCTTGCCGGTCACGCCCGGCACGCTCTACCTCTCGCACTTCGCCGGCGGGGGCGGCGCCGTCGCGCTCCTGACCGCGCCGGGGCATGTCGATGCCGCCTCGGTGATGGCGAGCGCCGATGCGACCGGGCAGACGACGCGCGAGAAGATCGTCAAGGCCAATCCCTTCCTCGACGGCTTCACCGTTGCCGAGCTCAAGAGCTGGGGCGAGCGCAAGATGGTGGAGAGGCCCAGTCTCCGAGAGACCGAGTCACAGCAAAGATCGGCAAGCCGCTGATCGGCCGCATGCCGGCGGGCGGGAGAATATGCTGCGCGCCCCGTGTCCCGGGCGAGCCGCCACAGCGGCGAGGGCAGCGCAGGACGCGATGACGCGGCGCGATGCTTCGAGACGCGCGCGTGTCCAACGCGCTCCTCGGCATGAGGCGCCGGTGCGTGCCGTGCACCAACCCTTATCCTGAGGAGCGGTCCGAAGGACCGCGTCCCGAAGGATGCAAGCCGAGAGCCCACTGGATTGTCGATCCCAACTCACCATACCTTGCTACCGCTGAAGATCGGATGTCGGGGGCCGATGACGACATCGGCCTGCCACTGAGGAGGGACGGTCATGCTTGTCGACATTATCGTTTGGCTGATCATCGGGGGAGTTGCCGGCTGGCTCGCCGGCTTGCTGGTGAAGGGCTACGGCCTCGGGCTGATCGGCAACATCGTGGTGGGCATCATCGGCGCCGTCATTGCCGGCTGGCTGCTGCCGCGGATCGGCTTTGTGCTGGTCGGCGGCATGGTCGCGGCGATCATCAACGCGATCATCGGCGCGGTGATCCTCTTGCTGGTGATCGGGTTCTTCAAGAAGTCGACGTGACTCGCTAGGGTGCGCAAAGCGGCGCGCGAGCGCCGCGTGCGCACGTAGATCCTCGCCGCAGGACGTGCGCTGCGCACGCGCGTGCGCGCGTCCCCGGGTCCGGCCTCCGGCCGGCCCGAGGGCATGCGTTTGCGCACCCTTGCGGCGCGATGCTTCGAGACGCGCGCGTTGCGCGCGCTCCTCGGCATGAGGCGCGCTTTGTGTGCGACCGCATTCGTGCGCGATCAACGACCTCCGCGCCGTTGCGCACTCCGACCGCGGCGTTGCCGCTGCGGGACCGATCGTCTATGTAGGCTCAACGCGCGCCCGTAGCTCAGCTGGATAGAGCGTTGCCCTCCGAAGGCAGAGGTCACAGGTTCGAATCCTGTCGGGCGCGCCAGTAATTTCAATACTTTAGGTGAATTAGTCAATCGACTATTTTAGCGCGGTCACCACTGGGTCACTAGGTCGTGTGGACGGATTTGATCAAGATGAAGCCGAGTGCGAGCGCGACGAAAGAGCCATAGTTGCATGCGGTCTTCTCGCATCGGAGCGCGATGCGCTTAAATCGTTTGAGCTTGCCGACCGCCTGCTCAATTCGTGCCCGTGCCTTGTAGAGCGCTTTCGGAAAGTACACCGGCCGGTTGACTGCGTTTGATTTGTACGGGATGACCGGACAGATGCCGCGTCGGCGGGCGCCATCGCGGTTGGCTTTGGCATCGTATCCCTTGTCGGTAATGGCGGCGCGCGGCGTGATGTTGGGGCCGAGATCGAGCAGGACTTCGAAGTTGCGACTGTCGCTGGCTTCGCCGCCGGTGAGATGAAAGGCCAGCGGCAAGCCGCCGAGATCGACCTTCAGGTGGATTTTCGTCGAGAAGCCGCCGCGCGAGCGGCCGAGTGCCTGATCGTCTTGCCCCCTTTTGCGCCCGCCGCCGACACATGCGCGCGCACCACGGTGGAATCGAACATCTGAACGAGATGCGCCGTCTCGCTCATCGCCGCCAGCGCATCGAAGAAGGCTTCGAAGGTCCCGGATCGGCTCAATCGCCAGAACCGCTTCCACACGCTGTTCCAATGCCCGAATTTCTCCGGAAGCGCCCGCCAGGTGATGTTATGAACCACGAAATAGTGCAGGGCTTCGAGAAACTTCCGGTCATCGCGGCCCTTGTCACCGCGGCGCGAGCGCGAGGCCGCAAACACCTGCAAAACAATCGTCCAATCCTCATCCGTCATGGTCGTGAGCATGGTCGGTCCTCCAAAAACCGACTGCCCATAAGTCACAGAAAAAGTGATTTGGGAATCCCGCTACCCTATACTGGGCTAAATCCGTCCACACGGCC